>NZ_CP011340.1:1316250-2632500 GCF_001278075.1 Streptomyces pristinaespiralis | reverse complement strand
TGGTGTCGGTGATCGCGTCGTCGTCGGCATCCCACAGGTCGGGGCCTTCCAGGTAGCGGGCACCGTTGTTGATCAGCACGTCCACGTGGTCGGTGTGGGCGGCGACCCCCTCCGCGAACGCCCTTACGGAAGCCGGGTCGGCCAGATCACAGCCGAACGCGTCGGCTCTCGCGCCGCTGTCCGCCGCCACCTCATGGGCCACGGTCTGTGCCGCAGCCGGAGAACGAGCGGAAACGAACACCTGAGCCCCCGACCGGCCCGCGTGCAAGGCCAACGCTCGCCCGAACCCACGCCCGGCCCCGGTGACGACCACCGTGCTCCCTGTGAGATCCATGCACGTACCTCCTCTGTGTTGATCATCGCGAGCGTAGCCCTGGTGTCGAACAGGTGGCCCGCCTCCCTCAGTTGCAGCGCGATCGGGGAGTTCACTGAGCACGCCCGGGGCAGCACGAGCATCACCCGGCCGGTCTTCAAAGAGCGCCATCAATGTTTCGGGGGCGTGACCGGAGTGCCCCGGCGGCCTTTGACCTTTGAGCTGCGGCTTCAGGCCGGCCGTGGCTCACCGACCGTCAGGCGCCCCGAAGGTGGCGACGATGATGTCCATCACCACCGGGTTGGCGTCTTGCCCCTTCGCGTCCGTCGAGTTGACGCTGTAGGCGAGCGTGCGTGACAGGTCCCGGGTACCGCCCATGCCCGAGTTGTAGCCCCAGCGGCCGCCGGTCTTGCCCCAGACCTCGCGGCCGCCCAGCCGCCAACGGCTCATCCCCACGCTGTGGCTCGCCGTCCCCTTCTTCAACTGCGGCAGGGTGAACATCTCCTCCAGCAACGGCCCGCGCACCACCCGTCCGCCGAACAGCGCCCGGGTGAAACGCTCCAGATCGGCCGTGGTGGAGATGAGGTCACCCGCGGCCCAGGCGTCCGTGGCGCCCCAGACGCTGACGTCGCGCAGTTCCTCACCGCCGTCCGCGGACGCGAAGACCTGGTACCCGTGGTTGTGCCGGCCGTGGATGCGCGGATCGGAGCCCGGGTAGGAGGTGTCGCGCAGCGCGAGCGGCCGCAGGATCCGCCGTGCGACCTGGTTCTCGTACGTGTCCCCGGTGACCCGCTCGATCAGCAGACCAGCGATCGTGTAACCGATGTTGAGGTAGTGCTGCTGCTCGCCGGGCGGGAACTCCCGCGGCTTCGACGTCGCGGAGCGCACCATGTCCCGCGGGTCGTGCAGGTCGAAGCGGTTCTCGTACCAGTCGTCGACGTCGTCCCCCTCGAAGTCAGGGGCCGGTATCCCGCTGGTGTGGTTCAGCAACTGGCGCACGGTCACGGCCTCGTAGGCCGCGGGGATCAGCTCCGGAAGGTAGTAGCGGGCCGTCCGGTCCAGGTCGATGCGCCGCTCCGCGGCCAGCTGCAGAACCGTCGCCGCGGTGAAGACCTTGGTCACGGAGCCGGCCCGGAACCGTCCGGCGGGGTCGGCCGGGCGGCCCGTCCGCAGATCGTGCACGCCGGCACTGCCCCGCCACTGTCCGCCGCCGCCGACGCGGACCAGGGCCGCGGTCGCCCTCGCCGTCGCCGGATCGCGCACCGCGTCGATCACGGCGCGAAGAGCGGCCGCGTCCGGCCCCGACGGCAGTGCGGCGACAGGCGCGTCGGCGGCGGGCGTGCCGGCCGTGGCGGGGAGGACGGAGGGGCCGCCGGCAAGACCCAGGACGAGCGCTGCGGCGAGGACGGTTCGGGTACGGGCCTTCATGATGCGTGCTCCAGGATGCCGTGACGTCGGGTGACGGACGTCTCTCATCCTGCTGACGGGAGCAGCCGTGCGGATCGCCGGAGCGGGCGGTCTTCCCTGGCTCAGCCGCTCGCCGGTGCGGGGGAGCCGCAGGCGCCTGCTCCCCCGAGCGGGGGAGAGCCCGCCGCGATGAGTCCGCTCTCGTAGGCGCAGATCACCGCCTGGATCCGGTCCCGCAGCGCCAGCTTCGCCAGCACGTTGCCCACATGGGTCTTGACCGTGTGCTCGCTGACCACCAGCTCGGCGGCGATCTCGGCGTTCGAAAGGCCGCGCCCCAGCAGCAGCAGGGTCTCGCGCTCCCGCGTGGTCAGGGACTCCAGCCTGCCGTCCGGCTGCGGGACGCGAGGGACGGCGCGGGTGTACTCCTCGATCAGCCGGCGGGCGACGGACGGTGCCAGCAGCGAGTCCCCCCGCGCCACCACGCGTACCGCGTGGACCAGATCGTCCCGCCGCACGTCCTTCAGCAGAAAGCCACTGGCCCCCGCGTGCAGCGCCTCGTACACGTACTCGTCGGAGTCGAAGGTGGTCAGCATGACGGTCCGGCAGGCAGAGACGGTGCTGATCTCGCGGCACGCCTCGATGCCGTCCATGCGCGGCATACGGATGTCGAGCAGGGCCACATCGGGGGAGTGGCGGCGCACGGCCTCGACGGCCTGCGCCCCGTCGCCCGCCTCGGCGACCACCTCGATGTCCGGCTGCGCGTCAAGGATCATCGCGAAGCCGCTGCGGACCAGCTCCTGGTCGTCCGCGACCAGCACACGGATCGTCAACGTCCCACCTCCCGACGGGAGTTTACGTCCCCGGCGGCGCCCCGTACGTGCCGGTCGGGACCGGCAGGACGACCCTGACCTCGAAGCCCCTGCCGCCGGGCCCCGCGCCGGCGCTCGCGGTACCGCCGTGTGCCGCCGCCCTTTCCCGTATGCCCGTCAGCCCGTGGCCGCCCGTCGTCCCCGGGGCGCCCGCCGGGCCCGGCCCCCGGCCGTCGTCGGTGACGGTGATCTCCAGGGCGCCCGGGCCGTGGCGGAGCAGGACGGACGCCCGGGCGGGCCCGGCGTGCTTGACCACGTTCGTCAGCGCCTCCTGCACCACTCGGAACACGGTGGCCCCGGTCGCCGGCGGCAGTGCCCGCGCCGTTCCCTCCGTACGGCAGGAGACCTCCAGACCACCGGCCCTGACCCGGTCGATCAGGGCGGGCAGGTCGCCGGCGTCCGGCTGCGGTGCCCGGGGCGCCCCGGGCTCCTCGTCCTCCCGCAGCACCCCCAGCATGCGGCGAAGCTGCGCCATGGCGTCACGCCCCGCCTCGGATATCGCGTCGAACGCCGCTTCCGCCTTCTGCGGCTCCGTGCGGACGGCGACCGGCCCCGCTTCCGCCTGCACGATCATCAGGCTCACCGCGTGGGAGAGGATGTCGTGCATCTCCCGGGCGATCCGGGCCCGTTCCCGCGCGGCAGAGCGTTCCGCCTCGATCCGGTTCGCCCGCTCCAGCTGCGCCGCCCGGTCCTCGACCGCCGTGATGTACGCCTGTCTCGTGTCGGCGAGGCGCCCGGAGGCATAGGCCGCGCCGAGGACGAACAGCGAGAACGTCAGCTCCCGCAACGACCGGCTGTTCAGCCACACGGACGCCCCGACGACCGGCGGCAGCGAGAGCAGAACGCCCAGGCGCTTGGCCGGCGGCGACAGCGCGGCGATCGTGTGCACCACCACCAGCCCCGTGTACGGCAGCGGCTGGCCCGGCCCGTCCAGCGCCACCTGGTACAGGCCGCCGGCCGCCAGCACGGCCAGCAGCACGGCCACCGGAGCGCGCCGCCGCCAGACGAGGGGCAGCACCGTCAGGGTGGTGAGTCCGTACGCCGCCCAGGTCGCCGGAGGCGCCCCGACGGGACGCGGCACCACGAACGGCATGGTCATCGCCGCCTGCACCAGAAGCGCGACCCCGATGTCGACACACCATGGATTGGCCCGCGCCAGGGCCCGCGCCCTGGCGGCCGTCCGCCGCGTGTCCACTACGGCTTGCGGCCCACCGCGCCGAACTGCGGCACCTCCGCCGCCGCCGGGGCGCCCCAGCGCGCGCACGAGACGATGCCCGGTTCGACGAGCTCCAGGCCCTCGAGGAACGAGGCGAACTCCATACGGCCGCGCGCGGTGATGGGCGGGGTCGCGTGCTCGTTCCAGAACGCCATCGCCTCCCTGTTTCCCTCGCCGCCGAACTCCAGAGTGGGGTGGGTGAGGACCAGATGGCTGCCGGACGGCAGCGCGTCCATCAGGGTCCGGACGATCGACCGTGCCTGGTCGGTGTCGAGGACGAAGTTGAGGATGCCCAGCATCATCACGGCGACGGGACGGCGCAGATCGAGCGTCGCCGCGGCGGAGCGGAGGATGAGATCGGGGTCGTGGGCGTCGGCGTCCACATACTCGGTGACGCCCTCCGGCGTGCCCGCCAGCAGGGCGCGTGCGTGGGTCAGCACGACAGGGTCGTTGTCCACGTAGACGATCCGGGCATCGGGCGCGATGCGCTGCGCCACCTCATGGGTGTTGTCGGCGGTCGGCAGCCCCGTGCCGATGTCGAGGAACTGGCGGATGCCCGCCTCGCCCGCCAGGTACGACACGGACCGGCGGAGGAACGCCCGGTCCGCGCGGGCCACTTCGGCGATGCTCGGGAACATGCCGGCTATCCGGTCGCCGACCTGCTGATCCACCGCGTAGTTGTCCTTGCCTCCCAGCCAGTGGTTCCACACGCGGGAGTTGTGGGCGATGTCGGTGCGGATCCGCATCGTCACCTGCGAGGTCCCTTCGGGGAGCGCGAGTCTTCGAGGACGGCCCGCAGGGCGTCGACCCGGTTGGTGGTGATCGAGTCGACGCCGCAGCCGATCAGTCGCCTCATCGTACGGCGGGTGTCCGCCGTCCACGCGGAGACGAGCAGACCGTCCCGGTGCACACGGTCCGTCAACTCCCGCCCGATGAGGCCGAAACGGTAGTTGAGCCAGCGCGGCCTCACCGCGTCCAGCAGCGCGGGCCGCGGCGGCGCCAGCGTCGTCCAGGTCATCGCGATCTCCGCGGCGGCGTCGGCCGCACGGACCGCGAGCATCGTCGCGGGACCGGCGCAGTAGTACACGTGCTCCGCCGCACCGCAGTCGCGGACGGTGTCCACCACGCGCCGCACCGACTCCGGTGACGCACCGGGCAGATCGATCATGATTCGGTGCGGGCCCGCTCCGGTCAGCGCCTCACGGAGGGTCGGCACACCGGCACGGGTGAGGCCGTCGACCTCCTCCTTCGTGAGCCCCGCCAGCGGCCGGTCATGACCCCACAACCGCTTCAGGGTCGCGTCGTGCAGCAGCACGGGGACACCGTCCCTGGTGAGCCGTACGTCGATCTCGACCGCGTCCGCGCCGTGTTCCAGGGCCGAGCGCAGCGAGGGCAGGGTGTTCTCCCGGAACCGGTACGGGTCGCCGCGGTGGGCGACCACCGTCACCGCGCGCATGTCAGCGGGAGAGCCACTCGGCGGTGTACGTGTCGATCTCGGAGACGATCCGGGCCTTGCCGGCCGGGTCGAGGAACGACGCCTGCACCGCGTTCTTGGCGAGACCGGCGACACCGCGTTCGTCCAGGTCCAGCAGTCGGGCGGTGACCGCGTACTCGTTGTTGAGGTCGGTGCCGAACATCGGCGGGTCGTCGCTGTTGACCGTGACGAGGACGCCGGCGGCGACCATCTCCTTGACCGGGTGCTGCTCGAGGTCGGTGACCGCCCGGGTGGCGAGGTTGGACGTGGGGCACACCTCCAGCGGGATCCGGTGCTCGGCGAGGTGCGCCAGCAGCTTCGGGTCCTGCACGGAGCTGGTCCCGTGTCCGATGCGCTCGGCGCGCAGGTCGTTCAGCGCGTCCCATACCGTCTGCGGTCCGGTCGTCTCGCCGGCGTGCGGCACGGACCGCAGACCGGCGGCGATCGCGCGGTCGAAGTACGGCTTGAACTGCGGGCGCGGGACGCCGATCTCGGGTCCGCCGAGGCCGAAGGAGACAAGGCCCTCCGGGCGCAGGTCGACCGCCAGCCGGGCGGTCTCCGCCGCGGCCTCGAGCCCTGCCTCGCCGGGGATGTCGAAGCACCAGCGCAGCACCACCCCGAGCTCCCGCTCCGCAGCCGTCCGGGCGTCCTCGATGGCGGCCATGAAGGCCTTCTCGTCGATGCCGCGGCGGGTGGAGCTGAACGGCGTGATGGTCAGCTCCGCGTAGCGGATGTTCTGCCGCGCCATGTCACGGGCGACCTCGAAGGTGAGCAGCCGGACGTCCTCCGGGGTGCGGATCAGGTCCACGACCGAGAGGTAGACCTCGATGAAGTGCGCGAAGTCGGTGAAGGTGAAGTAGTCGGCGAGTGCCTCGGGATCGGTGGGCACCTTCGAGTCCGGGTGGTTCGCGGCCAGTTCCGCGACGATCCGCGGAGAGGCGGAACCGACATGGTGCACATGCAGCTCTGCCTTGGGCAGCCCTGCGATGAAGGGGCGCAGATCGGTCATCGGATTCCTCCAGGTGGGACGGGCCGCTCCTGCGGGCGGGGGCAGGTCCTTTTCGCCGGGCGGTGGTTCTGCTCCGGGATCATGGTAGGCGGCCCCCGGCGCCGGGAACCGAGGCCGTAACATGGCCGGACCACCGATGGGGGAGAACGATGTCCGACAATCAGGCTCAGCCGCCCGGCGGGCCGCAGCCGCACGACCCGTGGGCTCCGCCGGAGAGCGGCAGCGCCGCCGGCAAGGTGCCCCTGGACAAGCCGGCAGCGGCCCCGCCCGGCGTGCACGACCAGCCCACGGTCATCTCGATGCCCGGCGCCGGCCCCGAGGACACCGGGTCCGTCCCGCCGCCGCCCGTCGCGCCCGGCGGGCCCGCACCGGCCCAGCCCGCCGCGGGAGCCTACGGATACCCGGCCGCTCCGAGCCTGCCGCAGCCTCCGGCCGCCGGCTTCGGCGCCCCGGACCCGTACGGCGCGGGATATCCCGGCTATCCCGGTTACGGCCAGACCGCGGGCTGGCAGCAGCAGCCGGCGAACGGCATGGGCATCACCGCGATGGTGCTCGGCATCCTCTCCGTCTGCCTCTTCTGTCTGTACGGCGTCGTCGCCATCGTCCTCGGCATCCTCGCGCTGATCTTCGGCATCCTGGGCCGCAAGCGCGCCCAGCGGGGCGAGGCCACCAACGGCGGCATGGCGCTGGCGGGCATCATCCTCGGCGTGTGCGGCATCGTCATCGGGGCCGTCGTCATCGCGCTGATCGCCTGGGGCATCACCACGGCGATCAACGAGGAGAACAAGCAGGACGACTACGACTACGACAGCTACTCGAACCACCTGGTCGTCGACGTCACCCGCTAGTCCGGCGCTGTCGGCCGGCCGCCGCCGGCGGTGCCGCCCGGCAGTGCCGATGCCTTCCCGGTGGCGGCGGCTGTCAGCCGGTACCGCTCCGCAGTTCCTCGCGTGCCTCCATCAGCGCGAACCCCAGCAGGTTGAGTCCGCGCCAGCGCGCGGGGTCCTGCGCCCGCTCGTCGTCCGCGGCCAGCCCGATGCCCCAGACGCGGTCCATCGGGCTGGCCTCGACGAGCACCCGGTCCCCCGTGGCCAGCAGGAAGTCGCGCAGCGCCGCGTCCTGCCCGAACTTGTGCACGCTGCCCGAGCGCACGATCTGGAACCGCTCGCGCTCCCACACGGTGTCGTCGAAGCCGCGCACCAGCCGCCCCGCCTTCTTGGCCTCCGCCGGTGACTTCGCGGCCAGCGCCTTCCGCTCCGCCTCCGCGTCGCCGAACAGCCGGGCCTTGGCCGCCATCATCCAGTGCTCCGCCGTCGCGTACCGCACGCCGTCGACCTCGAACGGCGACGGCCACCACTGACTGAGGCAACTGGCCCCGATGGTCCCGTCCTTGCGCGGTGTGTGCCCCCAGAAGTGCAGATACTTCACCCGCCGACCGTCGGCCGTGCGCTTGATCAGCTCATCGATCGTCCCCATGCACAGGAGTCTGACAGCCGCCACGGACATCCCGTCCTGCGGCGGGACCGGTGACGCGACACATGGTCGACCGATTCCGTCGCGTAATCAAATGGCAACAACGGAATCCCTTGTTGCATGGGTCACCCTCTGTCAGGATCGGCACTCAATTCGAGCTGGGACTACGGAGAGCGCTATGGGCAACCGCTTCCAGACGCAGGACCGCTTCGCCGCCGGCGCGCAGTTCATCGGCGGAAAGCTGCGCCCCGGGACCTCGGGGCGTACGCAGGACATCGTCGACCCGGCCACGGGCCGGACGATCCACACGTACGAACTGGCCGGCCCCGCGGACGTGGACGCGGCCGTCGCCGCCGCCCGTGACGCCCGGCCCGGCTGGGCAGGCGCCACCCCGGGCGAGCGGTCCGAGGCGCTGCACCGCTTCGCCGCCGTACTGGCCGACCGGGCGGAGGACCTGGCCGGTGCCGAGTCGCTCCAGTGCGGCAAGCCCATCAGACTGAGTACGGGGTTCGACGTCCCCGGCACCATCGACAACACCGCGTTCTTCGCCGGCGCCGCCCGTCACCTCGAAGGGCAGTCCGCCGGCGAGTACAGCGGCGACCACACCTCGTACGTGCGGCGTGAACCGATCGGCACGGTCGGTTCCATCGCCCCCTGGAACTATCCGCTGCAGATGGCGGCCTGGAAGGTTCTGCCGGCCATCGCCGCGGGCAACACCATCGTCCTCAAGCCCGCCGAGATCACCCCGCTCACCTCGCTGATGTTCGCCCAGGCGGCGACCGAGGCAGGCGTTCCCGACGGCGTCGTCAACATCGTCAGCGGCGCGGGGAAGGACGCCGGCGAGCACCTCGTCGGTCATCCGGACATCGACATGACCTCGTTCACCGGCTCGACGGCCGTCGGCAGGCGCGTCGCCCGCATTGCCACCGACACCGTCAAACGCCTCCACCTCGAACTCGGCGGCAAGGCCCCGTTCGTGGTCTTCGACGACGCCGACCTCGAGGCCGCCGCGCACGGGGCGGTCGCCGGATCGCTCATCAACACCGGCCAGGACTGCACCGCCGCCACCCGCGCCTACGTCCAGCGGCCCCTCTACGACGCCTTCGTCGCCGCCGTCGCCGATCTGATGGCGACGGTCCGGCTCGGCGACCCGTTCGACCCGGCCACCGACCTCGGTCCGCTCGTCTCCCACGTGCAGCGCGACCGCGTCGCCGCCGTCGTCGAACGGGCCCGCGCCTACGCCACCGTGGTGACCGGCGGCGAAGCGCCGCAGGGAGAGCTGCGGAACGGCGCCTACTATCTGCCCACCCTGGTCACCGGCGCCGCACAGGACAGCGAGATCGTCCGGCACGAGATCTTCGGGCCCGTCCTGGTCGTGCTGCCCTTCGACACCGACGAGGAGGGCCTCGCTCTCGCGAACGACACGCCCTACGGGCTGGCGGCCTCCGCCTGGACCCGGGACGTGTACCGCGCCGGCCGCGCCACCCGTGAGATCAGGGCCGGCTGTGTGTGGATCAACGACCACATCCCGATCATCAGCGAGATGCCGCACGGCGGATTGGGCGCCAGCGGCTTCGGAAAGGACATGTCGGTGTACTCCTTCGAGGAGTACACGCAGGTCAAGCATGTGATGTACGACAACACCGCCGTGGTCCGCAAGGACTGGCACCGCACGATCTTCACAGGCCGATAGCTGCCAGGCCGCGCCCGTCGCGGCCCTATCCACCCGAAAGGGCAGAGCGTCATGGAGCAGTACGAGACCGAGCGCCTCTCCGCGGCCCAGCTGGCGGCCATGCGGCGCAGCCTGACGAACGGGCGAGGGGCCCTTTCCCGCCGTTCGCTGCTGCGGGTGTCGGGCGCGGGCGCGCTCGCCGTCGGCGGCGCGGGCATCCTGAGCGGCTGTGGCATCCCGCCCGCCAAGCGGGAGAGCGGAGCCGCCGACTCCGACGACCACTCGGACAAGGAGAAACAGCTCACCTTCTCCAACTGGACCGAGTACATGGACACCAGCGAGGACGGCAAGAGCCGCCCCACGCTCGAGGCGTTCACCAAGCGGACCGGGATCAAGGTCAAGTACACCGAGGACATCAACGACAACGTCGAGTTCTTCGGCAAGATCCAGCCGCAGCTCGCGGCCGGCCAGGACACCGGCCGCGACCTGATCAACGTCACCGACTGGCTGGCGGCCCGCATCATCCGGCTCGGCTGGGCCCAGAAGCTCGACCCGTCGCTGCTGCCGCACGCCTACGCCAACCTCTCCTCCCAGTTCCGCACCGTGGACTGGGACCCGGGCCGGGCGTACTCCTACCCGTGGACCGGTATCCCGTGCGTCATCGCCTACAACGCGAAGGCGACCGGCGGCCGGAAGGTCGACTCCGTCACGCAGCTGCTCGACGACCCGGCGCTGGGGGGCCGGGTGGGCTTCCTCACCGAGATGCGCGACACGATCGGGATGACCCTGCTCGACATGGGCAAGGACCCCGGCCGGTTCACCGACGCCGACTACGACGCCGCCGTCGGACGCCTCCAGAAGGGCGTCGACAAGAAGCAGATCCGCCGCTTCACCGGCAACGACTACACCGCCGACCTGGCCAAGGGCGACATCGCCGCCTGTCTCGCCTGGGCGGGCGACGTCATCCAGCTCCAGGCCGACAACCCCGACATCAAGTACGCGATCCCGGCCGCCGGTTATGTCACGGCGACCGACAACCTGCTCGTCCCGGCCGAGGCCCGGCACCGCAAGAACGCCACCCGGCTCATCGACTACTACTACGAGCTGCCGGTCGCCGCGCAGCTCGCCGCGTACATCAACTACGTGTGCCCGGTCGCCGGCGTCGGCGCCGAACTCGCGAAGATCGATCCGGACCTGGCGAAGAACCCGCTGATCATCCCGGACGAGGCCATGGCCGCCAAGTCCCATTCGTTCCGCTCGCTCTCCAGCAAGGAAGAGACGGCGTACGAAGAGAAGTTCGCCAAGCTCATCGGCGCCTGACCCGCCCCCCTTTCCCCCGACACCTGGGATCGCGACCCATGACTGACAAGCAAGCGGGCGGCGATGTCCGCCTCTCCGGGATCAGCAAGACCTACGGCTCCTTCACGGCCGTCCACCCGCTGGACCTGACCGTCCCCGAGGGCTCGTTCTTCGCCCTGCTCGGCGCCTCCGGCTGCGGAAAGACCACCACGCTGCGGATGATCGCCGGACTCGAGGACCCGACGACGGGCACCGTCCGTCTCGGCGACAAGGACGTCACCGCCCTGCCGCCGCACAAACGCCCCGTCAACACGGTCTTCCAGAGCTACGCGCTCTTCCCGCACCTGAGCATCTACGAGAACGTCGCCTTCGGGCTGCGCCGCCGCGGCGTCAAGTCCGTGAAGAAGCAGGTCGACGACATGCTGGAGCTCGTCCAGCTCGGCGACTTCGCCCAGCGCAAGCCGCACCAGCTCTCCGGTGGCCAGCAGCAGCGGGTCGCCGTCGCCCGCGCGCTCATCAACCACCCGCAGGTCCTGCTGCTCGACGAGCCGCTCGGTGCCCTCGACCTCAAGCTGCGACGCCAGATGCAACTGGAGCTCAAGCGCATCCAGACGGAGGTCGGCATCACCTTCGTCCACGTCACCCACGACCAGGAGGAGGCCATGACCATGGCCGACACTGTCGCGGTGATGAACGGCGGCAGGGTCGAGCAGCTCGGAGCCCCCGCCGAGCTGTACGAGAACCCGCGGACCACCTTCGTCGCCAACTTCCTCGGCACCTCCAACCTCATCGAGGCCGAGGTGGTCCAGAGCTCGGGCGGCGAGGTCGTCGTCACCGCGGGCGGCGGCAAGCTCCGGCTGCCCGCCGGGCGCTGCCCGGACGCCACCGCCGCCGGCGGCCGGCTCCTCGTCGGGGTCCGGCCGGAGAAGATCTCCCTCAGTCCCGCCGCCGACGCGGACTCCGTGCCCGCCGGCCGCAACTCCGTCACGGGCCGGATCCTCGACTCCTCGTTCATCGGCGTCTCCACGCAGTACGTCGTCGAGAGCCCGGCAGGCAAGGGCCTCGAGGTCTACGCACAGAACGTGGAGCACCGCGCGGGCCTGGAGCCGGGCGCCGAGGTCGTCCTGCACTGGAACCCGGAGCACACCTTCGGCCTCGACGCCGCCCAGGCCATCGACGCGGGCGTGGAGACGGTGGGGGAGCGCCCATGACCGTCACCCAGGCACCCCCGCTGTCGCCCGCCCCCGGCGGGCCGCCCGCCCACAAGCCCTCGGTGCGCCGCAGGCTGGTCCCCTACTGGCTGCTGCTCCCCGGCATCCTGTGGCTGATCGTCTTCTTCGTGCTGCCCCTCGTCTACCAGGCGTCGACCTCCGTGCAGACGGGGTCGCTGGAGGAGGGCTTCGAGGTCACCTGGCACTTCGCGACCTACTGGGACGCGCTGAGCGAGTACTACCCGCAGTTCCTGCGCTCGCTTCTGTACGCGGGCACCGCCACCGCTCTGTGCCTGCTGCTCGGCTATCCGCTCGCCTATCTCATCGCGTTCAAGGCCGGCCGCTGGCGCAATCTGCTGCTGGTGCTGGTCATCGCGCCGTTCTTCACCAGCTTCCTGATCCGCACGCTGGCCTGGAAGACGATCCTCGCGGACGGCGGACCGGTGGTGGAGGCGCTGGGCGCCGTCGGCTTCCTGGACGTCACCAGCTGGCTCGGGCTCACCGAGGGCAGCCGCGTGCTCGCCACACCGCTGGCGGTCGTCACCGGCCTGACGTACAACTTCCTGCCGTTCATGATCCTTCCGCTCTACACCTCGCTGGAGCGGATCGACCCGCGGCTCCACGAGGCGGCCGGAGACCTGTACGCCAGGCCCGCCACGACCTTCCGCAAGGTGACCCTCCCGCTGTCCATGCCGGGCGTGGTCTCCGGGACGCTGCTGACGTTCATCCCGGCGAGCGGTGACTACGTGAACGCCCAGCTGCTGGGCTCGACCGACACCCGCATGATCGGAAACGTCATCCAGTCGCAGTTCCTGCGGGTGCTCGACTACCCGACGGCGGCCGCGCTGTCGTTCATCCTGATGGCGATCGTGCTGATCACCGTCACCGTCTACATCCGCCGGGCCGGAACGGAGGACCTGGTCTGATGAGCTGGGCAAGGCGCAACATCGTCGTCATCGCGGGACTGCTCACGCTCGCGTACCTGATCCTGCCGAACATCGTCGTGATGGTGTTCTCGTTCAACAAGCCCGCCGGGCGCTTCAACTATGCCTGGCGGGAGTTCTCCACCGACGCCTGGCGTGACCCGTGCGGCGTCGCCGACCTGTGCGGCTCGCTCGCGCTCTCGCTGCAGATCGCCCTGTGGGCGACGGTCGGCGCGACCGTGCTCGGCGCCATGATCGCCTTCGCGCTCGTCCGCTACCGCTTCCGCGCCCGCGGCACGATCAACTCGCTGATCTTCCTGCCGATGGCGATGCCCGAAGTGGTCATGGCCGCCTCGCTGCTGACGCTCTTCCTCAACCTCGGGGCGGAGCTGGGCTTCTGGACCATCCTCATCGCGCACACCATGTTCTGCCTGAGCTTCGTCGTGGTGGCGGTGAAGGCACGGGTCATGTCGATGGACCCGAGGCTGGAGGAAGCGGCGAGGGACCTCTACGCCGGGCCCGTGCAGACGTTCCTTCGGGTCACCCTCCCGATTGCCGCACCCGGCATCGCAGCCGGCGCGATGCTGGCCTTCGCCCTGTCCTTCGACGACTTCATCATCACCAACTTCAACTCGGGCAACACCGTCACCTTCCCCATGTTCGTGTGGGGCTCGGCCCAGCGCGGCACGCCCGTCCAGATCAACGTCATCGGTACGGCCATGTTCGCCGTCGCCGTACTGATCGTGGCCGGCGGCCAGATCATCAGCAACCGCCGGAAGAAGCGCGCCCTGATCCGGTAGACCGGACGGGGCGGCACCAGCACCGATCCGGTAGCACCCAGAAGGAGTGGGAACCATGGCCCCAGCCGCCATGACCTCTGCACGATCACTCTCCGACGCCCGGCCCGCGCCCTTCTGGCTGGAAGACCCCGGCAAGCCGGAGCCGCTGTCCGCCCTCGCCGGCGACGAGCGGTGCGACCTCCTCGTCGTCGGCGGCGGTTACAGCGGGCTGTGGACGGCGCTGCTCGCCAAGGAGCGGGACCCGGCACGGGACGTCGTGCTGATCGAGGGCCGGGAGGCGGGCTGGGCCGCCTCCGGCCGCAACGGCGGCTTCTGCGCCGCATCGCTCACCCACGGCCTCGGCAACGGGCTGGCCCGTTGGCCGGACGAGCTGACCGAGCTGGAGGAGCTCGGCGGGCGCAACCTCGACGCCATCGAGGAGGCCGTCGGCCGGTACCGCATCGACTGCGACTTCGAACGCACCGGTGAGATCGACGTCGCCACCGAGCCCCATCAGCTCGCCGAGCTCCATGAGATGCACCAGCAGGCGACCCGGCTCGGATTCACCGGTCTCGAGCTCCTCGACGCGGACGCGATGCGCGCGGAGGTCGACTCACCGACCTTCCTCGGCGGGCTGTGGGACCGCCGAGGGGTGGCGATGCTGCACCCGGCGAAGCTGGCGTGGGGCCTCCGGCGGGCGTGTCTGGAACTGGGCGTCCGCATCTACGAGAACACCCCCGGCCTTCGGCTCGCCCCCTCCGGCCCCGGGATGGTGGTCCGCACCCCCTGCGGCCGCGTCCTGGCGCACCGGGTCGCGCTCGGCACGAACGTCTTCCCCTCGCTGGTCCGGCGGGTACGCGCCTACACCGTCCCGGTCTACGACTACGCCCTGATGACCGAGCCGCTCAGCGCCGCCCAGCTCGCCTCCGTCGGCTGGAAGAGGCGCCAGGGGCTCGGCGACAGCGCCAACCAGTTCCACTACTTCCGCATCACCGCCGACAACCGCATCCTGTGGGGCGGTTACGACGCCGTCTATCCCTTCGGCGGCAAGGTGCGCGCCGAGATGGACCACCGGCCGGAGACCTATCTGAAGCTCGCGTCGCACTTCTTCCGGTGCTTCCCGCAGCTCGAAGGGCTCCGTTTCAGCCACGCCTGGGGCGGCGCCATCGACACCTGCACGCGCTTCTCCGCCTTCTTCGGCACCGCCCACGGCGGCAAGGTCGCCTACGCGGCCGGCTTCACGGGTCTCGGCGTCGGCGCGACCCGGTTCGGCGCCGATGTGATGCTCGACCTGCTCTCGGGGGAGCGGACGGAGCGGACCGAGCTGAAGATGGTGCGCAGCAAGCCGCTCCCGTTCCCGCCGGAGCCGGTGGCGTGGGCCGGGATCGAGCTGACCAAGCGGGCCATGGCCAGGGCCGACGCCAACGGCGGCCGGCGCAATCTGTGGCTGCGCACGATGGACCGCTTCGGGCTCGGTTTCGACAGCTGACCCGCCGTTCCGCCCCTCTTCGCCCGCCGCGTCCCGGACCCGGCGGGCGACGGCGGTTCACCCCGGAACGATCGCCGAAGTCGCGTAATAGAAGGGCCGCGCCCCGCTCTCTGTGTGTGCAAGCAGCCTCGTACACACGGAACGGAGACCGGATCATGAGCGCATCGAGCGCCAGGAACGCGATGGAGTGGCTGGCGACGGCGGCGCCGGACCCGGAGGCCTGCCGGTGGGAGTGGGAGCGGAGCCGGGACGGTATCGCCCTGCTTCCGGCCGGCAGGCGCTGGGACGTACTGATCCTGCCGGGCGAGCTGGGCTACCCCACCCTGGACGTGCTGACCCGGCTGGTCGACCGGCCGGGTCCGGTGCTCTCCGGATTCGGTGAGTCCCGCATGGGCTTCTTCGTACCGCCCGGCACCGCGGAACGGTGGCTGGGCACGGGCGTCCGCGCCGCCGGGCAGGGCACCTGGATCGTCGTGCCGTGTCCGGGCGGGACGGCGGGCCGGGTGCGCTGGCTGATCCCCCCGGACGGCTCGGGGACACTCACCGATCCCGCGCTGCTGGAGCTCGCGATGCACGAGGCCGCCGCAGGGCTCGCGCGCGGCAGGGACTGAGCGCGGCGTGGCCGTCCGAGTGGTGCCAGAGGTCTTGACAACCTGATTGGTCTGGACCAGGTTGTGGGCCGCCGCACTCGAATCCCCCCATGCCCGGAGGCTGTTGTGGACCGCACAAGACTTACGGCTGCCGTTGCGGCAGCCGTCCTCGCCGTCACAGGACTCGTCGCCACCACCGGTGCGGCCGCCGCGGCCGACACCGAACTCGCCCGCAACGGAGGCTTCGAAGCGGGACTTGCGGGCTGGACCTGCACGGCGGGCAGCGGCATCGCCGTCTCCTCGCCCACCCACAGCGGCACCTCCGCCCTCAAGGCCACCCCGGCCGGCAGCGACAACGCGAAGTGCGCCCAGACAGTCACCGTGAAGCCGAACTCCGACTACACGCTCAGCGGCTGGGTCCAGGGGAGTTACGTCTACCTCGGCGCGTCGGGCACGGGAACCACCGACGTCTCCACCTGGACGGCGTCCGCGCCCGGTTGGCAGAAACTGACGACCTCCTTCCGCACCGGGGCCTCGACCACCTCCGTGACGCTCTACACCCACGGCTGGTACGGCACGCCCGCCTACCACGCCGACGACATCTCCCTCCTCGGCCCCGGCGGCGACCCCGCGACCGTCCCGGCCGCGCCCGCCGGCCTGCGCGCCGGCAGCCCCGGCTCCACCTCCGTGCCGCTGACCTGGAACTCCTCCTTTGGCGCGACCGGTTACCACGTCTACCGGGACGGCGCGCGGGTCGCGACCGTCGGCGGCACGTCGACCACCGTCACGGGGCTGACCGCCGCCACGACCTACAACTTCCAGGTCTCCGCCGTCAACGAGGCCGGCGAGTCACCCAAGTCCCCTGCCGTCAGCGTCACGACCACCTCCGGCGGCGGCGACACCGGTGGCGACCTGCCGGCCCACGCCCTCGTCGGCTACCTGCACGCGAGCTTCGCCAACGGCTCCGGCTACACCCGCATGGCCGACGTCCCCGACTCGTGGGACGTCATCAACCTCGCCTTCGGCGAACCGACCTCGGTCACCTCCGGCGACATCCGCTTCAAGCTGTGCCCGGTCGCCGAGTGCCCGACCGTGGAGTCGGAGGCGGAGTTCAAAGCCGCGATCAAGGCCAAGCAGGCCGCCGGGAAGAAGGTGCTGATCTCCATCGGCGGCGCCAACGGCCAGGTACAGCTCGCGACCACGGGAGCCCGCGACGCCTTCGTCACCTCGGTCTCGAAGATCATCGACGACTACGGCCTCGACGGCCTCGACATCGACTTCGAGGGCCACTCCCTGTCGCTGAACACCGGCGACACCGACTTCCGCAGCCCCACCTCGCCCGTGATCGTCAACCTGATCTCGGCGCTCAAGACCCTCAAGGGCAGGTACGGCTCGGACTTCGTGCTCACCATGGCCCCCGAGACCTTCTTCGTACAGCTCGGCTACCAGTACTACGGCTCCGGCCCCTGGGGCGGCCAGGACCCGCGCGCCGGCGCGTACCTCCCGGTCATCCACGCCCTGCGCGACGACCTCACCCTGCTGCACGTCCAGGACTACAACTCCGGCTCGATCATGGGCCTGGACAACCAGTACCACTCCATGGGCGGCGCCGACTTCCACATCGCCATGACCGACATGCTGCTCACCGGCTTCCCGGTGGCGGGCGACCAGTCGAAGTTCTTCCCCGCCCTGCGCCCCGAACAGGTCGCGATCGGCCTGCCGGCCTCCACCCAGGCGGGCAACGGCCACACGTCACCCGCCGAGGTGAACAAGGCGCTGGACTGCCTGACGAAGAAGACGTCCTGCGGCAGCTACGCGACCCACGGCACCTGGCCCGCCCTGCGCGGCCTGATGACCTGGTCCATCAACTGGGACCGCTTCAACCAGTTCGAGTTCTCGAAGAACTTCGACGCCTACAGGTGGAGTTGAGGAACGGCAGCAGCGCCCCGAAGAGGCACAGGCTGCCGAGCACGTCCAGCGGCCAGTGGTAGCCGCGCAGCACCAGACCGATGCCCGTCGCCAGGGTGAGCACCCCGGCGACGGGCATCGCCCATCTGCGGCGCAGATACGGGGTGACGAGCAGCGCGGCCCCGCAGTAGGCGACCATCGCGGTCGCGGTGTGGCCCGACGGGTACCAGCCGGTGCCCGGTTCCAGTGGGGCGGGACGGGCGATCCAGAGCTTCAGCGGGACGACCAGCGCGGGCACCGCCGCCACCGCCGCCACGGCGGCGAACACCGGCAGCCACCGCCGTCCCTCACGCAGCAGGACGTGTCCGGCCGCCGCCGCGAGGACGGGCAGCGCGACGGCCGTGCTGCCGAGATCGGCGAGGAATTCGGTGACGGCCGCGGGCCCGGTGCCGAACAGGGCACGGCCCAGTCGTACGTCCGCCAAGAACAGCGGCCCCTCGACGGCCACCTGCCAGGTGATCAGCGCGAAGAGCGTCAGGCAGAGAAGGACGGCGGCCCGGGAACGCCGAGAGGCCGGCCACATCGGAACAGGGGGGGTGGTTCCGAGGTGGCCGGCCGGACCGGTTTGCCGCGCGCCCCGGGGGGTTTGGGGCGGGCGGCCATCCGATCGGTGAGGAGTTCCGGAGCCTGCAGCTCCAGTGGTGTGCGCGAGGGCACGACCAGGACGGGGCTGGGGAGGCTCCGGCCTGGGGTCGCCCGCAGTCTCCTGCGAGCGGGGTGTTTCTCTCATCTGCAGAAACCGTACGTCAGGCAGAAGGGGACCGACAGCCGGATCTCCATCCCGCCATCGGCCCCCCACAGCTTCTTCACAGAGTGGCTTCGTCGCCGCCGGTCAGAGGCGGGCGAACGCCTGCTCGAGGATGTCGAGACCCTCGTTCAGCAGGTCCTCGCCGATCACCAGCGGGGGCAGGAAGCGCAGCACGTTGCCGTAGGTGCCGCAGGTGAGGACCAGCAGGCCCTCCGCGTGGCACGCCTTGGCGAGCGCGCCGGCCGCCGCGGCGTCGGGCTCCTTCGTCGCGGGGTCCTTCACCAGCTCGATCGCGATCATCGCGCCGCGGCCGCGGATGTCGCCGATGACGTCGTACTTCTCCTGCATCGCGGTCAGGCGGCCCTTCATGACCTCCTCGATCCGCTTCGCCCTGCCGTTGAGGTCCTGCTCCTTCATCGTCTCGATGGAGCCCAGCGCACCGGCGCAGGCGACCGGGTTGCCGCCGTAGGTGCCGCCGAGGCCGCCGGCGTGCGGAGCGTCCATGATCTCGGCGCGGCCGGTGACGGCGGCCAGCGGCAGACCGCCGGCGATGCCCTTGGCCGTGGTGATCAGGTCGGGGACGACGCCCTCGTCCTCACAGGCGAACCACTGGCCGGTCCGGCAGAAGCCGGACTGGATCTCGTCGGCGACGAAGACGATGCCGTTGTCGTTCGCGAACTTCACGATCGCGGGCAGGAAGCCCTTGGCCGGCTCGATGAAACCGCCCTCGCCGAGCACCGGCTCGATGATGATCGCGGCGACGTTCTCCGGGCCGATCTGCTTGGTGATCTGGTCGATGGCCTGCGCGGCGGCCTCGGGGCCGCAGTTCTCCGGACCGGTCGGCCAGCGGTAGCCGTACGCCACCGGCACCCGGTACACCTCGGGCGCGAACGGGCCGAAGCCGTGCTTGTACGGCATGTTCTTGGCGGTCAGCGCCATCGTGAGGTTGGTGCGGCCGTGGTAGCCGTGGTCGAAGACGACGACCGCCTGGCGCTTGGTGTGGGCACGCGCGATCTTGACGGCGTTCTCGACCGCCTCCGCGCCCGAGTTGAACAGGGCCGACTTCTTGGCGTGGTCGCCCGGGGTCAGCTCGGCGAGCGCCTCGCAGACCTCCACGTAGCCCTCGTACGGCGTCACCATGAAACAGGTGTGCGTGAAGTCCTGGAGCTGGGCGCTCGCCCGGCGTACGACGGCCTCCGCGGAGGCGCCGACCGAGGTCACGGCGATGCCGGAGCCGAAGTCGATCAGACGGTTGCCGTCGACGTCCTCGATGATCCCGCCGCCCGCGCGGGCCGTGAACACGGGCAGCACGGACCCCACCCCACCGGCGACCGTCGCGGTACGGCGGGCCTGCAGCTCGATCGACTTCGGGCCGGGGATGGCGGTGACGACGCGGCGCTCCTGCGGGATTGCGGTCATGAGGGGCTCCTGGGGGTGTATCCGGACGCTTGTTGTCTTTCTCCGCAGGCTAGGTGCGCCGCGCCGGTGCGGGCATGCGCCGATCGGGAGTATTGGGGGTGTGTCGTTGTCCGCCACGGCCATAGGCGCGCGGTCGCGTGCGGACACGGCGGCGCGGGACGGGCCGGAGAGGGCGAAATCCGGCCGCATCCGCAGGGCACCGAGCCGCTCGGCACGCCGGGACACGGGATCATGGCCCGGTGTGCCGTCCGCCCAAGGGGCGTACCCACTAGATTGACCGTGCAGAGAGCGGGCCTGGCTGGTCAGGGGGCAGCGGTTCATGGAATCCGAAGGCACATACGACGCACGCGGCACACGGGCCAATCCCGTGCCGCGTCCCGCCGGTCCGCCGGCGGAGGTACCGTCCGTGCCGCCCGGCACCCCCGCCCGGCCGGGCCACGCCCCGGCCACCCGGCCCAAGGTCGCGGAGTGGCTCCGCGTGCCCCGGCCCGCCGCGGCCCCCGGGATCTGGCGGCTCGGCCACCGTGACCGCCCCGAAGAGGAACCGGACCTCGTCCCCGCCAGGCAACTCTTGAGTGGAGCCTTCGTCGCCTACCTGTGCGGCTGGCTGCTCTGGTCGCTGTTGTGGAACGGCTACCTGGAGGGGTGGTGGTTCTTCGTCGAGGACTGGTGGCTGCTGCCCATGCTGTGGTCGGTGCCCGACGCCTGGCGGTCACCCACCGACCCCAACGTCGAGATGTACGTCCTGGCGAGCTATCTCTACAACGGCCTGGTGCTCGGACTGCTCGCCGTCGGCTTCGGCCGGGTCGGGAACTGGCAGGAGATCTGGCAGCGGTACGGAGTGCCGCTGTGGCCGCTGTTCGTCCTCCTCCCGGGCGTCTGGCGCGAGATGCCGCGCACCGTCACCTGGCTCACCTGGTTCTCGAACATCTACTACGTGCTCCTCGCCGCGGCGGTCGTCGCCGCCGTCGGCAGGGCCGGGACCTGGCCCGTCGTGCAGCGCAGGCGCGCGAGGACGGCGGGACCGCTGCCCGACGCCCCGCCACCGCCCAAGGACCCCGCCGAATGGCCGGAGTTGCGCGGCGCCGGTCTGACCGAGGCCGCAGAACGCCTCGCCGAGGCCACCTTGAACGGGACCCTCGGCGATGTGGACTACGCGCGGATCCGGCGTGCCTGGCAGGGCGTCCACGCCCGGCCCGAGCGGCTCGCCGCCTTCGCGGAGACCGTGCGCAGGCACGGCCCCGCCGCCTGCGCCCACCCGTCGGGCCTGCGGGACCTGCCGGTGCGCACCGCGACGCACGACCTGGCGACAGGCCAGGTCAAGATCGGCACCGTCGTCGACGACGCCCGTAATCCGTACGCCCGCCGCACCACCGGCGTGGCCCTGGAGCCTGCCCTGCTCGGCACGTCGCTGCTCGCCGTCGGGCCCTCCGGGTCCGGCAAGAGCGTGCGGCTCGTACGGCCCGTCGTCGAGTCCCTGTGCCTGCTGGCGCTCGCCAACCGCGCCGCCGTCGTCGCCGTCACCGCCCACGGGGCCGCCGTCGCCACGGACGGCGACTTCGACCTCGTGATCTCCGTCGGCCGCCCCGACTCGACCCACGACCTCGACCTCTACGGCGGCGCGGAGGACCCGGACGAGGCCGCCCGGATCCTCGCGGAGGCGCTCGTCGGGGACCTTGCCGCCGGTCTGCCCGGCGGCGACAGCCGGCGCGCCGCCACCGCGCTGGCCCAGCTCATCGGCCCCTACCGGTGCGTGCACGGCCACTTCCCCGCCGTCGCCGAACTGCGGGAACTGCTCGGCGGGGCACCGGCCGCCCTCGGCGCGCTGCGCACGGCCCTCGAACGGGCGGGGGAGGCGTCCCAGCTGCGTGAACTGGACGCCCGCGAACGCCAGTCGGCCCGCGGCGACGACATCGGCGTGCTGCTCGCGGAACGGATCGCCTTCCTCGACCGGCCGGCGTTCGCCTCGTTCTTCCGTACCGACGGCGAGGGGCGGACCTTCTCCCTGCGCGCCATCGAGCACCCTCTGCGGGTCCGCGTCGACCTGCCGGAGCGCGGCCACGCCGAGGCCTCGCGGATCATCGCCCGGCTGGTGCTCGCCCAGTTCACCGAGGCGGCGCTCACCCGCTCCGACCGCTCGCTCTTCGCCTGTCTCGTCCTGGACGACGCGACCAGCACCGTCACCGCCGACTCGGTGCGCGCGCTGCAACGGCTGCGCTCCGCGAACGCCGGCGTCGTCCTCGCGCTGCGCACCCTCGAGGACGTGCCGGAGCCGCTGCGCGGCCCGCTGCTCGGCGCCGTCGGCTGCCGGATGGCGTTCTCCGGCCTCGCCCCCTGGGACGGCGGCCGGTTCGCCGAGACCTGGGGCACCGAGTGGGTCCAGACACGGGACGTCACCAACCGGCAGATCATCTCCGACGAGCCCCTGACGAAGGCGCTGCACATGATGCGCCGCCTGGTCACCGGAAAGGCGGCCACCGCGGAGGCGGTCACCGTGCGCGAGGTCGAACGCGCCCGCTGGTCGGCGTCCGACCTCGCCCACTCGGTGCCCGCCGGGCACGCGGTGCTGTCGCTGACGTCCGTACGGGGGGAGCACGCACCGCCGCTGCTGGTGGACCTGCGGACCTGAGCGGGGCAGCCGGGGACCTTGGTGCGATCGCACCGGCGGCCTGAACAGAGGCCGCCGGTGACCTGAGCGGGGGACGGCCGGCGGCCGGGGACTGCTACGCCCTGGCAGAATCGACGTACGCCGTTCATACGGGACGGCGAAATCCGAACCGCCGTCCCCTTTCGAAGGGCCCCAGGTCCCATGCCGCCCACGCTCGCCTCGCTCGTCCAGCACTCGGCGCTCAAACTCACCGTGCGCGCCGGAGAGGACAGGCTCGAGACACCGGTGCGGTGGGCACACGTCAGCGAGCTTGCCGATCCCGTGCCGTACATGGAGGGCGGCGAGCTGCTGCTCGTCACCGCCATGACCCTCGACGCGGAGGACCACGAGGCCATGCGCCGCTATGTGCGCAGGCTGGTCGGCGCGGGTGTCGTCGGACTGGGATTCGCCGTGGGCGTCTACTACGAGGACATCCCCCAAGCGCTCGTCGAGGCCGCCAGGGAGGAGGGACTGCCGCTCCTCGAAGTGCCGCGCCGCACCCCGTTCCTCGCGATCAGCAAGGCCGTCTCCGCGGCCATCGCCGCCGACCAGTACCGGGCCGTGACGGCCGGGTTCGAGGCCCAGCGCGAGCTGACCCGGGCCGCGCTCACCGAGGGGCCGGGAGCCGTCGTCGCGCGGCTCGCCGCGCACATCGACGGATGGGCGGCGCTGTACGACACCTCCGGCGCGGTCGTCGCCGCGGCCCCCGACTGGGCGGCCCGGCGGGCGGCCCGCCTCACCACCGACGTCGAGAGGCTGCGCGAGCGGGCCGCGCCCGCGAGCGCCGTGGTCGGCGGTACCGAGGACGACGACCGCGTCGAGCTCCAGTCGCTCGGCACCGGACGCCGGGTGCGCGGCGCCCTCGCCGTCGGCACCGGAGCCCCGCTGGGGACCGCGGAACGCTACGCCGTGCACTCCGCGGTCGCCCTGCTGACCCTCGCGACGGAACAGTCCCGGTCCTTGCAGGCCGCCGAACAGCGCCTGGGCGCGGCGGTGTTGCGGATGCTGCTGTCCGGACAGCCGGACCACGCCAGAGCCGTCGCGGGCGACCTGTACGGCGGGCTGCTCGACGCCCCGTTCCGGCTGCTCATCGCCGAGACGGCCGGCGACCCGGACACCGGTGTGGGCGACAGGCCCGCAGCCCTGGGCGCGTTCGCCGAGTCGGTCGAGTCGGCGGCGGGCCGGGCCGGGGAGACCTTCCTCGCCGTGCCCGACGGGACCGAGGACCGCACGGTGCTGCTCGCCGTCGACGGCGGAGCGGTGGCCGCCGCCTGCCTCGCGGCCTACGGGGACAAGGACGCCGACGAGGCCGAGGTCTACGTCGGGCTCTCCGCGCCGACCGGTCCGACCGCGGCCGCCGTCGCGTACAAGCAGGCGGAGCAGGCGCTCTCGGTCGCCCGGCGGCGCGGCCGCGCCCTCGTCGAGCACGAGGAACTGGCGGCGGGTTCCATCGTGCCGCTGCTCGGCGACGACGCGGTGCGCGCGTTCGCGGACGGCATGCTGCGCGCGCTGCACGAGCACGACGCGACCGGCCGGGGCGACCTCGTCGCCTCGCTGCGGGCGTGGCTGTCGCGCCACGGCCAGTGGGACGCCGCCGCGGCCGACCTCGGCGTGCACCGCCACACGCTGCGGTACCGGATGCGCCGCGTGGAGGAGATCCTCGGCCGCTCGCTGGACGACCCGGACGTACGCATGGAGCTGTGGCTGGCACTCAAGGCGACGGGCGAGCCCCAGCGGGGATGAACGGGCCGTTCGGATGAACGGGCCGTGGGGATGTACTGGCGGTCCGGGATGAACGGGCCGTGGGGATGTACTGGCGGTCCGGATGAACGGGCCGTGGGGATGTACTGGCGGTCCGGATGAACGGGCCGTGGGGATGTACTGGCGGTCCGGGATGAACGGGCCGTGGGGATGCACCGGCGGTCCGGATGCGGGCCGTGAGGATGTACCGGCGGTCCGGATGAACGGCCGGTCCGGATGAACCGGCCGTCGGGACGACCGGCCGTCGCGCGGGCGGAGGCGCACGCGCGGGCGGAGGCGGACGCGCGGTCGCGGGACGGCACCCGCGCGAACGGCGGCCCGTTGCGCGATTGAGTGCCGAACGCAACCGATCCTGCCCGTTTCCGGGCAGGATTGTTGGTTTCGACGCTCTCGGCTCTCTAATCTCCTGCGCATGACAAACCCCGCCACCGAGCCGGCGTCCGCCGCGCCGGACCTCGCCGCGCGTCCGGCCGCCCCTGCCCGCCGACGGCTGTCCGGAGCCGTCTGGGCCGCCCTCGTCATCGTGTACGTCGTCTGGGGCTCCACCTACCTCGGCATCCGCATCGTCGTCGAGACGATGCCGCCGTTCGTCTCCGCGGCGATCCGGTTCGTCGTCGCCGGTCTGGTCCTCGGCGCGCTCGTCGCCTGGCGGCGCGGCCCGGCAGCGCTCAAGGTCACCGGGCGCCAGCTCGCCTCCGCGGCCGTCGTCGGCCTGCTGCTGCTCCTCGGTGGCAACGGCCTGGTCGTCCTCGCGGAGACCTCCATCCCCTCCGGTCTCGCCGCGCTGCTGATCGCCGTCGTCCCCGCCTGGGTCGTCGTCCTGCGCCGGGCGTCCGGCGAGCGTCCCGGCCCCGGCGCCTACGGCGGTGTGGCGCTCGGACTGGCGGGACTCGCGGTGCTGACGCTGCCCGGCCTCAGCGGCGATGTGCGTATAACGGGCGTGCTCACCGTGATCGCCGCGACGCTCATGTGGTCGATCGGCTCCTTCTCCTCCTCCCGTATCCCGATGCCGGCCGACCCCTTCGCCACCAGTGCCTACGAGATGGTCGCGGGAGGCATCGGCTGCGCCCTCGTCGCCCTCGGCAGGGGTGAGCACCACGGGTTCGTCCTGGGTGATGTCTCCGCCCGCTCGTGGACCGCGCTCGCCTACCTGATCGTCTTCGGCTCGCTGCTCGCCTTCACCGCCTACGCGTGGCTGCTGCACAACGCCCCGCTCTCCCTCGTCGCCACCTACGCGTACGTCAACCCGGTGGTCGCCGTCCTGCTCGGCGCGCTGGTGCTCGACGAGCGGCTGTCCTGGCCGATCGCGGTCGGCGGCATCGTGGTCGTGGCGGGGGTCTGCCTGATCGTGTCCACGGAAAGACGCCGCTGACTCGCCAAAGCGGCCAGCCGGGGCGCATGACCACTCCACGCCGGACAAACGACCCGGCGGACCCGCGGCCCTACCGTGTGGAGAGAGCAACCGAGCAGACCCCACTACTTCGGAAGGGCCGGGACTCCGCATGACTTCCACCCACGCCTTCTGGCTCGCCGGCCGCCAGGCCACCGGCGAGACCGTCCTCGACGTCACCTCCCCCTGGGACGGCCGCCTCGTCGGCAAGGTCTCCGTACCGACCGCCGACCAGGTCGAGGAGGCCGTCGCCGCCGCGTACGCCGTGCGCGACGAGTTCGCCGCCACGCCGGCCCACGTCCGCGCCGCCGCCCTCGACCACGTGTCGAAGCGCCTGGTCGAGCGCACGGCGGAGATCGCGCAGCTGATCTCCGCCGAGAACGGCAAGCCGATCAAGTGGGCCCGCGGCGAGGTCGGCCGGGCCGTCTCGGTGTTCCGGTTCGCCGCGGAGGAGGCCCGCCGCTTCAACGGCGGCGAGGCCCAGCGCCTCGACACCGACGCCGGCGGCCAGGGCCGTCTCGCGCTGACCCGCCGCTTCCCCAAGGGTGTCGTGCTCGGCATCGCGCCGTTCAACTTCCCGCTCAACCTCTGCGCCCACAAGATCGCACCGGCGATCGCGGTCGGCGCGCCGATCATCCTGAAGCCCGCCCCGGCGACCCCGCTGTCCGGACTGATCCTCGGCGAGCTGCTCGCGGAGACCGACCTGCCCGCCGGCTCCTGGTCCGTGCTGACCGTGCCGAACGACCAGATGCCCGCTCTGGTGCAGGACGAGCGCCTGCCGGTGATCTCCTTCACCGGATCCGACAAGGTCGGCTACGCGATCATGGACTCCGTCCCGCGCAAGCACTGCACGCTGGAGCTCGGTGGCAACGGCGCGGCCGTCGTCCTCGCCGACTTCGCGAGCGAGCAGGACCTGGACTGGGCGGCGACGCGCATCGCCACCTTCTCCAACTACCAGGGCGGCCAGTCCTGCATCTCCGTGCAGCGCGTGATCGCCGACGCGACGGTCCACGACCGCCTGCTGCCGAAGATCGTCGCCGCGGTCGAGGCGCAGGTCACCGGCGACCCGTCCGACGCCGCCACCGACGTCGGCCCCCTCGTCAGCGAGGACGCCGCGAAGCGCGTGGAGGCGTGGGTGGACGAGGCGGTGCAGGGCGGCGCCAAGCTGCTCACCGGCGGCAAGCGCGACGGCGCCACCTACGCGCCCACCGTGCTGACCGACGTCCCGGCCGACGCCACCCTCGCCTGCGAGGAGGTCTTCGGCCCGGTCCTGACCGTGACGAAGGTCGACGGCGAGACGGAGGCGTTCGCGGCGGTCAACGACTCCAAGTACGGCCTCCAGGCAGGCGTGTTCACACACGACGTGCAGACCGCCTTCCGCGCCCACCGCGCCCTCGAGGTCGGCGGCGTGATCGTCGGCGACGTCCCCTCCTACCGCGCCGACCAGATGCCGTACGGCGGCGCCAAGCAGTCCGGCGTCGGCCGTGAGGGCGTGGCTTTCGCGATGGACGACTACACGTACGAGCGGGTGCTGGTCCTCACCGGACTGGCGCTGTAACGCCCGTACGTCCGCGACCGGCGGCCGGAGCCCACTGTGCGGGGGCTCCGGCCGTCTTCGTATGTACGGGCCTGACCTGCGGCACGGGTGGACGGTCCCGGCCTGGAGTCGATCGCCGCGGACGTGTCGGCGACTGCTGGGCGCCTCGGTGCTTCCCGGAAGCATTTGATCATCACGGCGCCGCGGGGCAGGCCACGCCCGTCGGCGGCTGGTCCGTACCGGCGGGGCGGAGCGGGCGTGGGCGTGTGGTGCCTGCCGGAACCGGGAGCGCTGCCATGCTCGTCGTCCATGGATGTCAGCACCTTCTACGCCCTGTTCTCCGCCACCTGCTTCACCCTGGTCGGCCTGTGGTGGAACGTCGTCCAGGACCATGCCGAGTGGATGCGCGACCCGGCCCTGCGCCGCGTTGTCGGCGGGATCTACCTGTCCTTCCTGCTGCCTGCCCTCATGGGCCTCTTCGCCCAGGTCGGCGGCACCGAGCAGCCGCAGGTCTGGCGGGCGGCCTTCATCGCGCTCGCCGTGGTCGGCTGCGTATGCACGCTGCGGCTGCTGGCCCGCACCCGTGGCGACCGGTTCGTCACCTGGCAGCAGGGTGGCGCCGCGCTGCTCTACGTTCTGATCGCTGTGGTGGGCGCCTTCCCGGGGCTCGCCCCCCACCTTGGGCTCCGCCCCATCCAGGCCGCGGCCCTCGGCCTGATCGCCCTGATCGTCCTGGGGCACGCCCTGGTCTGGCGGTTCATGGCCGGAGAGGGCCGCGCCGCCGAGGAGGTGGCCACCGGCTACTGACGCTCGCGGTTCGGAGCAGGCGGTATCCGAAGGGAAGGTGCGGTGAGCGGGCACTGCCCAGCCCCTGCCGGCAGCCCTCGCGACATCGGAGGTTCCTGCACGCCGGCCGCGGAGGCGGACCGCACCCTGGCACCGGCGAGCGTGAACGCGGTCTCGTTGGGGCAGCCGACCTCCTGCCGACAGGAGAGGCAGCGGCTGCGGGACCGGTCGGTGAGTGGTACGAAGAAACCGTCACGTGCCCTGCTGTCGCAGGTCGGAGGTGCCGTCCGTGGAATCCGTCGACTGGCTGCTGACGGCCGGTGAGCGTGGCAATCCCGCCACCCGCTTGGACCGTCGGCGTCCCGACGGTGCCGCGTGGTCGGCCGGCAACGACGTTCGTCCTCTGGTCCACGGCGCGACCTACTTCGCCGAGCTGCTCGCCGCCGTTCGCGCCCTGCGTGACGGGGACCTGCTGCTGTTCACCGACTGGCGCGGCGATCCCGACGAGCGTCTTGCGGGCCCCGGGACCGAGATCGGCACCGTGCTGCGCCGGGCGGCCGAGCGCGGAGTGGTCGTCAAGGGCCTGGTGTGGCGGTCCCACCTGGACAGTCTTCAGTTCAGCGCGGAGGAGAACCGCCACCTCGGCGAGGAGGTCCGGGCGGGCGGCGGCGAGTATCTGCTGGACATGCGGGTGCGTCCCGGCGGGACGCACCACCAGAAGTGCGTCGTGCTGCGCCACCCCGGGCGCCCCGAGCTCGACGTCGCGTACATCGGTGGCATCGACCTGTCGCACAGCCGCAACGACGACATCGGCCATGGCGGCGACGACCGCTCCCAGCCCATGGCCGAGGCTTACGGGCCCCAACCACCCTGGCACGACGTCCAGCTCGCGATCCGGGGCCCCGCGGTCGGCGACATCGAGACCGTCTTCCGGGAACGCTGGACGGATCCGGCGCCCCTCACCCGCAGCCCGCTGTCCCGGCTGCGTGAACTGCTGCACCGGGAGGATGTCCACGCGAACCCGCTGCCCCCTCAACTGCCCGATCCCGCGCCGTGCGGCACGCACACGGTGCAGGTGCTGCGCACGTACCCCAACCGGCTGCTGCGTGGCTACGACTTCGCCCCCGACGGGGAGCGCAGCATCGCGCGTGCCTACCTGAAGTCACTGCGGCGGGCCCGGGCGCTGATCTACCTGGAGGACCAGTACCTGTGGTCCCCGCAGGTCGTGGGGTACTTCGCCCGGGCGCTGCGCAGGAACCCGGAGCTGCGCCTCATCGCCGTCATCCCCTCCGTCCCCGAGCAGGACGGCACCCTCACGCTGCCGATGAACCTGATCGGCCGCATCACCGCGCTGGAGACACTGCGGCGGGCGGGCAGTGGCCGGGTCGCCGTGTACGGGCTGGAGAACCATGCCGGGACACCGGTGTACGTGCACGCCAAGGTGTGCGTGGTCGACGACGTCTGGGCCGCGGTGGGCTCCGACAACATCAACCTGCGCTCGTGGACGCACGACTCCGAACTCAGCTGCGCCGTTCTGGACGGGACGAGGGACCCCCGGGAACCGCGGGACCCCGCCGGCCTCGGCGACGGCGCGCGCCGCTTCGCCAGGGACCTGCGGCTGCAGCTCGTGCGTGAGCACCTGGACCGTGAGGGCCCCGCGGACCCGGAGGCGCACGACGAGCTGTGCGATCCGGTCGGCGTCTTCGACGCCTTCGCGTCGGCGGCCGCCGCTCTGGACTCCTGGCACGAAGGGGGCCGCTGCGGCCCCAGACCGCCCGGACGTCTGCGTACCTACCGCCCGCCGGAGCTCTCGCGGGCGCAGCGGCTGCTCGCGACGCCGCTGTACCGCGTCGTCGTCGACCCGGACGGCCGCCCGATGAGGCTGCGGCTGCGCAACACGTTCTGAGAGGGCGGCTCCTGAGGCGCGGGACGCAGGCGGTGGTGACTGCTGCCGAGGGCGTTCGACATTCTCACCGAGGTCGGCACCGGCAACTTCACAAGAAGTCTTGGCCGGACACCTATGGCCGGCGATCTCTGGCCACGATCCGGTGTGCGTACCGGTCGTCCGGGCCGATGTCTTGGACCACCTTCTGGGCTTCTCGCACCCGACCCGTCCCGCACATCAGCCGGACAAGGACGTACATGGCGCCACGGTCACCGTCTTCGGCGCGGTCACGCAGCGCCGCCTCCATGCCCCGCTCTCGAAGCGATCTGTTGAGTCTTCGACGTGCGTGGCTATCCGTGAGGGCGCGCTCCGTGAGCTCTGGAAGCCGTTCCGCTCGGGCCAGCAGATCCATGTGCCACAGATGGTTGTCGTGCATGTCCGGATCGTCGGAGAAGCACTCGGCGTGGGCGCTTACCAGCGCGATCGCCACGTCCCACTCTTGAAGCTGTTCCGCCGCCCGAGCTCGCTCCGACCAGTCCACAGGACGAGTATCGCCTTCTCGCCCCACCGGAGCGCACCGAACGGCTTCACGGGCCGCAGGACGCGGGCGGATGCGACGAGATCCGGGCCGGTCCTCGCAGCCCACCGCATCGCCGCAGGTCAGGCGGATACGAGGAGCGTGCCGGGCCGCGCTCCGGCAGCCCGGGCCGCTTCACGGGTGCCGTACGCGGGCTGGTGGAGGTGACGGGAATCGGGTACTACGAACGAGTAGCCACCGGCCGGTCATCGATCCGGCGGTCCCCGATTCGCGGCGAGGTGAGCCTCATGTCCGCTCCAACGGACAAGCCCCTGCATCAGCCCCACACCCCGAAGATCAGCGAGCGCGAGGCACGACAGGTCGCGGAGGCGGCGCGCGAACAGGACTGGCGGAAGCCCAGTTTCGCCAAGGAGCTGTTCCTCGGACGTTTCCGGCTCGACCTGATCCATCCCCATCCCGTGCCGACCGGTGAAGCCACCCGGCGGGGCGAGGAGTTCCTCTCCAAACTCCGCCGGTTCTGCGACTCGGAGATCGACGGCGCCCGCATCGAGCGCGAGGCGCGGATCCCCGACGAGGTGATCAACGGGCTGCGGGAGCTCGGCGCGCTCGGCATGAAGATCGAGCCCAAGTACGGCGGCCTCGGCCTCACCCAGGTGTACTACAACAAGGCGCTGGCCCTCGTCGGCTCCGCGAACCCGGCGATCGGCGCGCTGCTTTCCGCGCACCAGTCGATCGGTGTGCCGCAGCCGTTGAAGCAGTTCGGGACAGAGGAGCAGAAACAGAAGTTCCTGCCGCGGCTGGCGAGCACCGACATCTCCGCCTTCCTGCTCACCGAGCCCGATGTCGGCTCCGACCCGGCCCGCCTCGCCACGACGGCCGTCCCCGACGGCGATCACTACGTCCTGGACGGCGTGAAGCTGTGGACCACCAACGGTGTCGTCGCCGACCTGCTCGTAGTGATGGCACGGGTGCCGAAGTCGGAGGGCCACAAGGGCGGCATCACCGCCTTCGTCGTCGAGGCCGACAGCGAGGGCATCACCGTCGAGAACCGCAACTCCTTCATGGGACTGCGCGGTCTCGAGAACGGCGTCACCCGTTTTCATCAGGTGCGCGTTCCCGCGGAGAACCGCATCGGTCCCGAGGGCGCGGGTCTGAAGATCGCGCTGACCACCCTCAACACCGGCCGGCTCTCCCTGCCCGCGATGTGCGTCGGAGCCGGCAAGTGGTGTCTGAAGATCGCCCGCGAGTGGTCGGCGGTACGCGAGCAGTGGGGCAAGCCCGTCGCGAAGCACGAGGCCGTCGGCGCGAAGATCTCCTTCATCGCCGCGACCACCTTCGCTCTGGAGGCCGTCGTCGACCTGGCCTCCCAGATGGCCGACGAGGACCGCAACGACATCCGCATCGAGGCCGCGCTCGCCAAGCTCTACGGGTCCGAGATGGGCTGCCTGATGGCGGACGAGCTGGTCCAGATCCGCGGCGGCCGCGGTTTCGAGACGGCGGAGTCGCTGGCCGCGCGCGGCGAACGCGCCGTCCCCGCCGAGCAGTTGCTGCGTGACCTGCGCATCAACCGCATCTTCGAGGGCTCGACCGAGATCATGCACCTGCTCATCGCCCGCGAGGCGGTGGACGCGCACCTGGCCGTCGCCGGCGACATCATCGACCCCGACAAGCCGATGGCCGCCAAGGCCAGGGCCGGGGCGAACGCGGCCGCCTTCTACGCCCGCTGGCTCCCCAAACTCGTCACCGGACCGGGCCAGCTGCCCCGTACGTACGCCGAGTTCCACCCCGCCGGGCACCAGGACCTGTCCACGCATCTGCGGTACGTCGAGCGGAGCTCCCGCAAACTGGCCCGCTCGACCTTCTACGCCATGTCGCGCTGGCAGGGCCGCATGGAGACCAAGCAGGGCTTCCTCGGCAGGATCGTCGACATCGGGGCCGAGCTGTTCGCGATGAGCGCGGCCTGTGTCCGCGCGGACATGCTCCGGGCGTCCGGGGACCACGGCCGCGAGGCCTACCAGCTCGCCGACGTCTTCTGCCGCCAGGCGAGGATCCGCGTCGAGGAGCTGTTCACCCGCCTCTGGTCGAACACCGACGACCTCGACCGCAAGGTCGTCGACGGCGTGCTCTCCGGGACGTACAGCTGGCTGGAGGAGGGTGTCGTCGACGCGAGCGGCGAAGGCCCGTGGATCGCGGACGCCACACCCGGCCCGTCGGTGAAGGAGAACGTGCACCGCCCGATCCGCTGACGGGCCACGGCTGCCACGGGCCCGATCACGGCGGCCCGCCGGGTACTCCCTGTCAACGCGGACAGGGAGTACGGCCACAATGGGGGGATGAGCGACAGCCCATCTCCCCTCGCGGACCCGCACATCGTCTTCGATCCTTCCGAAGGCCGCCGGGACATCGTCGTCCTCGGCTCCACCGGGTCCATCGGTACGCAGGCCATCGACCTCGTGCTGCGCAACCCCGACCGTTTCCGGGTGACCGCCCTGTCCGCCGCCGGCGGCCGGGTCGGTCTGCTTGCCGAGCAGGCGCGCAAGCTGCGTGCCGGGACGGTCGCGGTGGCCCGCGAGGACGCCGTGCCCGCGCTGCGCGAGGCACTCGCCGCGCTGTACGGGACGGAGCCGCTGCCGAGGATCCTGGCCGGTCCGGACGCCGCCGCCGAGCTCGCCGCCTCCCCGTGCCACACCGTGCTGAACGGCATCACGGGCTCCATCGGGCTCGCCCCCACCCTGGCCGCCCTCGAGGCCGGCCGGACCCTCGCGCTGGCCAACAAGGAGTCGCTCATCGTCGGCGGGCCGCTGGTGAAGGCGCTCGCCAAGCCGGGGCAGATCATCCCCGTCGACTCCGAGCACGCCGCCCTCTTCCAGGCGCTCGCCGCAGGCACCCGGGGCGATGTGCGCAAGCTGGTCGTGACCGCGTCGGGCGGCCCGTTCCGCGGCCGGACGCGGGCGGAGCTGGCCGGCGTGACCCGCGAGGACGCCCTCGCCCACCCCACCTGGGCGATGGGCCCGGTGATCACGGTGAACAGCGCGACGTTGGTCAACAAGGGGCTCGAGGTCATCGAGGCGCATCTGCTCTACGACATCCCGTTCGACCGCATCGAGGTCGTCGTCCACCCCCAGTCGTATGTTCACTCGATGGTGGAGTTCACGGACGGCTCGACGCTCGCCCAGGCCACGCCGCCCGACATGCGGGGGCCGATCGCGATCGGTGTGGGCTGGCCGGAGCGCGTCCCCGACGCGGCCCCCGCCTTCGACTGGTCCACGGCTTCGACGTGGGAGTTCTTCCCGCTCGACGACGAAGCCTTCCCGTCGGTCGGCCTCGCCCGCCACGTGGGGGAGCTGGGCGGCACGGCGCCGGCGGTGTTCAACGCCGCGAACGAGGAGTGCGTGGAAGCATTCCTGGACGGACGGCTGCCGTTCAACGCCATCATGGATACGGTCACCGAGGTGGTCGCCGAACACGGCACCCCCGCGTCGGGAACTTCCCTGACGGTGGCGGACGTCCTCGAAGCGGAGACCTGGGCCAGGGCCAGGGCCCGTGAGACGGCAGCGAAGGCAACGGCGGAGGCTCGCGCATGACCATTCTGTTGACCATTCTGGGCATCGCGCTCTTCGCCGTCGGGCTGCTGTTCTCCATCGCCTGGCACGAGCTCGGCCACCTCTCCACGGCCAAGCTCTTCGGCATCCGCGTGCCCCAGTACATGGTCGGCTTCGGCCCGACCATCTGGTCACGGCACAAGGGCGAGACCGAGTACGGCATCAAGGCCATCCCCATGGGCGGCTACATCCGCATGATCGGGATGTTCCCGCCCGGCGAGGACGGCCGCATCGAGGCCCGCTCCACCTCGCCCTGGCGCGGAATGATCGAGGACGCGCGCTCCGCGGCGTACGAGGAGCTGAAGCCCGGCGACGAGACCCGCCTCTTCTACACGCGCAAGCCGTGGAAGCGCGTCATCGTCATGTTCGCCGGCCCGTTCATGAACCTCGTGCTCGCCGTGGCGATCTTCCTCGGCGTGATGATGACCTTCGGCTCGCCGACGCAGACCACCGAGGTCGCGGGCGTGCAGAAGTGCGTCATCGCGCAGAGCGAGAAGCGCGACACCTGCGCGAAGAGCGACCCCGAGTCGCCGGCGTTCGCCGCCGGGCTGCGGGAGGGCGACAAGATCGTCGCGTTCAACGGCGAGCCCGTCGAGGACTGGGCCACGCTGTCGACCCGTATCCGGGAGACGATCGGCCCCGCCACCATCACCGTCGAGCGCGGCGGCACGGAGCAGGTCCTGAAGGCCACGCTCATCGAGAACACGGTGGCCAAGAAGGACGAGGACGGGGAGGTCGTCCCGGAGGAGTTCGTCCCGGCCGGCTACCTCGGCTTCGCCGCCAGGACCGAGATTCTCCCGCTGTCGTTCGGTGACTCCGTCGACCGCATGGGCGGCATGATCGAGAACGGCGCGGAGGCGATCGTCGCCCTGCCGTCCAAGGTCCCCGACCTGTGGGACGCCGCCTTCGGCGACGGTGAGCGCAAGGACGACTCCCCGGTCGGCGTCGTCGGCGCCGCCCGCCTCAGCGGTGAGGTGCTCAACCTCGACGTGCCGACGACCAACATCGTCGCGACGTTCCTGATGCTGCTCGCCGGCTTCAACCTCTCCCTGTTCCTCTTCAACATGCTGCCCCTGCTCCCGCTGGACGGCGGACACATCGCCGGAGCGCTGTGGGAGTCGGTGCGGAGGAAGATCGCCAAGGTGTTCCGGCGCCCCGACCCGGGCCCGTTCGACGTGGCGAAGCTGATGCCGGTCGCCTATGTGGTGGCGGGGATCTTCATCTGCTTCACGCTGCTCGTGCTGGTGGCCGACATCGTCAACCCGGTGAAGATCAGCTGAGCGGTCCCCTGGGGCTCCTGTCACGGCCGGGCACGCTTCGTGCCCGGCCGTCACCTTTGGGTGGACTTCGGTGTCCGATGTGCCCCGCCGAACGCCAGTGCCGTAATCTCAAGGGCTGGAGCCCGCCGATCCGGGACCACGATCCACACCTTGGGGTTGCACAGCAGATGACTGCAATTTCTCTCGGAATTCCCTCCGTTCCGACGAAGCTCGCCGACCGCAGGGTCAGCAGGAAGATCCAGGTCGGCTCCGTCGCCGTCGGCGGTGACGCGCCCGTTTCCGTGCAGTCGATGACGACGACCAGGACGTCCGACATCGGCGCCACCCTCCAGCAGATCGCGGAGCTCACGGCCTCCGGCTGCCAGATCGTCCGGGTCGCCTGCCCGACCCAGGACGACGCGGACGCGCTGGCCACCATCGCCAGGAAGTCCCAGATCCCGGTGATCGCGGACATCCACTTCCAGCCGAAGTACGTCTTCGCGGCCATCGACGCCGGCTGCGCCGCGGTGCGGGTGAACCCGGGCAACATCAAGCAGTTCGACGACAAGGTCAAGGAGATCGCCAAGGCCGCCGGCGAGGCCGGCACCCCGATCCGGATCGGCGTCAACGCGGGCTCCCTGGACCGCCGCCTGCTGGAGAAGTACGGCAAGGCGACCCCCGAGGCGCTCGTCGAGTCGGCCCTGTGGGAAGCGTCCCTCTTCGAGGAGCACGGCTTCCGCGACATCAAGATCTCGGTCAAGCACAACGACCCGGTCGTCATGGTCAACGCCTACCGCCAGCTGGCCGCCCAGTGCGACTACCCGCTGCACCTCGGCGTCACCGAGGCCGGCCCCGCCTTCCAGGGCACCATCAAGTCCGCCGTCGCCTTCGGTGCGCTGCTGAGCGAGGGCATCGGCGACACCATCCGTGTCTCCCTGTCCGCGCCGCCGGCCGAGGAGGTCAAGGTCGGCATCCAGATCCTGGAGTCGCTGAACCTCCGCCAGCGCCGCCTGGAGATCGTCTCCTGCCCCTCCTGCGGCCGCGCCCAGGTCGACGTCTACAAGCTCGCCGACCAGGTCAGCGCCGGACTCGAGGGCATGGAGGTCCCGCTGCGCGTCGCCGTCATGGGCTGTGTGGTCAACGGACCCGGAGAGGCCCGCGAGGCCGACCTCGGTGTGGCCTCCGGCAACGGCAAGGGCCAGATCTTCGTCAAGGGCGAGGTCATCAAGACAGTGCCCGAGTCGAAGATCGTCGAGACGCTCATCGAAGAGGCCATGAAGATCGCGGAGCAGATGGAGAAGGACGGCGTCGCCTCCGGCACCCCCGACGTGGTCGCCGTGGGCGAGCCCGGCGCCTGACCCGCACCCCCAGACCGGCCGGCTCGCCCCGAGCCAGCCGGCACCCCGGATCCACAAGGCCCCGTCGCCCTTCCGGTCGGCGGGGTCTTCTCGTGCACGCGCCACGCCGTGGGCGTGCCGGGTACAGTGCCAGAACCAGCAAACCGTGTGATGAGGCGCCCTCGTGTTGACGCAGACCACCACCCGGGTCCTCGGCCCGGGCGACCTCGGCGCAGCGCTCGCCATCCTCGAGAGCGAGCCCGTGACGAATGCTTTCGTCACCGCCCGTGTGCAGGTCGCCGGACTCGACCCGTGGCGACTCGGGGGCGAGATGTGGGGCTACTACACGGACGGACAGCTGCGCTCCCTGTGCTACTCCGGCGCCAACCTCGTGCCCATCTGCGCCACCCCGGAAGCCGTCCGCGCCTTCGCCGACCGTGCCCGGCGGGCCGGCCGCCGCTGCTCGTCGATCGTCGGCCCGGCGGAGCCCACCGCCCTGCTGTGGCGGCTCCTCGAACCGAGCTGGGGCCCGGCCAGGGACGTGCGCGCCAACCAGCCCCTCATGGTCACCGAGCGGATGCCGGACGGCATCGAGCCCGACCCGGACGTCCGCCGCATCCGCAAGGACGAGATGGACGTGATCATGCCGGCGTGCGTGGCCATGTTCACCGAGGAGGTCGGCGTCTCGCCGATGGCCGGCGACGGCGGACTCCTCTACCAGGCCCGCGTCGCCGAACTCGTCGGTGCCGGACGGTCTTTCGCCCGCATCGACGACGGCAAGGTCGTCTTCAAGGCCGAGATCGGCGCGGCCACCCCCCAGGCGTGCCAGATCCAGGGCGTCTGGGTCGACCCCGAGTTCCGGGGCAGGGGACTGTCGGAGACCGGCATGGCGGCCGTCCTGCGCTACGCCCTCGCGGACGTCTCCCCGGTCGTCAGCCTGTACGTCAACGACTACAACACCGCCGCCAGAGCGTCCTACCGCAGGGTCGGCTTCCAAGAGGTCGGCGCCTTCATGAGCGTGCTGTTCTGATTCCCGGCACCCCGTGCCGGGCAGCCACGACGACAAGTAGGGTTCGGCCATGGCAGCACTCAGCGGGGACGGCTCGCAGGCCCCCGACGTCGTCGTCGAACCGCTCGATCTGACCGGGCGGGTCGACGAAGCGCTCGCCGTGCAGGCGCTCGCCTTCGGGCTCAGCGACGACGAGATCGACATCCGCCGCTACATCGTGCTGCGTCACCTGCAGAATCCGGGAGCCCGGGCGCTCGGAGCGACCACAGAGGCGGGCCGGCTCGTCGGATTCGTCTACGGCATGCCCAACGACCGCAGCCACTGGTGGTCCACCGTGGTCGAGCCGTACCTGCGCCGGGGCGGCAACGACGAATGGCTCGACGACTCGTTCGTCATCACCGAACTCCACGTCCACCCCGGCTTCCAGGGACGAGGCATCGGACGCCAACTGATCACCACCATCACCGACGGGTGCGGCCTGCCCCGCTCGATCCTGTCCGCGATCGACACCGAGAGCCCGGCCCGCGCCCTGTACCGAAGGCTCGGTTACCAGGACCTCGCAGGCCAGGTGCTCTTCCCGAGCGCCCCCAGTCCCTACGCGGTGATGGGCGCCCGGCTGCCGTTGCTGCGCGCGAACTGATTTCCGCCTGCGGCTGCGCCCCGGCTAACCTCCTGCACATCACACGTTCCGAGCAGGAGTTCACCATGGCCCAGGTCCAGCGCATGTCCCGTCTGATGGTCAAGACACTGCGCGACGACCCGGCGGACGCAGAGACGCTCAGCCACAAGCTCCTCGTGCGCGCCGGTTACGTCCGTCGCAACGCCGCGGGCATCTGGTCCTGGCTGCCGCTCGGCAAGCGCGTCCTGGAGAACGTCACCCGCGTCGTGCGCGAGGAGATGGACGCCATCGGCGCGCAGGAGGTGCTGCTGCCGGCGCTGCTGCCCAAGGAGCCCTACGAGGCGACGGGCCGCTGGGAGGAGTACGGCGCGGAGCTGTTCCGCCTCAAGGACCGCAAGGGCGCCGACTACCTCCTCGGCCCGACCCACGAAGAGATCTTCACCCAGCTCGTCAAGGACCAGTGCACGTCCTACAAGGACCTGCCGGTGATCCTGTACCAGATCCAGACGAAGTACCGCGACGAGGCGCGTCCGCGCTCGGGCATCCTGCGCGGCCGCGAGTTCCAGATGAAGGACTCGTACTCCTTCGACACCTCCGACGAGGGTCTCGCCGAGTCCTACGCCCTGCACCGTGAGGCGTACGTCCGGATCTTCGAGCGCCTCGGCCTCAAGCACAAGATCGTCTCCGCGGTGTCGGGTGCGATGGGCGGCTCCGCCTCCGAGGAGTTCCTGGCCCCGGCCCCCGCCGGCGAGGACACCTTCGTGTACTGCCCGTCCTGCGACTACGCGGCCAACACGGAGGCCGTCACCTTCGCGCTCGCCCCCGTCGAGGGCGCGGAGCACGGCCCTGTCGAGGAGCTGGACACCCCCGACACCCCGACCATCGAGACGCTCGCCGACCACCTGGGTGTCCCGGCGTCCGCCACCCTGAAGAACCTGCTGGTCAAGGTGGACGGCGAGATCGTCGCCGTCGGCGTACCCGGAAACCGCGAGGTCGACCTCGGCAAGCTGGGCGACCACCTGGCCCCCGCGGAGGTCGAGCTGGTCACCGCGGAGGACTTCGTGGACCGTCCGGACCTGGTCCGCGGCTACGTCGGCCCGCAGGGCCTCGAGAAGGTCCGCTACATCGCCGACCCGCGCGTGGCCCCCGGCACCGCGTGGATCACCGGCGCCAACCGGGCGGGCTTCCACGCCAAGAACGTCGTCGCCGGCCGGGACTTCCAGGTCGACGACTACCTCGACGTCGTGGTCGTCGAGGACGGCGACCCGTGCCCCTCGTGCGGCACCGGCCTCAAGCTGGACCGCGCGATCGAGATCGGCCACATCTTCCAGCTCGGCCGCAAGTACGCGGACGCCTTCCAGCTCGACGTGCTCGGCCAGAACGGCAAGCCCGTCCGCGTGACCATGGGTTCGTACGGCGTCGGCGTCTCGCGCGCGGTGGCCGCGCTCGCCGAGCAGACCGCCGACGAGCAGGGCCTGTGCTGGCCCCGCGAGATCGCCCCGGCCGACGTCCACGTCGTGGCCGCGGGCAAGGCCCTGCAGACCGAGCTCGCCCTCGACGTCGCCGAGCAGCTCGGCGCGGCGGGCCTGCGGGTCCTGGTCGACGACCGCGCGGGCGTCTCGCCGGGCGTGAAGTTCACCGACGCGGAGCTGATCGGCGTCCCCAAGATCCTTGTGGCGGGCCGCCGCTCGGCCGAGGGCGTCCTGGAGCTGAAGGACCGCCGCACGGGCGAGCGGGAGGAGCTCACGGTGGCGGACGCGGTGGCGCGGCTGCGGGGGTAGTGCGCGGGGTCGAGGGCCGCTGCGCGGGGCACCGGGAGACCCCCCGGACCCCCGCGCCTCAATCGCCGGCGAGGCCGGAGTATCCAGCCCGTCCGGCGATTGAGGACACCGCGCGGAGCGGTACGGGTCCGGGCGGAGCCCGGTTCGGGAAGGGGCAAAGCCCCCGGGAAAACGCCCCGCGCAGCGGCCTCGCAGGCTTCGCCTACAGCCAGCCCGCGAACTCCAGCGCCAGTTCACCCTCCGCGCGCCGCCCCGCGGCCACCGCCCGCAGGCCCGACTCCACCGCGCGGAACAGCGTCCAGCCCCGCAGCCGGTCCCGGTCGACCTCCAGCGAATCCGCGAGGCGGTTCAGCCTCCGGCGGGCCGCCGACGCGCCCGCGGAGGACGCGACGAGGTCCTCGACGCGGTCGCGGGCGAGGCGGGCGAGGTCGTAGGCGCGTTCGCCGACCAGCGGCTCCGGTCCGACCGCCAGCCACGGCGCCCGGTCGCCGGAAAGCACCTTGCCCTGGCGGAAGTTGCCGTGCAGCAGCAGTTCTTCCGGTGCCGCCGCGACCAGTTCGTCCCGGGCCGCCAGCGCGGCCGCGACGAGCGGCTCCGCGGAGTTCCGCATCGCCGCCGCCTGGCGCGCCGTGCGGTCCGCGACCGTCTCGAAGGTGTGGCCGGCCGGCGGTTCGACCCACAGCCGTCGCACCGTGCCGGCCGCCTCGAGCAGCGCCTTGGCCTCGGGGAGCGAGCGCAGTGAGACCTCCGGGTGCAGCCGCTCCAACAGGAGTTCGCCGTCGGCGGCGTCCAGCAGCCGTACCGCGCCCCAGCCGTTCCAGTGCTCCAGCGCGGCCGCCTCGTGCCCGGGGGCCGCGGACGGGGGAGCGAGCTTCAGCGCGGCGGGTGTGCCGTCCGGCTGCCGTACGAGCAGGAGCAGGCTGCTCCGGCCGCCCGGCACCACGGTCCGTTCGACGTCCAGCTTCTGCCGGTCCACGGTCTCCTCGACCGTTCCCGGCAGCCGTGTCAGCCACGCGTCGTCCTCGCCGAGTGCCCGGACCAGCCGCTGCGGGGGTTCGAAAGCCATACGCCCGTTTGTTCCTTCCCCGTCAGTCCTGGCCGGCCCGCTCGGCGAGCCCAGGAAAGGTTACGCCGCTGCCGCGCCACCGCACCGCGCGGACCGCCGCCTCGCGCAGCGCGCCCGCCGCCTCCAGCCGCAACGGCCCTTCCGTGGCCCGTACGAGGTCGGAGTAGACGGCCGCCACCCGCTCCTCCAGGACGGCGGCGAGCCGTATCGCGGCCGCGGCGTCAGGCACGGGGAACGGCAGGGCGTAGCCCGCGGCGGCCGCCGCGGGCTTCTTGCCGAGGTCGCGCACGGTCCGCGCCAGCGAATCCCGCCTCGACCTGTGTGCGGCGTGTGCGGCGGCGGCCTCGTTCTCGCGGTCGTCGCCGACCCGGCCGCCGACCACCCCGTATCCGTAGACAGCGGCGTGTTCCGCCGCGAGCGCCGCCTGGAGGGCGTCGAGCTCACGTGCCGTGTCACCCCGGTCGTCCACCGTGGTCAACGCGGTTCCCCCTTCGTCAGCAAGTACGCATGCGCGGCGCCGGCGGCGGCGACGGAGGCCAGCAGACGGGCGAGTTCCGGCTCCGCGTCGGCGAGGGACGCCGTGTGGCCGTCGGAGGTGCGACGCTCCGCCGCGGCCAGCGCCCTCAGCGCGGCAGCGGGATCCTCCGGGACGGAGCCGGCCGCCGTGGCGGACGGTGTGACCGGCGGCGTCACCGGTGGCGCGGTGGACGGCGAGGGAGCGGCGGACGCCCCGCCCGGCCGGCCGCCGGCGAGTGCCACGGCGTGCGCGGAGACCGCGGAACGCAGCGGTGTCAGCCGTTCGGCGAGCTCCGGGTGGCGGGCGATGACGGCGTCGTACTCGTCGCCGAGTGCCGTGCTCCTGGCCGCGAGCCGTGCCCGCAGCGCGGCCTCCGCGCGAGCCGGGTCGGCGGACCGCCCGGACGGGCGCCGCGTCCCGGGGGAGTCGTTCGAACAGCCCGTCAACATGCCGGCGGCGGCCGCCCCCGTCGCCAACAGCGCACGTCTGCGCGTCGTCCCCGTGCGCCCCACGCGTGTCTCCTCGGGCTCGCAGTGATCATCGCCGCAGGCGAGCGTACCTGCGGCTCCCGCGCGGGTGGACGGCAACACCCCCCGCGACCGGATACCCTTTCTTCGACACGCGACGATCCCACAACAGCACACGCGGCCGAGGAGTCACCCGGATGAGCACCACCCAGAGCGAGAGGCTGCGCGGGCTGCTTGAGCCGCTCGTCAGCGCCGCGGAGCTGGATCTGGAAGAGATCGAGGTCTCCCGGGCGGGCCGGCGACGCATGCTGAGGATCACCGTGGATTCCGACGAGGGCGTGGAACTGGACGCCTGCGCCGAGCTGAGCCGCGCCATCTCCGAGAAGCTCGACGAGACGGACGCGATGGGCGAGGGCGAGTACGTCCTCGAAGTCAGCTCCCCCGGCGCCGACCGCCCGCTGAGCGAGCACCGTCATTTCGTGCGTGCCACCGGACGCCTGGTGAAACTGCAGCTGAAGGAGGGCGGGGACCTGGTGGCCCGCCTCCTGACCGTGGACGACGAGGGACTCGACCTCGAGGTGCCCGGTGTGAAGGGGCGCAAGCCCACCGCCCGCCGGGTCGCCTTCGACGACATCGTGAAGGCGCGCGTGGAGATCGAGTTCAACCGCAAGGACAAGAAGGAAGAGGAGGCGTAGCCGTGGACATCGACGTGAAGCTCCTGAAGGGCCTGGCCCAGGAGAAGGAGATCGGCTTCGACCTGCTGGTCGAGGCCATCGAGTCGGCCCTCCTCATCGCGTACCACCGCACCGAGGGCAGTCGCCGCCACGCCCGCGTGGTGCTCGACCGGAACACCGGTCATGTGACCGTGTGGGCTAAGGAGGACCCGGCGGATCTGGAGGAGGGCCAGGAGCCGAAGGAGTTCGACGACACTCCGTCCGACTTCGGCCGGATCGCCGCCACCACGGCCCGCCAGGTCATCCAGCAGCGGCTGCGTGACGCGGAGAACGACGTCACCTTCGGCGAGTACGCCCGCCGTGAGGGCGATGTCGTCGCGGGCATGGTGCAGCAGGGCAAGGACCCCAAGAACGTCCTGGTGAAGCTGGACGACAAGCTCGAGGCGATCCTGCCGGTGCAGGAGCAGGTCCCGGGCGAGGAGTACACGCACGGTCTGCGGCTGCGCACCTATGTGGTGCGGGTTGCCAGGGGTGTGCGCGGTCCGTCCGTCACGCTGTCCCGTACCCACCCGAACCTGGTGAAGAAGCTCTTCGCGCTCGAGGTTCCGGAGATCGCCGACGGCAGCGTCGAGATCGCCGCGATCGCCCGCGAGGCCGGCCACCGCACCAAGATCGCCGTTCGCTCGACCCGTTCCGGACTGAACCCCAAGGGCGCCTGCATCGGCCCGATGGGCGGCCGTGTGCGTAATGTCATGGCCGAGCTGCACGGCGAGAAGATCGACATCGTGGACTGGTCCGACGACCCGGCGGAGATGGTGGCGAACGCCCTGTCACCCGCCCGGGTCAGCAAGGTGGAGATCGTCGACCTCGGCGCCCGCTCCGCCCGGGTGACGGTCCCGGACTACCAGCTGTCGCTGGCGATCGGCAAGGAGGGGCAGAACGCCCGCCTGGCCGCCCGTCTCACCGGCTGGCGCATCGACATCCGGCCCGACACCGAGCAGGGCCCCGACCAGGGCTGAGGAATGGCCCGGGGCCGAATCCCGTTGCGGTGACGACGGGAGCCGACCAAGATCTCACAAGGATCAGGACAACATCCGTTCGATTTTTGCCCCCAAGGGGTGAGGTCGGTGCGGGGAGGTAGACTTAACCGTGTCTGGCCGGACGCATGCCCGTGTGTGCCCTGAGCGAACCTGTGTGGGATGCCGGGAGCGAGCGGCCAAGAGCGATCTGCTGCGGATCGTGGTGATCGAGGGCGAGTGCGTCCCCGATGATCGCGGTACGCTGCCCGGCCGGGGTGCGTACGTGCACCCCGCCTTGGTCTGTTTCGACCTGGCGGTCCGCCGCCGGGCGTTCCCGAGGGCCTTCCGGGCCCAGGGGCCGCTCGATACCGCCGCAGCGCGGCGGTATGTCGAGCAGGCAGCACCGTAAGAGAAAGAAGTACGGCACGGATACCCCCGTGCGGTCAGGTACCTCGCGAGTTGGAAGTAGGTCGAGATTGCGATGAGCACTCGATGAGTACGCGATGAGTACGCCCATGAAGTAGCGACGGTCCGGCGGTAACCCGGACCTAAAAGGAGCGAAGTGGCTAAGGTCCGGGTATACGAACTCGCCAAGGAGTTCGGCGTAGAGAGCAAGGTCGTCATGGCCAAGCTCCAAGAACTCGGTGAATTCGTCCGTTCGGCGTCCTCGACGATCGAGGCGCCGGTTGTACGCAAACTGACTGATGCACTGCAGGGGCCCGGCGGCAACGCCGGCAAGTCCGCTGCGAAGCCCGGCGCGCCCCGCAAGGCGACGCCTTCGAAGCCCGCCGCGCCCTCGGCGCAGGCGGGACGTACCGCTGCCCCCAAGCCCGGCGCACCGGCCCCCAAGCCGGCCCCGGCGAGCAGCACCCCCTCCTCCGCGGCCCCGGCTCCGGGACCGCGTCCGACACCGGGTCCCAAGCCCGCGCCGGCCAAGCCCGCCCCGGCGGCTCCGGTGCCCGCTGCCGAGTTCTCGGCCCCGGCTCCGGCCCAGCCCGCCGCACCGCAGGCCCCGCGTCCCGCGGGTGCCACCCCCGGTCCGCGCCCTGCCCGTCCGGCTCCGGCCGGCGGTCAGCGTGACGCCGGTCAGCGTGACGGCGGCCGCGGCGGCGAGCGTCCGGCGCGTCCCGCCGGCGGCCAGGGCGCCCCGCGTCCCGGTGGCCGTCCGGCCGGTCCCCGTCCGGGCAACAACCCGTTCACGTCCGGTGGCTCCACCGGCATGGCGCGTCCGCAGGCGCCCCGTCCGGGTGGCGCTCCGCGTCCCGGCGGCGGTGCCGTTCCGGGCGCTCCGCGTCCGCAGGGCGGCCCCGGCGGCGCCCCGCGTCCGCAGGGCCAGGGCGGTGCCCGCCCGACCCCCGGCGGTATGCCCCGTCCGCAGGCTCCGCGTGCCGGTGGCCCGGGCGGCGCGCCCGGCGGTAACCGTCCGAACCCCGGCATGATGCCGCAGCGTCCTGCTGCCGGTCCCCGTCCTGGTGGCGGTCCCGGCGGCGGCGGTCGCGGTCCCGGTGCGGGCGGCGCGGGCCGTCCCGGCGGTGCCGGTCGTCCCGGTGGCGGCGGCGGCTTCGCCGGTCGTCCCGGCGGTGGCGGCGGCGGTCGTCCCGGTGGCGGCGGCGGCTTCGCCGGTCGTCCCGGTGGCGGTGGCCCCGGCGGCGGTGGCGGCGGCTTCGGCGGTCGTCCCGGCTTCGGTGGACGTCCCGGCGGCCCCGGTGGCCGTGGTGGCACGCAGGGCGCCTTCGGCCGTCCCGGCGGTCCGGCGCGTCGTGGCCGTAAGTCGAAGCGGCAGAGGCGCCAGGAGTACGAGGCCATGCAGGCCCCGTCGGTCGGCGGCGTGATGCTGCCTCGCGGCAACGGCGAGACCGTTCGCCTGTCGCGCGGTGCTTCCCTCACCGACTTCGCGGAGAAGATCAACGCCAACCCGGCGTCGCTCGTCGCCGTGATGATGAACCTCGGCGAGATGGTCACTGCCACGCAGTCCGTCTCCGACGAGACCCTTCAGCTCCTCGCCGACGAGATGAACTACACCGTTCAGATCGTCAGCCCGGAGGAGGAGGACCGCGAGCTTCTCGAGTCCTTCTCCATCGAGTTCGGTGAGGACGAGGGCGGCGAGGAGATGCTCGTCTCCCGTCCGCCGGTCGTGACCGTCATGGGTCACGTCGACCACGGTAAGACCAGGCTGCTGGACGCCATCCGCAAGACGAACGTCGTCGCGGGTGAGGCCGGCGGTATCACGCAGCACATCGGTGCGTACCAGGTCGCCACCGAGGTCAACGGCGAAGAGCGGGCCATCACCTTCATCGACACCCCGGGTCACGAGGCGTTCACCGCCATGCGTGCCCGTGGTGCCAAGTCCACCGACATCGCGATCCTCGTGGTGGCGGCGAACGACGGTGTGATGCCCCAGACGATCGAGGCGCTGAACCACGCCAAGGCGGCCGACGTGCCGATCGTGGTCGCGGTCAACAAGATCGACGTCGAGGGCGCCGACCCGACCAAGGTGCGCGGACAGCTCACCGAGTTCGGTCTGGTGGCGGAGGAGTACGGCGGCGACACCATGTTCGTCGACATCTCCGCGAAGCAGGGTCTCAACATCGACTCCCTGCTGGAGGCCGTGGTCCTGACCGCGGACGCCTCGCTCGACCTGCGGGCCAACGCCGAGCAGGACGCGCAGGGTATTGCGATCGAGGCCCACCTCGACCGTGGCCGCGGCGCCGTCGCGACCGTCCTGGTCCAGCGAGGCACGCTGCGCGTCGGTGACACGATGGTCGCCGGTGACGCCTACGGCCGTGTCCGCGCGATGCTCGACGACAAGGGCGAGAACGTGGAGGAAGCGGGTCCCTCGACCCCCGTCCTCGTGCTCGGTCTCACCAACGTCCCGGGCGCCGGCGACAACTTCCTGGTCGTCGACGAGGACCGTACGGCCCGTCAGATCGCCGAGAAGCGTGCCGCCCGTGAGCGCAACGCCGCGTTCGCCAAGCGCACCCGCCGGGTGTCCCTCGAGGACCTCGACAAGGTGCTCAAGGCCGGTCTGGTGCAGGATCTCAACATCATCATCAAGGGCGACGCGTCCGGTTCGGTGGAGGCTCTCGAGTCCTCGCTGCTCCAGCTCGACGTCGGCGAAGAGGTGGAGATCCGCGTACTGCACCGCGGTGTGGGTGCGGTCACCGAGTCGGACATCGACCTGGCGATGGGCTCCGACGCCATCGTCATCGGCTTCAACGTCCGCGCGGCCGGCCGTGCCGCGCAGATGGCGGAGCGCGAGGGCGTCGACGTCCGGTACTACTCGGTGATCTACCAGGCCATCGAGGAGATCGAGGCGGCCCTCAAGGGCATGCTCAAGCCGGAGTACGAAGAGGTCGAGCTCGGTACGGCGGAGATCCGCGAGGTCTTCCGCTCGTCCAAGCTGGGCAACATCGCGGGTGTTCTCATCCGGTCCGGCGAGGTCAAGCGCAACACCAAGGCACGCCTCATCCGCGACGGCAAGGTCATCGCGGAGAGCCTCAACATCGAGGGTCTGCGTCGCTTCAAGGACGACGTCACCGAGATCCGCGAAGGCTTCGAGGGTGGTATCAACCTCGGAAACTTCAACGACATCAAGGTCGACGACGTCATCGCGACGTACGAGATGCGCGAGAAGCCGCGCGGCTGACGCACGGCACTCGTCCGGGGCCGGTCGGCGGAAATATTTCCGTCGATCGGCCCCGGCCGTTGCGTGTACGGTTTGGGTGTCCCTGCCAAGTACGGCGGAGACCCGACCGTGCCGGTCCGGCGGGAAGCCCCGGACCCCCGGCACGACGAACCCGGACCGGCGGGACATCCGGACATACATGTATGTGGGGACACTGTCCTTCGATCTGCTTCTCGGCGACGTACGGTCGCTGAAGGAGAAGCGCTCCGTGGTCCGGCCCATCGTCGCCGAGCTCCAGCGGAAATACGCGGTGAGCGCGGCGGAGGTGAGCGGGCAGGACCTCTACCGGCGGGCCGAGATCGGCCTCGCCGTGGTGTCCGGGGACACGGGGCACCTCACGGACGTACTCGACCGGTGCGAGCGCCTCGTCGCCGCCCGGCCGGAGGTGGAGCTGCTGTCGGTACGACGCAGGCTCCACAGCGACGAAGACTGAATGCAAGGCAAAGAAGGAGACGGACCAGTGGCCGACAACGCGCGGGCGAAAAAGCTGGCAGACCTCATCCGGGAGGTGGTCGCGGAGAAGCTGCAGCGTGGCATCAAGGACCCTCGCCTGGGTTCGCACGTGACCATCACGGACACCCGTGTCACCGGTGACCTGCGGGAGGCCACGGTCTTCTACACGGTCTACGGCGACGACGAGGACAGGGCCAGTGCCGCGGCGGGCCTGCAGAGCGCCAAGGGCATCCTGCGCTCGGCGGTCGGCGCGGCGGCGGGTACCAAGTTCACGCCGACCCTCACCTTCGTGGCCGACGCGCTCCCGGAGAACGCCAAGACGATCGAGGACCTCCTCGACAAGGCGCGCGCCTCGGACGCCAAGGTCCGCGAGGTGTCCTCCGGCGCGACGTACGCGGGCGAGCCCGACCCGTACCGCAAGCCCGAGGACGAGGACGAAGCCTCGGAATGACGCAGCGCACCGTCACGCCCGACGGACTTGTCATCGTCGACAAGCCGTCGGGCTTCACTTCGCACGACGTCGTCGCCAAGATGCGCGGGATCGCCAGGACCCGGCGCGTCGGACACGCGGGGACGCTCGATCCCATGGCCACCGGAGTCCTGGTGCTGGGTGTCGAGAAGGCCACCAAACTCCTCGGTCACCTCGCGCTGACCGAGAAGGAGTACCTCGGCACCATCAGGCTGGGGCAGGACACCGTCACGGACGACGCCGAGGGTGAGGTGACCTCCTCCACCGACGCCTCCGCCGTCACACGCGAGGCGATCGACGCGGGCGTCGCCGGGCTCACCGGCGACATCATGCAGGTGCCGTCCAAGGTCAGCGCCATCAAGATCGACGGAAAGCGGTCGTACGCGCGGGTGCGCGGCGGCGAGGAGTTCGAGATCCCGGCCCGCCCGGTGACCGTCTCCTCCTTCCGCGTCTACGACGTCCGCCCGACGACCACGGAGGACGGCCTGCCCGTCGTCGACCTGGTCGTGTCCGTGGTCTGCTCCTCCGGCACCTACATCCGGGCGCTCGCCCGCGATCTCGGTGCCGTGCTGGGCGTGGGCGGCCACCTGACGGCGCTGCGGCGCACCCGGGTCGGCCCGTACGGCCTGGACGCGGCGAAGACCCTCGACCAGCTCCAGGAGGAGCTGACCGTGATGCCGATCGCCGAGGCGGCCGCCGCCGCCTTCCCCCGCTGGGACGTGGACGAGCGGCGGGCCAAGCTGCTCACCAACGGCGTGCGGCTCGAGATGCCGGCACACGACCGTGCCCCGGTCGCGGTCTTCGGGCCCGACGGACGCTTCCTGGCGCTCGTGGAGGAGCAGAACGGCAAGGCGAAGAGCCTGGCCGTCTTCGGCTGACCCCGAGCGGGACGTCCCCTCGTGGATGTCGGTCCGTCGTGGGGCGGACGGCTCTCGCCGTCCGCCCCACGTTCCCCCCTTGATTCCCCCGCATAGGGTCTATCCACCCAGGCCCCTCGATTCACCCCTTCGAGCAGGCGCTTGGAGTGAACCGGGGTGCACTGGGGGGCGCGTTCGCGGTCCGCGCTTCTCTTCTTGATCATCGTCTGCCTAACGTCGTCCCCATGGGACGCGCTGACCTGGCAACTTTGGTACGGATCTGCGATCCGGCCGGTCGGCCGCACGGCACCGGCTTCGTCGCCGACGACCTCGGCACGGTCGTGACCGGCCATGACGTGGTCCACGGCCTGGCCCGGCCCGTCGTGCTGCCGATGGACGGCGGCGGACCCGCGATCGAGGCCGACTCCGTGACCCCGCTGCCCGGCAGCGGCCTGGCACTCCTGCATACCAACGGCCTTCGCGTCGTGCCCCTGCCGATCGGGGCACGCGAACGCGCGGAGCCGGGCACGTATGTGCGCCTCGCGGCGGGCGGCTGGCGTGAGGCGCGCGTGCTCGCCGCCGCCGACGGCGTCCTGGAGCTCGCCATCGGCACGGACGGCAGCGACGCCCTGCGCCTCGTGGACGGAGTCGCAGGCGGACCGGTGCTCGACGCGTCGACCGGGGCCGTCCTCGGCGTGCTCGCCGCCCCACCACCACCGGGCACCAGCACCCCGGCCGTCCTGGCGCACTCCCTGGGTACCGCCCGGTCCGAGCCGCACGCCGCCCTCTTACGCAGGAACGCCGCCACCGCGCCCGCGTACGGACCCGACCTGAACCTCGCAGCGGTACTGGAGCTGGCCGCGACCTCACTCGCCCGGGCCGTCGTTCCGGACGCGTGGCCCGAGCCCGTCCCGCGGCCCGCCATCGCCGGCGAGTTCGCGGCGTTCACCACGGACCACAGCGCGGCGCTGGTCCTCGGACTGGTCGGCGCACCCGGCACGGGCCGTACGACGGAGCTGCGCGCGCTCGCCGCGCGCCGCGCCGAGAGGCCGGCACCGGCTCCCACTCTGTGGCTGCGCGGCGCCGACGTGCGGGACGGCGACGCCTCCGTCGCCGACGCCGTGGCACGCGCGCTGCGCGGGGCCGCCCGCATCGTCGCCGTACCGGAGCAGGCGGGCGGCCGGGAGCGCGGGGCGAGCCCGGACCGGGTGGCGCGCCTGGCCGCCGGAGCGGGCCGGCCGCTGCTCGTCGTCCTCGACGGCCCGGAGGAGATGCCGCCCGCGATGGCCAAGGCCCTGCCCGACTGGACGGCGGCCACCGCGGCGTGGCTGGCCGCCTCCGGCGCCCGGCTGGTCGTGGCATGCCGCCCGGAGTACTGGGAACAGGCCGGTGCGCTCTACCCGCCGCACCTGCTGCACCACTCTGCCGGTGGAGCGGCGCGAGGACCGGCCGGGCCCGGCCGCCCGACGGGCGGGCGCATCCCGGCCGCGCCGGTGCCGGCACCCCGCTCCCTGACCTCCGCGGCGCTGCCCGCCCTGGCACAGGGCCGTCCCGGGCCCGGTGCCAGGGGCGGGCAGCAGCCGCCCGCCGTGCACCTCGGCGACCTGACCTCCGAGCAGGCACGGACGGCACGACAGAGGTACGGGCTGGCGCCGGGCAGCGTGGCAGCGGGGGACGAGCGGCATCCGCTGGTGCTCAGGCTCCTCGCGGAGGTGCACCGCGCCCTCCCCGGCGGCGTGCCGGGCACACCGGGGCGGGACGAGGTCTTCGGCGCCTACCTCGACCTGCTCTGTCTGCGGATCGCGGTACGTGTCGCCGTCGCGGCCGGAACGCCGCCCCGGGGCTGCGCCGTCCGCCGGCTCGCCACCCGGATCTCCGGCCGGGTGCACGAGGCCGCCCGCCGCTGCCTGGGGACCGGTCACGGCCGGCTCGACCGGGCATCGTTCGAGGAGCTGTTCCCCTGGGCGGGTGGCTGGGCTTCCGCCGTCCTCACCGAGACCCTGCTCGTCCCGGCGGGCAGCGGCTACCGCTTCGCGCACGAGGAGCTCGCCGACTGGATCCAGGGCGCGCATCTCGACGTCGACGCCGCGCTCGGGTCGCTCGTCCACGGCCGGGAGCGGCACGGGCCGGGGGAGGACGGCCCGCCGCCCGTGCCCCGCCACCGCATCGGCCCCGTGGCCCACGCGCTGCTGCATCTCGGCCGCGAACGCGGAGCACACCTCCTGGTCCCGAGGCTCGCCGGACTGGCCGGGGTGGTCCAGGACGAGGTGCACGGCCGGCGGGACCCGGAGGCACGCTGGTGGGCCTCCCGGCTGCTTCATGAAGTGCTCGGCAAGGTGCCGGACGCCGAGCCGTATCTCGCCGTCCTGCAACAGCTGGCGGAACGGCCGGGCGACGACTTCGGACCCGCCTTCTGGGCCCGGCTCAGGATGGGTGATCCGGCGTGGTTCGACCTCCTGCGGCGGCTCGCGCCCGGTGACACCTCCCCGCCGGGCGGCACCGCCACACCGCTCTTCCTGGAGCTCGCCGATGCGCGGCTGGCGGCCGACCCCGCGGCCGTGCAGCCGCTTCTGTGCCGGTGGTTCGACGACGACACGCCACTCGCCGCGGTGCACGGCGCCGTGGTGCGCCCCACGGTCGGCGCGGCCGCACAGGCGCTGCTCTACGCCCGCCGGGGGCTCGCGGCCGACGACCTCGCAGAAGCCCTCGCGGACACCCCCCACCCCCGCGCCGCCGAACTGCTCCGTGCGCTCGCGGAGGACGAACCGTCCGCGATGTGCCGGGCCGTGGACCGCTGGGCCCGCGACCCGCGGCCCCAACGACGCGAAGCAGCAGCCGACTGCTGCCCGCTCGTCCCGGCCGGGGCCGCGAGCGACACCGACAGGGACCTGCTGCGGCGGGCCGCCCGGGCCCTGCTCGCCGGGACCAGGGGCGCGCACGGACCCGCGCTCACGGTGCTGGTCCGCGACCCGGTGAGCCGCGCCCGGTACCTGCCGCGTGCCCTCGACCTCTTCGCCGCGGGCGACCCCTGCCTGCCGGCCGACGCCCTCACCGACGCCCTGACCACCCACCCGGGCCCGGTACTCGCCGCGTTCAGGAGCCGCCTGCTGCGCCCTGACACCTCCGCAGGAGCGGGGGAGACCCTCGCCGCGCTCGCCGGGGCCGCCACCACCCCCGCCCTCGCCCGCCGGGCGGCCGCCCTGGTGTGCGAGTACGTCGACCACCGCCCGGACGGCGCGGTGCACGCAGCCGCGTACGTCCACCGCCGCCTCGAGCACGGACCGGACGGCCGGGACGTGCTCTTCCCGCTCGTCACCCACCTCGTGCGCGGCCGCCCGGCCCGGGTCCGCGTCGCCCTCGCGCCCGTCCTCACCGCGGCCGGGGCCCCCGCCTCCCGCGCGCTGCGCGCCGAGCTGCTCGAGGTCCTGCTGCGGTACGAGCAGTACGAGGCCCGCGACCTCGGCGTCCTCGACGGCCTGCTGTGCGCCGCCGCGAACGGCTGCGGGGCGCGCGAAGAGGAACGGACCCGCTTGCTGGTCCACCGGACGGGCCTGCTGCTCGTGCGCACCCCCAGGGGTGCGGCCTGCTTCGACCGGAGGCTCACCGAGCTGGCCCGCGAGGTGCCCGCCTTCGACGTGCTCATGGCCCGCTGGCCGGCCGCGGATCCGCAGCAGTGGGCCGCGGTGGAGGCATGCCGGGCCCTCGGGAAAGAGGGGAGCCCGGTGCCGATGCCGACCCGGGCCGCCGGGCATGGCAGTCTTAGACCTGCGTAATCGGTAATCACGTACACAGGTTCGGGCGAGGAGCGGTCACAGTGCAGCGCTGGCGTGGCTTGGAGGACATCCCCCAGGACTGGGGACGCAGCGTCGTCACCATCGGCTCCTACGACGGCGTGCACCGCGGGCACCAGCTGATCATCGGACGTGCGGTGCAGCGGGCACGCGAGCTCGGCGTGCCGTCCGTCGTGGTGACCTTCGACCCGCACCCCAGCGAGGTCGTCCGCCCGGGCAGCCATCCGCCGCTGCTCGCGCCGCACCACCGCCGTGCGGACCTGATGGCAGAGCTCGGCGTGGACGCGGTGCTCGTGCTGCCCTTCACCGCCGAGTTCTCCAAGCTCTCGCCGGCCGACTTCATCGTGAAGGTGCTGGTCGACAAGCTGCACGCGCGGGCGGTCATCGAGGGCCCCAACTTCCGCTTCGGTCACCGGGCGGCCGGAAACGTCGACTTCCTCGCGGAGATGGGCCGGACGTACGACTACGAGGTCGAGGTCGTCGACCTCTATGTGCGGGGTGAGGCGGGCGGCGGCGAGCCGTTCTCCTCGACCCTCACCCGCCGGCTGATCGCCGAGGGCGACGTCGAGGGGGCCGCCGAGATCCTCGGCCGCCCGCACCGCGTCGAGGGCATCGTCGTGCGCGGCGCCCAGCGCGGCCGCGAGCTGGGCTTCCCGACGGCCAACGTCGAAACCCTGCCGCACACCGCCATCCCCGCCGACGGCGTGTACGCGGGCTGGCTGACGGCCGCCGGCGAGCGGATGCCGGCGGCGATCTCGGTGGGCACGAACCCCCAGTTCGACGGCACGGAGCGGACCGTCGAGGCGTACGCGATCGACCGGGTGGGACTCGAGCTGTACGGGCTGCACGTGACGGTGGACTTCCTGGCGTACGTCCGCGGCCAGGAGAAGTTCGACACCATCGAATCGCTGCTCGTGGCCATGGCGGACGACGTGAAGAAGTGCCGCGAGCTGACCGCGTCGTACGACGCGGCCGGCGCGTAACCCCCGGGGCAGCCTTTCCGGGTGTGGCCCGGGCCGCGGTGCCCTACCCGGTCCGGAAGCCGGTCTCGGGCGTGACCCGGGCCTGTTGCTCCGCCCGGCCCGGGCCCCGGTCTTCGGCGTGGCCCGGACCGTGTTGCTCGGTCCGGGCAGGCGCGACCACCTTCGGGCAGGCGCCGCCTCTTAAGAGGCGGCGTCGTCCCACAGGTCGGCCCGGTGGGCGTCGACCAGAGCGACGATGCGGGTGAGGACCTCGCCGACCGGCTGTGGGTCGAGTCGGCGCCCGCCGCGCAGACGCAGTGCGACGTGGTCGTCCGCGGCTTCCTTGGCACCGATGACGGCTTGGTAGGGGACGAGACGGGCCTCTCTGACACGGGCGCCCAGGGTGCCGCGCTCCGGTCCGGCGATCTCGGCACGCAGTCCGAGCCCGGCGCATCGGCGGGCGAGTGCCGCGGCGTGCGGCAGTTCCGCGTCGGAGATCGGAAGGATCGCCACCTGGGTCGGGGCGAGCCAGGCGGGGAACGCGCCGCCGTGCTGCTCGATGAGATGGGCGACGGCCCGTTCCACGCTGCCGATGATGCTGCGGTGGACCATGACCGGCCGGTGTCTGGCGCCGTCCGCGCCGATGTAGTGCAGGTCGAACTGTTCCGGCTGGTGGAAGTCGACCTGGACGGTGGACAGGGTGGACTCCCTGCCGGCGCCGTCGGTGACCTGGACGTCGATCTTCGGGCCGTAGAACGCGGCCTCTCCCTCGGCCGCCTCGTAGGGCAGGCCGGAGCGGTCGAGGACATCGGTCAGCAGGGCGGTGGAGCGTTTCCACTTCTCGGGTGCGGCGACGTACTTGCCACCGGGGCCGGGGAGGGAGAGCCGGTAACGGGCCGGGGTGATGCCGAGCGCTTCGTACGCCCGTCGGATCATCTCCAGCGCCGCCCGCGCTTCCTCTGCGACCTGGTCCAGGGTGCAGAAGATGTGGGCGTCGTTGAGCTGGATGGCCCGCACCCGGGTCAGCCCGCCGAGTACGCCCGACAGTTCGGAGCGGTACATACCGCCGAGCTCTGCCATGCGCAGCGGGAGCTCGCGGTAGCTGTGGGAGCGGGAGCGGTAGATCACCGCGTGGTGGGGACACAGGCTCGGCCGCAGCACGACCTGCTCGCCTCCGAGGTCCATCGGGGGGAACATGTCGTCGCTGTAGTGCGCCCAGTGACCGGAGATCTCGTACAGCTCCCTCTTGCCGAGCACCGGTGAGTACACGTGCCGGTACCCGGCCCGTCGCTCGGCGGAGCGGATGTACTCCTCGAGGGTGTGCCGTACGGTGGCGCCGTCGGGCAGCCAGTACGGCAGTCCCGCGCCGATCAGCGGGTCGGTGTCGAACAGGCCCAGTTCACGGCCGAGTTTGCGGTGGTCATGCATGGCGGTCTCCTCGCGGACGTCGGGCGAGCGACCGCAAGGCGAAGCCCCGGGGCACTCGCCCCGGGGCTTCGGACTCAAGACATCTGTCAGCGCGCCGGGACACTCTCCGGCGTCGTCGTCATCGCAGCGCGCTTCATGGCGGAAAAGCTAGCAGTCCGCAGCGACGTCCACACGCGCTTTTCCGGGTGCACCCGGCGGGCCGGGCCAGTCCCCGCTCAGGGCGACGCGGTCGCGGCCCAGTGGCACGCCACCTGCGGCCCCGGCGCGTTCGCCAGGACCGGCAGGTCCCGGGAGCGGCACAGGTCCGCGACGCCCGCACGGGCGGCCTCCCCCGACGCCAGGACCTGGCAGCGGGCGTGGAAGCGGCAGCCCTCCAGGATACGGGACGGGTCCGGCGGTTCGCCGGTGAGGACCACCGGCGGGGACTCCGACTCCGGCAGCACCGACAACAGCGCCTGGGTGTACGGGTGCTGGGGCGAGGTCAGAACGTCCTCCACGGGGCCCGTCTCGACGATCCGCCCGAGATACATCACCGCCACCCGGTCCGCGATGTTCCAGGCGAGGCCCAGGTCGTGGGTCACCACCAGCGCGTAGAGCCCCAGTTCGTCACGCAGCCGCAGCAGGAGCGCCAGGATCTCACCGCGTACGGAGGCGTCGAGGGAGGCCACCGGTTCGTCGGCCACGATGAGTTCGGGCTCCAGCACCAGGGCGCCCGCGATGACGACGCGCTGCCGCTGACCGCCCGACAGTTCGTGCGGGTAGCGGAGGAAGAAGCGCTCCGGCGGGCGCAGCCCGGCCCGGGACAGCGCTTCCGCGACCGCCGCGCGCTCGTCGCCCGCGTAGCCGTGGATCCGCAGGCCCTCGGCCACGGCGTCGTAGACGGTGTGCCGCGGGTTGAGTGACCCGCTCGGGTCCTGGAGCACCAGCTGGACCCGCTTGCGGTACGCCTTCAGGGCGCGCGGGGTGAGCCCGAGCGGTTCCCCGCCGAACGTGACCCGCCCGGAGGTGGGCGGCACCAGGCCGAGGAGCGCACGCGCCAGCGTCGTCTTGCCGCAGCCGGACTCGCCGACCAGGGCGACGATCTCGCCCGTGCCGATGTCGAGGTCGACACCGTCGACGGCCCGGGCGGCGGGCCCGCCGCGACGGCCGGGGAAGGTGATGTGCAGTCCGGTGGTGGAGAGGAGGGGAGAGGTGGTGGTCATGACGTGCTCCTGTGTCACTGCTGCTTCTCCGAACCCACCAGCACGCACGCCGCCCGGTGTCCCTCACCCGCCGTGACCAGCTCCTGGTCCCGGTCCGCGCACGAGTCGAGCGCGACGGGGCAGCGCGGGTGGAACGTGCAACCGCCGGGGAGCGACGACGGGTCGGGCGGGTCGCCCGGCAGCCCGCGCGGGGCCCGACGCGAGGCCGGATCGCCGATGCGCGGGAAGGCGGCGGACAGGGCCCGCCCGTACGGATGCTCCGCCGCGCCGTACACGGAGCGGGCCGGCCCCTCCTCGACGACCCGGCCCGCGTACATCACGGCGAGCCGGTCGCAGGTGTCGGCGAGGACGCCCAGGTCGTGGCTGATCATCAGCAGGCTGATGTCCTTCTCGGCCACCAGTTGCTCGATCAGCCGCAGGATCTGCGCCTGGATCATCACGTCGAGCGCGGTCGTCGGCTCGTCGGCGACGATCAGCTGCGGGTCGCAGGCCAGAGCCATCGCGATCATCACCCGCTGGCGCTGCCCGCCGGACAGTTCGTGCGGGTAGGCGTTCGCCCGGGCGGCCGGCAGGCCGACGTGCTGGAGCAGCTCGCCGACGCGGCGCTCCGCCTCCGCGATCGTGACCCTCTGGTGCAGCATGATCGGCTCGGCGATCTGGTCGCCGACGCGGTGCACGGCGTTCAGGGAGTGCATCGCGCCCTGGAAGACGATCGAAGCGCCCGCCCACCGTACGGCCCGCAGCCGCCCCCACTTCATCGTGAGGACGTCCTCGCCGTCGAGCATGATCTCGCCGGTCAGCCGGGCGGAGGCCGGCAGCAGCCGCAGCAGGGCGAGGGCCAGCGTCGACTTGCCGCAGCCGGACTCGCCGGCGACACCGAGCTTCTGCCCGGCGGCGAGGGACAGGTCGACGCCGCGCACGGCGGGCACGGCGCGGTCCCCCGAACCGTAGGTCACATGGAGGTTCCTGACCTCGAGCACACTCAACGCGCCACTCCCAGCTTCGGGTTGAGTACGGACTCGATCGCGCGCCCGCACAGGGTGAAGGCGAGCGCCACGAGCGCGATGGCGATTCCGGGCGGGGCGAGGTACCACCAGTGGCCCGAGGAGACGGCGCCCGCCTCACGCGCGTCCTGGAGCATCCCGCCCCAGGAGACGACGGTCGGGTCGCCGAGCCCGAGGAACGCGAGCGTGGCCTCGGTGAGGATGGCGCTGGAGATGCCCAGAGTCGTCTGGGCGAGGACCAGCGGCATCACATTGGGGAGCACGTGCCGGTTCATGATGTGCCCGTGGCCGCCACCGAGCGCCTTGGCGCGTTCGATGTAGGGCCGGGACTCCACGGCGATGGTCTGCGCCCGGACGAGCCGCGCCGTGGTGGGCCAGCTGGCGACGCCGATGGCGATGATGACCGTCCACACATTGCGCGACATCACCGTCGCGAGCACGATCGCCAGCACCAGCGTCGGCATGACCAGGAACCAGTCCGTGATCCGCATCAGCACGGTGGAGAGCCAGCCGCCGTAGTGTCCGGCGATGATGCCGACGAGGGTGCCGATGGCGACCGACAGCGCCGCGGCAAGCAGGCCCACGGTCAGCGAGATCCGCGCGCCCCACACCAGCAGTCCCAGCAGCGAGCGGCCGAACTGGTCGGTGCCGAGCGGGAACTCGCCGCTCGGCTTCTCCAGCGCCGTGCCCGGCGCGTTGGTGACGCTCTGGACGTCACTGCCGACGAGCAGCGGCGCGGCGAGCGCGGTCAGCGCGATGAGCGCCAGCGCGGCGAGACCGAAGAGCCCCGCCCGGTGGCCGCGGTACGCACTCCAGAAGCGGGCCACCGAGTGCCGGCGGCGCGCCCACGCGAGGGACCTCGCGGTCGGGGCGTTCTTGCCGGCCTGCCCGGGCGGAGCGGCGGGAGCGGTCTTCGTCGGCGGCGTCGGTGTCGTCGTCATCGGCCCACCCGGGGATCGAGCAGCGGATACAGAAGGTCGGCGAGGAGGTTCATCACGATCATCGCGCCGGCGAAGACGACGAACAGCCCCTGGACGAGCGGCAGGTCGGGCACGCTGAGCGCCTGGTAGAACAGCCCGCCGAGCCCGGGCCAGGAGAACACCGTCTCGACGAGGATCGAACCGGCGGCCACATGGCCCAGGTTGATGAACACCATGGTGACGGTCGGCAGGAGCGCGTTCGGCACGGCGTGCCGGCGCCGTACGACGTCGTCACGCAGGCCCTTGGCCCGTGCCGTCGTCAGGTAGTCGCTGCCCATCTCGTCGAGCAGCGAGGACCGCATCACCAGAAGTGTCTGCGCGTATCCGACGGCGACCAGGGTGAGGACCGGCAGCACCATGTGATGGGCCACGTCGGCCACGTAGGCGAAACCGCTCTCGTTGCCCGACTCCATGCCTCCGGTCGGGAACATCCCGGGGACGGGACCGATCCCCACCGAGAAGGTGATGATCAGCAGCAGCCCGAGCCAGAATCCGGGCACCGACCACAGGGTGAGCGCCACTCCCGTGTTGAGCTTGTCCCCGAGGCTGCCGTGCCGCCAGGCGGAGCGGGTGCCGAGCCAGAGCCCGATCGCCGAGTAGATGACGACGGCCACACCTGTGAGCAGCAGGGTCGCCGGCACCTTCTGCAGGATCAGATCGCCGACGGGCGCACGGAACTGGTACGACATCCCCAGATCGCCGCTCAGCGCGCCGGCGCAGTAGTCCGTGAACTGCTGCCACATCGGCTTGTCGAGACCGAACTGCCGTCTCAGTGTGGCCATCTGCTCGGCCGACGTCGGCATGCCATGTGTCATGGCCTTCACCGGGTCGCCGGGAATGATCCGGAACAGGAAGAAGCTGGTGACGAGCACGGCGAACAGCGAGACCGCCGCTCCGCCGATCTTGCCCGCCACGTAGAGCAGATAGGCGCGTACGTTGCCGCGCGCGGCGCGGGCCTCGGAGGCCCGCGCCACAGCGGTCGTGCCGGTGGTGCTTGTGGTGCTCATCGACTATTCACGGTCTTCCGCGGTGGAACGGCGACGCATCGCGACGAACAGCCCGAGAGCGGCGGCGAGGACGACGACCGCGCCGATGCCGATCACCACACCCGCGGAGGAACCGCTGTCCGAACCACTGCCGGCCGCGGCCGGCTCCGCCGACCACCAGCTCCAGTAGCCGTCCTGGCCGTAGATGTTGCCGGCCGCTTCCGGCATCGTCGTGATGGACTTGATGTGGTCCGTACGGTACGCCTCGACGGCGTTCGGATACGCGAGGATGTTCATGTAGCCCGTGTCGTACAGCCGCGACTGCATCCGCTTGACCAGGTCGGCGCGCTTGGCCGGGTCGTACTCGACGGCCTGCTCGGCGTAGAGGTCGTCGAACTGCTTGTCGCAGATGAAGTTGTCCGTCGCGCCGGTGTCCTTGGGCGTGGCGGGCAGCGCCGCGCAGGTGTGGATCGACAGGACGAAGTCCGGGTCGGGGTTGACGGACCAGCCGTCGAAGGCCAGGTCGTAGTCGCCCGCGAGCCACGGGTCGGAGACGTTGTCGAGGCACTCGACCTTCAGCCCGATGCCGAGCTCGCCCCACCACTCCTGGAGGTACTTGCCGATGGCCTTGTCGTTCGGGTCCGTGGCGTGGCAGAGGATCCGGAACTCGAGCGGCTTGCCGTCCTTGTCCAGGCGCTTGCCGGCGGCGTTCTTCTTGTATCCGGCCCCGTCGAGGAGCTCGGCCGCCTTGGCGGGGTCGTACGCGATCTTCTGGCTCGCCTCCGGCTTCCAGAAGTACGACTCGAAGCGGGGCGGGATGTAGCCCTCTCCCTCGACGGCGTGGCCCTGGTAGACCTTGTCGACGATCGTGGCGCGGTCGGTGGCGTGGAACAGCGCCTTGCGCACCGCCGGGTCGAGCAGCGCCTTGTGGCCGTTGCCGAACTTCTTGCCGTCCTTGGACCGGGCGCCCGGGTTGGTGGCGAGGGCGAAGAAGCGGCGGCCGGGAGCGTCGTTGACCTTGATGTTCTCGGCGCTCTTCAGTGCCTCGGCCTGCGCCGGGGTCAGGCCCTGGACGAACGACACCTCGCCCTTCTGCAGGGCCGCGACCGCCGCGTCACCGTCCTTGTAGTACTTGAACACCAGTTCGTCGAACTTGGGCGCGCCGCGCCAGAAGTCCTTGTTCGGCTTCAGCTTCAGATACTGGTCGACCTTGAAGTCCGTGATGATGAACGGGCCGTTGCCGACGATGGGGAACTGCTTGTCGTTGTTGAACTTGGAGAAGTCGCCGACCTTCTCCCACACGTGCTTCGGGACGATCGGCACATCGAGCGCGGTCATCGTCGCCTGAGGCTTCTTCAGCTCTATGACCAGGGTCTTCGGGTCCGGAGCCGTGACCTTCTTGAAGTTCGCCGTGAAGCTGCCGTTGGCGGTGGCGGCGTTCTCGTCCGTCATCATCTTGTTGAACGTCCAGGCCGCGTCCTCCGCGGTGGCCTGCTTGCCGTCCGACCACTTGGAGTCGTCGCGGATGGTGTACGTCCACGTCAGCTTGTCGGGGGACGGCTTCCACGAGGTGGCGAGTCCCGGGACGGTGTGGCCGTCCTTGACGTCGTAGTTCGTCAGATAGTCGTAGGTCAGCCGGTGGATGCTGGTGCTCACGAGGCGCTGCGCCAGGAACGGGCTCAGCGAGTCGATGCTCTGCGACACCGCGACGGTGAGGACCTGCTTGCCGTCGTCGGCGGCCGCCGCCCGCGCCTGTGACTGTGCCTGCGACTGTGCGAGCGCACGGTCCTGCGGCTGGGCCTGGGCCTGGGGGGCCACTGCCCCCGCCGTCACCAGTGCCGTGGTCGCGGCGCCAGTGGCCAGGACCAATCGGAAGCGGGGGCGTTGCCGGGTTCTCTTGGATGAAGCCGTTGTGACCATGGACAGTGACCTCGCGTCATTACTCGCACGGAGAGGGCGGGTTGGTGATCTCTGGTTCGCCAGTTGGTGAAGCGAAGGTTTATCAGGGTGGTCATGCCGCGTCAACGGCCGCTCAAACCCCGTGTGGGCTGCGGGAATGCGGCGAGGGCCCGCACCGGGGAGTCGGTGCGGGCCCTCATTGGTCAAGACCTCTGTCGCGTTACTGCTGAGGGGCTGGCGGTGCCTGCGGAGGCTGCTGCTGCGGCCATCCGGCGGGCGGGAACCGGTCGGGCGGAACGTGTCCTTGCGGATCGGCTCCGCCGGCCGCGGGAGGCGTCGGACCGGCGGGGTTCGCCGGCGCCGGGACCTGCTGCGGATGCGGTTGCTGCTGGTGCGGCGCCTGCTGGTGGGGCGGCTGGGGCTGGGCGGGATGCGGCTGCTGCCAGCCCTGCGGCGGATGCCCCTGCTGCGGCACGCCGTACGGCGGCTGCGGCTGCCCCTGACCGGGCTGTTGGGGCTGCTGCTGCGGGTGCTGCGGCTGCTGGGGCGGGTAGGGCCGGCCCGGTGCCGGACCGCCGGGGGCGGGCTGCCCGCCCTGTGGGTGGGGCTGCGGGGGCTGGCCCTGGGGGTGGCCCTGCCACTGTCCCTGACCGTGGCCCGGCATCGGCGGGGCGGCCTGGGGCGGCGGGTTACCGTCCGCCGTCCAGAGCCCCTGCTGCTGCTGGGCGCGCACGAAGTCCTCGGCGATCAGCGCGGACAGGTTGAAGTACGCCTCACGGGTCTTGGGCCGCATCATGTCGAGGTCGACCTCGGCACCCGCTGCGAGGTGCTCGTCGAACGGCACCACGACCACGCCGCGGCAGCGGGTCTGGAAGTGCTGCACGATGTCGTCCACCTTGATCATCTTGCCGGTCTCGCGGACCCCGGAGATGACCGTGATGGAACGCTGCACCAACTCGGCGTACCCGTGGGCGGACAGCCAGTCGAGCGTCGTCGACGCGCTGCTCGCACCGTCGACGGACGGCGTCGAGATGATGATCAGCTGATCGGCCAGGTCCAGCACGCCGCGCATCGCGCTGTAGAGCAGACCGGTGCCCGAGTCGGTGAGGATGATCGGGTACTGCTTGCCCAGCACGTCGATCGCGCGCCGGTAGTCCTCGTCGTTGAACGTCGTCGAGACGGCCGGGTCCACGTCGTTGGCGATGATCTCCAGACCGGAGGGCGCCTGAGAGGTGAACCGGCGGATGTCCATGTACGAGTTGAGGTACGGGATCGCCTGGACCAGGTCCCGGATCGTGGCGCCGGTCTCCCGGCGCACCCGGCGGCCGAGCGTACCGGCGTCCGGGTTGGCGTCGATCGCGAGGATCTTGTCCTGCCGCTCCGTGGCGAGGGTCGAGCCGAGCGCGGTGGTGGTCGTCGTCTTGCCGACGCCGCCCTTGAGCGAGATCACCGCGATCCGGTAGCAGGACAGCACCGGCGTGCGGATCAGCTCGAGCTTGCGCTGCCGCTCGGCCTCCTCCTTCTTGCCGCCGAGCTTGAAGCGCGTGGCACTGGAGGGGTTACGGCTCGACTTGGGCTTCTGCTTGTTGTTGCGCAGGAGCCGGTCGGAGGAGAGCTCGACGGCCGCCGTGTAACCGAGCGGAGCGCCCGGCACCGAACGCTCACGCTGGTCGTGCGTGACCGGCGTGGGCCAGGCACCACCCGTACGAGGGTCGACGGGCTGACCGGGCGGCTGCGGGTAGCCGTAGGGCCCGCCGGGCTGGGGCGCCGCCTGCGGCGGCTGGCCCTGCGGCGGCTGAGCGTGGGGCGGTTGGGCCTGGGGCGGTTGAGCGTGGGGTGGCTGGCCCTGCGGCGGTTGAGCGTGGGGCGGCTGGCCCGGGTTCTGCTGCGGTACGGGGGCGCCCGGCTGCTGTCCGGGCTGCGGCCGGCCCGGGTGGACCGGCTGCTGCTGAGCCGGCTGACCGGGCTGCGGGAAGCCGTACCCGCCCTGGGGCGCGCCGGGATGTCCCGGCCCGGCCTGCTGCGGGAAGCCGTACCCGCCCTGCGGCGCGGGAGCCACAGGGCCGCCGGGCTGCCCCTGAGGAGGCTGCTGCGCGTGCTGCTGTGCCGGCTGCGGGAAGCCGTAGCCGGGGGCCTGGGCGGGCACCTGGGCGGCCGGGTCCGCCCCCGGTGCGGGCGCGGTCCACTGCGGCGCGGCCGGCGGCGCGGCGGGCTGGAACTCGGGCGGGAGGGGCGGCAGTCCACCACCCTGCGGCGCCGGCGCGGAGCCGGGTGCCCAGGGCGCGGCTCCCGAGGGAGCGACCTGCGGTTCGGCAGGGGCGGGTGCGGCGTTCTGGGGGACGGCAGGCGCGGGCGTGGCGTCGGACGGCTCGTCGTCGGCCGGCGGAGCGGAGTCCGCGACCGCAGCGGCGTCGTCGCCCTCCGTGTCGTCGCCTTCGTCGTCCGCGCTGTCCTCGTGGCCGCCCAGGCCGGCGGCCGGGGCGTCCTGGTCCGCGGCCGGGGCGTCGGCGGGCGACGCGTCGTCGGCCACGGGCTCTCCGTCCGCGTCGCTGTCCGGGCCGTCGGCAGTGCGGGAGTCGTTCCCGGCTTCCGCGACGGCGGTGTCGGTGACCACCGGCGGGGGCACGGCGCCCTCGGCGACCACCGGCGCGGGCACGGCGCCCTCGGCTGCCGGCTCGGCCTCCGTCTCCGCCGTGGCCCCGGGCTCCGCGGCCGGTTCCGTCTCTGCCTGCGGCTGCGGTCCGTCGGTGGCCCCGGCGTCCGTCCCGCCCGCCTCGGCGGCGGCCCGCTCGGCCATCTCACGCCGCAGGGCGGCGGGGGAGAAGCGCATGGTGGCGCCGCTCTCCACGTCCCCGTCGCCGAAGGACTGCCACGACAACTCCGGTGCCTGCGGTGTCGCGGAGCCCTGCGCGGGCTCGTCGGCCCGGGCCGGCGCCTGCTCGGCATCGGGCGCGGGTGCGGGCGCGGGGACCGCCGGAGGCACGGGTACGGGTGCAGGCGCCGGAACAGCCGGAGGGGCGACGGGCGCCGGTTCCTGCGGCGCGGATTCCTGCTGCGCGGGCGCGGGCGCGGGCGGCGTCTGCGACCAGTTCGGCTCGTACCCGCTGCCCGCGGGCAGTCCCGGCACGGCCACGGGCGCCCCCTGCGGAGGGGGCGGCGGAGAAGCCTGTGCCCCGGCGCCCCCGCCCGAAGTGTCACCCGACGCGTTCTGTGTGTACCAGGCAGGCGGGGTGTAGTCGATGGTGAACTCACCCGTCAGCTCGGCGGGCTCCGCGTCGGACTCGTCGACGGGAATGTTCCAGCCCCCGTGGATGTCGTCCCGATCGCCGTTCACTTTGCCTCCTGGTGTGGTCGAGCACCCTTGTGCCGTCGTGGGTGGGGGCCACCGCCTTCTTCGGATCGGCCCGGCTCTCCCCCTGGGACGCTGTCGGCACACCCGTAGGTTCTTGTGCCGCGCCCCGACCCACCCTAATCGCCAACAACGGCACTCCGGCAGGCCCGTCGGGCCGCCGGCCACTGTCCCGTGCGTCACGCCGTGCCCACAGGTGACCCTGCTGCACCAGAGCGTGAGAAATCCGGCACACCAAACCGGGACAACCCCGAACGGAACCGCTCCGTCAGTCCATCCGCCGGGCGCTGCCCAACAATCCGGTCTCGGCATCGGTCGCCTGGGTCATGACGAACTGCCGGTCCCGCGGGGTGCACCAGAGGGTGACTCCGTCGGCGAGCGTGGAGAGCGCCTCGGTCTCCCCCTGCGGCAGATGCATGATGCGCCCGATCTGCCTGGCTTCGTCCGGGGAGACGCGCTGGACGCCGACGAGTCCCGACTTCTCCATCAACCGGGGCGCGACCGGGCTCAGATACGGCAGCAGCGTCAGCACCGACTGCCAGGGCCCGGAGACGACCCGTCCTCGCGGCGGCCGCATCCCGCAGTCCCGTACGACGACCACGGGGCTCCCGGCGGAAGCGCCCTGCGGAGGCACCCGGCCCACGTCGTGCAGGGAGATGCACTGCTGTCCGCCGCCCGCGGCCTGCGCGAGCGCGGTCCACGCCGGCGCGCGGCCCGTCTCGACGGTGACCCTGGCCCCGGTCGCGGCGGCGCGCAGCGCGAGGACCTGAGCCGTCCACAGGCCGCCGATCAGCGTCACGTCGTACGGGGTGGGGCGGTTGATGCCCAGTACGGCGGGTCTGCCTTCGGCGTCGACGCCGATGACCATGCCGTCGTCACCGACCGGCAGGGTGAGGGCGGCCAGTTGGTCCATGGTCATCGCGTGCCGGTCCCTGCGGGGCCCGACGAGACCGAAACCGATACGCGGCTTTGCGGCAGGTGCAGACATCAGCGGGCTCCCCCGAGCGGCAACGTGGCGAGCATTCCGGGCAGTTGCTCACGGTCGAGTCTCACCAGGCCGGTCTTGACCCCACGGGCCGCCCGTTCCAGTTCATGGCGTGCGGTGACCAGTTCCTCGTCACTGCGTCCCGTGATCCGGACGTGTCCGGTGACCGTCACACCCTGCCGGTCGCCGTGACCGAGGGTCAGGCTGAAGGTCGTCGCCAGCGCGGGGATCGACGTGAGGAGGGCGACCAGCTGGGGCATCTGGGCCCCGCCGCCGCCGAGTTGGGGCCAGCGGCCCACCCAGTACGTCGTGTGCCTGCGGTCGTCGACGCGCCAGGTGCGTGAGGTCTCCTGAGTGCGCCGCGCGGGCACTTCTGCCCTGCCCGCCTGGGCGATGGCCATGGGGCTGGCGCAGGACGAAGTGGCGATGGCGGAGGTCAGTTCCTGCTCCGTGAGCACGGTCGCCCGGAAGCCGGCACCGGTCAGTCGGCTGGCCAGCTGGTCCGCCGTCCGCACCACGCACTTCTGCGCGCCTTCGATGCCGCCGCCGCGGGCCGCCACGGCTTCCGGGCACAGCTCCGGGTCGAGCTTCAGCGCGATCCAGGTGATGCGCAGGGCGGGCGAGCCGGTCTGGGCCTGCAGCGGCGCGTAGTTGCGTGCCGCGACGGACTGCTGAGGCAGGTGCGGGGCCGGGGCGGGCTGGGTGTGCTGGACGATCTGGACCGACTCGAGCCGGATCCCGTCCACCTCCATGACGTCCTTGATCAGGGCCATGGGGAGCGGGCGTGCCATGCGCTCCGGCCGCAGCGCCGTCGCGTCCGCCTCGACCTGGAGGACGGCGGTCAGGAACGTGCCGTCGCCGATCATCCCCACCGGCCGCCGGTCCCGGTCGCTGTAGGTGTAGGTCCGTAGCGCCGGGTCGCATTCGACGACGGGTGCCAGTCCCGGCTCGGTCCCGGGCTCGATGGTCAGCGACTTCGCCCGCCGCGTGCGCGCGCGCAGGGCGAACACGGTGGAGAGCCACTCGGGCAGCGACCGCCGGTGCCTGCGCACCACGGCCAGCAGCACCAGAACGGCCGCCAGGACACCGGCGGGTACGAGGAGCAGCGGGTCGGCGACCCAGGCGACCAGCAGCAGGGCGGCGGCGATCTCGACCAGGACGAGTTGTTGCAGTCGGAACGTTCCGAAGTGGCCGGGCCGTGCCCGCAGGCGGGGTGTGCTCGGGCCGGAGGAATGGGCGGGCGGTCGTGCGGAGGACTGTCTGCGGGCCGCGGGCCGCGCGCGCGTTGCGGACGCCATTACTCCGGAACCCCCCGGTTCATTAGGCCCCAATTCATCCCGATCACCCCTGTCCAGCCCCGCCCAGCAAGGCTTCCGGCGGCTGGATCACCCTACCCGCCCCACGAGCACCACCGATCAACAGGCATAGTAGGGGGCCGGTCCGAACGGCAGGGCCCGGGGCCGCGCTCACCACCACGGCCTCGCGGGGAGACAGTGCCTTCTTTACCAATGGGGACTCATGGCATCACGGCGGGATGAGCTCAACGCATACACCTTTGCGAAGAAGCGCACGGTGGCGGCATTCCTCCAACCCTCCCCGTCGGGCACGGAGGAGGGGGCGCCGCGGCCGCTGCGCGCGATCGTCCCCGGCATGATCGTGGGAGTGCTGATCCTGGCCGGCTTCGGCGCCTTCGGCATGTTCAAGCCCAAGGCCCCCAAGGACTGGGCGGCGCCGGGCACCAAGGTGATCGTCGGCAAGGACTCCACCACCCGATATGTCGTCCTCGAGACCGGCAAGGGCAAGAACAAGAAGGTCCTGCTGCACCCGGTGCTGAACCTCGCGTCCGCCCGACTGCTGCTCACCCCGGACCAGTTCAAGGTCATCCAGGTCGCCGACGACATCCTGGACTCGGGCAAGCCGGCCCGCGGCCCGATCCTCGGCATCCCGTACGCCCCCGACCGCCTGCCCGGTGAGAAGGAGGCGGGCCAGGCCAAGCGCTGGGCGGTGTGCGAACAGCCGGGCGCGGGCCAGGGCGCCTCGGCGCAGAAGGCGACGTTCATCTTCGCCGACCGCGACCTCAAGAGGACCGAGGGCAAGAACCGGCTGACCGGCGGCCAGGTCCTGTACGTGGAGGGGAAGAGCGGGCGCTACCTGGTCGACGCGGCCGGCACCAAGTACCTGGTCCGCGGCACGGAGAACGACGCCGACCTCCTCACCCGCGCCCTGGTCGGTGACCGGACCGAGCCGCAGCCCGTCACGGAAGACTGGCTGGCGACGCTCCATGAAGGAAGCCCGATCGACTTCCCCGTGCTCCAGGGGCAGGTGGGGGCAGCGGCCGGCGTCGGTGGCGGACTGACCGCCGAACAGGACAAGGTGGGCATGGTCCTGCAGGCCCAGACGGGGGCCGGACCCCGGCACTACGTCGTCCTCGCCGGCAAGGTCCAGCCGGTGTCGGACTTCACCGCGTGGCTCCTGATCAACTCTCCACAGACGGACGGCCTCGACATGGGCGGACGGGCGACGGTCGTCGACGCGGCCTCCTTCACCCCGGAGTCCGACGTCTTCGGCGCGCAGAACCGCTGGCCCGAACTGCGGGCCGAGCACGTCAACTCCGCGACCGGCGGGCGTGACACGGTCTGCAGCGTGCTCCGGAAGGTCGACGACAAGGGCCGCACCACCCTGTCCACCTGGGCGGGCTCGGCGTACCCGGCGGAGATCACCGCCGGTGGCACCAGCACCTACGTCACCCCGGGCTCGGGACTCCTCTACACCCAGGTCCAGGGCAACCAGACCAAGCCCGACGGTTCGCTCTTCCTCGTGACCGACACCGGGCTGCGCTACGCGGTGCAGGCGAACGGCGACAGCGACTCGGACCGCTCCGACATCGGCGCCGGCGGCGAGGGGCAGCAGCAGGACGGCCGCCCGGAGCCCAGCCAGGCGCAGATCCGGCTCGGATACGGCAAGATCGTCCCGTCGCTGGTCCCGATCTCCTGGTCCGAGTTCCTGTCCAAGGGCCCGCGGCTGGACACCAACAGCGCACGCCAGCCGCAGGGTTCGTAAGGAGCGCCGATGCTGTATCCGCTCAAGCGGGCCGCGGCCACGACCGCCGCCGCGCTGCTCACAGCCCTGACGGCCGCGACCCCGGCCGCCGTGGCCGCCGAAGGGACGAAGGGCGCTGCCCTCGACGGCAGCGGCGAGTGCACCTTCCCCATGAAGGAGCAGATCGCCGGCACCCCTTGGCCCCTTCAGCGGGTCCTGCTCGACGAGTTGTGGCAGGACACCAAGGGCAAGGGCGTTCGTGTCGCGGTCATCGACACCGGGGTCGACAACGACAACGTGCAGCTGAAGCCGGCCGTCGACGCTTCCGCGGGCAAGGACCTCCTCAAGCCCGACAAGAAGAACAGCGACGAGAAGCGCGGCAAGACGGACGGCACGGTCGACCTGGTGGGGCACGGCACCAAGGTGGCGGGCATCATCGCCGCGCGCCCCCGCAAGGGAACCGGGTTCGTCGGCATCGCGCCCGAGTCGACCATCATCCCGATCCGCCAGAACGACGAGAACAACAGCGGCAACGACCGCACGATGGCCACGGCGATCGACCACGCCATCGCCAAGGGCGCCGACGTCATCAACATCTCCCAGGACACGGTCAAGCCGCTCGGACCCGACTCGGCGCTCGGCAAGGCGGTGCAGCGGGCGATCACCGCGGGCGTCGTGGTCGTCGCGTCGGCCGGCAACGACGGCATGGACGGCAAGGTCAAGAACACCTACCCCGCCGCGTTTCCGGGTGTGCTGGCCGTGGCCTCCTCCGACCGCAACAACGAGCGGGCGGTCTTCTCCCAGGCCGGCGAGTTCGTGGGCGTCGCCGCGCCCGGCGTGGACATCGTCTCCACCGTCCCGGGCAACGGCCAGTGCATCGACAACGGCACCAGCTTCTCGGCCCCGTACGTCGCCGGGGTGGCCGCCCTGCTGAAGGCGAAGCACCCCCGGTGGACGCCGGCCGAGATCATCGCCGAGATCGAGCAGACGGCGACCCGCAGCATCAACGGCCACGACAACTTCGTCGGTTGGGGAGTGATCGACCCCGTACGCGCCCTGAGCGGCGACGACAAGCCCCAGGCAGCCCCCCGCCCGGACCCCGGACCGGCCAAACCGCCCGCGCCGGAACCGGCCCATCTGGCCATGACGGAGACCGTCCAGGAACGCAACGAGCGCTATGCAACCTACGCGCTGGGAATCAGCGTCGTACTGGTGGCGGTGATCGCGGGGACCGCGACGGTCATCAGGGACACCGCGCGGAAACGGTCACGCTGAAGCAAGTAACCATAAGCCGCTTTGCAGTTGGAACCGTCGTATCAAGTGGATAGAGTGACAGTCGGACCAATGGTCCGGCACGGGGGCGGCATCCGAACGGCTTCCGTCTACAGTCACTGTCGCAGGAAGAAGGGGCACGATGTCGGACAAGAACCTCGACGTAACCACCGGTGATATCACCGAACTCAGCGGCAAGATCCAGAATTTCTCGACCGAGCTGAGCAGCCGGATCACCTCTCTGAACGGCGTGGTCGACCGCATCCAGGCGGGGTGGCAGGGTGCGGCGAGCCAGCAGTACGACCAGGTGCAGACGCAGGTGAACCGCCGTCTGGCCAACCTGCAGCAGAGCCTCGAGAATCTCCAGAACATGGTGAAGATGAGCGCCGACGGCTTCGACGAGGAAGAGCGCAAGCGCATGTCGACCTTCGCGGGCATGGAGAACGCCAAGGGCAACACCAGCGCCATCCTCGAGGTCTGATCCGGACCGACCCGTCCGCATCGACCGTTCGCCGAACTTCGCTACTAGGAGAGATCAATGACCACTGCCGTCAATTACGACACAGTGACCCAGGCCGCGCGCGACACGGTGAAGACCGCCTCTGACCTGGCGGACGAACTCCGCACGCTGCTGGGCCACGTCAACCGCGTCGCCGGCGCCTGGCAGGGTGAGGCCAAGGAGGCCTACGTGGCCATCCAGCGGCAGCTCGCCACCGACATGGACGGCATGAACCAGGACCTGCAGACGATCGCCCGCCTGCTGGGCGACGCCGTCGTCGGTTACCAGGACACCGACAAGGGCAACGCCGCCCGGTTCCGCATGATGATGGGCTGACCACCCGTCCGCCCGTACGAAAGGGGGCTGCCCGCATCGGCGGGCAGCCCCCTTCGCCATGCCGTCGCTACTTGAGGTCGAACTCGCCGTCCCGCGCGCCCAGCACGAAGGCCCGCCACTCGGCCTCCGTGTAGCGCAGCACCGTGTCGTGGTCCAGCGACGACCGCATGGCGACGGCGCCGCCCGGCAGATGGGCGATCTCGACGCGTTCCTCGTCGGGACTCGTGCCGGGAGCGCCGACCCACTCCACACCGGAGATGTCGAGGGCGTACAGCTCTTCCTTCTGACGTTCCTTGTCGACTGCGTCAGCCATCGGCGCGTCCCTCCCAATGCATGTCACCCAGCAGTTGCAGTTGGTCACACTACTGCGTGGGCCCGGCCGCTCTTGACGAACGGCCGGGCCTGTGCAGGGCGGTCGCGGACGGGCCGCCGCGCCGCTACTGTCCCGGGTACCAGCCGACCTGGATCAGCGGATTGCCCCTCTTGCGGGACACGAAGGTGCCCCGTCCCGGCGGCATCGGACGGGCCCTCACGTTGCCCATGATGTCGCCCTCGGCCGGGCTGCCGGACAGGATGACACCCTGGCCGCCCAGTTCCTTCATCCGCTGCATGAACGGCTCGTACATGGCACGGGACGCGCCGGCGGCGTTGCGCGCCACGATGAAGCGGACACCCACGTCACGCGCGTACGGCAGCTTCTCCGCCAGCGATGCCAGCGGATTGCCGGAGTTGGTGGCGACCAGTTCGTAGTCGTCGATGAGGACGAACAACTGCGGACCCGACCACCAGCTGCGGTCGCGCAGCTGCTGCGGTGTGATGTCCGGCTTCGGCGCACGCCGCTCCATCACCGTGGAGATGGCGTCCATGTGCATCTCCATGGCCGACGCCATGGGCGCGTACTCGAGCAGGTGGGACGACGGGACCGCCTCCAGCATGGTGCGCCGGTAGTCACCCACCACGATGCGCGCCTGTTCAGGCGTGTACCGCTCGGCGATCTGCTTGGCGACGAGCCGCAGCAGGTTCGTCTTCCCCGACTCGCTCTCGCCGAACACCATCAGGAAGGGATCGGTCTCGAAGTCGACGAAGACCGGTTCCAGGTTCGTCTCGTCGATGCCGATCGCGATGCCGTGCTGGGGGTACTCGAAGCCCTTCGGCAGCTGCTCCGCGGGCAGCCTGCGCGGCAGCAGCCGGATCGTCGGAGCCGCCGGCCCCGACCAGTTGCCCTTCACGGACTGCACGAACGCGGAGACGCCGTCGGCGAGGTCGCCGGAGCTGCTGACGGAGTCGATCCGCGGCAACGCCGTCATGAAGTGCAGCTTCTCCGGCACCTGGCCGCGACCGGGCACCCCGGCCGGGACGTTGGCCGCGACCTTCCGGTCGAACTCGGAGTCCATGACATCGCCCAGACGCAGCTCGAGACGGCCGAGCATCTGGTCCTTGAGCGCCGCGCGCACCTCCATGTAGCGGGCGGCGGTGATGACGACGTGGATGCCGTAACCGAGGCCGCGTGCGGCGATGTCCGAGACGATGGGCTCCAGCATCTCGTAGTCGTTCTTGAAGCCGCCCCAGCCGTCGATGACCAGGAAGACGTCTCCCCAGGCCTCGCCGGGCAGTTCACCCGCGGCGCGCTTGCGGCGGTACGTCTGGATGGAGTCGATGCCGTTCGCCCGGAAGAACTCCTCACGCCGGTTCAGCACACCCATGACCTCGGCGACGGCACGCCGCACCCGCTCGGGGTCGAGCCGCGAGGCGATGCCGCCGACGTGCGGCAGGTCCGAGAGGGACGAGAGACCGCCACCGCCGAAGTCCAGTCCGTAGAACTGCACTTCGTTCGGTGTGTGGGTGAGGGCGAAGGAGGAGATCAGGGTGCGCATCAGCGTCGACTTGCCGGACTGGGGACCGCCGACCACCATCATGTGGCCCGCGGCGCCGGAGAAGTCGCGGTACAGCACCTCACGCCGCTGCTCGAACGGCTTGTCGATCAGGCCGAGCGGTACGACGAGACCACCGGGCCGGGTGTACTCGGTCGCCGTGAGACCGCGGGCCGCGGTGGGAGCGAGTCCGGGCAGCAGCTGGTCGAGCGTCGGGGCCTGGTCCAGCGGCGGCAGCCAGACCTGGTGTGCCGGCACGCCCTGACCCTCCAGCCGGCGCACGATCACGTCGAGGACCGTGTCCGCGAGGGCGTCGTCGTCCGACCGGCTCGGTGCGCCGCTCGCCGACGGATCGGGGGCCGCGTACACGACAGGCACCGGAGCCGCGGTGAACAGCGCGGGCCGCCGCTCGACGGACAGATGCCCCACCGAGAGGTCCGGACCACCGGTGCGGTACGTACCGGACACGTAGGCCGCCTTGAAGCGGGTCATCTCGTCCGTACCGAACTTCAGGTAGCCCGAACCGGGCACGGAAGGCAGGTGGTACGCGTCCGGCACGCCGATGGCCGTGCGGGACTCGGCCGCGGAGAAGGTGCGCAGACCGATCCGGTACGACAGGTAGGTGTCCAGACCGCGCAGCTTGCCCTCCTCCAGGCGCTGCGACGCGAGCAGCAGATGGACACCCAGCGAACGGCCGATACGGCCGATCTGGATGAACATGTCGATGAAGTCGGGCTTGGCGGTGAGGAGTTCGGAGAACTCGTCGAGCACCAGCACGAGCGACGCGAGCGGCTCGAGCGCGGCGCCGGCCGCGCGGGCCTTCTCGTAGTCGTGGATGTTGGCGTAGTTGCCGGACTTGTGCAGCAGTTCCTGGCGGCGCTGCAGCTCACCGCGGATCGCGTCACCCATGCGGTCGACCAGTGTCAGGTCGTCCGAGAGGTTGGTGATGACCGCCGCGACGTGCGGCATCTGCGACATTCCCGCGAACGTCGCACCACCCTTGAAGTCCGCGAGGACGAAATTGAGCGTCTCGGACGAGTGGGTGACCGCGAGCCCGAGGACCAGCGTCCGCAGCAGCTCCGACTTGCCGGAACCGGTCGCGCCGACGCACAGACCGTGCGGGCCCATGCCCTCCTGCGCGGCCTCCTTGAGGTCCAGCATGACCGGCTGGCCGTCCTCGCCGACGCCGATCGGCACCCGCAGCCGCTCGGCCACGGAACGCGGCCGCCACGTCCGGGCCACGTCGATCCCCGCCGCGTCGCCGAGGTTCAGCAGATCGGTGAAGTCGAGGTTGGAGAGCAGCGGTTCGTCGTCGTCGCCGCCTCCCATGCGCAGCGGCGCGAGCTGACGGGCGAGCGCCTCCGCCGCGGGCAGCGAGATGCCGTCGGGAATCCCCTCGTACGCCACCCGGGAGCCGGACTCCAGCCGGAGCCTGCCCGGCCGTACGACGACGGACAGCCCACCGCGCGGCTCGTCCAGGTCCCCGGAGACGACCTCGACGATCGTGACGCCCTGCAGGCCCTCCGCCGCGGCGAACAGCGAGTCCGGCGGCACCATCCCGCCGTCGAGCACGACGACTATGTGGGGCTGGTCCATCACGGGCTGGTTCTCGCGGCTGAAGCGCGGCCGGCCGTCGAGCCGGCTGTGCAGCAGCTGCTCCAGCTCGCCGAGGTCGTCGCCGAACAGACGCTTGGTGCCGGCACCGTCCACCTGGCCGGGCACCTGGGTGTGCGGGAGCCACTTCGTCCAGTCCCAGCGGGCGACCGCCCCGGGCGCCGCCACCACAGCGAGCATCAGGTCGTCGGGCGAGTGCAGCGTCACCAGTTGGGAGACGAGCGCACGGGCCGCCGCCTGCGCCGACTCCGGTTCGCCGGAGACCGTCACGTGATAGAAGGCGCGCATCGAGACGGCCATGGGCAGACCGTCGAGCGAGCCGTGCACAGCCAGGAACTGCTGCATCGCACCGGCCGACAGAGGTTCCAGCTCGTCGACCGGGGCCGTGTCCGGAGCGATCAGCGGCGTCGCGAGCTGCTGCGCACCCAGGCCGACACGGACCTGGGCGAAGTCCTTGTCGCCCACCCGCCGTTCCCACAGGCGCGACCCTTCGGCCACCACCGACCACAGCTGTTCCGGGGAGGGGTGCAGATAGAGCTGCGCGTCGCGCTGCTTACGCGCGGTCTTGCGCACCGTACGACGCGTCTGCGCGAGGTATTTGAGGTAGTCACGGCGGACATCGGCCATTTGCCCCTGCGTACCGCGGCGGTACCTGACGACCTGTGCCACGACCATCGCGACCGTCGACACCAGCATCAGCACACCCATGATGCGCATGAAGGGAGGCGCTTGCGGCGAGAAGAAGAAGACCACGGAGGAACCCATGCCGAGAACAGGCAGGATCTGCATCAGCATGCCCTCCTGCTGACCTCGCGGCAGCTCTGGAGGCGCCTCCAGCACCAGTTCCCCCGTGGGAACTTCAGGCGGCAGGGACCTCGGCGGGCGTTTCACGACGATCTGGCTCACCGGAGCATCAATCCCTCGAGACGGACGGAAGACGGATGGGCCGGTTCCGCCACCGACGCCCCCGGGACCGGGTGATCGGCGCGCTCCCCTCCGCGCGACGGTGATCCTACTTGCAGACCGGTCCCACGTGTCCCGGTAGGGTGGCGCGCGCATCGTGCGCAACCGCGAATCAGGGGGTCCACACACGTGAGTACGACCGCAGCGACCGGCTTCTGCCGCGTCACCGTTGTGGCGCCGGACAGCCGTATCGATGTCGCCCTCCCCGAGGACATCGCCGTTGCCGACGTCTATCCGGAGATCCTGCGCCTGACCGGACAGACGCAGGCGGCGGGCGCACCCACCGGGTACCACCTGGTCCGCCGGGACGGCACGGTCCTCGACGGCGCACGGTCCCTCGCCGCCCAACGGGTGGTCGACGGCGACGTGTTGAGCCTGCGTCCGTTCGCCGAGTCCCTGCCCCCGGCCGTCTTCGACGACGTCTCGGACGCCGTGGCCTCCGCCGTGGTGCGCGACCGTCACCTGTGGAGCGACGACCTGCTGCGCGGAGCCGGCCTCGTCGGCGGTGTGCTGCTGCTCGTCCTGATGGGCTTCGTGCTGTGGTTCGCCGATCCCGTCCGCCACGACATGCACAGCCTGCCGGGCATCATCGCGGGCGCCGCCGGTGTGCTGCTCACGGCCTTCGCCGGTGTGCGGGCACGCGTCTACGCGGACCGCGGGACGGCCGTGGCCCTCGGACTCGGGGCGCTGCCCCTCCTGCTCATCGCCGGCTCCGGGATCATCGGCCCCGACGCGGGCCACGGCCCCGGCCGGCTGCAGTTCCTCCTCGGCTGTGTGACCGTGCTGATCGCCTCGGTGGCCCTCGTCGCGCTCACTCCCAGTGGCGACGCCCCGTTCGTCGCGGCCACGTTCTTGGCCGTCACCGGCACCGCCGCCACCTTCCTGGCGATCATGACGGAGTGGTCCGCGACCGGGACGGCGGCCGTCGTGGTGCCGGTCGCCATCGGTCTGGTCGCCTTCCTGCCCGGCCTCTCCGCCCGCTTCGCCCGCCTCCCCATCGGCTACGCCGCGCCCCGCAGCGCCGCCGACGAGTTCGAGGGCGACGGCTACACCGACCCCGACGAGCTGCCGGAGGCCGAGCCGGTCGACGCCGAGCGGATCGCGGCCCAGGCGCGCCGCGGCCACGAGATGCTGCTCGGCCTGGTCGGCGGCTGCGCCGCGGTCGTCGTCGGCTGCGCAGCGGTGCTCGGCTTCTCCAGCAACGTGTGGGGGCAGTTCCTGGCCCTGGCGGCGGGCCTCGCCATGCTGCTGCGCGCCCGCCTCTTCCGCTACACCTCGCAGGTCGCCTGCGCCCTGGTGGCGGGCATCGCGGCCATCGCCCTGCTGGTCCTCGGTCTCTCCCTGAATCCGCCGGTCGACCTGATGAAGGACTTCCTGATGTACGGCGACCGGGGCGGGCTGGACATCCGTACGATCTGGCTCACGGCCGCCGTGGCCGCCGGCGCCGCGCTGATCACGGCGATCGGACTGGTCATCCCGAAGAAGGGCCTCTCTCCCTTCTGGGGCCGTCTCCTGGACATCGCCGAGGGTGCCGTACTGCTCTCCCTGGTCCCGCTCTGCCTCGCCGTGCTGGACGTCTACAACGCGGCCCGCTCGCTCACCAGCTAGCCGGGCCCCCGTCCGGGCGGGCTCCGGCAGGCTGGTACGCTGTGTAACGGCCGTTTGTGTACGCGTCCCCGGATCATCTGGGGACAGCGCCCATCGGACCTCCGCCTCCGAGTCATGGAAGCTCCCCTGAGACAAAGACCAGGGGCACTCGCGGGCGCATCGAACACCATGAGGAGTACCGAGTGTCTCTCGACGCCGCTACGAAGAAGCAGATCATCACCGAGTTCGGCACCAAGGAGGGCGACACCGGCTCCCCCGAGGTCCAGGTCGCGATGCTCACCCGCCGCATCTCGGACCTGACCGAGCACCTCAAGACGCACAAGCACGACCACCACTCCCGCCGTGGTCTGCTGATCCTGGTCGGCCAGCGCCGCCGCCTGCTGCAGTACCTGGCCAAGAAGGACATCCAGCGCTTCCGTACGCTGGTGGACCGGCTCGGTATCCGCCGCGGTGCTGCCGGCGGTGCCAAGTAAGACGCCGTGAAGGGAGCGGTTCCCACTCTTAGGGGGCCGCTCCCTTTGCTGTACGTGCGCGATGTGCCGGACGCCAATTAGTCTGGTCGCACAACGCCATATCCAAGGAGCGAGAAGCCGCCTGCTCGCCGCCGGTCCTCGGTAGTGGCCCCCGGACATCGTCCCGGGTGCTTCGATCGAAGACCGGCCCGCACCCAAGGCGCTTCTCCTCCACCACCGTCCCCGGCCACACGGGCCTGCGGACGAAAAGACGAACACGTAGGAGAAACCCATAGTGGAGAACGAGACCCACTACGCCGAGGCCGTCATCGACAACGGCGCCTTCGGCACCCGCACCATCCGCTTCGAGACGGGCCGCCTGGCCAAGCAGGCCGCCGGCTCCGCCGTGGCGTACCTGGACGACGACACCATGGTGCTGTCGGCCACCACCGCTTCGAAGAAGCCCAAGGACCAGCTCGACTTCTTCCCCCTCACGGTGGACGTCGAGGAGCGGATGTACGCAGCCGGCAAGATCCCCGGCTCCTTCTTCCGCCGTGAGGGCCGGCCCTCCGAGGACGCGATCCTCACCTGCCGCCTGATCGACCGCCCGCTGCGCCCCTCCTTCAAGAAGGGCCTGCGCAACGAGATCCAGATCGTCGAGACGATCATGGCTCTCAACCCCGACCACCTGTACGACGTGGTCGCCATCAACGCCGCCTCCTGCTCCACGCAGCTGGCCGGCCTGCCCTTCTCCGGCCCGATCGGCGGCACCCGTGTCGCGCTGATCAAGGGCCAGTGGGTCGCGTTCCCGACGCACACCGAGCTCGAGGACGCCGTCTTCGACATGGTGGTCGCCGGCCGCGTCCTCGAGGACGGCGACGTCGCGATCATGATGGTCGAGGCCGAGGCCACCGAGAAGACGATCGAGCTCGTCAAGGGCGGCGCCGAGGCGCCGACCGAGGAGGTCGTCGCCGCCGGTCTCGAGGCCGCGAAGCCCTTCATCAAGGTCCTCTGCAAGGCGCAGTCGGACCTCGCCGCCAAGGCCGCCAAGCCCACCGGCGAGTTCCCGGTCTTCCTCGACTACCAGGACGACGTCCTGGAGGCGCTGACCGCCGCCGTCAAGAGCGAGCTCGCCCAGGCGCTGACCATCGCCGGCAAGCAGGAGCGCGAGACCGAGCTCGACCGCATCAAGGAGCTCGCCGCCGAGAAGCTCCTCCCGGCCTTCGAAGGCCGCGAGAAGGAGATCTCGGGCGCCTACCGCGCGCTGACCAAGAAGCTGGTCCGCGAGCGGATCATCAAGGACAAGGTCCGCATCGACGGCCGTGGCATCACGGACATCCGTACGCTCGCGGCCGAGGTCGAGGCCATCCCGCGGGTGCACGGTTCCGCGCTGTTCGAGCGTGGCGAGACCCAGATCCTGGGCGTCACCACCCTGAACATGCTCCGCATGGAGCAGCAGCTGGACACCCTCTCCCCGGTGACCCGCAAGCGCTACATGCACAACTACAACTTCCCGCCGTACTCCGTCGGTGAGACCGGCCGCGTGGGCTCGCCCAAGCGCCGCGAGATCGGCCACGGAGCGCTCGCGGAGCGCGCCATCGTGCCGGTGCTGCCGACGCGCGAGGAGTTCCCCTACGCGATCCGCCAGGTCTCCGAGGCGCTGGGCTCCAACGGCTCGACGTCCATGGGCTCGGTCTGCGCCTCCACCATGTCGCTGCTGAACGCCGGTGTGCCGCTCAAGGCCCCCGTCGCCGGTATCGCCATGGGTCTGATCTCCGAGCAGATCGACGGCGAGACGCACTACGTCGCCCTCACCGACATCCTCGGTGCGGAGGACGCCTTCGGCGACATGGACTTCAAGGTCGCCGGCACCAAGACCTTCGTCACCGCGCTGCAGCTCGACACCAAGCTCGACGGCATCCCCGCCTCGGTCCTGGCCGCCGCGCTGAAGCAGGCCCGTGACGCGCGTCTGCACATCCTCGACGTGATGAACGAGGCGATCGACGTTCCGGACGAGATGTCCCCGAACGCGCCGCGCATCATCACCGTCAAGATCCCGGTGGACAAGATCGGTGAGGTCATCGGCCCCAAGGGCAAGATGATCAACCAGATCCAGGAGGACACCGGCGCCGACATCACGATCGAGGACGACGGCACCATCTACATCGGTGCCGCCGACGGTCCGGCCGCAGAGGCCGCCCGCGCCACGATCAACGGCATCGCCAACCCGACCATGCCGGAGGTCGGCGAGCGTTACCTGGGCACCGTCGTGAAGACGACGACCTTCGGTGCGTTCGTGTCCCTGCTCCCGGGCAAGGACGGCCTGCTGCACATCTCGCAGATCCGCAAGCTCGCCGGCGGCAAGCGCGTGGAGAACGTCGAGGACGTGCTCGCCGTGGGCTCCAAGGTCCAGGTCGAGATCGCCGAGATCGACTCGCGCGGCAAGCTCTCCCTCATCCCCGTGGTCGAGGGCGAAGAGGGCGACGAGACGAAGGACGACACCGACAAGTGACGTCCCGTAGTTCCAGGACGACGGCCCGCACCTCCTCGGAGGCGCGGGCCGTCGCCCGTACCCAAACCCTCCTCAAGGGCAAGGACGGCATCGGCACCGTCCGGCGCACGACCCTCCCCGGCGGTCTGCGCGTCGTCACGGAGACGCTGCCCTCCGTACGGTCCGCCACCTTCGGCATCTGGGCGAACGTCGGCTCCCGGGACGAGACGCCCTCCCTCGGCGGCGCGACGCACTATCTCGAGCACCTCCTTTTCAAGGGCACCCACAAGCGGTCCGCCCTCGACATCTCCGCCGCGATCGACGCGGTCGGCGGCGAGATGAACGCCTTCACGGCCAAGGAGTACACCTGCTACTACGCGCGGGTGCTCGACACCGACCTGCCGCTCGCCATCGACGTGGTCTGCGACATGCTCACCGGCTCACTGATCCTCCAGGAGGACGTCGACGCCGAGCGGGGCGTGATCCTCGAAGAGATCGCGATGACCGAGGACGACCCGGGCGACTGTGTGCACGACCTGTTCGCGCACACCATGTTCGGCGACACGCCCCTGGGCCGCCCGGTGCTCGGCACCGTCGACACCGTGAACGCCCTGACCGCGGACCGTGTGCGGCGCTTCTACAAGAAGCACTACGACCCGACCCACCTCGTCGTCGCGGCCGCCGGCAACGTCGACCACGCCACGGTCGTACGCCAGGTCCGCCGCGCGTTCGACAAGGCCGGCGCACTGTCCCGTACGGACGCCGTCCCCACGCCGCCCCGCGACGGCAGCCGCGCGCTGCGCACCGCGGGCAAGGTCGAGCTGCAGAACCGCAGGACGGAACAGGCCCACGTCGTGCTCGGCGTGCCGGGCCTCGCCCGTACCGACGAGCGCCGCTGGGCGCTCGGCGTCCTGAACACGGCGCTCGGCGGCGGCATGTCCTCCCGCCTCTTCCAGGAGGTCCGGGAGAAGCGCGGCCTCGCCTACAGCGTGTACTCGTACACCTCGGGCTTCGCCGACACCGGCCTGTTCGGCGTGTACGCCGGCTGCCGGCCCAGCCAGGTCCACGACGTGCTCAAGATCTGCCGGGACGAGCTCGACCGGGTCGCCTCCGACGGCCTGCCCGACGAGGAGATCGAGCGCGCCATCGGGCAGCTCTCCGGCTCCACGGTCCTCGGCCTGGAGGACACCGGCGCGCTGATGAACCGCATCGGCAAGAGCGAGCTGTGCTGGGGCTCCCAGATGTCGGTCGACGAGATGCTCGCCCGGATATCGGCCGTCACTCCCGACGAGGTGCGCGCCGTGGCCGGAGAGGTTCTGGGACAGCGCCCGTCGCTGTCGGTCATCGGCCCGCTCAAGGACAAGCAGGCTGACCGCCTCCACGAAGCGGTCTCCTAGGAACGAGGGAAGTTAGCGATGAGCAAGCTGCGCGTGGCCGTCCTGGGCGCCAAGGGCCGTATCGGCTCCGAAGCCGTACGTGCCGTCGAGGCCGCGGAGGACATGGAACTGGTGGCGGCGCTCGGCCGCGGCGACAAGCTGGAGACCCTTGTGGACTCCGGCACCGAGGTCGTCGTCGAGCTGACCACCCCGGCCTCCGTGATGGGCAACCTGGACTTCTGTGTACGCCACGGGATGCACGCGGTCGTCGGCACCACCGGCTGGACCGACGAGCGCCTGGCGCAGCTGAACACGTCGCTCGCCGCCTCCCCGGAGACCGGCGTGCTCATCGCGCCCAACTTCTCCATCGGCGCGGTCCTCACCATGAAGTTCGCCCAGCAGGCCGCCCGTTACTACGAGTCGGTCGAGGTCGTCGAGCTGCACCACCCGAACAAGGCCGACGCCCCGTCCGGCACCGCCACCCGCACGGCCCAGCTCATCGCGGCGGCCCGCGCGGAGGCGGGCTGCGCGCCGCAGCCCGACGCCACGGTCACCGCCCTCGAGGGCGCGCGGGGCGCGGACGTCGACGGCATCCCGGTGCACGCCATCCGGCTGCGCGGGCTCCTGGCCCACCAGGAGGTGCTGCTCGGCGGTGAGGGCGAGACCCTCACCATCCGCCATGACTCCCTGCACCACAGCAGCTTCATGCCCGGCATCCTGCTCGGCGTCCGCCGTGTGGTGTCCGCTCCCGGCCTCACGTTCGGCCTGGAGAACTTCCTCGACCTCGGCTGAAGCGGACCCATGCGCGCAAAGATCACGTACTTCGTCACGGCTGCCGTCCTGGTCGTCTACTTCGTCCTCGTCGGCAGCCGGGGCGTGATGCTGCTGAAGCAGGGCACCGCGCTGACCGTCACGTTCGGTGTCGCGGTGCTGATCCTGCCGGTGATCGGCGTCTGGTTCCTGTGGATGAACACCCGGTTCGTCAACCGCGCGAACCAGTTGGCCGCCGAGCTGGAGGCGGAGGGCGGGCTGCCCGTCGACGAACTGGTCCGTACGCCTGGCGGGCGCATCGACCGCGACTCCGCGGACGCCGTGTTCGCCAAGCGGCGCGCGGAGACGGAGGATTCACCCGGCGACTGGCGCTGCTGGTTCCGGCTGGCCGTCGCCTATCACGACGCCCGTGACACACCGCGGGCCCGCCGCGCGATGCAGCGCGCGATCGCGCTGCACGACGGCAGGCCCGTCCCGAACTGAATCAGGCGCCGACCGGGGCGGCGGGGGAGTGGAGGGTCAGGCGGACCGGTACTCCGCGCCCCACGCCTCCACGGTGTCCGCGGCGCGGTCGAAGGCTTCCGGCCGTGACAGGAAGTCGGCGTTGTGGTCGGTGAGCAGAGTGAGCGGCTCCCCGCCCGGGCGGGCGGCCACGAGCGCCTGGCCCTGCACCGTGCGGGGCAGGCCGAGCCAGCGCACGGGCTGCTGCACGGTGCGCAGTTCCGAGGTACGGCGCCACGCGACGGTGGTCGTCGCGAAGAAGGCCACGCGCCGCAGGCCGTGCCGGCTGACCCAGACCCCGATGCGCAGCAGCCGCAGCGCGGCCGCGATCACCGCGAGGCCGAGCACGAAGCAGGCCCCGGCACCCGGCATGCCGCCCGCGAAGGCGATGATCACGCCCGCGATCAGCACGAACGAGGCGAGCAGCAACAGCAGTGCGGCCGCCCCGACCCGCCACGGGCCGGGCCGGTACGGACGCCGCCACTGGTCATGATCGTCGAAAGGCAGCGCGACGTCGTCCTCTTGCGTGTCAAAAGCACGGTCGGCCGTCAGGAAGGGCAGGGGCACGACTGATCCTCACTCACCAGCACACTCGGTTGGGCTGTGCCCGGTGAGGCTACCGAGGCCGCCGGGCGCCGACCACCCCAGGGGCCCGTGGGGCCGTTCGTGGCGCCCGGCGGCGACGGACTCAGCGACTCCGGGACGCTTCGGACTTCTTGGGATGCGACGGCGCGCTGTCCGCATCCAGCGCCGGCAGCCCGAAGAGCAGCGACCCCACCAGGCCGGCCACGACGGTCAGCCCGACAAGCATCCGCCCCGCGAGCTCCGAACGGCTGGGGCGGGCGGGGGGCGGGGGAGTGACGTTACTGCGGAAGGCGTCGGCCTCGGCGACGAACGCGAAGGGGACGGCTTCCCGCCGGTGGAACATGGGTGACTCTCCTCGAAGGATCGTGATGCGTGCAACTGCTGCAGATAGAGACGTACGAACGGGCTGGTTGGTGCCCTTTTCCCCGCAAAGAGCACCACAAAAATTGGTCTAGAGTGGGCGCCGCCCGGAGCGCAGCCATTGGAAGGACCTGTCGGTGACCGACACACCCGCTCAGACTGACAAACCGATGTTCCGCAGCGACGTCACCGTCGAACTGGTGAAGCACACTGCAGGCGACTCGGACGTCCTGTGGGCGGCTCGGGTCTCGACCGCGGGTGAGCAGTCCCTCGACGAGCTCTCCAAGGACCCGGAGCGCTCCAAGGGCCTGATCAACTACCTGATGCGGGACCGCCACGGCAGCCCCTTCGAGCACAACTCGATGACCTTCTTCATCAGTGCCCCGATCTTCGTCTTCCGCGAGTTCATGCGGCACCGGGTGGGCTGGTCGTACAACGAGGAGTCCGGCCGCTACCGGCAGCTCGAACCGGTCTTCTACGTCCCCGGCGAGGACCGGAAGCTGGTCCAGCAGGGGCGCCCCGGCAAGTACGAGTTCGTCCAGGGTGACCCGAAGCAGCACCAGGTGGTGACCGAGGCCATGGAGGACTCGTACCGACGGTCGTACGAGCACTACCTCGCGATGCTCGAGGCCGGCGTCGCCCGCGAGGTGGCCCGGGCCGTACTGCCGGTCGGCATGTACTCCTCGATGTACGCGACCTGCAACGCCCGCTCGCTGATGCACTTCCTCGGCCTGCGCACCCAGCACGAGCTGGCGAAGGTCCCGTCCTTCCCGCAGCGTGAGATCGAAATGGTCGGCGAGAAGATGGAGCAGCACTGGGCGACGCTCATGCCGCTCACGTACGCCGCCTTCAACGCCAACGGACGCATCGCACCGTAGTAGGGCACACATGTACGGCGGGCCCGGACGAGGTGTCCGTATTGCGGCGTTTCGAGAAGTTCATCTAGGCTGATCAAACGGACCCGGCACTGCTTGAACCCCCGAGCAGGCAGTGCCGGGCTCCGCATGCCACGTCGTACGTCACGTCCCCCGAGGGGGCATCCGGCGATGAGCAGCGAGTAGCGTGTTACCCATGGCTCCGATCTCCACTCCGCAGACCCCCTTCGGGCGGGTCCTCACCGCCATGGTCACGCCCTTCACGGCGGACGGCGCACTTGACCTCGCGGGCGCCCAGCAGCTGGCCGCCCATCTGGTGGACGCAGGCAACGACGGCCTGGTCGTCAACGGCACCACCGGCGAGTCGCCCACCACCAGCGACGCGGAGAAAGACCAGCTCGTACGGGCGGTACTGGAAGTGGTCGGAGACCGGGCCCACGTCGTCGCCGGCATCGGCACCAACGACACCCGCCACAGCATCGAGCTCGCCCGCGCCGCCGAACGTGCCGGCGCCCACGGCCTGCTCGCCGTCACGCCGTACTACAACAAGCCCCCGCAGGAGGGCCTGCTCCGCCACTTCACGGCCATCGCCGACGCGACCGAGCTGCCCGTGATGCTGTACGACATCCCCGGCCGCAGCGGCGTGCCGATCGACACGGAGACGATCGTCCGCCTCGCCGAGCACCCGCGGATCGTCGCCAACAAGGACGCCAAGGGCGACCTCGGCCGCGCCAGCTGGGCCATCGCCCGCAGCGGGCTCCCCTGGTACTCGGGCGACGACATGCTCAACCTGCCGCTGCTCTCCGTCGGCGCGTGCGGCTTCGTCTCCGTCGTGGGCCACGTCGTCACGCCCGAGCTGCGTGCGCTGCTCGACGCCCACCGCGGCGGTGACGTCCAGAAGGCGACGGAGATCCACCAGCAGCTGCTGCCGGTGTTCACCGGCATGTTCCGCACCCAGGGCGTCATCACGACCAAGGCGGCACTGGCCCTCCAGGGCCTGCCCGCCGGTCCGCTCCGGCTGCCCCTCGTCGAGCTCTCGCCGGAAGAAACCGCGCAGCTCAAGGTCGACCTGGCAGCCGGCGGGGTAGAGCTCTGAACAGACTTCACAACTGAATAGCCGGAAAGACGTAACCGGCCGAAGAGACCGAGACGGGTCGACCCACAGCGGTCGGCCGACGGACCCGGCCGGACACAGACAACAGCAAGTGCACGAATGTCATGTACGCCACGTGCCCCCGCGGTATGTGGCGTACATGGTGAGGAGAGTCTTTTGAGTCATCCGCATCCTGAACTCGGCGCGCCGCCCAAGCTGCCGAAGGGCGGCCTGCGCGTCACCCCGCTCGGCGGCCTCGGCGAGATCGGCCGCAACATGACCGTCTTCGAATACGGCGGCCGGCTGCTCATCGTCGACTGCGGTGTCCTCTTCCCCGAGGAGGAGCAGCCCGGCATCGACCTGATCCTGCCGGACTTCACCACCATCAGGGACCGCCTCGACGACATCGACGGCATCGTGCTCACGCACGGCCACGAGGACCACATCGGCGGCGTCCCGTTCCTGCTCCGGCTGAAGCCGGACATCCCGCTGATCGGCTCCAAGCTGACCCTCGCGCTGATCGAGGCCAAGCTCCAGGAGCACCGCATCCGCCCCTACACCCTCGAGGTGACCGAGGGGCACCGTGAGCGCATCGGCCCGTTCGACTGCGAGTTCATCGCGGTCAACCACTCCATCCCGGACGCGCTGGCCGTCGCCATCCGCACCCCCGCGGGCATGGTCGTCCACACCGGCGACTTCAAGATGGACCAGCTTCCGCTGGACGGGCGCCTGACCGACCTGCACGCCTTCGCGCGGCTGAGCGAGGAGGGCATCGACCTCCTGCTCTCCGACTCGACGAACGCCGAGGTCCCGGGATTCGTCCCGCCCGAGCGCGACATCTCGAACGTGCTGCGCACGGTCTTCGCCAACGCGCAGAAGCGCATCATCGTGGCCAGCTTCGCCAGCCACGTCCACCGCATCCAGCAGATCCTCGACGCCGCCCACGAGTACGGCAGACGCGTGGCCTTCGTCGGGCGTTCGATGGTCCGGAACATGGGCATCGCCCGGGACCTCGGCTATCTGCGGGTCCCGGCGGGCCTGGTCGTCGACGTGAAGACCCTCGACGATCTTCCCGACCACGAGGTGGTGCTCGTCTGCACCGGCTCCCAGGGGGAGCCGATGGCCGCCCTCTCCCGGATGGCCAACCGCGACCACCAGATCCGCATCGTCCAGGGCGACACGGTCATCCTGGCCTCGTCCCTCATCCCCGGGAACGAGAACGCGGTGTACCGCGTGATCAACGGCCTGACCCGCTGGGGCGCGAACGTCGTCCACAAGGGCAACGCCAAGGTCCATGTCTCGGGCCACGCGTCGGCCGGTGAGCTGCTGTACTTCTACAACATCTGCAAGCCGAAGAACCTGATGCCGGTCCACGGCGAATGGCGCCACCTGCGCGCCAACGCGGAGCTCGGCGCGCTGACGGGTGTCCCCAAGGACCGGATCGTGATCGCCGAGGACGGCGTCGTCGTCGACCTCGTCGACGGCAAGGCCACGATCGTCGGCAAGGTCCAGGCCGGCTACGTGTACGTCGACGGTCTCTCCGTCGGCGACGTCACGGAGCCCGCGCTCAAGGACCGCCGCATCCTCGGTGAAGAGGGCATCATCTCGGTCTTCCTCGTCGTGGACAGCACGACGGGCAAGGTCGTGGGAGGGCCCAACATCCACGCCCGGGGCTCGGGCATCGAGGACTCGATGTTCGCGGCCGTCATGCCGAAGATCGAGGACGCGATCGCCAAGGCGGCCTCCGACGGCGTCGCTGAGCCGCACCAGTTGCAGCAGCTCGTGCGCCGTACGGTGGGCAAGTGGGTCTCCGACACCTACCGCCGGCGTCCGATGATCCTCCCGGTCGTCGTCGAGGTCTGACGCCTCCGACGCCGCCAACTCCGGAGCGGGGCCCCCGATTTGCATCGGGGCGCCCCGCTCCAGTACGTTTACGTCTCCGCCCGAAGGGGAACCCGGCACACTCATGTGCGCTGTGTGGTGCCCGCAGGGGGCGGGGAATTCCGACTCAGAACCTCTGATAAAGTCGGAGTCGCCGGAAAGGGAAACGCGAAAGCGGAGAACTGAAAGGCAAAACCCGCCGGCCGGGAATCGGACACGAAAGAGTCTGATAAAGTCGGAACCGCCGGAAGGCCGAAAGGCCGGAAAGCACACCGAGGAAATCGGATCGGAAAGATCTGATAGAGTCGGAAACGCAAGCCCGAAGGGAAGCGCCCGGAGGAAAGCCCGACAGGGTGAGTACAAAGGAAGCGTCCGTTCCTTGAGAACTCAACAGTGTGCCAAAAATCAACGCCAGATATGTTGATACCCCGTCCATCTTCGGATGGTCGAGGTTCCTTTGAAAAAGTCCATCCCGCTTGCGGGGTGGCAATCACAGCGAGGACGCTGTGAACAATCGGTCTTATTCCGACCGGTTGTTCCGCTCTTCGGATGTGCACCCGATCACGGGTAAACATTCATGGAGAGTTTGATCCTGGCTCAGGACGAACGCTGGCGGCGTGCTTAACACATGCAAGTCGAACGATGAACCACTTCGGTGGGGATTAGTGGCGAACGGGTGAGTAACACGTGGGCAATCTGCCCTTCACTCTGGGACAAGCCCTGGAAACGGGGTCTAATACCGGATAACACTGCGGATCGCATGGTCTGCGGTTGAAAGCTCCGGCGGTGAAGGATGAGCCCGCGGCCTATCAGCTTGTTGGTGGGGTGATGGCCTACCAAGGCGACGACGGGTAGCCGGCCTGAGAGGGCGACCGGCCACACTGGGACTGAGACACGGCCCAGACTCCTACGGGAGGCAGCAGTGGGGAATATTGCACAATGGGCGAAAGCCTGATGCAGCGACGCCGCGTGAGGGATGACGGCCTTCGGGTTGTAAACCTCTTTCAGCAGGGAAGAAGCGAAAGTGACGGTACCTGCAGAAGAAGCGCCGGCTAACTACGTGCCAGCAGCCGCGGTAATACGTAGGGCGCAAGCGTTGTCCGGAATTATTGGGCGTAAAGAGCTCGTAGGCGGCTTGTCACGTCGGATGTGAAAGCCCGGGGCTTAACCCCGGGTCTGCATTCGATACGGGCAGGCTAGAGTGTGGTAGGGGAGATCGGAATTCCTGGTGTAGCGGTGAAATGCGCAGATATCAGGAGGAACACCGGTGGCGAAGGCGGATCTCTGGGCCATTACTGACGCTGAGGAGCGAAAGCGTGGGGAGCGAACAGGATTAGATACCCTGGTAGTCCACGCCGTAAACGTTGGGAACTAGGTGTTGGCGACATTCCACGTCGTCGGTGCCGCAGCTAACGCATTAAGTTCCCCGCCTGGGGAGTACGGCCGCAAGGCTAAAACTCAAAGGAATTGACGGGGGCCCGCACAAGCAGCGGAGCATGTGGCTTAATTCGACGCAACGCGAAGAACCTTACCAAGGCTTGACATATACCGGAAAGCATCAGAGATGGTGCCCCCCTTGTGGTCGGTATACAGGTGGTGCATGGCTGTCGTCAGCTCGTGTCGTGAGATGTTGGGTTAAGTCCCGCAACGAGCGCAACCCTTGTTCTGTGTTGCCAGCATGCCCTTCGGGGTGATGGGGACTCACAGGAGACTGCCGGGGTCAACTCGGAGGAAGGTGGGGACGACGTCAAGTCATCATGCCCCTTATGTCTTGGGCTGCACACGTGCTACAATGGCCGGTACAAAGAGCTGCGAAGCCGTGAGGCGGAGCGAATCTCAAAAAGCCGGTCTCAGTTCGGATTGGGGTCTGCAACTCGACCCCATGAAGTCGGAGTTGCTAGTAATCGCAGATCAGCATTGCTGCGGTGAATACGTTCCCGGGCCTTGTACACACCGCCCGTCACGTCACGAAAGTCGGTAACACCCGAAGCCGGTGGCCCAACCCCTTGTGGGAGGGAGCTGTCGAAGGTGGGACTGGCGATTGGGACGAAGTCGTAACAAGGTAGCCGTACCGGAAGGTGCGGCTGGATCACCTCCTTTCTAAGGAGCACATGGCCGACTGCGAGCGAATGACTCGCACGGTTGCTCATGGGTGGAACGTTGATTAATCGGCAGGGTCTTGTCTCCTGCCGCTTCCAGTACTGCTCCTCGGAGCGTGGAACGAAGCGGTCGGGTGAGAGATGCTGCCGGGCACACTGTTGGGTGTCTGAGGGTGCGAGCGTTGCTCGTCCTTCGGGATGCCGGCCCCAGTGAACTCACCTGTAGGGGTGGGGTGATGGGTGGCTGGTCGTTGCTTGAGAACTACACAGTGGACGCGAGCATCTGTGGCCAAGTTTTTAAGGGCGCACGGTGGATGCCTTGGCACCAGGAACCGATGAAGGACGTGGGAGGCCACGATAGTCCCCGGGGAGCCGTCAACCAGGCTTTGATCCGGGGGTTTCCGAATGGGGAAACCCGGCAGTCGTCATGGGCTGTCACCCGCTGCTGAACACATAGGCAGTGTGGAGGGAACGAGGGGAAGTGAAACATCTCAGTACCCTCAGGAAGAGAAAACAACCGTGATTCCGGGAGTAGTGGCGAGCGAAACCGGATGAGGCCAAACCGTATGCGTGTGATACCCGGCAGGGGTTGCGCATACGGGGTTGTGGGATCTCTCTTTCATTGTCTGCCGGCAATGAGACGAGTCAGAAACCGTTGATGTAGGCGAAGGACATGCGAAAGGTCCGGCGTAGAGGGTAAGACCCCCGTAGCTGAAACATCAACGGCTCGTTTGAGAGACACCCAAGTAGCACGGGGCCCGAGAAATCCCGTGTGAATCTGGCGGGACCACCCGCTAAGCCTAAATATTCCCTGGTGACCGATAGCGGATAGTACCGTGAGGGAATGGTGAAAAGTACCGCGGGAGCGGAGTGAAATAGTACCTGAAACCGTGTGCCTACAAGCCGTGGGAGCGTCGCTGTATGTGCTTGCACATGCAGTCGTGACTGCGTGCCTTTTGAAGAATGAGCCTGCGAGTTAGCGGTGTGTAGCGAGGTTAACCCGTGTGGGGAAGCCGTAGCGAAAGCGAGTCCGAACAGGGCGATTGAGTTGCACGCTCTAGACCCGAAGCGGAGTGATCTAGCCATGGGCAGGTTGAAGCGGAGGTAAGACTTCGTGGAGGACCGAACCCACCAGGGTTGAAAACCTGGGGGATGACCTGTGGTTAGGGGTGAAAGGCCAATCAAACTCCGTGATAGCTGGTTCTCCCCGAAATGCATTTAGGTGCAGCGTCGTGTGTTTCTTGCCGGAGGTAGAGCACTGGATAGGCGATGGGCCCTACCGGGTTACTGACCTTAGCCAAACTCCGAATGCCGGTAAGTGAGAGCGCGGCAGTGAGACTGTGGGGGATAAGCTCCATGGTCGAGAGGGAAACAGCCCAGAGCATCGACTAAGGCCCCTAAGCGTACGCTAAGTGGGAAAGGATGTGGAGTCGCAGAGACAACCAGGAGGTTGGCTTAGAAGCAGCCACCCTTGAAAGAGTGCGTAATAGCTCACTGGTCAAGTGATTCCGCGCCGACAATGTAGCGGGGCTCAAGCGTACCGCCGAAGTCGTGTCATTCCAGCATGAGGGCCAACGCCCGCTGGGATGGGTAGGGGAGCGTCGTGTGCCGGGTGAAGCAGCCGCGGAAGCGAGTTGTGGACGGTTCACGAGTGAGAATGCAGGCATGAGTAGCGATACACACGTGAGAAACGTGTGCGCCGATTGACTAAGGGTTCCTGGGTCAAGCTGATCTGCCCAGGGTAAGTCGGGACCTAAGGCGAGGCCGACAGGCGTAGTCGATGGACAACCGGTTGATATTCCGGTACCCGCTTTGAAACGCCCAATATCGAATCAGGCGATGCTAAGTCCGTGAAGCCGCCGGCTGAGTCTTCGGACGAGGTCGGAGTGGTGGAGCCGACGAACCAGACTTGTAGTAGGTAAGCGATGGGGTGACGCAGGAAGGTAGTCCAGCCCGGGCGGTGGTTGTCCCGGGGTAAGGGTGTAGGCCGTGAGGTAGGCAAATCCGCCTCACATCAAGGCTGAGACCTGATGCCGAGCCGATTGTGGTGAAGTGGATGATCCTATGCTGTCGAGAAAAGCCTCTAGCGAGTTTCATGGCGGCCCGTACCCTAAACCGACTCAGGTGGTCAGGTAGAGAATACCGAGGCGTTCGGGTGAACTATGGTTAAGGAACTCGGCAAAATGCCCCCGTAACTTCGGGAGAAGGGGGGCCATCACTGGTGATCCGATTTACTCGGTGAGCTGGGGGTGGCCGCAGAGACCAGCGAGAAGCGACTGTTTACTAAAAACACAGGTCCGTGCGAAGCCGTAAGGCGATGTATACGGACTGACGCCTGCCCGGTGCTGGAACGTTAAGGGGACCGGTTAGTCACTCTTCGGGGTGGCGAAGCTGAGAACTTAAGCGCCAGTAAACGGCGGTGGTAACTATAACCATCCTAAGGTAGCGAAATTCCTTGTCGGGTAAGTTCCGACCTGCACGAATGGCGTAACGACTTCTCGACTGTCTCAACCATAGGCCCGGTGAAATTGCACTACGAGTAAAGATGCTCGTTTCGCGCAGCAGGACGGAAAGACCCCGGGACCTTTACTACAGTTTGATATTGGTGTTCGGTTCGGCTTGTGTAGGATAGGTGGGAGACTGTGAAGCTTGGACGCCAGTTCAGGTGGAGTCGTCGTTGAAATACCACTCTGGTCGTGCTGGATGTCTAACCTGGGTCCGTGATCCGGATCAGGGACAGTGTCTGATGGGTAGTTTAACTGGGGCGGTTGCCTCCCAAAGGGTAACGGAGGCGCCCAAAGGTTCCCTCAGCCTGGTTGGCAATCAGGTGTTGAGTGTAAGTGCACAAGGGAGCTTGACTGTGAGACCGACGGGTCGAGCAGGGACGAAAGTCGGGACTAGTGATCCGGCGGTGGCTTGTGGAAGCGCCGTCGCTCAACGGATAAAAGGTACCCCGGGGATAACAGGCTGATCTTCCCCAAGAGTCCATATCGACGGGATGGTTTGGCACCTCGATGTCGGCTCGTCGCATCCTGGGGCTGGAGTCGGTCCCAAGGGTTGGGCTGTTCGCCCATTAAAGCGGTACGCGAGCTGGGTTTAGAACGTCGTGAGACAGTTCGGTCCCTATCCGCTGTGCGCGTAGGAGTCTTGAGAAGGGCTGTCCCTAGTACGAGAGGACCGGGACGGACGAACCTCTGGTGTGCCAGTTGTCCTGCCAAGGGCATGGCTGGTTGGCTACGTTCGGAAAGGATAACCGCTGAAAGCATCTAAGCGGGAAGCCTGCTTCGAGATGAGGACTCCCACCTCCTTGAGAGGGTAAGGCTCCCAGTAGACGACTGGGTTGATAGGCCGGATATGGAAGCCCTGTAAGGGGTGGAGTTGACCGGTACTAATAGGCCGAGGGCTTGTCCTCAGTTGCTCGCGTCCACTGTGTTAGTTCTGAAGTAACGAACTCGCCCGACCCTGCCTTTTGGTGGGGTTGCCGGCTGGTAGTTCGGACATCTTCATAGAGTTTCGGTGGTCATTGCGTTAGGGAAACGCCCGGTTACATTCCGAACCCGGAAGCTAAGCCTTTCAGCGCCGATGGTACTGCAGGGGGGACCCTGTGGGAGAGTAGGACGCCGCCGAACAATCATTGTGGGAAAGCCCCGCACCTCTGGTGCGGGGCTTTCCTGCGTTCAGGGGAAGCCAGAAACCCCGCCGGAAACCCACAGAGCCGGCACCCTTGAGCCGGCACCTGTCGAGCCGCGACCCTGGCGGCAGAATCCTTTCGGCAGATGGTTTTGAGCACCCTTCCATCCGGGGTATGCTTTACCCCGTTGCCGAGCGCAACAGGCCCCTATAGCTCAGTCGGTAGAGCGTCTCCATGGTAAGGAGAAGGTCAACGGTTCGATTCCGTTTGGGGGCTCGGACAACAGATAAGACCCCCGCCTTTCGGCGGGGGCCTTTTTCGTGTGCTCGATTCGCTGCCGTCAGCTGTTGTGGGGCTCCGGGACGCGCATCGCGAGAATGGCCATGTCGTCCGACGCCGGCTCCGCCGCGAAGCGTTCGACCGCCCTCAGCACCCGCGCCGCCACCGCACCGGCCGTGAGCCCCGTACAGGTCGTCAGAACGTCGCTCAGGCCGTCGTCCCCGAGCATGCGCGTGCCCTCGCGGCGTTCGGTGACGCCGTCGGTCACACACAGCAGGACGTCGCCCGGATCGAGCGTCACCATCTGCTCGTACAGCTCCAGGTCCTCCATCACACCGAGCAGCGGCTGCGGTTCGGCCGCCGGTTCCACGGTGCCGTCCTGGCGCAGCCGTAGCGGCAGCGGGTGGCCGGCGCACACGACCTTGAGGATCGCGCTGCCGTCCTCCTGGGGCCACAACTCGCCGTAGAGGAGCGTCAGGAACCGGCTGCGGGCACCCTCGTCGAGGATGGCCGCGTTCAGCCGCTCCAGGACCGCGGGACCCGTGAAGCCCTCCCTGGCCAGCAGCCGCAGCGCGTGGCGTGCCAGGCCCGTCACGGCCGCGGCCTCGGGGCCCGTACCGCAGACGTCGCCGATGGCGAAGCCGTAAGCACCGTCCCGGATGGGGAACAGGTCGTAGAAGTCGCCGCCGACCTCGTTGCCCTCACCCGCCGCGCGGTAGATGACCTCCACCTCGACGCCCTCGATGAGCGGCAGCTCCGGCGGCAGCAGACTGCGCTGCAGGGACTGGCTGATCGCCACGCGCTCCGAATAGAGCCTCGAGTTGTCGAGCGCCAGGGCCGCCCGCCGGGAAAGGTCCTCGGCCAGCTCCAGGATCTCCTGGCGGAAGTGGTCGTCGGAGGGCTTGCCGAGCGTCAGCATGCCGATCACGCGGTTACGCGCCACGAGCGGCAGGACCACGGTCTCGCCACCGACAGCGGCCGCCGTGGCGAGGGTCGTACCGATACCGGAGGAGACGGGCGGAGTTGAGCCGAGGCCCAGTTCACGCTTGGAGGCGAGCAGGGCGGCGCGCTGGGCGGCCTCCGCGGGTGCGTTCCACACGCGGGCGCCCGGCGTCGGCACGGGGTCCGGAGGATCGATCTTCGACAGGAGGGCCTTGAGGCCGTCGATGCGTTCCTCGTCCTCGTGCAGCACATAGCTGAGGTACGGCTCGGACGACTGGTCGGCGATCGTGTAGACCGCGCACCAAGTGGCGAGCGTGGGAACCGTCATCTGTGCCATCAGGGCGAGCGTCTGGTCCCGGTCGAGGGTGCCGGCCAGCAGGTCGGACGCCTCGACGAGGAAGGACAGCGAACCGCGTCGCAGCCGCTCCAGTTCGCCGAGGCGCGCCGATTCGACGGCCAGTGCGATCCGGTCGGCGGCGAACTGGAGCCGCAGGGCCTCTTCGTTGGAGTAGCGGCCCGCGGATTCGGCGGCCACGCCGAGGGAGCCGGTGAGCCGGCCCTCGACCTTCAGCGGCACGGTGACCACCGACCGCATCCCGGTGGAGTTGAGGAGCGGGACGGCGCCGGGGACCGCGGTGAGGTCCTCGTGGACCGCCGGCATGCGGGCGGAGCCGTAGCGTCCCGCACCCGCTTCCACGGGGACGCGTGCGAAGCGCTGACGGGCGGAGGGGAGGCCGGTCGTGGCCCGTACCTCCAACTCCGTCTCGTCGTCGGTGGCGAGGAGCAGGAAGGCGGCGTCGCCGTCGAGCATGTCCCTGGCGCGTTCGACCGTGCGCTGGAGCAGGCCGTCGAGGTCGTCGGGGGCGGGTGAGCCGATGAAGACCTCGAACGGGTCCGTGCTGCGGTGCTCCGCGCCGCTGTCGGGCGCCCGCTGCGGAGTCTGTAGTACGGCACGTTCGTCGTCGCGCACCAGGAGACAGACCGTGGAGGGCTCGCCGTCCGCGTCCCTTACCCGCAGGTGGGAGGCGTAAACCGGGAGGACGCGGCCGTCGAGGCCGCGGATGCCGTAGCTGCCTTCCCAGCGGGAGAGTCGGAGTGCCTCGGCGATGCCGGTGCCGATGCCCGGGGTCTGCGGCCAGGCCGCCAGGTCGGTGAGCGGCTTGCCGACGACCTGGTCCGCCGCGTAACCGAACAGACGCTCCGCGTCCTCGTTCCACGCGGAGATCGTGCCGGTGCTGTCGATCTGGGCGACGGCGACGCGTACCCGTTCCTCCGCGACCGGCAGCATCGCGGTGGGCAGGACCGGGCCGGCCGACCTGGTGCCCACGGGCCGCTGGGGCAGGTCCAGCTGGAACCACACCGTCTTGTGGGTGGGCGTGTACTCGACGCCCCACCGGGAGGCGAGCGCCGCGCACAGCAGGAGCCCGCGACCGTTCTCGCTGTCGAGGTTCGCGATGGCGCGGCCGGCGCCCTGTATCGGGACCTCCCGCTCGGGATAGCGGTCGGCGACCTCGACGCGGACGCCGTCCTCGGAGCGCAGGCACAGCACGTCCGCGGAGGTTCCCGCGTGGACGACGGCGTTGGTGACGAGCTCACTGGTGAGGACGACCGCGTCGTCCACCACGTCGGAATATCCCCACCCCTGGAGGGTGTCGCGGACGAAGGCACGGGCGGTCGCGACGGACCGCCCGAGAGGGTCGAAGCTGGCGGCCGCCCGCGCGGTGATCACAGAACTCCTCGTACGCGTCTCGACGCCCGGCTCTGCCATGATCGGCCTGCCCCTCCCGGTGCCCGGTGGTGGAACGATCACCACACCGCCCCCGCCGGGCGGACCGGGGCGGTTGGACAGCCGGATGCCAGGTTACTTACCTTCGCTGTCCGAGCGGATGCCGGTTGCCGCTGTTTCCGCCCTCCGGGGGTGGGGACGCTATGCGAAGCTGCCGAACTGTTATCGCCTGGTTCCGGCATGGTGAAACACTGGGCAGGCTTCCTGAGACTGCCCAGGCAGTAACGGTCAACCCCTGCGGGAGGGACACGGTGGAGTCTGGCGTGACGGCGCGGGCGAAGGACACGCGCGCGAAAGGCGGACGGTCCCGGAGCAATGGGACAACCGAAGTCGATACGGCGGCCCTGAACAGGCTGCTGGCGGCGCTTGTGACGATGCGCGACGGGAATTTCCGGCGCCGTCTGACGGTGTCCGGCGACGGTGTGATGGCCGAGATCGCGGCCGTCTTCAACGAGGTCGCCGACCGGAATCTCCACCTCACGGGTGAGATCGCGAGAGTCCGCAGGATGGTCGGCCGTGAGGGAAAACTCACGGAGCGACTGGAGACGGGTGCCTGCGAGGGGTCCTGGGCGGCCGCTGTCGACGCGGCCAACGAGCTGGTCGACGACCTGGCACGTCCCGTGTCCGAGGTCGGGCGGGTGCTCTCCGCGGTCGCGGACGGTGACCTCGAGCAGCGCATGGAGCTGCGGTCGCCCGCAGCGGACGGTCAGGACGGGGCGGCCGCGGTGCGCCCGCTGCGCGGCGAGTTCCTGAAGGTCGCGCGCACGGTCAACAGCCTGGTCGACCAGCTGTCGGCGTTCACCGACGAGGTGACCCGGGTCGCGCTGGAGGTGGGCACCGAGGGCAAGCTCGGCGGCCAGGCCCAGGTGCGCGGCATGTCCGGTTCGTGGAAGGACCTCACGGACTCGGTCAACACCATGGCGTACCGGCTGACGGCGCAGGTGCGCGACATCGCCCTCGTCACGACGGCCGTCGCCAAGGGCGATCTCTCCCGCAAGGTCACCGTTCATGTGGCCGGCGAGATGCTTCAGCTGAAGGACACCGTCAACACGATGGTCGACCAGCTGTCGTCGTTCTCCTCCGAGGTGACCCGGGTGGCCCGGGAAGTGGGCACCGAGGGTGAGCTGGGCGGCCAGGCGACCGTTCCCGGTGTGGCCGGCGTGTGGAAGGACCTCACCGATTCGGTGAACACGATGGCCGGAAACCTCACCTCCCAGGTGCGCGGCATCGCGGAAGTGACGACGGCGGTGGCCAACGGTGACCTGTCGCAGAAGGTCACGGTCAACGCGCGGGGCGAGGTGGCCCAGCTCGCGGAGACCATCAACCAGATGACCGAGACGCTGCGGACGTTCGCGGACGAGGTGACGCGCGTCGCCAGCGAGGTCGGTGCGGAGGGTCTGCTCGGCGGTCAGGCGCAGGTGCCGGGTGCGGCGGGTACGTGGAAGGACCTCACCGATTCGGTGAACACCGTCTTCCGGAACCTGACCACACAGGTGCGTGACATCGCGCAGGTGACGACGGCGGTGGCCAACGGTGACCTGTCGCAGAAGGTCACCGTTGATGTCGCGGGCGAGATGCTGGAGCTGAAGAACACCGTCAACACGATGGTGGACCAGCTGCAGTCCTTCGGTTCCGAGGTGACGCGGGTGGCCCGCGAGGTCGGCGTCGAGGGCCGCCTCGGCGGTCAGGCCGAGGTGCCGGGTGCGGCGGGTACGTGGAAGGACCTCACCGATTCGGTGAACACCGCGTTCCGGAACCTCACCGGCCAGGTGCGTGACATCGCGCAGGTGACGACGGCGGTGGCCAACGGTGACCTGTCGCAGAAGGTCACCGTTGATGTCGCGGGCGAGATGCTGGAGCTGAAGAACACCGTCAACACGATGGTCGCGCAGCTGTCCTCCTTCGCCGACCAGGTCACGCGCATGGCCAGGGACGTGGGTACGGAGGGCCGCCTCGGCGGCCAGGCGCGGGTGGACGGCGTCAGCGGTACCTGGAAGGAACTGACGGACTCCGTCAACTTCATGGCCGGCAATCTGACGTCCCAGGTGCGTCAGATCGCGCAGGTGACGACGGCGGTGGCGCGGGGCGACCTGTCGCAGAAGATCGACGTGGACGCGCGGGGCGAGATCCTCGAGCTGAAGAACACCATCAACACCATGGTCGACCAGCTGTCGGCCTTCGCGGAGCAGGTCACCAGGGTCGCCCGTGAGGTGGGCACCGACGGTCGCCTCGGCGGCCAGGCCCAGGTGCCCGGCGTGGCGGGTGTGTGGCGTGACCTGACCGACTCCGTGAACGGCATGGCCGGCAACCTCACGGCCCAGGTCCGCAACATCGCTCAGGTCGCCACGGCGGTGGCGCGCGGTGACCTGTCGCAGAAGATCGACGTGGACGCGCGGGGCGAGATCCTCGAGCTGAAGAACACGCTCAACACGATGGTCGACCAGCTCTCGAACTTCGCGGAGCAGGTCACCAGGGTCGCCCGTGAGGTGGGCACCGAGGGCATTCTCGGCGGCCAGGCGGAGGTGCAGGGCGTCTCCGGCACCTGGAAGGACCTCACCCAGTCCGTCAACTTCATGGCGAACAACCTGACGAGTCAGGTGCGCAACATCGCGGAGGTGACGACGGCCGTCGCCAAGGGCGACCTGTCGAAGAAGATCACCGTCGACGCCAAGGGCGAGATCCTGGAGCTGGTGACCACCGTCAACACGATGGTCGACCAGCTGTCGGACTTCGCGGACGAGGTGACCAGGGTCGCCCGCGAGGTGGGTACCGAGGGCGTGCTGGGCGGCCAGGCGCGGGTCCGCGGGGTGACCGGCATCTGGAAGGACCTCAGCGACAACGTCAACCTGATGGCCAACAACCTCACCAGCCAGGTGCGCAACATCTCCCGTGTCTCCGCGGCGGTCGCCAACGGCGACCTGACGAAGAAGGTGACGGTGGAGGCGCGCGGCGAGGTCGCGGAGCTCGCCGACACCGTGAACACGATGGTGCGCACGCTGTCGTCGTTCGCCGACGAGGTGACCCGCGTGGCCCGTGAGGTGGGCACCGACGGCCGCCTCGGCGGCCAGGCGCGGGTGCCCGGTGTCTCCGGCACCTGGAAGGACCTGACCGAGTCGGTGAACTCGATGGCGTCCAACCTGACCGGTCAGGTGCGCCAGATCGCGACCGTCACCACCGCGATCGCCAAGGGCGATCTGACCCGCAAGATCGACATCGACGCGCGGGGCGAGATCCTCGAGTTGAAGACCACCATCAACACCATGGTCGACCAGCTGTCCTCGTTCGCCGAGGAGGTCACCAGGGTGGCCCGTGAGGTGGGCACCGACGGACAGCTGGGCGGTCAGGCCCGGGTCCGCGACGTCGACGGCACCTGGCGCGACCTGACCGAGTCGGTGAACGAGATGGCCGGGAACCTGACCCGTCAGGTGCGGGCCATCGCGGCCGTCGCGACCGCGGTCACCCGCGGCGATCTCAACCTCAAGATCGATGTGGACGCCGCCGGCGAGATCCAGGTGCTCCAGGACAACATCAACACGATGATCGCCAACCTGCGCGACACCACCCTCGCCAACGAGGAGCAGGACTGGCTCAAGGGAAACCTGGCCCGTATCTCCGGTCTGATGCAGGGCCGGCGCGACCTCGACGACGTCGCGTCGCTGATCATGAGCGAGCTCACCCCGGTCGTCTCTGCGCAGCACGGCGCCTTCTTCCTGGCCGTGCCCGCCGGCAACGGCTCGGAGACCGGGGGCGGGGAGTCGTACGAGCTGTGCATGCGCGGCAGTTACGGATACTCGGCCGGTCTGATGCCGACGTCGTTCCGTCCGGGGGAGACCCTGATCGGGACGGCGGCGGAGGAGAAGCGGACCATCCAGGTCAACGTTCCGCCGGGCTACCTGCGGATCTCCTCGGGGTTGGGCGAGGCGTCGCCCGCCTATGTGATCGTGCTGCCCGTCCTGTTCGAGGGGAAGGTCCTCGGGGTGATCGAGCTGGCGTCGTTCCAGCCGTTCACGCAGATCCAGCGGGACTTCCTGAACCAGATCGCCGAGATGATCGCGACGAGCGTCAACACGATCAGCGTCAACACGAAGACCGAGGTGCTGCTCAAGCAGTCGCAGGAGCTGACGGAGCAGCTGCGTGAGCGCTCGGCCGAGCTGGAGAACCGGCAGAAGGCGCTCCAGGCGTCCAATGCCGAACTGGAGGAGAAGGCCGAGCTGCTGGCGCAGCAGAACCGCGACATCGAGGTGAAGAACACCGAGATCGAGGAGGCCCGGCAGGTGCTGGAGGAGCGGGCGGAGCAGCTCGCGGTCTCCATGCGCTACAAGTCGGAGTTCCTGGCGAACATGTCGCACGAGCTGCGGACGCCGCTCAATTCCCTTCTCATCCTGGCCAAGCTGCTCGCGGACAACGCGGCGGGCAATCTGTCGCCGAAGCAGGTGGAGTTCGCCGAGACGATCCACGGCGCCGGGTCCGATCTGCTGCAGCTGATCAACGACATCCTCGACCTGTCGAAGGTCGAGGCGGGCAAGATGGACGTGAGCCCGACCCGCATCGCGCTGGTGCAGCTGGTGGACTACGTCGAGGCGACGTTCCGGCCGCTGACCGCGGAGAAGGGACTCGACTTCTCCGTCCGTGTCTCGCCCGAGCTGCCGGCGACGCTGCACACCGACGAGCAGCGGCTGCTGCAGGTGCTGCGCAATCTGCTGTCGAACGCGGTGAAGTTCACCGACAGCGGCGCGGTCGAGCTGGTGATCCGGCCGGCCGGCGCGGATGTGCCGCAGTCGATCCGTGAGCAGCTGCTGGAGGCGGGATCGCTGCGCGACCCGGACGGGGATCTGATCGCCTTCTCCGTGACCGACACGGGCATCGGTATCGCGGCCGGCAAGATGCGGGTCATCTTCGAGGCGTTCAAGCAGGCCGACGGCACGACCAGCCGTAAGTACGGCGGTACGGGCCTCGGACTGTCGATCAGCCGGGAGATCGCGCGCCTGCTCGGTGGCGAGATCCACGCGGCGAGCGAGCCGGGGCGCGGTTCCACCTTCACCCTGTATCTGCCGCTCCACCCGAGCGAACTGCCGCCGCAGGGCTACCCGCAGCTCGGTCCGGGCGGCGTCGGCAGCCGTCCGGGCGAGGAGGGCGTCGCAGAGGACGGCGGGGCGCAGGTGCGGCCGCAGCCGACGCAGGCGGCTCCCGCGGGCCCTGCGGCCCTGCTGCGCCGCCGCCGCAAGGCCCAGGCGTCCCTGGAGCCGTCGCGGGCCGGGGGACAGCCGGGCGAGACGCCCGGACAGGAGCCGTGGGCGGCGGGCGAGCAGGAGGGCCCGGAGCAGCGGCGGGTGTTCACCTTCGACGGCGAGAAGGTCCTGATCGTCGACGACGACATCCGTAACGTCTTCGCGCTGACCAGCGTTCTGGAGCAGCACGGGCTGTCGGTGCTGTACGCGGAGAACGGCCGGGAGGGCATCGAAGTCCTGGAGCAGCACGACGATGTGACTGTCGTACTGATGGACATCATGATGCCGGAGATGGACGGGTACGCGACGACCACGGCGATCCGGCGGATGCCCCAGTTCGCCGGCCTGCCGATCATCGCGCTCACGGCGAAGGCCATGAAGGGCGACCGGGAGAAGGCCATCGAGTCCGGAGCATCCGACTATGTGACCAAGCCGGTGGATCCCGATCATCTCCTGTCGGTGATGGAGCAGTGGATGCGCGACAAGTGACAGCAGGTCGTGTGATTGTGTGCGAGTCGCTGATCGACTTTGGCCGGAGGCGTGTGAAGAGGAAGGATCCGGGGAACTATCCGGGCTCCCCCCACGTTTGCGGTACGTGCACAGTGACATCACGGTGACAGGGTGTGGCGACGGGCGGGGTGCGGCTACGATGACCGGCACAAGGACGGGCGGCGCAAGGGAGTCGTCCCCTGGGGCGGCGCCCGGTGCGTCCCCCGGCTCATCGAGCTGGGGAGACCCCATGCCGGGGCGAGGAGGACGGGGCATGGTGCAGAAGGCCAAGATCCTCCTGGTCGATGACAGGCCGGAGAATCTGCTCGCGTTGGAGGCCATTCTCTCAGCGCTCGATCAGACGCTGGTGCGGGCATCGTCAGGGGAGGAAGCGCTCAAGGCGCTGCTGACGGACGATTTCGCGGTCATTCTGCTGGATGTCCAGATGCCGGGAATGGACGGGTTCGAGACCGCCGCGCACATCAAGCGCCGCGAGCGGACACGGGACATCCCGATCATCTTCCTCACCGCGATCAACCACGGCCCCCATCACACCTTCCGTGGGTACGCCGCGGGCGCCGTGGACTACATCTCCAAGCCGTTCGACCCGTGGGTGCTGCGCGCGAAGGTCTCCGTCTTCGTCGAGCTCTACATGAAGAACTGCCAACTGCGGGAGCAGGCGGCACTGCTGCGGCTCCAGCTCGAGGGCGGTAACCAGGCGGAGACGGGATCCGGCCGCGAGTCCGCGGGTCTCCTCGCCGAACTGTCCGCGCGGCTCGCCGCCGTCGAGGAGCAGGCGGAGGCCCTCTCGAAGCAGCTCGACGACGACTCGGCGGACGCGGCGGCCGTGGCCACGGCCGCCCACCGCGAACGCAAACTCACCGGGCTTCGCAGGGCTCTTGACGCCCTGGAGCCCGGCACCGGCGGCGGGTCGCCGACGCTTCCCTCGCAGAGCTAGCCCCCTTCGGCGCCTGTCCGCGCGTGCCCACCGGCGCTTGATGCCGCGTCAGTTCTCCGCAACATCAGCAACGACATGAACGGGTGAAGCAGTGGGCACACGTGTCCGCTGCGGTCGACACCGGTAACCTCACCACCATGGCCTCACGTACGTCCGGCAAGGGTTCCCAGGGCACGGCGGGCACCGCGAAGCCGCGCGCCGGCCGTACGACCGGCGCCGCGAAGAAGGCAGCGCCCGTCAAGAAGAGCGCCGCCAAGAGGGCGGTGCCCCCGAAAAAGGCACCCCCGAAGAAGGCCGCGGCCAAGAAGGCGGCCGCGCCGAAGCCCGCACCGTCCCCCACCGGGGGTGTGTACCGCCTGGTGCGCGCCGTCTGGCTGGGCCTCGCGCACGCCGTCGGAGCGATGTTCCGCGGCATAGGGCGTGGAGCCAAGGGCCTCGACCCGGCGCACCGCAAGGACGGGCTGGCTCTGCTGCTGCTCGGCCTGGCCCTGATCGTCGCGGCGGGCACCTGGTCGAATCTGCACGGCCCCGTCGGCGATCTCGTCGAAATGCTCGTCACCGGCGCCTTCGGCAGGCTCGACCTGCTCGCGCCGATACTGCTGGGCGCGGTCGCGGTGCGGCTGATCCTCTTCCCGGAGCGGCCGGAGGCCAACGGCCGTATCGTCATCGGCCTTTCCGCGCTGGTCCTCGGTGTGCTCGGTCAGGTCCACATGGCCTGCGGCTCGCCCGGCCGGGGCGAGGGCACAGAGGCGATCCAGGACGCGGGCGGCCTGATCGGCTGGGCCGTGTCCAAACCGCTGATCTTCGCCATGGGCGAGGTGCTCGCGGTGCCGCTGCTGGTGCTGCTCACCGTCTTCGGCCTGCTCGTGGTCACCGCCACGCCCGTCAACGCCATCCCCCAGCGACTGCGGCTGCTCGGCTCCAAGCTCGGCATCATCGAGCCGCTGCCCGGCGCCGACGCCGAAACGGACGACGAGCGGTACGACGAGCAGTGGCGCGAGGCCCTGCCCGCCCGCCCGGGCCGTTCGGCAGGCCGCGCCGGCGCGGCCGCGGGTGCCGACCCGGACGTGGCGGAGGAGGAGGCGCTCTCCCGGCGCCGCCGGCCGCGCAGGCCGTCGGCCCAGCCGGCCCTGGGCAGGGAGATGGACGCGGTGGACGTCGCCGCGGCCGCGGCCGCCGCGCTCGACGGAGCCGTGCTGAACGGCATGCCGCCCTCGCCGCTCGTCGCCGACCTCACCCGGGACGTCACCGCCGAGCGGCAGCGTGCCGTCCCGCCCGTCCCCACCGCGCGCGAACCCGAGGCACCCGCCCGCGAGCAGAAGGCCCCCGGGAGCAAGGGGGCCGTACCCGACCTGACGAAACCGGCGCCCGACGAGTCCCAGCCCCTGCCCCCGCGGGCCGAGCAGCTCCAGCTGTCGGGCGACATCACCTACTCACTGCCCTCGCTCGACCTGCTGGAGCGCGGCGGCCCGGGCAAGACCCGCAGCGCCGCGAACGACGCGGTCGTCGCCTCGCTGACCAACGTGTTCATGGAGTTCAAGGTCGACGCGGCCGTCACCGGCTTCACCCGCGGTCCGACGGTCACCCGTTACGAGGTGGAACTCGGCCCCGCCGTGAAGGTCGAGCGCATCACCGCCCTGACCAAGAACATCGCGTACGCGGTCGCCAGCCCGGACGTGCGGATCATCTCGCCGATCCCCGGCAAGTCCGCCGTCGGCATCGAGATCCCGAACACCGACCGCGAGATGGTCAACCTCGGCGACGTACTGCGCCTCGCGGACGCCGCGGAGGACGACCACCCGATGCTCGTCGCGCTCGGCAAGGACGTCGAGGGCGGTTACGTGATGGCCAACCTGGCGAAGATGCCGCACGTACTGGTCGCCGGCGCCACCGGCTCCGGCAAGTCCTCCTGCATCAATTGCCTGATCACCTCGGTGATGATAAGGGCGACGCCGGAGGACGTACGGATGGTGCTGGTCGACCCCAAGCGGGTCGAGCTCACCGCCTACGAGGGCATCCCGCACCTGATCACGCCCATCATCACCAACCCCAAGCGGGCAGCGGAGGCGCTGCAGTGGGTCGTGCGTGAGATGGACCTGCGCTACGACGACCTCGCCGCGTACGGCTTCCGCCACATCGACGACTTCAACCAGGCCGTGCGCCACGGCAAGGTCAAGCCGCCGGAGGGCAGCGAGCGTGAGCTCCAGCCGTATCCGTACCTGCTGGTCATCGTGGACGAGCTGGCCGACCTCATGATGGTCGCGCCGCGCGACGTGGAGGACGCGATCGTCCGCATCACCCAGCTGGCGCGCGCGGCCGGTATCCATCTGGTATTGGCCACCCAGCGGCCGTCGGTCGACGTCGTCACCGGCCTGATCAAGGCGAACGTGCCCTCCCGGCTCGCCTTCGCCACCTCCTCCCTCGCCGACAGCCGGGTCATCCTCGACCAGCCGGGCGCGGAGAAGCTGATCGGCAAGGGCGACGGGCTGTTCCTGCCCATGGGCGCCAACAAGCCCACCCGCATGCAGGGCGCCTTCGTGACGGAGGAAGAGGTCGCCGCGGTGGTCCGCCACTGCAAGGACCAGATGGCTCCGGTCTTCCGGGACGACGTGGTCGTCGGCACGAAGCAGAAGAAGGAGATCGACGAGGACATCGGCGACGACCTCGATCTGCTCTGCCAGGCCGCCGAGCTGGTCGTTTCCACGCAGTTCGGCTCGACATCGATGCTGCAGCGCAAGCTGCGCGTGGGTTTCGCGAAGGCAGGACGGCTGATGGACCTCATGGAGTCGCGGAACATCGTCGGCCCCAGCGAAGGGTCCAAGGCCCGTGACGTTCTCGTGAAACCGGACGAACTGGATGGAGTGCTCGCCGTGATCCGGGGAGAGACTCACTCGTAAGGGTTTGACGGGCAACCGTTTCCCTTGGTCGTACGTCAAGTTGGAGGGAGGGATGTACAGATGTCCCGACCCCGGGACCACCCGGCCATTCCGATGGCGTACAAAGCTCCACCGCCCGGTTGCCCCACCCTTTCGTACCACCCATAGACTGAACCTCCAGCAGGTGGTTACACGCTCGAAAGGCGCCCCCGTGTCCATCGGCAACTCCCCCGAAGACGACCGGCCTTCAGTCGAAGACGCCCGGCCTTCGATCGGCCACGTGCTCCAGCAGGCGCGTGTCGGCGCAGGCCTCACCGTTGACGAGGTCAGTACCTCCACCCGGGTGCGCATCCCCATCGTGCACGCGATCGAGGACGACGACTTCTCCCTCTGCGGCGGCGACGTGTACGCCCGCGGGCACATCCGTATGCTCGCCCGTGTCGTCGGACTCGACCCCGAACCGCTCGTCGAGCAGTTCGACGACGAGCACGGCGGCCGGCCGGCCCCGACGCCTGCCGCCCCGCTGTTCGAAGCCGAGCGCATCCGTCCCGAGCGGCGCCGCCCCAACTGGACCGCGGCCATGGTCGCGGCGATCGTCGCCGTGGTCGGCTTCTCCGGCTTCACTCTCTTCAGCGACGGGGAGAGCGGCAGCGGCAACGTCGCGGAAGGCCCCGCGTCCGGCACGAAGCCCACTCCCACCGACGTCCGGACGACCAAGCCCGCCGACCCCAAGCCCGACCCCTCCGACAGCGCCATTGCGGCCCTGCCGAAGGACAAGGTCACCGTGAAACTGTCCGCCACCAGCGACAAGAGCTGGATCTCCGCCAAATCGCACAACGGCAAGGTGCTCTTCGACGGGCTGCTGCTCAAGGGCGAGAGCAAGACCTTCCAGGACGACGAACGCGTCGACCTGATCCTCGGCAACGCCGGGGCGATCGAGCTGTTCGTGAACGGCAAGAAGGTCCAGGACGAATTCAAGATGGGCGGCGTCGAAAGGCTCTCCTACACCAAGGGAGACCCCGAGGTCGGCTGAGCCCCTTCGTCCCGGCACGGCCCCCGACCCTCGCGGCCGGGGCCCGCGCCGGGACAAAGTAGTCTTGAGCCCATGCCCGAACGCCGTACCGTCGCCCTTGTCACTCTCGGATGCGCCCGTAACGAGGTGGACTCGGAGGAGCTTGCAGGCCGCTTGGCAGCGGACGGCTGGGAGCTCGTCGAGGACGCCTCCGACGCAGACGTCGCCGTCGTCAACACCTGCGGATTCGTCGAAGCCGCCAAGAAGGACTCCGTCGACGCCCTCCTGGAAGCCAACGATCTCAAGGATCACGGCAGAACGCAGGCCGTCGTCGCCGTCGGCTGCATGGCGGAGCGGTACGGCAAGGATCTTGCGGAGGCCCTGCCGGAGGCCGACGGTGTGCTCGGATTCGACGACTACGCCGACATCTCCGACCGCCTGCAGACCATCCTCAGCGGCGGCGTCCACGCCTCGCACACCCCCCGCGACCGGCGCAAGCTGCTGCCGCTGAGCCCTGTCGAGCGCCAGCAGGCGACCGATGTGGCACTGCCGGGCCACGGCGACGTCGCGCCGGCGCCCGAGGACCTGCCGGAAGGCATCGCCCCGGAGTCCGGACCGCGCGCGCCGCTGCGTCGTCGGCTCGGCACCAGTCCCGTCGCCTCCGTGAAGCTGGCCTCCGGATGCGACCGGCGCTGCTCCTTCTGCGCCATCCCGTCCTTCCGCGGCTCCTTCATCTCACGCCGTCCGAGCGACGTCCTCGGCGAGACGCGCTGGCTGGCGGAGCAGGGCGTCAAGGAGATCATGCTGGTCTCCGAGAACAACACCTCGTACGGCAAGGACCTCGGCGACATCCGTCTGCTCGAGACGCTGCTGCCCGAGCTGGCGGCCGTCGACGGCATCGAGCGGGTCCGGGTCAGCTATCTGCAGCCGGCCGAGATGCGCCCGGGGCTGATCGACGTCCTCACCTCGACCCCGAAGGTCGCTCCCTACTTCGACCTGTCCTTCCAGCACTCCGCGCCCGGTGTGCTGCGGGCCATGCGCCGCTTCGGCGACACGGAGCGGTTCCTCGAGCTGCTGGAGACCATCCGCGGCAAGGCCCCGCAGGCCGGTGTGCGCTCGAACTTCATCGTCGGGTTCCCCGGCGAGACCGAGGCCGACTTCGCGGAGCTCGAGCGCTTCATCTCGGCCGCCCGCCTGGATGCCGTCGGAGTCTTCGGCTACAGCGACGAGGAGGGCACGGAGGCCGTCACCTACGACGGCAAGCTGGACGCCGACGTCATCGCCGAGCGGCTCGAGCACATGTCGCGCATCGCCGACGAGCTCACCGCCCAGCGGGCGGAGGAGCGCCTGGGTGAGACCCTCGAGGTACTGGTGGAGTCCGTCGACGACGAGGACGGCGCGGTGGGCCGTGCCGCCCACCAGGCGCCGGAGACCGACGGCCAGGTCGTCTTCACGTCGAGCGAGGGCCTCGAGCCCGGTCGTATGGTCGTGGCGAAGGCCGTGGGCACCGAGGGCGTCGACCTGGTGGCCGAGTACTGCGAGGTCCTGGGGGTCGGCTCCCGGACCCCTGACGAGGAGGCGGGCAGATGACCGGAGTCCCGGCATCCGCGGCGGGCGGGACCGGAAGGCCGGCGCCCGGCGGCAAGCTGGGCGCTGCGGCCGTCAATCAGGCCAGCCTGTGGAACATCGCCAACATCCTGACCATGGTGCGGCTCCTCCTGGTGCCGGCCTTCGTGGTGCTGCTGCTGCAGGACGGCGGCTACGACCCGGCATGGCGGGCGTGGGCATGGGCGGCGTTCGCCGTCGCCATGATCACCGACATCTTCGACGGGCACCTCGCCCGCACGTACAACCTGGTCACCGACTTCGGGAAGATCGCGGACCCGATCGCCGACAAGGCGATCATGGCGGCGGGACTGATCAGTCTTTCCGCGCTCGGCGACCTTCCGTGGTGGGTGACCGGGGTCATTCTCTTCCGTGAGCTCGGGATCACGCTGATGCGGTTCTGGGTGATCAGGCACGCGGTGATTCCGGCCAGTCGCGGCGGCAAGATGAAGACGCTCGCGCAGGGCACCGCCGTGGGCATGTACGTCCTGGCGCTGACCGGACCGCTGGCGACGCTGCGGTTCTGGGTGATGGCCGTTGCCGTGGTGCTGACGGTCGTCACCGGCCTCGACTACGTGCGGCAGGCGATCGTGCTGAGGCGCAAGGGGCTCGCCGCCGAGCGGGCCGGGGCGGGCTCCTCGAAGTGACCGAGGCAGCCGCTGTCCTCGCGGTGCTTGCGGAGCGTGGTCAGACCCTGGCCGTCGCGGAGTCCCTCACGGGCGGTCTCGTGGCCGCTGAGCTCACTTCGGTGCCTGGAGCCTCGAAAGTCTTCCGCGGATCCGTCACGGCGTACGCCACCACTCTCAAGAGGGATGTTCTCGGGGTCGACGGTGCCCTTCTGGCGGAGTGCGGAGCGGTCGATCCGCGGGTCGCGTCGCAGATGGCGGCCGGTGTACGGGACCTCATGGGAGCCGACTGGGGTCTGGCGACCACCGGGGTGGCAGGTCCCGAACCGCAGGACGGGAGGCCCGTCGGGACGGTATATGTGTCTGTCGCCGGGCCGGCGGGAGCCGGGAAAGTGGCCGCATTGAGGTTGAACGGCGACCGCGGGGAAATCCGTAGAGAGAGTGTACGGAGCGTGCTGGAGCTGCTCGTCGAGGAACTGCGCGAGAACGCGCGGGCACAGGATACGGAACAGAACGGGGGGAATTGATGTTTGCAGCCCTGAGTGAACACGACATCGCTCCCCGCACGGCCGCCGCGCAAGGCGGTACGGTGGGGCGTGAAGGATGCGGCTACGCGGTCCGAGGAGGGAGCCACCGATGATTCTGCTCCGTCGCCTGCTTGGTGACGTGCTGCGTCGGCAGCGCCAGCGCCAGGGCCGTACTCTGCGCGAAGTCTCCTCGTCCGCCCGAGTCTCGCTCGGCTATCTCTCCGAGGTGGAGCGGGGGCAGAAGGAGGCATCCTCCGAGCTGCTCTCCGCGATCTGCGACGCGCTTGACGTACGGATGTCCGAGCTCATGCGTGAAGTGAGCGACGAACTGTCGCTGGCCGAACTGGCCGAGTCGGCAGCCGCCGGCGAGGTGCCCGCACCGGTACGACCCATGCTGGGCTCCGTCTCCGTGACGTCGGTGGCAGGTGTGCCGACGGAGCGTGTGACGATCAAGGCACCCGCGGAAGCGGTCGACGTCGTCGCCGCCTGATCGCAGGTCCTGCACCACTCGCACGGCATTTCTGTTTGAGCTGGGCCCTGATTGGTACCCGATACCGGTCAGGGCCTTTCGCTTGGGCAGGCACAGTGCTTGACCGTCTGTCCCGAATGGCTCTTTTCGGTAGTTATGTAATCGTGGACGGTAGTCGGCGAACCGAGTGGAGGCGTGGATGTCTGTCGTGAAAAGCACTCTGTCCGAAGCGGATCTCAAGACGGTCGGCGATGCGCTGAAGGGTGCGCTGGTGGATCTGGTGGACCTCGGCCTGGTGGCCAAGCAGGTGCACTGGAACGTGGTCGGCCCCCGCTTCAGGTCCGTGCACCTGCAGCTCGACGAGGTCGTCGACACCGCACGGCAGCACTCCGACATGGTCGCGGAGCGGGCGTCGGCGATCGGCGTGGCACCTGACGGGCGGGCGGCGACAGTGGCCGCGCAGAGCGCGATCGGATCCGTTCCCGAGGGCTGGATCAAGGACGTGGATGTCGTGCGCACCATGATCGACGCTCTGGGCGCAGTCATCGGACGCATGCGTGAACGCATCGAGGTGACCGACGAGCCGGACCCGGTCAGCCAGGACATCCTGATCCAGCTCACCGCCGACCTCGAGAAGCACGCCTGGATGTTCCAGGCGGAGAACGCGTGACGTCGAGGGCACGAGCTCTGCCGGCGCGCGCCGGGTCGCCCAACCGTGCGCCCTCCCCGCGGCCCGGCGCGTCGCATTAGCGTGGGCCGGAGGAGGCAGCCATGGCAGTACGCGGGGCGGTCCTCGTGCCCGTTGTCGCGCTCGGGCTCGTGGTGGGCGGCTTGTGGTGGTGGGCCGTGCTCCGGCTCGCCCTGGTCCCGGAGCACTCCGGCGTCGTCGAAGGTGCGGTGGCCGCCGGCGGTTGGGGGCTCAGCCTTCTCCCTGTCCATGCGACGGCGGCCCGCCGGACTACCAGGGCATCACGACGCCCCCGTTCGGACGGCATATCTGACCCGTCGTGAACGACGAGGCGTCGCAGGCCAGATGGAGAACGGCGTGGGCGATGTCCGTGGGCTCGCCCACCCGGCCGAGGGGTGACAGCCGCGCCATCGCGGTTTCCGTCCGGTGCTGAAGACCGGCCTCATGACGGTCGGTCATCGGTGTGCGGACCCAGCCCGGGGCCACCGCGTTCACGCGGATGCCGTGCGGGCCCAGTTCGGTCGCGAGCGTCTTCGTGAGCTGGACCACGGCGGCCTTGGAGGCGCTGTAGCAGAGCAGGCCGGCGTTGGCCGCGTCCACCGCGCCCGAAGCCATCGTGACGATGGAGCCGCCGCCCGCCGGGATCATGACGCGGGCCGCCGCCCGGCAGGCGTACAGCACGCCTTTGAAATTGACGGCCATGACCCGGTCCAGGTCCTCCTCCCTGGTCTCGAGGACGAGGCTCGTGTGCATGATCCCGGCGACGGCGGCCATGACGTCGAGGCGGCCCGCGTCGGTGACCGCCGCTTCCAGGGCTGGGCGGTCGGTGACGTCCAGGGTGTGTGTCAGGGCCTTGCCCCCGCCGGACTCGATCAGGGAGCGGGTCCCGGCGAGGCCGTGCCCGTCCAGGTCGGCGCAGTGGACCGTCGCTCCCGCTTGGGCGAGCAGTACGGCGCAGGCGCGGCCGATCCCGCCCGCCGCTCCGGTGACGAAAGCGGTGCGGCCGGTGAGGTCGTACGCCGTCAGCGTCATGCCCGGCAACGTACGACCAGATCTGACGAGCCGTCAACTGTGGGGGTGCTGCCGCCCGGGGCCTGCTCGCGGAGGCAGGTGGCGGTTCGTCCGGAGGTGGTTCGTCAGGAGGTGGGGCCCGTCTGACAGCGCGGGCACCAGTAGGTCGGACGCTCGCGGCCCGCTTCACCCTGATCGGCCTTGCGCACGGGCGTCCCGCAGCGCGGACAGGGGCGGCCCTTGCGTCCATACACGTACAGCTTCTGGGACGGATTACGGCCGCTGGTCATGGTGCGCCGGTCGAAGCTCCGCTTGTTGGCCTCGAGGAGCCGCTGCGCGGTGGCGACCAGCCGCTCGGGAATCCCCGGGGGCAGTTCGCCGACCGGCAGCCACGGTGTGACACGGGCCAGGAAGGCCAGCTCCGACTTGTAGACATTGCCGATGCCGGCGAGGTTGCGCTGGTCGAGGAGGGCCTCTCCGAGCGGGCGGAGGGGGTCGGCGAGCAGGTTCGCCACCGCCCGCCCCGGATCCCAGTCCGGGCCGAGGAGGTCGGGCCCGAGATGGCCGACGGCCTCCTCCTCTTCCGCGGTACGGAGCAGTTCGACGACGGGAAGGCGATATCCGACGGCGGTGCGCGCCGCGCTGCCCAGGATCGCGCGGATCTGATGGGACGGGCCGCCGCTCCAGCGCGCACCCGCGTCGAAGACCCGCCATGAGCCCTCCATGCCGAGATGCGAGTGCAGGGTCAGCCCGCCCTCGAACCGGGTGAGGAGATGCTTGCCGCGCGGGGTCACGTCCAGGACGGTCCGGCCGGTCAGGTCCGCCGTGGCGAAGCGCGGTACACGGAGGTCGGAACGGGTCAGGACCTGGCCGGCCAACGCCTCGTGCAGACGGTGGGCGGTCAGCCAGACGGTGTCTCCTTCGGGCATGGCACCCATGATGCGCGACAGGCGGGCAGGGCGCGTGGGTGCCGGTCACGGGCGCAGGCGCAGCCCCCGTGGTGTGGCGTGGAATCCGGCGCTCTCCAGGGCGCGGGCCAGCGGTGCCGTCAGGGCCGGGGCTCCGTTGGCGCGCTCCACCGTGACTGTCCCGAGGGCGCCTTCACGGGCAGCGGCGGCGAGCGTGCCGGCCGCCGCGTGAAGCGCGGGCGCGTCCGGGTCGGTGGCCCACGCGAGCAGCGTCTTGCCGCCGCGCTCCATGTACAGCGTCAGTTCCCCGTCGACCAGGACCACCAGGGAGCCCGCTTTCCGGCCCGGCTTGTGCCCGGCGCCCTCCGGCGGCTCCGGCCAGGGCAGCGCGGCCCCGTAGGCGTTCGCGGGGTCGGCAGCGGCCAGCACCACCGCACGCGGAGCGGACTGTCCCTCGGCGCGGTCCCGCGCCGTGGACGCCGCTCGCAGGCGGTCGACCGCGCCGTCCATCGCGAACTGGGCGGCGCCCAGACCTTCGACGACGTAGCCGCGGCGGGCCTGCCCGCTGTCCTCGAACGCCGACAGGACGCGGTACACGGCGGAGAAGCCGCCCTCCACGCCCTCCGCCGCGACCGCGCCCCGGGTCACCACGCCGTGGCGGTCCAGAAGGGTGCGGGCCAGGGCGTGCGCCCGGTGGGTCGGATCCTGCTCGGAGGCCGGCAGCAGCGACCAGCGGCCGCTCACCGTGGGAGGACCGGTGCGGGAGGCCGGACGGGCCGCTGCCGACAGGCTGCCGTAGCGGCCGCGGGGGACGGTGCGTCTGGCGCGGTGGGCCGTGGAGCCCGCCGTGCGACCGGAGCCGAGCATGGCCCGCAGCGGTGCGAGCGTGTCGTTGGTGAGCCGGCCGGACCAGGCGAGATCCCACACGGCGTCGGCCAGTTGCGGATCCGTGGCGTCGGGGTGCGTGGTGGCCCGGACCTGGTCGGCGATCTGGCGGAAGAACAGGCCGTATCCACCGGAGAGGGCGGTGAGCACCGACTCGTGCAGCGCCGTCAGCTCCAGCGGGTGCGGCGGGGGCAGCAGCAGGGGAGCGGCGTCGGCCAGATAGAGCGAGACCCAGCCGTCCTTGCCGGGCAGGGCGCCGGCACCGGCCCACAACACCTCGCCGCTCGTGGTCAGTTCGTCCAGGAGCGTGCTGTTGTAGTGGGAGACGCGGGACGGAAGGACCAGCTTCTCCAGGGCGGAGGCAGGCACGGAGGCGCCCTGCAGTTGCTCGATGGCGCGGGCGAGGCCGTCGATGCCGCGCAGGCTGCTGCTCCCCAGGTGCTGCCACTGGGGCAGGAACGATGCCAGCGCGGCGGGCGGCACCGGCTCCAGCTCGTGCCGGAGCGCGGCCAGGGAACGCCTGCGCAGCCGGCGCAGCACGCCCGCGTCGCACCATTCCTGGCCGATGCCGGCGGGGTGGAACTCACCCTGTACGACCCTGCCGCTCGCGGCGAGACGCTGGAGTCCGCCGTCGGTGACCGCCGCGCCGAGGCCGAAGCGGGCGGCGGCCTGGGCGGAGGTGAAGGGACCGTGGGTGCGGGCGAACCGGGCGAGGAGGTCACCGAACGGGTCCTTGACCGGCTCGGTGAACGCCTCCGGGACGCCCACCGGCAGCGCCGTGCCCAGCGCGTCGCGCAGCCGCCCCGCGTCCTCGACCGCCGCCCAGTGGTCCGCACCGGCGATACGGACCCGGATGGCGCGACGGGACGCGGCGAGCTCCTGCGGCCAGGCGGGGTCGCTGCCTCGCTCGACGAGCTCGGCCTCGGTCAGCGGACCGAGCACGCGCAGCAGGTCGGCCACGCCTTCCACGTCCTTGATCCGCCGCTCCTCGGTCAGCCACTGAAGCTCCCGCTCCAGTTCGGTGAGCACATCGGCGTCCAGCAGTTCCCTCAGCTCCGCCTGGCCGAGCAGCTCGGACAGCAGCCGGGAGTCCAGGGACAGGGCGGCGGCGCGGCGCTCGGCGAGCGGCGAGTCCCCCTCGTACAGGAACTGGGCGACGTAGCCGAACAGCAGGGAGCGGGCGAAGGGGGAGGGCTCGGGGGTGGTGACCTCGACCAGACGGACACGACGGGACTCGATGTCGCCCATCAGTTCGGTGAGCCCGGGGACGTCGAAGACGTCCTGCAGGCACTCTCGGACCGCTTCCAGAACGATCGGGAACGAACCGAACTCACTCGCGACCTGCAACAGCTGGGCAGCGCGCTGCCGCTGCTGCCACAGCGGGGTGCGCTTGCCCGGACTGCGGCGCGGCAGCAGCAGCGCGCGGGCGGCGCACTCACGGAACCGGGAGGCGAACAGGGCGGATCCGCCGACCTGGTCCGTCACGATCTGACTGATCTCGCCCTTGTCGAAGACGGCGTCCGCGGCGCCGACGGGCGCCTGCTCGTTGTCGTACGCCCCGTCCCGTGAGGTGTCCAGGTGGACCGGGTCCTGGTCGAGCAGATCGAGCCCCATCAGGTCCGCGTCCGGCAGGCGCAGCACGATGCCGTCGTCGGCGTGCATCACCTGCGCGTCCATGCCGTAGCGCTCGGCGAGACGGGCGCCCAGCGCGAGCGCCCACGGCGCGTGCACCTGAGCGCCGAACGGAGAGTGGATCACGACCCGCCAGTCGCCCAGCTCGTCCCGGAACCGCTCCACCAGGATCGTCCGGTCGTCGGGGACATGGCCGCAGGCCCGGCGCTGCTCGTCCAGGTAGGCCAGCACATTGTCCGCCGCCCAGGCGTCCAGACCGGCGGCCAGCAGACGCAGCCGGCCGTCCTCGGGGCTGAGCCCGCCGACCTCGCGCAGGAAGGCGCCGACGGCCCGTCCGAGCTCCAGCGGCCGGCCGAGCTGGTCACCCTTCCAGAACGGGAGCCGCCCCGGCACCCCGGGGGCGGGGGAGACCAGCACCCGGTCGCGGGTGATGTCCTCGATCCGCCAGGACGTCGTGCCCAGCGTGAACACATCACCGATGCGTGACTCGTAGACCATCTCCTCGTCGAGCTCCCCGACGCGGCCGCCGCCCTTCTTCGGGTCGGCGCCGGCGAGGAAGACGCCGAAGAGGCCGCGGTCCGGGATCGTGCCTCCGGAGGTCACGGCGAGGCGCTGCGCCCCGGGACGGCCCGTGACCGTCCCCGCGACCCGGTCCCAGACCACGCGGGGGCGCAACTCGGCGAAAGCGTCGGAGGGATAGCGGCCGGCGAGCATGTCGAGGACGGCGGTGAAGGCCGACTCGGGCAGCGAGGCGAACGGCGCGGCACGGCGGACCAGCGCCAGCAGGTCGTCGGACTGCCAGCTGTCCAGGGCGACCATCGCGACCAGCTGCTGGGCCAGCACGTCCAAGGGGTTCGACGGGATGCGCAACGACTCGATGGAGCCGCTGCGCATGCGCTCGATGACCACCGCCGCCTGCACCAGGTCACCGCGGTACTTGGGGAAGACCACACCCGTGGAGACCGCGCCCACCTGGTGGCCGGCCCGGCCGACCCGCTGGAGGCCGGAGGCCACGGACGGCGGGGACTCGACCTGGACGACCAGGTCCACCGCGCCCATGTCGATGCCCAGTTCCAGGCTCGACGTGGCGACGACCGCGGGCAGTCGCCCCGCCTTCAGGTCCTCCTCGACGAGCGCCCGCTGCTCCTTGGAAACGGAACCGTGGTGAGCGCGGGCGAGCAGCGGCGGGGCGCCCCGGGCAGCCCCCGACTGGGCCATGATCTCCGCCGGCGGGCCGTCCTCGGGCATCGGTGCGCCGGTGGCCCGTTCGTACGCGATCTCGTTGAGGCGATTGCACAGCCGCTCGGCAAGCCGGCGGGAGTTGGCGAAGACGATCGTGGAACGGTGTGCCTGGACGAGGTCGGCGATGCGTTCCTCGACATGCGGCCAGATCGACGGCTTCTCGGCGACACCGGCCCCGGTGTCGGAGGCGGGTGAGCCCCCGAGCTCGCCCAGATCCTCCACGGGGACGACGACGGAGAGGTCGAACTCCTTGCCGGACACCGGCTGGACGATCTCCACCCGGCGCTGCGGCGAAAGGTAGCGGGCCACCTCGTCCACCGGCCGCACCGTCGCGGACAGGCCGATCCGGCGGGCCGGCCGGGGCAGCAGTTCGTCGAGGCGCTCGAGGGACACGGCGAGATGGGCGCCCCTCTTGGTGCCCGCTACGGCGTGGACCTCGTCGAGGATCACCGTCTCGACGCCCACCAGCGCCTCCCTGGCGGACGAGGTGAGCATCAGGAAGAGCGACTCGGGGGTGGTGATGAGGATGTCCGGCGGCCGGGTGACCAGCGACCTGCGCTCCGCGGGGGGCGTGTCGCCCGAGCGGATCCCGACCCGCACCTCCGGCTCCGGCAGGCCGAGCCGGACCGACTCCTGCCTGATCCCGGTCAGCGGGCTGCGGAGATTGCGCTCCACGTCGACCGCCAGAGCCTTCAGCGGTGACACGTACAGCACGCGGCAACGCTTCTTCGCCTCCGCGGGCGGCGGAGTGGACGCGAGCCGGTCCAGGGCGGCGAGGAACGCGGCCAGCGTCTTGCCGGATCCCGTGGGCGCCACGACCAGCACGTCCGAGCCCTCGCCGATGGCCTTCCACGCACCCTCCTGCGCGGCGGTGGGCGCGCTGAACGCCCCCGAGAACCAGCCTCTGGTCGCGGGGGAGAAGGAGTCGAGCGCAGTCCTGGCCATGCCCACCATCGTGCACCCGACCACTGACAACGCGTGTCCAGGACATGGACCGGTCGGGCGGCCGGTCGGGGCGCGGGAGCAGAATGGCTGCATGGAAGAGGAAGCCGCGCCGGAGAGAGAGGGCGAATGGGCACGGCACTGGCAGTACCCGGGCGTGCCCGGTCTCGATCTGCTGCAGGCCCGCTACGTGCGCCATTCCTTCTCCCGGCACAGCCATGAGGGATTCGTCGTCGGCGCCGTCCGCCGCGGCATCGAGGACGTCTTCCTGCCCGAGGGCACCGTGCGGGCGAGGCCCGGCACCGTCGTCATGATCAACCCCGAGGTGCCCCACTCGGCCAAGGCCGGGGTGCCCGAAGGCTGGGTGTACTCCACGCTCTACCCGTCCTCGCAGCTCGTCGCCACGATCGCCGAGGAGACGACGACCCTGCGCGGAACGGCCGGCTTCGCGGAGACGATCGTCGAGGACCCGGACACCGCCCGGCTGGTGCACGAGGTGCACCGGGCGGCCGAGGCGGGCAACGCCCTCGCCGCCGACAGCGTCCTGCGCGTCACCGTCGCCACGCTCCTGCGCCGTCACGGGCGCTCGCTCCCCGCGCGCAAGCCCCTGGCGGCGGGCGCGCGGACAGCGGCTGCCGCCAAGCAGCTCCTGGAGGAGCGGATGGCCGACCCTCCGTCGCTCGAGGAACTGGCGCAGGCGGTCGGGGTCGGCCCCTTCGCACTGCTCCGTGCCTTCAAGGCCGCCTACGGGCTGCCGCCGCACACCTGGCTCACGGACGCCCGCGTGCGGCGTGCCCGGCTCCTCCTGGACGCCGGCACGACCCTGGCGGAAGCGGCCGTCGCGGTCGGTTTCACCGACCAGCCGCATCTGAACCGCCACTTCACCCGGATCGTCGGCGTCCCTCCAGGTGCCTACCGCCGGGAGCGTGCAAGAACGTACAAGACCGCAGGCGGGAGCCCTGCGTAACGTCCCTGACGTGGCAGAACAGACAGCTCGACCAGACATACCGGCCAAGGAGGCCTACGCGACCGCCGCGCCGTCCACGGCGCTCGCGGCGCGCACCGACGGACCCGCGCCCGGACACGGGGACGCGGCCGGGCCGCGACCCGGATCCCCATCAAGGGACGCGTCGTCCACGCCCGCGGCGAAGCCCGACTCGGCCGTCGTCAGAGACGCACTCGGTGTCGGGATAGCCGTCGGCCTCTCCGGCTTCGCCTTCGGTGTCACCTCGGCCGGCTCCGGCCTGACCCTTCTGCAGACCTGCGTGCTCAGCCTGCTCGTGTTCACCGGGGCGTCGCAGTTCGCGCTCGTGGGGGCGATCGCGGCCGGCGGCAACCCTCTGGCCGCCGCGGCAGGAGCCTTCTTCCTCGGTGTGCGCAACGCCTTCTACGGGCTGCGGCTGTCACAACTGCTCGCACTGCCCCGCTTCGTACGGCCTCTCGCGGCCCACTGGGTCATCGACGAGACCACCGCGGTGTCGCTCGCCCAGCCGACACGGCGCACTGCGCGGCTCGGCTTCACCATCACCGGCCTGACGCTCTACGTGCTGTGGAACCTGACGACGCTCCTCGGGGCGCTGGGGGCGGAAGCCATCGGCGACACGGACGCGTGGGGGATCGACGCGGCGGGCCCGGCCGTCTTCCTCGCGCTCCTCGCGCCGATGCTGCGGACCGCCACCGAACGCGCCGTGGCCGGACTCGCGGTCCTCCTCGGCCTCGGCTTCCTGCCGGTGCTGCCCGCCGGGGTGCCGGTGCTCGTGGCGGCACTGGCCGCTCCGGCGGTGCTGTGGCTCAAGGGGCGCGCGATCGGCAACCGGGTCGGCGGCAACCGGGACAGCGGTGACGGCTCGACCGGTGACGGCGCGGGCCGCACGAAGGAGGCCCGCACGAAGAACGCACAGCGGAAGGAACGGGAACAGTGAGCATCTGGATCGCGATCGGCGCGACTGCGGTCGGCTGCTACCTCGTGAAGCTCGTCGGCCTGCTGGTGCCGGCCGACACCCTGGAGCGGCCGCTCGTGCAGCGGCTGGCGGCCCTGCTGCCCGTCGCGCTGCTGGCCGCACTGACCGCGCAGCAGACGTTCAGCACGGGTCAGTCCCTGGTCCTCGACGCGCGGTTCGCGGGGGTCGGGGCGGCGGCACTGGCGTTGCTGCTGCGCGCCCCGTTCCTGGTTGTTGTGGGCGTCGCGGTGGCCGTGACGGCCGGGGTGCGGGCGTTGGGAGGCTGACGGGTCGCGGCGGGGCCGGAACGCGACGGGGAAGGTCCTGCATGGCTGGAACGCCGGTGCGGGTCCTGCGTGGCCGGAACGCCGTCAGCCCGGGCGGCCGGCCTGTGCCGCCGGAGCGAGGGTCAGCCCGGGCGGCCGGAACGAGGGGCAGCAGCCCTGGACGGCCGGAACGCCGGGTGCAAGCCCTTGGCGGCCCCGTACCGGCACGCGCTTCACTCGATGGGGTGACCGTGCGCCCGCAGGGTCCGCAGCGCCTCGATCGTCACGATCGGCCGCGACTCCAGGGCGGTGCCGGGGGCCCACTCCTGCCAGGTGATGGGCCACCCGCCGTCCTGCTGTTGCTCGGCGGCGAGGTGCCGCAGGGAACGGTTCATCTCCTCGTCCGTGAACCAGCGGCGGGCGAGGGAGTCGGGTCTGCGGGCGTAGTCGTAGGCGAAGTGGTGCTCGCCCGGGGCGTAGCCGGGGGCGACCGGCTGCTGGTCGAGCCGGTCCGGGTCCAGCGCCACGAGCCGCTGCTCGCGTACGAGAGCGCCGAGCCGGTCCGCCGCCGCTTGCGCGCGGGTGCTGTCCGGGACGCCGTCCAGGAAGGCGATCGCCGCCTGGATCTCGTAAGGATGCGACTTCTCGATCGCGTCGATCACTGCCCAGCAGAAGTCCGTGGCCCGGAACAGCCATGCGTGCCACACCTGATTGCGGTGCAGCAGACCCACCACCGGCCCCGTGGCGAGCAGCTCGCTCGGAGGGTTGTCGACGATCGGCAGGAACGGGGCGGCCGGGTAGGCGCGCTGGGAGGGGTGGACGGCAGGCAATGCCCCGTCCCGTGTGGACACCTCGGTGAAATAGCGGCACATCCGCTCCACCCGGAGCCCGCCGCAGCGGCCGATGGAGTCCAGCACCCGCAGGGCGTGCGCCGTGTGCAGGGGCTGGCTGACCGGGCCGCGCAGGTCGGGCTCGAGGGCGTGGCCGTAACCGCCGTCCGCATTGAGGTAGGCGGCCAGCGCCGTCTCGACCGGGTCGGAGCCGCCGGCGAGGAAGTGGTAGGCGAACCGCCGCTGCTCGAGCACCCGGGCCGTCAGCCAGATGAAGCGCTCGGCGCGCGCGAGTACGGACGCGGGGGAGGGTTCGGTGGTTGCTCCGTTTCCAGCCATGTCCCGACGGTAGAGCGGAAAGGGCTTTCAGCAATGCGGACGGACAGGGCTGCACTCTCAGGAGCGGGATACTGAGGTCATGCGGTTGACGATTTTCTGGGAACGCATGGCCGAACACTTCGGATCGGCGTACGCCGACTCCTTCGCACGGGACCATGTGATGGCCGAACTGGGCGGCCGTACGATCCATGAGGCCCTCGCCGCGGGCTGGGAGGCGAAGGACGTGTGGCGCGCCGTCTGCGCCGCCATGGACATTCCCGCGGACAAGCGGTGAGACACCGGGCGGACAGTTCGAGGTCGCCCTGGTGAGCCACACTGGGCCGACGGCCAGGACCGACAGGACGCACACGACGGCACGCGACAGAGCCGCATAGGGCGCGTCCGTACGGAAACGAGCCTGTACTACCGGACGAGGCGGAGGCCGCACCGGCCGGACCGCACACGCCACCCACAGGACGGACCGCTGACGACATGACCGCTGACGAGAGGACCGCGCCGGACGTGGTCGCGTCGGACGAGGCCGCAGCGGGGATCCCCGCCCAGGGCACGACGGCGCCCATCGCCCCGCCGTCGTCCCCGCCGCCCGGGGCCGACGCCGGCAGCGGCGGTCCTGGCCGGATGCCTCGCTGGCTGCCGCGCGCGCTGATCCTCGCGCTGGCGCTGTACGCCTGCTTCCAGCTCGGCAGCTGGGCCTTCCACCAGCTCATCGGCCTCCTGATCAACATCCTGATCGCCTTCTTCCTGGCGCTCGCGATCGAGCCGGCGGTGGGACGGATGGCGGCCCGCGGCATGCGCCGGGGCCTCGCCACCTTCCTGGTCTTCTTCGCCGTGCTCATCGCGGGGGTGGGATTCGTCGTCCTGCTCGGCTCGATGCTGGCCGGCCAGATCGTCGAGATGGTCGAGGACTTCCCGCAGTACCTCGACTCGGTCATCCGCTGGATCAACACCACCTTCCACACGGAACTGTCCCGGGTGGAGGTCCAGGACAGCCTGCTGCGCTCCGACTGGCTGAGGAAATACGTCCAGAACAGCGCCACCGGTGTGCTGGACGTCTCGGCGACCGTGCTCGGCGGACTGTTCAAGCTGCTGACGATCTTCCTCTTCTCGTTCTACTTCGCGGCCGACGGGCCCCGGCTGCGCCGCGCGCTGTGCTCCGTACTGCCTCCGGCCAAGCAGACAGAGGTCCTGCGGGCCTGGGAGATCGCGGTCGACAAGACCGGCGGCTACCTCTACTCACGCGGCTTGATGGCGCTGATCTCAGGAGTCGCGCACTACATCCTGCTGGAGATCCTCGAGGTGCCGTACGCCCCCGCCCTCGCGGTGTGGGTCGGCCTGGTCTCGCAGTTCATCCCGACCATCGGCACGTACCTGGCCGGCGCGCTGCCGATGCTGATCGCGTTCACGGTCGATCCTTGGTACGCCCTGTGGGTCCTCGGCTTCGTCGTGATCTACCAGCAGTTCGAGAACTACGTGCTGCAGCCCAAGCTCACCGCCAGGACGGTGGACATCCACCCGGCGGTGGCCTTCGGCTCGGTGGTGGCGGGTACGGCCCTGCTGGGGGCGGTCGGCGCGCTGATCGCCATCCCGGCGGTCGCCACGCTCCAGGCGTTCCTCGGGGCGTACGTGAAGCGGTACGCGGTGACCGACGACCCGCGGGTCCACGCCCACAGCAGGCACGGTGGCGGCCGGCTGGCGCGGGTGCGCAGCGCGTGGGGGAGCGGCAGGCCTGCTCCGTCCACGGCCGACGGCTCATCCGGTGGCGTGCCGCCACAGGCGGGCTCCGGATTCTGAGTCCGTCGGGCCGGACCCGCCTCGGGAGGCCGGGGCAAACCCGTCGGCACCACTCCCGGGAGTGAGCCGACGACCCACGACACTTCGATCAACGGATACGGCGCCGGTGACAGAGCCGCGCCGTGTGCCGCGCACCGACCGACCCGGGCCCAGCGTTCCACTGGATGTCCCTCCTTGGCCAGGACCCCGGTTTTGGGCACCACGCCGTCCGGGCACGTCCATCGCGAGGAGTGCTCACCTCCGCCACTCGACGCAGACCGCTCTCGTCGCGAGGGTTCACCGAGCGCGAGGCCGTCATCAGGGCACCGAGCGGAGCCGTTCGGTCCCGGTCGCGGTGGTTCTCCGGTCCCCGCGCGGTGAGCTTGACAGTAAAATCGAACATCCATTCTCATGGAATTCCGGCCCTCGCTCCCGCGAGTTGTCCACAGGCCGGCCGGACGTCGGGGCCCATTGTCAGTGGCAGGGGTTAGCGTCTTTGACGTGAAGCGATCGACACAAGCAAATCGGGTGGAACCCATGGCAGGAACCGACCGCGAGAAGGCGCTGGACGCCGCGCTCGCACAGATTGAACGCCAATTCGGCAAGGGTGCCGTGATGCGGCTGGGCGAGCGGCCGAACGAGCCCATCGAGGTCATCCCCACCGGGTCGACCGCCCTCGACGTCGCGCTCGGCGTCGGCGGCCTGCCGCGCGGGCGTGTGGTGGAGGTGTACGGACCGGAGTCCTCCGGTAAGACGACCCTCACGCTGCACGCCGTGGCCAACGCCCAGAAGGCGGGCGGAGCGGTGGCCTTCGTGGACGCGGAGCACGCCCTCGACCCGGAGTACGCCAAGAAGCTCGGCGTCGACATCGACAACCTGATCCTCTCCCAGCCGGACAACGGCGAGCAGGCGCTCGAGATCGTCGACATGCTCGTCCGCTCCGGCGCGCTCGACCTGATCGTCATCGACTCCGTCGCGGCCCTCGTGCCCAAGGCGGAGATCGAGGGCGAGATGGGCGACTCGCACGTCGGTCTGCAGGCGCGGCTGATGAGCCAGGCGCTCCGGAAGATCACCAGCGCGCTGAACCAGTCCAAGACCACCGCGATCTTCATCAACCAGCTCCGCGAGAAGATCGGTGTGATGTTCGGCTCCCCGGAGACCACGACCGGTGGCCGGGCGCTGAAGTTCTACGCCTCGGTGCGTCTCGACATCCGTCGTATCGAGACCCTGAAGGACGGCACGGACGCGGTCGGCAACCGCACCCGCGTCAAGGTCGTCAAGAACAAGGTCGCCCCGCCCTTCAAGCAGGCCGAGTTCGACATCCTCTACGGCCAGGGCATCAGCCGCGAGGGCGGCCTGATCGACATGGGCGTGGAGCACGGCTTCGTCCGCAAGGCCGGCGCCTGGTACACGTACGAGGGCGATCAGCTCGGCCAGGGCAAGGAGAACGCCCGTAACTTCCTGAAGGACAACCCCGATCTCGCGAACGAGATCGAGAAGAAGATCAAGGAGAAGCTCGGCGTCGGCGTCAGGCCCGAGACCCCGGCGGCGGAGCCGGGCGCGGACGCGGCGGCAGCGGCGGTCCCGGCCGAGGACACGGCGAAGTCCGTGCCCGCCCCCGCTTCCAAGGCGAAGGCGGCCAAGACGGCGGCGGCCAAGGGGTAGCACATGGCCGCCCGGCGTACCGAATGGCCGGGTGACAGCCCCGACTCGTCGAGGGCCGAGAAGGAGCTGTCACCCAAGGATCCGGCGGAGCGGGCGCGGGCAATCTGCCTGCGCCTGCTCACCGGGACCCCGCGCACCCGCAAACAGCTCGCGGACGCGCTGCACAAACGCGAGATCCCCCCGGAAGTGGCCGAGGAGGTCCTCTCCCGCTTCGAGGACGTGGGGCTGATCAACGACGCCGCCTTCGCGGACGCGTGGGTGGAGTCCCGGCATCACGGCCGGGGCCTCGCCCGGCGTGCCCTGGCACGGGAGTTGCGTACCAAGGGCGTCGATTCCGCGCTGATCGACGAGGCCGTGGGCCAGCTCGACTCCGACCAGGAGGAGGCGACGGCCCGCGAGCTGGTGGCACGGAAACTGCGCTCCACCAGGGGCCTGGAGCGTGACCGCCGCCTCCGCCGGCTGGCCGGGATGCTGGCCCGCAAGGGTTACCCGGAGGGCATGGCTCTGCGGGTGGTGCGGCGAGCCCTGGAGGAAGAGGGCGAGGACACGGCCGACCTGGACGACGTGGGGTACTAGACCCGGCGCCGTTCAGGGGACGCGTCCGAGCCGTGGCTACCGCGTGACCGGCAGTCCCGCCGACTTCCATGCCTGGAAACCGCCGACGAGGTCGGTCGCACGCCGGAGTCCCAGCTGGTGCAGGGACAGGGCCGCGAGGGAGGACGCGTAACCCTCGTTGCAGATCACCACGATTCGCAGGTCGTGGCCGACCGCCTGGGGGAGACGATGACTGCCCTGCGGGTCCAGCCGCCATTCCAGTTCGTTGCGCTCCACGACCAGCGCCCCGGGGATCAGCCCGTCGCGCTCGCGCAGCGCCTGGTAGCGGATGTCCACCAGCAGGGCGCCGTCGGCCGCGGCCTCGAAGGCCTGTTGTGGACCTATCCGTTCGAGTCCCTGCCGTACCCGCTCCAGGTACGCGTCGATTCCGAGAGGCTCGCTCACTGCCAGTCCTCCGGGCGCTCGACCTGCTCGAGACGGAGCACCGCCCCCGACCGGCTGTAGCGCCTCATCAGCGGCAGCGGCGGGTAGTACGCATGGACGGAGACGGCGTGCTCGACGGACGACTCGTTGAGCACCTCGTGCACATGGTGCGCACCGAAGGCACGGGACCGGCCGGCGACCAGGTGCCGTTCACGGTCCACACCCTCGGCGAGTTCGAGCGTCCTCCAGCCGGCTGAGGGGAGGCGTACGGCGAGGGAGTTCTCCTTCAGCACGCCCTCCGCCGTGGCGAAGGCGCCGACGGAGTCGGCGTGGTCGTGCCAGCCGGTGCCGGTGCCGGGCGGCCAGCCGATGAGCCACGCCTCACTGCCGCGCGGTCCTTCGAGCCGCAACCAGGTGCGTCCCTCGGGGTCGAGAGGCAGCGAAGCGATCAGGTCCTTGTCGGCGGCGGCATGCCGTACGAAGTCGAGCAGCTCCGCGGACGTCGGCGCGCCCGTCAGGCTCGGCGTGGGCCAGGAGCCGGTGCGGGGAACGGGATCGGCAGAGGCTCCGGGAGCCGAGGCGGGCAGCGGAGCCGAGGGAGCCGAGGCAGGCGGGAGCGGAACAGGGTGGGACACGGAAACCGTCCTGGGTTCGCTGGTGAGCGCACGGGCCCGGGGCCACGGCGCGAAGGGAAGGCGAATCAGCAGGACGGCCGACACACGCAGCCCGCGTAGCGGACGAGGTCCATATGGACCCTCCGCCACAGGCGCACATCGGTGTCGTTCATGCTCGGGAGTACACCACGCCGGCCATCGTGAATCAATCGATGTCCGCAGTGCGGTCACTGCCCGTCGTGGCGGGAGCGCCTCCCCTCGCGATGTCCGCGGCGGCGTACAGCTCTGCGGGCCGAACCCCCGCGAACGCGGCCACCAGATGCCCGTCGGGCCGCACGAGCAGCACGGTGTGCGCGGAGGCGCCCGGGTAGCTCTCCGTCACCAGCAGCTCCGCCGGGGCCGGCAGACCGGACACCGCCGTCTGCAGCCGCGGCATGATGCCCGCGCCGACCCAGTGCCTCCGGTCCCACACACCGGTGCCCGGTGCCACCAGCACCACCAGCAGCCGTCCCCGGCACAGCCGCTCCCGCAGCCGTGCGCATGTGCCGTCGGGAGCCGTCACCCGCACGTCGACGACCGGCGAGCCCGGCACGGCACCCGCCAGTGTCTGCGGACCGGTGGGCTCCGGTGTGAGGGGTGAATGCGTGTAGACGGGCGGTGCGCCGAGTGCGCCCCGTCCGAGATGCGCGTCGGTGAGCATCGCGTCGTGACCCCGGGCCGCCCCGGGGAGGTACATGCGCAGCCCGCCACCGCTGCGCAGTATCGGCAGTGACTGATCGTTTTCAGTATGGCCACTGATCGGGTGACGGGATCGATGCCCACAACGCACGAGGCTCCCGTGCCGTTTGGGGGAGGTGTTCGAAGTCTCAACCCACAGGCACAGGAGCCGCGTTGGTTCCGTATTCTGCCGCACTCGACCTGCCGCACACCCTGGTCGAGTGGGTCACCATGCTCATCGTCACCCGCGAGGGTGACCGCCGCTGCAAGCTTCCACCGCACCAGCGTGCGCTGGTCGGTCTGGTGTACCTGCGCCGGCACGACACTCTCGCCCAGCTCGCTGCCGGGTTCGGCATCTCTGTCGGCACGGCCCACGCCTACACGGCAGCCGTCGTCGACCTGCCTGCCGACCGCGCCCCGGGCCTGCTGCGCGTCCTGCGCAAGTCCGACCCGGAGTACGTCCTGCTCGACGGCACCCTGGCGGAGTGCGACCGGGTCGGAGACAGCCGGGCCGACTTCTCCCACAAGCATCGCCGGCACGGGGTGAACGTGCAGGTGGTGACCGACCCAGCGGGGCATCTGCTGTGGATCTCGCCCGCACTGCCCGGCCGCGCACACGATCTCACCACGGCCCGCAGCCACCGGATCATCCGCATCTGCGAACGCCAGGGCATCCCGATCCTCGCCGACCGGGCCTACATGGGAGCCAGCCCATGGGCGCCCGCCGGGCCGTGACCTCACACCCACCCAGCAAACCGTCAACCGAGCGCTTTCCGCCGCCCGGTCCCCGGTCGAGCGTGGCATCGCCCGACTGAAATCGTGGCGGATCTTCCGCAGGTCCCGGTGCAGCCCGAACCGAATGACGTCAATCGCCACGGCCGTCCTCACCCTGGAGCGGCAACGCTGAAAATCCTCACTCACCGGCGGCGCGGTGCTGCGCCCGGTAGTTCACATCGGGGAGGCCAGGCCTGCGCCGGGGGAGTTCGGCGCGCAGGGACGGCCACGTGGTGACGTTCCACAGCCGTCTGGCCGCGGGAGGGGATGCCGAGGAGTTGGCGCACGGTGGCCCTGTCGCCCACCCCACGCGACAGCTGGGCCTGCGGCCTGCGCGGACACCGAAGCCAGCTCGCCACCTTCGTGAGTGCCCGTCAGCCTGCTGGCGGGCACTCACGAAATGATCGAGGCTAAGAGGCCTTTGAGAGGATTCCTGCGTCTATGAACGCTGTCAACGGTGGACAGTAGGCGTTTGACCACTCACCACCAGATGACCACCTTTTTGCGTCGATGTAGATGGCGGGGCCGCCGCTATATGGCTGACAAGTCGCTGTTGCCTTGTAGTGTCCACCATTACTGTTGGTGCAGCGGGCTTGTGCGCCGTTCGCGCCGTTATCACCGTAAGTGCAACCTGTTGGCCAGCCCAAAGTGGTAGCGGCCTCATTGGTGGCCGCAGAGGCTGTGCCTTGAACGCCAAGAGTAAAGCTCGCCATCACGCCGCCGACAAGCAGCGCTGCCCATCGATTCCTCATTTGTGCGATCCTTTCGCGATCAACTAGGACGTTTTTTAGGTCAGCTGGTTTTCGTCTCGATGCCTGCCCCGACGGCAGTGCTGGCACCTTGGCAGTACGCGAAGGTCCGCACGATCTTCACCCACGGCCCCACGTAGTCCTGTATTCGACCGGTGTCCACGTCCTTGCACTGCGCGATAGCCCGGAAGGAACCTCCGTTCGTCGCATCGCACCTGGCCCAGGTCCCCCAATCGCCGGCAATGCCATAACTGCAACCGCTTGGACGTCCGGTTGTTCCAGTGCTGTCGGCGAACGCGGTGCCAGGTGACGTAAGTGTCAGGCCGAGCAGCATGAACCCCGTCGCGAGGATTCTAGGCGTTTTACGCATTGACTCCCTTTCCTGTCTGAGTTGACAGGATCCCTCTTGGGTCCTGTCTGCTGAGCTCCGGGCGCGTATTCGCGGCCTTGTGCGTACAGACCTTACACGTGGGCCCTCTCTTTGCGCCTCCATTGAAGGAATGTGAAGTGGAGTTATCGGGTCCACCTCAAGTTAAACTCAAATTGTTGCTACCGAATGTAACCACGGGAAGTTTTAGGGCTGGGTTGTCGTCTTTTCCGTCACGGTTCGCGGCGGTGTTGTGGCTCAGGTCACAGGCTCTGAGTTTGTCTGATAATTAGCGGCCCCTGTCTCACTTTAGTCAGTGGCGCAAGATATGTATTTCTGTCCCCGCTAGTACTACAGCCGTAGATCGTGCTCTTCATGCTTGTGCGGCTTGACGCCGGTAGTGGCTGGTCTGGGATCGGGCCTAGTGGCGGCGTCGCCAGACGGACCAGCGAAGTCGGTGGACAGGGTCAAAGACGGTCCGGTTGACGAGCGTGATGAACAGTCGTTGGATCTCGTCACAAGTGAGCGGTATCAGCTCGTCGGGCGAGGGATGACCCTCGTGTTCGTTCGCGCGGAGGACAGCGAGGAAGGCATGCGCGAGCATGGCCAGGGTGACCCAGCGGGACCAGGACGGGTAGCGGCGGTCCTGGTGCTCGTCCAGGGCCGCCAGGCCCTTGCCGGACTGGAAAAACTCCTCGACCCGCCACCTTGATCCAGCGACGCGCACCGGGGTGGTCAGCGGCACTGCGGCAGGCGAGTAGCAGCGGTAGTAGGCACGTTCGCCGGTGCTGCGGTTGCGGCGGATCAGCAGCTGCGGCTCCCGGGCCGGGGGATCGGTGAGGTCGATGACGGCCCAGTCGTAGAAGCGGTGGCCTTTGGCTCCGGCCCCTGCGGACAACTTCTGCCAGGCCCTCTTGGGCACCTTCCTGGCCAACATGTCGGCGCGAAACCTCCCGGCGCCTGTGGTGACTTCGTGCGAGCAGGCCACCGCGAGGACGTAGCCGGTGCCGCGTTCCTCCAGAGCGGTGCGCAGCCTCGAGTTGCCGCCGTAGACCTCGTCTCCCGCGACCCATACGGCCCGATGGCCGGCGTCGAGGAATCGGCTGACCATGCGAGCGGCCAGCTCCGGCTTGGTCGCGAACTCCGTATTGTCACCGAGGCCGGCGGCCTGGCAGCGGTCGGGATCGGAGGTCCAGAAACGCGGAACATAGGGTTCCCGGTCCACTGCGGCGTGCCCGCGGCGGCTGGCGTAGACCAGGTAGACGGCGACCCGGGCGTTCTCGATCCTGCCCGCGGTGCCGGTGTACTGCCGCTGGGCTCCAACGGTGTCGGTGCCTTTCTTCACGTCGCCGGTCTCGTCGACCACCAGCACCGCCTCGTCGTCGTGCAGATGCTCCACCACGTAGTCACCCACCTCGTCGCGGACCTGGTCGGCATCCCGCTTCGCCCTCCCGAGCAGGTGCTGCATGCCGTCCGGGGTCCTGTCCCCGGCCCACTCGGCGATGGTCCAGCAGTTCTTGCGCGGCAGATCCGACACCAGGCCGAGTACCAACTTCGGGGCCCGGCGTCGGGATTCGACCCGTGTGAAGCGTCCCGCTATCCGGCTCATCAGGCCCTCGAACGCCTCCTGCCAGCAGGCAGGGTCTACGCTGTGACCTGCGGCCACCGAATGATCGTTTGTCTTCACACACCGATGATCAACGGTGGCCGCACCCGTCTCCACACCGCGTCAGGTCGCGCAGCGTCTGCCTGCCGTCCTGTGTATCGGAGGGTTTGTGCAACGTGGCGAAGTCTGGCGGGTCCAGTTCGACGAGCGGAGGTTGGTCGTACTGCTGTCAGGAGACGACGCGTCCGGGTTCCAGGTGATGCAGGTCGTCGCTCCGGCAGGCCTCGACATCAGCGGTCTGGGCATCGAAGTGACGGTCGGCGCCGGTGAAGGGCTGCCGCTCGAAGGCGTGCTGCGGCTCGCGTTCCCGCGTCCAGGCTTCACCCCGTGCACGTGGCTGACCACCGTGTCCCGGGACGACCTGATAGAGCGGGCGGCCGTCCTGTCCTCCAGGAAGCTCAGCGAGATCGACGATGCCCTCCGACTCGCTAAACAAGCACAGGAGCGGACCCCGGCAACGACCGCGAAGCTCAGCGAGATAAGAGACGCCCTCCGTCGCGGTGAACTCGGGCCTTGATGCCCCAGCGTCCTCTGAGCGGGCGTCGAGTGGATCCGAAGACGTTCAAGTTGGTCTTCAGGTAGACCCGCCCATTGCCAGTTTCCGTGGGCCGAGATCCCATCACCGGCCGACGACTGGATGGCCTGGCGGGCGTCGGGATAGTCGAGGTGGCGGACGGCGGCAACCTTGCTCTTCGAACTCCGCTCGTGCTGCAGCGGGACCAGGGACGACAGCCGCTACGACTGGCCCTGGCCGGTCGCCTGGCCCGGCGGCGCCGAGAACAGCCCATGCCGTGGGTTCGTCCCATTTCCGGCTGGTCTGCCGCTCCATCAGCGCCCCCATGATGACCGCCTACTTCGCCGTCCACGCTCGTACTGGCACCCCGATCGGCGAGATCGTCCACGTTATGGACCTGCGCTGGTCGACCGCGAAGAGCCTTCCATGCTGTCCATGATGGACATAATCCTTCAGAGGGCTCAGCCCTCTGATCTCGGATGGCCATCAAAGCGGATCAAGCCCAGTCTGCGTGGCGGGGGCGCCTCCCCTCGCGATGTCCGCGGCGGCGTACAGCTCTGCGGGCCGGACCCCCGCGAACGCGGCCACCAGATGCCCGTCGGGCCGCACGAGCAGCACGGTGTGCGCGGAGGCGCCCGGGTAGCTCTCCGTCACCAGCAGTTCCGCCGGGGCCGGCAGACCGGAGACCGCCGTCTGCAGCCGCGGCATGATGCCCGCGCCGACCCAGTGCCTCCGGTCCCACACACCGGTGCCCGGTGCCACCAGCACGACTAGCAGCCGTCCCCGGCACAGCCGCTCCCGCAGCCGTGCGCATGTGCCGTCGGGAGCCGTCACCCGCACGTCGACGACCGGCGAGCCCGGCACGGCACCGGCCAGTGTCTGCGGACCGGTGGGCTCCGGTGTGAGGGGTGAATGCGTGTAGACGGGCGGTGCGCCGAGTGCGCCCCGTCCGAGATGCGCGTCGGTGAGCATCGCGTCGTGACCCCGGGCCGCCCCGGGGAGGTACATGCGCAGCCCGCCACCGCTGCGCAGTATCGGCAGTGACTGATCGGCGGCGCGCAGCCGTGCGGCGACGGCGGTGCGCCGCTCGGCCTGGTAGCTGTCCAGCAGCGTCTGCGACGCACCGTGGTGCCACGCGTGGGCCAGTTTCCATGCCAGGTTGTCCACGTCACGCAGACCTTCGTCGAGCCCCTGGGCGCCGATCGCTCCCAGCAGGTGCGCCGCGTCGCCCGCGAGGAAGGCGCGGTCCACGCGCCAGCGCCGGGCGAGGCGGTGATGGAGGGTGTAGACCCCGGTGTCGAGCAGTTCGTACGGCGGCGTGCCGCCGCACCAGCCGGCCAGAGTGTCACGGACCCGCGCGACCAGGGCCTCCGGCGTCACCAGCTCGCCGCGGGGGGGAAGCAACCAGTCCAGCCGCCACATGCCGTCCGGCAGCGGACGTGCGGTGATCTCGTCGCCGCCCGAACTCCACGGCGGCTGACGGTGCAGCACCGCCTCGCCGGGCCAGGGCAGTTCGGTGCGCAGCGCGGCCACGGCGTGCCGTTCCACCGCCGTACGGCCCGGGAAGCGGATGCCGAGGAGCTTGCGGACCGTGGACCTGGCACCGTCGCAGCCCACCAGATAGCTGCCCCGCCACCAGGTCGCGGAGGGCCCCCGGGTGTGCACGCCGACGCCGCCGGCGTCCTGTTCCAGCGAGTCGAGGCGACTGTCGGTCACGAGCCGTACGAGCCGGTGCTCCATGGCGGCTTCGCGCAGTCCGCGGGAGAGGCTGTGCTGCGGGATGTGGAGGGGCGCCGTCGGGCCCCCGTCGGGTCCGGCGACTTGGTCGCCCCGCTGGTATGCGCCATCGCGTCCGCCCCCGGCGTAGGAGTCGTCCCTGTCCCAGGGGTCTCCGTCGCCCCGGCGGTTGACCTCGCCGCCGCCGTCGAGGGGCAGCTGTCGCAGCTCCTGCTTGCGCAGCATCGAGCGCCAGCCGCTCCACCGGGTGCCTTCGTGACGCACGGTTCCGCAGCCGAGCCGCGACATGAGGTCGGCGGTGTCGGGGCGGAGCACGACGGTGCGGGCCGGGCGCGGCTCGTCCTTCCCGTTGCCCTCGTCCAGCACGACCGAGGGGACGCCCTGTGCCGCGAGGGCGAGTGACAGCGCGAGCCCGACGGGACCGGCGCCGACCACGATCACCGGGTCCACGGCGTGACTCCCGGGGCCCGTAGGGTCGTGCGGGAAAGTGCGGTTGGAGCCCGGTGCGCGATCACAGAACGTATGCAACCCACTGCCGGTGCCTGCGTCAAGCGCCGCCGGAACGCGGCGAGGGGCGGTGGCCCGCAGGCCACCGCCCCTCGGCGGTCGAACATCCGATGAACCGTCAGGCGCCGCGTCCGTCATCGGTCTTGCCGAGGCCGGGCTCGGCGACGGGCTCCTCCGCGCCGCCGGGTGCGGCCAGCACCGCGCCCGTGCTCCTCTTGCCCCGCCGCAGCCTGCCCTCGAGCCACGAGGCGAAGGTGGTGAGGATCAGGTTGAGGACGATGAAGATCACGGCGACCACGATGAAGCTCGGGATGACGTTCGCGTAGTACGCGGCGAGAGTGCCACGGGCGTTGAGCAGTTCCGCGAATGCCAGTACCGCGCCGCCGAGAGCGGTGTCCTTGACGATGACCACGAGCTGGCTGACCAGCGCCGGCAGCATCGCGGTGACGGATTGCGGGAGCAAGACGCTCGTCATCGTCTGGCCCTTGCGCAGCCCGATGGCCTTGGCTGCCTCCGATTGGCCCTTGGGCAGCGACAGAATGCCCGCCCGCACGACCTCGGCCAGGACCGACGCGTTGTACAGCACCAGGCCGGTGACCACTGCGTACAACGGACGTAGATCACTGCTGATGTTGGTGGAGCGCGAGTAGAACTCGTTCGCGAACAACATCAGGAGCAGGACGGGAATGGCGCGGAAGAACTCCACGATGATTGAGGCCGGAACCCTGACCCAGCGGTGGTCGGACAGCCGGGCGATGCCGAAGAGAGCACCCAGCGGGAGTGCGATGACCATCGCGAGCGCCGCCGCCTTCAGGGTGTTGGCGAGGCCAGGCAGCAGATAGGTCGTCCAGGCCTCCGCTTCCGTGAAGGGCTTCCATAGGGACCATTCGAGCTGGCCCTTGTCGGCCATGACGCGGATGGCCCACCAGATCCCCAGCGCCAGGAGCGCGAGGAACAAGGCCGTGTAGACGATGTTGCGGCGCTTAGCCCGAGGGCCGGGAGCGTCGTAGAGAACGGATGTCATCGCTTCACCGCCACACGCTTGCCGACCCAGCCGAGGATGAGACCGGTGGGAAGGGTCAGAACCACAAATCCGAAAGCGAAGATTGCCGAGATGAGGACGAGCTGCGCTTCGTTTTCGATCATCTCCTTCATGACCAGAGCCGCCTCCGCCACACCGATGGCCGCCGCGACCGTGGTGTTCTTGGTGAGGGCGATCAGCACATTGGTGAGCGGACCGACGACCGAGCGGAACGCCTGCGGGAGAACGACATGTGAGAGGACCTGGGTGAAGCTCAGCCCGATGGCCCGTGCTGCCTCCGCCTGACCGACCGGCACCGTGTTGATGCCGGACCGCACCGCCTCGCACACGAACGCCGCGGTGTAGGCCGCGAGCCCGAAGACAGCGAGCCGGAAGTACTTGACCTCGAAGTCGTCGGCCGCGCCCAGCGTCATGCCGAAGACATCGGCGAGACCGAGCGAGGAGAAGACGATGATCACGGTGAGGGGGATGTTCCGGACCACGTTCACATAGACCATGCCGAATGTGCGCATCAGCGGCACCGGGCTCACCCGCATCGCGGCGAGGACGGTGCCCAGCACCAGGGAGCCGATTGCTGAGAAAATGGTGAGCTTCACCGTCACCCAGAACGCCCCGAGCAAGTCGTAGCCTTCAAGAAAGTCGAACACGATCTCCCGCGCTTTCGCGTGTAGGAGGGCCCGGCGCGCCGCCTTCTGGGTCGGCGCGCCGTTTCAGCCCAGCTTCACTTGACGATGTTGCCGATCTTCGGGGCGGGCTCGTTCTTGTAGTTGGCCGGACCGAAGTTGTCCTTCACGGCCTTGTCCCAGGACTTGTCCTGGACCATCTTCTCGAGGGCGGCGTTGATCTTGTCGACCATCTCCTTGTCGCCCTTCTTGACACCGATGCCGTAGTTCTCGTTGCTCAGCTTGAGGCCGGCGAGCTTGAACTTGCCCTTGTACTGCTCCTGCGACGCGTAGCCGGCGAGGATCGAGTCGTCCGTGGTCAGCGCGTCGACAGCGCCGCTCTGCAGTCCATTGAGGCACTCCGAGTACGTGCCGACCTGCTGCAACTGGGCGTCCGGTGCGAACTTGGCCTTGACGTTCTGCGCGGAGGTTGAGCCGGTGACCGAGCAGAGCTTCTTGCCGTTGAGGTCGTCACCCTTGCTGACGTTGTCGTCGGCGCGGATCAGCAGGTCCTGGTGGGCGAGGAGGTACGGGCCGGCGAAGTCGACCTTCTGCTTGCGCTCGTCCGTGATCGAGTAGGTGGCGGCGATGAAGTCCACGTCACCGCGGGCCAGCGCGGTCTCGCGGTCGGCGCTCTTCGTCTCCTTGAACTCGATGTCATCCTCGGCGTAGCCGAGCTCCTTGGCGACATACGTGGCGACGTCGACGTCGAAGCCGGTGAACCCGTCCGGGGTCTTGAGGCCGAGCCCGGGCTGGTCGTACTTGATACCAATGGTGATCTTGTCGCCGCCGTCGCCTGAGCCGCTCTCCTTGCCGCTGTCGGAGCCGCAGGCCGTGGCCGACAGGGCGAGCGCGAGGACGGTGGCCGAAGCGGCGGTGACCTTACGAAGCTTCATGATGGTGACTTCCCTAGAGTTTGACGCGGGGTTCGGAACAGACGCGATGCGCTGGATCAGCCGATCCAGGACACTCAGTGGTGAAGGATCTTCGACAGGAAGTCCTTGGCCCGGTCGCTGCGCGGGTTGCTGAAGAATTCCTCGGGCGATGCCTCTTCCACGATCTTGCCGTCCGCCATGAACACGACCCGGTTCGCGGCCGAACGGGCGAAGCCCATCTCATGCGTGACGACCACCATTGTCATCCCGTCACGTGCCAGTTGCTGCATGACCTCGAGAACCTCGTTGATCATCTCGGGGTCGAGCGCCGACGTCGGCTCGTCGAAGAGCATCACCTTCGGGTCCATCGCCAGCGCCCGCGCGATCGCCACACGCTGCTGCTGACCACCGGAGAGCTGCGCCGGGTACTTGTCGGCCTGCGCACCGACGCCCACCCGGTCCAGCAGGGCCCGCGCCTTCGTCTCCGCCGCCTTCTTGTCGGCCTTGCGTACCTTGACCTGCCCCAGCGTCACGTTCTCCAGCACGGTCTTGTGCGCGAAGAGGTTGAACGACTGGAAGACCATGCCCACGTCGGCGCGCAGCCGGGCGAGCTCCTTGCCCTCGTGCGGCAGCGGCTTGCCGTCGATCGAGATCGCGCCGGAGTCGATCGTCTCCAGGCGGTTGATGGTGCGGCACAGCGTGGACTTTCCGGACCCGGAAGGTCCGATGACGACCACGACCTCGCCCCTGGCGATGGTCAGGTCGATGTCCTGGAGCACATGCAGCGCGCCGAAGTGCTTGTTCACGTTGCTCAGCACGACCAGATCGGCCGTGGGCACCGCGTCCTCGGCGTCCTTGGTCACTGACACTCCGCTCATCGGCTTCTTGCTCCGTCCTCCTCGGTTGGGAGGACCTTAGTCACGCGCTGCGACCAGCGTCATTACATCTGAGGGAGAATTGAGCATAACGATCCGGCCTCAACCGGACACTATGCGTGAACGGGGTGGTCCACTGCGATACCGGGTGGGTAACGGAACCGATCGTCACCCGGAAGCCTCTTGACTGTGCGCCGTGACATCCGCGTTGATGCCCTGTGGTGTGTCGCGAACCATTCGTACAACACCGCACGATCAACGCGACACGACCGCGCCACGAACACCACACGACCGGAGGGGGGCCATGAGGCTGCTGCTCGTCGAGGACGACGACCATGTCGCCGCCGCCCTGTCGGCGGTGCTCGCCAGGCACGGCTTCGAGGTGGTCCACGCCCGCAACGGCGAGGAAGCGCTCCGAGCCGTTCTGCCCGCCACCGACCCGGCCAAGCCGCCCTTCGGGGTCGTCCTCCTGGACCTCGGCCTGCCCGATCAGGACGGTTACCAGGTGTGCGGCAAGATCAGGAAGCTCACCTCCACTCCCGTGATCATGGTGACCGCGCGCTCGGACGTCCGTTCCCGGATCCACGGACTGAACCTCGGCGCCGACGACTATGTGGTCAAGCCGTACGACACGGGGGAACTGCTCGCCCGGATCCACGCCGTCAGCCGGCGCACCACGTCCGGTGACGACGCCGGTGCGCCCGCCTCCGACGAGGCTCTGCGGCTCGGGCCGGTCACCATCGAGCTGCCCACCCGCACGGTGAGTGTCGACGGGGCGCCCGTGCAGCTCACGCGCAAGGAGTTCGACCTGCTGGCGCTGCTCGCCCAGCGCCCGGGAGTGGTCTTCCGGCGTGAGCAGATCATCAGCGAGGTGTGGCGGACCAGCTGGGAGGGCACCGGCCGGACGCTCGAGGTGCATGTGGCGTCGCTGCGCTCGAAGCTGCGGATGCCGGCCCTGATCGAGACCGTGCGGGGTGTCGGCTACCGGCTCGTCGCGCCCGTCGGGGCGTAAGGTCCCTCGCCCCGGTGCGTACCCGACTTCTTCCGCTCCTCATCGTGCTCATGGCCGGTGTGCTGCTGGCGCTCGGTTTTCCGCTCGCGGTGAGCGTCGCGGCGGCGCAGCAGCAGGGGGTCGTCGTCGACCGGATCGACGACACCGTGCGCTTCGCGGCGCTGGCCCAGTTCGTCACCGACCAGGGCTCCGCTCCGGACGAGCGCCGCTCCACGCTGCAGGAGCAGCTCGACCGGTACTACGACACGTACGGGATCAAGGCGGGTGTCTTCTACCGCAGCGGCGACTCCATGGCCCGCGCCCCCCGCGACTGGTACGTGCCGGGCGAGGGCGAGGGCCGCGAGGCGTTCCAGGAGGCGCTCACCGGCCGGCGCAGCGACGACCCGCCGCAGGTGTGGCCCTGGCAGCGCGGCGAACGGCTCGTCGTCGCCTCACCCGTCGTACGGGACGGGGACGTGGTCGCCGTCGTGTTCACCGACTCGCCCACCGACCAGCTGCGCTCGCGGGTCCTGCGCGGCTGGCTGCTGATCGTCGCCGGTGAGGCCGCCGCGATGCTCGTCGCCGTCGGAGCGGCCTTCCGGCTGACCGGCTGGGTGCTACGGCCCGTGAGGGTCCTGGACGCCGCCACCCACGACATCGCGACCGGCCGGATGAACTCGCGGGTCGCCGCCGCCGGGGGGCCGCCGGAGCTCAGGCGGCTGGCCCGCTCGTTCAACGAGATGGCCGACAACGTCGAGGAAGTCCTCGAACAGCAGCGGGCCTTCGTCGCGGACGCCTCCCACCAGCTGCGCAACCCGCTCGCCGCCCTCCTGCTGCGCATCGAACTGCTCGCCCTCGAACTGCCCGAGGGGAACCCCGAGATCGCCTCCGTCCGTACCGAGGGCAAACGCCTGGCCCAGGTCCTCGACGACCTGCTGGACCTGGCACTCGCCGAGCACGCCTCCGCGGAGCTCCAGCTCACCGACATCGGCGAGCTGACCGCCGAGCGGGTGGCGGCATGGCGGCCGCTCGCCGACGAGAAGCGAGTGGCGCTGTCCTACGAGACCGCGGCGGTCACCGCCTGGGCGGACCCGGTGGCGCTCTCCAGCGCGCTGGACGCGGTGATCGACAACGCCCTGAAGTTCACCCCGCAGGGTGAGGAGGTCACGGTCGAGGTCGCGGCGCAGGGCAACACGTCGACCATCGTGATCAGCGACCGCGGCCCGGGCCTGACCGACGAGGAGCTCTCCCGGATCGGTGACCGCTTCTGGCGCAGCGGGCGTCACCAGAACGTGAAGGGCTCCGGCCTCGGCCTGTCCATCTCGAGGGCGCTGCTGACGGCGGGCGGCGGGTCCATCGGGTACGCGCACCACGAGCCCCACGGCCTGAAGGTGACGCTCACACTGCCGAGGACCCACGCGAAGGACGCCTGAGACCACCGCCGGGAGTGAGCAAGGTCCCCGGCGCCGTCGCTACGGCTTGACCGAGCGGTAGTAGTGCCGCGCGCCTTCGTGCAGCGGCAGCGGGTCCGTGTAGACGGCCGTCCGCAGGTCGACCAGCTGGGCGGGGTGCACGGTGTTGCCGATCCGGTCCCGGCTCCTGATCACCGTGCGGGTGAAGCCCTCGGTCTGCGCCGCGCTCATCCGGTCCGTGGTGACCAGGAGGTTGGCCACCGCGATGGTCTCGACGGGCAGTCCGCCCTGGGCCTGCGGGTAGGCGTCCGCCGGCATCACGGCGGAGCGGTAGTAACTGGTCGGATCGCCCGACGCGTGGAGTTTCGAGACCAGTTCCGGTTCCACCGCGACCAGCCGGACCGGGAAGCGCTCCGACAGTTTCTGCACCGTGTTGGTGGGCAGTCCGCCGGACCAGAAGAACGCGTCGATGCGGCCCTTCTCCAGCTGGCCGGGAGCCACGTTGATGCCCGACGGCAGCGCGGTGATGTCCTTGCCGGGATCGATCCCGGCGGCCCGCATCAGCCGGTCGGCGACCAGCCGGATGCCCGAGCCGTCCTGCCCGACGCCGACCACCTTGCCGCGCAGATCGGCCACCGACCTGACCGGCGAGTCCCGGGGCACCACGAGCTGGACGTAGTCGTCGTACAGCCGTGCGCATCCCCGCAGCCGGGAGGCGCCCGCCAGCCCTTCCCGCTTGTACTTCGCGACGGCGTCGGCGGTCGCGATGGTGAAGTCGGCCTCCCCGGACGCGACCCGCTCGAGGTTCTGCTGGGACCCTTCGCTGGTGCGCAGGTCTATCGCCACGTCCGGCATGTCGCGGGCCAGCGCGTCCTTCAGGAGCTCCCCGTACCGCTGGTAGACACCGCTGTGCGACCCCGTGCTCAGCGTCAGCTGCCCGCTCGGTGCCGACCGGCCGAACGGCAGCAGCCACCACAGCAGCAGCCCGAGGACCACCAGGGCAGCGGCGGCGCCCTGGAGGGCGCGGCGGCGGCCGAGGCGGGAGAGGACGGGAGGTGCCGGGAGCATGCCGCGATCCTGCCAGCTCACTCCTTGTGATGGCCAGGCCCGGCCTTGCCGGAGGGGGCCGCGCTGTCGGTGCGACCCCGTACCCTGGTGGGCGCGATGAGTGCGAAAACTTACGAGGTGCGCACCTACGGGTGCCAGATGAACGTCCACGACTCCGAGCGGCTGTCGGGCCTGCTGGAGGACGCGGGATACGTACGCGCGCCCGAGGGCGCCGACGGGGACGCCGATGTCGTCGTCTTCAACACCTGCGCGGTGCGGGAGAACGCGGACAACAAGCTCTACGGCAATCTCGGCCGGCTCGCCCCGATGAAGTCGAGGCGCCCCGGGATGCAGATCGCCGTGGGCGGCTGCCTGGCGCAGAAGGACCGCGACACCATCGTCACCAAGGCGCCGTGGGTCGATGTCGTCTTCGGTACACACAACATCGGAAAGCTTCCGGTGCTCCTCGAGCGCGCCCGCGTCCAGGAAGAGGCGCAGGTCGAGATCGCCGAATCGCTCGAGGCGTTCCCCTCCACGCTGCCGACGCGCCGTGAGTCTGCGTACGCGGCGTGGGTCTCGATCTCGGTGGGCTGCAACAACACCTGCACCTTCTGCATCGTGCCCGCGCTTCGCGGCAAGGAGAAGGACCGCCGGCCGGGCGACATCCTCGCCGAGATCGAGGCACTCGTCGCGGAGGGCGTCAGCGAGATCACCCTGCTCGGCCAGAACGTGAACGCGTACGGGTCCGACATCGGCGACCGCGAGGCCTTCAGCAAGCTGCTGCGTGCCTGCGGCAACATCGAAGGCCTCGAGCGCGTCCGCTTCACCTCGCCCCACCCGCGCGACTTCACGGACGACGTGATCGCCGCCATGGCCGAGACGCCGAACGTGATGCCGCAGCTGCACATGCCGCTGCAGTCGGGATCGGACACGATCCTCAAGGCGATGCGCCGCTCGTACCGGCAGGAGCGCTTCCTCGGGATCATCGAGAAGGTGCGGGCGGCCATTCCGCACGCCGCCATCTCGACCGACATCATCGTGGGCTTCCCCGGCGAGACCGAGGAGGACTTCGAGCAGACCATGCACACCGTGCGCGAGGCCCGCTTCGCGAACGCCTTCACCTTCCAGTACTCCAAGCGCCCCGGGACCCCGGCGGCGACCATGGACGGGCAGATCCCCAAGGAGGTCGTCCAGGAGCGCTACATGCGCCTGGTCGCCCTCCAGGAGGAGATCTCCTGGGAGGAGAACAAGAAGCAGGTCGGCCGCACGCTCGAGGTCATGGTCGCCGAAGGCGAGGGCCGCAAGGACGGGGCCACCCACCGGCTCTCCGGCCGGGCGCCCGACAACCGCCTCGTCCACTTCACCAAGCCGGACGCCGAGGTGCGCCCCGGCGACGTGGTGACCGTCGAGATCACTTACGCCGCCCCGCACCACCTGCTCGCGGAGGGGGCGGTGACCTCCGTGCGCCGCACCCGCGCGGGTGACGCGTGGGAGAAGCGCAACGGGGAGGCCGCGAAGCCGGCCGGTGTGATGCTGGGCCTGCCCTCGCTGGGCGTCCCCGCACCGCTGCCGCCGGCGACGGGCGGTTGCGCGGCGGTCTGACGCCGCCGCGCGGGCTCCGGGTGGCGGGCCCGGGGACGTTGCTGAGTTGCGCGCACCACGTCCGGGCCCGACCGCCCCAAGCGGAAGACCGGCCCGCCCGGCGAACGCCCGAGGCGGCGACCGGTCACCCGGACAGGTCGCCTTGCGTCCAGGTCGCCCGGGGTGGAAGACCGCCGCGCCGGGTGACGGCCGGGAAGAGTCCGGTCGGGCCGTGGGCGTCGCGTTGCCACCCCGCCCGGATCGGCGCCCGGGCCCTGGCAGGTGCCGCCGGGCGCAGTGCGCCGACTAGGCTGCGGATCATGCTCGTAGCCGCCGCCGTGTGTCCGTGTCCGCCGCTCCTCGTGCCCGAGGTCGCCTCCGGGGCCGCGCCCGAGCTGGACGCGACGCGTGCCGCGTGCGCCGAGGCCGTGGCCGTTCTCGCCGCTGCGGATCCGGAGCTGCTGATCGTGGTCGGACCCGCGGAGCACGATCGGCGGGGACCGCACGCCGCGGGCGCCACCGGCTCCTTCCGGGGGTTCGGCGTCGACCTCGACGTCCGCCTCGGTGACGGGCCCCGACAGGAGCGGACACTGCCGCCCTCACTGGCCGTCGGCGCCTGGCTGCTCGCCGGCGGCACCTGGACGGCCGCTCCCGTCGAAGGCCTCGGGGTCGGCGAACCCCTCGACGCGCACCGTTGCATGACGGCTGGAAAAGAACTCGCCGCGCGCGCCGGACGGGTCGCCCTTCTGGTGATGGGCGACGGCAGCGCCTGCCGCACGCTCAAGGCGCCCGGCTACCTCGACGAGCGGGCCGCGGACTTCGACCGGCGGGCCGCCGACGCGCTCGGCGCGGCGGACATCGAAGGGCTCAGAGGGCTCGACGAGTCGCTGGCGCGCGAGCTCAAGGTGTCGGGCCGCGCGCCGTGGCAGGTCCTCGCCGGAGCCGCGCAGGGCGCCGGGCTCACGGGGCGGCTGCTGCACGAGAGTGACCCGTACGGTGTCGGCTACTTCGTCGCGGCCTGGTCCAAGGCCTAGAGCCTCCCGTCCGGATCCGCGCTGATCCGGCCCGGTCCGCAGAGACCCTGCCGGTACCGGGTCACCCCGGAAGGATCTCCGGGCACGGGAGGGCGGCGGTGGGGCCTCGCTCCACCGCCGCCCTTCGCCGAACCGGTCCGGTGACCTTCAGGCCGCCGGCGGTGTCGTCCCGCCGTCGTTCTTGTGCGCGATGCGGCCGAGGGCCTGCTTCGCCTTCCCGGTACCCGTCTCGATCTTGTTGCTGTACTTGCCCTTGGTCTTGTCGTCGACCTTCTTGGCGGCTTTCTCCAGCGTCTGCCCGATCCTGCCCTCGTGCTGCTGGGCAAGGCCGGAGACCTTGTCCTTAGCGGGGCCGAGCTTGGTCTTCAGGTTGTCCAGGAAGCCCATGGGGCACCTTCCCTCGTCGCGGCTGCTACTTGCGGGCGCCTTCGCCGGCCTCGCTGTCCGCGGCCTCCTCGGCCGATTGCTGCCGCGGGATCTCCACTGCCTCGGCCGCGGTGCCTCCGTCGACGGGAGGTACCACGGTTTCGGCGGCGGCATCGGTGGATCCGGTGGCTTCGACGGCCGGGGCCACCTCTTCCGCCGGCTCCGCCGCAGCCGGGGTCCCGGCCGTGCCGTCGATCACCTCGGACTTCTCGGTCTCCCCGGCCTCTTCGGCGGGAGCTCCGACAGCCGCCTCCGGTACCGACGCCTCCACGGTTGCTGCAGGCTTACGACGAAACCATGAGAAAACACCCATATCTACTCCATACCCTACTCGTGCGGGCGAAGTTCCGCGCCGCCCGGAGCGCCGTCTTGCGTCACGCGCGGGCGCCGGTCCGGAAACCGGCGTTCGGAACCTCGCAACAGGAAACGACCCCGGGTCGCCGCCGTCACCTCGCTCGTTCGGGGACATGCACCGGGGTTTGCGAGACTGGGGCGGTGAGAAGTGCAGCTCCCGCTCCGCGGGTCATCGCCGTAGTCGGTCCCACCGCAGCCGGAAAGTCCGATCTGGGGGTGTTCCTCGCCCGGCAACTCGACGGTGAGGTCGTCAACGCGGACTCCATGCAGCTGTATCGGGGGATGGACATCGGCACCGCCAAGCTGACGACCGACGAGCGTGGCGGAGTGCCGCACCGGCTCCTCGACATCTGGGACGTCACACAGGCCGCGAGCGTCGCCGAGTACCAGAGGCTGGCGCGGGCCGAGATCGACCGGCTGCTCGCCGAGGGCCGCACCCCGGTACTCGTCGGAGGCTCTGGTCTCTATGTGCGCGGTGCGATCGACGCGCTCGAGTTCCCCGGCACGGACCCGACGGTGCGGGCGCGCCTGGAGGAGGAGCTGACGGTGCGCGGCCCCGGCGCCCTGCACGCCAGACTGGCCGCCGCCGACCCGGAGGCGGGCCGGGCCATCCTCCCGAGCAACGGACGCCGGATCGTCCGGGCCCTCGAGGTCATCGAGATCACCGGCAAGCCCTTCACGGCCAACCTGCCCGGGCACGACGCCGTCTACGACACCGTGCAGATCGGCGTCGACGTCGCACGGCCCGAGCTCGACGAGCGCATCGCCGTGCGTGTGGACCGGATGTGGGAGGCGGGCCTCGTCGACGAGGTGCGCACGCTCGAGGCGCAGGGGCTCAGGGAGGGGCGTACGGCCTCGCGGGCGCTCGGCTATCAGCAGGTGCTGACGGCTCTCGCCGGAGAGTGCAGCGAACAGGAGGCGCGTGACGAGACCGTGCGCGCCACCAAGCGCTTCGCGCGCCGTCAGGACTCGTGGTTCCGGCGCGACCCGAGGGTGCACTGGCTGAGCGGTGCCGCCGCCGACAGGACGGAACTTCCGCACCGGGCGCTGGCGTTGATCGAACGAGCGGTCACAGCCTGATCACGTGATGGCATCGGGACGCTCCGGCCGTCATTCAGGCCCCTGGGAGCGTGCCATCATCGAGCATCGATCGACAGTTGAGTCCGAGTTGGGAGGGCGCGTGGCGATGGAGGCCGGCCCTCGCGACACGGAACAGCAACGACGGGATGCGACGAACGGCGCGTCCGGTCTCAGCCCTGACGGGCCCGACGAGCAGGACGTGCTCGCCGACGAGGTCGAGGTCGAGCTGCGTCCGCAGCGGCGGCTCAGGATCTGGCAGCTCGCCCCCATCGTCGTCCTCGCCGCCCTCGGCTCGCTCATGTTCGCCTTCCCGCTCGCCTTCGGTACGGGCGACGGGGGAGCGGTCGTGGCCATGCTCGGGCTGCTGCTCAGCTGCTGCGCCGCCGGCTGGGGTGTGATGGCGGCGCGCCGTGTCGGCCACACCTGGCCGGGCCTGCCGTCACGCGGTTCGGGCGAGCGCCCCGACTGGCGTGTGATCGCCCTGTACGTGGGCGTCGCAGCGGTACTCGTCGCGCTCGCCGTGTGGCGTGTGGCGCGGCTGAGGTGACCGGCTCCGGCCGTTGTCGGACCGTCCTCGTACGATGGAGCACGTGAGCACCTCGCAGACGTCGCCCCTCCCCTTCCTCAAGGGCCACGGGACCGAGAACGACTTCGTGATCGTCCCCGACCCCGACAACGCCCTGGAACTTCCCGCGTCCACCGTCGCCCGGCTGTGCGACCGCAGGGCCGGCATCGGCGGTGACGGGCTGCTGCGCGTGGTGCGCTCCGCCGCTCACCCGGAGGCCGAGCACATGGCCGGCGAGGCCGAGTGGTTCATGGACTACCGCAACGCGGACGGTTCGGTCGCCGAGATGTGCGGCAACGGCGTCCGGGTCTTCGCCCGGTACCTCCAGCACGCGGGCCACATCGACGCGGGGGACGTGTCCGTCGCGACCCGCGGCGGGATCAAGAAGGCCCACCTCGCCAAGGCGGTGCCCGGCAGTGGCGTCGCCGGAGACATCACGGTCTCCATGGGCCGGGCCGTGCTGCCCGAGGACGGCGTCACCGTGTCCGTCGGGGGCCGCAGCTGGCCGGCCAGGAACGTGAACATGGGCAACCCGCACGCGGTCGCCTTCGTCGAGGAACTGGACCACGCGGGCGACCTGCTGACCGTGCCGCCGTTCACCCCGGCGTCGGTCTACCCCGACGGGGTCAATGTGGAGTTCGTCGTCGACCGAGGTGAGCACCACGTGGCGATGCGGGTCCACGAGCGCGGCTCCGGCGAGACCCGCTCGTGCGGCACCGGCGCCTGCGCCGTCGCCGTGGCCGCCGCGCGCCGTGACGGTCTGGATCCGGCGGTCACCGGCGCTCCCGTCACGTACACGGTCGATCTGCCCGGTGGCCGGCTCCGCATCACCGAGCGGCCCGACGGGGAGATCGAGATGACCGGCCCCGCCGTCATCGTCGCCGAGGGCATGATCGACCCCGTTCTCCTCGAAACCGTGACCGCCTAGGGCTTCGCTCGAATGGGTGATCCGTTTCACGCTGGGCGAGAGCTGGACTGCGCCACGTGGTGGGCTCGGTAGCATCAAGCACCGGCCCGGAGGCATGCCAGTTCTCCGTACCGCCGGTCGAAGCTGCCGGAGGTGCCCATGAGCGCAGAGGCCACCAACCCAGGTGCCCACAGCCGCAGGCGCGGCCGCCCCAGGATCGACCTGCGCAGGCTGGGCCGCGCCGCTCTGCTGGGCCCCACGGGCCGCGACCGGCTCCCCGACGCGATCGGCCATGTCGTGGACGCGCACCGGGCTCACTACCCGGACGCCGACCTCGCCACACTGCACAAGGCGTACGTACTGGCGGAGTCCTCCCACCGCGGGCAGTTCCGCAAGAGCGGTGAGCCCTACATCACCCACCCGCTCGCCGTGACCCTGATCCTGGCCGAACTGGGCGCGGAGACAACGACGCTGACCGCCTCTCTGCTCCACGACACCGTCGAGGACACCGAGGTGACGCTCGATCAGGTGAGATCGGAGTTCGGCGCCGAGGTCGGCTATCTCGTCGACGGTGTCACCAAACTGGAGAAGGTCGACTACGGCGCCGCCGCCGAGCCGGAGACCTTCCGCAAGATGCTGGTCGCGACGGGCAACGACGTCCGGGTGATGTCGATCAAACTCGCCGACCGGCTGCACAACATGCGCACCCTCGGGGTGATGCGGCCGGAGAAACAGGCACGCATCGCCAAGGTCACCCGCGACGTGCTGATCCCTCTCGCCGAACGACTCGGTGTCCAGGCCCTCAAGACGGAACTGGAAGACCTGGTCTTCGCGATCCTGCACCCCGAGGAGTACGAGCGGACCAGGGCTCTCATCGCCGAGAACTCCACCGCGTGCACCGCGCTCGCCGCCATCGCGGACGACTTCCGTGCGGCCTTGCGCGAGGCCGGCATCAGCGCCGAAGTGCTCATCAGACCGCGGCACTTCGTGTCCGTCCACCGGGTCTGCCTGAAGCGCTCGCAGCTGCGCAGCACCGACTTCGGCCGGCTGCTGATCCTCGTCGGGGAGGACGCCGACTGCTACGCGGTGCTCGGTGAACTGCACACCTGCTTCACGCCGGTGATCTCCGAGTTCAAGGACTTCATCGCCGCCCCCAAGTTCAACCTCTACCAGTCCCTCCACACCGCCGTCGCCGGTCCCGACGGGGCCGTCGCCGAAGTCCTCATCCGCACGCACCAGATGCACAAGGTCGCGGAGGCGGGTGTGGTCGCACTCGGCAATCCGTACGTACCCGTGGAAGGCGCCGAGCCGGCGGACGGTGAGCGCGCGGACCCGACCAGGCCCGGCTGGCTCTCCCGGCTGCTGGAGTGGCAGGAGTCCACGCCCGACCCGGACACCTTCTGGACATCGCTGCGTGCGGATCTGGCGCAGGACAGGGAGATCACCGTCTTCGGCGCCGACGGCCGGGCGCTCGGACTGCCGGCCGGCGCGAGCTGCGTGGACGCCGCCTACGCCCAGTACGGCGAGAAGGCCCACACCTGCATCGGGGCGCGGGTCAACGGCCGGCTGGCGACGCTCAGCACGGTCCTCGGCGACGGCGACACCGTGCACGTCCTGCTGGCGCAGGACGCCGCCTCCGGCCCCTCGCCCCAGTGGCTCGACCACGCCCGCACCCCCGCCGCCCGCATCGCCATCACCAGCTGGCTCGACGCGCATCCGCAGCGGGCCGCGGCGCCCTCCGCCGCTCCTCGCCGACCCGCCCCGCTTCCCGCCGGCCGGCCGGTCTCCGCGAACGCCGTGGTGGACCTCCCGGAGGCCACGGTCAGGCTGGCCGGCTGCTGCACACCGGTGCCGCCGGACGCGGTCACCGGCTTCCCCGTGCGCGGCGGGGCCGTGACCGTCCACCGGCAGGAGTGTCCCGCCGTGGCCCGCATGACCGACGTGGGGCGCGAGCCGGTGCCGGTGCGCTGGGGCGACGCCGCCGAGTGCCGGGTCACGCTGGTCGCCGAATCGTTCGGCCGCCCCCGCCTCCTCGCGGACCTCACCGAAGTCATCGCGGGAGAGGGGGCCGCCATCGTCTCCGCCACGGTGGAGCCGCCGACGCAGCAGCGGGTACGGCACACGTACACGCTCCAACTGCCCGACGCGGCCGGGCTGCCGGCGCTCATGCGGGCGATGCGGGACGTTCCCGGGGTGTACGACGTCAGCCGGACCCAGCATCCGGCGGCCACGGCCTGACCCCGTTCGGGTGGGTGGATCACCGTGTGGCGCGTGCCGCCACGGTGCGTGCGGAGGGCGCTGGTAGCGGTAGGGCATGCTGCACACCTCCCGGCGCCGTCTGCGTGCCGCCCTGCTGGCCGCTGCCTCGGCCACCCTTGTCGCCGCCACCCTGCCGTCGCCGGAACCGCTCGGCATCGGGGACCGGCTCTTCCCCGAGCTGGGCAATCCCGGCTACGACGTCCTCCAGTACGACATCTCCCTCACCTACAAGGGCCGTAACGACAAGCCCCTCGATGCCGTCACGAAGATCGACGCCTGGTCGACCCGCAGGCTCGACCGCGTCAATCTCGACTTCACCCATGGCGAGGTCCGCTCGGTCATGGTGAACGACACCCCGGCCGACTTCGCCGGTGCCGGTGAGGACCTCGTCATCGATCCGCCCGGGACCATCCCCGAGGGATCGCGGATGGAGATCACGGTCACCCACACGAGTGATCCACGCGGCCCCAAGAGCGCCGGCGGCTGGGTGCGCACCGGTGACGGCCTGGTGATGGCCAACCAGGCGGACGCCGCGCACCGGGTCTTCCCCTCCAACGACCACCCCTCCGACAAGGCGTACTTCACCTTCCGGGTCACCGCGCCGCGGGACATCACGGTGGTGGCCAACGGGCGCCGCGTCGCCCGGGCATGGACCGACAAGCAGACCTCCTGGGTCTACCGGACCAGTCACCCCATGGCCACCGAGCTCGCCCAGGTCTCGCTCGGCCGCTCGGCGGTCGTCGAGCGGGAGGGCCCGCACGGACTTCCCCTGCGCGACGTCGTGCCCGCCGCGGACCGCGACAAGCTGGAGAGCTGGCTGAAGAAGACGCCGGACCAGATGAAGTGGATGGAGGCGAAGGTCGGCCGCTACCCCTTCGAGACGTACGGCGTGCTGGTCGCCGACGCCGAGACGGGCTTCGAGCTGGAGACGCAGACCCTGTCGCTCTTCGAGCGCTCCGTGTTCACCTCCGGGGCCTTCCCCGAGTGGTACGTCGACTCGATCATGGTCCACGAGCTGGCCCATCAGTGGTTCGGCAACAGCGTCTCGCCGCGCACATGGTCCGACCTGTGGCTGAACGAGGGCCACGCCAGCTGGTACGAGGCGCTGTACGCCGAGGAGAAGGCCAAGAAGCCGCTCGAGACCCGGATGCGTGAGGCGTACGCGCACTCCGACGCCTGGCGCGCCGCCGGCGGACCGCCCGCGGCGCCGGCCGCTCCCGCCCCCGGCCAGAAGCTGAGCCTCTTCCGGCCGGTCGTCTACGACGGCAGTGCGCTGGTCCTCTACGCGCTGCGGAAGGAGATCGGCAAGGCCGTGTTCGAGCGCCTGGAGCGCCGATGGGTCACGGAGCACCGGAATGCCACCGCGACCACGGAGGACTTCACGCGGCTCGCGTCGGCCGTCGCGGGACGTGACCTGTCGGCGTTCTTCCAGGCGTGGCTGTACGGCAAGAAGACCCCGCCGATGCCGGGCCACCCGGACTGGCGCAGCGATGCCGCGGGGGACAGCCGCGCGAAGGCGGCCGGGGGAGTACGCGGGCCCATGAAATCGGGGTGACGTCGCCGGTACGCCCGTGCGACCATCGGCACGTCGGCGGGGCGGCCGGGACCGGGATCCTACGGGGGAATCTTCCGGCACTGTCACGCGTTGTCACAGGTAACCGGGCACTCCGGCGGTCTACCGCCGGGAGGGCTCCCACATCGACGTAAGGATCCAATGACCTCCTCTTCATCCACTTCCCAGGAACAGCAGAGCTTGGCTGAGACGCGCACCGAGAGCCTTCGGGCCGATGCCCTGATGGAAGAGGACGTCGCCTGGAGCTACGAGATCGACACCGAGCGTGACGGCGATCAGCTCGACCGCTCCGAGCGTGCGGCGCTACGGCGTGTGGCGGGCCTTTCCACCGAACTCGAAGACGTCACAGAGGTCGAGTACCGGCAGCTGCGCCTCGAGCGGGTCGTGCTGGTCGGTGTCTGGACCACCGGGACGATGCAGGACGCGGAGAACTCCCTCGCGGAGCTGGCGGCGCTCGCCGAGACGGCCGGCGCGCTGGTCCTCGACGGCGTCATCCAGCGTCGTGACAAGCCGGACCCGGCCACGTACATCGGCTCGGGCAAGGCACAGGAGCTGCGGGACATCGTTCTCGAGTCCGGTGCCGACACCGTCGTCTGCGACGGTGAGCTCAGCCCCGGCCAGCTGATCCAGCTCGAGGACGTCGTCAAGGTCAAGGTGGTCGACCGCACCGCCCTGATCCTCGACATCTTCGCCCAGCACGCCAAGTCCCGAGAGGGTAAGGCGCAGGTGGCACTGGCGCAGATGCAGTACATGCTGCCCAGGCTCCGAGGCTGGGGTCAGTCGCTCTCCCGGCAGATGGGTGGCGGCGGCGGTGGCGGCATGGCCACACGTGGTCCCGGTGAGACCAAGATCGAGACGGACCGGCGACGGATCCGCGAGAAGATGGCGAAGATGCGCCGTGAGATCGCGGAGATGAAGACCGGCCGTGAGATCAAGCGTCAGGAGCGCCGCCGTAACCGCGTGCCTTCCGTCGCCATCGCCGGTTACACCAACGCCGGCAAGTCGTCCCTCCTCAACCGCCTCACCGGCGCCGGTGTCCTGGTGGAGAACGCGCTGTTCGCCACCCTGGACCCGACCGTCCGACGGGCCGAGACCCCGAGCGGCAGGGGTTACACCCTGGCCGACACGGTCGGCTTCGTACGGCACCTTCCGCACCACCTCGTCGAGGCGTTCCGCTCCACGATGGAAGAGGTCGGGGACTCCGACCTGATCCTTCACGTGGTCGACGGATCGCACCCGGCACCGGAGGAGCAGCTGGCGGCCGTGCGCGAGGTGATCCGCGACGTGGGTGCGGTCGACGTGCCCGAGATCGTGGTGATCAACAAGGCGGACGCGGCCGATCCGCTCGTGCTGCAGCGGCTGCTGCGCATCGAGCGGCACGCGATCGCGGTGTCGGCGCGGACCGGCGCCGGCATGGCCGAGCTCGTGCAGTTGATCGACGACGAGCTGCCGCGGCCGCAGATCGAGATCGAGGCGCTCGTGCCCTACACCGAGGGCGGGCTCGTCTCGCGGGTGCACGCCGACGGTGAGGTGCTCTCCGAGGAACACACCACGGAAGGCACTCTGCTGAAGGCGCGGGTGCACGAGGAGCTGGCCGCGGCGCTGTCTCCGTTCGTGCCTGCCGCGCACTGATCCGGTCCCGGACGTACATGAAGGCCCGCCCCCGACGGGGGCGGGCCTTCATGCTCTGCGGGCGTCTTCCCGCTGCGGGGGATCGGCCCTGCCGGCGCTACTGGCCGGCGAACTTCTCGCTCATCATGGTGAAGAGCTGCTGTGCGTCCTGGTCCAGCCGCGGCCCCGCCAGCCAGCCCGAAGTCACCGGACCGATCGAGGTGTTGGAGACGAGCGCGAGCTTTCCGTCGGGCTGCTCAGCGAACCAGCCGCCGCCGGAGGAACCGCCCGTCATGGTGCAGCCGATCCGCCACATCGTCGGCGTGCCGGGGGCGATGGACAGCCGTCCGGGCCGGTCCACGCACTTGTGCATGAGAGCCCCGTCGTAGGGCGGGGCGGCCGGGTAGCCCCAGGCACCCATGGCGCTGATGTCCTTGGCCTCGGGGGCGTCGAAGTCGATGTCCAGGGCGACGCCGACCGTCTCCTCGAGGGACTTGGTGCCCTTCTCCGGCTTCACGTGCATCACGGCGTAGTCGTACGGAGCGCCGGTGCCGCCCGTGGGGCCGCCCTCGTCGATCCACCCGGCGGAGGTCGCGACCCAGTCGGCCCAGTACACGCCGTACGGTGCGACCTCCTGCGGCTGCGCGTTCTCCAGCGCGGCGGGGGACTTGCCCTGGTCGTTGTACGCGGGGACGAAGGCGATGTTGCGGTACCAGCCGCCCGCCTGTCCGGCGTGCACGCAGTGGCCCGCGGTCCACACCATGTTGGACCTGCCCGGGTTCTTCGGGTCCTTGACGACGGTCGCGGAACAGACCATCGAGCCCTCGGGGGCGTCGAAGAACACCTTGCCGACCGGGGCGGCGTTCTTGTGGTACGGCTTCTTCTCGGGCTCGGCCTGTACGGGGCGCGGCTCCGGGTCGGTCACGTCCTGGTCACCGGAGATGTCGCCGGCCGCCATGGTCTTGGCGGGTGCCTTGGCCGTCGTCATCCGCTCGGGCTTCCACAGGCCCTCGATCACCGGGTTGACGAAGTCCTTGGCCTCACGCAGCCACTTGTCCTTGTCCCAGTTCTTCCACTCGCCGTTCTTCCACTTGTCCAGGTCGACACCCTGCTCCTTGAGCTTGTCGGCCAGGTCCGCGGGGAGCGCGGCACCGCCGTCGTCCGCGGCGGCGCCGGATGCGGCCGGCTTGTCGGCCGAGTTGGTCTCGCTCGGGCCGCAGGCCGTCGCCGTCAGCGCGAGGGCCGAGACGAGACCGGCCGCGGCCAGCAACGGACGTATGGATCGCATGGAAACGATTCCCCCTGAATGCTTCGAATCTTCGACATGTGCTGGAAGTGCTCGCACCGTGTGCGCGACGTACGCCGACAGGGCGCCGCCAGAGCTGTTTGCCATGAGCGTGTCATGGAAAAAGGCGGCCTCCGGGGCCGCCTCGGGGTGCGGCACCACTCTAGGCCGGTGCGCGGTGGATCAGCCGCGCGGGAGCCTCAACTGCACGGAGTCTCCACGAGGATGAAGAACCACCAGGTGAACAGGGGTCCGGCCGTACGGCCGGACCCCTGCCCGCGTCACTGCGCCCGGGCGCTCGCGCGCCCGGATTGCCCTACTGGCCGGCGAACTTCTTGCTGACCGCCTGGTAGACGCCCTCGGCCTCCTTGCCGAGGCGCGGACCTGCCAGCCAGCCGGCCGTCACCGGGCCGATCGAGGTGTTCGAGACAAGGGCGGGCTTGCCGTCCTGGCCCTCTGCGACCCAGCCGCCACCCGACGAACCGCCCGTCATGGTGCAGCCGATGCGGTACATCGTCGGCTCCTCGGCCTTGAGCGACAGACGGCCGGGCTTGTCGGCGCACTGGAAGAGCTTCTGCCCGTCGTAGGGCGGGGCCGCCGGGTAGCCCGTGGCGGTCATGTTGTCGATCTTCGGCACCGCGGGGGCGTCGAAGTCGACCGGCAGGGCCGCACCGACCGTCTCCTCGAGGGACTTGCCGGTGCTGCCCTTCTCCGGGGTCACGTGGATGACGGCGAAGTCGTACGCCGCGCCCTGGCCACCGGTCGCGGCGCCCTGGGAGATCCACTGGTCCGAGGTCTGCGCCCAGTCACCCCACCAGACACCGTAGGGAGCGATCTCCTCCTTGGGCGCCTTCTCCAGCTCCGCCGTCTCCTTCGCCCCGTCGTTGTACGAGGGGACGAAGGCGATGTTGCGGTACCAGCCGCCGCTCTTGCCGGCGTGCACGCAGTGTCCGGCGGTCCACACCATGTTGGACTTACCGGGGTTGGCCGGGTCCTTGACGACGGTGGCGGAACACACCATCGAGCCCTGCGGGCCGTCGAAGAAGACCTTTCCGGCCTCTGCGGCGCTCGCGTGGTACGGGGCCTTCACGGCCTGCGCGTCGACCGGGGCCGGGGTGGGGTCGGTGACACCCTCGTCGCCGGAGATGTCGTTGTCGACCGGCTTCTCGGGAGGCTGTTCGGCATCGCGCATCCGGTCGGGGTCCCAGAGGTCCTCGATGATCGGGTTGACGAAGTCCTGCGCCTCACGCAGCCACTTGTCCTTGTCCCAGTTCTTCCACTCGCCGTTCTTCCACTTGTCCAGGTCGATCCCGCGCTCCTTGAGGCGGTCCTTCAGATCGTCCGGAATAGTGATCTTGCCGTCGGCGGACGGCTCGGCCGACGCGCTCGGCTTTTCGCCGGCATTGTCCTCGGTCGGGCCGCAAGCGGTCGCGGCCAGCGCGAGCACCGCGGCCATGGAGGCCACTGCCAGCGTCGGGCGAATGGGTCGCATCTCTTGATCCCCCTGGGACTTCGGTACTGCTGAGCTGAACTGTCGGAATTGTCGCGGAACTTCTGGTACGAGCAAGCTCCTGCCCGCCGCAGTGGAGTCCGCTGTCGGAAGGCGCCCCCCACTATGCCGGTGCCGATGGGGACGGTGTGCGGCAGGTCCGTGGTTCCGGCACCGCAAGGATCTTCCGATCGGCCGTGATCCCCGGCCCCCCGCGTCGTTGGTACGTGCGGGGGACACGAGGACAGCCTTTCGCGCCGGTGCGCCCCGCAGCAGTGCCGTACCGATGTGCAACGCAACTGTGACAGCCGGAGGACCAACAGCCGTGGCCGTGACCGAACCTGCTCCGGTGGCGCCGACCTCGACCCATGAGGGGATTCTGCGCAGGCAGTCACTCCGTGAGTCGGCGGCCCGCACCTATGCGCGCTCACTGCCCATCGTGCCGGTACGGGCCAGAGGGCTGACGATCGAGGGCGCCGACGGCCGGCGGTACCTCGACTGCCTCTCCGGTGCGGGCACCCTGGCGCTGGGGCACAACCACCCCGTCGTCCTCGAGGCGATCAAGAAGGTCATCGACTCGGGTGCCCCGCTGCATGTGCTCGACCTGGCCACACCCGTCAAGGACGCCTTCACCACAGAGCTGTTCGCCACACTGCCGAGGGCGCTGGCAGAGGACGGGCGCATCCAGTTCTGCGGACCCGCCGGCACGGACGCGGTCGAGGCCGCGCTCAAACTCGTCAGGACGGCGACCGGTCGCAGCGGCCTCCTCGCCTTCACCGGCGCCTACCACGGCATGACGGCAGGGGCGCTCGAAGCATCGGGAGGCGCGTCGGACGTCCGGGTCACCCGGCTGCCCTTCCCGCACGACTACCGGTGCCCGTTCGGGATCGGCGGCGAGCGGGGCGCGGAACTCGCCGCCCGCTGGACGGAGAGCCTGCTCGACGACCCCAAGAGCGGGGTCCCCGAACCGGCGGGCATGATCCTCGAGCCCGTGCAGGGTGAGGGCGGAGTGATCCCGGCGCCCGACGAGTGGCTGCGGAGGATGCGCGCCATCACGGCCGACCGCTCCATTCCACTCATCGCCGACGAGGTACAGACCGGTGTGGGGCGCACCGGCACGTTCTGGGGCGTCGAACACAGCGGTGTCGTGCCCGATGTGATGGTGATGTCCAAGGCCATCGGCGGGTCCCTTCCCCTGGCCGTCGTCGTGTACCGCTCCGGGCTCGACGTCTGGCCCCCCGGTGCCCATGCCGGGACGTTCCGCGGCAACCAGCTCGCCATGGCGGCCGGTGCGGCGACCCTCGCCCATGTGCGGGAGAACCGCCTCGCCGAGCGCGCCGCGACACTCGGCGCGCGCATGCTGGCGAGTCTCCAGGGACTCGCCGCGGCCCACCCCTGCATCGGAGACGTACGGGGCAGGGGCCTCATGATCGGCGTCGAACTCGTCGACGCCGACTCCGCGGCCCCGGACGCGCTCGTACCGCCCCCCTCGCCCCGGCTCGCCGCCGCCGTGCAGCAGGAGTGTCTGCACCGCGGCCTGATCGTCGAACTGGGCGGACGCCATGCCGGTGTCGTTCGCCTGCTCCCTCCTCTCACCCTGACCGACGAGCAGGCAGTGGCCGTCCTGGACCGTTTCGCCGACGCCCTGGCCGCCGCAGAGCGCTCCACGCAACGCCGCACCGACAACAGGCAGTCGCACTGAACCCGGACCACGTCACAAGGAAGCCCTCCGTGAACCCCACACCCGCACCCGATGCGCCCGAGTCCCACGACGGCCCCGCCGGCCACCACCGCAGCAAGGCCGGCGTGAGCGGGCCGCTCACCCTGGAACCCGCGACGGTGCCACGTCAGACCGGGCGGGACGACGAGCAGCGCGGCGGGGCGACAGCCGGCCCCCCGCACCCCTGCGTGCCGGAGCGTTCCGCCCACCAGGACGCGGACCACCTCGACGACCCCGACCCGCGCCGTGCCGCCGACACGGCGACCGTGGAGAACCTGCTCCGCTGCTGGGTGCGGGAGAACGCCCTGCCCCGGCCCGACGGGGACATCCTGCGCGTCCCCCTCGACGCCAGCGGCACCGCGCTGCTGGTCCCCGTCCGCTACTGGTCGGCCACCGGATGGCACCGATTCGGTCCGCCCACGCTGCAGGGCAGCCCGCACGAGGCCACCCGGGCCGACGCCGTGACCGTCGCCGCACTGCTCGGCCGCGAGGCCGGCCGCGGCGAAGGCACGGATCTCGTGGGCCGCGTCGCCGACTCCGTCCGGCGCACGGCCGACTTCATCGCAGACCGGCGCGCCCGCCCCACCGCCCCGCCCGAGGCCGACCTGTTCCTCACCGCCGAGCAGTCGCTGCTGCTCGGCCACCCGCTCCATCCGACCCCCAAGAGCCGGGAAGGGCTTTCGGAAGCCGAAGCACAGCGCTACTCGCCCGAGTTGTACGGCTCCTTCCCGCTGCACTGGATGGCCGTCGACCGGTCCCTCCTTGCCGCGGAATCGGCCTGGACGGAGCAGGGCCGCACCGTCACGGCCGAGCAGCTGACCGCCCGGCTGGCGGGAGGCGATCTCCCGCTCCCCGCGGACACCGCCGCTCTGCCCCTCCATCCGTGGCAGGCGCAGGACATCAGGCAGCGCCCCGCGGTGGCGGCCCTCCTGGACGCCGGCCTGCTGCACGACCTCGGTCCCCGTGGCGACGTCTGGTACCCCACCTCCTCCGTCCGCACCGTGCACCGCCCGGGCGTGGCCGCCATGCTCAAACTCTCCCTCGGGCTGCGCATCACCAACTCGCGGCGGGAGAACCTCCGCAAGGAACTCCACCGGGGCGTCGAGGTGCACCGGCTGCTCCGCGCGGGCCTCGCCGAGCAGTGGCGGGCCGCACACCCCGGGTTCGACATCGTGCGCGACCCGGCCTGGCTCGCCGTCGACGCCCCTGGGGCCGAACCCCTGCAGGGGCTCGACGTGATGATCCGTCACAACCCCTTCGGCCCCGGGGACGACGCGGTCTGCGTCGCGGCGCTGACCACCCCCAGGCCGTGGCCCGGGCGGGAGGGCATGCACTCACGCCTCGCCCTTGTCGTCGAACGGCTCGCGGCCCACACCGGGCGGCCCGTCACGGCAGTGGCGGCGGAGTGGTTCCTCCGCTACCTCGACCACGTCGTGCGACCGGTGCTGTGGCTGGACGCCACAGCGGGTATCGCTCTCGAGGCACACCAACAGAACACGCTCGTACTGCTCGACCCGCACGGCTGGCCGACCGGCGGACGCTACCGCGACAACCAGGGCTACTACTTCCGCGAGTCGCACCGCGAGCGGCTCACGGCCCGCCTCCCCGGCATCGGGACCCACAGCGACACCTTCGTGTCCGACGACGTCACCGACGAACGCTTCGCCTACTACCTCGGCATCAACAACGTGCTGGGGTTGATCGGAGCCTTCGGAGCCCAGCGTCTTGCCGACGAACGCGTCCTCCTCGCCGCCTTCCGGCAGTTCCTGACCTCCGCCGCCGGCACCGGATCACCACTGCCCGGCCATCTGCTGCAGACGCCCACGCTGCGCTGCAAGGCCAACCTGCTCACCCGGCTCCACGGGCTCGACGAACTCGTCGGCCCGGTCGACACCCAGTCCGTCTACGTCACCATCGCCAACCCCCTCCGATCTTGAGGCACCACCACGAACCGACCGAACCGCGAGAGGAGAGCGCCGCGTTGCCTCCCACCGATGCGCACACCGACAGCGGGTCCGGCCCCGCGCCCCGGCCGGGAGGGGGTGCGGAGGACACGCTCGACCTACGGCTGCCGGACGACTTCCTCATGCTGTTCCGCGGGCACGACGGTGCCGGGCCGCAGGACCCGGCATCGCCCGCGTCGCCCACGCCCACGCCCGCACCGGCGCCGGTGCGGGAGCCGGGACGGCCCGGCGGCCCGGTCGCGGCAACGGCTCCCGGTGCGTGCCGGGGCCAGGCAACGGCAGCGCCCCGGGCACCGGCGACGACCGGCGGCGGCCCTGTCGGCGACCTGCTCGACAACCTGGGGGGCTGGGAGCCGGCGGACACGTCCGCCGGCGTCTTCCGCCTTGTCCCCGTGATCCTCGAACGTGATCTCGCGCTGATCAGCCGATGGATGAACGACCCCGCGGTCGCCGCCTTCTGGGAGCTGGCCGGACCCGACTCCGTCACCGCCGATCATCTGCGCTCACAACTGGACGGTGACGGCCGGAGCATCCCCTGCCTCGGCGTCCTCGACGAGAAGCCCATGAGCTACTTCGAGATCTACCGGGCCGACCTCGATCCGCTGGCCCGCCACTATCCCGCGCGCCCGCACGACACCGGTATCCATCTGCTCATCGGCGGCGTCGTGGACCGCGGCCGTGGCATCGGGTCCGCCCTCCTTCGAGCCGTATCCGATCTCGTTCTCGACAATCGGCCTCGATGCACCCGCGTCCTCGCCGAGCCCGACATGCGCAACACCCCCTCCGTCTCCGCATTTCTCACCGCAGGCTTCCGCTACTCCGCCGAACTCGACCTTCCCGACAAGAGAGCCGCCCTGATGGTCCGTGACCGCGCCCTGCGGAACCTGCTGTGAACAACCCGCTGACCTACATACACCGCTCGATCCGCATCGGTTCCACTTGAGGAGTCCCCGTGCCGAAGTCCCCTGCCAGCGACGACTCCATCGACTCCGTATCCTCGGGCTCTGCCCCCTCGGGCTCCGCCCCCACCGGCTCCCGCTCCACCGGTCCCCGGCCGGCCACGGCCCACGATGCCGCCGGCGCCGAAGACGCCGCCCGGCAGCCGCACGAGGTGCCGTTCACGCCCCCGGGTCTGACCCGGGAGAACTGGGACCGGGCCGCTGCCCGCCTCCTCGCGAAAATGATCGGCGAGTTCGCCTACGAAGAGATCATCGAGCCGGTGCCGGACCCGTCCGGATCAGGTCCCGACGACGAGGGTCTTCGCTACACCCTGCCCATCGACGCCGAAGGCGTGCTCACCTTCCGCGCCCGCCGCGGCGCCTACGGAAGCTGGCGTGTCGACCCCGCCTCCGTCGAATGCGACGGCCGCCCCTTCACCGACCCGCTCGCCTTCCTCGCGCGGGCCAGGAACCTGCTGGGGCTCGACGGAGCCACCCTCGGCCACCTGCTGCGCGAAATGTCCGTCACCCTGGCCGGCGACACCCGGCTCGACGGCACCGCGCTGACCGCCGCCGAGCTCGCGGACCTGGGCTACGCGGAACTCGAGGGCCACCAGACGGGCCACCCGTGGCTGGTTCTCAACAAGGGCCGGATCGGCTTCTCCGCCGGCGACGCCGACCGGTGGGCACCGGAAGCCCGCCGCTTGGTACGCCTCCCCTGGATAGCGGTGCGGACCGGCCTCGCCGCTTACCGCGGCGTCGCCGGGCTCGACCGGGCCGAGGACCTCTATCTCCGCGAGCTCGACGAGGCGAACCGCGAGTCCTTCGCCGACGCACTGCGCGCGAGGGGCCTCGATCCCGCCGCATACCTGTTCCTCCCGGTGCATCCCTGGCAGTGGGACGAAGTGCTCCTCCCCCTGTACGCGCCCGCCGTCGCGGACGGCCGCATCGTTCCCCTGCCCAGCGACGGTGACCTGCGACTGCCCCAGCAGTCGATCAGGACCTTCGTGAACGTCGACCGTCCCGATCGCCACACGGTCAAACTGCCGCTGTCCATCCTGAACACCCTGGTCTGGCGCGGCCTGCCCACAGAGCGCACTCTCGCCGCCCCCGCCGTCACCGCGTGGGTGCACGGGCTGCGTGACGCCGACCCGTTCCTGCGCGACGAGTGCCGGGTCGTCCTGCTCGGGGAGGTCGCCTCCGTCACGGTCGAGCATCCGCTGTACGACCACCTGGCAGAGGTGCCGTACCAGTACAAGGAACTGCTCGGAGCCATCTGGAGGGAGCCGCTCCAGCCGCGGCTGGACGCCGGCGAGCGGGCCCGCACCCTCGCCTCGCTCCTCCACACGGACCCACAGGGCCGGGCGTTCACGGCCGAGCTCGTCGCCCGCTCGGGGCTCGCCCCGACCGTCTGGCTCCAGCGGCTCTTCGCGGCGCTGCTGCCCCCGCTGCTGCACTTCCTCTACCGCTACGGAACGGTCTTCTCCCCGCACGGAGAGAACGCCATCGTCGTCTACGACGACCACGACGTTCCCGTCCGCCTCGCGATCAAGGACTTCGTCGACGACGTGAACGTGAGCGCCCAGCCGGTGCCCGAGCACGCGTCCATGCCGGAGGACGTGCGGCGGATCCTCCTCACCGAGGAGCCGGGCTTCCTCACCCAGTTCATCCACGCGGGTCTCTTCGTGGGCGTCTTCCGCTACCTCGCCCCGCTGTGCGAAGAGCAACTGAACGTCCCGGAGGCGGAGTTCTTCTCACTCGTCAGGGCGGAGATCCTCCGGTACCAGGCGCGCTTCCCCGGGCTCAAGGAGCGCTACGAAACGTTCGACCTGCTCACCGCCCGTATCGAGCGACTGTGCCTCAACCGCAACCGGCTGCATCTCGACGGCTACCGTGACCGCCCCGAACGCCCGCACGCCGCCGTCCACGGCACGGTGCCCAACCCCTTGGCGACGGCCTGATGCATCGCTGCGTGATCCCGTTGTCGGTGGCGCCCCGTAGGGTGGTCGGGCTATGACGAAGCCATCCCTCCCCGAGCTCCTCCACGCCGCCGTGACCGCCGTCGGCGGGGTGGAACGGCCAGGCCAGGTCACCATGGCCGAGGCCGTTGCCGAGGCCATCGACGACGAATCCCATCTGCTGGTCCAGGCCGGCACCGGTACCGGCAAGTCGCTCGGCTATCTGGTTCCCGCCCTGGCCCACGGCGAGCGAGTGGTCGTGGCCACGGCGACGCTGGCGCTGCAGCGGCAGCTCGTGGAGCGTGATCTCCCGCGGACGGTCGAGGCACTGCACCCGCTGCTGCGCCGCCGGCCGGAGTTCGCCATGCTCAAGGGGCGTTCGAACTACCTCTGCCTCCACCGTCTGCACGAGGGCATGCCCCAGGACGACGACGAAGGTCTCTTCGACCAGTTCGAGGCGGCGGCGCCCACGAGCAAGCTGGGCAAGGACCTGCTCCGCATGCGCGACTGGGCCGACGAGACGGAGACGGGGGACAGGGACGACCTGACCCCGGGCGTCTCCGACCGGGCCTGGAACCAGCTCTCCGTCTCCTCTCGCGAGTGTCTGGGAGCCTCCAAGTGCGCGTACGGAGCCGAGTGCTTCGCGGAGATGGCGCGTGAGCGGGCCAAGCTCGCGGACGTCGTCGTCACCAACCACGCCCTGCTCGCGATCGACGCCATCGAAGGCGCCCCGGTGCTGCCCCAGCACGAGGTGCTGATCGTCGACGAGGCCCATGAGCTCGTCTCCCGGGTCACGGGGGTCGCCACCGGCGAGCTCACCCCCGGCCAGGTCAACCGCGCCGTGCGGCGCGCCGCCAAGCTCGTCAACGAGAAAGCGGCGGACGCTCTCCAGACGGCCGCCGAGTCCTTCGAGAAGCTCATGGAGCTGGCTCTCCCGGGGCGTCTCGAGGAGATCCCGGAAGATCTCGGTTACGCGCTGATGGCGCTGAGGGACGCGGCCCGCACCGTGATCACCGCGATCGGGGCCACCAGGGACAAGTCGGTCCAGGACGAGAACGCCGTGCGCAAGCAGGCCCTGGCCGCCGTCGAGAGCGTCCACGCCGTCGCCGAGCGGATCAGCAACGGCTCGGAGTACGACGTGGTCTGGTACGAGCGGCACGACCGGTTCGGGGCGTCCCTGCGGGTGGCGCCGCTTTCCGTCTCCGGGCTGCTGCGGGAGAAGCTGTTCTCCGAGCGCTCTGTGGTCCTGACCTCCGCCACGCTCAAGCTCGGCGGCGACTTCAACGGTGTCGGGGCCTCACTGGGCCTTGCGCCCGAAGGCAGCGGGGGAGAGGACGTGCCGCAGTGGAAGGGGCTCGACGTCGGGTCGCCCTTCGACTACCCGAAGCAGGGCATCCTCTACGTCGCACGCCATCTCGCCACGCCGGGACGTGAAGGTTCCAGGGGCGACATGATGGACGAGCTCGCCGAGCTGGTGGAGGCCGCCGGAGGGCGGACGCTCGGTCTGTTCTCCTCGATGCGGGCCGCCCAGGCCGCGGCGGAGGAGCTCCGCGGTCGTCTCGACAAGCCGATCCTGCTGCAGGGCGAGGAGACCCTCGGCGAGTTGATCAAAACGTTCGCCGGGGACGCGGAGACGTGTCTGTTCGGCACGCTCTCGCTCTGGCAGGGCGTGGATGTGCCTGGACCGGGGTGTCAGCTCGTCGTCATGGACCGGATCCCGTTCCCGCGCCCGGACGACCCGCTGATGAGCGCCCGCCAGAAGGCGGTCGAGGAGGCGGGCGGCAACGGATTCATGGCTGTGGCCGCGACCCACGCCGCGCTGCTGATGGCTCAGGGCGCGGGCCGGCTGGTACGTGCCACAGGGGACCGGGGTGTGGTCGCGGTGCTCGATCCGCGGCTGGCGAACGCCCGCTACGGAAGCTACCTGCGCGCCTCGTTGCCCGACTTCTGGTACACGACGGATCGCAATCAGGTACGACGCTCGCTGGCCGCCATCGACGCAGCTGCGAAGCAGGACGGGAAGTAGGAGCCGACGCGGTCCTACTTGCAGACATGCAGGACCCCGGGACCGGCGCAGTGGATCCCGGGGTCCGGTCTGGGGCCGGCGGGTGTGATCACACCCGCCGCAGCACCGCCACCACCTTGCCGAGGATGGTCGCCTCGTCGCCGGGGATGGGCTGGTAGGCGGCGTTGTGGGGGAGGAGCCAGACATGGCCGTTCTCCCGCTTGAAGCGCTTGACCGTGGCCTCGCCGTCGAGCATGGCCGCCACGATGTCGCCGTTCTCCGCGACGGGCTGGCGTCGCACGGTCACCCAGTCCCCGTCGCAGATCGCGGCTTCGATCATCGAGTCGCCGACGACCTTCAGGACGAAGAGCTCACCGTCGCCGACGAGCTGGCGGGGGAGGGGGAAGACGTCCTCGACGGACTCCTCGGCGAGGATGGGGCCACCGGCCGCGATGCGGCCGACCAGGGGGACGTACGAGGCGGCGGGCTTGCCGGTGGTGTCCGTGGGCTGGCTACTGGGCTGGTCGGAGCCGCGGACCTCGTACGCCCGGGGACGGTGCGGGTCCCTGCGCAGGAAACCCTTCCGCTCCAAGGCCATGAGCTGGTGCGCCACCGACGAGGTGCTCGACAGTCCGACCGCCTGGCCGATCTCCCGCATCGACGGCGGGTATCCCCGACGCTGGACGGAGTCGCGGATCACCTCGATGACGCGCCGCTGCCGGTCCGTGAGCCCGGAGCTGTCCGCCCGGATGCCGGGAGGTCGGCCGGGCAGCGAGCGGCCGGGCTTGGCCCCCTCCGGGGTCGTGGCTGCGTCATTCATGGCTTGCACCGGCTCGAATCGGCTCTGTGAGCGGTCCTGGGCAGTGATGGTGGCACTGTCGGCGGTGGTGGTCACGTCGGCCCCTCTCGAATGGTCTCCCTAGTTTGACAACGGTAGTTGCTTTCGAAAGGTTGCGCCAAACACACGTTCGAGTGAAAAATTGCAGATTGCCTTACCTGGGCATTCTGCTGGGTGTATGTGCGAACGATCGAACCTGGAGCGGTGGGCCGTTGCGCTGTGTCGTCACGGTAGCCTTCGCCGTCGGCGGCAGTCGCGGCGGGGTCCGGTGAGGCCGTTGCATCTTTGCATTCCCCTGGTCCCTGAACCGTGATGCGGCGCGCCCGTGTCGCCCTCCGCCGCCGTTCCTCGGTGCCGCCCCGTGCGCTGCGTACGGCGGCCGATACGGTCCGTGCAGCGACGCTCCCGCACCCTCGCGCGGCGAGGCCCGGCGCGACACGCGTAGCGACCGTTGTGTGCGGCGAACCCCCAGATCTAGTGGTTGGATTGGGTTCGCCACCCAGAAGTTGTGTCCCTGGTGCTCCGAGGTCGAGGGCATCGCCTATGCTTGGGGCTGCTTCGAAGGGCTGGAATCCGGCCTCCAGGGGCTATTCGGTCGTGCTGTGAAGGAGGGGTTGGGGGCCATGCACTGTCCTTTCTGCAGGCATCCCGACAGTCGAGTCGTCGACAGTCGCACCACCGACGACGGAACGGCGATCCGGCGGCGCCGGCAGTGTCCGGACTGCGCCCGCCGCTTCACGACGGTCGAGACCGCATCACTCATGGTGATCAAGCGCAGCGGCGTGACCGAGCCTTTCAGCCGCACCAAGGTCATCTCCGGCGTGCGCAAGGCGTGCCAGGGCCGTCCGGTCACCGAGGACGCTCTCGCCCAGCTCGGCCAGCGGGTCGAGGAGGCGGTGCGCGCCACCGGCAGCGCCGAACTGACCACCCACGACGTGGGGCTGGCCATACTGGGCCCGCTGCAGGAGCTCGACCTCGTCGCCTACCTGCGCTTCGCGTCCGTCTACCGGGCGTTCGACTCACTCGAAGACTTCGAGGCCGCCATCGCGGAGCTCCGCGACGGGCGGCCTCCTGCTGAGGAGGGCGGGGGTCGCGGGGCCGCAGAGGTCCCCGTGCCCGCCACCGCCGCCGACTGATCGGCAGAAGCTGGACGGAGAGGGCCCCGCAGGGCCCGCCGACCGGCTCAGGCGGCAAATGACCTGCTCGTGGGCGCTGTGCGTGGCGTCAGAGCAACAGACACAAACCGTGCCCCGGGAAGATCTGGGCACTTCAGGGCGTTTTTGCCCGTATATGGGAGGCGGCATGACCGAGACGACGAGCGGCCCGGCACGAGGGTCCCGAGCCAAGGGATCCAAGGCGAGCAAGGGCCTGCGTATCGAGCGCGTCCACACCACCCCCGGCGTGCACCCGTACGACGAGGTGGTCTGGGAGCGCCGTGACGTCGTCATGACCAATTGGCGTGACGGCTCGGTGAACTTCGAGCAGCGTGGCGTCGAGTTCCCCGACTTCTGGTCGGTGAACGCGGTCAACATCGTCACCAGCAAGTACTTCCGCGGGGCCGTCGGCACCCCGCAGCGCGAGACCGGTCTCAAGCAGCTCATCGACCGAATCGTGAAGACCTACCGCAAGGCCGGTGAGGACTACAACTACTTCGCCTCGCCCGCCGATGCCGAGATCTTCGAGCACGAGCTGGCGTACGCCCTCCTGCACCAGATCTTCAGCTTCAACTCGCCGGTGTGGTTCAACGTCGGCACGCCCCAGCCGCAGCAGGTCTCGGCCTGCTTCATCCTGTCCGTCGACGACTCCATGGAGTCGATCCTCGACTGGTACAAGGAAGAGGGCATGATCTTCAAGGGCGGCTCCGGCGCCGGCCTGAACCTCTCCCGTATCCGCTCCTCCAAGGAGCTGCTGTCCTCGGGCGGCAACGCCTCCGGTCCGGTCTCCTTCATGCGCGGCGCCGACGCCTCCGCAGGAACGATCAAGTCCGGCGGCGCCACCCGTCGCGCGGCCAAGATGGTCATCCTCGACGTCGACCACCCCGACATCGAGAACTTCATCGAGACCAAGGTGAAGGAAGAGGAGAAGATCCGCGCCCTGCGTGACGCGGGCTTCGACATGGACCTGGGCGGCGACGACATCACGTCCGTCCAGTACCAGAACGCCAACAACTCCGTCCGCGTGAACGACGAGTTCATGAAGGCCGTCGAGTCGGGCGGCAAGTTCGGCCTGCGCGCCCGGATGACCGGCGATGTCATCGAGGAGGTCGACGCCAAGTCGCTCTTCCGCAAGATGGCGGAGGCCGCCTGGGCCTGCGCCGACCCGGGCATCCAGTACGACGACACGATCAACCACTGGCACACCTGCCCCGAGTCCGGCCGCATCAACGGCTCGAACCCGTGCAGCGAGTACATGCACCTGGACAACACCTCGTGCAACCTGGCCTCGCTGAACCTGATGAAGTTCCTGAAGGACGACGGCAAGGGCAACCAGTCCTTCGACGTCGAGCGCTTCACCAAGGTCGTCGAACTGGTCATCACGGCGATGGACATCTCCATCTGCTTCGCCGACTTCCCGACGCAGAAGATCGGCGAGAACACCCGCGCCTACCGCCAGCTCGGCATCGGCTACGCCAACCTCGGCGCGCTCCTGATGGCGACCGGGCACGCGTACGACTCCGACGGCGGCCGTGCGCTCGCCGGCGCCATCACCTCCCTGATGACCGGCACCTCGTACAAGCGCTCCGCCGAGCTCGCCGCTGTCGTCGGCCCGTACGACGGCTACGCCCGCAACGCCGAGCCCCACAAGCGCGTCATGAAGCAGCACGCCGACGCCAACACCGTGGCCGTCCGGATGGACGACCTGGACAGCCCGATCTGGGCCGCTGCCACGGAAGCCTGGCAGGACGTGATCCGCCTCGGGGAGAAGAACGGCTTCCGCAACGCCCAGGCGTCGGTCATCGCCCCGACCGGCACCATCGGTCTCGCGATGTCCTGCGACACCACCGGCCTCGAGCCCGACCTCGCCCTGGTCAAGTTCAAGAAGCTGGTCGGCGGCGGCTCCATGCAGATCGTCAACGGCACGGTTCCGCAGGCCCTGCGCCGCCTCGGCTACCAGCCGGAGCAGATCGAGGCGATCGTCGCCCACATCGCCGACCACGGCAATGTGATCGACGCTCCCGGCCTGAAGACCGAGCACTACGAGGTCTTCGACTGCGCCATGGGCGAGCGTTCCATCTCCGCGATGGGTCACGTCCGCATGATGGCCGCGATCCAGCCGTGGATCTCCGGCGCGCTCTCCAAGACCGTCAACCTGCCGGAGACGGCGACGGTCGAGGACGTCGAAGAGGTCTACTTCGAGGCGTGGAAGATGGGCGTCAAGGCGCTCGCGATCTACCGCGACAACTGCAAGGTCGGCCAGCCCCTCTCCGCGAAGAAGAAGGAGAAGGAGAAGGCCGAGGTCACGCAGAAGACCGAGGAGACCATCCGCGCCGCGGTCGAGAAGGTCGTGGAGTACCGCCCGGTCCGCAAGCGCCTTCCCAAGGGCCGCCCCGGGATCACCACCTCCTTCACGGTGGGCGGCGCCGAGGGTTACATGACCGCCAACTCCTACCCGGACGACGGTCTCGGCGAGGTCTTCCTGAAGATGTCGAAGCAGGGCTCCACCCTCGCCGGCATGATGGACGCCTTCTCGATCGCCGTCTCGGTCGGTCTGCAGTACGGCGTTCCGCTCGAGACCTACGTCTCGAAGTTCACCAACATGCGCTTCGAGCCGGCAGGCATGACGGACGACCCGGACGTGCGGATGGCGCAGTCGATCGTCGACTACATCTTCCGCCGCCTGGCGCTGGACTTCCTGCCCTTCGAGACCCGCTCCGCCCTCGGTATCCACTCCGCGGAGGAGCGCCAGCGTCACCTGGAGACCGGCTCCTACGAGCCGTCGCTCGAGGACGACGAGATGGATGTCGAGGCGCTGGCCCAGTCCGCCCCCCGGCAGCAGGAGTCGTCGCTGAAGGCCGTCGCCGCCCCGCAGGCGGAGATCCCGGCTCCGAAGCAGGCGCACACCTCCGCCGAGCTCGTCGAGATGCAGCTCGGCATCAGCGCCGACGCCCCGCTCTGCTTCTCCTGCGGGACCAAGATGCAGCGCGCCGGATCGTGCTACATCTGCGAGGGCTGCGGCTCGACCAGCGGCTGCAGCTGACCCTGGGCGGCGCCACGTCGAAGCGGCATCCGGCGTGCAGCCGCGCACGGAGCTGATCAGCGGTTGAGAAGGGGACCGGCCATCGGCCGGTCCCCTTCTGCGTGCCCTCTTCTGCTGTGCGCCCCTCTGCCGTTGGCTGCCCGTCGGAGGACGGGCACAGGTTGAGGGGGTCGCCCATCACCTGGTCAGGGGGTGGGGTCGCCCATCACCGTGACGAAGGCCTGAGGGTCGGCGTCGAAGCCGACGAGCGAGTCGCTGAACGCCCAGTCCCCCGACTCGCCGCGCACGAACTCGCCCACCTTGGCCGCCGTGGAGCCTGCGACGGCGGCGAAGTCGTGCTGCCCGATCTCCTGGTGCCCCTCCAGGACCCGTACCGAGGCGTTCGCGACATCACCGAACACCGTGCGCCCGCTGCGCTGCTGGATCACCACGCCGAGGACGACACGGCCGTACTCCGCCGCCAGCCGGTCGAACTCGAGAGTCATGACCTCGTCGGCCCCGAAGCCCTGTCCCGTCTTGCTCTCCCTGGTCAGGATGATCGTGCCGTCGGGCGAGCGGCTGTCGAAGTGCACGACGTACGCCGGCTCACCGAACGGCGCCCGAGCGGAGTACGTCGCGGCCACGATGTCGAGGTCATGGGGCGGCTGTCCCAGCGGACTCGGATCCCACCTGAGGGTCACCTCCGCCTTCCGGACGCCCTTGTTGAGGCTGCTCACCGCTTTTTCCTTCCCCGTAACTGCCGGATGAAATGCGTTCGTTGACCGTATCCGCTCAGTGCGGGATGCGGCGAGGCGGCCGCTGGCGCACCACCTCGTCGCGGAATGCCGCGATCTCACTGCTGACCTGGCGGATCAGATGTGTGTGTTCGATCCGGTCCAGGTACAGGCAGCGCCGAGCGATTCCCTCGAGTTCGAAGACGAAACAGATCGACATCAGAGGATTGATGAAGAGTTCGCTGCCTCGGGTGCGGGCCGTGAACTGGACGTCTCCGAAGCCACCCCGCACGGCGGCGGCTATGGAGCCGTTCACGATGCTGGGGTGATCAGGCGTGGTGGCCTGGGCGTGGGCCACGGCGTCCAGGAAAAGGGCGCCTTCGCGGGTGGCGCGCGACACGGAGAAGGCACCGAGGTACGCGCCGTCGGTCTCGAGCGCCGCGATGTTCTCGAGCACGAGTCCATGGCTGACACCGTGGTACGCGTCGACGCCGAAGCCCACGGACACCACGAGGCGTTCAGGACCCTCGATGCCGTGCACGGCGGCGACGCTGGTCATGTCTTCCTCAGGGGTGCCGAGCCCCGACTCGTCGCCCCGCATCAGGATGTCCGTGCCTCCGTCGACGAGCACGACCGCGTCGATGTCGTACCGCTCGATCAGCGCACGGTAGGCGGCACGCAGCGGCTGGACGCCCACGCGGGAGAGGGCGTGAACCGTGTCGGGGTACCCATGGGTCGCGAGCCAACGGGCCAGCGAGCGCTCAGGGAAATAGGTCTGGTGCGGTGCCGTGTCGGGGCCGATCACCGCAACGTCGGGGGCGAGCCACGCGTCCAGAGGCAGCCCCTCGGTGGCGCTGAACGTGAGGTTGGCCAGATGGACTTCTTTGCCCTGGTGGCGCAGGGAGAGGGCGATCGGCAGGCCTGCGTACACGTCGAATCCGCCGCCGGCGCCGGCGACGAGGATGCGCTCGGCGGACCGGAGGCGGTGGAAGAGCGGGTTGGTGTGCAGGTCGGTCATGCTGATCATTGTGGGGGTCGCGGGCGGCGTGCGGTACGGCGTGAACGCACAGGGCACACCGTCCCGTCGGACGTGGTGATCGCCGTGGGAGGACGGACTGACGCGGAGAGTGACCGGGGCCACGTTTCGCGCCGTACGATGGCGCGGTGCTGGTCAAGTGGATTCGCTGCACGGTGGTGGACCGTCGAGGGTTCGAACGCGGGCAGCGGAAATGGGCGGGGCTGCCGGGTGAGCCAGGATTCAGGGGACAGGGCGGAGGGTGGAGCAGACTACGGCCGAACGTGGCCCATGTCTTCGCCTTCTGGGAGACCCGGGCCTTCTACGACTCCTTCATGGCCCGCTCCCACGACCGTCTCGCGGCCGGGCAGTCGGGCACCTACAAGGACATACAGGCCAAGCTTTTCGACTACCGCTTCGACGTCAAGACCGGGTTCGAGCCGCGGTTCACGGACGCCGACGTGGTCAGGGTGGCGCACTGCAAGGTGCGTGAGGACAGGGTCGAGCACTACTCCCTGATGCAGGAGAAGGTGTGGAACCCGGCCATGGCCGGGTCGCCGGGGATGGTGCGCGGGGTCTTCGGGGAGGCGCCCGGCTGTGAGTTCCTGGTGATGTCGATGTGGTTGTCGTCGGCAGAGCACGGGAAATACCGCGACGAGCGCATAGAGCGGTTGCTGCTGCGCGCCCAGACGCAGACCGATGTCGTGGCGCTCGCCGGCGACGTCGTGGAGCTCGAGCCGTCCTGGACGGTGTGATCAGCCGCTCATGACCGGCCGGCCTGCCGCCCGGGCCGAGGCAAAGGCGCCCGCCCGGACCGCCGCGAGGACGGCGGTGGCCGACTGGTCGGCGAGCGCCGGATCGATCGGCTCGCGGGTGATGAAGAGTCGGAAGTACAGCGGCGCGCTGACGGCGCGGACGACGGCCCCCGCGTCGGTCCCCGCCGGGGCCTCCCCGCGCTCCACCGCCCGGTGCACGACTCTCTCGCAGCGGGAGAACCGCTCCGCGTAGAAGGCGTGCAGCGCGTCTGCGGCGCGCCGGGACTGGAAGGCCGCGGCGATGATCGCGGTGGGGGCCGCCGCCTGTCCGGGGTCGGTGAAGGAGTCGGCCGCTTCGCGTGCCAGCGCCCGCAGGTCTCCTTCAAGGCTTCCTGTGTCCGGTGGGCTCCAGTCGTCCTCGCCGGCCAGGTCGAGCGTGTCGGCGAGGAGACCTTCGATGCCTCCCCAGCGCCGGTAGAGGGTCGTCTTGTGCACGCCCGAGTGCTCGGCGACGTATTCGACGGTGAGGCCGGGGTAGCCGTGTTCGCCCAGGCCCGTGAGGACGGCGTCGCGGACCGCGGCCCGGGTGCGGGCGGTTCGGCCGCCGGGGCGGAGTGTGCCTGGGGCGGACCCTGATTCAGTCAATTGCTACTCCCGTTGCGTTAGGGGATTCGAGTGTGCCACACTGCTCGTAACGCGACAACCGTTGCGTTAGAACCCGGCCGGAGGTGCACTTGCCCACTCAGATCTCCCTGCGCGGAGTGACCCTGTCCCGTGGCGACAGGCTGCTGCTCGACGACGTCTCCCTGACAGTGCGTCCGGGCGAGCGGATCGGCATCGTCGGGGAGAACGGGGCGGGGAAGTCGACCCTTCTGCGCCTGCTGGCCGGCATCGAGCGGCCGGACGACGGCGAGGTGATCACCGTTGCCGAGAACGGGGCGGGCCATCTGGCCCAGACTCCTGCGTTACCGCCCGCGAGCACGGTCGGTGAAGCCGTGGACGCCGCTCTCGCCGAACTGCGTTCCATGGAAGCGAGGCTGCGCGAGTTGGAAGCCGACCTCGGATCGGCCGAGCAGGGTGTGCTCGACGAGTACGGCGATCTGCTCACCGCCTTCGAGCTCCGCGGGGGATACGAGGCCGACGCCCGTGTCGACAAGGCCATGAACGGCCTGGGCATCGCCCACGTCGACCGCGATCGCATCCTCGGCAGCCTGTCCGGAGGCGAACAGGCACGACTCGGCCTCGCCTGTCTCGTTGCGGCGGCTCCCGAGGTGATGCTGCTCGACGAGCCGACGAACCACCTGGACGAGCACGCGCTCGACTGGCTCGAGAGCACACTGCTCAACCACACCGGGACGGTGATCGCCGTCTCGCACGACCGCACCTTCCTGGAGCGTGTCGCCACCGCGGTCATCGAGGTGGACGCCGACCGCTGCGCCGTCGTGCGCTACGGCGGCGGCTACGCGGGCTTCCGTGCCGAACAGGCAGCCGCTCGCCGGCGCTGGGAGCAGGCGTACGAGGAGTGGACCGAGGAGGTGGCGCGGCTGGAAGTCTTCGCGAACACCACGGCCCACGGCGTCGCCGTCGGCCGGTCCATCAAGGACAACAACAAAATGGCCTACGACCGGGCCGGCGGAAGGGTCCAGGCCTCCGTCTCCGGGCGCATCCGCAACGCCCAGGAGCGGCTGCGCAGACTCCGGGAGGAGCCGGTCGCGAAGCCCCCGGAGCCGCTGCTGTTCACCGCGGGGCCGGTGTCGGGCGCCGCGTCGGGCGAGCTCGTCACCCTGTCCGGCGTGCGCGTGGGAGACAGGCTCTCGGTCGACGGGCTCAGCGTCGGGGCCGGGCAGAAGCTCCTGATCCACGGCGGTAACGGCGCCGGGAAGTCCACCCTGCTACGGGTCATGGCCGGGCTGATCGAGCCGGACACCGGATCTGTGACACGCAGAGGAAGGACGGGCTTCCTCGCCCAGGAGATTCCAGTGAACCGGCCGGCCGAGCCTCTTCTCGAGGTCTTCCGGCGGGGCCTCGCGCTCGCCGAGGAGGACTCCGCGGAACTGCTGCTGTCCTACGGGCTCTTCCGCCCACGGGACCTGCGCATCGCCGTGGGATCCCTCTCCGCCGGGCAGCGCCGGCGGCTGGCCCTGGCCCGGCTCCTGGCCCGGCCGGCGGACCTGCTGCTGCTCGACGAGCCGGCCAACCATCTCGCACTCGGCCTTGTCGAGGATCTGGAGGAGGCCCTGTCCCGGTGGACAGGCGCGCTGGTGGTCGTCTCCCACGACCGTCTGCTGCGCCGGCGCTTCGACGGACAGGTCCGCCGGATGGACTCGGGGCGGCTGCTCGACTGAGCGGATGCCCCCATAGGGTCTTGGTATGGCACGACCGCGACGCATCGTCCTCGTCCGGCACGGAGAATCGGTGGGCAACGCCGATGACACGGTGTACGAACGCGAGCCCGACCATGCGCTGCAGCTCACCGCGGCGGGTCTGGCCCAGGCGGCGGAGACGGGGGCGCACCTGCGGGACCTGTTCGGCCGTGAGCGGGTCAGCGTCTATGTCTCCCCCTACCGTCGCACCCATGAGACGTTCCAGGCGTTCGCGCTCGACCCGGAGCTCGTCCGGGTCAGGGAAGAGCCGCGGCTGAGGGAGCAGGACTGGGGCAACTGGCAGGACAGGGAGGACGTGAGGCTCCAGAAGGCGTACCGCGACGCCTACGGCCACTTCTTCTACCGCTTCGCGCAGGGCGAGTCCGGGGCCGATGTCTACGACCGGGTCGGTGCCTTTCTGGAGAGTCTGCACCGCAGCTTCGCGGCACCGGACCATCCGCCGAACGTACTCCTCGTCACCCACGGTCTGACCATGCGGCTGTTCTGTATGCGGTGGTTCCACTGGTCGGTCGCGGAGTTCGAATCGCTGTCCAACCCTGGCAACGGCGAAACCCGTACCCTGCAGCTCGGCGACGACGGCAGGTACCACCTCGACCGGCCCTTCGAGCAGTGGAGGACTCCGGAGCCGTACGGAACCACCGGATAGAGTGGCAGGAAGATGACCGCTGATTCCGCATCCGACCAGCGCTTCGCACGCGCTCTGGACAGCCTGCGCGGCTTGTCCGTGGGAGACGCCCTGGGCTCCCAGTTCTTCGTTCCCTCCAACTATCCGCTGCTCAAGAGGCGCGAGCTGCCGCCGTCCCTCTGGCAGTGGACCGACGACACGGAGATGGCCTGCTCCGTCCTCGCCGTGCTCGTCGAACACCACCGCGTGGACCAGGACGCCCTCGCCCGGTCCTTCGCCGAACACCACGACTTCGACCGCGGCTACGGCCCCGCGGTCAACCGGCTTCTCCGGCTGATCAGGGAGGGCGGCGACTGGCGGGAGCTGGCCGCCGGGCTGTTCAAGGGACAAGGGTCGTGGGGCAACGGCTCCGCGATGCGGATCGCGCCTCTCGGCGCCTGGTACGCGGACGACCCCGAGCAGGCCACGCACCAGGCCGAGATCTCCTCGTACCCCACCCATCAGCACCGGGAGGCCGTGGTCGGCGCCATGGCCGTGGCCGCGGCGGCGGCGCTGGCCGCCGATCCCGCCGGGCCGCCCGCACCGGCAGACTTGCTGGACGGCGTGGTCGCCCTGGTGCCGCGCAGCGCGGTCGGCGCCGGACTGCGCCGGGCCAGGGACATGCTCGACTACGACGACGCCGGCACGGTCGCCGCCGTACTCGGCTGCGGCCGGCGTACCAGCGCCCATGACACGGTGCCGTTCGCCCTGTGGTCCGCGGCCCGGTCGCTCGGCGACTTCGAGCAGGCGTTCTGGACGACCGCCCAGGTCGGCGGTGACGTCGACACGACCTGCGCCATCGCCTGCGGGGTCGTCGCGGCGAGCAAGGGCGGACAGCCGCCGGCCGCCTGGCTGGAGAAGACCGAGGAACTGCCCGACTGGCTGCCCGGGCCGGACCGGCTCGGCTGACGCCGGAGCGCCCCGACACGGATACAGGCCGTCCCCCCGCTACGGCCTGTATCCGGGGCGTCATGCGGCGTGGCCGCCGGGGCCCGCCGCTCCGCTGAGTGCCTCCAGATCGCTCTTGCGGACCCGTATCACGAGAACGGCTGTCACCACGGCCAGAGCGACCAGGCCCACGCCCGCCCAGAAGGCGGTGGCGATGCCTTCGGCCAGCACCTGATGACCCCACGGGGGCGGCAGTTCGTGCGTCCGGGCGAAAGCTTCCTGCTGGGCAGGCGTCGATTCCGCGAGGAACGACGGCATCTGGCGCTCGGCCTCTTCGCGGCCGGCAGCCCCGAACACCGTCATGAGGATCGAAAGGCCGAGTGAACCGCCGACCATCTGCGTGGCATTGAGCAGGCTGGAGGCCGCACCCGACTCGTGCTGCGCCACACCGGACACGGCGGTCAGCGTCGCCGTCACGAACACCAGGCCCATGCCGAAGCCGAAGAGGAGCATCGGCCCCAGCACTCCACCCGCATAGGAGCTGTCGGGGGAGATGAGCGTCAGCCATGCCATGCCGCTGCCCGTGAGGACCGCGCCGGCGGTCAGGAAGGGCTTCGGGCCCAGCACCGGCAGGAGCTTCGTGGAGAGTCCGGCCGCTGTCATGATCGCCACCGTGACCGGCAGGAACGCGAGTCCGGAGGCGATGGGGCTGTAGTCGAGCACGTTCTGCACGAACAGGACGATGAAGAAGAACATGCCGAACATCGCCGCCGCGAGGCTCATCATGATCAGATACGTGCCGGAACGGTTGCGGTCGGCGAACATCCGCAGTGGTGTGATCGGATCACGGGTCCTGCGTTCGGTCAGCACGAACGCGGTCAGCAGCACGACGGACGCTGCGAACGCGCCGAGCGTGAGCCCGTCGCTCCAGCCGTCCTCGGAAGCCCTGATGAAGCCGTAGACCAGCGAGGCCATGCCCGCTGTCGAGGTGAGTGCGCCTGTCACGTCGAACCGGCCGGGATTGCGCTCGGACTCGTTGATGAACATCGGCGCGAGAACGGCGATGAGGATGCCGATGGGCAGGTTCACGTAGAAGACCCAGCGCCAGTCCAGCCACTCCGTGAGCATGCCTCCGGCCAGAAGCCCGATGGCCGCGCCGCTCGCGGAGACGGCCGCGAAGATGCCGAAGGCGCGATTGCGCTCCGGACCCTCGCGGAAGGTCGTGGTGATCAGGGCGAGCGCCGTGGGCGAGGCGATGGCGCCGCCGACGCCCTGCAGTGCGCGGGCAGCCAGCATCTGCCACGGCTCCTGGGCGATGCCGCACAGCAGCGAGGCGAAGGTGAAGAGCAGTACGCCGGAGATGAATACGCGCCGGCGGCCGAGGATGTCGCCCGCCCTGCCACCGAGCAGCAGAAGTCCGCCGAAGGTGAGCGTGTAGGCGTTCACCACCCATGAGAGCTGGGTCGTGGTGAACTCGAGGGCTCCCTGGATGTGCGGGAGCGCGATATTCACAATCGTGGTGTCGAGGACCACCATGAGCTGCAGAGCGGCGATGACGGCGAGTGCGATGCCCGGGCGCCCCTGCCGGCGGGCGGCCCCCGGACGTTCAGGTGCGGTTAACTGAGAGGTTGTCACTACGAGTCCCCCACGCATGAGTTAGTGAACGAAGGCGTTCACTTTCTCGTCAACCGTAGAGAGTCCCCGTCAGTGAACGCAAGCGTTCACTGAACCTCCCGTCCCCAACGGAGATATGAAGATGGCCACTTCGCGCTGGACCGGTGCCGCAGAGGTTCCACCGGTCCCCTTGCGTCGACGAGGGCCCGTGCTGGAGCGTGCGATCCTCGAAGCCGCCCTGGAGCAGCTCAGCACGGTCGGCTGGAGCGGGCTGACGATGGAGGGCGTGGCCGCCTCGGCGCAGACCGGCAAGGCGGCCGTCTACCGTCGCTGGCCCTCGAAAGAGGATCTTGTCGCCGACGCCCTCGAGGCGGGCCTGCCGAGCCTCGACGAGGCCGTCGATCACGGCAGCGTCCGGGAGGACCTCCTCCATGTCTGCCGACGGGTGCGTGACGCGATGTTCTCCCGCACCGGGATCGCGCTTCGCTCGGTGCTGTACGAATGCGACACCGCCACCGCGGAACGCTTCCAGAGCCTGATCAACACCAGGGTGATCGAACCGTCCACCGAGCTCTTCCGTGAGGTGGTGCACCGTGGTGTGCGCCGCGGCGACGTGCGGCCGGACGCGGCCTGCGAGCTCGTCCTCGACGTGATCCCCGGCCTGCTGATGTACCGCTCGAAGATCTGCGGAAGCGACTGGCCCGACCCCGACATCGCCGAGATGATCGACCAGGTCATGGTCCCGCTGCTCCGGCCCCACAGCTGCCCGCCGGTGTCCCGCGGGACGTGACACGGAGCCGGGTGTCGTCCGGCCACCGGGGCGGCGTACCCTTGTTGGCGCCATGGCCTACGAACCACCTACCCACGCAGTCGAGCGCTCGATCCGGGCCACGACCGGCGCCAAGATCGTTGCCGGGATCGACGAGGTCGGCCGCGGAGCGTGGGCGGGACCGGTCACGGTCTGCGCGGCGGTCACCGGCCTGCGCCGGCCCCCGGTCGGCCTCACCGACTCCAAGCTGATCACCCCCAAGCGCCGGGCGGAGATGGCCGAGCTCCTGGAGGGCTGGGTCACGGCTCACGCCCTCGGCCACGCCTCCCCCGAGGAGATCGACGAACTGGGGATGACGGCGGCCCTCCGCCTGGCCGCCGGCCGGGCGCTGGAAGGGCTGCCGGTCCGCCCCGACGCCATCATCCTCGACGGCAAGCACGACTACCTGGGAGTGCCCTGGCAGGTGCGAACAGTGATCAAGGGCGACCAGTCGTGCGTGGCCGTGGCCGCGGCGTCGGTGATCGCCAAGGTGCACAGGGACGCGATGATGGCGCAACTGCCGGAGGAGTTCACCGCGTTCGGCTTCGCCGACAATGCCGGCTATCCGTCGCCCGTGCACAAGGCCGCCCTCCGGGAGCTCGGACCCACTCCGTACCACCGGCTGTCCTGGGCCTATCTCGACTACCTGCCCCAGTGGCGGCACCTCAAGAAGGTCCGGCTCTCGCCGGAGGCGGCGGAACTCGAAAGCGGGGGCCAGCTCGGCTTCGACTTCTGAACTCGCCCCGCCGTCAACGTGCCTCGCACGTTTTGTGCCACCCGCCGATGCCGTCCGCAGCGGCGTTTGATAGACATCCACCCATGCCTCTCATTCCCGAGGAGCCTCACATTCACGAGAGCGCCCAGGGTCCCCGCGTCACTCCGGCCACAGGCCGCACCGCGCCGACCCCCCGTCCCGTACCCGGTCCGCGTTCCGCGGCCTCGCCGCGCCCCGGTCACCCGGGCCCTGGCCCGTCCCGTCCCGCCCCGCCCGCGCAGCGTGCGGCCGGCGCTGCCGGGAAGCCCGAGCCGTCACGGCCGGAGACTCGTTCCACGCCGCAGATCCAGCTGGTCCCCGCCCCCGCTGACGGCGCGCTGGACGCCGCCGACGAGGCGGTCGACCTGCTGCTGGACTCCGGTCGCGCCCCCGGCGACGTCCTGGTGTTCACGACCGGTGACCAGCACCCGTGGGCCGCGCACGAGCTGTCCTTCGGTGAAGGCACCTACTGGGCCCAGCACGACGCCCGGGATGACGTCTTCTACGCGGACGCTTCTTCCGTGGAGCGTGCCGCGGCTCGCCCCGTGGTCGTCTTCGCGGTCAACGGCGGCACGGACGACAGCACCGCCCGCGCGCTCCCGGCCGCCTTGGAGAAGGCTTCGGCACTTCTCATCGTGTGCGGCGACCCGGCGCGGATCAACGCCGTGCTCGGCGCGGGAGTCTGATCCGCACCTGCGGAACGGGCCGCACGGCCCGGTCGTGACCCGGCTGCCCAGTGCCTGGGCAGCCGGCGGATGACACCTTCAGCGGGCCGCCGTGCGACGGAGCGCGTCCACGGCGCCCCCCGCCGTACGCAGGGGAACATGGTCGGTGTCGGTCCCGGCGTCAGCCAGACGGCCCGGTGAGGACGTCGAGTTGGGGTGCCGGCCGCCCCGGCCCTCGCCCAGCACCTGCCAACCGCCGCGCGTCAGCGTGATGTACGCGCCGCAGCGCAGCCCGTGCAGTGTGCAGGCGTCCCGCAGGCCCCACATCCAGGCCCCGTCCTCCTCCGTCCAACGCTCGTCGCCCTCACGGCAGTAGAGCAGCACGGCGGTGCGCACCGGCGTGCGCCGACGGAGATCGTGAGGGATCACGCGGCGTAGGTGGGCCAGCAGCGCGTTGCGGAACTCCCAGCCGTCCGCCGGGACGGCACGCCGGGAGAACGAAGCGCTGGCCGCGAGCCGTTCCTCGTGATCGAGCACGGCGACGACAGCCGTCGCCGGCGCGGGACGGTGCCGCGCATGCAGTCCACCGACGACCTCGCGCGGGTTGCGCAGCAGCGGGATTCCGGCCGCTGCCCACTCGGCCGGTTCGAGCAACCGGGCAAGGCGGTTGGCGGAGTTGGCCGATGCGGTGATCGAAGTGGCTGCGGACGAAGCGAATCCGAAGGTCACGGTCCTCCCTTCGCATACGCGCCCACAGTGCGGGCAGGGTCGGGTGAGGGCGCGCCGCGGCATGGCCCTTCAGGACCACTTACGGGCCGTGCGGGGAGCACTCCAATTCTTCCTGGCGCATGGGAATGCGGCAACGAGCAATTCGGCACGACCGGATGAAATCAGTGGGTATGACTCTCATATCCCTTCCCCTATCTGCCACCGGTGACCCCTCCGCATCAGGACTGGACGGCAAGGACCAGCGGAAACACGCCCGGCGCACCCGCCCTGCGCAGCAACCGCGACGCCACAGCCAGAGTCCAGCCGCTCTCCGAGTAGTCGTCCACCAGAAGAACAGGGCCGCCCGCGGCCGTCAGAGCCTCGGCCAACTGCGGCGGCACGACGAGCGCCTCGTGCAGAGCGCGCACCCGCTGGGCACTGTTGGTGCGCGAGACATGTGCCTCCAGTGCCTCCGGCACGTACTCGACGGTGCCGAGCACGGGCATTCTGCCGACCTGCCCGATACGGCTGCCGAGAGAGCCGATCAGGCGGGGCCTGGTACGGGAGGCGATCGTGACCACACCCACGGGGCGCGCCGGCGCGTCCACATCCCCGGAGGCCCAGCCACCGGGCCCCTTGGCCCAGTCGGCGAGCACGGTCACCACCGCGTCGGCCATGTCGTCGGGCACGGGGCCGTCCGGCGCCTGCGGAGCGAACATCGGGCGCAGGCGGTTCCCCCAGCCGATGTCCGAAAGCCGTCCCAGCGCCCGCCCGGTGAAGGACTGCTCACCTTCCGGGATCCGGCCTTTGAGAGTGACGCCGACAGCGGCCAGCCCGGTGGGCCACATCTTGCGGGGCTCGACATCGACTCCCGGCCTGCCGAGCTCGCCGCGCGCCGCGTCCAGGGCGCCCGCCGACACCTTGTCGCTGAATCGCGCTCCCGCGCAGTTGTCGCAGCGACCGCAGGGCGTCGCCTCCTCGTCGTCGAGCTGGCGCCTCAGGAACTCCATCCGGCAGCCGGTGGAGCGGGCGTACTCACGCATCGCCTGCTGCTCCGACGCGCGCTGCCGGGCCACCCACGCATAGCGCTCCGAGTCGTAGGACCACGGCTGACCCGTCGTGGTCCAGCCGCCCTTGACCCGGCGCACCGCACCGTCCACGTCGAGCACCTTGAGCATGGTCTCCAGCCGCGTGCGCCGCAGCTCCACCAAGGGCTCCAGCGCAGGCAGGGACAGCGGCCTGTCTGCCTGTGCCAGTACGTCGAGAGTGCGCCGGACAAGCTCCTCGGGAGGAAAGGCGACGGACGCGAAGTACTGCCAGATCGCCTCGTCCTCCTTGCCCGGCAGGAGCAGCACCTCCGCATGCTCCACGCCGCGGCCGGCGCGGCCCACCTGCTGGTAGTAGGCGATCGGCGACGAGGGGGATCCGAGGTGCACGACGAAGCCGAGATCGGGCTTGTCGAACCCCATGCCCAGCGCCGAGGTCGCGACCAGCGCCTTCACGCGGTTCGCGAGCAGGTCCTCCTCCGCCTGCTGGCGGTCTGCGTTCTCCGTGCGGCCCGTGTACGAGGTCACGGTGTGGCCGCACTGGCGCAGGTACGCGGTCACCTCCTCGGCGGCGGCGACCGTCAGTGTGTAGATGATCCCGGAACCAGGCAGCTCGCCGAGATGGTCTGCCAGCCAGGCAAGCCGGCTGGCGGCGTCCGGGAGTTGCAGCACACCGAGACTCAGGCTTTCGCGGTCCAGCGGGCCGCGGAGCACCAGGGCGTCGGTGCCCGCTCCCGTGCCGAGCTGCTCCGCGACGTCCGCCGTGACCCGCGCATTGGCGGTGGCGGTCGTCGCGAGGACGGGGACGCCGGCGGGAAGCTCCGCGAGCATGGTGCGCAGCCTGCGGTAATCGGGCCGGAAATCATGGCCCCAGTCAGAGATGCAGTGGGCCTCGTCCACCACGAGCAGCCCGGTCGCGGCCGAGAGGCGGGGCAGAACCTGGTCTCGGAAGTCGGGGTTGTTCAGCCGCTCGGGGCTCACGAGCAGAACGTCGACCTCGCCCGCGGCCACCTCGGACTGGATCGTCTCCCACTCCTCGGTGTTGGACGAGTTGATCGACCGGGCGCGGATACCCGCCCGGGCCGCGGCCTCCACCTGGTTGCGCATGAGCGCGAGCAGGGGAGAGACGATCACAGTGGGGCCGCTGCCGCGTGCCCGCAGCAGGGAGGTGGCGACGAAGTAGACCGCGGACTTTCCCCATCCGGTCCGCTGCACGACCAGCGCACGGCGCTTGTCGGCGACGAGCGCCTCGATGGCCCGCCACTGGTCCTCACGCAGCCGGGCGCGGCCGGAGGTGTCGGAGACGAGCCGGGCCAGTACGGAATCGGCGGAAGCCCGAAGCTCCACGCGGTCTGCGTTGGTCATGCACCCATGCAACCCGATGACACCGACAAAGCGCGAACGAGCCGGTGACCTGTGGACAACTTTATCCACAGGGGTCGCGGCGGGTGGGGCCCGCACGGGACCGTCGGAGCATGAACAAGCACCACGACCTCACCGGATCAGGCCCCGACCAGCAGATCACCCTGCGCGGCCCTGGCGAACTCGCCGACGCGCTTCCGTACATGATGGGCTTCCACCCGACCGATTCGATCGTCCTCGTCGCCCTGCATGGCAGCAATGGACGCTTCGGGGGAAGACTGCGGCTCGGAATCCCGCGTTCGCCACGGGAGTGGGAACCCGTCGCGGCCCAGCTCGCGGAGTGTCTGATCCGGGGCAGCGGACGCCGTGGCCCACGGCCCGACGGCATCGTCGTCTTCCTCTGCCAGGACCCGGTCGGCGACGAGACGGGCGACCGGGTGATGGAGCGCCTGCGGCCGCTCGCGCAGCGACTGCGCACCGCCTGCGGAGGCCTCGACGTGCCCGTGTACGAGGCACTGTGCATTTCCGACGGCCGATTCTGGTCCTACTGCTGCCCTGATGCCCGCTGCTGTCCGACCGACGGCACACCCCTCGCTCTGCCGGGCACGTCGGTGATGGCCGCCGCGGCCGCGTACGCCGGAGTCCGGGTGCGTGGAAGCCTGCGCGACATGGAGCGGCGGTTCGCCCCGCCGCCCGGGCCGGCCGCGGAGGACCAGGTGCGAGCACTGGACGCCGCGGGTGCCGCCCTGACGTCCAGGATCCTCGACGCACAGGGCAGGCAAGGGGTCGCCGACGAGACCGTCGCGCTGGCCCGACTCCTGCTGGAACGGATGGCGCAAGCCCCGCGCACCGATGGTGATGCCGCTGCCGACGCCGAGGACGACCGGCTCGTCTCGGACGACGAGGCCGCCGCGGTGATCCTCGGCCTTCAGGACCGGGAGACCAGGGACCGGGCGGCGCAATGGATGGAGGGGGAGGAAGCGGCTCCGGCCCTGCGTCTCTGGCGTGTCCTGTCGAGGCGGTGCGCCGCGCCTTACACGGAGCACGCCGCCGCCACCCTCACCCTCGCCGGGTGGGTGTCCTGGTCCGTCGGCGACGAGCCCGGCGCACGGGTGGCTCTGGGGCTCGCCCTGCGGGCGGACCCTGAATACGTCTTCGCGCGCCTGCTGCACCAGGCGTGCAACGAAGGGCTGGATCCGGAAACGGTGCGCCGTTGCCTGCGGAGTCAGCGGGACGTCCCGCCGCAGGTGCCGTCGTCACCCTGTCCCGATGATCACCGGACCGCGGCCGGGCGGCGGCCCCGCACGAGGGTCGTCCGGCCGTCCGCCGCCGAGCCTGACCGGGCCGGCTCGCACCGGACGCACCCCCGGAGCGGTGCCACGCCCGGCCGCCCACGCCACGGAACAGCGGCCGCTCGTGCGCGTACGCGTGCCGCACGCCGCGGCGGGCAGCGCGGTGCCCGGAGCGGACGGTGACCGGCGTGCCGGTGCCTGTGCCGTGGCCGGTGGGTGTGCAGTTCAACGGCATTCGGCGACCGACGGCAGGCACTCCAGCGGTTTTCCACGGCCGGTTGCAGGCAGCCCAGCGCCTCGGGGGCGGTCGTGATCCGGCAAGCGTGAACGCTCGAGAGGGCTGCGGCAGGCGGACCGCAGCGGGACTCGGTGGTCCGCTGCCGTCCGGAAACACTCGAGCGGGCCGCCGGCGGGCTCCACTTGGGCGGTGTGAACCGGTGGCGGCCGACTTCGGGAGCCGGGCCGAAAACGATCGGACGCAGGCGGCGAAGACTGTGTTTATCGTCAGGCAGACGACTATGATCGCGGCATGTCGCCCTACGACCCGTCGGCCTTCCCGCCCTTTGCCGTCACTGTCGACCTGGTCGTGCTCACCGTGCGTCGGCATGCGCTCTGCGCCCTCGTCGTACGCCGCGGCGAGCCGCCGTTCCAGGGGCGGTGGGCGCTGCCCGGAGGCTTCGTCCGGGGCGACGAGGACCTGGCGGCCGCGGCCGCGCGCGAACTGGCCGAGGAGACGGGACTGTGCGCGCACGACCCGGCGTCCCCGGGATCGGCCAATGGCGCCCACCTGGAACAGCTCGCCACATACGGCGACCCCAAGCGTGATCCGCGTATGCGGGTGGTGAGCGTCGCGCATCTCGTGCTCGCCCCGGACCTGCCGGCGCCCCGTGCCGGTGGTGACGCGAACAGCGCCCGTTGGGCGCCGGTCGAGGAGCTCCTCGACAGGGAGGCTGCTTTCGCACGCGAGGAAGAACAGCAGGCGCCGCTCGCCTTCGACCACGCGCTGATCCTGGCGGACGGCGTGGAGCGGGCCCGTTCCAAGATCGAGTACTCCTCCCTGGCCACGGCGTTCTGCCCTCCGGAGTTCACCGTCGGGGAGCTGCGGAGGGTGTACGAGGCGGTGTGGGGCGTAGCCCTCGACCCCCGCAACTTCCACCGCAAGGTGACCGGTACGCCGGGCTTCCTGGTCCCGGCCGGCGGCACGACCACCCGGCAGGGCGGGCGCCCCGCCCAGCTTTTCCGGGCCGGTGGCGCCACGATTCTGAACCCGCCGATGCTGCGGCCCGAGGTCTGACCGCGACGCGGGTCGCGGCCAGGGCCCCGTGGGGCGGGGCTTGGCACGGCATGAAGTGGCTGCGGGCTGCAGGGCTGCGGGCAGGGCCCCGTAGAGCGGACGGCTTGGCATGGCATGAAGTGGCTGCGGACTGCGGGCTGCGTGCGCCGCCTCCGGACATCCCACGGCGGGCCTGTGCGACGCCGCCTGAGGCGCGGCCCGCCGTGCAGCCTGAGACGCGGCCTGCCGTGCGGCTCGGCTTGAAGGGGTGCCGCGGCCGGTCCCGATGTGTGGCCCATCAGACGGAGGCACGCCGTCCTGCACGAGGCGCGGTCCGGCTCAAGCCCGGATCGCCGCCGTCGCCGGCGGTCTGACGCCGTGTCCGTATGAGCGATCCCGTCCCAAGGCGCGGACCCGGCCCAGGCCCGGCCTGACACCCGGGGCTTTCGTCTATGCGCAATAAGTCCGAAATGTCGAGTTATCTTGCTCCGGTATCCGTGCTGCCACTGAGCGGTCTCACCTTCCGCGAGAGAGGCGAGAGAAGCGATGCTCCAGGCCATCGGGCTGACCAGCACCCGCCGAAGGAAGCACCCGCCCGCCGTCGACGATCTGACCTTCGAGGCCCGCGCCGGTCAGATCACCGTCTTGCTGGGCTCGAGCGGCGCGGGGAAGACGACGGCTCTGAGGCTCGTTCTCGGGCTCGAGGCCGGCCGCGGGTTCACGTACTTCCGCGGCAACCCCCTGCATCGCATCGCCAACCCCGCATGCGAGGTGGGCGCCCTTCTCGGTGACGTGCCGGGGCATCCTGCCAGGACCGCGCGTGGTCAGCTGCGGATGCTGAGTGCCGCTGTCGGGGTGCCCGCTTCCCGCGCCGATGAGCTGCTCGACGTCGTGGGCCTCGCCGGTCTCGCCCAGGAGCCGCTGGGCAGGCTCTCCCTCGGTATGGACCGTCGGCTGGGGTTGGCGTCCGCCCTCCTCGGCGACCCGCAGACGCTGGTCCTCGACGACCCCGTCCGGGGCCTGTCGCCACGCGACAGGAGTTGGCTGTTCGCGCTGCTACGGGCGCACGCCGCCCAGGGCGGAACGGTTCTGTGCACGCTGCGCGAGCCCAAGGAGGCCGCCCGGATCGCCGACCGCGTCGTCACGTTGCACGAGGGGCGCCTGCTCGCGGATCAGGAGGCCGCGGAGTTCTCGCGGACCCGGCTCCGTCCCCGGGTCGCCGTCCGTACCCCGCACGCGGCCCGTCTCTCCGCCGTCCTCGCACGCGAGGCGCGCGCAGAGCGGCGCTCGGTCGAGGTGGTGGCCGTCGGTGGTGGTGTGCTCGCGGTCTTCGGCAGCAGTTGTGCCGAGGTGGGTGAGACCGCCTTCCGGCACGGCGTACTCGTCCACCGCCTCACCGAGGAGGTCGGCGACACCCCTCCGGCGCCCGAGCCCGAGCCCCAGCCTCAGCCTCAGCCTCAGCCCCAGCCCCAGCCCCAGCCCCAGTCAGGTCCCGTCGCCGGGACCTCACCCGCCCCCGGCCCCGCGCCCCCGGTGCCATCGCCTGCCTCCCGAGCCACCGCCCCAGCCCTGTCGGCGACCTCAGCCCCGCCAGCGACCCCCGTCCCGTACCCGAGCCTCGTCCCCGCCCGCACCCCCACTCCTGCCCTCACTTCCACCCCAGCCTCCACCCCCACCCGCACCCGCACCCCCACCGACTCCGCCACCCCCGCAGCCGTCCCGCGGGCGCCGCGCCCGGTGCGCAGCCCTCGGTGGCCGCTGCGCTACGAGCTCCGCCGGCTCCTCGGCGTACGGACGTCTCCGCTGATCGGGCTGGCCGCGGTCGCCGCCTCCCTCGCCCTGTGCCTCGTGCTCGCCCGGACCGGCGCCACCGCATTGAAGCCGCACACCGTCGCCGCCTGGCCCGGTTTCCTGCCGCTGCCTCCGGCGGCGTTCGGCGCCGGACTGATCGGCGCGCTCTCCTTCGGGGAGGAGTTCCGTCACCCCGCTCTCGCGTCCGCGCGGGGCACGGTGCCCCGGCGGCTGGGGCTGCTTCTGGCGAAGCTCGGCGTGACGGCGGCTGCCGCCGTCACGCTCGCGGCGCTCGTGGTCGCCGTCGATGTGCAGGCGCTCCGGCTGGCGTTCGGGCCGGAATTGGTGGCTCTGCCGTCCGACTGGCCCGCGCTGGCGGCCGGTTGGGGAGCCCTCTGCGTCGGCTGCGCGTGGTCGGGGCTGCTGGCCGCGGGAGTCTTCCGGGTCACCGCTGCCGGGGTCGCCGCGGTTCTCGCCGTACCGGTCGTCGTGGCGCCCCTCGCACACAAGGTGCTCGTCGTACCGGCAGTCCGTTCGATCGTCGGACTCCCGGGCAGATTGAGGGAACTGGCCTGGGTCGAGCTCCCGCAGGAGGCCGATCGCTGGCTGATCGCCGCGATGAGATTGCCGGCACAACCGGTGGGTGTCGCACTGGTGTTGTCGTTGGTGGCCCTGATCTGCGCGTATGTGTTCACCGGCCTTCGCCGGAGGGCCTTTTGGTGATCAAGGGTGACCGGCTGTCCGTGAACTGCCCATGACGTCTTGGGGAATGCCCGTTTCTTTCCGATAAGGCGTCAATTGCGGGGTGAGCGCCGATCACCCTTTCGTGTGCTTTTCACCAAAGACCTCAAGGGGCTCGGAAGCTGAGCCGACAAAGGATGCGTGAGTACCCTTGCGCACACCATGATGCCCCCCGCCCGCCCCGCCGAGACCGGCATGGCCGGTCCGGGCGAACTCGACCGTTACGGCTACGGGGAGTCGCCCGCGGCCGATCGCGTCGGTCCCCCCGCCTGGGAAGCGTCCGACACGGAGTTGGGCCGGGTGGGCCGCCGTACGGCAGGCAGCCGCGGCCGCGGCCTGCACGGCCAACTCGTCCAGCAGCTCGGCCAGATGATCGTCTCGGGCGATCTCGGGGCCGACCGTCCGCTCGTCCCCGAGGAGATCGGCCAGCGCTTCGAGGTCTCCCGCACGGTCGTGCGTGAGTCCCTCCGTGTCCTCGAGGCGAAGGGGCTGGTCAGCGCCCGCCCCAATGTCGGCACCCGCGTCCGGCCCGTCAGTGACTGGAACCTCCTCGACCCCGACATCATCGAGTGGCGTGCCTTCGGTCCGCAGCGCGACGACCAGCGCAGGGAGCTGAGCGAGCTGCGCTGGACGATCGAGCCGCTGGCCGCCCGGCTCGCCGCCGGCCACGGCCGTGAGGACGTCCAGCAGCGCCTCGGTGACATGGTCGAGATCATGGGCCACGCCCTGGCTCAGGGTGACGGCCTGACCTTCTCGCGCGCCGACGCCGAGTTCCACTCCCTGCTCATCCAGCTCGCGGGCAACCGCATGCTGGAGCACCTGTCGGGGATCGTCTCTGCCGCGCTCCAGGTTTCGGGTGGCCCGATCACGGGCTGTGACCGCCCGACCGAGGCGTCCCTGTCGCACCACGCCCACATCGCGGAGGCCCTCGCCTCCGGGGACGCGCACGCCGCCGAGTCCGCCATGCGCCGACTGCTCACCGTTCACCCGGAAGTGGAGCGAGTGGTCCCCGCGCCGCGTGAGCACTGACCGCGGCGGCGGTCGGCGAGTGAGACGGTGTTCGGGTCGCATGTCGCCGGATTCCCAGGGGTCCGGCGACTCGCCCAGCACCGATCGCACCAGTTTGTACGTAAAGCGGCATTTGGGGTGTGACTCGGGCCACGTGGATTGGGCGTAACACTCCTCGAGGCAGCGCGATGACCTAAGAGGTGACAGCCGAGGAGGGAATACAGCCGCCGTACATGGCGCTGTGACAGCTCCTTGGTTTTGCCCGCGCCACCGGCACATCCGCAGCCCGGTGGTCGTCGGCTCCGGCCCGATCATGGGTGGGGCCGGAAGCCGTTTCCATCGTTCCGAGAGGTTGTTCGTGTCGGCCAGCACATCCCGTACGCTCCCGCCGGAGATCGCCGAGTCCGAGTCTGTGATGGCGCTCATCGAGCGGGGAAAGGCTGATGGGCAGATCGCCGGCGATGACGTGCGTCGTGCCTTCGAAGCTGACCAGATTCCGCCAACCCAGTGGAAGAATGTTCTGCGCAGCCTCAATCAGATCCTCGAGGAAGAGGGTGTGACGCTGATGGTCAGTGCAGCGGAGTCGCCGAAACGCGCCCGCAAGAGCGTCGCAGCGAAGAGCCCGGCAAAGCGCACCGCCACCAAGACCGTCGCCGCCAAGACCACCACGGCGAAGACCGTCGCGGCCAGCACGGCCCCGACGGCCGAGACCGTCGAGGTCGCGGCCGACGAGTCCGAGACCGCGCCCGCGAAGAAGGCGGCCGCCAAGAAGGCCACGGCCAAGAAGACGGCGGCGAAGAAGACCACCGCCAAGAAGACGGCGGCGAAGAAGACCACCGCCAAGAAGGACAGCGACGACGCCGAGGGCGAGGAGCTGCTCGACGAGGTCCAGCCCGCGGGCAAGGGCGACGAGGAAGAGCCCGAAGGCGAGAGCAAGGGCTTCGTCCTCTCCGACGACGACGAGGACGACGCGCCCGCGCAGCAGGTCGCGGTCGCCGGTGCCACCGCCGACCCGGTCAAGGACTACCTGAAGCAGATCGGCAAGGTCCCGCTGCTCAACGCCGAGCAGGAGGTCGAGCTCGCCAAGCGCATCGAGGCCGGTCTGTTCGCCGAGGACAAGCTGGCGAACTCCGACAAGCTGGCGCCGAAGCTCAAGCGCGAGCTCGAGATCATCGCCGAGGACGGCCGTCGCGCCAAGAACCACCTGCTGGAGGCCAACCTCCGGCTGGTCGTCTCGCTGGCCAAGCGCTACACGGGCCGCGGCATGCTCTTCCTGGACCTGATCCAGGAGGGCAACCTCGGTCTGATCCGCGCCGTCGAGAAGTTCGACTACACCAAGGGCTACAAGTTCTCCACGTACGCCACCTGGTGGATCCGTCAGGCGATCACCCGCGCCATGGCCGACCAGGCCCGCACCATCCGTATCCCGGTGCACATGGTCGAGGTCATCAACAAGCTCGCGCGCGTCCAGCGCCAGATGCTCCAGGACCTGGGCCGTGAGCCCACCCCGGAGGAGCTGGCCAAGGAGCTCGACATGACCCCTGAGAAGGTCATCGAGGTCCAGAAGTACGGCCGTGAGCCCATCTCGCTGCACACCCCGCTCGGCGAGGACGGCGACAGCGAGTTCGGTGACCTGATCGAGGACTCCGAGGCGGTCGTCCCGGCCGACGCGGTCAGCTTCACCCTCCTGCAGGAGCAGCTCCACTCGGTGCTCGACACCCTGTCCGAGCGTGAGGCGGGCGTGGTGTCCATGCGCTTCGGTCTCACCGACGGCCAGCCGAAGACGCTGGACGAGATCGGCAAGGTCTACGGCGTGACGCGAGAGCGCATCCGGCAGATCGAGTCCAAGACGATGTCCAAGCTGCGCCACCCGTCGCGTTCGCAGGTTCTGCGCGACTACCTCGACTAGGCCGCACCTGATCGAGGCGCGGACACGGCGCCGGACGGCTGTGAGAAGGGCCCGGATCCCCATGGGGGAGCCGGGCCCTTCGGCGTGGCGCGCGGGTGCGAGAGACGGCCGACTGGACGACTCTGGGTGGGATCGGATTCACGCAGAGTCAGGAGACCGTATGCGTCGCCCCACTGCCCGAAGCCTTGCCGGGGTGCCGGCTCTGATCGCAGCAGCGGTCGTGACAACACCGGCGATGTCAGTTCCCGCCGCCGCCGACAGTGTCGTCGTCGGAGGGTACGAGGTCCGTGCCGACGACAGTCCATGGGTGGTCGCGCTGGCCAGCCGTGACCGGTTCGGCCCAGCGCGGAGCGGACAGTTCTGCGGAGGTGTGGTCGTGGCCCCCACCAAGGTGATGACAGCGGCCCACTGCCTGAGCAACGCCGTCCTAGGCAAGGACGCGGCTTCCGTACGCGATCTGCGGGTCATCGCGGGCCGCTCCGAGCTCGCCGGCAACGGCGGTCGGGAGGTGCCCGTACGGGAAACGTGGGTCACACCCGCGTACGACCCGGTGACGAACAGTGCCGACATGGCGCTGCTGACCCTCGGCGAGGCACTGCCCGAGGACCATGTGCTGCCGGTGGCGGGGCCGGGGGACCCGGCGTACGAGGTGGGGACGGCCGCGACCGTCTACGGGTGGGGTGACACACAGGGCAACGGCAGTTACGCGTCGTCGCTGCGCGCGGCACGGGTGTCGGTCCTGCCGGACGAGACGTGCGCAAACGCCTACCCCGGCGGGCAGGGCAGCAGGTACGCGCCGTCGACGATGCTGTGCGCGGGTGACCCACAGGGGGGCCACGACGCCTGTCAGGGGGACAGCGGGGGGCCGCTGGTGGCCGAGGGCAGGCTCATCGGCCTGGTCTCCTGGGGCAGCGGCTGCGGCCGCCCTGACGGCCCGGGCGTCTATACGCGGGTCTCCGCGGTGGTGCGGTCGGCCGGCACCGGCTGACCGGCCCCGGTCGGACCGGCACCCGCGAAAAAGGGTCACGGAACGAGAGCGGGCGGCTTCCCCCGGTGGCCGGGGGAGCCGCCCATCGGCCGGTCCTGGACCGGCCCTTGGCTCGTCGGGATGTGAGGGTCAGTGATCCTCTTCGCCGGTGTCTGCCGGCACGGCCGTCAGGCGGTCCGTCTCATCCTGTATTTCCGCGGCGATCTTCTTGAGTTCCGGCTCGAACTTGCGCCCGTGGTGGGCACAGAAGAGCAGTTCACCACCGCTGATCAGTACGACGCGCAGGTAAGCCTGGGCGCCGCAGCGGTCGCAGCGGTCAGCGGCCGTCAGCGGGCTCGCGGGGGTCAGAACAGTAGTCACGTCGCCTCTTCTCTAGCTCGACGAGCTGTCGTACCAGGGTCAACATCCAACCAGGCCGAAAACGTTCCCGCTCGTGGCTTTTCCTCGAAACTTTTTCCCGAGGTGGCTGTCTGCTGCCGGTTGGCGGCGAATGAGCCGTATTGCTTCGCTCTACGGATTTCGCATTGCTTGTCTCGTTTGGCCCTCCCGGCCGGGTTGCCGGTTGTTGATGAGGACGTGCCCGGAGCCTAAATGGTTCATGCCCCGAAGGGAACGTGATGTGCACGTCACCCCATCGAGGGATCGAACACTCATGCGAAGCTGCACTAGCATGAGAAATCAGGTGGGTGGCGTTACATCGGCTCTACCAGGCCTCGGTACGCTCTCACCGGCGACCGACGCCGGGCCCGTACCCCCCTTGGCCACATTTGAAATTCAGCGAGGAGCGAACCGCGTGACCGCCGAATCGTCCGTGCCGTCCACAGCACTGCTGACAGCAGACCGTGACGGCTCCAACTACACCGCGCGGCACCTGCTCGTCCTGGAGGGGCTCGAGGCGGTTCGCAAACGACCTGGCATGTACATCGGCTCGACCGACAGTCGCGGCCTCCTGCACTGCCTCTGGGAGATCATCGACAACTCCGTCGACGAAGCGCTCGGCGGCCACTGCGACCACATCGAGGTCATCCTCCATGAGGACGGCTCCGTCGAGGTCCGGGACAACGGCCGCGGCATCCCCGTGGACGTGGAGCCCAAGACCGGGCTCTCCGGGGTCGAGGTCGTGATGACCAAGCTGCACGCCGGCGGAAAGTTCGGCGGCGGCTCCTACGCGGCCTCCGGCGGTCTCCACGGCGTCGGCGCCTCGGTGGTGAACGCGCTCTCCGCCCGCCTCGACGTCGAGGTCGACCGCGGCGGCGCGACCCACATGATCAGCTTCCGGCGCGGTGTGCCCGGCATCTTCACCGAGTCCGGCCCCGACGCCCCCTTCGACCCGGCGAACGGCCTGCGCAAGGGCAAGCGCGTACCGAAGGCCAGGACCGGCACCCGCGTCCGTTACTGGGCGGACCGCCAGATCTTCCTCAAGGACGCCAAGCTCTCCCTGGAGACGCTGCACCAGCGCGCACGCCAGACCGCCTTCCTCGTTCCCGGCCTGACCATCGTCGTCCACGACGAGCGCGGCCTGACGGAGGCCGGCGGCGAGGGCAAGAGCGTGGAGACCTTCCGTTTCGACGGGGGCATCAGCGAGTTCTGCGAGTACCTGGCCCAGGACAAGCCCGTCTGTGACGTGCTGAGGCTCACCGGCCAGGGCACGTTCAAGGAGACCGTCCCCGTCCTCGACGACCGCGGTCACATGACGCCGACGGAGGTCACCCGCGAGCTCGGCGTGGACATCGCCCTGCGCTGGGGTACCGGTTACGACACCAACCTCAAGTCCTTCGTCAACATCATCGCCACCCCCAAGGGCGGCACCCATGTGACCGGTTTCGAACGCTCCGTGACCAAGACGATGAACGAGGTGCTGCGCTCGGCCAAGATGCTGCGCGTCGCCGAGGACGACATCGTCAAGGACGACGCGCTGGAGGGCCTCACCGCCGTCGTGACCGTCCGCCTCGCCGAGCCGCAGTTCGAGGGCCAGACCAAGGAGGTCCTCGGCACCTCGGCGGCCAACAGGATCGTCGCCAACGTGGTGGCCAAGGAGCTCAAGGCCTTCCTGACGTCCACCAAGCGGGACGCCAAGGCGCAGGCCCGTGCGGTGCTGGAGAAGGCCGTGGCGGCCGCCCGTACGCGGATCGCGGCCCGCCAGCACAAGGAGGCGCAGCGCAGGAAGACCGCCCTGGAGTCCTCGTCGCTGCCCGCCAAGCTCGCCGACTGCCGCAGCGACGACGTGGAACGCAGCGAGCTCTTCATCGTCGAGGGCGACTCGGCGCTCGGCACCGCGAAGCTCGCTCGCAACAGCGAGTTCCAGGCCCTCCTGCCGATCCGCGGCAAGATTCTCAACGTCCAGAAGTCGTCTGTCTCCGACATGCTGAAGAACGCCGAGTGCGGGGCGATCATCCAGGTCATAGGGGCCGGCTCGGGCCGGACGTTCGACATCGACGCCGCCCGCTACGGCAAGATCGTCCTGCTGGTCGACGCCGATGTCGACGGCGCCCACATCCGCTGCCTGCTGCTGACGCTCTTCCAGCGCTACATGCGGCCCATGGTGGAGGCCGGCCGGGTGTTCGCCGCCGTGCCGCCGCTGCACCGGATCGAGCTGATCCAGCCCAAGAAGGGCCAGGACAAGTACGTCTACACGTACTCGGACAACGAGCTGCGGCAGACGCTGCTGGAGTTCCAGCGCAAGGGCGTCCGCTTCAAGGACTCCATCCAGCGCTACAAGGGACTCGGTGAGATGGACGCCGACCAGCTGGCGGAGACCACCATGGACCCGCGCCACCGGACCCTGCGCCGGATCAACATCGGCGACCTGGAGTCCTCCGAGCAGATCTTCGACCTGCTCATGGGCAACGAGGTCGCTCCCCGTAAGGAGTTCATCACCAGCTCGGCGGCCACGCTGGACCGCTCGCGCATCGACGCCTGACCGGCACGACGGGTCGTGCACCCAGGGGTGGAGCCGAGGTCTCCACCCCTGGTCCGATCCGGCCGTGCCCCCTTCTCCCTAGCATCGAGTGCGACGGAGGAGGACACACGTGCCCGGCGTGCCCAGCAGCAAGTGGACCGAGTGGCCCACCCGCGAGTCCCTGTCCCGCATCGGTGTCCCGAGGGCCCGCATCGCGCTCGACATCGCGCTGCTCGCCGCCCTCTCGTCGTGGGCCGTGGCCAGCGCGTACACGTCCGAGATCTTCCACGGCTGGGGGGCGGTCCTTCCCCCGCTGGGTCTCCTGGGCTGTGCGGCGGCCGCCGCGCGCTACCACCGCACCACGCTCGATAACAGGCTTCCTGCTTCGCTCGCGCTGCTCGGCGTCATCGCCGTCACCGGCCTCGGGGCACACGCCGCCGGGGCGGACGTCCCCGCCATGGTGCTGTGGGTCTCTGTCGCCCTCATGGCGATCGAGCGACTGCCGGTGGCGGCCGTCGTCGCCATCGTCACGCTCCCGGTGGCCGGCTTCGTGATGACCGAGGACAGCAGGCTGGGAGCGCTGCTCACCACCGCCGCCGTCGTGCTCGGGGGGTGCGCCCTGCGCCTCGACGCCCACGCCCGTGGGGCCGGCTTCCGGCTGCTCGCGCAGGAGCGGGCCGCCCGGGAGGCCGAGGCGGTCTCCGCCGCTCTCGCCGAGCGCGCCAGGATCGCCCGGGAGATCCACGATGTCCTGGCGCACAGTCTGTCGGCGCAGCTGGTGCATCTCGAAGCGGCCCGGCTCCAGATCGAGCGAGGCCCGCAAGGACCCTTCCGTGACCAGATCCTGGAGCGTGTCGTCGCGGCACGCGGCATGGCCCGCGAGGGGCTGGCGGAGACCCGGCAGGCGCTGTCGGCGCTGCGCGGTGAGATGGTGCCCGTGGAGGAGTACCTGCGGGAGCTGGCGGAGAGCGGTCCGGTGTCCACCGAAGTCACCGGGGCGCGGCGGCGGTTGTCCGCGGACGCCTCGCAGGCGGTGCGCCGGGTGGCGCAGGAGGCGATGACGAATGTCCGCAAGCACGCGCCGGGAGCGGTGGTACGGATGCTCCTCGCCTACCGGGACGGCGAAGTGGTCCTGGAGGTGAGGGACTCGGGGAGGCCCGCGGCGGCGGACGGGCCGGAGGTGTCCGGCGAGCTCGGAGGTTCCGGCGCCGGGTACGGTCTGCTCGGTATGCGCGAGCGTGCGGAACTGCTCGGCGGCACGCTCGAGGCGGGACCGGAGGGGGAGGGGTTCGTGGTGCGACTGCGGGTGCCGGCATGACCGGGGAGACCGCGAGGGTCGTCGTCGCCGACGACCAGGCGGTGGTGCGCGAGGGCATCGTGATGCTGCTGGGACTGCTGCCGGGCATCGAGGTCGTCGGTTCGGCCAGGGACGGGGAGGAGGCTCTCACGCTCGTCGCCGAACTGGCTCCCGACGTCGTCCTGATGGACCTGAGGATGCCACGGGTCGACGGGGTGGAGGCCACCCGCCGGATCCGCAGCGAACACCCCGGCACCCAGGTCGTCGTGCTCACCACCTATGCGGACGACGACTCGCTCTTCCCCGCTCTGCGGGCCGGGGCGCGGGGGTACCTCACCAAGGACGCCGACGGGGACGAGATCGTACGGGCGATCCAGGACGTCGTCGCCGGCCGGGCCGGGCTTTCCCCGGTGGTCCAGCGGCGTCTGCTCGAGCAGGTCACGGCGGAGCCGCCGCCCACCGGCCCCCGGCTGCCCGACGGGCTGACCGCCCGCGAGGGAGAGGTGCTGACCCTGATCGCGGAGGGCCTTGGGAACACGGACATCGCGGCGAGGCTGGGCATCTCCACCGCCACCGTGAAGACCCACATCAACAACCTGTTCGCGAAGGCCGGCCTCCACGACCGCGCACAGGCGGTCCGGTACGCCTATCGGGAGGGTCTCGCGAAGCCTCCGGGGACGAACGTCACCTGATGGGGTGAAGACTTCGCGACAAGAGTCCTGGATCTTCCCACTCTGTCCATCCTTGTGCAGGCGGCCGAAACGGTTCGTCGGCAAGGAGAAGTGAGCGTGGAGAAGCAGGAAGGCCCGGAAGCCGCTCAGGTGCGGCTGGAGGACCCGTGGTACGACGCGCTGGCCTCCGGCTGGAGCGACCGGGACAGCACCGGAGCCCCTGCCCCGGGCGGACATCCCGCCGCGGAGGACGGGCCGGCCGGCCCCAGCGCCGCCGACATCTACCTGGAGGTGCAGCGCAGCGAGGCCTTCCAGGAAGTGCGCGCCCGCTACCGGCGGTTCGTCGTGCCCGCGTCCGCCGCCTTCCTCGTGTGGTACCTGGCGTACGTCGTCGCGGCCACGACCGCGCCCGGGCTGATGGCGAGGCCGGTGGCCGGGGCGGTCAACGTGGCGATGGTCGCGGGACTCGCCCAGTTCCTGACCACGTTCCTGCTGACCTGGGCCTACACCCGCCACGCCAGACTGCGAAGGGACCGGGCGGCGCTCGATCTTCGGTGGGACACGCAGGAGATGACGAGAGGGGCCGGGCGTTGAACGGGGACCACCAGGCGCTCGCCCTGCTGCTGTTCAGCGCCTTCATCGCGGTGACCCTCGGCATCACCACCTGGGTGAGCCGCAACAGGCACGGTTCCGCGGAGGAGTTCTACGCGGGCGGGCGGCTGTTCTCCCCGATGGAGAACGGCTTCGCCATCGCCGGTGACTACATGTCGGCCGCTTCCTTCCTCGGCATCTCGGGGCTCATCGCGCTGTACGGCTACGACGGAATGCTCTACTCCGTGGGCTTCCTGGTCGCCTGGCTCGTCGTCCTGCTGCTCGTCGCCGAACTGGTGCGCAACTGCGGCCGGTTCACCCTCGCCGACGTGGTCGCCGCCAGGATGAAGGAACGGCCGGTGCGCATCGCGGCCGGCACCTCCTCGGTCACCGTCTCCGTCCTGTATCTGGTGGCGCAGATGGTGGGAGCGGGGAGCCTGGTCGCACTGCTGCTGGGCGGCACGAGCGAGGCCGCCCGGTCCTGGACCGTCATCGGCGTGGGCGCGCTGATGGTGATCTACGTGTCCATGGGAGGGATGCGGGCCACCACCTGGATCCAGATCGTGAAGGCCGTGCTGCTCATGGCGGGCGCCATCGCGATGACCGTGCTGGTGCTGATGCGGTTCCACGGCGACTTCAACCAGTTGCTCGACTCCGCCGCCGCACGCAGCGGTCACGGCAAGGACTTCCTCGCGCCGGGCCTCCGCTACGGCGGGGACTGGACCGCGCGCCTGGACTTCATCAGCCTCGGCCTGGCACTCGTGCTGGGCACCGCTGGACTGCCGCACATCCTGTCCCGCTTCTACACGGTGCCGACCGCGCGGGCCGCCCGCCGCTCCGTCGTCTGGTCCATCGGTCTCATCGGCAGCTTCTACCTGATGACGATCGTGCTCGGTTTCGGCGCGGCCGCCGTGGTCGGCGCCGAGGAGGTCCGGGCGTCCAACGCCGCCGGCAACACCGCCGTGCCGCTGCTCGCCCTCGACCTCGGCGGCGGGGCCGGCTCCACCGGCGGCGCCGTCCTGTTCGCGATCGTGGCCGCCGTGGCCTTCGCGACGATCCTGGCCGTCGTCGCGGGGATCACGCTGGCCTCCTCGGCCTCCGTCGCCCACGACCTGTACGCGACGCTGCGGCGCCGGCGCGCGGACGGGCCGACGGGCGAGGAGGCCGGCGGCGGCCGGTACAGCGAGGTCGCCGTCGCCCGGATCGCCGCCGTCTGCATCGGCGCCGTCGCGATCGCGCTCGGTCTGCTGGCCCGCGATCTGAACGTCGCGTTCCTCGTGGGCCTGGCCTTCGCCGTGGCCGCCTCCGCGAACCTGCCCGTCCTGCTCTACTCGCTGTTCTGGCGGAACTTCACCACGCGCGGCGCGGTCTGGTCCGTCTACGGCGGGCTGGTTCCGGCGGTGCTGCTCGTCCTGGTGTCGCCTGTGGTCTCCGGCAGTGAGCGGGCGCTCTTCCCGGGTGTGGACTTCCACGTCTTCCCGCTGGAGAACCCGGGGCTCGTCTCGATCCCGCTGGGCTTCCTGGCCGGCTGGATCGGTACGGTCGTCTCCTCCGAGCCGCCGGACGCGGCGAAGCACGCCGAGACCGAGGTGCGGGCGCTGACGGGTGCGGGCGCCGTCTGACACCGGAGGGCGTGGACCGTGCCCGGCCTACCGGGTCTCAGGCGCTCGCCACCCACACGTAACGGTGTTCCGGGCGGCCCGTCTCGCCGTACCTGAGCGTCAGCCGCACCCTCTCCGACCGCTCCAGGAGCTTCAGATAGCGCTGGGCGGTCTGCCGGCTCACGCCCGCCCGTTCCGCGATCTCCTGGGCCGACAGAGGGCCGTCGGCGGCCAGCAGCACCTGGCGGACCAGTTCGGCCGTGGTGGGGGAGTGTCCCTTGGGGAGTTCCGGCGCGATCGAGCCGGCCGACAGCGTGCCGAAGATCCGGTCCACCTCGGCCTGTTCGGCCTCTCCACCGCCGTCAAGGGCCTGCCGCAGCGTCGCGTACGCCTCGAGCTTGGCGCGCAGCCCGGCGAAGTTGAACGGCTTGACCAGGTACTGGAGGGCGCCGTGGCGCATCGCCGCCTGGACGGTGGCGACGTCCCGGGCGGCCGTCACCATGATCACGTCGGTGTGGTGGCCGAGCGCGCGGAGCTCACGGACGACCGACAGCCCGTTCTCGTCCGGCAGATAGTGATCGAGCAGGATCAGGTCGACGGGCGCCTCCGCGATCCTCGCAAGTGCCTCCGCGGCCGAGTGGGCCTCCGCGACGACGCGGAAGCCCGGCACTTTGGCGACATAGGCCGCGTTGATGCGGGCGACCCGGACGTCGTCGTCCACGACCAGTACGTCGATCATCGCGCCTGCCGGACCTCTCGTTCGCCGCCCGCGCCTCCCGGTGCGCCGGTCTGTCCGGCACCCGGTGCGCCGAGCGGTGGCGGGGTCCGCGGAAGGTCCCCGTCCGGACCGGTCTCGGCCAGGGCGTCGGGCAGGACGACGACGAATTCGGCGCCCTCGGCGGCCGACTCGCGGACCGTGGCGCTACCGCCCTGCCGCTCGGCGAACCTGCGGACCAGCGGCAGTCCCAGACCGCGCTTGCCGTGGGACGGCAGTTCCTTGGTGGTCCACCCCTCGGTGAAGATCGACTCGCGGTGTTCGGCCGGGACACCGGGACCGCTGTCGGCGACCCGGAGGATCACCGTGCCGCCCACGGTGTGGAGCTCGACCTCGATCTGCGCATCCGGTGTGCCTGCGGCCGCGTCCAGCGCGTTGTCGACCAGATTGCCGACCATCGTCACCAGTCCGCGCGGGTCCACCAGCCGGTCGGGCAGCAGGGTCGCCGGGGCGATCCGCAGCGACACCCCGCGCTCCGCCGCGACCGTCGCCTTGCCGACGAGCAGCGCGGCGAGCAGCGGATCGTGGATCTTCTCCGTGACCTGCTCCGCGGTCGCCCGGTGCACCCCGGCCACCTCGGTGACGAACTCCACCGCCTCCTCGTGCATCTCCAGCTCCAGCAGGCCGAGCAGGGTGTGCAGGCGGTTGGCGTGCTCGTGGTCCTGCGCGCGCAGGGCGTCGATCAGCCCGCGGGTCGAGTCGAGCTCCCTGCCCAGCTGCTCCAGTTCGGTGCGGTCGCGGAGGGTGACGACGGCGCCGCCGTCGTCTGTCGGCATCCGGTTGGCGACGAGGACCCGGCTGCCCCGTACCGCCAGCAGGTCGTCGCCGTTCACCCGGCCCGCCAGGACGTCGCTGGTGCGTCCCTCGCCGAGTACCTCGTCGAGCGGTCGTCCGATGGCCTCCTGCCCCACCCCGAGCAGCCGCTGGGCCTCGTCGTTGAGCAGCCGCACACGCCCGGCCGCGTCCAGGGCGACGACGCCTTCCCTGATGCCGTGCAGCATCGCCTCGCGCTCGGCGAGCAGGGCGGAGATGTCGGAGAAGGCCAGGTCGTGCGTCTGCCGCTGGAGCCTGCGGGAGATCAGGTAGGCGGCGAGCGCCCCCACGGCCAGCGCGCCGCCGGCGTACGCGAGGAGGCCCGGGATCGCCGCCAGGAGCCGGGCCCGGACGCTGTCGTACTCGATGCCGACGGACACCGCGCCGACGATCCTGCCGTCCGCGTCGCGCAGCGGCACCTTGCCGCGGGCGGAGCGGCCGAGGGTGCCGCTGTCGATCTCCATCACGTCCCGCCCGGCCAGCGCCTCGCTCGGATCGGTGGAGACGATCCGTCCGATCTGGGCGGGAGAGGTGTGGGACCAGCGCACGCCGCGGCCGTCCATGACCACGATGTACTCGGCGCCGGTGGCCTGCCTGATCCGTTCGGCCTCTGCCTGGACCGGGCCGTCGGGGGTCGGCCGGGAGCCGGTCACGTCCTCGGCGAGCTCGGGTGACGCGGTGGTCTCCGCGATGGCGAGCGCGCGGCGCATCGCCTGGTCGTCGAGCTGTGCGCTGAGCGGGGCGAGGAAAAGGCCGGTGGCCAGCGCGATGACCCCGGTGACGATGGTCAGCTGCATCAGCAGGACCTGGGAGAAGACCCGCTGCGGCCAGCCGATCCGCCGTCGCCGGGCGGGGGCGGTCGGAACGGGACTCATGCCTAGGAACGGTAAGGGCAGCCGTCCGCTTTCCGAAATTGTGGGCTCCGCGCAAAAGGCTTGCGCTCCTTGCGGCCATTTTTCATTTTCACGACAGTGCGAATGAAAGCCCCTGGTGTCGGCAGATGCGGGGCGGATCCAGGGTGCTCCGCCGTGCGAGGGGGCCTGCCGCGACGGTGGACGACCCGGCATATCTCTGCAACTCTCTGACCGCCATACGCAAAAGATGCAGCACTTCGCTGCACAAATCCTGCCTGCATCGATACGTCGTCAGAGCCGCGCCCTCGTCGCCTCACAGCACGGGGCCGAAGATCGGGGACAGATGAGACCGCAACGCTGGAGATGGCGGGTCCTCTCCGCCGTGATCACCACCAGTCTTTTGATGCTCGGCCGGCCTTCGTGGACCGCCTCGGCGGCCGACGGTCCGGACATCGCCGCGGGCCGCCCGGCTGCCGCGAGCAGTTCGCACAGCGAGTACGCGGCCGCCAACGTCACGGACGGCGACCAGTCGTCGTACTGGCAGAGCGCCGGCAGCAGCCTCCCGCAGTGGGTGCAGGCCGACCTCGGCAGCACCACCGGCGTCGACGAGGTGGTGCTGAAGCTCCCCGCCGGCTGGGAGAGCCGGACGCAGACCCTGTCCGTCCAGGGCAGCGCCGACGGGACCAGCTTCAGCACCTTGAAGAGCTCGGCCGCCTACACCTTCACGCCCGGCTCGGCCAACACGGTGTCCGTCACCTTCCCGTCGGCGCGGGCCCGTTACGTGAGAGTGCACATCACCGCCAACACCGGCTGGCAGGCGGCCCAGTTGTCCGCCCTGGAGGTCCACGCCGCCGGCGGGTCCTCGGTGAACCTCGCCCGCGGCCGCACGCTCACCGCGAGCAGCCACACCGAGGCCTATCAGGCGGCGAACGCCAACGACGGGAACAGCGCCAGCTACTGGGAGAGCCGCAACCACGAACTCCCGCAGTGGATCCAGGCCGACCTCGGCGCCTCCGTGCGCGTCGACCGCGTGGTGCTGCGGCTGCCGGACGGCTGGGGCGCACGGACGCAGACGCTGAAGATCCAGGGAAGCGCCAACGGCTCCGACTTCACCGATCTGACCGCTTCCAGGGGCTACCTGTTCGACGCCGCCGGCGATCACGCGGCGACGATCGCCTTCGACGCCGCCACGACCCGGTACGTACGCGTCCTCGTCAGTGCCAACACCGGGCAGCCGGCCGCTCAGCTGTCCGAGCTCGAGATCTACGGACCGGCGACCGGCGACACCACGGCTCCCGGCGCCCCGGCGGAGCTCGCCTTCACCGAGCCGGCCACCGGCCGGATCCGGCTGACCTGGAAGGCGTCGACCGACGACACAGGGGTCACCGGCTACGACATCTACGCCGACAACCAGCTGCTCGCCGCCGTGGCGGGCGACGTGACCACCTTCACGGACACCCGGCCCTCGAACGTGACCGTCTCCTACTACGTGCGGGCCAGGGACGCGGCGGGGAACCAGTCCGCGAACAGCAACACAGTGACCCGCCGGGCGGACTCCGGTGACACGCAGGCGCCCACCGCGCCGTCGAACCTGTCGTTCACCGAGCCGGCCCCCGGGCGGATCGTCCTGACCTGGGGCGCCTCGGTCGACGACACCGGCGTGACGGGTTACGACATCTACGCCGGCAACGTCCTGCGCAAGAGCGTCGCCGGCGACGTGACCACCTACACGGACACCCAGCCCGTGTCGGCCACGGTGACCTACCGGGTGCGGGCGAAGGACGCGGCAGGGAACGAGTCGGGCGACAGCAACGGCGTCACCCGCAACGGTTCCACGGGCTCCGCCTCCAACCTCGCCGTCTCCAAGCCGATCACGGCGTCCTCGGTGATCCACACCTTCGTCGCCCAGAACGCCAACGACAACGACGTGACCACCTACTGGGAGGGCGCGGCAGGCAGCTACCCGAACACGCTCACCGTGAAGCTGGGCGCCGACGCGGACGTCAGCGCCGTCGTGCTCAAACTGAACCCGGACACCGCCTGGGGTGCCCGCACCCAGAACATCGAGGTGCTCGGGCGCGGGCAGAACGCCTCGGGCTTCACCGGCGTGGTGGCGGCTAAGGACTACGCCTTCGACCCGGCGCGCGGCAACACGGTCACCGTTCCGCTGGATGCCCGTCTCGCCGACGTCCAGCTCCGCTTCACCTCCAACACCGGTGCCACGGCAGGTCAGATCGCCGAGTTCCAGGTGCTCGGGGTACCCGCCCCCAACCCCGACCTCCAGATCACCTCTGTGACCGCGTCGCCTGCCTCGCCGGTCGAGTCGGACGAGATCACCTTGTCGGCCACGGTCCGCAACAGCGGCCCGGCCGCCGCTCCGGCCAGCGCCGTCGCCCTGCGGCTCGGCGGCACCAAGGTCGCCACCGCCCAGGCCGGCCCCCTGGCGGCCGGGGCGCAGACGACGGTCAGCGCCTCCATCGGGACGCGCGACGCCGGGACCTACCAGCTCAGCGCCGTGGCCGACGAGGCGAACGCGGTCATCGAGCAGAACGAGACCGACAACACCCACACCAGCCCCACCGCGCTGGTGGTGAAGCCGGTCGCGAGCTCGGACCTGGTGCCCGCCTCCGTCACGACCTCACCGTCCGCCCCGGCGGCCGGTGACAGCGTCACCTTCTCGGTAGCCGTCAGGAACCAGGGCACCACCGCGTCCGCGGGCGGCAGCCACGGCCTCACCCTCGCCCTGGTCGACTCCCGGGGCGCGACGGTCAGGACCTTCACGGGCGCCTACAGCGGGACCATCGCCGCCGGTGCCACGACCGCGCCGGTGAACCTGGGGACGTGGACGGCCGCCGACGGCTCGTACACCCTCAGGGTCACCGTCGCCGACGACGCCAACGAGCTGCCGGTCAAGCGCGAGAACAACACCGGCACCCAGGCGCTCTTCGTCGGCCGCGGCGCCGACATGCCGTTCGACATGTACGAGGCCGAGGACGGCACGGCCGGCGGAGGCGCGCAGGTCGTCGGCCCGAACCGGACGGTCGGCGACATCGCGGGTGAGGCGTCGGGCCGTAAGGCGGTCACCCTCGACAGCACCGGCGAGTACGTCGAATTCACCAGCCGTGCGAGCACCAACACCCTCGTCACCCGCTTCTCCATTCCGGACGCGCCGGGGGGCGGCGGTATCGACGCGACCCTGAACGTCTACGTCGACGGCGTCTTCCGCAAGGCGATCGATCTGACCTCCAAGTACGCCTGGCTGTACGGGGCGGAGGCCTCGCCGGGCAACTCGCCCGGGGCCGGGGCTCCTCGTCACATCTACGACGAGGCGCACATCATGCTGGGCGGGACGGTCCCCGCGGGCAGCCGGATCAGGCTGCAGAAGGACACGGCCAACACCTCGGCGTACGCGATCGACTTCATCAACCTGGAGCAGGTCGCTCCGGTCGCGAACCCGGACCCGGCGTCGTACGCCGTGCCCGCCGGATTCACCCACCAGGACGTGCAGAACGCCCTGGACAGGGTGCGCATGGACACGACCGGCAAGCTCGTCGGTGTGTACCTGCCGGCGGGTGACTACGAGACGTCGAGCAAGTTCCAGGTGTACGGCAAGGCCGTGCAGGTGACCGGCGCGGGTCCCTGGTACACGAAGTTCCGCGCTCCCTCCACCCAGGACAACACCGACATCGGCTTCCGGGCGGAGGCGTCGGCGAAGGGATCGTCGTTCAGGAACTTCGCCTACTTCGGCAACTACACGTCCCGCATCGACGGTCCGGGCAAGGTGTTCGACTTCGCCAACGTGTCGGACATCGTCATCGACAACATCTGGAACGAGCACATGGTGTGCCTCTACTGGGGGGCCAACACCGACCGGATCACCGTCAAGAACTCCCGTATCCGGAACATGTTCGCCGACGGCGTCAACATGACCAACGGTTCGACCGACAACCTGGTGTCGAACAACGAGGCCAGGGCGACCGGCGACGACAGCTTCGCCCTCTTCTCCGCGATCGACGCGGGCGGCGCGGACATGAAGAACAACGTCTACGAGAACCTGACCTCGATCCTCACCTGGCGCGCGGCGGGGATCGCCGTCTACGGCGGCTACGACAACACCTTCCGCAACATCCACATCGCCGACACCCTGGTCTACTCCGGCATCACGATCAGCTCCCTGGACTTCGGCTACCCGATGAACGGTTTCGGCACCGGACCCACGACGGTGGAGAACGTCTCCGTCGTCCGGGCCGGCGGCCACTTCTGGGGAGCGCAGACCTTCCCCGGCATCTGGCTGTTCTCCGCGGACAAGGTGTTCCAGGGCATCCGGGTCAGCAATGTCGACATCGTCGATCCGACGTACAGCGGCATCATGTTCCAGACCAAGTACGAAGGAGGACAACCGGAGTTCCCGATCAAGGACACCGTCTTCACCGACATCTCGATATCCGGCGCCCGCAAGAGCGGTGACGCGTTCGACGCCAAGTCCGGCTTCGGCCTCTGGGCGAACGAGATGCCCGAGAGCGGGCAGGGTCCGGCGGTCGGCGAGGTGACCTTCAACGGACTGAGGCTCAGCGGCAACGCGCAGGACATCAGGAACACCACCTCCACCTTCAAGATCAACATCAATCCGTAGGGGCGTGCGGGGCGAGGCCCGGTCGGCGATCGGGCCAGCGCAAGCCACTTGCGTGGCTTGCGCTAGCCTTGCGCGTATGACGCGACGACTTGCTCAGGTGGCGAAGAAGGTGGGAGTCAGCGAGGCCACGGTCAGCCGGGTCCTCAACGGCAAACCAGGGGTCTCCGAGGCCACCCGCCAGTCCGTGCTGACAGCGCTGGACGTCCTCGGCTACGAGCGGCCCACCCAGCTGCGGGGCGAGCGGGCGCGGCTGGTCGGGCTCGTACTGCCCGAACTGCAGAACCCGATCTTCCCCGCCTTCGCCGAGGTCATCGGCGGGGCGCTGGCCCAGCAGGGCCTCACCCCCGTGCTGTGCACACAGACCAAGGGCGGCGTCTCGGAAGCCGACTACGTGGAGCTGCTGCTCCAACAGCAGGTCTCCGGCGTCGTGTTCGCCGGGGGCCTGTTCGCGCAGGCGGACGCCCCGCACGACCACTACCGGCTGCTCGCCGAGCGCCGTATCCCCGTCGTGCTCGTCAACGCCTCCATCGACGGCCTGGACTTCCCGTGCATCTCCTGCGACGACGCCGTCGCCGTCGAGCAGGCGTGGCGCCACCTCGCCTCGCTCGGCCACGAACGCATCGGCCTAGTCCTCGGCCCCGGCGACCATGTGCCCTCACGCCGCAAACTGGCGGCGGCGCACGCGGTCGCGGAGGCGGCCGGGACGGAGCTGCCGGAGGAGTACGTCGAGCGTTCGATGTTCTCCCTCGAGGGCGGCCAGGCCGCGACCGGACGGCTCCTGGAACGGGGCGTCACCGGGATCATCTGCGCGAGCGACCCGCTGGCCCTGGGTGCGGTACGGGCCGCCCGACGGCGCGGGCTGGCCGTGCCCGGCGATGTGTCGGTCGTCGGCTTCGACGACTCGGCGTTCATGAACTGCACGGAGCCGCCGCTGACGACGGTGCGGCAGCCCATCGAGGCGATGGGGCGGGCGGCGGTCGAACTGCTGACGGCGCAGATCCAGGGGGGCGAGGTGCCGCCGGGGGAGCTGCTTTTCGAGCCGGAACTGGTGGTACGGGGGTCGACGGCGCGTCGACGCTAGTGCCGGCTCCGCGCGGCGCTTCTCACGGCCCCCTACGGCCTGGCGGCCGTGGGGCCCCGCGGCCCGCGACCTGGCTCCGCGCGACCTGGCACGGCGTTCCGCCTCGGTCCGGCTAGCCCCGGCCCGGCCCGGCCCCCGCTTCGCCCTGGCCTGGCCCGGCCCGGCACTCCGCCTCGGTCCGGCCAGCCCCGGCCCGGCACTCCGCCTCGGTCCGGCCAGCCCCGGCCCGGCGCTCCGCTTGGCGCCGCGTTCCGCGCGGCCTGGCGCCCCGCTCCGCCCCTGCCTGGCACCGCGCTCCGCCTTGGCACCGCGCTCCGCGCGGCCTGGCCCGGCACGGCGCTCCGCCTCGGCCGGCACCCCGCTCCGCGCGGTCCGGCAACCCCTCTCCGCCTCGGCCGGCAACCCCGCCCTGCCCGGGCCCGCGCGGCCCTGGCACCCCGCCCCGCCCTGGCCCGGCACGGCACGGCACCGCGCTCCGCGCGGCCCTGGCACCCCGCCCCGCCCTGGCCCGGCACGGCACGGCACCGCGCTCCGCGCGCCCCGGCACCCCGCTCCGCGCGTACGCCGGGGGCTTTTCCCCCTACGCCTGACGGCTGGGGACTCCCACCGCACCCCTGCGCCCCGATCGCCGGCGGGCCCGGGTGTGGCGCCCCGCGGCGCCACAGCCTGTGGGACCGGGTGTTGCCGCGCGTCTCCCGGGCGGGCGGGCTGCCTTGAGTACAGGCGGGGGGTCGGGACCAGTGCGGGCGGGACTTGGACTGCCCCGGCCCCGACGGCCGGCGGGGCAAGGACGTGCCCTCGCGCCTCGAGCGCGGGCGGGCGGGCTCGATGGCCCGCGGGCCGGGGGTGCCTGCGAGGCCGGGTGTCGCGCCCGCGCCTCGACGGTCGGCGGGGGTTGCCCTCGGGCCCCGACGGTCGGCGGGCAAGGGTGTTGCCCTCGCGCCTCCACCTCGGCGGTGCCGGCTGTGCCGCGGGGCCGGATCGCCCTGGCGGGCTGGATGCCCCGCGGCGGCGTATCCAGCCCGTCCGGCGCATGAGGACACCGCGCGGAGCGCGGTACGCCCCCCGGCGCAGGGCGGTTACGGGGTCCCGGGGCCTGGCCCGTTTCGGGAAGGAAGTGGGGCCCTACGGCCGCCAGGCCGTAGCGGGAGGTAGGGGAGAAGCCCCGCGCAGCGCCCCGGCAGCGTCTGCCCGATATTTGCGGTGAATGCGCTACATCTTGCGCGCACCGTCCCGCCCTGACCGGCCCATATCCTGGGAGCACATTCACAGCGAGGCCCCCGGAGGTGCCGTCTTGAGCGAGTCGCAGATCCCCGTCATCGTCCTCGCGGGCTTTCTGGGATCCGGTAAGACGACCTTGCTCAACCACCTGCTGCGGACCAGCCGCGGCACCAGGATCGGCGCGATCGTCAACGACTTCGGGTCGATCGAGATCGACGCGATGACGGTGGCCGGGCAGCTCGGCGACTCCACCGTCTCACTCGGCAACGGCTGCCTGTGCTGCGCCGTCGACGCGAGCGAGCTGGACGTCTTCCTCGACAAGCTCACGCGCCCGGCCGTCGGCCTCGATGTGATCGTCATCGAGGCGAGCGGGCTCGCAGAACCGCAGGAACTCGTGCGGATGTTGCTGGCGAGCGAGAACGAACGGATCGTGTACGGCGGCCTCGTCGAGGTCGTCGACGCGGCCGAGTTCGAGCAGACCCGCGAACGCCACCCGGAGATCGACCGGCACCTCGGCGTCGCCGACCTCGTCGTCCTGAACAAGGCCGACCGGGCCGGTGAGACCGCCCTGCGCGGACTGCGTGAGCGGATCACCCGCCTCGCCGGACAGGCCGCGGTGATCTTGGCGTCGTACGGACGCGTCGACGCCGAGCTGTTCTTCGAACCGCGCCCGCCGTCGGAGCGCGTGGGCCAGCTTTCCTTCGACGATGTCCACGACGGCGACCACGACGCCCACGACTGCGCCGGGGCCGGGCACGGCGGCCATCTGCACACCGCCTACGACAGTGCCTCGTTCACCACGGACGACCCGCTCCACCCGCGCCGGCTGCTGGACTTCCTCGACTCCCGGCCGGATGGCCTCTACCGCATCAAGGGATTCGTCGACTTCGGCGCCCTCGATCCCCGTAACCGCTACGCCGTCCACTGTGTCGGCAGGTTCCTGCGCTTCTACCCCGAGCCCTGGCCGCCGGGTGACGGCGGGCGGCAGACGCAGATGGTGCTCATCGGCTCCGGCATCGACGCCCCCGCCCTGCTGGCGGAACTGGACGCCGCACGCGTCACCGGCGCGGAGGAGACCCCGGAGGAACACAGCATGTGGGGGATCCTGCGGTACGTGCGCGACGAGTCCTCCGACGACCTGCCGGAAGACCTGGCCGACGACCTGTCCCAGGACCTTTCCGCCGACCCGTCCGAGCTCTCTACGTGAGCGACCGTCCGGGCCGACCCTCGAAGGGCCGGCCCGGACGGCCTCTGGTCCCGCAACGTCCGAAGACGGGTCCGTGCTGTCCTAGCTCGCCGGCCCCGCGAGCACCGCCACCGGCGACATGAGCGGCGTGCCGGAGCCGTCGCGCCGCGGGTCGAGCTCCGGCAGCTCCGCGGGCTCGCCGTTCTTCTGCGCCGCTCTCGCCGGCGCCGCACCCGCCCAGGCCAGGCGCAGCACGTCCTCGCCCTTCAGGAAACGCTGGCAGCGCACGCCGCCCGTGGCCCGCCCCTTGCGCGGGTACTGGTCGAACGGTGTCAGCTTCGCCGTCGCGATCGAGTCGTCCAGCGTCCCGTGCGAACCGGCGACGGTGAACACCACCGCCTCACCCGCCGGATCCACCGCGGTGAACGAGATGACCTCTGCGCCCTCCGCGAGTTTGATGCCGGTCATGCCGCCCGCCGGGCGGCCCTGCGGCCGCACCTGGGAGGCCGGGTAGCGCAGCAGCTGGGCGTCGGAGGTGATGAAGACCAGATCCTCCTCGCCGGTGTGGAGCTCGGCGCCGCCGACGATCCGGTCGCCCTCCCTGAGGGTGATGACCTCCAGCTCCTCCTTGTTGGCGGGATAGTCGGGGACCACCCGCTTGACCACACCCTGGAGCGTGCCGAGCGCGAGGCCCGGCGACGACTCGTCGAGCGTGGTCAGACAGATGAGCGTCTCGTCGGCCTCCAGCGAGAGGAACTCGGCGACCGGAGCGCCTCCGGCGAGGTTCGGCGTGGTGGCCGTGTCCGGCAGCTGCGGCAGATCGATCACCGACAGACGCAGCAGCCGCCCGGAGGACGTCACCGCGCCCACCTCGCCGCGCTGCGTCGTGAGCACGGCGGAGACGATCACGTCGTGCTTGGAGCGCCTGCTGCGCCCGTCGACCAGCGGCTCCCCGGTGGCCGTGCGGGCCAGCAGACCGGTGGAGGAGAGCAGTACCCGGCACGGGTCGTCCGCCACCTGCAGTGAGGCCGCCGGCGCGGGCGTGCCCGCGGACTCCAGCAGCACCGTGCGCCGCGGGGTGCCGAACTTCTTCGCCACGGCGGCCAGTTCGGAGGAGACCAGCTTGCGCAGCTCGGCGTCCGACTCGAGGATGCCGGTCAGCTCGTCGATCTCGCCGTTCAGCCGGTCGCGCTCGCTCTCGAGCTCGATACGGTCGAACTTGGTGAGCCGGCGCAGCGGGGTGTCCAGGATGTACTGCGTCTGGATCTCGCTCAGCGAGAAGTGCTCGATCAGCCGCTCCTTGGCCTGGGCCGAGTTGTCGCTGGAGCGGATGAGCCGGATGACCTCGTCGATGTCGAGGAGGGCGACGAGCAGGCCCTCGACCAGATGCAGCCGGTCCCGGCGCTTGGTCCGACGGAACTCGCTGCGCCGGCGGACGACGTCGAAGCGGTGGTCGAGGTAGACCTCGAGCAGTTCCTTCAGGCCGAGGGTGAGCGGCTGACCGTCGACCAGGGCCACGTTGTTGATGCCGAAGGACTCCTCCATCGGCGTCAGCTTGTAGAGCTGCTCCAGGACGGCCTCGGGGATGAAGCCGTTCTTGATCTCGATGACCAGGCGCAGGCCGTGCTGCCGGTCGGTGAGGTCCTTGACGTCGGCGATGCCCTGGAGCTTCTTCGACCCGACGAGGTCCTTGATCTTCGCGATGACCTTCTCCGGGCCGACCGCGAAGGGCAGTTCCGTGACGACCAGGCCCTTGCGGCGGGCGGTGACGTTCTCCACGGAGACCGTGGCACGGATCTTGAACGTGCCGCGGCCGGACTCGTAGGCGTCCCGGATGCCGGTCAGGCCGACGATCCGGCCGCCGGTGGGCAGGTCCGGGCCCGGCACGTGGCGCATCAGCGTCTCGAGGTCCGCGCCCGGGTGTCTGATGAGGTGGCGCGCCGCCGCGATGACCTCGCCCAGGTTGTGCGGGGGCATGTTGGTGGCCATGCCGACCGCGATGCCGGACGCGCCGTTCACCAGGAGGTTCGGGTAGGCGGCGGGCAGGGCGACCGGCTCGCGCTCCTGACCGTCGTAGTTGGACTGGAAGTCGACCGTGTCCTCGTCGATCGACTCGGTCATCAGGCTGGTGGCATCGGCCATCCGGCACTCGGTGTACCGCATGGCGGCCGGCGGGTCGTCGTTGCCCAGCGAGCCGAAGTTGCCGTGGCCGTCGACCAGCGGCAGGCGCATGGAGAACGGCTGCGCCATGCGCACGAGGGCGTCGTAGATCGACGCGTCGCCGTGCGGGTGCAGTTTGCCCATCACTTCGCCGACGACGCGCGCGCACTTCACATACCCGCGGTCGGGGCGCAGGCCCATCTCGTTCATCTGGTAGACGATGCGGCGGTGCACCGGCTTCATGCCGTCGCGTGCGTCCGGCAGGGCCCGGGAGTAGATCACCGAGTACGCGTACTCGAGGAAGGAGCCCTGCATTTCGTCCACCACGTCGATGTCGAGGATCCGCTCCTCGAAGTCGTCCGGCGGTGGGGTCTTCGTGCTGCGGCGGGCCATCGCGGCTGCTGCTCCTTCACGTACCAGGTGGGCATCTGACGCCGACCATTGTGGACCGTCCCGCTGACAACACCGACCGCGACCCATGTTCGACGCCGCCCCGGCGGGTGGAACGGCGCAGATCGCGGCCCGGGAACTTCGCCAGGTGTCAGCACGCTTGCATACAGTGGCAGGTCTGGCAGCACCTCCAAGTTTTCGCGATCGAAGGGACGTACATGCCCATGGGTCACACGGCCACAGCGCCGGCCGGTTCCGGCGGCCTGACAGCGACCGAGCACCGCCTGGCCAACGGCCTGCGCGTGGTGCTCTCCGAGGACCACCTGACCCCGGTCGCCGCGGTCTGCCTCTGGTACGACGTCGGTTCCCGCCACGAAGTCAAGGGCCGTACGGGACTCGCCCACCTCTTCGAGCACTTGATGTTCCAGGGCTCGGCACAGGTGAAGGGGAACGGTCACTTCGAGCTCGTCCAGGGAGCCGGCGGCTCGCTGAACGGCACCACGAGCTTCGAGCGCACCAACTACTTCGAGACGATGCCGACGCACCAGCTGGAGCTCGCGCTCTGGCTGGAGGCCGACCGCATGGGTTCGCTGCTGACGGCCCTGGACGACGAGTCCATGGAGAACCAGCGCGACGTCGTCAAGAACGAACGCCGCCAGCGGTACGACAACGTGCCCTACGGCACTGCCTTCGAGAGGCTGACCGCCCTCGCCTACCCGGAGGGCCACCCCTACCACCACACCCCGATCGGTTCGATGGCCGACCTGGACGCGGCGACCCTCGAGGACGCCCGCGCCTTCTTCCGCACCTACTACGCACCCAACAACGCCGTGCTGTCGGTCGTCGGCGACATCGATCCGCAGCAGACGCTGGCCTGGATCGAGAAGTACTTCGGGTCCATCCCCTCCCACAGCGGCAAGCAGCCGCCGCGTGACGGCACCCTCCCGGAGAACATCGGCGCCCAGTTGCGCGAGGAGATCGTCGAGGAGGTCCCGGCCCGTGCCCTGATGGCCGCGTACCGCCTCCCGCACGACGGCACCCGCGAGTGCGACGCCGCCGACCTGGCGCTGACGGTCCTCGGCGGCGGCGAGTCGTCCCGTCTGCACAACCGCCTGGTGCGCCGCGACCGGACGGCCGTCGCGGCCGGGTTCGGCCTGCTCCGGCTGGCGGGCGCCCCGTCGATGGGCTGGCTGGACGTGAAGACGTCCGGCGGTGTCGAGGTGCCGCAGATCGAGGCGGCCGTCGACGAGGAGCTGGCCCGGTTCGCCGCGGAGGGCCCGACGCCGGAGGAGATGGAGCGCGCCCAGGCCCAGCTCGAGCGCGAGTGGCTGGACCGTCTCGGCACGGTCGCCGGCCGCGCCGACGAACTCTGCCGCTACGCGGTGCTGTTCGGCGATCCCCAGCTGGCGCTCACCGCCGTCAAGCGGGTGCTCGACGTCACCGCGGAGGAGGTGCAGGCCGTCGCCAAGGCCCGGCTGCACCCGGAGAACAGGGCGGTGCTGGTCTACGAACCGGTCGCCGAAGAAGAGACCGAAGCGGCCGAAGAGAACGAGCACGAGGGGACGGACCAGTGAGCGACGCTGCCGTGACCATGGACTTCCACCCGCAGCCGACCCCGGGCACCGCCCGGCCCTGGGCCTTCCCGGCCCCCGAGCGCGGCACGCTGGACAACGGCCTGACGGTGCTGCGCTGTCACCGTCCCGGCCAGCAGGTGGTGGCCGTCGAGATCTCGCTCGACGCCCCGCTGGACGCCGAGCCTGAGGGCCTCGACGGCGTCGCCACGATCATGGCGCGCGCCCTGTCGGAGGGCACCGACAAGCACTCCGCCGAGGAGTTCGCCGCGGAGCTGGAGCGCTGCGGCGCCACCCTGGACGCGCACGCCGACCACCCCGGCGTCCGGGTCTCCCTCGAGGTGCCGGTCTCCCGGCTCCACAAGGCGCTCGGGCTGCTCTCCGAGGCGCTGATCGCACCCGCCTTCGAGGCCGGCGAGGTCGAGCGGCTGGTCCGCAACCGCCTCGACGAGATCCCGCACGAGACGGCGAACCCCGGCCGCAGGGCCGCCAAGCAGCTCTCCAAGGAGCTCTTCCCGGCCTCGCTGCGCGTCTCCCGGCCCCGCCAGGGCACGGAGGAGACGGTCGCGCGGATCGACGCGGCCGCCGTGCGCGCCTTCTACGAGGCGCACGTACGCCCCGCCACCGCCACCGCGGTGATCGTCGGTGACCTCACCGGCATCGACCTGGACGCCGTCCTCGGCGACACGCTCGGGGCGTGGACGGGCGACAAGGCGGAGCCGCGTCCGGTTCCCACGATCACCGCCGACGACACCGGCCGGGTGGTCATCGTCGACCGCCCAGGAGCGGTGCAGACGCAGCTGCTCATCGGCCGCGTCGGCGGCGACCGCCACGACCGTGTGTGGCCGGCCCAGGTGCTCGGCACGTACTGCCTCGGCGGCACGCTGACCTCCCGCCTCGACCGGGTGCTGCGCGAGGAGAAGGGCTACACCTACGGTGTGCGCGCCTTCGGCCAGGTGCTGCGCTCCGCTCCGGACGGCTCCGGCGCCTCGATGCTGGCCATCAGCGGCTCCGTGGACACGCCCAACACGGGACCGGCGCTCGAGGACCTGTGGAAGGTGCTGCGCACGCTCGCGGCCGAAGGGCTCACGGACGCCGAGCGTGACGTCGCCGTGCAGAACCTGGTGGGCGTCGCCCCGCTGAAGTACGAGACGGCGGCCTCCGTCGCGGCCACGCTGGCCGACCAGGTCGAGCAGCACCTCCCGGACGACTACCAGGCACAGATGTACGTGCGGCTGGCGGAGACGGGCACGGTGGAGGCGACCGCGGCGGTCGTCAACGCCTTCCCGGTCGACCGGCTGGTGACGGTGCTCGTCGGCGACGCGTCGCAGATCGAGGAGCCGGTGAAGGCGCTCGGCATCGGTGAAGTGAGGGTTGTCACGGGCTGATCGACGGCCGCCCGGCGAAGGACAACTGAAAAACGCGCATTGCGCGCGAACAGGACCCCGGCTTCGAATCGTTTGCCGGGGTTCTGTTCTATGTCCGATTTGCAGGGTTGAGTGCCCGTCTGCCCTGTGGCATGCGCTACAAAACGGGCTGTCTGTTTGGTGATTGAAGGAGCGGTTGCCTAGCGTCGGTCCGGCTGTCCGCCTGGAGATCGTCGCGCCCGCGGCATCGGGCAGCCATCGCCGAGTCCCCGTCAGGCGCGAGCCTGGGGAGCCGGGGACCCACGCAGTCCCTGGGGTGAATCGGCCGCCTTCGCCCGTGCGGAGGGGGCCGTAGGAGACCTTCCTGCTCCGAACCCGTCAGCTAACCCGGTAGGCGAGAAGGAAGGAAAGGACCAGCCTCTTCATGGCGTTCACCCGTGCCACCGGGAAGCATCGTGCCCCGAGCCGCCTGACGCGCAGGAGCGCGAACCTGGCCGGCGTCGCCGCCCTCGCCACCACCGGCGTCATCGGAACCCTCGCCTCCCCGGCGCTCGCCGCCGACACCGAGGCCCCCTCCGTCGAGGACACCGGCCTCACCCAGATCGTCTCCATGGGGTCGCTCGCCGACGAGATAGCCGCCCAGGCCGCCGCGCAGGAGAGGGAGGCCGAGGAGGCCGCCGCCAAGGCCAGGGCGCAGGCGAAGGCCGAGGCCGAGGCGAAGGCGGAAGCCCGGCGCAAGGCGGAGGCGCGCGCCAAGGAGGCCCGCGAGGCCAAGGAGCGCGCCGCGCGCGAGGCCGAGCGCAAGCGGCTGAACTCCTTCCGGCTCCCCATCGCCGGTTCGTACGTGACCACCGGTTACAAGACCGGTGGTGCCCTGTGGTCCTCCGGCAGCCACTCCGGCGTCGACTTCCGCGCCGCCTCCGGCAGTTCCGTCGTGTCCGTCGGCGCGGGCACCGTCGTCGAAGCCGGCTGGGGCGGCGCGTACGGCAACAACGTCGTCATCCGGATGAACGACGGCACGTACACCCAGTACGGCCACCTGTCGTCCATCAGCGTCTCCGTCGGCCAGCAGGTCGCCCCCGGCCGACAGATCGGTCTGTCCGGCTCGACGGGCAACTCGACCGGCCCGCACCTGCACTTCGAGGCCCGGACCACGGCCGAGTACGGCTCCGACATCGACCCGGTCGCCTACCTGCGCTCGCACGGCGTCAACGTCTGACCTCCGGCGCCACGCGTCGTCCCCCAGGGCCCCCGGCTTCCCGCCGGGGGCCTTCTGCGCATTCCACGGCGTTTCGGCCATTGCGTGATTGCCGTCCCCGTCAAGAGACTTCCATGGATTTGGCCCGGGCATCGGAAAAGCGCCTTCATTGCAATAGAGTCACGGGAACACGCGTCAGTCGGCTGCGTTTCGCTCGGATCAATGCGGAGGTTCGGTCATGCGCATTCCCGCGCACTCGGTATGCACGGCGATCCGCGACGACATCGTCTCCGGCGTCCACGAGCGCGGCAGCCGGCTCACGGAGGAGCAACTGGCCCGCCGCTACGGCGTCTCCCGCGTCCCGGTGCGTGAGGCGCTGCGCACCCTGGAGTCCGAGGGCTTCGTCGTGACCCGCCGGCACGCCGGCGCCTGTGTGGCGGAGCCGACGGAGCGGGAGGCCGCCGATCTCCTGGAGATCCGCATGCTGCTGGAGCCGCTGGGCGCGGCGCGCGCCGCGCAGCGCCGCACGGACGCACATCTGCGGGTGCTGCGCGGCCTGGTGAGACTCGGTCAGGAGCGGGCCCGCCGGGGGCAGGGAGAGGATCTGCGCTCACTCGGTTCGTGGTTCCACGAGACGCTCGCGCAGTCCTGCGACAGCCCGGGGCTGACCGCGCTGCTGACCCAGTTGCGGCACAAGATCGCCTGGATGTACTCGGTGGAGCAGCCTGTCGCCCCGGTCGAGTCGTGGGCGGAGCACGGTGCGATCGTCGACGCCGTGGCGCGCGGTGACGCGGAGCGTGCGCGCGCGCTGACGGCGGCGCACGCCGAGCGCGCCGCCGCGGCGCACAGGCTGCGCCGCACCGTGCGGGTGAGGACTTCGCAACATGCCGTAAACACCACGGGCGGCCGGAATTAACAGAGGGCGTATACAAAAGAAGGCGTGATGGGGTCGGCCTTTTCTGTGTTTCCCTTTTCTTTCCGGACCCGGACGCGGAATACGGAATGCGGCGCTGAAATGCAGAACCGCGGCGTTCCGGACCGGAACACCGCGGCTTTCTGAATAATGGCGACGGGCGAGAGGGCCCGCCGGCGCTCAGACGGTCTCGGGAAGCTCGTCGAGCCCCTCGGCCACCAGCTTGGCCAGGCGGTCGAGGGCCGCCTCCGCGCCGTCCGCGTCGGAAGCGAGGACGATCTCCTCGCCACCCTGGGCGCCCAGGCCGAGCACGGCGAGCATCGAGGCCGCGTTGACCGGGTTGCCGTCGGCCTTGGCGATCGTCACAGGGACGCCGGCAGCCGTCGCGGCACGGACGAAGATGGACGCGGGGCGGGCGTGAAGGCCCTCGGCCCAGCCGACATTGACGCGGCGCTCAGCCATGGTGTTGCCCTTCAAGTCTTAGCGGGTTGTCTAGACCAGTCTCTCATGTGTCCCGTCGTGCTCCCCGCCCACCCTGCCGGGGGTGCGGACCGCCGTCGGCCCCCTCAGACTGCCCGCCTGCAACCGCCTCCGCGACCGGTGGCCGCGCGTAGGCTTTCCCCCATGCAGACCTCGCAGGAGCACGCTTACCCCGCTCACTGGGAAGCAGACGTGGTGCTGCGCGACGGCGGCACCGCCCGGATCAGGCCCATCACCCCCGAGGACGCCCACCGGCTGGTCAGCTTCTACGAACAGGTCTCGGACGAGTCGAAGTACTACCGCTTCTTCGCCCCCTACCCGCGGCTCTCCGACAAGGACGTCCACCGGTTCACGCACCACGACTACGTCGACCGGGTAGGGCTCGCGGTCACCGTGGGCGGCGAGTTCATCGCCACCGTCCGCTACGACCGGATCAACGCGCAGGGCCGGCCGGCGAGCGCACCCGCGGACGAGGCGGAGGTCGCCTTCCTCGTCCAGGACGCGCACCAGGGGCGCGGCGTCGCGTCCGCGCTGCTCGAGCACATCGCGGCGGTGGCACGGGAGCGCGGCATCAGGCGGTTCGCCGCGGAGGTGCTGCCGGCCAACTCCAAGATGATCAAAGTGTTCCGCGACGCCGGCTACACACAGAAGCGCAGCTTCGAGGACGGCTCCGTCCACCTGACCCTCGACCTCGAACCGACCGCCGAGTCCCTCGCCGTCCAGCGCGGACGCGAGCAGCGGGCGGAGGCACGCTCGGTCCAGCGGCTGCTCGCGCCCGGCTCCGTGGCCGTCGTCGGCGCGGGCCGGCTGCCCGGCGGCGTCGGACGCACCGCGCTGCGCAACCTCCTGGACGGCGGCTTCACCGGCCGGGTGTACGCGGTCAACCACGCGTTCACGCAGGAACAGCGCGAGATCGACGGCGTGCCCGCCGTACGGTCCGTCGGGGAGATCGGCGAGCCCGTCGACCTGGCGATCGTCGCCGTCCCGGCGGAGCGGGTGCCCGAGGTCGTCGCCGACTGCGGCGAGCACGGCGTGCAGGGGCTCGTGGTGCTGAGCGCGGGATACGCGGAGAGCGGCCGGGCCGGACGGGAACGCCAGCGCGAGCTGGTGCGGCAGGCCCGTTCGTACGGCATGCGGATCATCGGACCCAACTCGTTCGGGATCATCAGCACCTCGGACACCGTCCGGCTCAACGCCTCGCTGGCCCCCGAGGCCCCCGTGCCCGGGCGGATCGGCCTGTTCACCCAGTCCGGGGCGATCGGCATCGCCCTGCTGTCCGGACTCCACCGGCGCGGCGCGGGCCTGTCCTCGTTCATCTCGTCCGGCAACCGCGCGGACGTCTCCGGCAACGACTTCCTCCAGTACTGGCACGAGGACCCGGACACCGATGTCGTCCTGATGTACCTGGAGTCCATCGGCAACCCCCGGAAGTTCACCCGCCTCGCCCGCCGGACCGCCGCGGTCAAGCCGGTCGTGGTGGTCAAGGGGGCCCGGCACAGCGGCAGCGTGCCGCCGGGCCACGCCGTGCCGTTCACCCGGATCCCGGACGCGACCGTCGGGGCGCTGCTGCGCCAGGCGGGAGTGATCCGTGTCGACACGGTCACCGAACTCGTCGACGCGGGCCTGATGCTGGCCGGGCAGCCGCTGCCCCGCGGGCCGCGGGTGGCGATCCTCGGCAACTCCGAGTCGCTGGGCCTGCTCACCTATGACGCCTGCCTCACCGAGGGCCTGCGTCCGCTCCCGCCGCGCGACCTCACGACGGCGGCCACTCCCTCGGACTTCCGCGCCGCCCTCGCCCAAGCGCTGGTGGACGACGACTGCGACGCCGTGGTCGTCACGGCCATCCCCTGGGTCGGCGAGAACGGCGTCACCGAATCGGGCGACGGCGAGGTCCTCGCCGCGGCCCTCCGCGACGCGTCCGCCACGGCGCCGGCCAAGCCCGTGGCGGTCGTCCACGTGGAGATGGGCGCCCTGGCCGACGCCCTCGCCGCGGCCGCCAGCACCGCCCCCCGTTCCGACCGCTCCGACGGTGGCGGACCGGCGGACGGCGCCGACCCCGACGGGGAGCACGGGCAGGCCGTCGCCGGCCCGGGGACGCTCAGCGAGGCACCGGATCCCGCCGCCGGCCGGCCCGGGCCCACCGGGCCGACCGCGGCCCCCGGCGGCGCGGAGACCGCCGACGCGCCGTCGCCCGGCGCCGACACCCGCCGGATCCCCGCCTACCCCGCCGCGGAGCGGGCCGTGCGGGCACTGGCCGAGGCCGTGCGGTACGCCCAGTGGCGACGGCAGGCCGCGGAGCCCGGCCGGGTCCCCGAGTACGACGACATCGACGAGGCCGGAGCCGCCGCGCACATCGAGCGGATGCTCGCGGAGGCGGACGACGACCGGGGATTCACCCTGGCCGCGGCCGACGCCCACGCGCTCCTCGCGCGCTACGGCGTCCATGTGCGGCCGACCCTGCCCGCGCCCGACCCGGGTGCCGCCGTGCAGGCCGCCGCGCGGCTCGGCTACCCGGTCGCCCTCAAGACCACCGCCCCCCACCTGCGCCACCGCGCCGATCTCGGCGGGGTCCGTCTCGACCTGGCCGACGAGACACAGCTGCGCCAGGCGTACCGCGAGCTGACGGAGACGCTCGGCGGGCCCGCCGAGCTCCAGCCGGTGGTGCAGGCCATGGTGCCGCGCGGTGTGGACACCGTCGTGCGCGCCGCCATCGACCCCGCCGTCGGCGCCGTCCTCTCCTTCGGGCTGGCCGGTGTGGCCTCCGAGCTGCTCGGTGACACCGCCCACCGGCTCGTCCCCGCCACCGACCGTGACGCTTCCGAGCTGATCCGTACCATCCGCGCGGCGCCGCTGCTGTTCGGCTGGCGCGGCTCCGCGCCGGTCGACACCACCGCGCTCGAGGAACTTCTGCTGCGCGTGTCGCGGCTGGTCGACGACCACCCGGAAGTGGTCGGCGTCGGCCTCGAGCCCGTCGTCGTTGCCCAGCACGGCCTCACCGTGCTGGACGCGTCCGTACGGCTGGCGCCGCCGCCGCCCCGAAGCGATCTCGGCCCTCGGCGGCTCCCCAGCTACTGAGCGCCCGGTGCCCCCGGGGCCCCGTAGGATGGACCGCATGGCGAAGACCGGTACGACGACCCAGGGGCTGCGCGCCGCGATCGAGCGCAGCGGCTACTACCCGGCACTCGTGGCCGAGGCGGTGGAAGCCGCCGTCGGTGGCGAGCCGATTTCGTCGTACCTGGTGCATCAGGAGACCACGTTCGACGCGAACGAGGTCCGCCGCCACGTCACCGTCCTCGTCCTGACGGCGAACCGGTTCATCGTCAGCCACACCGACGAGCAGGCGGCCGACTCCGGCTCCCCGACCCCGTACGCCACCACCTCCACCGAGTCGGTGAAGCTGGGCCGGATCTCGTCGGTCGTGGTCAGCCGGGTGGTCGCCAACCCGGAGTCGTACACCGTCGGCACGCTGCCCCGCGAGGTCGTCCTCACCATCGGCTGGGGCGCGGTCTCGCGCCTCGACCTGGAGCCCGCCGCCTGCGGCGACCCGAACTGCGACGCCGACCACGGCTACACCGGCAACTCCACCGCCGACGACCTCAGCCTGCGTGTCAGCGAGGCCGGCGACGGGCCCGACACCGTCCGCCAGACCCTGGTCTTCGCCCAGGCGCTCTCCGAAGCCACGGCAGCCACGCGCTGATGGCCCAGCCCGCAGTGTGGCCGGACGACCCCGTCTCGCTCGATGTGTACGCGGCGCCCGCGCCCGAGTACGGCAGCGGCTCGCTCGCCGACCTGCTCCCCACCCTCGCCGCGGGCATGGGCGTCCAGGGGTTCGAGCAGTGCATCGCCGAACTGACGCCCGCCGACCGGAACTGCGTCTTCCTGATCGACGGCCTCGGCTGGGAGCAGATCAAGGCCCACCCCGACGAGGCCCCGTTCCTGACCTCGCTCCTCGGCACGTCCCGCGGCGGGACCGGAGCGCCGATCACGGCCGGGTTCCCTGCGACCACCGCCACCTCGCTCGCCTCCGTCGGCACGGGCCTGCCGCCCGGCGCGCACGGCCTGCCCGGCTACACGGTGCGCAACCCCGAGACCGGCGAGCTGATGAACCAGCTCCGCTGGAGGCCGTGGACCTCGCCGAAGGCCTGGCAGCCGTATCCCACCGTCTTCGAGCTGGCGGCCCGGGCGGGGGTGCACACCGCCCAGGTGTCGTCGCCCGCGTTCGAGCAGACGCCGCTCACCAAGGTCGCGCTCAGCGGCGGCACGTTCCACGGCCGTCTGACCGGCGAGGAGCGGATGGACCTCGCCGCCGCGCAACTGGCCGCGGGGGACCGGTCGCTGGTCTACACGTACTACAGCGAGGTCGACGGCAAGGGGCACCGGTTCGGCATCGACTCCGACGCCTGGCGCGGGCAACTGATGTACGCGGACCGGCTGGTGGAGCGGCTGGCGGACCAGCTGCCGCCCCGCGCCGCGCTGTACGTCACCGCCGACCACGGCATGATCGACATCCCCTTCGACGAGCAGTCCCGGATCGACTTCGACGAGGACTGGGAACTGCGGGCGGGTGTCGCCCTGCTCGGCGGCGAGGGCAGGGCGCGCCACGTGTACGCCGTGCCCGGCGCGGAGAACGACGTCCTCGCCGTGTGGCGCGAGGTGCTGGGGGAGCAGTTCTGGGTGGCGAGCCGTGACGAGGCCGTCGCCGCAGGCTGGTTCGGTCCGCAGATCGACGACAGGGTGTACGGGCGGATCGGCGACGTCGTCGCGGCCGCCCACGACGATGTGGTGATCACCGCCTCCGTCAACGAACCGAACGAGTCCGCCATGGTGGGCATGCACGGCTCGATGACTCCCGCCGAACAGCTCGTGCCGCTCCTCGAAGTACGCTCGTGACCCGCCGAGTACGTACGTGACCCTCCCCGCCGTCTGACCCGAAAGGTCTCCACCCCCCATGCCCGAGCTGGTGTTCTTCTCCGGAACGATGGACTGCGGAAAGAGCACCCTCGCTCTTCAGATCGAGCACAACCGGTCCGCGCGCGGGCTGCAGGGCATGATCTTCACGCGTGACGACCGGGCCGGCGAGGGCAAGCTCTCCTCGCGGCTGGGACTGGTCACCGACGCGGTCGAGGCCGCCGAGGGCTTCGACTTCTACGCGTACCTGGTCGACCGCTTCTCCAAGGGCGGCCGGTGCGACTATGTGATCGCGGACGAGGCGCAGTTCCTCGCGCCGGAGCAGATCGACCAGCTCGCACGCGTCGTCGACGACCTGGAACTGGACGTCTTCGCCTTCGGCATCACCACCGACTTCCGCTCCAAGCTGTTCCCCGGCTCGCAGCGGCTCGTCGAACTCGCCGACCGGGTCGAGGTGCTTCAGGTCGAGGCGCTGTGCTGGTGCGGTGCCCGCGCCACGCACAACGCCCGCACCGTCGGCGGCGTGATGGTCGTCGAAGGCGCGCAGGTCGTCGTCGGGGACGTCAACCAGTCACCGGACGAGATCGGTTACGAGGTCCTGTGCCGGCGTCACCACCGCCGACGGATGACGGCCGCGTCGGAGCGGGCGGCCGCCCTCTCCCCGGACGTCCTGCCGGTGTCGTCGGGCTGACCATCCCCCTGACCGGCACTCCTGACCGGCGCCCCTGATCGGTCCGTCGCCCTGACCGGCACCCCCTGGTCGGCCCGTTCCTCCTGCCCATGGCTCTCTGCGAGCGCGGTCTGCCCACTTTCATCAGTAGAGCGCCGCACATCCCGAAAACCGTTCAGGTACTCGGGCCACCATCGTTCCAGCGCTCTGCTCGAGATGGGAGAGGCCGACATGGTCACGACTTCGAACGCCCCTGAGTCCTCCGGCACGGACAATCCGACTCAGACGACCTCCAGCGGCGGCACCGTCCAGTTTCTCACCGTGTCCGAAGCGGTGGGCAAGCAGGCCAACAAGGACGTCGCGAATCTGGTGAGCAACTCCAAGGAAGCGGTGCAGCCCGAGGGGGCGATCACCGCGGCCGGTATCGGCGCGGCCGCCTCGGTCGGCCTGCTGGTGTCCAGTGCCGTCCAATCGGGTGTGGCGGTCGCCAACATGGTCACCGCCGACGACTCGGTGGGGCAGCTGGAGATCTCCGTCAGCAACGAATCCTCGCACCCGGTCACGCTGTACAACTACGAGTCGACGAGCTGCGAGGTGAGCGACCTGCCCAACCCGCTGGCCCCGGGCGCCAGTGACGTGGCGGTGCTCACCAAGGACGCCGCTTTCGGAAACGGTGACGGAGTGAGGCTCGACTTCTGCGTCGGCAGCGACAACCCCATCAACTTCAGCCTGTGGTACAACTACCGGGTTTCCAGCGCCCAGCGGTGGATTCTCGCGGCCGATGTCGACGACGCCGACACGACGTACCCCATGAAGAAGACGTACGACGCTGCTCGTCAGATGTTCGGGCTGACGTTCACCCCGCCGGCGGGCGGGACCCAGCCCAGGTTCTCGGTCTACACCTCACCGATCGAGAGCGGAAGCGGCCACCTGTCGGTCGCCGTGTACGACCTGGCCCCCTGATCCCGGTTCGACCCCGCGCGAAGAGCCCTCGTCAGTCCAGTCGACGAGGGCTCTTCGCCTGCTCGCTCGCAGCCGAACGCCGGCCGGCGTCGGGCCGGTCCCGGAATTGGGGCGGCCAGTCCGCGGCGGACAGCAGCCCTTCCGCGTAGGCCCGCGCCACGATGGCGCCCCTGCTGCCGGCAGAAAGCCTCTGCCGTAACTGCTTCAGCCGGTAATCGAGTCCTTGACGACTCAGGCACAGGGCGGCTGCGATCTCGGCATTGCTCTCACCCACGGCCAGCCGCTCCAGCACCTGTCCGTCGAGAGCGGAGAGACCGGGGCCGGTGTTTCTGGCCACCTGCGTGGCCGGTTCGCCCCATGACTCGACGACCCAGGCCGTAGCCATCGGGCCGCTCTCGTTGCGGAGAGTCCGGATCACCACTCTGGTGAGAAGTATCTTTCCGCTGTTGTCCGTGAAGACCAGGTTCTGTGCGGTATTGACGTCCTGGCCGCCGGCCAGCGCCTCCCACAACGCGTCGTACGGTTCACGTGAGCACGGATCGACCCAACGGCCGAGGGAAAGTCCCCCGAGTTGGTCCTGCGGAAGGCCCAGCATTCTGCCGAACTCCTTGTTGACATCCTCCACGCATTGGTGGAGGTCGACGATGGCCAGCGGTCCGGGAGTGCTCTCGATGAGCGCGCGGTAGCGCTGGCGCCTGTTCTCCGACTGCTCCCGCAGCCGGATCTCCTCACTGACGTCCGATGCGGCGTGCAGGGTGAGTGCAGCCCCACTCGGGCCGGGTACGGACAGGCGACGGGACCGGAACGTCCGGTCCCCGCTCCTGCTTCTCCACTCGTCCGGTCTCCGGGGTGACTCGGTGGAGCCGGCCGGAATGAGCGCCTGTTCCCGATTGCCGATCGCCTTTTCCGGGGATGCGTCGACGGCGTCGAGGAAGAGCTGGTTGGCGAAGATGACACGGTCGTCGGGATCCAGGATGGAAGCAGCACAAGGGCCCTGCTCGAGGAAGGCGTAGAGCAGTTGCTCCGAGCTGGCGCGTCGCCGCTCCTCCTCCATCACTTCCGACAGGTCGACCGCGGCGCCCACCACTCCGACGACCTCGCCGTCCGATCCACGCAAAGGCGCGACGCATGCCTTGATCGCTCCGCTCCACCCCATCAGCCAGTTGACGGTCTCACCGGCTCGGGCCCGCAGGTGCGCCGAGACGTCCGGGTGCTGTGGATACCGGAGGTCGAATCTCTTGCGCCCCTCCTGCGCGATGACTGCGCGGGACATGGCGACCTGATGGTTCAACCCCGGGCCGGCCGCCATGGTGGTGAACCTCAGATCGAGATCTGTGGTCCACAGTCCCAATGGGAGCGTTGTCAGTACTCCTGAGAGCAGCGACTCAATTGACAGGAACGGCATCCTCACGCTTCACGACAACCCGACCTGGGCCGTCGAGGTGAACATGACTTGGCTTCCTCCCCCGGGCATAATTCAGCCTGCCTCCCGCAACGTTGGCTGCATCCTTGCAGGTTGCACCTCGGGTCCGCCATCGTGAGCCGTCAAGAACGGCCATCGGCCGGGTGCGGCACGCCCGGTTGCTCGAATCCCAGTACGGCATGGCACTCCCAGGCCGCGGAGTTGTGCGAGAAAAGGCTTAGCGTCCCGCCGGCGGACTCCATCGTGAAGACGGTGGGGCGGTCGGCCGGATGGAGCGTAGGAAAGGCGGTGTCCACGCGTGGGGCCTCGGAAACGGGTTCGACCGGTCCGCGGAGGGTGCATGCGTCGAAGGGTGCATGCGCAGTCATCGTTCTGAGCACGCCGTCCTTTCCGGTCATGTAGACGAGCGCCTTTCCGTGTGGCTGCCGGGCGACGTGCGCTTCGCGTACGGGTTCCCCGCCGGCCACTTCGAACGCACCGAGTCGTCCTGCCCATGCGTATAGACCGTGGTCCTGGCCGACGAAGAGTGGGCGGGGCGCGAGCGGGTCGACCCGCCCGTACGCTCCGACCGCGCTCCTTGCGAGGACGTCGTCGCTGCCGTACTCGAGCGGACCCTGCAGTGCGGACGTGCCCTGCTGACCGCGCCAGCGCTGCAGCCGGCCTTCCCTCACACCGTCCACCACCCATACGTCCGGGCCTGCCATGGAAAGGGTGAAGCCCGAGGTGCTGCCGAAGCCCTCCGGCATCCGGTAGTACGTCATCGGGTGAGCCGGGCTGCTGACCCAGAGGCGAGGGAGGCGGGAGCCGGCCTGCCGGGCCGTTCCGTAGACGACGGGTGTGTACGGACTCCGCCCGGCTCCGTGGTACGTCACGGCGAGTCTGACGATCCCCTTCCCCAAGCCGTGCCGCACGGTACCTCCTATGCCCGCTGACGTCAGCGGTGCCCGCCAGAGGTCGCCCGAGACATCGGTCCAATGGGCGCAGACGGTCAGCCCCTGGACCGTGGCGACGATCGCGGTAGCCGTGGAAGGCCGCCCCGGCAGCTCCTGCAGAAACCATTGTCCGGTCCCGCGGGGATCCTGGGAGAGGTAGCGGACATGTCCCCATCCGGTCTCGTCCTCTGTGAGGACGAATGCCTCAGGAGCCCCGCCTTTGAACGGATTGCAGAAGCCGGCAACGGGGGCGGGGCCGCTTTGGTCAAGGCGTTCCCAATCCCGGTTCCGGTGACTTTCTGCGCCATAGGGAAAATCCATCGGGTCTCCTCGGCCGTGCCCGGAACGAGAGCCATCATGGGCGTGGCATGAAGCGGCTCACGAATTCCGGGCTGATGGTTCTTCCCTTCAAGTGGGTCGGGGAATCGGCGGCAAGTGTCTGAACTGCTCGGCCTTTGCCTCACCGGCCGGGAACCGGTGCGGCATCGGATCAGGCATACGCCAATGTATTGGTTCGAGGGATCATCGTAACTTCAGGCAAAAGCCAAGGCTTTCCGCGAGCGGACCGCATGATTCTTCTTCGATGCTGGGTGGTGTGACGGAGCCCTCATCGAGTGGAGGCTGTTCATGTACAACCAGCAGGCTGCTTTGTCGCAGCCGTCGGAAAAGATTTCCTTTTCTGCGGACTGCCGGCTTTGTCCGGCAAGGCTCTCGTGCGCCGCGAGAACCGTTCCACGGGGCACGCCTTCCGCCCGGTGGGACAGGGAGCGCCGCACCGCAAGTCCTTACGACAGGGAATGGATCACGACCGAACTGAAGGAATTCGCACAGCGCGCCGAAACGGGCGAGCAGCTTGCGGACCTGCAGGAGGAACTCCTGGCACGCCTCTGGCCGTGGGCGAAGCGGACAGCCGACCGCCTGGCGTCGGGCCTTCCGGCCGAAGCCGACCGTGATGCGGTGCGCAGCGAGGTCATGTGGGAGCTGTACCAGTCGATCCTCAGGATCGACTGGACCCGCTACGAGGTGTGGCCGGCTCTGCTGAGGGCGCGCATCCGGGGCGCGTTCACGGCAGCCGCACGGGCCGAGGACCCGCTCACGCGAGGTCAGCGCCGTGCGCGCAGGCAGTTCCTCGCGCTGGAGGAGGCGACCGTACAGGGCCTGGGGAGAATGCTCACTCCCGGCGAGAAGGCCGGCCTCGCCTCCCGAGTCAGCCCGAAGAACGGTGAACTGCTGGTTCTCCTCGGCTTCCAGCGACCGGCGAGCATCGATGACGTCGAACTGTCCTTGCCCGACCCCGCGCAGGACCCCGAAGGCGAAGCCATCCGCAGATGCTCCGTAGCAGCCTTCCGGAGCTGGCTCGAGAACGATCTCCCTCCTGACCTGGCCCGGTATCTCTCCGAGTCGCTTCGCCGGGATACCGGTTCCCTGCCGGCAGGCGTGCGCAGAAGGCTCACGCCGTACCTTCCGGCTCTCCGGCTTCGCCTTGCTGATCCCGTCGAACGCATGCCGTGCCCGGAGAGGAACCGGCACGCCGCTTAGCACTTCTCGGTCCAACCACGAAAGGACAAACGTATGAGCAGCATTGCTCGTGAGGCAGAGCGGTTCTGGCGCCGGCCACTGGCGTTGGCGATCACCCTGATCCTCGCCGTGACGGCCTGGAGTGCCACGGCATTCGCATCGGCACACGCACCCGCCGGTCAAACGGTGACACTGCTGGCAGAAAGCTCCCTGGCCCGACAGCCCCTCGGTGGCCTCGGCCAAGGCAACGGGGAAACCGGCAGCGGGGCGAGCAGCGAGGGGTGGCCGATGTTCCGTTTCGACTCGGCCCACACAGGCTTCAATCAGCACCTCACCGATCTGTACAAGTCGCAGGTGCCGCACCTGCAGTTGCGGCCCGGCTGGCCCTTCGTCACAGCTGACGCAGTCACCTCGTCCCCGGCGGTCGTCGATCGTGTCGCGTACGTCGGTTCCAACGACATGCACCTGCAGGCGATCGACGCGAACGGCAAGCTCCTCTGGCGCTTTCCGACCCGTGGTGACGTGGTGTCCTCGCCGGCCGTGGTGGGCGATCAGGTCTTCGTCACCTCCGCCGACGGCAGTCTTTACGCCGTCAGCACGGCGGGCAGGTCACTGTGGTCCAAGCCCTACGGTTTCGGCCGCTCGTCCCCGGCCGTGTCCGAGGACGGCAAGACCGTGTTCGCCGCGGCGGAAGGCGGAGACAAGCGTCTGTACGCCTTCGAAGCAGCCACCGGAAACCTCAAGTGGACCTACCCCAAGGCGGGAACCGGTAACGGCTATCGGTCCTCACCGGCCGTGAAGGACAACAGGGTCTACATCGGGGACGACCAGGGCGATGTGACCGCCCTCGACGCGGCCACCGGCGCCGAGGTCTGGACGCATCAGAGCCCCGGCGCGGGGAGCATCCTTTCTTCGCCTGCGGTGACCGACGAAGCGCTCTACATCGGCATCGGCGCCTCCTTGACCGCGCTCGACCTCACTACCGGACTTCCGCAGTGGCAGGTGCCGACCGGGGGACAGGTCACGGCCTCCCCGGCCGTCGACACGGCTCACGAACAGACCGATCGCGTCTACGTGAGCGCCAACGACGGGTTCCTCTACTCCGTCCGCGATCACGGCACCACGGTCCGGCAGACCCGCCTGGGCCCGCCGGGTACCTCCGGACTGGTGTCGTCCCCTGCCGTGGCCCACGACGTCGTCTATGTGGGAGCGGACAACCACGTCGCCGCTCACGACGCCACCGACCTGACCCTCCTGTGGACCGGCCTGCCCACGAACGGGCGCGTGACGTCGTCGCCGACCCTCGCTGAGGGGCAGATCTTCGTAGGTTCGGAGGACGGAGGGCTGTACGCCTACTACGTGCCCGACGCCGCGGTCACTCCAGCCACGCCGACAGCTGTGCCCGAATCCGCTCCGGCCGCCCCTGTGGCTCCTCCGGTGCCGTCACCCACGGCCATGCCTTCGCCCCGGCCGCCGACGGACGCCGTGCCGCCTTCGCCAGCGGCGAGTTCCCCGGCACCGCCCACGGCCAGTGATCCGCCCCGAAGTGGCCCCACGGCGCAGAACCCTGTCCCCACACCGGGCAAGTAGCCCCGGACCGCGACCACTCGGCCGCTTCAGCCGGGAACAAACAGCAGCGCCGGGCCGTGGCCCGGCGCTGCTGCTCCTTCGCTCCGGCTGCCCACTTGTCCAATGTGGAACAGCACGAGAGAGGCCGGATGCGATGAAGAATCAGAAGCAGACTCTCCACGGGCTCCTGCACACCCTGCTCGGTCTCGTACTGGTGATCCCCGTGGTCGTGGACGTCACCGGTCTGCACACCACGCTTCCGTGGGTGGCGGGAGCGCTTACCGTGTCAGCCGCCGTGTCCCGCGCCCTGGCAGTACCCGCAATCCGCGACGCGCTACCCGAATGGCTTCGCCCGGTCCATGAGGAGCCGTCCGGCGAACGCGGGACGAACGGCTCCCCGTGAGACGTCCCGACTCTGCCGGGAACGGTGCCCTTCGTCAGGGTACGTCCGACCGTACGATCGTGAACACCGCGCCCTCGGGATCGGAGACGGTCGCCGCCCTCCCGCGCGGACCCGGTCCCGGCGCCTCGATCACGTGCCCGCCCAGCTCCACCACCCGGTGCGCGGCCGCGTCGGTGTCCTCGACCTCGAAGTACGTCATCCAGTGCGGACCGCGGTCGCGCGGCAGGTCCTGGCCCATGCCCCGCACGGTGGCGACGGGACGCCCGTCGAGCCGCAGCGTGAGCCGGTCGGGAGCGGAGGCGTCCTCCTTGGCTTCGTGGCCGAAGACCGCCTGGTAGAACTTGCCGACCGAAGAACTGTCCCTGGTCCGCAGCTCGTTCCAGACGGGCGTCCCGTGCGTGCCGTACACGGCGGTGCCGGTGTGCTCCGCCGCCTGCCAGACGCCGAACACCGCGCCCGCCGGGTCGGAGGCGATCACCAGCCGTCCCGCGTCGGCGGCGTCGAGCGGCCCGACGCCGACCGTGCCGCCGCAGCTGCGGATCGTCTCCGCGGTCACGTCGGCGTCGTCGCTCGCCAGGTAAGCGGTCCAGGCGACCTGCAGATGGCGGTCGGCCGGCAGCCGGCCGATGCCGGCCACCTCCTTGCCGCCGATCAGCGCGCGGACGTAGGGCCCCAGCTGCGTGGGGCCGGGGGAGAACTCCCAGCCGAACAGCGCCGCGTAGAACTCCTGTGTCGCGTCAAGGCCGTGCACCATGAGGCTCACCCAGCAGGGCGTGCCCGGGGGGCGCCGAGTCGCCTCGGTCATCGTCACTCTCTCCTCGGACCATCGTGGTGGCCGTACGGGGGGACCTGGCGCGTCCACGGTCGTGGGGAGGCTCTGCGGAGACCGTTGCGCTCGAGCCGATGTTGTCATCACCAGGGGCCTGGTGCGCCCTGGCCGCGCCGGATATGGCGGGTTCCCGCCGGAGGTTGCCCGTTTTGGTGTGGCTCATCCCCTTCGGGGGCGTTCCGGTGCGCCAGGCCGTGCGCGAGGATGGCCGTATGAATCCGATCATCTCCGCGGCCGGTCTCGCGGACGAGCTCGCCGGCCCCACCCCGCCGGTCCTTCTCGACGTCCGCTACCGGCTGGGCGGGCCGCACGGTCGGCCCGACTACGAGGCCGGGCACATCCCGGGCGCCGTCTTCGTCGATCTTGACGCCGAACTGGCCGCACCGCCCGGAGCGGGCGGGCGTCATCCGCTGCCCGACGTCGCGGCGTTCGGCGCGGTGATGCGCCGGGCGGGTGTCGGTCCCGGCACGCCCGTCGTTGCCTACGACGCCGACAAGGGCTGGGGCGCGGCACGCGCCTGGTGGCTGCTGCGCTGGGCCGGGCACGACGACGTCCGGGTGCTGGACGGTGGCCTCGCGGCGTGGACCGGGCCGCTCGAGACGACGGTTCCCGTCCCGCGGGAGGGCACCTTCGAGCCGAAGCCGGGTGCGCTGCCCCTGCTCGACGCCGACGACGCGGCGGCGAAGGCCCGTGAGGGCCTGCTGCTCGACGCGCGTGCGGGGGAGCGCTACCGCGGTGAGGTGGAGCCCATCGACGCGGTCGCCGGGCACATCCCGGGCGCGGTCTCCGCGCCGACCACGGAGAACCTGGACGACCAGGGCCGTTTCCGGCCGGCCGAGTGGCTGGCGGCACGGTTCTTCGAGCTGGGGGCCGGTGAGGCAGCGGGGCCCGTCGGCGTCTACTGCGGGTCCGGCGTCTCGGCCGCCCAGCAGGTGCTGGCCCTGGAGATCGCCGGCTTCGATTCCGCTCTGTACGCGGGATCGTGGTCCGAGTGGTCGCGGAACCCGGACCGCCCGGTCGCCACGGGCCCGCAGCCGGGCTGATCGCACACGCCACAAGGGCCGGTACCCGTGGGGGCCGGCCCTTGCGGAACGTTTCCTACTCCTGCTTCTTGCGGCGGGTGCCGAAGACGATCTCGTCCCAGCTGGGCACGGCGGCGCGGCGGCCGGGACGGACACCGTCCGCCTCCGCCTGCCGGTCCGTGGTGCCCGTCAGCCGGTCCCGGTGACCCGCGACGGATCGCGGCATCAGCACGTCCGCGTACGCGGAACCGGCGCCGGCCGACGCGGCGGGCGCCACCGGCTCCTCCTCGGCCTCGCTCTCCTGGCCGGGCTCGACGGCGGGCGGCTCCGACGCCACGGGGCGCTCGGGCACGACCATGTCGCCGCGGAAGTTCGGCACGGCCTCCAACAGACTGGTCAGCGAGTCCCGCTCGTCCTTGTCGTCCGCGTCGGCGGAAGGCACGGCCGGGCGCTCGATCTGCCGGTCCAGGGCGCGGTCCAGCGGCCGGTCCCTGGGCAGGCGGGCGATGCGCGGGACGAACGGGAAGCTCGGCTCCTGCGCGATCGTGTCGTCGGTCTCACCGATCAGGGCGCGTGCCTCGTCGTCGACGGCCTGGACGAGCCGCCGCGGCGGGTCGTAGGTCCAGCTCGCCGAATGCGGTTCGCCCGCGACCCGGTAGACGAGCAGGACCTCCCAGGTGCCGTCGTCGCGGCGCCACGAGTCCCACTGGACGGTGTCCTTCTCGGCACCGCGCAGCAGCAGCCGCTCCTGCACGGCCTCGCCCAGCTGCGGACCGGTGTTCTCGCCGGGGCGGCGTACGGGGGTCTTGCGGGCCCGCTCCGCCATGAAGGCGCGCTCGGCGAGGACCGGGCCCTCGAAGCGGCGCACCCGGTCGACGGGGATGCCGGCGAGCTGGGCGACCTCCTCCGCGGAGGCACCGGCACGTATACGCGCCTGGATGTCGCGGGGGCGGAGATGGCTCTCCACCTCGATCTCGATCTGGCCGAGCCGGGCACGGTCGTTACGCACGGCGGCACGCAGGCGCTCGTCGATCGGAAGCGTGTATTCCGTGCTGTCCGCAGCCTTGAGCACCAGTCGTGTGCCGTCGTTGGAGACGGCCACGACACGCAGTTCGGGCATGGGGACCTCCCGGGTGGTGCCTGCCGACGTCACCTGCGTCGCTGCTTCCGCTAGTCGAGTCGAGTGTGGCCTGCCCGGGTGCAGCCTGCCACAACCTTGCCGAGTTGCCCGGCGTGTCGGGCGCGAGCCCTGGATCGCCGTTATGGCACGGTTATCTATTTGCCACTCAGCGTGATCGGTCGTCACTCTGAGCGATAGATCTCCGTGCTTCACCGCGGCGCCGCCGGATCGAGCGCCGTTTTCGGCCCCCAACCTGGGGATCCGGACACCACGAGGGAGGCCGGGCCCAGGGCTCGCCACAGTACTCCATTCGGGCCATCCGGGTGGACAGCCGCGCCGCCGAACTTCGGCCGAGGGGTGGTGGATCGGCGCTCGAACGCGGGGTGACCAGGGGTTGTGCTTCACGGAAACACCAGAAACGGAACTATTCTCTACGCTCAAAAGTCCTATCTCGGTGCACTACCGGCAGATGCTCAAGGGCGGCTGAAGACGAGTCAGAAGCCCGATTCCTGGACGGGGCGTCAGAAAGGCGACGAACGGCCCGGAGTGAGGGGGCGAACGGGCCGACTCAGTCGCCCAGTACCCGGCGCAGATACGGATTCTGGAAGACCCGGTCGGGGTCGAGATGGTCGCGCAGCGCGGTGAACTCGCCGAACCGGGGGTAGGCCTCGGCGAAGTAGCGCGCGTCCCGGGTATGGATCTTTCCCCAGTGCGGCCGTCCGCCGTGCGCCGTCATGATCGACTCCACGGCGGTGAAGTAGGAACGGTAGGGCGTGCCGCGGTACATGTGGACCGCGATGTACGCCGTCTCGCGGCCCGAGGCCGTCGAGAGCGTGATGTCGTCGGCGGGGGCCGTGCGCACCTCGACCGGGAACCCGATCCGCAGCGGCGAGCGGTCGATCATCGCCCTGAGCTCGCGCAGCGCCGTCACCGCGGCCTCCCTGGGCAGCGCGTACTCCATCTCCACGAACCGCACCCGGCGGGGCGATGTGAAGACCTTGTAGGGAATGTCCGTGTAGGTACGGGCCGACAGCGCACGGCTGGAGAGCCGGGCGATCGCCGGAACGGCCGCCGGCACCGCGCGCCCCAGCGAACAGGCCAGCTGGAAGGCGCCGTTGGACAGCAGCTCGTCCTCGATCCAGCCACCCACCCTGCCGGGGGGCGCCGCCGGGCCGGAGCTGCGGTTGTTGCGCTTGGTGTTGCAGTTCCCGGTGTGCGGGAACCAGTAGAACTCGAAGTGCTCGTTCTCCGCGTGCAGGGCGTCGAAGTCCGCCAGGACCCGGTCGAAGGCCATCGGTTCCTCGCGGGCGGTCAGCAGGAAGACCGGCTCCACCGCGAAGGTGATCGCGGAGACGACCCCGAGCGCCCCCAGGCCGATCCGGGCCGCCGCGAAGACCTCGGGATTCTCCTTCTCCGAGCACGTCAGGACGGATCCGTCGGCCGTCACCAGCTCAAGGCCCTTGATCTGCGCGGCGATCGATGCGGAGTCACGGCCGGTGCCGTGCGTGCCGGTCGACGTCGCGCCGGCGACGGTCTGCTCCATGATGTCGCCCATGTTCGTGAGCGACAGCCCCTCACGGGCGAGGGCGGTGTTCAACCGCTTGAGCGGGGTACCCGATTCGACGGTGACGGTCATCTCCGAGCGGTCGATCCGGCGGATCCCCGTCATCAGGTCCGGCCGTATCAGCAGCCCGTCGGTGGCCGCGATGGCCGTGAACGAATGGCCCGTGCCGACCGTCTTGATCCGCAGGCCGTCCGCGACCGCCGAGCGGACCGCGTCGGCGAGCTCCTGCACGGACGCGGGACGTGCCTGTCTCGCGGGGCGCGAGACAACGGTCCCCGCCCAGTTACGCCACGGGCTGCTCCCGCTGCTCCGGGTCCTGATCACGCTGCTCACGCTGCCCCTCCCGCATCGGCACCGGCCTGCGCAGCCGGCGGTACCCCAGGAACGCCACCACGGCCGCGAACACTCCTGCGACGCCGGGCACCGCGTACCCCGCAGCGGCGCCCTGCGCGTCGACCACCCAGCCGGCGGCCGAGGAACCCAGTGCGACGCCGACCGCGAGCCCGGTACCGGTCCAGGACATGCCCTCGGTCAGCTTGCTGCGCGGTACGTGCGCCTCGACGAGGGCCATGGTCGTCACCATCGTCGGCGCGATGGCAAGGCCCGCGACAAAGAGCGCCACGGCCAGGAGCGGCAGGCTCCCGGCCAGTTGGAGGGGGATCATACTCACGGCCATGGCGCAGACGCCCAGCACCCACCTGCGGGCGGGCTCACCCTTCAGGTGCAACAGGCCGAAGACGGCGCCCGCGAGGCAGGAGCCGAGGGCGTAGACCGCGAGCACCCAGCTCGCGGCGGCCTTGTGGCCCGTCTCCTCCGCGAACGCCACCGTGACCACGTCCACCGCGCCGAAGATCACCCCGGTGGCGACGAACGCGGCGACGAGGACCTGGAGACCGGGGGAGCGCAGCGCGCTGCCGCCGGTGTAGTGCGACGCCGGGTGCGGCTTCGGCTCCGTGGCCCGCTGGGCCGTCAGCCACCAGACACCGACCAGCAGGAACCCGGCGGCGAGCAGCGGACCGGCCTCAGGGAACCACAGGGTGGACAGCCCGATGGAGATGATCGGGCCGAAGATGAAGCACACCTCGTCGATGATCGACTCGACCGAGTAGGCGGTGTGCAGCTCCCGCGGCGAGCCCTCCAGGAGCGCCGCCCAGCGCGCCCGGGTCATCGCGCCGACGCTCGGCGCACAGCCCGCGAGGGCCGTGAAGGCGAACAGCGTCCAGTCCGGCGCTCCCTGCTGCGCGCAGACCAGCAGTCCGGTGACGGCGGCGAGCGTGACGAGCGTGGCCGGACGCAACACCCTGCGCTGGCCGTGTCGGTCGACCAGACGGGAGACCTGTGGACCGAGCACGGCCGCCGACAGCGCGAGCGTCGCGGTGAGGGTGCCGGCCAGGCCGTAGCGGCCGGTGAGCTCGGAGACCATGGTCATGATCCCGATGCCCAGCATGGACAGCGGCATCCGGCCGAGGAGGCCGGCAGCGGAGAACCCCAAAGAGCCGGGGGTGGCGAAAATCGCGCGGTACGGACTGGGCAAGAGGGACTCCGGTAAGGCGTAAGGGCAGCCTTCACAGATTACGCGCCCGACCTCCGACGGCGCACCGCGGTTTTTCCGCCGTCACAGGCGGGTGGCAGGATCGACCCCATGTCCGATCTGCGTGACCCAGCGCCTTACGACGCCCTTCTGCTGCTCTCGTTCGGCGGCCCAGAAGGCCCGGACGACGTGGTCCCGTTCCTGGAGAACGTGACCCGCGGCCGAGGCATCCCGAAGGAACGACTGAAGGAAGTGGGGCAGCACTACTTCCTCTTCGGCGGCGTCAGCCCCATCAACGACCAGAACCGGGCGCTGCTCGAAGCCCTGCGCAAGGACTTCGCCGAGCACGGCCTGGACCTGCCGGTCCACTGGGGCAACCGCAACTGGGCGCCGTACCTCACCGACACCCTGCGCGAGATGACCGAAGCGGGACACCGGCGCATCGCCGTCCTCGCCACCAGCGCCTACGCCTCGTACTCCGGCTGCCGCCAGTACCGGGAGAACCTCGCGGACGCTCTGGCGACGCTGGAGGCGGAAGGGCGGCAACTGCCGCGCGTGGACAAGCTGCGGCACTACTTCAACCACCCCGGTTTCGTACGGCCCATGATCGACGGCGTTCTCGCCTCTCTCGCCGACCTGCCGGAAGAGGTCCGCGCCGGTGCGCACCTCGCCTTCACCACGCACTCGATCCCGACCTCCGCGGCCGACTCCTCCGGCCCCGACACCGACCACGGGGACGGCGGCGCCTACGTCCGCCAGCACCTCGACGTGGCCCGGACCGTCGCGGACGCCGTCGCCCGCGAGACCGGCGTCGAGCACCCCTGGGAGCTCGTCTACCAGTCCCGCAGCGGCGCCCCGCACATCCCCTGGCTGGAACCGGACATCTGCGACCACCTGGAGAGCCTGCACGCCTCCGGTGCGCCGGCCGTCGTCATGGTCCCGATCGGCTTCGTCTCCGACCACATGGAGGTCCTCTACGACCTCGACACGGAGGCCACCGCGAAGGCCGCGGAGCTGGGCCTGCCGGTGCGCCGCTCCGCGACCGTGGGCGCCGACCCCCGGTTCGCCGGCGCGGTGCGCGACCTCCTGCTGGAGCGGGCCGCCAGTGAGCGCGGCATCCCGGCGGAACGCTGCGCGCTCGGAGCGCTCGGCCCGAGCCACGACCTCTGCCCTGTCGGGTGCTGTCCGGCCCGCGCGCCCAGGCCCGCGGCGGCCGGCGCCGACAGCCCGTACGCGTGAAGGAGACCTCTGTGACCGACCCGCTCACCTCCGAACTGCTGTCCCTCGCCCTGGAGGCCGCCCGGAGGGCCGGCGCACTGCTGCGGGACGGCCGCCCGGACGACCTGGGCGTCGCCAGGACGAAGTCCAGCCCCATCGACGTCGTGACCGAGATGGACATCGCGGCGGAGAAGCTGATCACCGGCTACCTCTCCGAGCACCGTCCGGACGACGGTTTCCTCGGCGAGGAGGGCGCGGCCACGGTGGGCACCAGCGGGGTGCGCTGGGTCATCGACCCGCTCGACGGCACCGTCAACTACCTGTACGGGCTGCCCACGTGGGCCGTCTCGATCGCCGCGGAAGTCGACGGCGGGACCGTGGTCGGGGTCGTCGAGGCGCCGATGCGGCGCGAGACCTTCCACGCGGTGCGGGGCGGCGGCGCGTTCCTGAACGACCGGCCCGTACGGTGCCGGCCGGCGCCCCCGCTGGACCAGGCCCTGGTCTCGACCGGCTTCAACTACGTCCACACCGTCCGCACGCACCAGGCGGACGTCGCCCAGCGGCTGATCCCGCGGCTGCGCGACATCCGGCGCAGCGGATCGGCGGCGATCGACCTGGCGGACGTGGCGGCGGGCCGCCTGGACGGCTACTACGAGCGCGGGCTCAGCCCGTGGGACCTCGCCGCGGGCGACCTGATCGCCCGCGAGGGCGGCGCGCTGACCGGGGGCCGTCCCGGGGACGGGCCGTCGGGCGACCTCACGGTGGCGGCGGTGCCGGGCGTGTTCGAGCCGCTGCAGGCGTTGCTGGAGGAAATGGGGGCGTGGCACGACTGAGCGCGCGGAGAGCGCCTGTGGCGGGTCGCTTCCGGGCGCTCCGACCCCGGACCCCCGCGCCTCGCACGCCGGCGGGGGCGGACGTGCCTTCATGACAGAGGCCCGGCCCCGCTGGTGCGGGGCCGGGCCTCTGCGCCGTGCGGGTCGGGATCAGGCGGCGGTGAGATTCACCCCGTGCTCGGCGGCGAGGCGGTGGAGATCGTCCAGCTCCGCCTGCTCGACGTCGGCGAGGAAGTCGTCACCCGTCTCCCGGGCGACCGTCAGGTCGTCCTCGGCGGCCTTTATGCGCTGCAGCAGTCCGGCAGTGAAAGCGTCCATGAATGCGCCCCCTCGTCGTAGGTCGGTGGCACGGGGGTGTGCCGACGGTGGGTTGATCAACCCTGGAACAGGTCGTGGTGCGCCACACACAGGGCGTGATCGGGATGTGCAGTCGTCCTCCCCAGCCCTTCCCGGGTGGAAACCTCAACTCTCCCGGAAATCCTCCTTATTCCGCAGTGCCGTTGTCGTGCCTGTTCGCCTTACAGCCGGTTTACGCGCGTAACGGGCAGGATGGAGCCGCACAGTCAGTGCGCAGACCTGCCCTGTCACGGTGACGGGGCTCCCGAGGAGAGGACAGCGACGTGCGCGTACTCGTCGTCGAGGACGAGCAGCTGCTCGCCGATGCGGTGGCCACCGGCCTGCGCCGGGAGGCCATGGCGGTCGACGTCGTGTACGACGGCGCCGCCGCCCTGGAGCGCATCGGGGTCAACGACTACGACGTGGTGGTGCTCGACCGCGACCTTCCCCTGGTCCACGGGGACGACGTCTGCCGCAGGATCGTCGAGCTGGGCATGCCGACCCGGGTGCTGATGCTGACGGCGTCGGGGGACGTGAGCGACCGCGTGGAGGGCCTGGAGCTCGGCGCCGACGACTATCTGCCCAAGCCGTTCGCGTTCACCGAGCTCACCGCGCGTGTGCGCGCCCTCGGCAGGCGTACGACGGTGCCGCTGCCGCCGGTGCTGGAGCGTGCCGGCATCAAGCTCGATCCGAACCGCCGAGAGGTCTTCAGGGACGGCAGGGAGATCCAGCTGGCCCCCAAGGAGTTCGCGGTGCTGGAGGTGCTGATGCGCAGCGAGGGCGCGGTCGTCTCCGCGGAGCAGCTGTTGGAGAAGGCCTGGGACGAGAACACGGACCCGTTCACCAACGTGGTGCGGGTGACCGTGATGACCCTGCGCCGCAAGCTCGGCGAGCCGCCCGTGATCGTCACGGTGCCCGGTTCCGGTTACCGGATCTGATCGCGTGGCCACCGTTCCCGCGCCCCCGGAAGCGCCTCCGAAACCCACCTGGGACCCCAGGGAGCCCGTCCGTCCCTGGCTGCGTCCCACCATCCGGATACGACTCACGCTGCTGTACGGCGGGATGTTCCTGATCGCGGGCATCCTGCTGCTGTCGATCATCTACCTCTTCACGGCGCAGGCGCTGCACGTCGGCGTCGCGGATCTGCCCTTCAAGATCGTCGAAGGCAAGGTCCAGCCCACGACGGACTGGTGCACCCTCCCCGAGGAGGGCTCCGGCGAGCAGTTCAACCAGGCCGTCTCCGCCTGCCTCCAGCACCAGCGGGAGCTGGCCCTGGACGACCTGCTGCGCCGCTCGCTGTTCGCCCTGCTCGGCCTGAGCATCATCGCGTTCGCCTTCGGTTACGCGATGGCCGGCCGGGTGCTGTCGCCGCTGGGCCGGATCACCCGCACCGCGCGCCAGGTCGCCGGTTCCGACCTGTCCCGCCGGATCGAGCTCGACGGCCCCGACGACGAGCTCAAGGAGCTCGCCGACACCTTCGACGAGATGCTGGACCGCCTGGAGCGGGCCTTCACCGCGCAGCAGCGCTTCGTGGCGAACGCCTCGCACGAACTGCGCACGCCGCTGGCGATCAACCGCACGCTGCTCGAGGTGCACCTCTCCGATCCGGGAGCCCCCGTGGAGCTCCAGCAGCTGGGCAAGACGCTGCTGGCCACCAACGAGCGCAGCGAGCAGCTGGTGGAGGGCCTGCTGCTGCTCGCCCGCAGCGACAACCAGATCGTCGAGCGCAAGCCGGTGGACCTGGCGGAGGTGGCGTCGCGCGCCATGGACCAGGTCCGCTCCGAGGCGGACGAGAAGGGCGTGGAGGTGCGCGGGGAGCGCCGGGCCGCGGTCGTCCAGGGCAACGGCGTGCTGCTGGAGCGGATCGCGCTGAACCTCGTGCAGAACGCCGTCAGGTACAACGTGCCCGGGGGCTGGATCGAGGTGATCACGGAGGTCGAGCACGGCCAGGCGGTCCTGCTGGTCACCAACACCGGACCGGTGGTTCCCGCCTACGAGATCGACAACCTCTTCGAGCCGTTCAGGCGCCTCCGCCAGGAGCGCACGGGCAGCGACAAGGGGGTCGGACTGGGGCTTTCCATCGCGCGTTCGGTGGCCCGCGCCCACGGAGGCCGTATCTCCGCCGTGCCGCGCGAGGGAGGCGGGCTCGTGATGCGTGTCACTCTTCCGGTCTGAGTTTCCCGTCCGATGTTCGCTTTAAGCGGAATTTTCGGAAACGGCATCCGACGAATCCATGTGCGATCAATCACAGGGGACGAATCGGATCCGTCTACGCTGCGTGATCGATGATCGTGCGGAAAGCCGGTAAAAGCCCGGGTTTCCGGGGGGTGACATCACGGGAAGTACACGGGGTGGCGCCCGTGAAGCACGCCTGCGGACCGTGTACGGTCCCCATCGCCATCCAACCCGATCACTCTCGAGCGGTCCGGTTGGGTGTCGATTGAGTAACAGACCTTGATGTGAGGCAAAATCTCCGCCTCAGGTCGGGCACAAGTCCGGCCTCTCACGCGTTACGTGCGCTGAGACACCGCAACCACCCAGAGGGGGAGAGCGACATGGCAACGGACTACGACACCCCACGCAAGACCGACGACGACGTCGATTCCGACAGCCTTGAGGAACTGAAGGCCCGGCGGAACGACAAGTCCACCTCGACCGTCGACGTCGACGAGTTCGAGGCCGCAGAGGGCATGGAGCTCCCCGGGGCCGACCTGTCCAACGAGGAGCTCGCCGTAAGGGTCCTGCCGAAGCAGGCCGACGAGTTCACCTGCATGAGCTGCTTCCTCGTGCATCACCGCAGCCAGCTGGCGCGCGAGAAGAACGGCCAGCCCATCTGCCGCGACTGCGACTGAGGCACGGCCGCCAGTGGCAGGCGAGACACCGTCCGGGAAGCGGCGCTTCCGGCGTCATGGACGACCGGAGGCGCACCAGGGCGGTACGGGCCCCTCACCGGACGCTGCGGCGTCCGCGGAGGACTCGTCCGCATCGCCGCCTCACGGCGCGACCGAGGGTGTGGAGCGAGGCCTGCCGGCCCCGCTCGCGACAACCGGCCAGGCAGGGTCCCCGACCAGGGCCCGACGCCTGGCCACGGTCACCAAAGGCGTCGTCAAGGGCGGCGTGAGCGCCAGGGCGGACCTTGTCCGGCGGGGGCAGGGAGCGCGCACGAGGCTCGTGAGGAGCAAGGAGAGCGCCAAGGCGGCGCTCGGGCACATCGCCGATGTGCTGATCGACAACGCGCCGCGCATTCCGGTGCGTGACCTGGAGAAGCTGCGCAGGCAGTTTCCCGGCCTCTCCCCCGAGCAGCTTGCCGACAAGCTGGTCGCGGGAGCGGCCAACGCCAGTTCCACGGTGGGCGCCGGTATCGGCGCCGCCGCGATGATGCCCGTGCCGCCGGCGATGCCGACGGAGCTCGCGGCGGAGATCGTCGGCGTCGCCGCCATCGAGCTGAAGCTCATCGCGGAGCTTCACGAGGTCTACGGGGTGCGGGCGCCCGGCGGCCTCAAGGACCGCAGCACCGCGTACCTGAACGCCTGGTCCCAGGAGCGCGGGATCCAGGTCACCAAGCCCTCGACGTACGACGCTTCGATGGGCGGTCAGCTCAAGCGTCAACTGCGCCAGCAGATCATGAAGCGCATGGTCCGCAATCTGCCGAACCTGATGCCGTTCATGGTCGGCGCGGCCGTCGGCGCCGTGATGAACCGCCGTGACACCAGGAAGCTCGCCGACCGCGTCCGTGCCGACCTGCGGGGCAGGCAGGTCCCGTGGGACGCGCTCCCCGCGCTGCCGCCCCTGGAGCAGCCCAAGAACCCTCTTAGGGCCCCGGAGCTGCCCCAAGGACCCGAGGGCGCCTGACCGGGTCCTATGCCGCGCGGACGGCCGTCAGAGCGGCGGCCAGCGCCTGCGGGTCCCTCGTCGACAGATAGACGTACGGCGTCGGGTCCTCCGGATCCGTGATCTCGATCCGCACGGCGGTCGGGACGTAGCTGCGCAGCAGCATGAAGGCCCGCGGATCGGCCTTGTGCAGCCGCCAGGCCCGGGCCTCCTCCGCGTCCAGCACCTCGGCCTCCCCGAGCGCGGAGACCGGGATCCGCGCGTCACCGGCGACGAGAGAGCCGGCCACCACCCGGATACGGGCCGAGCCGTAGGAGCTGACCAGCGCCGACGCCAGCGCACCCGCGGCGATCACCCCGCCCAGCATCGGCAGGGTCCCCAGCGGCAGCAGGATCAGACCGCCGGAAAGGGCGACGAGGGCGGTGACGGCCCACCAGGATCGGGGCGCGGTCAGACGTTCTGCGTACTGCGGGGCGGAAGGCTGCATGAATCCAAGCTTGGCACGGTGCGACCGGCGGGTAGCCGCGCGGGTAAGGTCTGCGCCTGTGAACAACGCGAACTCCCGGGGGGCGACCCCGGTACCCCCGGCCGGTTCCTCGGCCCTGACCCCGCCGGCCGACGCCACGGCACCGGTACGGCACCCCGATGCGCCCGCCCCGGGTGAACTCCTCGGCGCGCACTACGGGCACTGCTTCGGGTGCGGCGGGGAGCAGCCCCACGGCCTGCACCTCGAGGCACGGGCACAGGAAGGCGTCCGCGTCACCGCCGAGTTCACCGTCAAGGCCGCGCACCAGGGCGCCCCCGGTCTCGCGCACGGGGGCGTGCTCGCCTCCGCGCTCGACGAGACGCTCGGTTCGCTGAACTGGCTGCTGCGGGTCATCGCGGTCACCGGCAAGCTCGAGACCGACTTCGTGCGTCCCGTGCCGGTGGACACCGTGCTGCACCTCGACGCCGAGGTCACCGCCGTCGCCGGCCGCAAGATCTACTCGACCGCCACCGGACGCATCGGCGGCCCCGACGGACCGGTCGCCGTGCGCGCGTCCGCCCTGTTCATCGAGGTCAAGGTCGACCACTTCATCGAGAACGGCCGCCCCGCCGAGATCGAGGCCGCGATGGCCGACCCCGACCAGGTCCGGCGCGCACGCGCCTTCGAGGTGAACCCCTGATGCGTGATCCCGTCGACGTGCTCATCCGCCGTGTGCACCCCGAGGTGCCGCTGCCCGCGTACGGGCACCCCGGTGACGCCGGTGCCGATCTGGTGACGTGCGAGGCCGCCGAACTCGCCCCCGGGGAGCGTGCCGTGCTGCCCACGGGAGTGTCGATCGCCCTGCCCGACGGGTACGCGGCGTTCGTTCACCCCCGGTCCGGGCTCGCGGCCCGCTGCGGAGTCGCCCTCGTGAATGCCCCAGGGACGATTGATGCCGGGTACCGTGGGGAAATCAAGGTGATCGTGGTCAATCTCGATCCACGCGAGAGCGTGCGGTTCGAACGGTTCGACCGGATCGCCCAACTGGTCGTCCAGCAGGTCGAGAAGGTGCGCTTCCACGAGGTGGCGGAGCTTCCCGGCTCTGCGCGGGCCGAGGGGGGCTTCGGGTCCACCGGCGGTCATGCCGCCGTGGACGGCTCTACGGGTGGGAATCGATACGCTTCGGTCGTATCCGACCGGGAAGGACAGTGACGTGTTCGGACGTCGCAAGAAGAGTGGTTCCGCCGGGGACGCGGCGGACGCAGCGGACGGCACCGAGCGAGTCGCCGACGAGTCCGCCGAGCTCGGCACGGAAGCCGGGGACAGCGGGAACCGCCGGGTGAACCTCCCGCCGGCGCCCCGGCCCGACGGCCCCTGGGACGTCTCGGAGGTCTCCAGGCCCGGCGAGGGCCGGGTCGACCTGGGCGGCCTGTTCGTGCCCGGGGTCGAGGGCATGGAACTGCGGGTCGAGGTCGCCGGCGACGCCATCGTCGCGGCCACGGTCGTGCTGCGCGACAGCGCCGTACAGCTCCAGGCCTTCGCGGCGCCCAAGAAGGAGGGCATCTGGGGCGAGGTCCGCGAGGAGATCGCCTCCGGTATCACCCAGCAGGGCGGCATCATCGACGAGGTCGAGGGCCCGCTCGGCTGGGAGCTGCGCGCCCAGGTGCCCGTACAGCTCCCGGACGGCACCGGCGGTGTGCAGATGGTGCGCTTCGTGGGCGTCGACGGCCCCCGCTGGTTCCTGCGCGGAGTGATCTCCGGGCAGGGCGCGGTGCAGCCGCAGGCGGCCGGCCTGCTCGAGCAGATCTTCAGGGACACCGTCGTGGTGCGCGGCGAAGGACCGATGGCGCCCCGCGACCCGATCGTCCTCAAGCTGCCGGAAGACGCGCAGATGGTGCCCGAGGGCGTCCAGCAGGAGGAGCAGGAAGGCTCCCGGTTCTCCGGGGGCATGGGCCAGCTCCAGCGCGGCCCCGAGATCACCGAGGTGCGCTGACCGCGGTCGGCGACCTCGTACGACAGCGTGTGGCCCGTGGGCCCGCACCCTCGGGTGCGGGCCCACGGACCGTTCCGCACGACTCGGCCACGGGTTCCTCCGGGACCGTTGCCCGTGCGCATGGCCCCTGCACATACTGTGCCGGACACGATCCGGCACGGGGGGCATCCAGATGACCGAGAGCAGCAGCGCACAGTCCGGCACGGCCGTCGTCGACGACGCCTCGCGGCCCATGGTGCGGATCGAGAACCTGCACCGCTCGTACGGCACCGGAGCCGCGGCCGTCCACGCGCTGCGCGGTGTCTCCTTCGAGATCCCGCGGGGCGAACTCGTCGCCCTCAAAGGCCGGTCGGGATCCGGCAAGACCACGCTGCTCAACCTGGTCGGCGGTCTCGACACCCCGGACGAGGGGCGGATCACCGTCGACGGCACCGACCTGTCCGAACTCGGCGAGAACGGCCTGCTGGAGCTGCGGCGCGACCGGATCGGCTTCATCTTCCAGTCCTTCGGCCTGATCCCGATCCTGAGCGCGGCGGAGAACGTCGGTGTGCCGATGCGGCTGCGCAAGGCGGACCCGCGCGAGCGGGAGGAGCGCGTGGCGCTGCTGCTCGCCCTGGTGGGCCTCGCCGACCATGCCGCCCAGCGCCCGGGCGAGCTGTCGGGCGGGCAGCAGCAGCGCGTCGCCATCGCCCGTGCGCTCGCCAACCGGCCCAAGCTGCTCATCGCGGACGAGCCGACCGGGCAGCTCGACGCGGAGACGGGACTGGCCGTGATGGAACTGCTGCGGGCGGTCGTGCGCAGCGAGAACGTGACGGCCCTCGTCGCCACGCACGACCCTCAGCTGCTCGGCCTCGCCGACCGCGTACTGGAGCTGGCCGACGGCGAGATCGTCGAAGCCTGACCCGCGCCCGTCAGGGATCGCCTTCGTCACAGTCGGCCGGCCGGTGCGGCCGCACCCCGGCGCCGGCGAGAGCCACAAAGCCCCGGGACGTCACGGGAGTGCGGCCGCGCCACCGCATCAGAATCGCGTCAACAGGCACCCCGTGGTCCCGGACCGTCCGGTTCGCCCCTTTCTTTCGACGTAAGGTCGACGCTGCGCAACGCAGTGTTCGAAAGACAATGAGGCCATGGGACGCGGCAAGCTACGGATCTACCTCGGCGCGGCACCGGGCGTCGGCAAGACGTACGCGATGCTGTCCGAGGCGCACCGCCGTGCGGAACGCGGTACCGACTGTGTGGTGGCGCTGGTCGAGACGCACGAGCGCCCCCGCACCGCGCGCCTGCTGGACGGCCTCGAGCAGATCGAGCGCCGGGAGATCACCCACCGGGGCGCCGTCCTCACCGAGATGGACATCGACGCCGTACTCGAACGCCGCCCCGCGGTCGCCCTCGTCGACGAACTCGCCCACACCAACGTCCCCGGCTCGCGCAACAGCAAGCGCTGGCAGGACGTGGAGGAACTCCTCGCGGCCGGGACGGACGTCATATCGACCGTCAACATCCAGCATCTGGAGTCGCTCGGCGACGTCGTCGAGACGATCACCGGGGTACGGCAGCTGGAGACCGTCCCCGACGAGGTGGTCCGCAGGGCGGACCAGATCGAACTCGTCGACATGGCGCCCCAGGCCCTGCGCCGCCGGATGGCCCACGGCAACATCTACCAGCCCGACAAGGTCGACGCGGCCCTGTCGAACTACTTCCGCCCCGGCAACCTCACCGCGCTGCGCGAGCTGGCCCTGCTGTGGCTCGCCGACCGGGTCGACGAGTACCTCCAGCAGTACCGCGGCGAGCACAACATCCGCTCCACCTGGCAGGCCCGCGAGCGCATCGTCGTCGGCCTCACCGGCGGGCCCGAAGGCGGCACCCTCATCCGGCGCGCGGCCCGGCTCGCGGAGAAGGGCGCGGGCGGTGAGGTCCTCGCCGTCTACATCGCCCGCAGCGACGGACTGACGTCCGCCTCGCCCAAGGAACTCGCGGTGCAGCGCACGCTCGTCGAAGACGTGGGCGGTACCTTCCACCACGTCATCGGTGACGACGTGCCCTCCGCGCTGCTCGAGTTCGCGCGCGGCGTCAACGCCACCCAGATCGTGCTCGGCTCCAGCCGCCGCAAGGCGTGGCAGTACCTGTTCGGGCCGGGCGTCGGCGCCACCGTCGCCCGCGACTCCGGCCCCGACCTCGACGTCCACATCGTCACCCACGACGAGGCGGGCAAGGGCCGGGGCCTGCCGGGCGCCCGCGGGACCCGGCTCGGCCGCTCCCGGATCGCCGGCGGCTGGCTGGTCGGTGTGGCCGGCCCGGCCCTGCTCACCGCGCTGCTCACCAGCCTCGAGAACGGGCCGGGTCTCGCCAACAACGTCCTGCTCTTCCTCTTCCTGACCGTGATCGCGGCACTCCTCGGCGGGCTGCTGCCGGCGCTGGCCTCCGCCGCCGTGGGATCGCTGGTGCTGAACTACTTCTTCACCTCGCCGACCCACACCCTCGACATCGCGGAGCCGCGCAACCTCGTCGCCATAGTGATCTTCTTCGCGGTGGGCGTGGCGGTGGCCTCCGTGGTGGACCTCGCCGCGCGCCGCACCCACCAGGCGGCCCGGCTGAAGGCCGAGTCGGAGATCCTCTCGTTCCTCGCCGGCAGTGTCCTGCGCGGCCAGACCGCCCTGGACGCCCTGCTGGAGCGGGTACGCGAGACCTTCGCCATGGAGTCCGTCGCCCTGCTCGAGCGCGAGAGCGACGTCGACCCGTGGACCTGCACGGCGAGCGTCGGCCCCCGGCCCGCGACACGGCCCGACGACGCGGACGTGGACATGCCGGTCGGCGACCGGATGGCCATGGCGCTCTCCGGCCGGGTGCTGCCCGCGGAGGACCGGCGTGTGCTGGCGGCCTTCGCCACGCAGGCGGCCGTCGTCGTGGACCGGCAGCGGCTGGTGGGGGAGGCCGAGCAGGCGAGGGAGCTCGCCGAGGGCAACCGGATACGCACGGCGCTGCTCGCCGCCGTCAGCCACGACCTGCGTACCCCGCTCGCCGGCATCAAGGCGGCGGTCACCTCGCTGAGGTCCGACGACGTCGCCTGGTCCGAGGAGGACGAGGCCGAGCTGCTGGCCGGCATCGAGGAGGGCGCCGACCGCCTCGACCACCTGGTGGGCAACCTGCTCGACATGTCCCGGCTGCAGACCGGGACCGTCACCCCGCTCATCCGCGAGACGTCACTCGACGAGGTGATCCCCCTGGCGCTCGTCGGCGTCCCGGCGGAGAGCGTGGAGCTGGACATCCCCGAGTCGCTGCCGATGGTGGCGGTGGACCGCGGGCTGCTCGAGCGGGCCGTGGCCAACATCGTCGAGAACGCCGTCAAGTACAGCCCCGACGCCGTCTGCGTCACGGTCGCCGCCAGCTCCCTGGGGCAGCGGGTCGAGCTACGGATCGTGGACCGCGGCGCGGGCGTGCCCGACGAGGCGAAGGAGCGGATATTCGAACCGTTCCAGCGCTACGGCGACGCCCCGCGCGGCGCGGGCGTCGGCCTCGGACTCGCCGTCGCCCGCGGATTCATGGAGGCGATGGGCGGCACGCTGACCGCGGAGGACACACCCGGCGGCGGAATGACCATGGTCCTCACCCTCACCGCCGTCCCCGGACACGGCACGACCCCGGCCGGCCTCACGGCGGAGGCCACGTCATGACCGCCCGTCCGACCCCGGCGACCAGCGGTGACAGCAGCGGCCCACACGGGCGGAAAGGCGGGCAGCACATGACCAGGGTGCTCGTGGTCGACGACGAGCCGCAGATAGTACGCGCGCTCGTGATCAACCTGAAGGCACGCAAGTACGAGGTGGACGCGGCCTCCGACGGCGCCGGCGCCCTCGAACTGGCCGCGGCACGCCACCCCGACGTCGTCGTCCTCGACCTCGGTCTGCCCGACATGGACGGCGTCGAAGTGATCAAGGGCCTGCGCGGCTGGACACGCGTCCCGATCCTCGTCCTTTCCGCACGTCACTCCTCCGACGAGAAGGTCGAGGCGCTCGACGCCGGCGCCGACGACTACGTCACCAAGCCCTTCGGCATGGACGAACTCCTCGCCCGGCTGCGCGCCGCCGTCCGCAGGGCGGAGCCCGTCGGCGGCGAGGACGACGTGACCACCGTCGAGACCGAGGGCTTCACCGTCGACCTGGCGGCGAAGAAGGTGCACAGGGACGGCCGTGACGTACGCCTCACACCCACCGAGTGGCACCTCCTCGAGGTCCTGGTGCGCAACACCGGGCGCCTCGTGAGCCAGAAGCAGCTGCTCCAGGAGGTCTGGGGCCCCTCGTACGGCACCGAGACGAACTATCTGCGTGTCTACATGGCCCAGCTGCGCCGCAAGCTGGAGGCCGATCCGTCGCATCCCCGGCACTTCGTCACCGAGCCCGGAATGGGATACCGCTTCGAACGTTGATCCGGCCCTGGTGCGGGCCGGTAGGCTTTCTGCATGAGTGCTGTACCCCGTTCCGCCAAGGCGGCGAAGGACGAGACGGCGGCCAGGCCGGCCGGCCGCTTCCGGCGCATGCTCGGCCGGCTCTCCAGCTCCCAGCAGGACCTCGAGTCCGAGGAGCTCCAGGAGGACGCACAGGCATCGGGGTGTACCCGCATCTGCGACTGCGGCGACCGTCAGATCGTCAGGGTCGCTGGTACGTTGCGCACGGTCACCCTGCGTCCGGTGGCCGGCGTGCCCGCGCTGGAGGCGGAGCTCTTCGACGGCACGGCCCCGCTGGACGTGGTCTGGCTCGGCCGGCGATCCATCGTCGGCATAGAGCCGGGCCGCAGACTGATCGCCTCCGGCCGGGTCTCCATGAGCCAGGGCCGCCGGGTGCTGTTCAATCCCAAATACGAACTCCGACCACTCGGACAGGAGTAGCCGGTGGCGTCTGTCGACAAGCCGACCCCTACGACCCACGACCAGCAGGACACCGACGCGGATGTGAAGACCGTGACGGAGGCCGCGCTGTTCGAGGCCTTCGGCGGCGTGCGCGGCATGGTGGAGACGGTCCTGCCGGGCCTGCTCTTCGTCTCGATCTACACGATCAACAAGGATCTGCACCTCTCGGCGATCGCGGCCCTCGCCGTCGCCCTGGTGCTCGTCGCCGTCCGGCTGGTCCGCAAGGACACCGTCAAGCACGCCTTCAGCGGCGTCTTCGGCGTGGCCTTCGGTGTCGTGTTCGCGATGATGACCGGCAACGCGAAGGACTTCTACCTGCCGGGCATGCTCTACACGCTCGGCCTGGCACTGGCCTACATCGTGACCACGCTGGCCGGCGTGCCGCTGATCGGCCTGATGCTCGGGCCGGTCTTCAAGGAGAACCTCTCCTGGCGCACCCGCAACCCCGGCCGTAAGAAGGCGTACGCCAAGGCCAGCTGGGCGTGGGGTCTGATCCTCCTCGCCAAGTGCGCGATCCTCTTCCCGCTGTACTGGTGGGCCGACACGACACAGCTCGGCTGGGTCCTGGTCGCGCTGAAGATCCCGCCGTTCCTCCTGGCGGTCTACCTCACCTGGGTCTTCCTGGCGAAGGCCCCGCCGCCGATCGACGTCTTCGCCGAGATGGAGGCGGAGGAACGGGCCGAGGAGGCCCGCAAGCAGGCGGCGGAGCGCGAGGCGTAGACCGCCCGCCGCCCGCGCGGCCACGCCGTGAACGCGCCCCCGGGGCGTGTCACACAGGAAGAGCGGTCAGTCGAGCGGGCCTTCGCGGCGGACCGACAGCAGGTCCTCCAGCTGTTCCTCGCGGGCCTGCGCCGCCACGAACAGCAGCTCGTCGCCCGCCTCGAGCGTCTCCTCGGGGCTCGGCGTCAGCACCCGCGAACCACGGATGATCGTGACGAGCGAGGTGTCCTCCGGCCACGCCACGTCTCCCACCTGCGTCCCCGCCAGCGCCGACTCCGGCGGCAGCGTCAGCTCGACCAGGTTCGCGTCGCCGTGGCTGAAGCGCAGCAGACGCACCAGGTCGCCGACGCTCACCGCCTCCTCCACGAGCGCCGACATCAGGCGCGGCGTGGACACGGCGACATCGACGCCCCAGGACTCGTTGAAGAGCCACTCGTTCTTCGGGTTGTTGACCCGCGCCACCACGCGGGGCACCCCGTACTCGGTCTTCGCGAGCAGGGACACGACGAGGTTGACCTTGTCGTCCCCGGTCGCCGCGATCACCACGTTGCAGCGCTGGAGCGCCGCCTCGTCCAGCGACGTGATCTCGCAGGCGTCGGCCAGCAGCCACTCGGCCTGCGGCACGCGCTCCACCGAGATCGCGGTCGGTGCCTTGTCGACGAGGAGGACCTCGTGCCCGTTCTCCAGAAGTTCGCCCGCGATGGAACGGCCCACCGCACCGGCGCCCGCGATTGCGACACGCATCAGTGACCGCCCTCCTCAGGACCTTCCGTGAAGGCCTCCTCGACCTTCGCGATCTCGTCCGTGCGCATCATCACATGCACAAGATCACCCTCTTGGAGCACGGTCTGCGAGGTCGGCAGGATCGCCTCTCCCAGCCGGGTCAGGAACGCCACCCTTACGCCCGTCTCCTCCTGGAGACGGCTGACCTTGTGGCCGATCCACGCCGGAGACGTGTAGACCTCGGCCAGCTGGACGCCGCCGCTCGGGTCCGTCCACAGCGGCTCCGCGCCGGACGGCAGCAGCCGGCGCAGCATCTGGTCGGCCGTCCAGCGGACGGTGGCGACGGTGGGGATGCCGAGTCGCTGGTAGACCTCGGCGCGCCGGGGGTCGTAGATACGGGCGGCGACGTTCTCGATGCCGAACATCTCGCGCGCCACCCGCGCCGCGATGATGTTGGAGTTGTCGCCGCTGCTGACGGCGGCGAACGCACCGGCGTCCTCGATGCCCGCCTCGCGCAGGGTGTCCTGGTCGAAGCCGACCCCGGTGACACGGCGGCCGCCGAACCCGGATCCCAGACGGCGGAAGGCGGTGGGGTCCCGGTCGACGACGGCGACCGTGTGCCCCTGCTGCTCCAGGGTCTGCGCGAGAGCGGCTCCCACTCGCCCGCATCCCATGATGACGATGTGCACGACCGTCCTTCCGGCTCAATCAGTTGCGTTACAAGCCTTGCAAGGCAATACAGGGTCTCAGACCGCGGCCCGGACCGGGCACCCACGGTCCGCCGAGGCGGCCGGGTGAATGGGAAGCGTTAAGATCCCGCAGGTCGTGCCCCTCTGGTTGGGCTTGGCTCATATGCAGCGCTTACGATCCTCAGCGTGTCCAAACTGACCGACGTTCCCAAACGGATCCTGATCGGCCGGGCGCTGCGCAGTGAAAAGCTGGGGGAGACGCTTCTCCCGAAACGCATCGCCCTCCCCGTCTTCGCCTCCGACCCGCTGTCCTCCGTGGCATACGCGCCGGGCGAAGTCCTGCTGGTCCTTTCCGTCGCCGGTGTGTCGGCGTACCACTTCAGCCCATGGATCGCGGCCGCCGTCGTGGTCCTGATGTTCACGGTCGTCGCCTCCTACCGGCAGAACGTGCACGCGTACCCCAGCGGCGGCGGCGACTACGAGGTGGCCAATACCAACCTCGGACCGAAGGCCGGCCTCACCGTGGCCAGCGCCCTGCTCGTCGACTACGTCCTCACGGTCGCCGTCTCCATCTCCTCCGGAGTGGAGAACCTGGGCTCCGCGATCCCGTTCGTCGTCGAGCACAAGGTGTTCTGCGCCATCGGGATAATCGTTCTGCTCACGCTGATGAACCTCCGCGGCGTGAAGGAATCGGGCAAGCTCTTCGCCATTCCGACATATGTATTCGTCGCCGGCGTGTTCATCATGATCGCCTGGGGTGCCTTCAAGGGGATCGTCCTCGACGAATCCATGCGCGCGCCGACCGCCGACTACGAGATCAAGCCGGAGCACGGGGGCCTCGCCGGCTTCGCGCTGCTCTTCCTGCTGCTGCGCGCGTTCTCCTCCGGCTGCGCCGCCCTGACCGGCGTCGAGGCCATCAGCAACGGCGTCCCCGCCTTCCGCAAGCCGAAGAGCCGGAACGCCGCGACGACGCTGCTGCTGATGGGCGCCCTGGCCGTCACCATGTTCTGCGGCATCATCGGCCTGGCCATGGCCACCGACGTCAAGATGGCGGAGTTCCCGGCGAAGGACCTGATCGCGAACGGCGTCCCGGTCGGCAACGACTACGTCCAGCATCCGGTGATCTCGCAGGTCGCGGCCGCCGTCTTCGGCGACGGCACGTTCTTCTTCGTCCTGTTGGCCGCCGCGACCGCGCTGGTGCTGTTCCTCGCGGCGAACACCGCGTACAACGGTTTCCCGCTGCTCGGCTCGATCCTCGCGCAGGACCGCTACCTGCCGCGGCAGCTGCACACCCGCGGTGACCGCCTCGCCTTCTCCAACGGCATCGTGCTGCTGGCGGGCGCGGCGATCCTGCTGGTCTGGCTGTACGGAGCCGACTCGACCAAGCTGATCCAGCTGTACATCGTCGGCGTGTTCGTCTCCTTCACCCTCAGCCAGACGGGCATGGTCCGGCACTGGAACCGGCACCTGAGGACGGAGCGGGACAAGGCCAAGCGCCGCCACATGATCCGTTCGCGGGCCATCAACACCTTCGGCGCCTTCTTCACGGGCCTGGTGCTCGTCGTCGTGCTCGCCACCAAGTTCACCCACGGGGCCTGGGTGGCCCTGCTCGGCATGGTGATCTTCTACGGCACGATGAGCGCGATCCGTAAGCACTACGACCGGGTCGCCGAGGAGATCGCGGCGCCGGAGGAGCCGGGCGACGACAGTGTGCGGCCGTCCCGTGTCCATGCGATCGTGCTCGTCTCGAAGGTGCACCGGCCCACCCTGCGCGCCCTCGCCTATGCGAAGGCCATGCGTTTCGACCGGCTCGAGGCGGTCAGCATCAGCGTCGACCCGGCGGAGACCAAGGCGCTGCAGGCCGAGTGGGGGCGGCGCGGGATCAACGTGCCGCTGAAGATCCTGGACTCGCCGTACCGCGAGATCACCCGGCCCATCATCGAGTACGTGAAGGGCCTGCGCCGCGAGAGCCCGCGCGACGTGGTGAGCGTGGTCATCCCGGAGTACGTGGTGGGCCACTGGTACGAGCACGTGCTGCACAACCAGAGCGCGTTGCGGCTCAAGGGCCGACTGCTGTTCACGCCCGGCGTGATGGTGACGTCGGTGCCGTACCAGCTGGCGTCGTCCGAGGCGGCGAAGCAGCGGGCCAAGAAGCGCCAGGAATGGAACGCCCCGGGTTCGGTGCGGCGCGGTCCGGTGGACCGGCGGCCGAAGGAGCCGACGGGCAAGGCGTGAGAGTGGCGCTCGCGAGTGGTGCTTGCAGGTGGTGATTGCGGGTTGCTGTCGTGGGCGGCGGTCCGGCGGCGTACGGCGTGCCTCGTGGCCGGAGGGCGTGGGCGGCGAGGCTGAAGCCGAGCGCGGTGGCGAGGGGCGGGTGGCCTTGCGGTCGGTCGGGGGTCTCGCGGTCGGCCGGAGCGCGTCGGCGGTCGGTCGGAGGTACCGCTCGGCCGACGTAGACTGGTCGGTCGTTGTCTCGTCGGCTGTCGCCCGGCACCCCCTTTGATCTCTGGAGTCACCCCACCATGCAGAACGCACCCGAGTCGTCGCTGGTCGGGCAGGAGTACGAGGTCGAGGTCGGCCCGGTCGCGCACGGCGGCCACTGCATCGCCCGCACCGAGGAAGGGCGGGTGCTCTTCGTACGGCACACGCTCCCCGGCGAGAAGGTCGTCGCCCGCGTCACCGAGGGCGAGGAGGGCTCCCGCTTCCTGCGCGCCGACGCGGTGCGCGTGCTCGAGCCCTCCAAGGACCGGGTCGAGGCACCCTGCCCGTACGCCGGTCCGGGCAAGTGCGGCGGCTGCGACTGGCAGCACGCCAAGCCGGGTGCCCAGCGCCGCCTCAAGGGCGAGGTGATCGCCGAGCAGCTCCAGCGCCTCGCGGGCCTGACCCCCGAAGAGGCCGGCTGGGACGGCACCGTCATGCCGGCCGAGGGCGACAAGCTGCCGCCCGGCCAGGTCCCGCAGTGGCGCACCCGCGTCCAGTACGCCATCGACGACGCCGGCCACGTCGGCCTGCGCCGTCACCGCTCGCACGAGGTCGAGCCGATCGAGCACTGCATGATCGCCGCGAAGGGCGTGAGCGAGCTCGGCATCGAGGAGCGCCTCTGGGAGGGCATGGCGACCGTCGAGGCCATCGCCGCCTCCGGCTCCGGCGACCGCCAGGTCATCCTCACCCCGCGCCCCGGCGCGCGGCTGCCGCTCGTCGAACTCGACAAGCCCGTGTCCGTGCTGCGCGTCGACGAGAAGGACGGCGGGGTGCACCGGGTCCACGGCCGCGCCTTCGTGCGCGAGCGCGCCGACGAGCGCACCCACCGGGTGGGCAACGGCGGCTTCTGGCAGGTCCACCCGCAGGCCGCCGACACCCTGATGCGTGCCGTGATGCAGGGACTGCTGCCCCGCAAGGGCGACATGGCCCTCGACCTCTACTGCGGCGTCGGCCTCTTCGCGGGCGCGCTCGCCGACCGGGTGGGCGACAAGGGCGCGGTGCTCGGGATCGAGACCAGCAAGCGCGCGGTGGAGGACGCCCGCCACAACCTCCAGCAGTTCGACCGCGTGCGGGTCGAGCACGGCAAGGTCGAGGCCGTCCTCCCGCGTACGGGCATCGACAGCGTCGACCTCATCGTCCTCGACCCGCCCCGCGCGGGCGCCGGCAAGCAGACGGTCCGCCACCTCGCCGGCCTCGGCGCCCGCCGCATCGCCTACGTGGCCTGCGACCCGGCGGCGCTGGCGCGCGACCTGGCGTACTTCGCGGAGGCGGGCTACAAGCCGCGGACGCTGCGGGCGTTCGACCTGTTCCCGATGACGCACCACGTGGAGTGCGTCGCGATTCTGGAGCCTGCCGCAAAGGGCGTCTGACCTGCGCTTTCTGGGACGTGGCCGTTCGTTCTCCGTGTTCTTGGGGCTGAGGCACGTGAACGTGGAGAACACTGCCTGACCTGCGTGCTTCGGTGGTGCTGCGCGCCGGGAGCGGCGGCCGCGGTGACTGCTGACGCACGGACGACGGAGCTCTGACCGGCCGCGGTTGACGTAGCGCGTGCCCTGGAGCGTGTCTCTTTGCCGGATCCGAGAGACAGGCCCCAGCGGTCGGTGACCGCATCGACGGAGCCGGCTCGACCTGATCGCGGAACGTGGCCGGCGACAGCCCGCAGGGCCCTGGCGAGCACGCGCGCCGGGTCACCGGGTGGAGCTCGGCTCGGGGCGGCACGCAGTGTTAGGAATGGCGCATGAAGGAACAGTTCCGGCGGATTCGGAAATCACTTCAGCGTCCGCTCGTGGGCCGGCGTCCGTCCGATCGACGTCGCACGGCGAGTTCGTCGACGGGGCCGGGGGGCGGCTTCGGTTCGACGCTGCGCCTCATGCTCAACGTGCGTACCGCCGCCGGACAGGTCTTCGCACTGCAAGTCGCGATCGTGTTGTTGCTGGTCGTGGCCGCGGTGACTGCTCTGGCCGTCCAGGTGGCGCGCGACAGTACGCGGAACGCGGAGCGCCAGTCGGTGACTGCGGCCGAGACGTTCGCGAATGCCCCTGGCACGGCCGAGGCCCTGAAGAGCGAGGACCCGACGGCGGTGCTCCAGCCACGCGCGGAAGCAGCCAGACAGCGGTCGGGTGTCGACTTCGTTGTTGTCCTGGACACCGACGGGATCCGTCTCACGTACCCCGATCCCCGACAGATCGGGAAACCGTTCGTCGGCACCATCGAACCGTCGCTCGAAGGCCGCACCATTGTCGAGCGGGCGGGCGGGCCACCCGTGCCAGGGGGCACCGGGACGGCCATCCAGGCCGTCGCTCCGGTGAAGGACGCCGACGGTTCGGTGGTCGGCCTGGTGTCCGCCGGGATCACGGTCGAGAACGTTTCGAGCCTCGTCGAGCAGCAGTTGCCGATCATCCTCGGCACCGGGGCGGCCGCACTCGTGGCGTCCACACTGGGGACGGCGCTGGTGGCCAGGCGGCTGCGCCGGCAGACGCGCGGTCTGGCCCCGGCCGAGATGACGCGGAGGTACGAGCACCACGACGCGGTGTTCCACGCGGTGCGCGAAGGAGTGCTGATCATCCGTGCCGATGGACGTCTGCTGCTGGCCAACGACGAGGCGCGGCGGCTTCTGGACCTGCCGGCGGACGCGGAGCAGCGGCGGGTGGGTGACCTGGAACTGGATGAGCGGACTGCGCGGCTGCTTTCGTCGGGCGAGCCGGTCACGGACGCGGTGCACCTGGCCGGCGACCGTCTGCTGGCGGTGAACAAGCGGTCCACCGCCCCGTACGGGGGGCAGGCCGGCTGGGTGGTGACTCTGCGGGACACGACGGAGCTGACCGCGGTGACCGGACGGGCGGAGGTGGCACGGGAGCGGCTGAGGCTTCTGTACGACGCGGGGGTGCGGATCGGGACCACGCTGGACGTGACGCGCACGTGCGAGGAGCTCGCGGAGGCAGCCGTCCCCCGATTCGCCGGTGTCGTCACCGTGGAGCTGCTGGATCCGGTGCTGCGCGGCGAGGAACCGGCCGGTGCGGACACCGACATGCGCCGGACCGCCGCCTTCGGTCTCGAGGGGGCCCATGCCCTTCAGCCTGTCGGTGAGCTCATCCGGTTCGTTCCCGCCGGCCCTGTCGCCGCCGCGGTGATCAGCGGCCGGGCGGTCCTGGAGCCGGATCTGAGCGCGTCGGAAGGCTGGCTGGCCCAGGACCCCGAGCGGGCCCAGCAGGTCCTGGACCAAGGCGTCCACTCGCTCGTCGTGGTCCCGCTGCGGGCGCGGGGCGTGCTCCTGGGAGCGGCGAACTTCTGGCGCACGGACGGCTCACCACCGTTCGACGAGGAGGACATCTCCGTCGCCGAGGAACTGGCCGCCCGGGCGGCGGTCTGCATCGACAACGCCCGCCGCTACACCCGCGAGCACACCATGGCCGTCACCCTGCAGCGCAGCCTCCTGCCACGCGGACTGCCCGAGCAGAACGCTCTGGAGGCCGCCTTCCGTTACCTGCCGGCCCAGGCCGGCGTGGGCGGCGACTGGTTCGATGTCATCCCGCTGTCCGGCGCCCGTGTGGCGCTGGTGGTCGGAGACGTCGTCGGCCACGGGCTGCACGCGGCAGCCACCATGGGCCGGTTGCGCACCGCCGTGCACAACTTCTCCACTCTGGACATGCCTCCTGATGACCTGCTGAGCCACCTGGACGAACTGGTGGCTCACATCGACGACGAGGAGTCCGCCGCAGGCGAGGACGGGCAGGGGATCACAGGGGCCACTTGCCTCTACGCCGTCTATGACCCCGTCGACGGGCGCATGGTCGCTGCGACCGCCGGCCACCTGGGTCCGGCCGTGGTCCGTCCCGACGGGTCGGTGGAGTTCCCCCGGCTGCCGATCTCTCCGCCGCTGGGCCTGGGCGCCGGCCTGCCGTTCGAGAGCGCCGAACTGACCTTGCCCGAGGGCTCCCGACTGGTGCTCTACACCGACGGGCTGGTCGAGGACCGCACCCGGGACCTGGACGCCGGCCTGGAGGCCCTGCGCAGCGCTCTGACCGGGCCCGGCCGCACCCCGGAGGCCACCTGCGCCGCGGTGATCGACGCGATGCTGCCCGCCCGTCCGACCGATGACGTCGCGCTGCTGGTGGCCCGCACGCGCCGACTCGGTTCCGCGCAGGTAGCCGTGTGGGACGTGCCGCGCGATCCCGCAGCGGTGTCCCTGGTCCGTACCGCCTGCGCCCGCCGACTGGAGGCCTGGGGTCTGGAGGACATCGGGTTCGCCACCGAGCTCATTCTGAGCGAGCTGATCACCAACGCCATCCGCTACGGCGCCGAGCCCATCACCGTCCGTCTGCTGCGGGACCGCACCCTCATCTGCGAGGTCTCCGACGGTTCCAGCACCTCCCCGCATCTGCGCCGGGCCAGGACCACCGACGAGGGCGGCCGCGGACTGTTCCTCGTCGCCCGGTATTCCGAACGCTGGGGCACCCGCTACACACCGGACGGCAAGGTCATCTGGACCGAACAGTCCCTGAGCGGTGGGGCAGCCGAATCCGGTGGTCACCTCGGCGACATCCTGCTGGACCAGTGGACGGAGGACGACTTCTGAGCTCGCCGGAGGGCGCCTTGTCATTGCGCACCTTTGCCGCCGACCAGCTTCTGGGACGGGCGCCGGGATCCGGGAGTTCCCTCGGATCCGCCTCGTCAACGTGGAGGCCTCACCGGCCCGGTCACACCCCACGCCGAGGCGGCTCGGCTCCCGCGGAGTTCCGTCCCATCGACGCAGCCGTGAGTTTCCAGAGCTTGTGCGAAGGCACAAGAGGGGCTGCGTGACCAGTCAACTCCTTCATGGTTTCGGTGACTGACCCGCGACGGTGCCTGGCGGATGTACTTGCCCTGTTGTTCCGATCAACAGCACCAGTACCGGTGTTGCCGGCCGAACTGTTCCAAGGCGGCACCCGAAGCCCTGCTTGGTACCCCGGGTGGTCTGTGCGTGCGGTGTTCCGCATGGGCAGAGCATCCGGGGAGTCCCCACCGTCTGCGACAAAGGAGTGACCATGACGGCGTACACCCAGGAAGCGAGCATCCAGGAGCTCGAGCGCACCTGGATGGAGGAGGCCATCGGCCTTGCCACCGCCAGCGTGGAGAACGGCGGCGGACCGTTCGGCGCACTGATCGTCAAGGACGGCGAGATCGTCGCCATCGGGAACAACAAGGTCACGTCGAATCTGGACCCGACGGCGCACGGCGAGGTGAGCGCGATCCGTGCCGGCTGCCAGAAGCTGGGAACCTTCTCCCTCGAGGGCTGCGTCCTCGTGACCTCCTGCGAGCCGTGCCCGATGTGCCTCTCCTCCGCGCTGTGGGCGCGGGTCGACCGGATCATCTTCGCCGCCGACCGGGACGACGCCGCGGTGGCCGGCTTCGACGACCGCAAGTTCTACGACCTGTTGGAGAAGCGGCCGGCGGAGCTGTGGCCGATGGCGGTCGAGCGGGTGGACATGCCGAACCGTACGGCGCCGTTCGACGCGTGGCTGGCAAAGTCCGACCGCGTCGACTACTGAGAACGGCGCTCGTCGCGCACCGGCAGGCCGCGGGCGGCTCGGTGGAAGCCTCAGGATCACACCCTGTGACCTGGGGCTTTGCTCTTTCGTACGCCGATTCTCCGTACGCCGATTCTCCGTACGTCCGGATCCGCCGGTGCGGTCGGCGGACACCCCGACGCGCAGGACACCGTGACCGCAATATCGAGGGGGCGCCCCGCTGCGTGCGTTCGCACGAGCGCGGGGCACCCCGCATCGATCCCGTCGGAGGGTCAGCCGCCCTCGCTCTCGAAGGTGCGCAGCAGATCCGCGGCGACGCTGACGGCGATCGTCGCGGGTTCCTTGCCCGTGATGTCGGCCAGGCCGATCGGCGTCTTGATCCGGTCGATGACGGCGTCGTCGTGACCGCCCTCGGTGGCGAGGCGTTTGCGGAACCGCGCCCACTTGGCCGCCGACCCGATCAGACCGATGGAGCCGAGACGGGGCGTGCGCAGGGCGGCGTCGCACAGCGCCGCGTCCTCGGCGTGATCATGAGTCATGATCAGGACATGGGTGCCGTGCGGCAGTTCCTGCAGCACCTCCTCGGGCAGCAGCGGTGTGTGGTGCACGTGCACCTGCGCCACCGCGTCCGCCAGCACGTCGAGCCGCTCGTCCGCGAGGATGTCGGAGCGGGAGTCGATCAGATGGAGGTCGAGGTCCTGGCGTGCCAGGATGCGCGCCAGTTCCAGCCCGACGTGCCCGACGCCGAAGACCGCCACCGCCCGTACCACCGGCAGTGGTTCGAGCAGCACCGAGACCGTGCCGCCGCAGCACTGCACGCCGTGCTGGTTGGTGACCTTGTCGTTCAAAGCGAAATCCATCAGCTCGGGCTCGGACACGGACGCGGCGAGCATCTCCCGAGCCCGGTCGATCGAGACCGCCTCGACATTGCCGCCACCGATCGAGCCCCACGTCCGGTCCGTCCCCACGACGAGCTTCGCGCCGGCGTCGCGCGGGGCGTGGCCGCGCACGGCCGCGACGGTGACCAGCACGCCGGCCTCCCGGCGTGCCCGCAACCGTGCGACCGCGGCGACCCACGTCATGTCAGGCACCGCTCAGCGCTTCCGCGCCGGCTCGGACGCCTTCGCCCGCGGCGACGTGCCCGTTTCCGGTTGGTCGGTCGCCGGCGGCCATGCTCCGGCGGGCCTCCTCGATCGCCCAGTACACCGCCTCCGGGGTCGCGGGCGACGCCAGCTCGACGCCTGCCCCGGCCGGCCCGAACGCGGCGGCGGCCTGCCGGAGCGCTTCGCGCACCGAGAACGCCAGCATCAGCGGAGGCTCACCCACCGCCTTGGAACCGTAGACCGCGCCCTCCTCGGTGGCGTTCTCCAACAACGTGACGTTGAACTCCTCGGGCATCTCCGAGAAGCTCGGCAGCTTGTAGGTGCTCGCCGCCTGGGTCAGCAGCCGTCCACGGTTGGGCCCGTCACCGGTGTCCCAGCGCAGGTCTTCGAGCGTCAGCCAGCCGGCACCCTGCACGAAGCCGCCCTCGACCTGACCGATGTCGATCAGCGGGGACAGACTGTCGCCGACGTCGTGAACGATGTCCACCCGCCGGATGCGGTACGCGCCGGTGAAGCGGTCGACCTCCACCTCGGTCGCGGCGGCTCCGTGGGCGAAGTACTTGAAGGGCGAGCCCCTGAACGACTTCGCGTCCCAGTGCAGCCCCTCGGTCCGGTAGAAACCGGCCGCCGACAACTGGACCCGCTGGAAGTACGCGGTGTGCACCAGGTCGTCCCAGGCCAGCTCCTTGTCACTGCCCAGGGCGCGCGCGACGCCCTCGACGATGCGCACGTCCGAGGCGTTCGCGCCCAGTTGGGAGGCAGCCACCTGCAGCAGCCGCTCGCGCAGCTGCTCACAGGCGTTCTTGATCGCCCCGCCGTTGAGGTCCGCGCCGGAACTGGCGGCGGTGGCCGAGGTGTTGGGCACCTTGTCGGTGCGCGTCGGGGCGAGGCGCACCTTGTGCAGCGGGATGCCCAGCGTGGTCGCGGCCACCTGCATCATCTTGGTGTGCAGGCCCTGGCCCATCTCGGTGCCACCGTGGTTGATCAGTACCGAGCCGTCCTTGTAGATCAGCACCAGCGCGCCGCCCTGGTTGAAGGCGGTGAGGTTGAACGAGATGCCGAACTTGATGCCGGTGACCGCGAGGGCCCGCTTGGTGTGCGGGTGCGCGGCGTTGAAGGCGGCGATCTCGCGTTTGCGGTCGGCGACGCAGGCGTCGTCCTTCACCTGCTGCCAGACGGTGGAGATCCGCTCGGCCTGTGTGACCGGCTGTCCGTACGGCGTCGTCTGCCCCTGGCCCGGCCGGTAGAAGTTGCGTTCCCGCAGCTCCATGGGGTCCAGGCCGAGCTGCGGCGCGCAGCGGCCGAGGATGTCCTCGATCACCAGCATGCCCTGCGGTCCGCCGAAGCCGCGGAAGGCGGTGTTGGAGACCGTGTTGGTCCTGGCGATGCGGCCGGCGACGCGCGCGTTGGGGATCCAGTACGTGTTGTCGATGTGGCACAGCGCGCGGGCCAGCACCGGCTCGGACAGGTCCAGGCTCCAGCCGCCGTCCGCGGTCAGGGTGGCGTCCAGGGCCTGGATGCGGCCGTCCGCGTCGAAGCCGATCTTCCACGTGGCGTGGAACCCGTGCCGCTTGCCGGACATCGTCAGGTCCTGTGTCCGGTTGAGCCGGAAGCGCACCGGCCGGCCGGTCAGCTTGGCGCCGAGCGCGGCGATCGCCGCGAACCCGTGCGGCTGCATCTCCTTCCCGCCGAAGCCGCCGCCCATCCGCAGGCACTGCACGGTCACCTCGTGGCTGGGCACGCCCAGCACATGAGCGACGATCTCCTGGGTCTCCGAGGGGTGTTGGGTGCTGCTCTGGATGAACACCTGCCCGTTCTCGTCGACCTGGGCCAGCGCCGCGTGCGTCTCCAGGTAGAAGTGCTCCTGGCCGGAGAACTGGAACTCGCCGGTGAACACGTGCGCCGAGTCGGCGAAGCCCGCGTCGACGTCGCCGGCCACCATCATGGGCCGGGCGCCGTGGTAGCTCCCGGCGTCGATCGCGTCCTGGAGCGTGACCAGGGAGGGCAGTTCGTCGAGTTCCACCTCGACGGCCGCCGCGCCGAGCCGGGCCGCCTCAAGGGTCTCGCCGAGCACCCAGGCGACCGCGTGACCGTGGAACATGACCTCGTCGGGGAACAGCGGCTCGTCGTGCTTCATGCCGGCGTCGTTGACACCGGGCACGTCGGCCCCGGTCAGGACGCGGATGACGCCGGGCACGGCGAGCGCCGGGCCGGTGCGCAGCGCGGTGACCCTGCCGTGGGCCGACATGACCTGGACCGGGTACGCGTGCAGTACGTCCTTGGTGCGCTGCACCAGGTCGTCCGTGTAGAGCGCGGCACCGGTGACGTGCTGGACGGCGCTCTCGTGCGGCATCGGGACACCGACGACGGGCTTCTCGGGACGCTCGGAAAGATGACTCATGACTTCGCCGCCTCCGGGGTCTGTGCGTGCAGCTTCAGCAGGCTCTGGCCGAGCATCGCGGAACGGTAGAGGGAACTGGCGCGGTGATCGTCCATCGGTGTGCCCTCACCCCGCAGCACCCGGGCCGCGGCCCCGACGGTCTCCGCCGTCCATGGCCTGCCCTCCAGGGCCGCCTCGGTGGCGAATGCGCGGATGGGTGTGGCGGCCACGCCGCCCAGGCCGATGCGCGCCTTGCGGACGGTCCCGTCCTCGATGTCGAGGGCGAAGGCGACCGCCACGCTGGAGATGTCGTCGAAGCGCCGCTTGGCAATCTTGTGGAAGGCGGTGACGGGCGACAGCGGCAGTGGGACGCGCACCGAACGGATCAGCTCGCCGGGGCGGCGCACGCTCTGCCGGTAGCCGGTGAAGTACTCCGCCAGCGGGACCTCGCGCTCACCATCGACGCCGGCGAGCACCACCGACGCCTCCAGCGCCAGCAGCACCGGCGGGCTGTCGCCGATGGGCGAGCCGGTGCCCAGGTTGCCGCCGAGGGTCGCGCCGTTACGGATGAGCCGGGACGCGAACTGCGGGAACAGCCCGGCCAGCAGCGGGACGTCGCCGCCGAGGCGGCGCTCGATCTCGGTGAGGGTGAGCGCCGCGCCGATCTCGATGTAATCCGACTCGACGCGCAGCTCACGCAGTTCGGGAAGCCGGTCGATGGCGACCACGCAGTTCGCCCTGCGCGAGCGGATGTTGACCTCGACGCCCCAGTCGGTGGAGCCGGCGACCACGACCGCGTCGGGCCGCTCGCGCAGCAGCTCCAGCGTTTCGTCCAGGGTGCTCTTCCGCAGGAACGCGCTGTCGTCCCGGATGTACTCGGTGGCGACCGGCGAGGGCGGGGCCTGCTCGCGGCGCTGTGCCAGCGGGTCGTCTTCGGCGGGTGCGCCGACGGCGAACGCGGCGTCGCGGATGGGGCGGTAGCCGGTGCAGCGGCACAGGTTTCCGCTGAGCGCGTGCAGGTCGAAGCCGTTCGGGCCGTGCTCGGCGTCCGTGCCGTCGACGCCGCCGTCCGCTTCCGTACTGTCGGCCGGGTCCGCGGGTGCGTGCTCGCAGCGACCTGGCCGGTAGTACTCGGCGGCCATGCTGCAGACGAACCCCGGCGTGCAGTAACCGCACTGGGAACCGCCGCGCACCGCCATCTCCTCCTGCACAGGGTGCAGCGTTGGCGGCTCGCCCGGTCCACCGGCGGTGGCGAGACCCTCGGAGGTGATGATCTCCTGGCCGTCGAGCGCCGCGACCGGGACCAGGCAGGCGTTGACCGCGACCCAGTCGGTGGGCTTGTTCACCCCGGGCCGGGCCACCAGGACCGAGCAGGCGCCGCATTCGCCCTCGGCGCACCCCTCCTTGGTTCCGGTGAGGCCGCGCTCGCGCAGGAAGTCCAGCGCCGTGGTGTGGGGCGCTGCCGGTGAGATCGGTGCTTCTTTCCCGTTGACCGTGATCCGTGCCGCGTTCATGACCGGTCCCCGTTTCGGCTCGCGATCGGTCGATTCATCATGTTCGCCAATTTTCCGGCAGCTTTCTGTGTTCAGACGCGCCGCGTGGGAGGAGCGGGGCGCAGAAAGGATTCAGGTGCGCCACGTGAGAGGAGCGGGCGCGGAAAGGCACGTGACAGCGACGTGCGGGAATGCGGTGACGGGAGACCCGGAATGCGCCGCGGAAGGGCACATCGGAACGGCGTGCTCAGACGCCGTGCGCGATCCGGCCCGGAACCCAGACGGTGCACTGGGCGAGGCGACCGAGATCAGAGCTGGTGTACATCCGCCGGTCGCCTCCTTCGGGTGGTAATGGGTCGACGTCTACCGGAAGCTAGTTGCTCGGATCACAGAGGTCAAGAGGTCGATTCCCGGCCTCCGGGGAATCGATCCGATCCGAGGCCGGGGCGTGCTCGCCAGGCGGCTGAACGTACAAACCTTCCTGACGGTGATCGGGTAATCATCCAAAGCTGCGCCTGAATCAATTCTTCTGGCAGTGAATTGCGGGGCATGGCCCTGGGTGCGTGGCGCTCATCCGGCGCCTCGCCCGTACACCTCAGGCCGCGGGCCCACTGGTGGAGGCGGCGGTGCGCGCGTTGCGTGCGCTGCCCGTGTCGCCTCCGGTATCGCGGGCGACGTTCGCAGCACTGACCCTTTCCGCGCGCCCATGCCCTCCGGTCCCTCCGCGTAGCGCGACGGACGTCGCCGTCCCGAGGCTGGGACCGTTCACACCTGTGAGAACCCGGCCGTCCTGTCCGCCGCCGGCACCTTCGGCCCGGCGTGCCCGCCCATGGTGTGCCTCCAGAGGCAGCCGTCGGCCGCCGCCCTCGCCTTGCTGCGGGATCTGGCCGCGCGGGGAGCCGGCCTGCTCTACAGCAGGGCCCATCGGGCCGCCGTGGCCTCACAGTGCGATGACGGCGCGGACCAGCGTGCCCTGGGGGGAAGGTCGCACGGACATGTCCACGCAGTACGCGTCGACCAGGGCGAGGCCGCGGCCGAACGCCGCGTCCATGTCCGCCCCCTCGCAGCGTGGCGCCGGGCGCGCCCGCCAGCGCCCCCGATCGCGAACCACCACGGTCAGCGAGGCGTCATCAGCCTCGAACATCACCGTGATCTGGGGGCTGCCGCTGTGCAGGACCGCGTTGGTCGCCAGTTCCGTGACGACCGCGGTGAGCGCCTCCTCGGCGGCTTCGGACAGCTGCCGGGTACGGGTCACCGCCCGTGCCAGGCGGCGTACGAGCGGTACCGACCGCGCGGTCGCCGGCAGTTCGATCACGGTCGTCAGCCGACTCGGGCGGGGCCGCACCGTCTCTCGCGGATTCCCGTCCTCCTGCGGATTCCCGTCCACCGGTGCCTCGCCTGCATCGACGGACGCCCCGCCCGGGCTGGGACAGATCATGTTTCGCACGCCGGCCTCCCGCCTGCGCAGCCGACTGCGTCGGCATCGATCCCGACGGCCCGACGGGCCACGGGGTGGTCTTACCGCCTCAACGCTGCCCGTCGGTCCGAGCCCGCCGCAATCAGGGCAGACTGAGTACGGATACGTGAATAACCACGGATATGTCCGAGATCATGGTGGCGAGTCATGTCCCACACCGCTCAGACCGCGCACACAGCCGAGGCCGCGCTGCGCGAACGGCTCAGCGCCGCACTCGACCAGCAAGGGCCCGGCCGGCCCTTGCTGCTGCTGGTAGAAGGAGCCGCCGGCACCGGCAAGAGCCGCCTGGTGGAGCGGCTGCGGAAGGCCGTACCCGACACCGTCCGCCGGGCGGCGCCCGGTGATCCGCTGCCCGGCGAGGGGCCGGTCCTGCTCCTCGTCGAGGACGTACACCGGGCGGCCGGTGACGACGGCGCCGCTCTGCGTGCCCTGCTGACCGACCCGCCTTCAGGCCTCGTGTGTGTTCTCAGCTACCGACCCGAGGAACTCGCTGTACCGGGGCTGGTCCTCGGGCCGGACACGGAGTTCCCGGCCCGGCTCACGGTGGTGCGGCACGTCGTCGGCACGCTCGGCGTCGCCGCGGTCCACCGGATGGCCGCCGATGTGCTCGGCGAGGACCGCTGTACGCGCGACCTGGCCGAGGCCCTGCACCGCGTCTCGGGGGGCGTCGCCCAGACCGTCGCCGATCTGCTCGACCTGATCGGCCTGACGGCCGCCCGCACTCCGGCCGGCCGGCAGCCGGGTTCCGTCGACGTCGACCGGCTCGGCTCACCGCCCCGGCTGACGGCCCTCATGGTGCGTCGCACGACGGCCGTGCCCGAGGGATACCGGCGGATCGTCCTCGCGGCGGCCGTCCTCGCCGAGCCCGCGAGTGCCGGGGAACTCGCCGCCGTTGCCGGGCTCACCCGCAGCGACGGTCAGGACGCGCTGCTGGCCGCCCTGCGTCACGCCGCGCTCGACGAACGCGGCGACGGCCGCTACGGCTTTTTCTCGCCCGCCGCCGCGGCGGCCGTCCGAGGCTGGATGCCCGGTCCCGTCCGTGAGGAAATGCATCGACGGACCGCACACATGCTCACCAGGCGGCAGCCGATCCCGTGGGAGCGCGTGGCCGGCCATCGCCGTGCCTGCGGCGATGAACGGGGCTGGCTGCACGCCGTCGAGCGCGCCGCCCGGCAACTCGAGGACGCCGGGGACCAGCAGCGCGCCGCGCGCCTGCTGGAGACTGCGCTCACGACGGGCCCGGTCCCCCGGCACGCCCGCCCCCGGCTCGCCATGCTGCTCGCCCGCAGCGCCGTGGTGGGCCTGCGTTCCGACCAGACGCTGGACGTTCTCCGGTACATCGTGGCCGACGCCGGTCTTCCTCCGGCCGTCCGCGGTGAGATCCGCCTGGACCTCGGCCTGCTGCAGTGCAACCAGATGGGCCAGGTTGTCGAAGGCCGCGACGAACTCGCCCGAGCAGTGGAGGAACTGGCCGGCCGACCGGTGCCCCTGGCGCGGGCGATGTCGGCGCTCGCGATGCCGTACGGGCCGGACGCGCCGTTCGCCGAGAACATCGTATGGATCGAACGGGCCGTGAAGGTCGCCGACGAGTCGGGCGACCCGGTGGTCCAGACCGCCGTCGCGGCCAATCACGTGAGTGTCCTGCTCAACAGCTCCGACCCGGCTGCCTGGCCGCTCATCGAGAGCCTTCCCCGGGACAGCGACCTCGCCGGGTGCCGGCAGCAGACCGCCCGTGGCCTGTGCAACGCCGCCGACGCGACGGTGTGGCTCGGCCAGTACGAGAAGTCGCGCGCCCTGCTGGTGGAGGGCGTCGACCTCGCCGCGCGCAGCGGGGCCGCCTACGCCGAGCAGACCGGCCGCGGCTGCGCCCTCGTCCTGGACTGGGCGACCGGCCGTTGGTCGGGGCTCGCCGACCGGGCCCGCGCCTTCGTCGACGACGCCGGCGACATGCCCTACCTCGCCTCCGACGCCCGGATGGTCCTCGGGCTGCTCGCCCTCGGGCGCGGCGAGTGGGCCGATGCCGTCGACCACCTCACAGGCCCGGGTGCGGCCGACCTCGACAGCGGGCCCGTACCGATCTCCGCCACGGCGTCCGGTGCCCTGATCCGGCTCGCCCTCGCCCACGACGACATCGACGCTGCCGTCGCCGAAGCCGCCGCCGCGTGGAAGCGGCTGCGTGCCAAGGGGATCTGGGCCTGGGGCGCCGAACTCGCACCCTGGGCCGTAGAGGCGACGGCGCGGGCGGAGGCCGTGGACAGCGCCCGGGAGATGACCGCCGAATTCGCCGCGGGACTGGAGGGCAAGGACGCGCCGTCGGCCTCCGCCGCCCTCCGGTGGACCTTCGGTGTCCTCGCGGAACACACCGGGCGGATCGCGGAGGCCGCCACCTGTTACGGAAGCGCCGCCACCGCGTACACCGCGATGAACAGGCCCTATCACGCGGCCCTCACCTCAGCGGACGCCGCCCGCTGCACCCTCGCCCTCGACAGCGGCAGCGGCCCCGCCGTCGCCGCGCTCGCCGACTGTGCCGCTGTCTTCGACACGCTCGGAGCCACCTGGGACGCGGCGCGCGTCCGCACCGATCTGCGCCGCCACCACCCCGCGCAGGAGCCCCGGGTCCCCGGCCGTCCCCGGTACGGCGACCTCCTCTCGCCGCGCGAGTCGGAGGTCGCCCAACTTGCTGTCGCCGGCATGACCAACCGTGAGATCGCCTCGACGCTGCATCTGTCTCCGCGCACCGTCGAGCAGCATGTCGCCCGGGCCATTCATAAGAGCGGAGCGCGCTCCCGCCAGGGACTCGGGCCAGCACTCGGGACGGTCCCGGCGGAAGTTCTCAAGTCCGGTGAGCAGCCCGGACGGGGCCGCTGACGGGAACGTACGTGACGCCCTCTCAGGTAGCTCGCCCTCGCAGTCCTGTCCGGTCGCCGGGTCGGACACGGTGAAGCGGTCGACACCGTGCGGTCCCGGGCGCGGCGCCTGACCTGTCCCGCTCGGCCCCCGGGTACCTGCCCGCCGGGGGCCCGAGCGTCACCGCCGTGGCGGCGAGGTCCGCGGAAGCCTTCGTCCTCGATCGTGGCTAGGGTGGCGGCAGGAGACTGATTCCGATGCCCTTGACCAGGGTGATGCGCAGGCCGGCGAGTTGGGGGCCGCACAGGCCGACGGCTCCCGAGCAGGCCAAGTCGGAAGCGTCAAGTCGGAAACAGCGGGGGCTTGTTGATGGGAAGTCGGCACCGGCAGTGGCCAAAGGCCACGTCGACCGTCGGCGGTGGCGGCGGACCGCTCGGCCGGAGCGGACGCCACGGGCGGGTGACCGGCCGGTCGGCGCCCGCGGTGCTGCCCTCGGCGCTGCGCGTGCCGCTCGGGCTGATCGCGGCCCTCGCCGCGCTGGTGGTCTTCGGGCTCGGGGTCCTGTACGCCGGCCACGACAGGTCCGGCGGGGTGGAAGGGCGGATCGGGGCGGCGGTGGAGGACGCGGGGGCGCCGTGGCGGGACGTCGCCCTGGCCACGGACTTCCTGGGGGAGCCCGCCGGAGCGACCGCGCTGGTGGCTGCCGTCGTGACGGGCTGCCTGCTGCTTCGGCGCAACCGTGCGGCGGTGCTCGCCCTCGCCGGCACCGGCCTGGCCGTGGCGGCGACGAAGCTGCTCAAGCCCTTGGTGGGGCGCACCATCCACGACGGGCACCTGTCCTACCCGAGCGGGCACACCGCCTTCCTCACCGCGGTCGCCCTCGTGTTGGCGCTGCTCGCGACGGGCCGGCCCGGCCTCGGCAGGACGGCCGGCACGTCACTCGTGTTCGCCGCGGCGCTGGTGGCCGGCGCCGCCATGGGCTGGGCGCAGGTCGCCCTCGGCGCGCACTACCCGACCGACACCGTCGGCGGCTGGTGCACCGCGCTGGCGGTGGTACCGGCGACCGCGTGGCTGGTCGACCGGGCGGCCGACCGGCTGGTCCACCGGACCGCCGACGCCGGTCGCAGGCAGCCCCGCTGACCACACGTCACGTCACGCCTGGCGGCGGAACACCGGCTTCACCGGCCGCCCGCCCAGCCAGGGCGTGGGGTCGGCGGCGTCAAGTGCCTTCCGGTACACCGCACATGCCTGGCCCACCACGTCGACGGTGTGGTCGATGTCGGCGTCCTCGAGCGCGCTGCTCACCACGAACGACGGGGCCAGCACCCCGCCCGCGAGGAGCCGGCGCAGGAACAGGGTGCGGTACCGCTGCGACGGCTGACCGTTCTCGTCGAGGGTGGCGAAGACCAGATTGCTGGCCCGGCCCCGGATCACGATGTGGTCGCCGACGCCCATGCCGGCAGCGGCCTCGCGGACACCGGCGGCCAACCGCTCCCCGAGGGCGTGCAGCCTCGCGGTGACGCCCTCCTCGACGTAGGTGGTCTGCACGGCCATCGCGGCTGCCAGGGAGTGCGTTTCCGCACCGTGCGTGGTGGACAGCAGGAACACCCGGTCGCCCGGGTGACGCAGCCCGCCCCGCTCCATCAGCTCGCGGCGCCCGGCCAGTGCGGAGACGGCGAACCCGTTGCCCAGCGCCTTGCCGAACGTGGAGAGGTCGGGGACGACGCCGTACAGGCCCTGGGCGCCCGCCTCCGACCAGCGGAAGCCGGTGATCATCTCGTCGAAGACGAGTACGCAGCCGTGCCGGTCGGCCAGCTCGCGCAGGCCGGCGAGGTACCCGGGCGGCGGCTCGGTGTGGGTGGCGGGTTCGAGGATCAGGCAGGCGACCTCGTCCTGGTACCGGGTGAGCAGCTCCTCCGTGGCGGCCAGGTCCCCGTAGGGGAACGTGACGGTGAGCTCGTCGGTCGCCGCCGGAACACCGGCGGACATCGGCGTGGTGCCGATGAACCAGTCGTCGACGGAGAAGAACGGATGGTCGGCGCAGAGGGCCACCCGAGGGCGCCCCGTGGCGGCGCGGGCGAGGCGCACCGCGGCGGTGGTGGCGTCGGAACCGTTCTTCGCGAACTTCACCATCTCGGCGGTCGGCACCGTGGCGAGGAAGCGTTCCGCGGCTTCGACCTCCACGATGGACGGCCTCACGAAGTTGCTGCCGCGGTCGAGTTCCCGTCGCACCGCCTCGATCACGCGCGGGTGGGCGTGGCCGAGGCTGACCGACCGCAGGCCGGAGCCGTACTCGACGTAGCGGTTGCCGTCGACGTCCCACACGTGGGCACCGCGGCCGTGGCTGATGACCGGGGCCAGGTCCTCCGGGTACTGGTCGTCGCCCTTGGCGTAGGTGTGCGCGCCCCCGGGGACCATGGCGTGCAGCCGCTCGTTCGCCGTCCGCGACCGGGGCAGTCGGAACTCTTCGCTCTCCATTGCCGGCCTCAACTCTCCTGGTGCTTCAGGACCTCGGCGAGGCTCGGGGCCTCCCGGTCCCGCCGGGACATCGATGTGACCGGCAGCGGCCAGGCAATGGCGAGCTCCGGGTCGTCGAAGGCGATCGTCACGTCCTCTGCCGGATCGTGCCGGCGGTCGATCCGGTACGAGGTGTCGGCGGTCGCGGACAGCGCCTGGAAGCCGTGCGCGCACCCCGCCGGGATGTACAGGGTCACCTGCGTCTCGCCGGACAGTTCGAAGGAGGCGACGTTGCGGTAGGTCGGCGAGTGAGGCCGCAGGTCCACGACGACGTCGAAGATGTTTCCGTACGAGCACCGCACGAGCTTGGCCTCGCCTGCGCCGGAGCGCAGGTGCAGGCCGCGCAGTACGCCCCGGACCGAACGGGACACGCTGTCCTGGACGAAGGCGTTCGGGTCGAGGCCCACCGAGCGGACCACGTCGGCGTCGAAGGTGCGGCAGAAGAGGCCGCGTTCGTCGGCGTACGGCGTCGGCTCGAACAGGTACGCGCCGGCTATCGCCGGGACCTCGGTCGCTTTCATGGAGTCTCCCGCGGGGCGTGGGCGGTTGCTGGGAACAAGGCCGTGGTCAGAGCGGTGAACTGGTGCTGGAGCCGCCGGGCGGCGACCTGGTTCCGCTCGGCGAGGGTCCGGCGCAGCTCCGCCGATCGCTTCTCCAACTCGCGGAACTGCTCGAGCAGCCGGTCGGCGTCGACCTCTCGAGCCGGGTGGCAGTACGCGCCGAGACCCATCCCGGCCATGAGCGCGTCGCTCTTGGCCGCATAGCTGAGTGCGAGCGTCGGTGTGCCGGCCTTCAGCGCGCAGACCAGGTTGTGGTACCGGGTCGCCACCACGGTCCCGGCGGCCGCCGTCTCCTTCATCAGGTCGGCCAGCGAGGCCGCCTCGGCGGCGGTGACCAGTGGCGAGTCCACCGCGTCGAGGATCGCGGCGACCACCGGCGCGTCGCACTTGTCGCCGGTGAGCAGCCGGACCGGCCTGCCGTCCTCGACCAGCGTGCGGACGAAGCGGGTCGTCCCGTCGAGGTAGCGCCGGTGGATCTCCCCGGCCCGGGCACGGTCGTCGTTCCCGCCGTGGAAGTCCATGACCCCGACGCAGACCAGGCCCGGCGGACCGTCCGGGGGCGCGCTCGGCTCCGGCGCCGGGAGGGCGAACGCGAGGTCCGGGTAGACCTCGTCGCGCGCGGTGTCCACGCCCATCGCCCGCATCGCGTCGCGGGACAGGTCGTCACGGTAGGACCGGTACGCGGCCAGCCGTGCCGACCGGCGCACCAGGGCCCGGGTGGCCCGGTCGCCGATCTCGGCGGCGCCGACGCCGACCAGCGCGACGCGGGTGCGCAGCAGCCGGCCGGTCGCGCACAGCAGGAACAGCGAGTACGGGAAGCCCCACGGCCGCAGCGGCAGCGTGGCCTCCAGGACGCCCATGCCCGGCACGATCACCACGTCGTGCCGGCGCACCCAGGCGGCGGTGCGGAAGGCGTCGACGACCTTGCCGAGAGCCTTCGCCGCGATCGCGCCCGCACGCGAGGCGGTCCGGTACTCCCCGCGGTACCAGTGCAGCCGCGTCGCGGGTATCCCGTACCGGGCCGTGACGACCTCGGGTCCGCCGCACAACGCGTCCACGACGGCCTCCGGGTGCTCGGCGCGGAGGTGGCCGAGCACGGCCTCGAGCGAGCCGTCGTTGCCCAGGTTGCCGGAGCCGAGCAGGCCGAACACCCCGACGCGGGGAGCGCTCACGCCCGCCTCCCCTCACGGCCGGCGACCAGGGCGTCGACGGAGACGGTCAGCTTGTCGGGGTCGACCGGGGCGCGGTCCTCGACCCGCTCGCCGGTGCCCGGCCGGGCCCGGCTGGTCATCCACGCGGCCAAGTGGCGATAGCACGCGCGCCGGTCGGCCGCGGACAACGGCGCCCGCCGGATCGCCGAGACGAAGCCCCAGACGTACTCGGCGAGCAACCGCGGGGTCGGGTGCAGCGGGCCTGCCCGTCGCGGGTCCAGGTTGACGCACCGGGAGCGCTTGGAAGGGTTCGCCCGCTCGGCCCGGGTGGGGTGGTCGCGGCGGAAGTACAGCAGCTCCGGCACCTGGTGGAAGGGCCCGTGCAGGCCGATCTCGGTGACGAACGTGCGATCCGCGTGGTGGTAGCTGTCGTGGGGCTTCACCCGGCGCAGCACGTCGGCCCGCATCACCCCGTAGAAGTCGTCGCCGCCGGGCTCGAACAGCATGCTGCGGAAGCGCTCCGGCGCGCGCGGCGAGTCGGTGGCGAGCGTGTACTCGTACGGCACCTTCACCCGGCCGTCCTCGTCGATGACCGCCTGGTCGGCGTGCGCGAGGATGACGTCGGGCCGCTCGTCCAGCGCCTCCACGCAGCGCCGCAGCAGGTCACGGGCGTACAGGTCGTCGTGCGAGGCCCACTTGAACAGCTCGCCGCGGCACTCGGTGAACACGTAGTTGTGGTTCGGCGCGGCGCCGATGTTCCGGGGCAGCCGGATGTACCGGATACGCGGGTCCCGCGCGGCGTACTCGCGGCAGATGTCCTGGGTCCCGTCGGTCGAGGCGTTGTCGGAGACGACCAGCTCGAAGTCTTCGTAGGTCTGGCCGAGCAGGGCGTCGAGCGACTCGGTGAGGTACTCCTCGCCGTTGTACACGGGCAGGCCGATGCTCAGCCGGGGATGGGCGGTCATGACGTCCTCACTTCGCGAATGGTGTCCTCGTGGTGCTCGCGCAGGGCGGAGCGCAGTTGCAGCCACCACACGGCCGAGCCGCAGACGGTCGCGGCGGCGACGCCCCAGGCCGAGCCGACGGTGCCGGCCCAGGCCGCCCCGCCGAGCCCGCCGACGACGTAGCAGGCGGAGGCGAACAGCTGGCTGCGCAGGCTGCGCCGGGCCGCGCCGAGCGCGCGCAGCCCGGCCGCCGCGCCGGTGCCGAGTCCGGCGCCCGCGACGCCGAGCGTGACGGGCGCGATGAGCTCCGAGGCGGAGCCCCAGACGCCGCCGAGCACGAACTCGCCGGCCTGGTCGGGCACCAGCAGCAGCGCCCCGCCCCAGAGCAGTGCGGCGGCGGCCTGACCGCCGCCCAGCAGGAGGCAGAACGAGCCGAGCCGGTGCGGGGCCCGCCGCAGCACCCGGGCGGCCTCCGCGACCGTGACCAGCGACAGCCCCATCAGCACGGCGAGGAACGGGCCGAGCAGGAGCTCGGCACCCCGGATCACACCCACCGCGCCGACCCCGACGATCGCGCCGAGCCCGTACGCGCGCAGCTGGCTCGCGCCGCTGTTGCTGAGGTTCTCGACCAGGTACCGGGAGCCGAGGTCGCGGTGCGCGCGAAGCCACTCGCGCGCACCGGTCATGTGGGGCCGGATGCCGGACTGGAAGCAGCCGTACACCGCGGCCACCGCGGCGGATCCGCCCCAGGCGAGCACGAAGGCCTGCACGCTGCCCGCGCGGGCGGCGACCACCATGGCCGGGACGAGCGCGACGCCCCACACGACGTCGTTGACGAACGCCTTGCGCCCGGTGCCTGCGGCGAAGAACGCGAACCGCCAGGCGTCCTGCAGCAGCAGGCCGGGCAGGACGACGCCCAGGCAGGCGAACGCCGGCCCCACGCGGCCGCCGACACCGAGGCCGACCACCAGGCACGCCGCGCCGACGGCGGTACCGACGCCGAGGGCGGTGCCCGACGACCGGGCCACCGCCCCGCGCCAGGACGCGTCCGGCACACCGCTGAAGCGCACCACGAGCGGGTCGGTGGCCAGGCCCCGGGAGACGTTGAGCACGACGCCGTAGGTCACCCAGGCCAGGCTGAACACGCCGAACGCGGTCAGCCCCAGCGAGCGCGCCACGTAGATCCCCACCGCGAAGTTGGACATGCTGGAGGCCGCCTGGTCGGCGAGCCCCCAGGACAGCCGGCCGGCGACGCCCCGCTCGGCGGACCCGGCCCGGGACGCCGTCGCCGTCGTCTGCTCCCCTTCGGTGGACATCGGCGTCATGCCTTGATCAGCCCTGCGCCGTGCAGGGCGTCGGCCGCGCCGGCCACCGTGTCGAACGGCAGCCCGGACCGCTCGGCGACGTCCAGCAGACTGTGCTCCCCGTCGGAGAGACTGAGCACCCAGAGCATGGCCATCTGGGCCTGCTTGGTGTCGCTGCGGCCACCGAGGGCGTCGTACAACCCTCGCCGGCCCAACTGCGGTTCTCCGTACGGGCTGAGGTTGAGGTAACGCCGGTTGCGGTCGAGCACGGCGAACGCCTCGCGGCAGACGGCGAGCGTGTCCGCCATCGCCTCCGGGGAGACGAAGTCCAGGTCGTCCGCCGAGGTGTGGTACTCGGGGTAGCCGGCGTACGGGGTCCGGGTGAGCGAGCCCACGCCGAGATCGAAGCCGGGTGAGCAGAACTGCCGCTCGTCGTAGCCGTACGGAGTGAACCCGGTGACACGGTGCGGGCGTTCGGAGGCGGCCAGCACGTGCCCCATCACCCGGTCGATCTCCGCGTCGCCGCGTCTGCTCTGCTTGTACGTCAGGTGCCCCCGGTCGCCGGCGCAGGCCAGCACCAGCCCGTGCTTGACCCGTTCCACCCGTTCCTTGTTGCGGGCCAGCCAGGTGATCGCCCCGATGGTGCCGGGCGCGAACAGGAAGCGGTAGGTGTAGTACGGCGTCCGCTCCGCCAGCGCCCGGGCCAGGAACGTCGCCACCGCGATGCCGGCCAGGTTGTCGTTGGCCAGCGACGGGTGGCAGACGTGGCAGGAGACGATCACCTCGTCGGGGACCTGCCCAGGGACCACGTGCTCGGCATAGGTGAGATGGCCGTCCGCGAGCGTGGAGTCGACACGCACCTCGTAGTCGCCGTCCGGCATCGCGTCCAGGGTCTCCTGGGCCAGGCAGAACCCCCAGTCCGGCTTGTAGTAGCTGGTGCGGTACGGCACCCAGCCCGGGTGCTCCGGCAGGGTGTGCAGATGCTTGCGCAATTCGGACAGCGGCATGGTCCGCGACACCGGCACGCTGTAGCCGAGCACGTGCAGGCTGGACGCGGCGAGGTCGACGACCCGGTTGCCGGTGGTGTCGGCGATGTACGCGTCCCGGATGTTCCACTCCTGCGGCACCGTCCAGTCGAGGACCTGGGTCCCGGTCGGCACCTCGTGCACCTGAAGGGGGAGGTACTCACCGACGATGTCCAGGGTGGCGCGCACGCCGTCGCCGGTGATGCTCCGGCAGAGCGGGTACAGCCGCTCCACCAGGGTGTACATGTCCTGGCCGGTCACGGTCACGCGCGCCACCGCAGGGTGTCGTCCACGGCACCGGCCCCGGACGCCGCGCGCAGCACGGCGAGGCGGGTGAAGCGCTGCTCGAAGTCCTCGCGGGTCAGCCCGTGTTCCCGGTAGGCGTCGGCGAGTTCGAGAGCGCCCTGCTTCACCGTCCACTCGCAGTCGAAGCCGGGTATCGCGGCCCGGAACCGGGAGAAGTCCACCCGGTAGGAGCGCGGATCGGCACCGTTCTCCCCGGTGATCCTCACCTTCGCTCCGGACACCGCCTCCGCGACCTGCTCGGCGATCTCGGCGACCGTGACGTTGTTGATCTCGCTGCCGATGTTGAACGCCCGGTCGTGCACCGCTTCCCGCGGCGCGGTCAGCGCGGCCGTGAAGGCCCGGGCGATGTCGGCGGCGTGCACCAGCGGGCGCCAGGGGGTGCCGTCGGAGAGCACCAGGACCTCGCCGGACAACAGCGCGTGGCCCACCAGGTTGTTCAGCACGATGTCGGCGCGCAGCCGGGGCGAGTGGCCGAAGGCGGTCGCGTTGCGCATGAACACCGGGCCGAAGTCGTCGTCGGCCAGGGCGTGCAGGTCGTCCTCCACCCGCACCTTGGACTCCGCGTACGGCGTCACCGGGCGCAGCGGGGCGTCCTCGGTCACCAGGTCGTCACCGCCGGCGGCGCCGTAGACCGAGCACGTCGACGCGTACAGGAAGCGCCGCACCCCGGCGTCGCGGGCCAGCCGGGCGAGGCGCACGGACGCGTGATGGTTGATGTCGTAGGTGAGGTCCGGCGCCAGCGATCCCAGCGGGTCGTTGGAGAGCGCGGCCAGGTGGATCACGGCGTCGACCCCGGCCACGTGCTCGGCCGTGATGTCGCGCAGGTCCACCCGGTGCCCCGGAGGGTCCGCGGGCGCCGGGCCCAGCACGCAGTCGGCGAACAGGCCCGAGTCGAGGCCGACGACCTCGTGCCCGGCGGCGGCAAGGACCGGGGCCATGACGGTTCCCAGGTAGCCCTGGTGTCCGGTCAGAAGTACGCGCATGGTTCAACCCCCCAGGTTGAGCGTGAGTTTGGTGACGGCGAACGCCTCGGCGTAGCGCTCGTGGCATTCGATGCCGCGGATCCGTGCGAGACCGAGGAAGGCCTCCCGGTCGTACCAGGGCCGGTGCCGCTGCGAGGGGTAGTGCTCCTGCAACAGCCGCACCTTCTGTTCGGCGATCTCCGTCGACAGCGGCTGGTACGCCGCCATACGGCCGAGAGCGCCGTCCCACTTGACGATCTCGTAGCCGAGCACGAGGTGGTCGCGGAACGCGGTGGGTACCAGCTTCGCCAGGCCGCGGTGGTCCTGGTGCGCGTCGTCGGTACGCGGGGCCAGCACCAGATCCGGCTCCGTCTGCTCGCGCAGCTCCTCGACCGCGGCCTTGGCCTCCTCCCAGTGCGCCGGCAGCCGGCCGTCCGGCAGCTTGAGCACGGTCAGCCGCAGGTCCGCGCCCGGGCAGAAGGCGGCGAGCGCGGCCTGCTCCTCCTGCTCCCGCTCGCTGCCGCCGCCGGAGAGCACCAGCGCGTCGACGCGGACCCCCGGCCGCGCCAGGCACAGCGTCAGCAGCGTGCCGCCGGCGCCGATGGCGATGTCGTCGCAGTGCGCACCCATGGCGACGACCCGGTCCGGGCGCCGCCCGGCGCCGAGCCGGATCACGCGGTCCTCACCCGGGTGTCCGCCCCCGCGCCGCCTTGTTCCCACACGGCCCACGGGCGGTCGCCCCTGGCGTAGGCGGCGTCGAGCGCGGCCCGCTCCTTCACGGTGTCGGTCGGCTTCCAGAAGCCGCGGTGCCGGTGCGCCACCAGCCGGCCGCGCTTGGCCAGTTGGGCGCACCCGTCGGCGACCAGGTCCCCGCCCTCCGGGATGTGGTCGAAGACCTCCTGGCGGAGCACGAAGTAGCCGCCGTTCTCCCACAGCGGCAGTTCGCTCACCGCGGTGATGCCGCCCACCAGACCGTCCTCGCCCAACTCCACGCAGTGGAACGAGGACTGCGGCGGCACCACCATCATCGACGCACCGGCGTCGCGCCGGGAGAACCGGTCGATCATCTCCGGCAGCGGGGCGTCGGTGAGGACGTCGGCGTAGTTGGCGAGGAACATCTCGTCGCCGTCCAGATGGTGGCGCACCCGGCGCAACCGCTCCCCGATCGGGGACTCGACGCCGGTCTGCGCGAAGGTGATCGTCCAGTCCGAGATGTCGGTGGACAGCAGCTCGGTCCGGCCGCCCCGCAGCACGAAGTCGTTGGACGTCGTCTCCTCGTAATTGAGGAAGAAGTCCTTGATGTGGTGGGCACCGTAACCGAGGCACAGGATGAACTCCTTGTGCCCGAAGTACGCGTAGTAGCGCATGACATGCCAGATCAGCGGCCTGGGGCCGACCATCGCCATCGGCTTGGGCACGTCGTCCGCGGCACCGCTGCGCATCCGCATCCCGTAACCGCCGCAGAACAGAACGACCTTCATGCCTTGACCTCGACAATGCTCAGTTCCGGTATGGGAAAGACGAGCCGGCCGCCCCAGTCGTGCACGAAGGACAACTGCTCGACCAGCTCGGCCCGCAGGTTCCACGGGAGGACGAGGACGTAGTCCGGTTCGTCGGCGGCGATCTGTTCGGGCGACAGGATCGGGATACGGGTGCCCGGGGTGAACCTGCCGTGCTTGTAGGGGTTGCGGTCGACCGTGTACGGGAGCAGGTCGGGCCGGATGCCGCAGTGGTTGAGCAGGGTGTTGCCCTTGCCCGGGGCGCCGTAGCCGACGACCGTCTCGCCGCGCTCGGCCGCCTCGATGAGGAACTTGAGGAGGTCCCGGCGCACCTTGGCCACCCGGTCGGAGAACTCGGTGTACCCGGACAGCTCCCGCAGCCCGGCGGCCTTCTCCCTGGCCAGCACGTCGGCCACCCGACCGCTCGGCTCGCCGGCCACCTCGGCCGGGCGGGCCCACAGCCGGATGGAACCGCCGTGCGTGGGCAGCAGCTCGACGTCCACGAGCGCGAGTCCGCCGCTCGCCAGGGCCCGGGTCGCGGAGGCGACCGTGTAGTACTGGAAGTGCTCGTGGTAGATCGTGTCGTACTGGTTCTCCTCGATCAGGGTCAGCAGGTGCTGCACCTCGACGGAGACCCAGCCGTCGTCGGCGACCAGGGCGCGCAGCCCCTGGGTGAACCCGACCACGTCGGGGATGTGCGCGTACACGTTGTTGGCCACGACCAGGTTCGCCGGGCCGTGCTCGGCGCGGACGGCCGTGCCGAGCTCCGGGCTCAGGAACTCCGTGAGCGTGGGCACACCCGCGTCGCGCGCCGCCGCGCCGACGTTCACCGACGGCTCGATGCCGAGGCAGCGGATCCCCCGGTCCACCACGTGCTTCAGCAGGTACCCGTCGTTGCTCGCGACCTCGACCACGAAGGCGTCCGGGCCGAGCCCCACCCGCCGGCCGGCGTCGGTGACGAACGTACGCGCGTGCTCGACCCAGGAGGTCGAGTAGGAGGAGAAGTACGCGTACTCCTTGAACGTCTCCTCCGGCGTGATCAGCGGCGGGATCTGCGCGAGCCAGCACTCGGTGCAGACCCGCAGGTGCAGCGGGTACGCCGGTTCCGGCCGGTCAAGTTGGTCCGCGGCGAGAAAGCTCTCACATGGTGGCGTCGCCCCGAGATCGACGACGCTCGCCATCGCTTGTGAGCCGCAGAGCCGGCATCGTGTCATCTGCTGTCCCCATCCCCCCTGCTCGCGCGGGTGTCCCCGCCTCGAGCCAGTGCCGACCGCCCCGCGATCGCGGTGCGGTACCCCTCCACCAGGCGCTCCAGGCCGACGGCCGGGCTGAAGCCCTGCTCGTATCGGCGCCGGGCCGCCAGGCCCATCTCCCGGCCCAGGGCAGGTCCGGCCGTGATCCGGCGTATGCAGGACGCGAGCGAGGCGGGATCGCCCGGCCGGTGCAGCAGGCCGGTCACCCCGTCCTCGACGAGTTCGACGAACGCGCCGTGACCGGCGGCGACGGCCGGGACCCCCGCCGCCATGGCCTCCGCGACCACCAGGCCGAACGTCTCCAGGGCCATCGACGGAGCCACCACGGCGACCGACCGCGCGACCGCCTGCCGGCACTGGGCCGGGTCGTACAGGCCGACGTACCGCACGTCGTCCCGGCCCGCCGCCCAGGCGGTCACCTCCCGCTCCAACGGCCCGGCGCCGGCGAGAACGAGCGGCACACCCACCCCGCCGTCCGCGGCGACCTCGTCCCACGCGGCCATGAGCAGCCGTACGCCCTTGGTGTCCGCGAGCCGGCCGAGGAAGAGCAGATGCTCGCCGGCGCCCGCGCGGCAGGCGCCCGGGTCGGGCACGAAGTTGTGCTTCACCATCAGCCGCTCGGCCGGCATGCCGGACCGCACCAGGACGTCGCGCTGCGCCGCGGAGATGCAGAAGAACCGCTCCACCGCGGACCACCACCGCCGCCGGTTGACGACAAGGCTGACCGCGAGCGGCACCGTCGCCACCCGGGAGTTCCGGTAGCAGCCGTGCCGGACGGCGGGCAGCGACGCCGCCGACCCGACGCACTCGGTGCACGGCCTGCCGTCCCGGTGCAACGTGCCGGGCGGGCAGACCTGCGTGTAGTTGTGCAGCGTGGCGACGACGGGCACGCCGGCGTCGGCGCAGGCGGCCAGCACCGCCGGCGACAGGAGCGGGAAGACGTTGTGGACGTGCACCACGTCCGGCCGCTCGGCGCGGAGGCGGGCGGCGAGTTCCGTGCGGACCGCCGGGTTCCAGGGCACGAGGAGCGGCACCGCGGCCTTGCCCAGCAGGGACCGGGCGGCGATGTCGTCGCTTCGCCGCTCGAACACCTCGACCCGGTGGCCGGCCGCGCGCAGCAGTCCCACCTCCTCATCGACGACTCTGTTCTCCCCGCTCGGCTGCGCCGAGGAGTAGCGGTTGTGCACCACGAGGACGTGCATGGTCAGGTCACCTCCGGTCCCGGGCCCAGCGCGGGACACGTCGTCGAGGGGCTGGGGGCGTCGGGAGGGGCGTGGCCCCGGCAGGTGGCGCGAGAAGCGAGGCGGCCAGGGCCAGATGCAGCAGATACGGCGAGGCGTCGCCCAGCCCGGCCTCGGTGTACGAGGAGATGGCGACGTAGCTGATCAGGAAGATCGCGCAGGCCCTCGGCAGCGACGGCGGCCGCAGCAACGCGACGCCGCCCAGCACGGTGATCATCGCTGCCACGATGAAGACACCGATCAGACCCTGCTCGTGGTAGACGGCCAGCCAGCTGTTGTCGATCGGCAGCCCGCCGAACGACTTGTCGCCCAGGCCCATGCCGAGCAGTTGCTCCGAGGTCGTCCGGGGGGCCGCCAGCAGGGCGTCCCAGACCTTGGCCCGACCGGTGAGATCGGAGAGGTTCTCCTGGCTCTGTCCGCGCAGGAACCACGCCCGCAGCGCGGAGCTGAACGCCACCGCGGCCACCGCGGCGCCCAGCACCGCCCAGGCGAAGAAGCGGCGGGCGGCGGCACTGGTCAGGACGAGCGAGCAGATCGCCAACGCCAACGCGATGAGCAGGCCGAGCGTTGCCGTCCGGGTATGGGTCAGCGCGAGCAGGACGAGGGCCGGCACGATGACCACGGCCGCACCGGCCCCGGTGGTCCGGCGGCCCAGCACGAGCAGCACGGCGAGCCCGGTGATCACCGCGGCGTACTGTCCGATCTGCGGCGGGGTGAGCGGCCACAACGCGCCGACGAGGCGCCCGCCGTAGTACTCGGGCATGGCCACGCCCGGCGAGACGACCAGGCCGACGACCACCGACCCGAGCACCGCGAAGTACATCCGGATGTGGTGGCGGACGAACGTCGGGCTGCCGTCCCACCAGCGGCTGAGCAGCCACAGCGTGCCGACGAAGAGAGCCAGCCGGGCGCAGCGGAACAGCGCGCCGAACCCGACCTCGAGGTTCGCGCTGGAGATCACGCTCGGCACCAGCAGCAGGGTGAGCAGGAACACGAAGGCGCTGGCCCGGATGCGCAGCCGGGGATTGAGCACGAGCGCCAACGCGAACGCGGCGGCCAGCGCGCCCATGGTGGCCATCTGGATGAGGGAGCGGGGCAGCGGGACGATGGTCTTCGCCCCGGCGGAGCCGAGCGTGTTGAGCCCGAGCAACGCCCAGACGATCCCCACGGCCTTCGGTGCGGCTGCAGGACGTGGTCCGGTACCGCGCCGCGTGCCCGCCGTGTCCGGTCCGCCCGGGAGCCCGCCGCGCGTCAGGTCCCCGCCCATCTCAACCACCGGCCTGTGGGTCGAAGGTGCTGCCCGCGTCCTGCCGGTACGGCGCGTCCTGCCACTGCCTGGAGTCGAGCTTCCGGCTCGGGTCGCCCGCGACGAAGCTCCACGGTCCGCGGTAGACGTTGTCGTGCCAGCGGTTGTGCTGCTTGTGGGTGATGGCCTCGGCGACCCGCTCGCCCTTGTACGGCGACCAGTCCGGATAGGTGCCGTAGTTGGCGAGCACCGCCATGCGGCCGCACTCCACCGCGCACCCGACGACGGACGTGTCCAGCACGAAGCGGTTGTCGTGGATGTCCACCCGCTGGGTCTTCCACCGGCAGTCGGCGTCAAGGGGTGCGGTGGCGATCGCCGGCCGGGCGCAGCGCTCCGTGTCCTTCACCAGCAAGGTGCAGTAACCCGTCGAGGTGTTGGCCGGGCTGTTGCAGAACCGGTCGGCGTTCTCCCACAGAGTGATCCCGGACCAGTTGTTCTCCAGCACGTTCCGGTAGATCTCGATCCGGTCCGTGCGGGCCGGGACCCGTGGTTCGCCGCCGGACTCGGACACGTAGACGGTCGCGTACGGGAAGTCGTCGCCCCGGTCGGCGTAGCCGCGGCCCTCGACCCAGTTGTTCCGCCGGATCGTGTTGTTCCGGATGACCGCGTTGTAGCTGGTCTCGTACATCAGCGCGGCACCGTCGTTGTCCTCCAGCACGTTGTGCTCGATGCGGAAGTCGTTGTTGTTGTTGTCCGCCCACAACCCGGCTCCGCGGTTGTCGTGCACCCAGTTGCCGCGCACGTCGGCGCCGTCGACGGCCCAGAACTTGATGCCTCCGGTGCAGCCGCAGCCCGGTTGCCGCCGCTCCCAGTCGTCGGTGTTGTTGCCCACGATCTCGTTGCCCTCGACCACCAGGCCCCTGATGGAGTCGCCGGCCTTGTACGCGTTCATTCCGTACTGTCCGTTGCCGCGCAGACAGCTGGCGCGGACCCGCTGGCGGGCACCGGCCATCAGCCCGGCGCCGGCGTTGTCCTGGATCGTCGCGTGCTCGATCACCCACCCGTCGGCGGAGTCGTGGTTGACCACGCCCTCGTTGTTCGGCGCGACGAAACGCTGCACGGTCAGGTGGCGGATGGTGACGTTGCGGGCCCTGCCGCTGAACGCGTACTGGTTCTCCTTTCGGCCGTCGAGCACCGCTCCCGGCGCGCCGAGGTAGCGGTTCCCCTCCTTGGGGACGACCTGGGCGTAGCGGTCCGGCTCGAGCCTGTGCCTGCCCGGCCGGAGCCAGAACGTGGTGTTCGGGGGGCTGCTCCTGGTCTTCGCCGCCAGGTCACCGGTCACCGCGGGGTCGACCGTCACCGCGCCGGCCGGCGCCTTCGCCGGCCCGGCCGCGGGCCTGGCGCAGACCCGGGCCACGGACGTGGGCGCCCCGGACGCGGACGGCGTACCGGTCGGCTCCGCCGGGCCGTCCGACGTGCTCGTGCAGCCGGTCGCCGCCAGCAGGGCCAGCGCCAGCGGTGCCGCCGCCGGCGCCCAGTGCCGCCTCTTGGTCCCCACTCGCCCCCCTAGCCGTGGAACCTGAGCACGGTGGTGAAGCCCTCCGCGCCGTCGGCGAGGCCGGTGCCGACCAGCGTGGTGGAGACTTCCTTGCGCCCGAATCCGGGGGAGTACCAGCCCAGCGGCGGGTCGCTCTCGCCGCGATGCGCCCGCCAGTTCAGCTGCCCGGGCAGGTCGAGCACCGCGGAACGGGCCTCGCCGTCCCGGGTCCAGGTGAGCGAGGCCCGGTCGCCCACCAGGTCCGCGGTGACCGCCGGGCCGAGGTGGAACGCCAGCCGCACGGCCCGGTTCTCCTGACCGCGCACCTCGTCGACCACCTTCAGCTCCCGGCTCGCGGCCGTCAGCTCCACCCGGCGGCGGTGCACGGAGCGCCGGTAACCCTCGTGCTCGGCACACCAGCGGGCCGTCCCCGCGTCGGAGGTGCCGGACGTGTCCGCGGCCAGGACGCGGCTGCGGGCGTGCCGGGTCCACAGGAACGGGCCGCCGGAGACGGACTGGTCACCGCCGTCCAGCTGCAGGGTGTTGTGGCCGAGGGTCGACCGGAAGTACCTCCGCCACTCGGGCTGCCCGTGGTAGCAGTACGTCCCGGGGTCGGCGAGTATGTCGACCCCGTCGTGCCGGACCTCTACCGACAGCGCGTCCGCGTGGGCGTGCGCGGCGATGGACAGGAAGCCGTGCGGACCGCCGTCGCAGCGGCACCAGATCCCTTCCGGACCGCGCAGGACGGTGAGCCCCGCGTCGGCGAAGTGGGCCGGCCGGTTCGCCGGGCGGGTCACGGACAGTTCGGTGCGCCTGACGAGCGAGGCCAGCAGCGGGGTGCGCACATCGGTGCCGGTCACCACCGGCCACCAGGCGAGCCGGCCGAACACGGCGTCCCCGGTGGCCAGCAGGGAGGCCCAGCGGTCGGTGCCCTCGCCGTCCACGATCAGACCGTGCCCGTCGTCCGCGTCGCCCTGGCGCGGGGGCCGTAACCGGTTGTCCACGACGGCCGCGAGCGCGTCGGTCATCCGCAGCAGCACCAGCCGGATCGACGTGGGGACCGGCACGCCGGCGGCATCCGCCTCGGCCACCGCGGCCAGGCCGAGCTCCAGCACCAGTCCGTGATACTCGGTGGCCAGCTCGCGGTTGAGACCGGAGCCGAAGGTGTTGGCGCGCAGATGCCGCTCCAGCGACCGCAGCGCGTCGGCCCGCCAACGCGCCGAGGAGGGGAACCACCCGAACGCGCAGGCCGCGGCGAACTGCCCGGCGGCCTCCGCGATGACGTGGTTGTTCGCCGACGACCCCCGGCTGGGGAAGGCGGCCAGCCAGCGCTGGTGGTGCCAGATCTGGCTCAACGCCACCGGGTTGTCCTCGAACAGCCCGGCCGCGCCCGGCCAGCCGTCGAGCAGCCGGCGGATCCACACCCACGACAGCAGCCGGATCCCCAGCTCGATGCCGCTGACCCAGTGCACGCCGCGCAGCGGCGCGTTGGCCGCCCACCACGACCGCAGGTGCTCGGCCACCCGCTCGGCGTACCGCTCGTCCCCGCTGATCGCGTAGGCGGCGGCGAGCACGGTGAGGTACTGATGCCGGGACAGCTCCCAGATCTGCTTGATGTCCCCGACCGCGTCCTCGTCCCGGTACGGCACGTCGAAGGCGTAGCCCCAGGGAGCCCGGCGCCCGGTCTTCGGGTCGTAGCACCAGTCCGGGTCGGCCAAGTCGTCGCGGGCCACCCCGAAATACTCGGCGTGCCCGGCCATCAGCCGGTCCGCCTCGGCCAGGAGACGCTTCGCGGCGTCCGGCGGCACCGCGGCGACCGTCGCGGCGGGCAGCACCGCGGTGAACCGGGCGCCGGTCACGCCCGGGCGGTCCGGCAGCGACGACCGCCACCGCCGCCTGCGCACCGCGTCGCCCGCCCGGCCGCCGACCTCCCGCGGCCCCATCCGGGACAGCCGCCGCAGGTACCAGCCCAGACTCCCCGAGCTCACCGTCATCGCGCCCTCGCCAACGTCACCGGCGCGCCGGTGACCAGGCCGCTCTGCACGGCGAGGGTGGCCGCCGTGGTGGCGACCAGCGACTCCAGCGGCACCGGCATCGGCCCGCCGGTCCGCACGGCCTTGACGAACGCGGCCAGCTCGGCGTTCTGGCCCTTGTCCCGGGCCTTCGGCAGCCGTGAACTGACCCACTTGCCGCGGCCGTCGTGAACAGTGGCGCGGACGAAGTCGTCGAGCCGGAGCGCACGGCCGTCCGCGACCAGGTCCAGCGTCTCCTTGGGGAAGCCGGCCGGGCCGGTGGTGACGTAGCTGATGGTGGCGGTGGACCCGTCCGGGTAGCGCAGTACGACCTGCAGATCCTCGTTGCCGGGCGTGGCGACCGTGTACACCGAATCCGGGTCGGCATCGAGCAGCCAGCTCGCCGTGTCGATGAAGTGCCCGCCCTCGCCGGCGAACCGCGAGCCCTCGGTGCCCTGCCGGAGGTACCAGCTGCCGTGCTGCAGCCGGCCCGCGTTGACCAGGTACCGCAGGCTCGCAGGACCGCTCCGGGCGCCGAACCGCTGCCGGGCCTCCCGCAGCACCGGCGCGAACCGGCGGTTGAAGCCCACCTGCAGCCGGTCGTTGCCGGACTCCTCGACTGCCGCGAGCACGCCGGCCAGTTCGTCCTCGGTGAGGGCCAGGGGTTTCTCCACGAACACGGTCTTGCCGGCCAGCAGGGCCTTCCGGGTCAGTTCGGCGTGCGAGCTGTGCCGGGTGACGACGAACACCGCGTCGATGGACTTGTCGCCGAGCACGGCGTCGAGGTCGGTGGTCGCCTCGGCGAAGCCGAACTTCCGTTGCGCGTTGGCCGCGGACAGCGCCGTCGTGGTGACGACGGTCGACAACTCGACGCCGTCGCGCTGTGCCAGGTGCGGCAGCAGCATCGACGTCGCGTAGTTGCCCGCGCCGACGAACGCGAGGCGCACCGGCGTCCGCGCGGCCCGGGCCGGTCCGGGCACCGTGCCCACGGGTCGCTTCACCGCGGGCACGGCCACCGCCGGGGCATCCGCTTCCCCCGCGTGCCCGGGGTACCTGAACAGCACCGCCACGGCCTTCAGTTCGCCGCTCTTCAGGCTCTGGTACGTCTCGACGGCGTCGTCGAAGTCGGCGATGCGGGAGACCAGCGGCTCCACGTCGACGCTGCCGCGGGCGAGGAGATCGAGGAAGCACGCCAGGTTGCGGCGCTCGGTCCAGCGCACGTAGCCGATCGGGTAGTCCCGGCCCTCGAGCTCGTACTCCGGGTCGTAACGCCCGGGGCCGTAACTGCGGGAGAACCGGACGTCGAGTTCCTTCTCGTAGTACGCGTTCCACGGCAGGTCCAGGCGGCACTTGCCGATGTCGACGACCCGGCCGCGGTCCCGGCACAGCCGGGCGGCCAGCTCGACGGGCTGGTTGCTGCCGCCGCCGGCGGCCAGGTACACCTGGTCCACGCCCAGGCCGCCTGTGAGCTCGGCGACGGCGGCCTCCACGGCCGGGGACGCGGGATCGCCGCAGGCCGCGGCGCCCAGGCGCTCGGCGAGCTCGCAGCGCTCCGGGTCGGGGTCGGCACCGACGACGCGGACCCCCGAGGCGGCCAGCAGCTGCACCACCAACTGCCCGATCAGACCGAGGCCGATGACCAGTGCCACCTCGCCGAGCTTCGACTCGCCCTGGCGGACACCCTGCAGGGCGATCGACCCGACGGTGCCGAAGGCGGCGTGCCGCGGTGCGAGGCCGTCCGGCACCGGGGTGTAGAGGTTCTTGGGCACCCAGTTCAGCTCGGCGTGCAACGCGTGCTCATTGCCGGCGCAGGCCACGAGGTCGCCGGCCTTCACATCGTCGATCCCGGCGCCGACCTGCTCGACCACCCCGCACAGCGAGTAGCCCAGCGGCGTGTAGGAGTCCAGCTTGCCCATCACCTTGCGGTAGGTGGCGGGCACCCCGTTGGTGGCCACGCTCTGCATGACCTTGGCCACCTGGTCCGGGCGGGAGCGGGCCTTGCCCAGCATCGACATGCCGGCCTCCGACACCTTCATGAGCTCGGTCCCGGTGGAGATCAGCGAGTAGGCGCTGCGGACCAGCACCCCGCCCGGCTTGCACCCCGGTACCGGCACGTCGAGCACCGCCAGCTCGCCGCTCTTGTAGTTCTGCACAACCTGCTTCACTCGAACTCCTCTGAATTCCTAAGCCGTTGACCGAGTGCTCTGGCCGGACCCAGAGGTCGCGTCGCGATACCAGTACTCGAGGGTCAGCACATGCCACAGATGCTTGGAGTAGTCCTGCTGCCCGGCGGCGTCCGCGGCGACGAGCCGCTGCAGCGCGTCGCGGCGCAGGAACCCGGACCGTACGAGCTCGCCGTCGTTGACCACCTCGCGCACCAGCGGTGCCAGGTCCCGGCTCATCCAGGCGCGCAGCGGGGCGCTGAACAGGCCCTTGGGCCGGTACACGATCTCCCGGGGCAGGATCGAGCCGGCCGCCTCCTTGAGGACGGCCTTGCCCTGCCGTCCGACGATCTTGCGGTCGCCGGGCACGGCGAACGCCGCCTTGACCACCTCGACGTCCACGTACGGCACCCGCACCTCGGTCGACGCGGCCATGCTCGAGCGGTCCGTGTACGCGAGGTTCAGGCCCGGCAGGAACATCCGGGCGTCGCCCAGGCACATGCGGTTGACGAAGTCGTCGAGGTCGTTGTCCTGGTAGACGTCCGCGTGTTCGGTCAGCACGTCCTCGACCGCGGGGGCCAGGTCCGGATCCACCAGGGCGAGCAGCTCGTCCTGGTCGTACATGGTGTAGCTGCGCCGGAACGCGGTCTCCTCCGGCAGTTCGGCGAAGGAGAGGAACCGCTTCGCGAAGCGCACCGACCGGTACCCCCGGCGGGACGAGGCGACCGGCAGCCTGTCCACGGCCCTGGACAGGCCGTGCCGCAGGGGCCGGGGGACCCGCTGGTAGCGCAGCGCGAGCAGGTTGGCGAGGTGCTTGCGGTACCCGGCGAACAGCTCGTCGGCCCCCATCCCCGAGAGCATCACCTTGACCCCGGCCTCCCGGGCCGCCGAGCAGATGAGGAACGTGTTGATCGCGGCGGGGTCGCCGATCGGCTCGTCCAGGTGGTACGTCATCCGCGGCAGCAGGTCGAGCACGTTCGGGGCGATCTCGATCTCATGGAGGTCGACGCCGAACCGCTCGGCCACCTGCCGGGCGTAACGCAGGTCGTCGGGCATCGCCTCGAATTTGGCGTCCTCGGCGCGGAACCCGATCGTGTAGGCGGAGATCCCCGGTCGGTGGCGGGCCGCCAGCGCGGTCAGGTAGCTGGAGTCGAGGCCGCCGGAGAGGAAGGTCGCCACGGGTACGTCGGAGAGCAGGTGGCGCCGGGTCGACTCCTCGACGAGGGCGGCGACATCGGGCCGCTCGCCGGCCCGGGCCCGCTCGCGGCCCTCGGCGGCGACGTCCTTCAGGTTCCAGAACCGGCCGCGCTCCACCCGGCCGTCGGGCCGGCACCTCAGCCAGCTCCCCGGCGGCAGCTTCTCCGCTTCACGGAACGCGCACCGTGAGTCCGGCACCCAGTAGTACAGCAGCGAGGCCACCAGCGCCGCGTGGTCCACCTCCAGGGACCCGCCGGTCGCGGCGGCGAGCGCCTTCAGCTCCGAGGCGAACACCAGGCCCTCGCCGCGCCGGAGCAGGAACAGCGGCTTGATGCCCAACTGGTCCCGGACCAGCACCAGTTCACCGGTCCGCTCGTCGAAGATCCCGAACGCGAACATGCCGCGCAGCCGGGGCAGGCAGTCCGTGCCCCAGCGCCGCCAGGCCTCGAGGAGCACCTCGGTGTCGGAGGTACCGCGGAAGCGCACCCCGGCGGCCGCCAGCTCGGCACGCAGCTCGGGCGCGTTGTACAGCTCGCCGTTGTACGTGAGGGCGAGGCCGTCCGAGACCATCGGCTGGGCGCCGGTCCCCGACAGGTCGATGATGGCGAGCCGGCGGTGCCCGAGCTGCACCTCGCCGTCACCGGCCGAGTGGCCGTACCGGCCCGCTCCGTCCGGACCCCGGTGGGCGAGGGTCTCTGTGAGCCGGTCGGTCACCAGCTTCCCGTCCGGCCATCGGTAAGTACCCGCGATGCCACACATGTCCTACCGCGCCTCCTGGTCGTTGTCCGGTACCCGTGCGGCCCACATCGGCAGCCGTTCCGTCCGCGGCCTGGCCGTCCCGTTCTGCCCGGCCGTCCGCTCGCGCAGGCCGCGCAGCGCGGTGTGCCGTCCGTCCCACAGCGTGCCGTCGGTCCGGTCACGCGGATCGGGGTCGACCAGCACCACACCGATCACCGCGATGCGCTGGTCCGCGAGCTGCCGTGCCACGGTGTGCAGCCACGCGGCGCTGCCGTGTCCGGCACGCACGACGAGCACGGTCCGGGTCCCGAGGTACTGGAGGTCGGTCCACGCCGTGCCGGGCGCAACAGAGCCGACGCCGAGCCGGCGTTCCTCGTGCGAGACGGCCGCGGCACGCTCGCCGCCGACCACGGCCGGGTCGCCCGGCTTCGGACGGCGGCCCGCGAGCCGCCGGCCCGGCAGACCGTCGACGACGACCACCGGACCCTCCGGCGCCAGTGCCGCGGCGAGGTCCATGGCGATCACGCTCGTGCTGCGCGCACAGCCCAGTTCCAGCAGCGACACCGGTTCGGCGGAGCCGCGCACGGCGCGGGCGAGGGTCCCGGCGAGCCGTGCCCGTGCCGCCCGGGTCCTGCGCCGCCACGGCCTGCCCGACCGCAAGGACGCGCGGCGCAGCTCCGCGATGACCGAGGCGCCGAGATTCGCCGCGATGTCCCGGCGCAGCACGGGGCGGTCCGCCACCACCGCGCCGACTGCGGCCAGCGCGAGCCCGAGGACGAGCCCGAGGACGAGCCCGATCGCGGAGTTGGTGGCGGCGGCCTTGGGGAGGGAGTGGCGCACCGCGCGTGGGGCGTCCACGATCTGTGTGCCGGCGACGACCTTGGGCGTGCCGGTCTGCGCCTCTGCGGCCCGCTGGTCGAAGTCGGCGATCCGCGAGTCGAGTTCGGCCCGGCGGGCGAAGAGCGACTCGATGGTCGCCGACGCTTCCGGGCCGCTCTCCGGCGCCTGCTCCCCGATCGCCTTGTTGACCCGGGCGAGTTCGTCCCGCATGCGGTCACGCTGGTCGAGCAGGGCCTTGGCCTCGGCCTTCGCGGCGTCCCCCATCCGCTTCACATGGTCCGCGACGAAAGCGTCGGCCAGCGCCTCGGCCCGGGCCACCGCTTCCGCGTCGCTGTCACCGCTCACTTCGATCTGCAGCAGGTTGTTGGTCAGGCCGGTGCCCCGGTAGTCGCGCATGAAGTCCTCGGGGTCCTCAGTGGAGTTGAGGGACCGCAGGGCCTTGTCGGCGATCCGCGTGGTCCGCAGCAGCTCGACGTCGGTACGGATCAGCGTTCCGGTGTCGTTCGGCTGGTCCTCCTCGTGCGCCACCAGCACCTTGGTCACCGCGCTCGGCGCGGGCGGCATCAGGACCGCCGACGCCGCGCCGGCCAGCAGCCCCAGCAGCGCCATGGCGCACCAGAGGCGGCGGCGCCTGCGCACCGCCACGACCAGCGCCTGCAGGTCGAGGAGCGGAGCGGCGGCCGAGGAATCCGCAGTCGTGCTCGTGGTCACGCCGAACCTCCCGTCGCCCGGCCGTGAACCGCGAGCGCCGGAGGGGCGTCGTTCGGGGGATGTCCGGAGGGGCCCGCCGGACGGGCCCGGACCGGGCCGGCGACGACGACGCCGACGACCTCGTGCCCGCCGTCCGCACACGCCTCGGCGATGCCGGCGAGCTCCTCCGCGGTCCAGCTGCCCGCGCCGACGACGACCAGGGCACCGGACTCGGAGCCGCGGTCCGGGACCAACGGCCGGTCCACCGAAACCTCCGCCATCCGCAGCACCGGATCGCTCGCGGCCTCCGCGACGAGCCGCCCGGCCGCCCGGCGGGCGGTCTCGTCACCGTCCGGTACGACGACCAGCAGTTGCCGGGGGGCCGGCAGCATGTCCTGGATACGGGCGCACACCCGCCGGTAGCGGATCCGTGTGCCGGCCTCGTCGCCGGACTTCCGCGGGGTCGGTATGTCCCACCGGGTGTCGATGCCGAGGAGCCGGCGGATCCGGGCCCGTGGGCCCCCGCCTTCCGGCCGGTGGGCGCGCCGGTCATAGGGCGCGTCGACGGTGCCGAGCAGCGCGGAGCCCAACGCCGCGGCGATCTCCGGTTCGGTGCGCAGCCGGCGGTTCATCCGTGCGGCGACGAGATGGCCGATGACCGCGAGCAGGAAGAACAGCAGCGCCCCGGCGACGATGAGCTGCAGCCTCGTCGGCGGTGCCTCGCCGGTCGGCCGGGCGGCCGGCCCCATGACGACCATGCCGGCCTTGTCGTTCGCCGGGTCGGCCTCGTCCAGCTTCGTCATGGCCTCTTCCAACGAGGTGCGCAGCTTCTCGAGCGTGGTGCGGGCCTGCACGCTCTCCACGGTCCGCCCCGGATCGGCCGCGTTCGCCAGTTCGGTGATGCGGCGGTTGGTCTCCTCCACCTTCTGCCGCAGCGCCTCGGGCCCCGTGGCCGCTCCGGGGTCGGTGTTGCCGCCCGCGACCCGCGCGGCGAATTCGACGAACTGCCGGGCCACCCGGTCCGAGAGCCGCTGCGCGCGCTCAGGGGTGTCGGCCGTACCCGAGATCTTGATGATGTTCCCGTCGGCGGCCTCGGCGGTCACCCGGTCCCGCAGCTCGGCGCGGCTGACGTCGTTCCAGCCGAGCTCGGCGGCCGCGCGGTCGACCACCGTCGAACTGGTCGCGATGTCCACCTGGGTCAGCAGCTCGCGCTCCTCCCACTGCCCCGGCAGCAGCACCGATGCCGACGCCGTGTAACGCGGCGGGAACACCACCGAGGTGCCGTGGCCGACGAGTGCGCCCACGGCGGCGAGGACGGCGAGCAGCCGCCACCTTTGACGGAGAATCCGCCCGATGGTGACCAGACGGATCGTGTCATCGCTCAACGCCGCGGCCTCTTCCCTGTGCGGACCGGGCCGCCCGCCGACACCGGGGTGTGGTCACGGCACGCAGCGGCATAGGCGGCGAGCAGCGACGCCTGCGAGTTCCGCCAGGAGAGCGGCCCGCCGATCCGCTCCTGGCCGATCCTGCCCATCCGGGCCCGCTTCTCCGGATCGTCGAGCAGCAGCGCGATGAGCCCCGCGAACTCCGCCTCGTCGTCGGCGGGCGCGTAGACGGCGGCTTCTCCGGCCGAGACGCGCGCCTCCTTCAGGTCGAACGAGACGACCGGCCGGCCCATCGCCATGTACTCCAGGACCTTGTTCATGGTCGACACGTCGTTGAGCGGGTTGCGCGGGTCGGGGGAGAGGCACACGTCCGCGGTCGACAGGTAGCGCACCAGGTCGGCGTCCGGGACGCGCCCGGTGAACTGCACCTGGTCCGAGAGCCCGAGCCGCCGGGAAAGCTCCACCATCGCGTCGAAGGCGTCACCGGCGCCGACGAACACCGCGTGCCAGTCGGTACGCCCGAGGTCGTCGCGCAGTTTCGCGAGGGCCCGCAAGGCGTAGTCGACGCCGTCCTGAGGGCCCATGACGCCGAGGTAGCACAGCAGATGAGGCTTGCCGCGCTTCAACTCCGGCTCGGGCGGAACAGGTTGGAACCGGTCGGTCTGTGGCGCGCTGCGCACCACGAAGACGTCCTCCGGCCGCCGGCCGCCACGGCGGATCGCGACCTCCCGGTAGCTCTCGTTCGTGGCGAGCACGATGTCCGCGGCCCGGTAGGTACGCCGTTCCAGCGCGCACACGGCGCGGTAGAGCAGGTCCTCGCCGCGGTCGAACCGGGAGAGGTACAGCTCGGGCACCAGGTCGTGCTGGTCGAAGACGAACCGGGCGCCGCGCCGCTTCAGCCACAGTGCCGGCAGGAACAGCAGGTCGGGCGGGTTGCAGGCGTGGACCACGTCGACCGGGCCGACCTTCCGGGCCAGCCGGGCCGTGTGCCACAGCGCGGATCCGTACTCCCGCAGGTAGCCGGCCGGTCCTCCGGTGGCCGCCCGCAGCGGGTAGCGGTGGATCCGCACCCCGTCGATCTCCGCCTCGGCCTCCGTGTCCCGCTTGCTCCCCTGCGGACAGATGACATGCACCTCCCAGCCCGCGTCGCGCAGCGTCGTGCACTCCTGCCACACCCGCCGGTCGAACGGCACCGACAGGTTCTCCACCAGGATCAGCGCGCGGCGGTCCGGCCGGCCGTTTCCGGCCGTGTCGTCGAACGATGTGTCACCAGGCAAGGCCCACGTATCCCGGTTCGGCCCGGCGCGCATCGGCGTCGGGGAGATGGACGAGGTCGACGATCACGGGGCCGTCGCCATGGGGCAGCTTCGACAGCACGGCCGGGTCCCTGGTCCCGACCAGGCACACCTCCGCGTGCTCGAGCACCTCGTCGACGGAATCCGTGAGCAGCTGCGCCAGGTGCGGCAGCCGGGTCTCGATGTACTCGCGGTTCGCGCCGAGCAGCCGGGAGAGATTCACGTTGGCGTCGTGGATCCGCAGGTCGTACCCCTTGCCGAAGAGCCTCTCCGCCAGCTCGACGAGCGGGCTCTCGCGGAGGTCGTCGGTGCCCGGTTTGAAGGACAGCCCGAACAGGCCCACCCGGCGCTTGCCGGTGCGCTCGACCAGCTCCACCGCGCGTTGCAGATGGTCGGCGTTGGAGGGCAGCACGTGGGCGAGGATGGGCACAGAGACGTCGGCCCGCCGCGCCGCGTGGACCAGGCTGCGCAGGTCCTTGGGCAGGCAGGAGCCGCCGAAGGCGAAGCCGGGCCGCAGATAGGCGGGGCTGATGTTGAGCTTGCGGTCGGCCAGGAACACGTCCATCACCTGGTGCGAGTCCACCCCGAGCGCCCGGCACACCGCGCCCAGCTCGTTCGCGAAGCCGATCTTGAGGCCGTGGAACGCGTTGTCCGCGTACTTGATCGCCTCGGCCGTCGGGACCGGCACCCGGAACACCTCGCCGGGCAGGCCCTCGTAGAGCGCCAGCACCGCGTCGCCGCTCGCCGGGTCGAGCTCGCCGATGACGGTCTTGGGCGGGTCGAAGAAGTCCCGCACGCTCGTGCCCTCGCGCAGGAACTCCGGGTTGACCGCGACCCCGATGTCCACACCGGCCGTGCCGCCGACGTACTTCTCCAGGATCGGCACCAGCAGGTTCAGGCAGGTGCCCGGGAGCATGGTGCTGCGGAACACGACGGTGTGCCGTCCGCCCCGCTCGGCCAGCGCGGCGCCGATCTCCTCCGTGACCCGCTCCAAGTACGTGGTGCACAGGCTGCCGTTGGGCTCCGACGGCGTGCCCACGCAGACCAGCGACACCTCGCTGCCCCTGATCGCCTCGCCGACGTCGCCGGTGGCGCGTAAGGCTCCGGTCCGCACGACCTCGGCGATGAGCTCGCCGATCCGCTCCTCGACCACCGGGGCCTTGCCGTCGTTGACCAGGTCGACCTTCACCTGGTTCACGTCCACCCCGATGACCTCGTGACCCATGCTGGCCAGGCACGCGGCCGACACGCAGCCCACGTAGCCGAGCCCGAGAACACTGACTCTCATGAAGCGTCCTTCCCCCCAGGCAGGCCCCTGTGGCCTGCGGTGCGCGCGTCGGCGGGACCGTTCCCTCGCAGGTCCCCGCGCATCAATAGGCCCCCTGCCCGTGGATCACCGCACGCAGCGTCTTCCACAAGATCACCGCGTCCAGGGCGAGCGACCAGTCCTCCACGTACCGCAGGTCGAGGCGGACCGCCTCCTCCCACGGCAGGTCGCTGCGTCCGCTGATCTGCCACAGGCCGGTGAGCCCGGGCTTGACCAGCAGCCGCCGCCGGATGTCCGGGCCGTACGCCGCGGACTCCTCCGGCAGCGGAGGCCGCGGACCGACGAGCGACATCGATCCGGTGAGCACGTTGAACAGCTGCGGGAGTTCGTCGATCGAGTACCGGCGCAGCACTGCCCCCACGCGGGTCACCCGCGGATCCCGGCGGAGCTTGAACAGCAGGCCGGCGCCCTCGTTGCGGTCGGCGAGCTGGGCGCGTGCCGCGTGAGCTCCGTCGACCATGGTGCGGAACTTGAAGATGGTGAACTCGCGGCCGTCCTTGCCGACCCTGCGCTGGCGGTACAGCGCCCCACCCCGGCTGTCCGCCAGCACGGCCAGCCCGACGAGCACCATCAGCGGGGCGAACAGCACCAGCAGGACCGCCGCGCCCATCCGGTCGACGACCCCCTTGATCGCCCGGCGGCCCCCGGTGAAGGTCGGCATGCTGACCCTCAGCAGCGGGATCCCGAGCACCGCGTCGACGTGCAGCCGCGGGCCGGCCACCTCCATCAGGACGGGGGCCACGATCATCTCGGCATCGCTGCCCTCGAGGTTCCACGCCAGCCGCTGCAGCCGGTCCGGTGACCAGTGCGGGTCCGGGGTGACCGCGACGACGCGGTAGCCGGCGTGGCGGACGTGGTCCGCGAGGTCCGCCAGCCGGCCGACGACCGGCACCCCGTCCAGGTGGTCACCGTCGGGCCCGAGACCGTCCGGTGTGCACACCGCCTCCACCCGCCAGCCGAGGTGCGGGAACTTGCGGGTCCGGCTGATCAGGTCGCGCACGGTGGCCGGGCTCCCGGCGGCGAGCACCGGTCTCAGGCACCGTCCTTCGTTGCGCTGTTTGTGCAGCCGGAGGCGGAGCAGATACCGCGCGGTCATGGTGACGAGCGCGATCGCGGGGATCGCGACGAATATCCAGAGCTTGATGTTGCGCGAGGTGAGGGCGATCCCGCCGAGCGCCAGCACGACGGTCGCCGTGAACAAGGAGCGTCCGAGCCGGCGGAACTCCTCGGCCCCCTGGCCGAGCACGGCCGGAGCCCATGACCGGCTCACCGCAAGCGCTCCGAGCACCAGAAGTTCGGTGCCGAACGCGAGGATTCCCCACTTCTCGTGCCAGTCGGCCGCGTCCCGGACCCCGAAGAAGTTCCCGATCGCCGCCACCACGAAAGCGGTGGCCACGGTATCGCTGGTGATCACGGTACGGCGGTACCGCTGCTCCCATTCGATCGCGGGCCGGCTGATCGTCCCGTTCGCCAGACGCCCGGCCGCCGACGGAAACGGGTCGACTAATTCCCCCTGCTGCACAGGACCCCCCCAGGTCGCCAGTGTTGGAGGTGTTCACCTCGCACTGTTTCTCCCCCGGGAGGCACCCCCGCCCCCCGCGCCGCGCTGTTCCTCCCCCTGGGAGGCACCCCCGCCCCCGCGCATGAATTCCGGCTGTTCCGGCGCTGCTTGGACAACTCACCCTGGAGACAGCTGATTCGCGTGTCCGACCAGGCTTGCGAGGTGCGCGGAACCCGTCGGAACCTCGGGTGCTCCCCGCACCCAAGGACCCTCGCGGGCTCCGTGAATCGATCACCCCAACGTCTGGCGCAGGGGTCGGGACTGCAGGCTTTACGTAGCGCCGGACCTATAGATCATTTTGGTCGCCTCGTGTCCGAACAGCTGAAGCACGGTCAATCTAGACCATCGGGGGCCGACGTGTAGAGGGGATGTGTGTAATTTGTGTTCAAGCTTCGGGTCCGGCTCCATCGACCGGTGACCGCCTGCGGGTGTCCCGCCGCCACCGCCCGCTCCGGCAGCCTGTCCGGCCCGGGCGCGGGGACGCGGTGTCACCGAACCGCAGGACGGCTCGGTGACACCGCGTCAGGCCGGCGGTTCAGGTCAACCAGCTGTTGCCCGCGCAATCGGCAGCGGTCATCCACCGGTGGAACGCGATGTGATTCACGGGGGCGCCGCTCGTGAAGTGGTTGTCGGTGATGTCGTCCGCGTACAGCTCGTAGGGGGAGAGACAGACGTAGCTGGCACCGCTGTTGTGGATCTCGTAGAAGGCGACGACGTCCCTGCCGCCCACATAGCCGTTGTTCATCACGGACTTGACCTCGTACGCGTCCCGGTTCTGGAAGGCACCTCCCTGGTCGCCCCAGCTGAGGTCGTTGTCGTAAGCCGCTCCCAGCAGAGTGCCCGTGCAGTCGAAGCCGCTCCAGGCCCGCACGTAGCCGTCACGGCCGGTCTGGCTCCATGTCTGGTCGCAGTAGTACCCCTGCTGCGGAGCCGCCTGGGCCGTGGAGGGGAAGGCCGCGCCGAGGGCCAGCAGGCCCAGGGACGTGACGAGGGTGCCCAGCTTGCGCATGTGTACTCCTTCGTGGATGCCCGGTGGGGGCATGGCCGGTCCGCGGGTACCGGACCCGCGGAGGTGTGTAAGAGGCCGGGGGCCGGTCAGCCCTTGTGACCGGACGGTCAGGCCCGCGGCCCGACGATCTCCTTGGCGACTTCCAGCGCCCGGTGCTGCAGGCGCGCCCGGGTGTCGAGGGCTTCGCGGTGGACGCCGTCGAGCTGGTTCACGTAGTGCTTCTCACGCTCCTGGCCGATCGACCGGAGCTTCACCGAGCGGGCACAGGTGGCGTCCGCCACCGCGAGTGCGCGCTCGGCTTCGAAGGCCTTGCCCGGGGCTGTCCCGAGCTTGTTCAGCAGCGCCGCGTCGCGGGCGTCTCCCGGGTTCGCGTAGGTGTGGCCCGCGCGCCGCAGACACCGCGACCAGGCCGCCAGCCCGGCCGTGAACTCCTTGTCGGCCAGGACCTTCGGTATGTAGAGGCGGCCGGCGCTTCCGGCGATCTTGTCCGCACGGAACCATGCCTCGAGGTCCCCGTACAGCTGCTTCTCCGAGTCGGCGACGCAGCCGCCCACCCGCTTGCCGACGACGCCGCCGGAGGGCAGCCGGACGGACATCCGGGGTGCGCCCGGCCCTTCGTCGAGAGCCAGGTCGTAGGCCGTCCGCCGCTCGGAGGGCAGGGTGGCGCGGTAGGCGGCGTTGCGGTTGTTCTTGCGCGCCATGTCCGCCTTGGCGTGGATACGGCTGCCGTAACCGTACTCGCGAGCCCATTCGACATCGTCCGCCACATAGCCGAGAGTGCGGCTCTCGCGCAGACTCAGCCGCTCCGCTTCCCAGTACTCGAATCCCTTGCCTGCCATGCAGCGGCCTATCAACCGCTGCTGGGCGTCCGCTATCCGCAGTGTCTCCGCGTCCGTCAGCGGCCTCATCCGCTCCGCCGTGGCGGAGACACGCTGCTTCTGCGGGGCCTTGCCGTCCGTGCATCCCGTCACGACGAGTACCGCGGCGGCCAGTGCGGTACTCGCGGCGGTGAGCATGCGCATGCGCCACATGGCGGTGTCCCCCTGGTTCGGTCGCCACCTTGGTCGCGGTGGCCGCGCTGAAGATGCTCGTGACGTCCTGGGCGCAGGCACGTCCGCTGGATGCGGGGCGATGATCAAGCCCTGCGGCCGGCCCGGCTCGCGGGTGGACGTGGGCAGCCACCGGAGAAGCGGGTCAGCGAGGCTCAACCGCAGATCTGGCGGCCCGGTTCGCCGTAGGGGTAGGCAAGGGTGACGCCGGTATCGGCGTAACCGGTCCCGCAGGAGCGGGTGTTGGGGGTATGGACCATCAAGCTCCATTGGTAGGGCTCACCGGCGGCCACGTTGCCGCGGCCCACCGTCAGGGCTGGACCGTCCACGCCGGCGGGGCGGGTGATCTGCGCGTCGTTGCGACATGGGTGAGGGCTGCAGATACTGATGCTGGAGTGGACGCGGATCCACTGGGTCATGCAGGTGTTGCTGTAGCGCATCTCGATGGTGCCGACCTGGCTGGTCGAGCCCGGCCGGTAGAGGGGCGCGGAGGCGAGGGTCCTGGCGTTGGAGGAGCAGCCTGTGGCAGCCGGGTCCGCACCGTCGTAAGGGCCGGCGGCATGGGCGGGAGAGGCGCCTGTGACCATGAGACCTGTCACGCAGACGGCTGCGGCGAACACCATGGCCGGCGTCTTGCGGCGGCCGCTGTTCAGGTCGAGCATCCGTGGGTCCCTTCTGACGCTGCGCTCCGGCCAGGTTCGGCCCTGCACCGCAGCTTGCCGACCCGTGGGGAAATCCGCGCGCCCTTTCGGTCTGGGCCGAAGCCCCCTGGCGCATGCCCCGACGATGCGGCCGTGAGGGCGAGCGGCGATCGGTGTGAGCCGCGGCCGCCGGTGCTCGTCCTGTCTCGAGCGCGGACGGCGGACGGAGGCGGACGAGGCATCGAGGGCGATCACGGAACGGACCCCGCGGGACCCCCGGCCGGTGCCCGTGCGGCAGGACGAGCGGGCGGGAGCGGCCGCAGCGCGTACCGGCCGGCCTCCGGTCCGAGCAGGGGAGACCTTCAGCGGCCGTGTGCGTGTCCGTGCCCTGAACCCGCGGGGGTTTCGCTGCACGATGGAGAGAGGGCGCCTGGGGCAGTCCGGGACCGTGTGCGTGGCGAAAGGTGTCCGGCCATGGAGCTCACGCTTGTGCTGCTGATCATCGTCGTGGGGCTGACGTTCGACTTCACCAACGGCTTCCACGACGCCGCGAACGCGATCGCCACCTCCATCTCCACCCGCGCCCTCACGCCCCGGACCGCCTTGGCCATGGCCGCCGTGGTGAACTTCCTCGGCGCCTTCCTGGGCACGGAGGTGGCCAAGACCGTCGGCAGCGGCATCATCGGTGCACCTGAGGAACTGTCGGGCCTGTTGCTGGTGCTGTGCGCGCTCGTCGGCGCGATCGGCTGGAACATCTTCACCTGGTGGCGGGGTCTGCCGACCTCGTCCTCCCACGCCCTGATCGGCGGACTGGTCGGTGCCGCCCTCGCCGCCTCCGCAACCGTGCATTGGACCGGGATCGTGGACAAGGTCCTTCTGCCCATGCTGCTGTCCCCGCTGGTCGGTGTGGCCCTGGGCTACAGCCTGCACACGATCATTCTGTGGGCGTTCCGCCGCTCCGCCCCGCGCCCCGTCACCCGCCGCTTCCGCGCGGCGCAGACCGTGTCAGCCGCCGCCATGGGTCTCGGGCACGGGCTGCAGGACGCGCAGAAGACCATGGGCGTCATCGTCCTCGCCATGGTCACGGCGGGATGGCAGGACGACTTCTCCGTACCCCTGTGGGTGATCGCGGCCGTGGCCGCGGCGATGGCCGCCGGTACCTACACCGGTGGGCGCCGCATCATCACCACCCTCGGCCGGCGCATCGTGCACCTCGATCCGCCGCGCGGCTTCGCCGCCGAGACCGCCGCCACGGCCGTCCTCTACACCACCGCGTTCGTGTTCAAGGCCCCGATCTCCACCACCCAGACGATCACCGCGGCCATCCTGGGCGCCGGCGCGACCCGGCGCATCAAGGCCGTGCGCTGGCAGGTGGCCCGTTCCATCGGCATCGCGTGGATCCTCACCTTTCCCGGAGCCGGGCTGCCCGCCGCCGCCCTCTATCTGATCCTGCACGCCATCACCGGTCTGTGACCTCAGCGGAGGCCCACGATGCCCACCCCACCCGCTCCCGAGCCGGGCAGGCCACCACGTGCCGAAGTCCCCGACGGCCTCCCCGTGCCGGGCCGCTTCGCCCATCTGCACCCCGACGACGGCGCCTGCCTCATGGAGGCGGCCTCCCTGCTGGCCACCGGCCGCTTCACCGACCGCCCGCCCGGCACCCATCCGGTACTCGCCGCGCTCGCCCGTGCGGTCAACGACTCCGTCGACGACGCCACCCGCCGGGCCCTGTGGCCACTGGCCGCCGATCTCGCCGACGCGGGGCCTGCCGACCGCGCTTACGGTCCCTTGCTGGTGGGCACGGTGGTGGACGCCGCCCGTCGCGTGCGGCCCGGCTCTCGGCGCCTTGAATGCCGCAGCGCGGCCTGCCACGCCCGGGCCCGGCGGCTCGCCCGGGCCCGTACCTCGACGGCACCGGCCCGCATCGCCGACATGCTGTGGTGGCACGGCCCCGGCCACCACGCTCTCGAACACGCCCTGCGCGTCCTGCTCTCCGCCCCCGACGCCGACCAGCGCCTGTCCCGGCTCCTTCGTCGAGCCGTGACCGAGGCCCGGGTCCGGACCACCAGGGAACAGGAACCGCTTCCCGCGCAGGCCCTCTCGCAGCGCGGATGAAGCCCGGCCGCCCGCGCAGCTGGTCCCCATTCCATGTCGTGGACGAGGTGCCGGGCGAGCGCGGCGGTTGTGCGTCGCCCGGGGTGTGTGCGAGCACAGCGATCAGGGACCAGCCCGCCGTCCCGATGAAGAGCGGTGCAGCGATGTCGCCGCCGCCCGGCCCGACGAGCGGCGAGGCCACGCCCTGTCGGGGGGCGGGCGCGCCGGCGTTGCGCCGGCGCAGGCAGCGGTGCAGGGCCGGGGTCTGCACCGTATGAGCCCTAGCCGCCGTCCGGCGTCGGTTCGGCAGTGGTGGCTGCGGCGGGTTCGGCCTTGGTGTGGAGGACTTCGCGGGCCTGTTCGGCGGCGCGGATCATGCTTTCGCCGACGAAGTCGACGAAGCGGGCGATGTTCTCGAGGCGGACGGCGGCCGGGCTGTCGGGGCCGAGGAGGCTGACGCCCTGCCGTGCGGTTTCGGCGAGTTGGGCGTGCGTACGGGCTGCGGAGACCATTCCTTGGTACCAGACGTCGTCGTCGGCGATGTAGCGCTCGCGGCGGCGTTCGTCGCGTTCCCGGCGGATGAGGCCCTGGCTCTCGAGGAACGCGACGGCTTTGGAGATGGACGCCGGGCTGACCCGGAGGTGCTGGACGAGTTCGGACGCGGTGAGGCTGCCCGCGTCGCTGGTGTAGAGGGAGACCAGGACCCGGGAGGTCATCTTGGGCAGGCCCTGCTGCATGAGGAGGGTCGTGAACGTCTCCTCGTACTCACGCACGGCCTCGGCGTCGCGCCCGTTTGTCTGCCCGGGCCCGTCCGCCCCGGGGCGGGTGCCCTGTCTGCGCCGGTGGGTGCGGCGCTCGGTGGCGCGGTGGGCCAGGTCGGCACGGTAGGCAGTGGGGCCGCCGTTACGCATCACCTCTCGGGTGATCGTGGAGGTGGGGCGGTCGAGGCGTCTGGCGATCTCCGCGTAGGCGAGGCCGTCGGCCAGTCCCAGCGCGATCTGCTGGCGTTCCTGCTGGGTGAGCCTGCCTCCCGGCATCGCGGTCTCCTTCAGGCTGCTTCGCGGGTCTTCCGATGACCGCAGCATAGCGTTCACTCTCCATCCAATGCAACGAAGAGCGTCGCGTTCGTTGCGTTCCAAGTAAAGCCGTTGCAACGAAATTGGGCCGTTGAGCTGCTGCGATGCGGGTTGAGTGCAACAAGGTAGTTGCCGCTCCTGTGAACGCAACGTAGCGTTTCCGGTGTCAGAAACAAGAAGCACCGAAGGAGAGCACGATGCAGAAGTTCGACACCCCCGCCCCCGTCTCCGCCGTCATCGACATCCCCGCGGGACGCGTGCAGTTCATCGCCGCCGACCGGACCGACACCACGGTCGAGGTCCTGCCCGCGGACACCGCCAAGAGCCGCGACGTGAAGGCCGCGGAGCAGGCCACCGTCGCCTACGCCGACGGCGTGCTGCGGATCGCGGCCCCGGCGGCGAGGAAGCAGTACCTCGGCCCGTCCGGATCCATCGAGGTCACCGTCCAACTGCCCGCCGGCTCCCGCATCGAGGCGACGGCGGCCGCCGCCGAGTTCCGTGGCGTCGGACGGTTCGGCGACGTCGCCCTCGACGGCGCGCACGGCGACATCAAGCTCGACGAGGCCGCAAGCGTCCGCGTCACCGCCCACGCCGGCGACGTCACCATCGGCCGGCTGGGCGGCCCCGCCGACATCAGCACCCAGAAGGGCCACATCCGCATCAACGAGGCCGCCCACGGCACCCTCACCCTGCGCACCGAGTACGGCGACATCTCGGTCGACGCCGCCCACGACGTCTCCGCCACGCTGGACGCCGGCACGGGCCACGGCCGGATCAGCAACGCCCTGAAGAACAACGGTGGCGTCGCCGCTCTGAACATCCACGCGACGACCTCCTACGGCGACATCACCGCCCGCAGCCTCTGATCCGCAGCCCTTGACCCGCTTCGAAGGAGCACCCTCATGACCACACCGGCCATCGCGGCGCACGGTCTGCACAAGTCCTACGGCGACAGGACCGTCCTCGACGGCATCGACCTGACCGTCCCCGAGGGAACGGTCTTCGCCCTGCTCGGCCCGAACGGCGCCGGCAAGACCACCGCCGTGAAGATCCTCTCCACGCTCGTCACCGCCGACGGCGGGCGGGCCGAGGTCGCCGGTCACGACCTGGCCGCGTCACCGCAGGCGGTGCGGGCCGCGATCGGCGTCACCGGTCAGTTCTCCGCCGTCGACGGGCTGATCACCGGCGAGGAGAACATGCTCCTCATGGCCGACCTGCACCACCTGCCCAGGGCCGAGGGGCGGCGGGTCGCCGCCGAACTGCTGGAACGGTTCGACCTGGTGGAGGCGGCGAAGAAGCCGGCCTCCACCTACTCCGGCGGCATGAAGCGCCGCCTGGACATCGCCATGACCCTGGTCGGCAACCCGCGGATCATCTTCCTCGACGAACCGACCACCGGCCTCGACCCGCGGGCACGCCACAACATGTGGGGCGTCATCCGCGAACTGGTCGCCGGCGGCGTCACCGTCTTCCTCACCACCCAGTACCTCGAAGAGGCCGACGAACTCGCCGACCGCATCGCTGTGCTCAACGGCGGCAGGATCGTCGCAGAGGGAAGCGCCGACGAGTTGAAGCGGCTGATCCCGGGCGGGCATGTCCGGCTCCGCTTCACCGACCCGGCCGCGTACCGGTCCGCCGCGTCCGTCCTGCGCGATGTCACCCGGGACGACGAGGCCCTGTCGTTGCGGATCCCCGGCGACGGCAGCCAACGCGAGCTGCGGTCGATCCTCGACCGGCTGGACTCGGCCGGCATCGAGGCGGACGAACTGACCGTGCACACCCCCGACCTCGACGACGTGTTCTTCGCCCTGACCGGCAGCGACGTCCCCAACCAGCCGAAGGAGGCTGTCCGATGAGCTCCCTCTCTCTCGCCGTGCGCGACTCGTCCACCATGCTGCGCCGCAATCTCCTGCACGCACGGCGCTACCCGTCCCTCACGCTGAACCTGCTGCTCACGCCGATCATGCTGCTGTTGCTGTTCGTCTACATCTTCGGCGACACCATGAGCGCCGGCATCGGTGGCGGCGGCGCGGACCGTTCCGCCTACATCGCCTACCTCGTCCCCGGCCTGCTGCTGATGACCATCGGCAGTACCACCATCGGGACCGCGGTCTCCGTCTCCAACGACATGACCGAGGGCATCATCGCCCGCTTCCGTACCCTGGCGATCCACCGCGGCTCCGTACTCGTCGGACACGTCGTCGGCAGCGTCCTGCGGTCGATCATCAGCGTCGTCCTCGTCGGCGCCGTCGCCGTCGCCATCGGCTTCCGCTCCACCGACGCCACGGCACTGGAGTGGCTGGCGGCGTTCGGGCTGCTCGCGCTCTTCGCCACGGCACTCACCTGGATCGCCGTCGGCATGGGCCTGATCAGCCCCAACGCCGAAGCCGCCGGCAACAACGCCATGCCCCTGATCTTCCTGCCCCTCATCTCCAGCACCTTCGTCCCCGTGGATGCCATGCCCGGCTGGTTCCGGCCCATCGCCGAGTACCAGCCGTTCACACCGGCCATCGAGACACTGCGCGGCCTGCTCCTCGGCACCGAGATCGGCCACGACGGATGGCTCACCATCGCGTGGTCCATCGCCCTCGCCCTCCTCGGTTACTTCTGGTCCACCTCGAAGTTCAACCAGGACCCCCGATAAGCACCCCGGCCCGCCCCGATCCGTCCCGCCCCAGGGCGGCGTGACCCGACACCACGTGTCGGCCCACGCCGCCCCAGCGGCATTCCCGGCCGACCACCGCCCGGGCCGTACGGACACATTCACGGGCGAGTGCATCGTCATCCACGCCGGCCGCCGCACCGCCGCCGAGGGCAAGGTCCCGACGGCCCGGGCAAACGGATCGCCCACGCCACCACCACCTGCCTGATCACCACGAGGATGCTGACTCCTCGCAGTCCTGGACGGACCGGCGGAAGCCGGACTCCCTTGGGCTGAAGGCCATCCGGACCGACTTCCGTCGCTCACCGGAGGGACGGACAGAGAGCCGGAGGAACCCTTCACCGCTGTGCGCCTGGACGCCGCGCCCGAGCCGGATCCTGGAACAGTCTCGACTCGGTCGCCTCGCCGTGGAGCCGGTGAATGCGGCAACCCGCCACTTCCGGCCGGGGTACGCCGGGGGAGTCCAGGAGATTCATGAGCCACTGAGGAGCCGGGCAGAAACGTCTCTGCCGAACTCCTCCCGACCTCCCCGGCCGGCTGCCGCCCCGCCGGGAGGTGATGGTCCTCAGCTCGTCCGCCCCGGCGGCCCTGCTCGTCCCGGCGGACGAACTGCGGACACGGCGGGAGGAGACGACGGACGGACCCGCACGCGCCACCGGGCGCCCGGAAACCGACTCCGACGCCCCCGGCGAACGAGGACCGGGGATCAACGGGCCGGCTGACGCTTCGCCACGCGGACCGTGCCCGGAACACCGCCTGCGCCGCCGCCGCCGGGCAGACTCGACGCAGCAGTGCACGCGGCAGCACTGCACCCGGTGGTCGAGGCGATGGCGGGCGAGGCGCACATGGTGTCCCCGAGGGGCGACGGAATGGACGTCCTCCACAAGGAGGGCGCATGAGTCACGCCGGCGACCCCACCGGTCTCGGGCACTCCACCGTCCACGGGGACGCCACCGACGTCGTGATCGTCGGCGGCGGGGCGGCGGGACTGTCGCTCGCGCACGCGCTGACGGCTCCCGGCTCCGCCCGTCCCCTCTCGGTGGCGCTGGTGGACACGCCGAGGCCGTCGCTGCGCCCGCCCGAACGCACCTGGTGCTTCTGGCAGGAGGGCCCGGGCGACTTCGACGACGCCCTGGTCGCGTCCTGGCGGCGGTTGCGCGTCCACGGCCGGGACGGCGAGGTGGTCGAGGGCGAACTCGACACGCTGCGCTACCGGATGCTCCGCTCGGACGGTTTCGAAGCCCTGGTCGGATCGCGGCTGGCCGCTCTTCCTCATGTGCGGCTGGTGGAGGCGACGGCGGAGACGGTGCGCAACGTGCCCGGCGGCGCGGAAGCCCTGTGCGTCACCGCCGGAGGGGACCGCATCGCACTGCGGGGCCGGCACCTGTTCGACTCCCGGCCCGCCCGTTCGCTGCCGCCGGCCCGCAGCACCCTGCTGCAGCACTTCAGAGGCTGGTTCGTCCGCACCCCGGCCCCGGCCTTCGACGACGAGGTCGTGGAGCTGATGGACTTCCGGGTCCCTCAGCCCGCCCACGGACTCGCCTTCGGATACGTACTCCCGCTCGGCCCGCAGGACGCGCTCGTCGAGTACACCCAGTTCTCCAGGACCCCGCTGTCCCGCCCGGAGTACGAGGCGGCCCTCGAGCAGTACTCCCGGGACGTCCTGCGCCTCGGACCGTTCGAGGTGCGTTCCGTCGAAGCGGGCGTCATCCCCATGACCGACGCGCGGTTCGCCCGGCGGGTCGGCGCCGCCGTGCACCGCATCGGCGCCGTCGGGGGTGCCACCAGGCCGGCGACCGGCTACACCTTCTCCGCCGTCCAGCGGCAGAGCAAGGCCGTCGCCGCCGCGCTGCGTGACGGCAAGGAGGTCCGGCTGCCGGCGCCCCACGGGCGTCGCGCGCTGGCCATGGACGCCGTGATGCTGCGCGCCCTGGACACCGGACGCGTCAACGGCCCCGACTTCTTCACCCGGTTGTTCCGGCGCCTGCCCGCCGAACGGGTGCTGCGTTTCCTCGACGGCCGGACCGGGCTGTGGGAGGACCTGCTCCTCGGGTTCGCCACACCCGTCGGCCCCATGCTCCGTACCGCGGCGGAACTGCCCTTCCTGCCGCAGAAGCCCTTCCCCCTCACACGCGAAGAGAGCACTCGATGACGCTGATGCGCGACGCGGACCTGGCAGCGGCCTTCGACCATGCCGCCCCGGCGTACGACCGGCTCGTCGGTCTCAACGCCGGGTACCACCGCGACCTCGGACGTTCCGCGCGGCGGCTCCGCCTGCCCGACGGCGGCGCCGGCCGGCACGTCCTCGACGTCGGCTGCGGCACGGGAGCCTCGACGGCCGCCCTGCTGCGGGCCGCCCCGCTCGCCCGGATCACCGCGGTCGACGCCTCGGCGGGGATGCTCGAACGGGCAGCCGCCAAACGCTGGCCCGCCGGCGTGACGTTCGTGCACACGCCGGTGGAACGGCTGGCCGCCGCCGGGGTCACGGGGCCGTTCGACGCGGTCTTCGCCGGCTACCTCTTCCGTAACGTGGCCGACCCCGACGCCGTGCTGGCCGCGGTCCACTCGGCTCTGCGTCCCGGCGGCAGACTGGCGGTGCACGAATACTCCCTGAGCGGGTCCGCCGGGCACCGGGCTCTCTGGTCGGCCGTGTGCCGGGCGGTCATCATCCCCGCCGGCACCGTCACCGGCGACAGCGGCCTCTACCGCCACCTCCACCGCAGCGTCCTGGAGTTCGACACCGCGCCCGCCTTCGCCGCCCGGCTCACCGGCGCCGGATTCAGCGCCACCCGGGTGCTGCCGGTGCCCGGATGGCAGACCGGCATCGTCCACACGTTCCTGGGCCGTCGCCCCGGATCCGGTGAGGGCCGCCGGGAAGCAGGTGCCCGGTGATCCGCCCGGGCGTCCGCGACGGGGCGGCTCCCCGCCGGGGCCGGGACCGGAAGGCGCAGGTGGTGCCGGCGGCGCCGGGTCTGCGCCGGGTCCACGGACCGGCGCCGCGGGCAGCGGTCGTCGGAGGCGGCATCGCCGGTCTGGCGGCCGCGACGGCCCTGGCGGAAAGAGGCGTCAGGGTCACGCTCCACGAGCGGGGACCGGGCCTCGGCGGCCGTCTCGCCGGCTGGCGGACCGAGCTCGCGGACGGCAGCCGGGTGACCATGAGCCGCGGTTTCCACGCCTTCTTCCGCCAGTACTACAACCTGCGCGGCCTGCTCCGCCGTGCGGACCCCTCGCTCTCCGTCCTCCGTCCGCTGCCCGACTACCCCTTGCGTCATCGCACCGGCCTCACCGACAGCTTCGCCCATGTGCCCCGCACACCACCCTGGAGCGCGGTCGGGTTCGCGGCACTCAGCCCGACCTTCGGATGGCGGGACCTGGCGGCCGTGCGGCCGAGGGCCGCTCTCCCGCTCTTCGACGTGCGCGTGCCCGAGGTGTACGAGCGGTACGACGCCGTCAGCGCCCACGACTTCCTCGAGGCGGTCAACTTCCCCCCGGCGGCGCACCACCTCGCGTTCGAGGTGTTCTCCCGCAGCTTCTTCTCCGACCCGCGCGAGCTGTCGGCGGCCGAACTGCTGCTGATGTTCCACATCTACTTCCTCGGCTCCTCGGAGGGACTGCTCTTCGACGTGCCCGACGACCCCTTCCCGCAGGCCCTCTGGGAGCCGCTGGGCCGCTACCTCGAACGCCTGGGCGTGGACGTCCGGACCGGCGCACCCGTCGACTCCGTCCGGCCGTCGGGCGGCACCGCTCTGAGCGTCGACGCCGGCGGCACCTCCACCGCGTACGACGCCGTGGTCCTGGCTCTGGACGTGACGGGTCTGCAGCGGCTGGTCGAGGCGTCGCCGGGGTTGGGGGACGAGGCGTGGCGGTCGGGAATCGCGGCCCAGCGGACCGCGCCGCCCTTCCTGGTGTCCCGGCTGTGGCTGGACCGTCCCGTGGCCCGGTCCCGCCCCGGCTTCCTCGGCACGAGCGGCTTCGGCGGCCTGGACAACGTGAGCGTGCTGGACCGCTGGGAGGGGGAGGCGGTCCGCTGGGCGCGGCGCACCGGTGGCAGCGTCGTGGAACTGCACGGTTACGCCGTCGAAGAGCCGGCCGACCGCCACGCCGTCGAGCGCGACCTGCTGCGGCAGCTTCACGAGGTCTACCCGGAGACCGCCGGGGCCCGGGTCGTCGACGCCCGGCACGAATGGCGTGCGGACTGCCCGCTGTTCCCCGTCAAGGGCTACCTCTCCCGTCCGGCGGTGACCACTCCCCACCCCGCGCTGACGATGGCCGGCGACCTGGTCCGCACCGACCTGCCGGTGGCGCTCATGGAGCGTGCCGCCACGACCGGGTTCCTCGCCGCCAACTCACTGCTGCGGCGCTGGGGCGCGGCCGGCCACCCGCTGTGGACGGTGCCCCGCAAGGGGCGTTCGCCGGTGCTGCGGGGCATGGCCGCCCGGCTCGCGGACGGTACCTGAGCCACCACCGGCCTCGCGGTAAGCGGCCGCGCGCCCGCCGGCCGACCCGGCCGGGCAGGCGGCCGCACGCGCCGGCCGCAGCCGCTCAGCCCGGGAAACGGCCCGTGCCGCGCAGCAGCCTGCGCCGTTCCGCGTACGCGAGGTCGTCGCGCCACAGGCGCCCCGCCGCCCACCGGATCAGCGGCCGGAGCGCGGGGGCCGTCGCCCGTGCCACGGCGAACCCGCGTCGGCCGGAGACGGCGACGACGGCCTCGATCACCGCCGTGCGCGGACCGCCGTCCGGGGCGGGGGCCAGCGGCGTGGCGTGCGTCTCCACGACGGACGTCGCGCCCTCGCCCTCGACGACGCGCATGACGACCGTGCGCGGCTCCGGCGCGGTGAACACCGCCCGCACGGGAACGACCAGCCGCCCGGCGAGCTTGAACGACACGTCGACGGTGAACGCGTCCTCCTCGTCCGCGTCGCTCGAAGGGACCCCCACGACGGTCAGGTCCACGAAGGAGTACGGGTGCAGCCAGGACCCGTGCCACGGGTCGAGGCGGTTGGCGACCACGTCCTCCGGCTCGCAGCGGCCCACGGCGGTGAACACGGCGTCCACGGCTCCCTCGCGGGGGCGCGTCGGCACCACGGGCCGCTCGAGCGGCGGTTCCCCGCCGAGTTCGTCGAGGCGCACCCAGGCGAGGACCCCGTCGTCGTGGGCGGGGAACGGGTCCCATCCGGCGAAGGGGCGCCCGTCCAGGGACATTCCGTGCCAGTGGCAGACCAGGCTGCCGCACACGACCCGGCTGTCCCGCAGGGGCGCGCCCAGGTGAGGGCAGGCGCCCGGTCCGGCGCGCAGCTCGCCCGACGCGGTGCGCCAGGCGACGACCTCCACCCCGCCGACCGTCCGCCCGAACGGGCGTCCCGCGCCGATGTCGCGCGAGGCGCCGATGACGTACCAGTTGCCCGACGGCCGCGCCGCGGAGCGCTTCAGCGCGTCCGCGATCAGCGACGGCCTGGCCTCGCGCCACGTCGGTCTCTGCTGCTCCCAGCGGGTCCGGCGCCGTGACCGTACGGGCAGGGTGTACCGCGGCACTGCCCAACGCCCCGTCATGATCCGTACCCTTGGGACCCGTTGGAGGACGACCCGTGCGCGGGTGCTGCCGTGAGGGGGTGCTCCGGCGACCGCAGGGGCCGGGGGCGCAGGCGGGCCGTCAGGATGCGGGCGGCTCCGCCCAGCGCCACGGCGGCGCGGCGTCTGCGCGGCACGACCGCCCGCCGCTGCACCACGGCGTAGTCGTCGTCGGCGATGGCGTCGAGGATCCCGCCGTACAGGGTGTACGCCGTCCGGATGCAGGGCCGGGCGCGCGGATCGAGCATGTCGATGCCCGGCCGGGCCTGACGGTAGACGCTCCGGGTGAGGTCCGCGGCGGCCTCGAGCGCGGCGCGGATCCTGCGGTCCGGCTTCCCGGTGGCGCGGCTCCACTCCAGCAGCGCGCGGTCCGCGCCGTGCGCGGCGAGCAGGTCGGCGGGCAGGTACACCCGCCCGCGGTCGAGGTCCTCGCCGACGTCCCGCAGGAAGTTGGTGAGCTGGAACGCGATCCCCAGCGCGGCCGCGTGCGGGGCGGCCACCTCCTGCGGCACGACCGTGCCGAGCACCGGCATCATCTGCAGGCCGATGACGGCGGCGGACCCGTGCATGTACGACCTGAGGTCCTCGTAGGTGGCGTAGTCCGTGACCGTGAGGTCGTCCCGCATGGAGGCCATGAAGTCCGCGAAGTGCTCGTGGGGGATGGCGTAGGTCCTGGCAGTGTCGGCCACCGCCCGGACGACGGGTTCGCTGCTCCGGCCGGTCCGCAGCCCCGAAGCGAGTTCGCCCTCCAGCCGCGCGAGCTGCCGGTCACGCGCTTCGGGAGTGCGGGCGCAGGCCGGATCGTCCACGATGTCGTCGGCCCAGCGTGCGAAGCCGTACAGGGCGTGGACGGCCGGGCGCCGGTGGACCGGAAGCAGCCGGGTCGCGAGGAAGTACGTCCTGCCGTGCCGGGCGTTGAGCCGCCTGCAGTGCCGGTACGCCGCTCGCAGACCCGGGTCCGAGATCCGCGCCGCGTCGAGTTCACGTCGTGTCATGAACACCTCTCACTGGCCGCTGATGCGGGACGCCGCCAGCTTTCCGCTGACGAGCACGGTGGGTACGCCGACGCCCGGAGTCGTTCCGCAGCCTGCGAGCACGGCGTTCTCGACGCCGGCGACCAGATTGCGCGGCCGGAACGGGCCGGTCTGCGTGAAGGTGTGGGCCGCGGAGAACGGTGTTCCCGCCGCGTGGCCCTGTGCCGTCCAGTCGGCGGGGGTGATCAGCTGTTCCTCCTCGACGGCGTCGCCGAACCCGTCCAGACCGCGCTTCTCCAGCTCGCTGACGATGCTGTCGCGGTAACGGGGGCCCAGGGAACGCCACTCGGCCGCCGACGGACCGACGGTCGTGTTGGGGCAGGGCGCCAGCACGTAGTGCAGATGACGGCCCTCCGGCGCGAGCCGCGGCTCATGGGCCGTGGGCCGGGTGATGAGCAGTGACGGGTCGCTCATCAGCCGCCCCGTGCGGGTGATCTCCTCGAACGTCCGCTCCCAGGCGTGTCCGAACGAGAGGGTGTGGTGGCCCAGCCCGGGCCAGGTGCGGCGCGTCCCGGCGTGGAGGATCACCGCCGAGGGCGAGTGCGTCAGCCGTACCGGCCGGCGCGGCGTGCGGCCCAACAGGCGGTAGACCACGGGCAGATCGGGTGTGAGGACCACGGCGTCGCAGGGCAGCCGCTCGCCGTCGCCGAGGTGCACGGAGGTGACGCGGCCGGCGGACGATGCGAGTTCCGTGACCTCGGTGCCGTAGCGGAACTCGGCCCCGGCGTCGCGGGCGGCGTCCGCCATCGCCACGGGCAGCGCGTGCATGCCTCCCTTGGGGAAGTACACGCCCGCGACCGTGTCCATGTAGGCGATGACGGCATAGGCGGCGAGCGCCCGGGCGGGCGGCACACCCGCGTAGAGCGACTGGAAGGAGAAGACCCTGCGCAGCCTTTGGTCCTTGATGTACCGGCCGACCTGCGCGTCCAGCCGGCCGAAGCCGCGCAGAGCGGCCAGCCGCGCCAGGTCGGGGTGCAGCAACTGGAAGGGCGAGTCGAAGTTCGTGTCGATGAACCGCCGCATCTGCGCTTCGTAGAGCGACCGCAGCCACTTCCGCAGCCTGCGGTAACCGGCGGCCTCTGCCGGGCCGGCGAACGCGCGGACCTCCTCGGCCATGGCCTCGCCGTCGGTGTGCACGTCGAGACCCGAACCGTCGGCGAACTGCGCCCGGTAGGCGGGGTGCAGGGCGAGGAGCTCGACCCGGTCCGCGAGTGAGTCGCCCACCGCGGCGAACGCCTCGTCGGCGAGGTGCGGCATCGTGAGCACCGTCGGCCCCGTGTCGAGGAGGTAGCCGCCCAGCCGCGCCCGCCCCGCCCGGCCGCCGGGCCGGTCCGACTTCTCGACCACGGTCACCTGCCGGCCGCTGCCCAGCAGGTGCAGCGCGGCGGCGAGGCCGGACAGCCCGGCACCGACGACGACCACGCGGTCGGTGCGACCGGGGACGGTTCTCATGGAGTGTCCTCCTCGTGCGGCGGGGCCCTCCCCAACGCTGTGCGGACCAGACTGCCGAGCGCCGCGACCGTGGCGGGGCGACCGGGCAGCGCGGCCGGACGGCGTTCACTGAGGTGGACCAGCCGACTGCTCCATGCCGTCATGACGCGCCGGGCCCGGAGCGGCCCGCGCGTCCCGTCGACGGACGTCCGGCAGCGTCGGACCGGACGCTCCCGTCGACGCGGGTCCGGACCCGCCCGCCGACAGGGCGGCGGCGCAGGCCGGCCTCCTGTCCTCCTCCCGGGCGTCGCGGCTGCCTCGACCACCGCCTCTTCCGCTCACCGGGCGTCGCCGGATGCACTGACGCGCGCCCGCCGCGAGGGCCGGTCGGCGGCTTCTTCGGTTCGTCCACGCGCCGGCCGTGCTCAGCGAGCGCGTCGTCCGCCACGCGGGCCGACGGTCGGCACGGCGGATGCCGGCGTGCCCCCTCACGGCCCGGTCCGGCCGTGTGACGTCAGAAGGCGTACCGGATCGTCAGCCAGGGGGCGTGCGTCCGGACCAGGCCGCGTACGGTCTCCACCGCGGCGGCCTTGGTGCCGTTCCGGTAGCGCACGTTCCAGCTGCCGTTCTCCGAGCGCTTCGGCTGCTGGAGATCCGGGCGCCAGAGGGCCTCCTCCGCGCGCGGGTGCCACGCCATGTTCACGTCGTGCAGGTCCCGGTTGTGCGTCAGCATGATCACTTCGGCCGCGGCCTGCTCCTTCACCCGCTGCGGCAGGACGTCGTCCATGTGCCGGAGCAGCTCGGCCCAGGCCTGCTCCCAGCCGGGCCTGATGACGACGGGGGAGAGGTTGAAGTGGACCTCGTAACCGGCGTCGAGGAAGTCCGCCGCGGCGGCGATGCGGTCCTCGACGGGGCTGGTGCGGATGTCGAGCAGCCGCGAATCCTCCGGGGGCATCACGGAGAACCGGACACGGGTCCGTCCGCGGGGCTCGAGCAGCAGCAGGTCCGGGTTGACGAACTTGGTGGCGAACGACGCCTTCGCGGTGGGCCACCGGGCGAAGGCGTGCACCAGGTCCGCGGTGTTCTCGCTGATCAGGGCGTCGACCGAGCAGTCGTTGTTCTCCCCGACGTCGTAGACCCACGCGCTCGGGTCGCACTGGTTGGGCTCCTTCTTGGGGCCCTGGCCGACGACGTGGTGCCTGATGCGGGCGATGATGCGGTCGATGTTGGTGAAGACGGTGATCGGATTGGCGTATCCCTTGCGCCGGGGGACGTAGCAGTAGGCGCACGCCATGGCGCATCCGTTGGCCGCCCCGGGGGCGATCCAGTCCGCCGACCGGCCGTTGGGGCGCACGGTGAGGGTCTTCTTCTCGCCGAGGACCAGGACCGTGCTCTTGATCCGCACCCAGCGCTCGGCGTTCCCCTTGTTGCCGTGCAGCTCGGGGATGCGCCAGTGCGAGTCGGCGTGGACCACCTCGGCGTCGGGGAAGCCCGCCAGGACCTGCCTGCCCCGCGGTGACGCCGCCGCCGCGGGCTCGGCGTGGATCTCCCGCACCGAGAGCATCCGCCGGGCCTGCGGGGAGTCGCGGAAAAGCGGCCCGGACACGGCGGGGCGTGGGCTTCCGGTCCGGATCTCGTCGAGGCCGAAGAGCCCGTCGGGGCCGTCGTCGTCCGGTGCACCGGACGGCTGGGAGGATCGCATGCCTGCTCCGGAGTCTGTTGCTTACTGACAAATGTAGGACAGTGCCGGTCATGGACGGGACGCGGCCGCCCGGCGCTCCCCGGCTGCCGCGTCCACGGACCGGGAGCCGGTCCGGACGCCCCGTGCCTGGTGGACCCGGCAGAGGTTGCGGCCCTGCCGGGCCCCGAACAGCATGAACGGGTCCGGTGACGGCGTCGCGGAGGAGAACCAGACATGGCCAAGGACGACAAGCTCGGCAAGGGCGACCACGTCTCGTGGCGCAGCCACGGAAAGACCGTGGCAGGTGAGGTCAAGAAGAAGATCACCAAGCGTACGAAGGCGGCGGGCCGCACCGTCGACGCCTCGAAGGACGAGCCGCAGTACGAGGTGGAGAGCGACAGGACCGGCCGCAGGGCCGTCCACAAGCCGCAGTCGCTGCGCAGGCGGGACAAGGACTCATGACCGCCGGTAGCGACGCGGACCGCGAGAAGACCGTGGCCGAGTTCGGGGAGGCGGTCAACATGACGGCCGGCGACCTCGAGAAGTGGCTGGGGACGGACGAGTCGAAGAGCGTCGGCCGGTCCTTGGGCGACGGCGAGAGCGTCGGACACGCCTCGGGGCGGCGGATCGTCGATCTGCTGCGTACCAAGAAGGCAGATCTGGACGACGACGACATCGCGCACATGCGCAAGGTCGTCGGATACGTGCACCGGCACATCGCCCAGCGGCCCGCAGGTGACGTCACCCGCACCAAATGGCGGTACTCGCTGATGAACTGGGGCCACGACCCGGAGAAATGACACGCGGCTCACCCCGGGCGGTGTTCCGGGTCCCGGTCGGACTTCGGCCAGACGTAGGGAAGGTCGTCCGGCACCCCGGGGAACCGGTCCCGGTAGAACGCAGGGTCCTTCCGCACCAGGGCCGACTGATGGCTGCGATGGAAGTCCGGGTCGCCGAACCAGGGCGGGAGGTCGCCGTCCGCCACGAGCTGCTGCTGGGACCGCACGGCCACATCCGGGTGCCGGGCCCGGAAGTCCTGGACCAGGGTCGCCGCGCAGGTGTCGGAGCGCCCCTCGCTCGTCCACACGTGGCAGATGTCCAGCCCGTACCGCACGAGCGCCTCCTCGTAACCGGCCCACATCCGGACCGCCGGGTGCCTGTGCCAGCCGTAGCCGGGCACGGTCAGGCCGCGGAGCACCTGCAGGGCCTCGACCCGCTGTTTCCCGAGCCGCCGGGGGTCCAGCGCCGCGGCGGATTCCATGAAGCCCGGAAGCGGGAGGAAAGTCTGCATATGTCCTGCCTACCCGTGTGGACGCCGCCGTCCCGCCGCGCTTCGTGGACACCGGACGCGGGGGACCCGGCCGGCCCGCCTCACCGGCCCGCCGGCGAAGCGGTCGGCCGGGCGGCCGGCCCCTTGACGGCCGCCCGGGTGATGTTGCGCGCCATGCCGCCGAAGACGACGGCGTGGAAGGGGGACACGCTCCACCAGTAGACGTGCCCGAAGAGCCCTCTCGGGTGGAACAGCGCCCGCTGCCGGAACCTGGTGCGGCCTTGGCCGTCGTCCTCCGCGTACATCTCCAGCCACGCGAGGCCGGGCAGCCGCATCTCCGCCCGGAGCCGCAGCAGGTGCCCGGGCTCGATCTCCTCCACCCGCCAGAAATCGAGGGAGTCCCCGGCCCGCAGCCGCTCGGCGTCCCTGCGGCCACGCCGCAGCCCGACACCGCCGACGAAACGGTCGAGCCATCCCCGCACCGCCCAGGCGAGCGGGAAGGAGTACCAGCCGTTGTCCCCGCCGATGCCCTCGATCACCTTCCACAGCGCTTCGCGCGACGCGTCCACGGAGAGCTCGCGTTCGTCGCGGTAGAGGCTGCCGCCGGCCCAGTCCGGGTCGGTGGGCAGCGGGTCGCTCGGTGCGCCCGGCACGGCGGCCGAGGACCAGCGGGTGGCGACCTGCGCGTCCCGTACCCGCCTCAGCGCGAGCGCGAGGGCCTCCTGGAACGGCAGCGGCCGCCCGGGCCCGTCGGGGACGTGCTCCGCGATGTCGTGCTCGTGGCAGACGACCTCGTGGCGCAGCGACTCGGTCAGCGGCCGGGCGATGGAGTGCGGGACGGGGGTCACCAGGCCCACCCAGTGGCTGGAGAGCCGTGGGGTCAGTACCGGCACCGGCACGATCAGGCGTCTGGGCAGCCCGGCGACCGCGGCGTAGCACCGCATCATCTCCAGGTACGTGACGACCTCGGGCCCTCCGATGTCGAACGCCCGGTCCACGTCGGCCGGCATTCGGGCCGAGCCGACGAGGTACCGCAGGACGTCCCGTACCCCGATCGGCTGGATCCTGGTGCGCACCCATCTGGGGGTGACCATGACCGGCAGCCGTTCGGTCAGGTAGCGCAGCATCTCGAAGGACGCCGAACCCGAACCGATGATCACCGCCGCCCGCAGCACCGTGGCGGGCACGGGGGAGTCGAGGAAGATCTGCCCCACCTCGGTGCGCGAGCGCAGATGCGGCGACAGCTCCCGTGGGGGCACGCCCCGAGGCGTCAGACCGCCGAGGTAGACGATCCGCCGTACCCCGGCCGCATGGGCCCGGTCGGCGAAGATCCGCGCCGCTTCGCGGTCCGTCTCCTCGAAGCCGGACCCGGTGCCGAGGGCGTGCACCAGGTAGTAGGCGACGTCGATGCCCCGCATGGCCTCGGCGACCGAGCCGCTGTCGACGACATTGCCCTCGACGACCTCGATGTCCTTCGCCCAGGCGTGGTCGCGCAGCTTGCCGGGTGAGCGGGCCAGGCACCGGACCCGGTGGCCGGCGGCCAGCAGCTCGGGCACCAGCCGCCCGCCGATGTACCCCGTCGCACCGGTCACCAGGCAGTGGAGCCTTGTTCCGTCCGGCGCCTCTTCCGCTGCCACGCTGCCTCCTCGGCTGGTCGGGTCGTCCTCGGCCCCTCCCCTCATGGTCGATCACGGTCCCCGCCGGCGCGACCAGCCTGCGCGGCGGGGTGAGCCGTACCGGCGGGGGTGACGTACCCGCTTCGTGGCCGCCGTCCCCGCCGGATGCACCCGGAGCCTCAGTCCCGCGCCCGCCGGCCCGGTCGGGCCGCCCGGCGAGCGGCCGCGCGGCCCGGAGGTACCGCCCGCCTGTTCCGGGGCCGGAGCGCCCCGGAACAGGGACGCGTCACGGTGCCCAGGGGCTCACGACCGCCCAGACGGTGTCCTCGCGGAAGCGGTCGGGGCTGTCCCATGCGTGGGTACCGCCGGGGGTGGCGAGCCAGAGCTCGGACCGGTAGTGGCGCAGGTACTGGTCGGGGAAGTTGTACGAGGCCAGGCGCACGCCTCCGTCACCGGGCGCCGGGCACCAGGTGGCGTCGGCGCGGAACAGCGGCCCCTCGCCGCCTTCCTTGTACACGCGGAAGTCGCGGTGGCGGAGGTACTGCCCCGGGTAGTTCCGCGACTCGAAGGAGTAGCACTTGCCGTCGGCGAGGCCGGGGACGATCTTCCAGGTGGCGTCGTTCTTCAGCAGGGCGCTGCTCGAGGAGGTGACGACCTCGGTGAACCCCAGGCCGTCCTGGTGGCGCAGGTACCGGTCGGTGAAGCCGGGGGTGGTGACGCGCAGCGACCGGTACTGGCCGGCCGGCAGTGTGAGGGGGGCCGCGGGGTTCCTGGAGGCGTTGATCAGGGCCTGGTTGGCCGCCCTGACACGTGCCTGGTCGACCTTGACGACCTGACGGTCGTACGTCAGCAGGCCGTTCACCTCGTTCTCCACGTCGGTGATCTCCGTGTAGACGGAGGCCGAGAGGCCGAGGGGCATCTGGGTCTCGCGCATGGCGTCGATCAGGCCGATGTACCGGTCGGTGAGGTGCGCCAGGGTGGGCTGGTTCTCGTACGAGAAGCCGCCGCCGGGGTACCACTCGTGGCCGGGGACGCGGATGCCGAGCCCGCCGAACTCGCCCAGCACGGCGGCTCTGGCGCCCGACGGGCGGGTGACGCCGGGGCCGACGTAGACGTGGTGGTCGATCACGTCGCCGTTGCCGCCGTCGACCGAGCCGCAGCAGTTGACGCCGCTCATGTTGTCGACGAGGCGGGACGGGTCGTACGCCTTGACCTCGTCGGCGATGCGGGCCTGGTCGTACTGGCCCCAGCCCTCGTTCTGGTTGACCCACATCACGACGGACGGGGAGCTGCGGTGCTGGTCGATGATGCGGTCGTACTCGGCCTCCCACTGCGCGCGGGCCGCCGCGTCCGGGGTGCGCAGGTCCATGGACGGCATGTCCTGCCACACCAGGAGGCCGAGCCTGTCGGCCCAGTAGAACCAGCGCTGCGGTTCGACCTTGATGTGCTTGCGGACCATGTTGAAGCCGAGGTCCTTGTGCTTCTGCAGATCGAAGCGGAGGGCCTCGTCGGTGGGCGCGGTGTAGATCCCGTCGGGCCAGTACCCCTGGTCGAGGGTGCCGTTGTGGAACACGGCCTCTCCGTTGAGGAGCAGACGCCGCACGCCGCCCACGCTGCCGACGGAGACGGAGCGCATGCCGGTGTAGCTCCCGACGGAGTCGACGACCGTCGCCCCGGTGAGGAGTTCGGCCCTCACGTCGTACAGGAACGGGTCCTCGGGGGTCCACCGGCGCGGGTTCGGTATCGGCACGCTGAACGCGGAGCCGACCGGGCCGGTCGCGCTGCCCACCGTGCCGCCGCCGGCGGAGACGGTCACACGTGCCTGGTGACCGCTGACTCCGGCACCGTGCACGGTGACCTTCAGGGTGTTGTCCGTCAGGTTCGGCACCAGGTCGAGCCGGGTGACGTGGGCCGGTGCCGTGGGCTCCAGCCACACCGTCTGCCAGATGCCGGAGGCGGCGGTGTAGAAGATGCCGCCCCCGGGCCTGGGAGTGGTCTCCCGGATGCGCTGCTTCCCGACGGCCTGGCTCCCGGTCTCGGTCGGGTCGAAGACGGAGACGACGACGGTGTTCGTCCCGCCGTTCAGCAGCGGGGTGATGTCGTGGGAGAAGGCGTCGAAGCCGCCGCTGTGGACCGCTCCCGCCTGCCGGCCGTTGACCCACACCGTCGTACGCCAGTCACTGGCGCCGAAGTTGAGCTGCACCCGCCGGCCGCTCCAGTTCGCCGGGACGGTGAAGGTGCGTTTGTACCAGAGTCTGTCGTGCTGGGTGATCTTGCGCTGGATCCCCGAGAGGGCCGACTCGGCGGGGAAGGGGACCCGGATCTGTTCGGGGAACACGGCGGGCTGCCCGGCGTCGGCGCCGGTGACCGCGAAGTCCCAGATGCCGTTGAGGTTCAGCCAGTCGGAGCGGGTGAGCTGCGGACGCGGGTACTCGTTCAGCGGCTTGTCCACGGGGACCTGGTCGGTCCACGGCGTGGTCATGGGCGCGGGCTTCGGTGTCCACGCGGCTTCCGCTTCCGCGGCCTGTGACGGGCCGCCTGCCAGCAGCAGGCTCGCGCACAACACCGCCGGCGCGGCCAGCAGCGCGGTCACGCGACGCCACCGCTGGCGCCATGGGGATGACGACGGACGCATCAGTGCTCCTCTGTCGAGTGTCGGGGGAAACGTCGTCCGGGAACGGGCGACGGACGGGTGGAGCAGCGCTGAGGAGCCTCCACGGAGCGGCCGGCGGTCATCCGGCAGGGCACCCTGCTGGGTTTTTACATCGTTGAACGGATGGTGTGAACCCCCTGGGCGGATCTGCTTCTTCGCCGATGTGCGAAGCGGCGTCCGGCGATCGCGCTGCCGCAACGCCGCGATGGCGGCGGCGACTTCATGCTCGGAGCGGCACTCCTGACCGCCGGCGACGGATTGGCGTGCTCACTGCTAATCAGGACGCGTGAGAGCGCTCTCCTCCGTGCCCCCGGGAGGCCCCGCCGCCCGATGACCTCCCATGGCGCCCGGGGGAGGCGATACGAGCACCGGCACGCGGGGCGGCACGGAGCGGCGGATGGGAAGGTGGTGTCATGGGAGCCAGTAGCGGTTCTCCGGCGAACAGCGCTGATCGGGGCCCCGCCCGCGGAGGGTCGCGTATGGCGGGCTACGTTCCGCTGCGGGAATACGCGGTGATCGGTGACGGCCGTACCGCCGCTCTGGTCGCCAGGGACGGGTCGGTGGACTGGCTCGGTCTGCCCGACATGGATTCGCCCGCGGTGTTCGGCGCGGTGCTGGACGCCGCCCGCGGTGGCCGATTCACGCTCGCTCCGGCCGTTCCCCACCGCGCGAAGCGCCGCTATCTGCCGGGCACCAACGTGCTCGAGACGGACTTCTTCACCAGCCGTGGCGCGGTACGGGTCACCGACGCACTCGCCCTGCACGAGGACTCGACGCTCACGCCGATGCGGGAGTTGCTGCGACGCGTGGACGGACTGTCCGGGTCCGTGCCGCTGTGCTGGAGCATGCGACCCCGCTTCGGCTACGGCACCCGCCGCACCCGGCTCGCCCGGCGCGCCGGTGTCCCCGTGGCGACAGCCGGAACGGACGCGCTCGCGATCTGCGCCTGGGACGCCGGCGAACCCGAATGTGACAACGGAGTGATCAGCGGGCACTTCGAACTCGAGGGGGGACGGCGTGCATTGATCTCGATGCCGTTCGCACACCAGGAACCGCTGGTCCTCCCCGCCCGCGCCGAGTGCGAGGCACGCTTGGACGCCACGTGTGCGGCCTGGCTGAGCTGGGCGCAGGACCGCCTGTACTCGGGGCAGTGGAGTGAGGCGGTGATGCGCAGCCTTCTGGCGCTGAAGCTGCTCGTCCATGCCCCTTCCGGTGCGGTCGCGGCGGCGGTGACGACCTCGTTGCCGGAGGAGATAGGCGGCGAGCGCAACTGGGACTACCGCTTCTCCTGGGTACGCGACTCCGCCTTCACCCTGGCCGCCTTCCTGCGGCTGGGCTGCCCGGCGGAGGCGCAGGCGTACTTCTGGTGGCTGATGCACGCCTCGCAGCTCACCCATCCGGATCTGAAAGTGCTCTACCGGCTGGACGGCGGGCACCGCACTCCGGAGAGGCCCCTGCCCTGGGAGGGGTACCGCGGCTCCGGTCCGGTCCGCATCGGCAACGCCGCGGCGGTCCAGATCCAGCTGGACACCTACGGCGAGCTGCTGCAGACGGCCTGGCAGTACGCTCTGGCAACCGGGGACCTCGACGTCGACATCGCCCGTCGTCTCGCCGAGCTGGCCGACCTCGTCTGCACCACCTGGCAGGAGCCCGACGCGGGCATCTGGGAGGTCCGCGGCCCGCCCAGGCACTTCACCCAGTCGAAGATGATGTGCTGGGTGGCCCTCGACCGCGCCGTCGACCTCGCCGAACGCGGCCTGATCCCCACCCGGCACCTGCCCCACTGGCGGACCACGCGCATCCGGATCAGCGCCTTCATCGAGAGCCGCTGCTTCTCGCACCGCCGCGACAGCTACGTCCGCTCCGCCGGCAGCGAAGACCTGGACGCCGCGGTCCTGCTGGGCCACTTGTACGGATACGGCGGCGACGGTCACCGCATGCGGGCCACGATCAGCACCCTGGCCCGCGGACTGCGGCACGGGCCCTACATCGACCGGTACTCGGGCGAAGACGGCCTCAGCGGCAACGAAGGAGCCTTCCTCGCCTGCTCCTTCTGGCTCACCGAATCCCTTGCCCGTACCGGCCACCTCCCGCAGGCGATCGAGCTGATGGACGAGCTGGTCGGCCTGTCCAACGACGTCGGCCTCTACAGCGAGGAGATCGACCCCGACACCGGCGAATTCCTGGGAAATCTTCCGCAGGGCCTCAGCCACCTGGCGCTGATCAGCGCCGCCTTGGCCATCACCGACGCGAGCAAGGACACAGCACGGTGAGCGCGTGGGGAACGGCCGCGGGAGCCTTCGTCGGCACACTCGCACTGACGACCGCGCTGCGCGCCGCCAGCGAGCTGCGCCTGACCCGCATGGACCTGCCGTTCCTCCTCGGCACGGCGGTGACCGTCAACCGCACCCGCGCGAAGGCCATCGGCTACCTGATGCACTTCCTCAACGGACAGATCTTCGCGTTCGTCTACTTCGCAGTTTTCGTCGCCATCGGCCAGGCGGGCTGGTGGCTGGGTGCCCTGTTCGGACTCGCGCACGGCCTGTTCGCCGGCACCGCACTCGTCAACATCCTGCTGCCCCTCTGCCACCCGCGCATGGGCAGCCCACTGACCAGCGCCCCACAGACAGCGATGTTGGAACCCCCTGGATTTCTGATGCGCAACTACGGGCCCGGCACCCCCGTGGTCACCGTCCTCGCCCATGTCGGCTACGGAGCGATCGTCGGCGGCTTCACGACCCTCGCGGCCTGATGCGCCGACCACCATGCCGCCCCGGCTACCGGGCGGCAGCGCCGGTCCCCGGCGGGGACAGCGGCGTGGTGCGACGGCGGTGGCCGCCGCACCACGCGGACGGTTGTCCGCCGCTGACCGGACGCTCCGGGGCCGTACCCCGCTTCGCGCCGTTGGTCACCGGCCGACAGCCCGGGCCGTCAGACGGCAGGCGTCGTCAGGAGGCGGGCCGGTTCCACAGGTCGCACTTGTGGTCCTCCGGGAACGTGGTCCGCCCCGTGACGGCTTCCGGGGCGAGCGTCTGGACCTTCGGGAAGAGGTTCCAGCGCGGAGCGTCCGTGGCGTACGGGACGCCGGTTTTGGCGAAGTTGGTCCAGTAGCCGAGCATCCTGTCCGACAGGACGTTCTGGGCCGGGGTGCCCGAGACACCGCCGAAGACGTACCTGATCTCCGAACCGTGCGGGGCGCCGATCGGGAAGCTGAGCGGCAGGTTCAGGTGGTCCATGGAGTGACGGTCGGCGAACTCGTACTGGTAGGACCGGGTGTGCGCGGCCATCAGGCTCGCCGTCCGTGACTGGAGGCAGGCGAACTGGGAGTCCGTGAAGACGGCGCCCAGGGCCTCCGCGGGCGTGCCGTGGTCCGACAGCGGGTAGCGGGCCAGGATCTCGTCCGCCCGGTCGCCGTAGAGCGTGCGGACCGCGACCGGATAGCCCTCCGCGGTGAGTTGCCTGCCGGCCAGGTCGTAGGTGGTGGCCACGGTGAGCCGGCCCTCGTCGGCGGTGGTGCCCTGGAGGACGGGGACCCGGTGGAACCGGCCGCGCTCCAGCGCGTCGGTCACCTGGAGCGGCAGGACCTTGCCGTCGACGTTGGGGGTCCAGCGGGCGGTGGGGCTCAGCGAGGCGCCCAGCACCTGGGCGGCGGTCCGGGCGCGCAGACAGGCCACGTCCGCGCAGCCCAAGGAGTTCGCCCAGGCCGCGCCCCTGTCCTGCTGCGACTGCTGGGTGGGCAGGGTGAACCCGCAGCCCGACTGGGCGACGGCCCGGTCGAACAGACCGATCGCGCGGGGCGAGACCAGGTTCTGGCAGACGCTGCCGCCGCCGGCCGATTCACCGAAGACCGTCACGTTGTCTGGGTCCCCGCCGAACGCCGCGATGTTGTCCCGCACCCAGCGCAGTGCGGCCTGCTGGTCGAGCAGACCGTAGTTGCCGGACATGCCCTGCGACGACTCGTCGGTCAGGCCGGGGTGTGCCAGGTAACCGAACGCGCCGAGGCGGTAGTTGAAGGTGACGGCGACCACGTCGCCCTTGGCCGCCAGGTTGCTGCCGTCGTAGAACGTCCCGGAGCCGACGGTGAAGCCACCACCGTGGATCCACACCATCACCGGCCGCTTCTGGAGCGACCTTTGCGCGGGCGTGTGGACGTTCAGGTACAGGCAGTCCTCACTGGGCGTGCCGGGTCCCGCGAGGTCTCCCCAGGGGCTGGATGCGGCACCTTGCATACAGGGGTTGCCCGGCGTGGTGGCGTCCCGTACGCCAGGCCAGCGCTCGGGCGGGGACGGCGGCTTCCACCGCTGCGACCCGACCGGGGGCGCGGCGTACGGGATACCGAGGTAGGAGTTCGCCGTCGCCCCCGCCTTCCCCTGGACCTGGCCGTACCGGGTCGTGACGGCCGGCCCTTCGGCCGCGGTGGCTCGGACCGCGGTGTCGTGGGCCGCGCCGGCTCGGACCGCGGTGTCCTGGGCCGCGGTCGCTTGTGCGGGCGCGAAGGCCGTCGCGACGATCGACAGTACGAGAGCGCCGTACAGCGCCCCGATTCTCCTCGTACCTGATAATCGCCGGCGAGCCGTCGCCGGGTACTTCGGGAGCAGAGCGGACATCGTGCACCTCCGTACGGAAGGGGGCGGAAACTGCCAGGGCAGTTTCGCCGGACACCGCACACCCCGGCATCGTCCAAATCACCGGTCTCCGCCACGGCGGCGGGTCGCCCCGGAGGGGGCGCAGGGCGCGCGGTCGTCACTTCCGGACGGCGTCGGCGCAGGTCAGGAGATGAGCGAGCGGCCTGTGGGGGCCAGCCGCAGTGTCCAGGGAGCCGCGGACTGCGTTCTCCCGATGCCCGGCAGGACCGCGTCCCGCGCGAGGGGATGGGCCCGTACAGCGGCGACGTGACGGCGATGCGCACTCTCGTCGGGGTAGGAGGAGAAGACCGCGACGACGTTCGTCCCGGTGTGGACCGGCAGCCTGGCGAACGTGTTGTGCGCCGTCTCTGTGGTCAGGACGGCGAGCGGCGCGGGTCCCGTCCCGGTCAGCACGGGCAGCAGACCCTCCCGGACGAGTGCGACGCCGTCCTCTGTGCCCGGAGGGAAGAACCACACGGTGGCGGTCACGAACCGGTCCGGCGCCGGAGCGCCGGCCGGGGGCCGCCGGTACGCCGGGACGGTGAAGGAGGTCCCGGCGGAGAGGGGGCGCAGCAGGTGGACATCGTCCGAGTCGACCATCGTCGCGTTCGCCCGGGGACCGTGCTCGGCCCAGACGGGGCCGCCGTAGAAGGCCGTCAGCGCGCGGTGGCGCGCCGCCATGTCGCTGAAGCCGCGCAGCCAGACGAAGCGGTCCGGATCGTCGAGGTCCCGGAACTGGCCGAGCACCGCCATGCCGGTGGCCTCCTGGGTCTCGACGAACTCCCGGTCGAACAGGTCGATGAGCTCGTCGCGCCGGCCGGGACGCAGGGTGTACCGGCGGAGCTCGATGACGGCGGGGCGGCCGCCGGGGCCGGTGGGTCCGGTGGGGGTTGCAGGGGCTGCGGGATCGGTGGCATCGGTGGCAGGCACGGCGGAACTCCAGTTCGGTCCGGTTCTCCGGGGCACGGAGACACGGCTCGTCCGGTCGGGGACGGGCACGGATCGACGGTAGGCACCCGGTGTGCCAGGGGCTGTCAGTGTTTCCGGCGAGAATGCCTCCATGTCTGCCGGACGACTGCTGTCGGTACTGCTGTTGCTCCAATCACGTGGCCGTATGTCCGCACGGGGGATCGCCGGCGAGCTGGGGGTCTCCGTACGGACCGCCTACCGTGACCTGGCGCGGCTCCAGACCGCCGGGGTCCCGGTCTACGCGGAGCCCGGCCCCGGGGGCGGCTATCAGCTGCTGGACGGCTATCGCACCCGCCTCACCGGGATGAGCGAGGGAGAGGCCCGCGCGCTGTTCCTCGCCGGACTGCCCGGCCCCGCCGCCGACCTGGGGCTCGCGACGGAGGTGACGACCGCGCGGCTGAAGCTGCTGGCCGCGCTTCCGGCGGGGCTGCGCGAGGAGGCGGCGCGGACCGCGGCGGTCTTCCACCTCGACGCTCCCGGCTGGTACCGGGAGCCCGAACAGCCGCCGCACCTGCCCCTGTTCGTCGACGCGGTGCTCGACCGGCGGGCAGTGGACGTGCGCTACCGGCGCTGGCGCGAGCCCCAGGAGGTGGACCGCCGTCTGCGCCCCTACGGCCTGGTGCTCAAGTCCGGCGTCTGGTACCTCGTGGCGGCGGGGCGGAGCCGGATCGCGACCTACCGGGTCGCACAGGTCCTCGAGGCCGCGCTGAGCGACGAGTCGTTCGACCGGCCGGAGGGCTTCGACCTGGGCGCGTACTGGGCCGCGTACCTGGAGGACTTCGAGGCCCGCCGCTACACCGGCACGGCGACCGTGCGCCTGTCCCCGCGGGGACGCCGGCGCCTGCCCGACAACGTCCCGCCGGAGGTGGTGCAGGCGGTCGATTCCACCGCGACCGCCGCGGACGCCGACGGATGGGTCGAGGCCGTCATCCCCACCGAGAGCACCGAGCACGCGTGCGGCGAGTTGCTGCGCCTGGGCACCGACGTCGAGGTCGTCGCACCGCCCGAACTCCGCGAGGCGATGGCCACGACGGTGGGCGCACTGGCCCGGACGTACGGGCCCGGCCCCGGGCGCTGACGGCACCCGGCGGCTTCCACCGGCACCCCCACACCATCGAGCGACGGCAGAACAACTCGAAGAATCACGAACCGCTCTCCGAGTGCCCGGGGCATCTCACCGCGGCAGCCAAGGGGCGCCTGCGACCTGTGCTTTTGCGCTGTGCCGAAAGCGCCTGTCCGGTACCGACGCCCGTCTGCGAGGGTGTCCGCAACGCTTTCGGCGGACAGATCCGAAAAGAGCCGAAACGTACACCCACGCGCAGGGCGCGAGACGCCCTGCGCCACTGATCGACCAAGGGGGAAACATCGTGGGATTCCGCATGACACGCACTCACCTGGGAGCCACGCTCGCCATGTGCGCGGCAGCCACACTGGCCATGAGTGCCTCGCCGGCCTCTGCCAAGATCTCCGACGGCTATGTCCGCGGTTACGACACGTACGTGGGCGACTGGGGAGATGAGGGGACCATCTCCACGGCTGCGTACTCACAGAACAACGCCGTCTGCCTCTGGCAGACCATCCTGTGGGCCGAGGGCGCCAACGAGTCGGACGGCACGAATTTCGACGGCACGGACATCGACGGCATCTTCGGCGGCAATACCTACGGCGCCACGAAGCGTCTCCAGGTGTCGTGGGGGCTTGCCTCGTCCTACGACAAGGCCGACGGCATGGTCGGCCCGAACACCTTCGGCAGGGCGGACAACCAGTTGGTGAAGACGGGCGGCAGCACCGCGCGGGGGGAGACGGTCGAGTTCGTGTACAACGGCTCGGTCCACGACTTCGCGGTCGAGCGTGACAGTGAGGGCAGGTACCGGTTCAGGGAAGGCAACGACACCTGGCGCCTGGCCGCCTACGGCTACCGCAGCTGCAGCTGACAAGGCTCCCGCACACGTGGATCCGGCCGTACTGTCCCTCGTCGGGACACGACAACGGGCCGTGCCCGGCGCTCCAGGCGCCGGGCACGGCCCGCTTTGTCGTGTGCCGGACGGCCCTGTCAGCCGATTTCGATGAGCAGATCGCCCGCCTCGACCTGCTGGATCCTGCCGATCGCGAGGCGGCGGACCGTGCCCGAGCTCTGGGCGGTGATCGACGCCTCCATCTTCATCGCCTCGATGGTGGCGACGGTCTGGCCGGCCGACACCGACGCGCCCTCCTCCACCTGGAGTGTGACCACGCCGGCGAACGGAGCCGCGACGTGGCCCTCGTTGCCCCGGTCCGCCTTCTCCGCCGCCTTGACCTCGGTCGCGACGGACCTGTCGCGCACCGAAACCGGCCGCAACTGGCCGTTGAGCGTGGCCAGTACGCTGCGGTAGCCGCGCTCGTCGGCGTCGGAGACGGCTTCCAGCTCGATGAGCAGCGTGACGCCGGGCTCGAGCGTGACGGTGTGCTCGGTCTCCGTCTCCAGTCCGTACAGGAAGTCCCGCGTCGGCAGGACGGAGGTGTCGCCGTACGCCTCGCGGTGCGCGTTGAACTCCTTGGTGGGGCCGGGGAAGAGCAGCCGGTTCAAGGTCGCCCGCGGCGACTGCGCGAGACCCTCGCGGTCCTCGTCCGACAGCTGGGGCGTGTCGGCCTTCGCCGGCCGGCCCTGGAGCGCGCGGGTGCGGAACGGCTCCGGCCAGCCGCCGGGCGGGTCGCCCAGCTCGCCGCGCAGGAAGCCGATCACCGAGTCCGGTACGTCGAACTTGCCCGGGTCCGACTCGAAGTCCGCCGCCGAGACGCCGGCGCCCACGAGGTGGAGCGCCAGGTCGCCGACCACCTTCGAGGACGGCGTCACCTTCACCAGCCGGCCGAGCATCCGGTCGGCCGCGGCGTAGCAGTCCTCGATGAGTTCGAAGCGGTCGCCCAGACCGAGGGCGATGGCCTGCTGACGCAGGTTGGACAGCTGCCCGCCGGGGATCTCGTGGTGGTAGATCCGGCCGGTGGGCGAGGCGAGACCGGACTCGAAGGGGGCGTACACCTTGCGGGTCGCCTCCCAGTAGGGCTCGAGGTCGCCGACGGCCTGGAGGGACAGACCGGTCGCGCGCTCCGTGTGGTCGGTGGCGGCGACCAGCGCCGACAGCGGAGGCTGGCTGGTGGTGCCGGCCATGGAGGCGACCGCCGCGTCGACGGCGTCGACCCCCGCGTCGATGGCGGCGATCAGCGTGCCGAGCTGCCCGCCCGCGGTGTCGTGCGTGTGCAGGTGGACCGGCAGGTCGAACCGCTCGCGCAGCGCGGTGACGAGGGTGCGCGCGGCGGGCGGGCGCAGCAGCCCGGCCATGTCCTTGATGGCGAGGACATGGGCGCCCGCGTCCACGATCTGCTCGGCGAGACGCAGGTAGTAGTCCAGCGTGTAGAGGGTCTCGCGGGGGTCGGAGAGGTCGGCGGTGTAGCAGAGGGCGACCTCGGCGACCGAGGTGCCGGTGGCGCGTACGGCGTCGATCGCCGGGCGCATCTGGGACACGTCGTTGAGGGCGTCGAAGATCCGGAAGATGTCCATCCCGGTCCGCGCGGCCTCGGCGACGAACGCCTCCGTGACCTCGGTCGGGTAGGGCGTGTAGCCGACCGTGTTGCGGCCGCGCAGCAGCATCTGGGTGCAGATGTTGGGCACGGCCTCCCGGATCTTGGCCAGCCGCTCCCACGGGTCCTCCGCGAGGAAGCGCAGCGCCACGTCGTAGGTGGCGCCGCCCCAGCACTCGAGGCTCAGCAGCTGCGGGGCGCTGTGGGCGACGTGCGGGGCGACGGCCAGCAGGTCGCGGGTACGGACCCGGGTCGCCAGCAGGGACTGGTGGGCGTCGCGGAACGTCGTGTCGGTGACGGCGACGGCCGACTGGGCGCGCAGCTCGGCGGCGAACGCCTCCGGACCGAGGGCGGCGAGGCGCTGCCGCGACCCGGCGGGCGGCTCCGCGAGCGGGACGGCGGGCAGCTTGTCCGCCGGGTCGATGACGTCGGGGCGCGGACCGTACGGCTGGTTGACGGTGATCTCGGCGAGGTAGCTGAGCATCCGGCTGCCGCGGTCGGCCGAAGGACGGGCCCGCATCAGCTCCGGGTGCTCGTCGATGAAGCTGGTGGTGATCCGCCCGTCCCGGAAATCGGGGTGGTCCAGTACGGCGCCCAGGAAGGGCAGGTTGGTGGCCACGCCCCGGATGCGGAACTCGGCGATGGCCCGGCGCGCCCGGCGGGCCGCGTTGGCGAAGTCGTGCCCGTGGCAGGTGAGCTTGACGAGCATCGAGTCGAAGTGTGCCGAGACCTCCGCGCCGGTGTGGACGGTGCCGCCGTCGAGCCGGACGCCGGGTCCGCCGGGGGAGCGGTAGGCGGAGATGGTGCCGGTGTCGGGCCGGAAGCCGTTGGCGGGGTCCTCGGTGGTGATGCGGCACTGCAGGGCGGACCCGTTGAGGACGATGTCGTCCTGCGTGAGGCGCAGTTCGGGCAGCGTCATGCCGGCGGCGATGCGCAGCTGTCCGATGACGAGGTCGCGCCCGGTGACCTGTTCGGTCACGGTGTGCTCGACCTGGATGCGCGGGTTCATCTCGATGAAGACGTGGTTGCCGCGCTCGTCGACGAGGAATTCGACGGTGCCCGCGTTCACGTAGCCGATGTGGCGTGCGAAGGCGACGGCGTCGGCGCAGATCCGCGCCCGCAGTTCCGGGTCGAGGTTCGGGGCGGGCGCGATCTCGACGACCTTCTGGTGGCGGCGCTGCACCGAGCAGTCCCGCTCGTAGAGGTGCACGACGTTGCCCTCGGCGTCGGCGAGGATCTGCACCTCGATGTGGCGGGGGTTGACCACCGCCTGCTCCAGGAAGACCGTCGCGTCGCCGAAGGCGGAGCGCGCCTCGCGCATCGCCGCGTCGATCGCCTCGCGCAGCTCCGAGGGCTCGGCGACCCGGCGCATACCGCGTCCGCCACCGCCCGCGACGGCCTTCACGAAGACGGGGAAGCCGATGTCCTTCGAGGCGGCGACGAGCGTGTCGACGTCCTCCGACGGTTCGGAGGACTTCAGCACCGGTACGCCCGCCTCCCGGGCGGCCGCGACCGCCCGGGACTTGTTCCCGGTCAGGTGCAGCACCGACGCCGGCGGCCCGACGAAGGCGATACCGGCCTCCGCGCACGCGGCGGCGAGGTCGGGGTTCTCGGAAAGGAAGCCGTAACCCGGGTAGATGGCGTCGGCCCCCGCCTTACGGGCCGCCTTGATCACCTCGTCCACCGAGAGGTAGGCCCGCACGGGATGACCGGGCTCCCCGATCTGGTACGCCTCGTCGGCCTTGGCCCGATGGAGGGAGTTGCGGTCCTCGTAGGGGAACACCGCCACTGTGGAGATTCCGAGCTCGAACGCCGCGCGGAAGGCGCGGATCGCGATCTCGCCGCGGTTGGCGACCAATACCTTGCCGAACATCAAACTCCCCAGTCGTGTCGCGGGCCGGGCGGCCTCAGGACGGGCGATGTCGCACGGGACGCCGGTGCCGGCATCCGGTGGTCATGCGGCGGCGGCGATGTGCCGGGGGGCCTTGGGCCCGAAGCGCTCGACACCGTATCGGAGACCTTCCCAGAGATCACGGAGACAGACGATGGCCTGCGTCACTGCCGGGGCCGGTGCTCGTTGGTGATCTGCGCCACGGTCATCGCGGCCGGTCCGGCCGGGTGGAGGGCCGGGCGGTGAGCGGGCTCGCCGCCGGGCGGCGCGGGCCGGGATCCGGGCCCACACCGGGTGGGCGCGCCCGCGCGGTGGCTCGGACGGCCGCGGCGCGGTGAAGAGATCAGTCCGGGGCGAGCGAATATCTGTGACCGCGAAGTGAGAAATCAGCGCGACGCGCGGTGAGGGTATCTCGCGTAACAGGCGGAAAAGAATTACTTGCAGCGCCCGGTCGATCTCGCCGTGCTACTGTCGTTATCAGTTGCAGTTGTGGTTCCCGAAAATCCAAGTGCCCCGGCGGCCCTCAGGTCGCTGTGAGCGCTTTTGTGTATCCGGTCATTTCCGGACGGGGTGATCATTGCGGCGACACGGAGACCGCACGGTGTGGACTCCGGGTACTGCCCCGAAGGAGATTTGACATGGCATCTGGCGTCGTGAAGTGGTTCAACGCGGAAAAGGGCTTCGGCTTCATCGAGCAGGACGGTGGCGGGCCTGACGTGTTCGCCCACTACTCGAACATCGCCGCCCAGGGCTTCCGTGAGCTGCTGGAAGGCCAGAAGGTGAACTTCGACATCGCGCAGGGCCAGAAGGGCCCGACCGCCGAGAACATCGTTCCGGCCTGACGCTGAAGCGTGATCGAGCCGGGGCCCGCACCTTGGGGTGCGGGCCCCGGCTCGTTGCAGTTGCGGGGCTCTGGCCCCGACACCGCGGCCCATCGTGCCGCGGCCCCTCTCCGGAGATCGCGGTCCCCTCGCGTGGCGGATGTCCCTCCCGCCTCCGGACGAACATTCGGCAGGGACTCATTCCGGCATTGACGTCCGAATCGATCTGCCCGTCCCGGTGACCCGTCAGGGTTTCTCCCCGGGTGTTCCGATTCGCTTTCGTTTTCGCTTTCTGCCTGGCTCGTTCTCGCGATTCTCCGTGCTGCTCCTCTGCTGCGGTAATTCCTTGATACGTGCCACATCGAGGAAGGTTCCGTATGAACCGCACACGTACCGACGACCGTTATTCCCGCACCCGTAGCGGTGGTGGCTCCGGCCGGGGCAGCCGTTTCGGCTCGTCGGCTCCCACCCGTTCCGGTGGTTCCGGCCGTTCCGGTGGTTCCGGTCGCTCCGGCGGTTACGGCCGCAGGCCCGCCGCGGCGCAGGGCGAGTTCGCCCTCCCCGTCACCGTCACCCCCGCTCTGCCGGCCGTCGAGCGGTTCGCCGATCTCGACATGCCCGAGCAGCTGCTCGCGGCGCTCGCCGCCCAGGGCGTCACCGTGCCGTTCCCCATCCAGGGGGCGACGTTGCCGAACACCCTCGCCGGCCGTGACGTGCTCGGCCGCGGCCGCACCGGCTCGGGCAAGACCCTCGCCTTCGGTCTGGCCATGCTGGCCGGTACCGCCGGCAAGCGCGCAGAGCCCAGGCTTCCGCTCGCCCTGGTCCTCGTCCCGACGCGGGAGCTGGCCCAGCAGGTCACCGACGCGCTCACCCCGTACGCCCGGTCGCTGAAGCTGCGGCTGGCCACGGTCGTCGGCGGCATGTCGATCGGCCGCCAGGCCGGCGCGCTGCGCAGCGGCGCCGAGGTCGTCGTGGCGACGCCCGGACGGCTGAAGGACCTGATCCAGCGCGGCGACTGCCGGCTCGACCAGGTCGCCGTGACCGTCCTCGACGAGGCGGACCAGATGGCCGACATGGGCTTCATGCCCCAGGTCACCGCCCTCCTCGACCAGGTCCGCCCGGACGGCCAGCGGATGCTGTTCTCCGCCACCCTCGACCGCAACGTCGACCTGCTGGTGCGCCGATACCTGAACGATCCGGTCGTGCACTCCGTCGACCCGTCGGCCGGCGCCGTCACGACGATGGAGCACCACGTGCTGCACGTCGACAGCGCCGACAAGCACGCCACCACGACGGAGATCGCGGCCCGCGACGGCCGCGTGATCATGTTCCTGGACACCAAGCACGCGGTGGACCGGCTGACGAAGGACCTGCTCAACAGCGGCGTACGGGCCGCGGGCCTGCACGGCGGCAAGTCCCAGCCGCAGCGGAACCGCACGCTGACGCAGTTCAAGAGCGGGCACGTCACCGTGCTCGTCGCCACGAACGTCGCCGCCCGCGGCATCCACGTCGACAACCTCGACCTCGTCGTCAACGTCGACCCGCCGACCGACCCCAAGGACTACCTGCACCGCGGCGGCCGTACCGCCCGGGCCGGCGAGTCCGGCAGCGTCGTCACCCTGGTGACCCCCAACCAGCGCCGTGACATGGCCCGTCTCCTGACGCACGCCGGGGTCCGCCCGGTGACCACCCAGGTCAGGTCCGGCGGCGCCGAGCTGAACCGCATCACCGGCGCGCAGGCCCCGTCCGGCACACCGGTCGTCATCACGGCACCGGTGACCGAGCGTCCCGCGCGCAGCGCCGGCTCCCGTAACCGGCGCAGCCGTTCGTCCCAGGCGCCGCGCCGTGCTCCCCGGCGGCAGGCCGCCGTCGGCACCGCGGCCTAGGCACCCCGGACGAACAACACCCTCAACCACCGTCGCAGGAGGCATCTTTTGGCACCGGTTCAGCTGAAGCACCGTCCGGTCGGCACGAGCTCCGGCGACAGGTCGGCGGCCGGCCTCGTGCCGGCGGCCGGACCGAAGGCCGGTTGCGACACGACCGCGAAGGTCTGGGGCGACATGACCGTGGAGGTGGCGCTGTCCGTGATGGCCGGCGCCCGCTCCGGGCACCTGCTCATCTGCGACGCGGACGACCGGTGCACCGGATCCGTCACCCTGGCGCAGCTCGTCGCCGTACGCGACAGCGCCGTCCGCACGGACACCGTGCGCCTCAGCGATCTCGCCGCTCCCTCCCGTTGAACCGCCGCACCCCCGCGGGCTCCCCTTCCCGCTTCCCCACTTCTCCCTGTGAGGTCTCATGCGCTGCGTCATCGCTCGCTTCCCCTTCGATCTGACCAAGAGTGGCGTGCTGGAGTCGATGAAGGGCGTCAAGCCCGAGCCGATCACCGGTGAATTCGTGGTCATCGGCCGCCGTCAGTACCCCGTCAAGCAGGTGGGCGCGGTCATCACCCGACAGGACCGCCGTGACTTCAGCGCGGGCGAGGTCGTCCGGGCGATGACAGGACTCGGCTTCACCTGCCGGTCCGCCGTCCCGGCAGCGCCCGTCGGCGTGCTCACCCCGCTCCAGCAGGCGCACGCCTCGCTCGGCAGCACGGTGGCCGGCTGACCCACCGGCACCCTCCGGGCCTGGGCAGGCACCTGAGGGCAAGGAACGAAGAGGGCCCGACCGGCGCGCGCCGGTCGGGCCCTCTTCTTGTGGTGTCACTGTCCTGGTAGTGGTGGATTCACTGGTCGGAATAGCTGAAGTCGCCGACGGTCCAGGCGCTCACGTCCTCGATCGAGACGCGGTACATGCCGCCTGTTTCGGGGATCCCGATGGTGCCCTGGAGGATCCGCGCCACATGGAAGTGCAGATGTGTGGGCGGACCTTGCTTCGCGGGGGAGGCGCTGAAGGCGCCGGAGAACGCGCGGAGGCTTTCCGAGTCGGTCAGCACCTCCGACACACGCTGCCTCCACACGGCTTCGGGGGCCAGCCGGCCGGTGATGACCGTGCCACCGGTGACCACGGTCAGAGACATGAGATTGCTTTGCCCGGACTCCACCAGGGCGGCCACGTCGACGAGCAGAGCGTCAGGTTTCGACATGACAGGCGAGTTTATTTCACCCGGGCCCTTTCCATGGATGCGAGTCCGGCCCACGGGCCCAAGATCCCTGAGTGCGCAGCTCAGGCGTGATCGTCCCGCGGAGGGAACGGGCCCGGCACCCGGCGGCCGCTCATCGACGGCACCCGCGGGGCCGGGCCCTGTCCGTGGTGGTCACCAGCTGATCCGGGCTGCCACCGGCAGGTGGTCGCTGCCGGTGGCCGGCAGCACCCACGAGCTCTGCGGCTCCACGCCGCGGACCAGGATCTGGTCGATCCGCACCACCGGGAACTTCGCCGGCCAGGTGAAGCCGAAGCCGTCCCCGGCCTCGTCCTGGGCCGAGCGCATCAGCGAGGTGATGCCGGCGAACGCGCGGTCGTCCGTGGTGCCGTTCAGGTCGCCGAGCAGCACCACCCGCTCGTTCCGTTCGGCGGCGAGGGCCTCGCCGAGCGCCTGTGCGTTGCGGTCCCGGCTGTCCGTCCAGAAGCCCCCTCTGGGCATCAGCCGTACGGATCCCAGGTGGGCGGCATAGACCGCCAGCGGCCCTTGATCCGTGGCAACCGTGGTGCGCAGCGCCCGGTTGTAGGCCATCTTGACCTCGGCCGGCTTGGTGTCCCCCAGCGGCCCGTAGTCCATCCGGGTGTCGACCGGCCGGGTGTCCGACAGCGGCAGCTTGCTCCACAGCCCGACCGTGCCCTGCACCGTGTGGTACGGGTACGCCTCCGCCAGCTCCTTCTCGTACGTGCCCCGGACCTGGTGGGTCAGCTCCACCAGCGCCAGCACGTCCGCCCCGGAGGCGGCCAGGTCGCGGGCGGTGCCGACGGGGTCCGGGTTGCCCTCACCGACGTTGTGCTGGGCCACGGTGAGGTCGCCGCCCGGGTGGGACCTGTCGCCGAGCAGCCCGCCGAAGAGGTTCAGCCACACCACGGCCGGCAGCAGCAGCGCGACCACCGCGGAGGGGGAGCGGCGCCACAGCGCCCAGGCCAGCAGCACCGGGACGAACAGGCCGAACCACGGCAGGAAGGTCTCCACCAGGCTGCCGAGGCCCCCGAAGTCCGTGATCTGCGCGTGCAGCAGCATGAACAGGCCCAGCAGCAGCGCCGACGCCGCGAGCACCGGGCCGCGCTTCCACTGTCCCGGCCGGGAGACGGCGCGGACCGCCCGGCGGACGCCTGTGCTGCGGATACCGGAGCCTGAATCCTGGCGGGCGGCGGCGTCGTCCTGCCCGGTCTCCGCCGTGGCCACCCGCGTCATCGTCCGTCCTCGATCGCTGCCGGTCACTGCTGCGTCCTCGGGTCCTGGGTGGGCACTGCACACGTGGCGGGCAGGCACGATCGATCGCATCGGTGCGCCCGATGCCGTTTGCGCGACGAGTGGGTCATGCCGCAAGTCAAGGCACCTCGGTGTTGCCGGGGCGTATGCGGTTCTCGATACGCCGACGATATGCGCCGACTTCTAGCATCGGAGCATGCGTGTGCTGATCGTCGAGGACGAGCCCTATATGGCAGAGGCCATCCGCGACGGCCTGCGGCTGGAAGCCATCGCGGCGGACATCGCGGGTGACGGCGACACCGCTCTGGAGCTGCTGAGCGTCAACGCCTACGACATCGCCGTCCTCGACCGGGACGTCCCCGGCCCCTCGGGTGACGAGATCGCCGAACGCATCGTCGCCTCGGGCAGCGGCATGCCGATCCTCATGCTCACCGCGGCCGACCGCCTCGACGACAAGGCGTCCGGGTTCGAACTCGGCGCCGACGACTACCTCACGAAACCGTTCGAACTCCGAGAGCTCGCGCTGCGGCTCAGAGCGCTCGACCGCAGGCGTGCGCACAACAGGCCACCCGTGCGGGAGATCGCGGGTCTGCGGCTGGATCCGTTCCGCAGGGAGGTCCACCGGGAGGGCCGTTACGTCGCGCTGACCAGGAAGCAGTTCGCCGTGCTCGAAGTGCTCGTCGCCGCCGAAGGCGGTGTCGTCAGTGCCGAGGAACTCCTGGCACGCGCGTGGGACGAGAACGCCGACCCGTTCACCAACGCCGTGCGGATCACCGTCTCGGCGCTGCGGAAGCGGCTCGGCGAACCCTGGATCATCGCCACCGTGCCGGGCGTCGGCTACCGCATCGACGCGCGACCGCAGGCCGGGCACGGGAGCGGAAGCGTGGGCGGGGACCGTGGATAGGGCGCCCGGGTGGAGCGTTCGCCTCAAACTCACCCTCAGCTACGCCGGGTTCCTCCTGCTGGCCGGGGTCATGCTGATCGCGGCGGTGTGGGTGTTCCTGCTGAGCAACCTGCCCGAGGTGACGAGCAGCATCGGCGGACTGCAGGTCCGTGCCGTCCTCGCGCGCGACTTCGCGGCGGGGGCAGCCGTGGTCATGGCGTTCCTGCTGGTGTTCGGCCTCGTGGGAGGGTGGCTGCTCGCCGGCCGCATGCTCGCCCCGCTGACCCGCATCACGGACGCCACACAGCGTGCCGCGAACGGATCGCTCTCCCACCGGATCCGACTGGAGGGGCGCAACGACGAGTTCCGCGCACTTGCCGACGCCTTCGACGACATGCTCGCGCAGCTCGAAGCACACGTCGCCGAGCAGCGGAGATTCGCGGCCAACGCCTCGCACGAGCTGCGCACCCCGCTGGCGATCTCGAAGGCGCTTCTCGACGTGGCCCGCACCGATCCCAACCACGACCGCGGCGAAATCATCGACCGCCTCCATGCCGTCAACACCCGGGCGATCGACCTCACCGAGGCGCTCCTCCTGCTCAGCCGCGCCGAGCAGCGGTCCTTCACCCGGCAGCCCGTCGACCTGTCCCTCCTCGTGGAGGAGGCCACGGAAACACTGCTCCCGCTCGCCGAGAAGCGTGGTGTCACCTTCGAAACCTCAGGTGACATCGCCCTGGCCACCGGGTCGCAGGCGCTCCTGCTGCAGATGACGACGAACCTCGTGCACAACGCCGTCGTGCACAATCTGCCCGAGCGGGGCACGGTGCGGATCGCGACCGGCGTCCGCCCCGAGGGCGTGGTGCTCACGGTCGAGAACACCGGCGAGAAGCTCCCCCCGGCGTTGGTCCCGACACTCACCGAACCGTTCCGGCGCGGCAGCGAACGCGTGCGCACCGACCACGCGGGTGTCGGCCTCGGCCTGGCCATCGTCAAGAGCATCGCCCACGTGCACGACGGCACGCTCACGATCACGCCGCGCGCCGCGGGCGGACTCCGCATCACCGTGGAGCTGCCGGCGGCAGCCCCGCAGACCGGCAGGCACCCCTGAGCAGGGGCGGAGCGCCCTGACCGCGTCCGCCGGTGATCTCACGTTACCTCCGTCCCGAGCACTCAAAAATCTATGCTCGCCGTAGTAGACATTCGCTTCCGATGTGGTTAGTGTTCCTGTTGTAGCCGAGATCGGAGAGAGCCCGGCAGAGACGAACTGCCGGGCAGCAGTACAAAGCAGTACCCGCAGTTCGGTGCGGTGGTGGAGTTCCGGAGCCGGTTTCGCAGGATGGCGACGGGGCTGGCCGCCGTACTGGGTGGCCCGCGGTGATGAGGGGCCACCGGAAGCAGTACCAAGTAAGAGGTAAGTCCCAGAGGAAGGAACGGAGGAAGCAGACGCCATCAGGATCGCCCGGGAGAGCAAGACTCCCCGGGTACCGCAAGACCCCGGAACGGAAGGTGGTCCCCGGTCACGCATTCGCGATCCCCGCGCTCCCGTCCCTCTTCGGGGCGATGCCGCGGAAACAGAAGGTCGGCGCAGGACTAGGGCCGACAGATGGTGTTCAATTTCCTTCGGGGCCCTGGTGCCGTACGGCACCAGGGCCCCTCGACGCGTTCTCAGGAAGAAGAGGTGCAGATGGCAGCGGATAATGCGCTCGGTGGCCGACTCGACGACGATGACTACCCCGCCTACACGATGGGACGGGCCGCCGAGATGCTGGGCACCACGCCCGGCTTCCTCCGCGCGATCGGTGAGGCGCGGCTGATCACCCCGCTGCGCTCCGAGGGTGGTCACCGGCGCTACTCGCGGTACCAGCTGCGGATCGCGGCCCGCGCGCGTGAACTCGTCGACCAGGGCACCCCGGTCGAAGCCGCCTGCCGCATCGTCATCCTCGAGGACCAGCTCGAAGAGGCGCGGCGCATCAACGCCGAGATCCGGCGAGCCGCCGGTCAGCCGGTCGAGAGCTCCGGCGAGGTCTCCGGCTGAGCCCACCGCTCATGAGCACCTCGCTCCGGCCGCCGTGTGCGACGGGCGGGCAGCGGCGCCCGCCCGACGGCACCGCCGACCGACCGGCACGCGCCGTCCGCCGTGGCCCGGCAAGCCCGGCTGCGGCCCGCCCCCTGAGCCGCTCCGATCTTCACGGACGCCGGCCGAAGACCCGCCCGGTCCCGGCGCTGCCCGTCCCGTACGACCTGGCGGCCCGCCCAGAGATCAGGCCGCGGGCCGGTCCGCGGGGGCGTTCGGCAGGAGCGCCAGGAGCTGTTTCGTGTGGCCGGGGAGTTCCACTTCCGCCAGACCCGTGACGAGGTCCCCAAGGGGCACGGGCTGATCTACCAGGACCTTGCCGTTGGACAGCAGCCTTGTGGGCACCGGTGTGGCGAGTTCGGCCTCGCTCAGGGCGGGTCCGCCGAGCGCGCAGAGTGCTTCTCCCTGGCGGCGGACGCGGTCCCGGAGCCCTGCGTCGCCGCCTGCGAGCGCGATGACACGGTCGATGGTCCAGGCGTCGAGAGCGATGCGGTTGTCGTACGTCGTGTTGGCCCCCGCCGCGACACACGAGGCGGCAGCGATCGTGGCGGCGGTGACGAGCGAGACGTGCGCCAGGATCTGGTCGGCGTTCCACTCGCCGGCCGGCGGGGCGGCGACGGCGTCGCCGGACCCGGCCACCGTGACGGCGGCGTCGAGCAGCGCGCCGTAGGCGTCACTGAGCGGGGTGGTGTCCATCATGTCTTCTTCTTTCTGCGGTCGTGCGCGGAGTGAAGACGGGGGAGGGCCGCGGCTACATGTCCCACGGCGCCTGCGGGAGGACCTCACCGGTCTCGAGCAGCGACTTGAGGTTGGCGAGCACAGCCGGCCATCCCTGCGAGATTCCGTCGAGCATCTCCTGGTCGGGCAGGTTCTCGTGGGTCACCGTGAGGCGGACGATGTCCTGGTGCGGTTCCACGAGGAAGGTGACGACCGAGGCTCCTTCCGGCGACCCGGCCCCCTGCGGGTCCTCGAAGGTGATGACCAGGCGCTTCGGGGGCTCGCTCTCGATCACCCGGCCGACGACGTCGACCTTGTCCGATCCGTCGACGCGCCGGTGCTCCCACGTAGAGCCGGGCTGCCAGTCGGAGACGTTGGCGTGGCCCCAGAAACGCGCGGTCAGGTCCGCGTCCGTCAGGGCCTTCCACACCTGCTCCGCGCTCGCGCGGATGTAGGTGACGTAGACGTAGGTCGGTACGGACGGTGATGCGTCGGTCATGGCGTACTCCTCTGCCTTGTGCTTGATGGCGCTGAGCGCTTGCAGCCGGGGCCTGTCGAACTCGGAGATCCAGCGCTCCTCGATCCGGTGGATCGGTCCCGGATCCAGGTAGTGCAGCCGCTCCCGTCCGCGTCGCACGACGATCACGAGGCCGGCCCGTACGAGGACGTCCAGATGCTGCGTCGCCGACTGACGGGCCATGGCGAGGTGTTCGCACAGCTGCTGCAGCGTCTGGCCGTTGTGTTCGCGCAGGCGGTCGAGCAGGAGCCGCCGGGTGGGATCGGCCAGCGCCTTGAAGATGCGGTCCGTCGCTGTCGCCTCGTCGCTCACACCTCGATTATGCAGGTATCTGCCTGCATAACGCCAGCGGCAGGCCGCAGGAGCTGCCGGACCTGGGCTTCCGTGCTGCCGGTGACCGGTCAGAGCGGCCGGACCGGTGGGACGCGCGGCGGCCCGCCGCACCTGCGCCTGCTCTTCGGCCTCGCCACCGGTCCGGGCGCCACGGATCGCCGCCACGGTGGACGCGGCCGACGAGCCCTCCGGTCCTCTGCGGGCGGCTCGGCAAGCGCAGGGAAGGGGGTGTTGCGGCAGGACCGCCACGGCGGCACGGGCAGGCGCGGCACCGTGACCCGCGCTCGCCGCTTCGGTGACGGCCCGGGCGTGAGCGGGCGTGAGCGGGCGTGAGCGGCCGGGAGAGCGGGCCCGTGGGGGCCCGTGGGCGGCCTACTGGCCGAGAAGTTCGGAGTACCGCTCGACCAACTGCTGCTCCGCGTCGTCGAGATACGCGGCGAGCAGCAGTTCGGCCTTGGCGCGGTCCGCCGCCCTGAGGGCGGAGAGGATCTCGCGGTTGCGCTCCAGATACGGTTCGTGGAAGCCGCGCGGATTGTCCATCGCGTGGAAGACCAGGCGCAGTTCGGCGAGGATGCCGCGCATCAGGTCGTCCAGGCGCCTGCTGCGGGCGAGGGCCACCACGGCGTGGTGGAAGTGGATGTTCGCGGTGCCCAGGTCGCGCCAGGCGCCTTCCTTCGCGGCCTTCTCGCCCTCCGCGACCGCCGCCTCCGCGTGGCCCAGGTCGTAGGGCGGGGCGCCGAGGCCGCGTACCGCCGCGCACTCGATGATTCTGCGCACCTGGTAGATGTCGGTGACGTCCTGCACGGTCAGCATGCGGACGAAGACACCGCGGTTGAGCTCGTGGACCAGCAGCCGTTCGTGCGTGAGCAGGCGGAACGCCTCGCGCAGGGTGTTGCGGGAGATGCCCAGGGCGCCGCCGATCGCGTCCTCCGACAGCTTGCTCCCCGGCGGCAGGTACCCCTCGGAGATGCGCGTGCGCAGGATGTCCGCGACCCGGTCGGCGGTGCTCGAGCGTCCGAGCAGGGCACGGTCGCCGGCGAGCACGGCGGGGTCGACCTCGGCTGTCATGTGTCCGTCCTTCTCGCGCGGCCGGCGGTCGTCCGGCGCTTTCCGGGACCGGTCGGCCGGTTCGGGTCAGTCAACCGGAAATCATTGAACGAAACAACAGAGACCTTGTCGGATCGTTCAACGATTTTCTATCGTGTGTGGTGTGATCGTGGACGCGGCCCGACCGCCGCAGGTGCACCCGGAGCAGCGCGGTGGTACCTCCTGACCGACGGACCGTTCCAAGGAGCCAAGCGGTGACAGACCTCGTGATCGACCTCAACGCGGACCTCGGGGAGGGCTTCGGGCGATGGACCCTCACCGACGACGAGGCCCTGCTGTCCCTGGTGACCAGCGCGAACGTCGCCTGCGGCTTCCACGCGGGCGATCCCGGCACCATGCGCCGTGTCTGCGAGACGGCGGCCGAGCGCGGCGTACGGATCGGCGCCCAGGTCTCCTACCGGGATCTCGCCGGCTTCGGCCGCCGGGCCATGGACGTGCCGGCGGACGAGCTCGCCGACGAGGTCGCGTACCAGATCGGCGCCCTCCAGGTGTTCGCCCGTGCCGCCGGGGCGGCCGTGAGCTACGTCAAGCCGCACGGCGCGCTGTACAACCGGGTGGTGGCCGACCACGAGCAGGCGGCCGCGGTGGCCGCCGGCGCCCGGCTGGCCGACCCCGGGCTCGTGGTGCTGTGCCTGCCGGACTCCGCCATGCACGCGCAGGCGGCGCGCGTCGGCCTCCCCGTCGCCGCAGAGGCGTTCGCCGACCGCGCCTACACGGCGGCCGGGACGCTCGTCCCCCGCGCCACACCGGGGGCGGTGATCACCGATCCGGCAGAGGTCGCCCACCGGGCCGTCGCTCTCGCGCGGGAAGGCCGCGTCACCGCGCTGACCGGCGAGCCCGTGGGCGTACGGGCGCGCTCCCTGTGCCTGCACGGCGACACCCCGGGGGCCGTCGCGGCGGCGGAGCGGGTACGCGCGGCGCTCGACGACGCCGGGGTCAGGGTGGAGGCGTTCGTATGAGGCTGCGACCGGTCGGGGAGGACTCCCTGCTCGTGGATCTGGACACGCCGGAAGAGGCGCAGGCCTGGCACGCCAGGATCCTCGACCGGTGCGGCCGTGGAACCCCGGCGCCGGTGCGCGACATCGTGCCCGGGGACCGGACCGTGCTCCTCTACAAAGTCACCGACGTCCGCGCCCTGGAGGCCGAGCTGCGCCGGTGGTCCGTGCCCCTGTCGGCGGCCGGCAGCGGCCCTCTGGTCGAGATCCCGGTGCACTACGACGGCGCCGATCTCGGCGCGGTCGCCGGGCTGTGGGGGGTCACGGAGGACGAGGTGGCGCGGATCCACAGCGGTACGGAACACAGGGTGGCGTTCTGCGGATTCTCCCCGGGGTTCGCCTACATGCTCGGCCTCGGCGAGCGGTACCAGGTGCCGCGCCGTTCCGCGCCCCGCACCTCGGTGCCCGCGGGCTCGGTGGCGCTCGCCGGCCCCTACACCGGTGTGTATCCGCGGGCCTCCCCGGGCGGCTGGCAGCTGATCGGGACGACCCCGGTGCGCCTGTGGGACCTCGAGCGCGAGCCCGCGGCGCTTCTGACCCCCGGCACGCGCGTGCGCTTCGTCCCCCAGGAGGCGGCGCCCACCCAGGCGGCCACGCCTGAAGACCCGTCAGCGGCGGCGACGAGAAAGCGCACGGTATGAGCGGCGGCACGCTGGACGTCGTACGGGCGGGCGCCCTCACGACCGTCCAGGACCTCGGCCGGTCCGGTCACGCAGGTCTCGGTGTGCCGCGCGCCGGGGCGCTGGACCGGCCCGCGCACCTGCTGGCGAACCGGCTGGTGGGCAATCCCGCCGACGCGGCGACCCTGGAGACCACACTGACCGGGGTCGCGGTGCGCACCGACCGCCCCGCGGTGGCCGCCGTGACGGGGGCGCCGGCACCGGTGCGGGTGAACGGCCGGCCGGCGGCGTGGGGCACCGCGGTGCACCTGCCGGCCGGCGCCGTACTCGACGTGGGCGCGCCGACCAGCGGCCTGCGCAGCTACGTCGCCGTCGACGGGGGCATCGCGGTGGCCCCGGTCCTGGGCAGCCGCTCCACCGATCTGCTCTCGGGGCTCGGTCCGGCCACGCTCAGGGACGGGGGGACGCTGCCCCTGGGCGAGCCGACCGGCGAACCGCTGTACGCCGACACGCTGTTGTGGGAGGCGCCGCCGAAGGAACTGGTGCTGCCCGTACTGCTCGGGCCGCGCGACGACTGGTTCACCGCCGCCGCGGTGAGCACCCTCGCCACGGGCCGCTACGAGATCTCCCAGCACAGCAACCGCATCGCCCTGCGGCTGGAGGGTCCGCCGCTGGAGCGGGCCGTGCACCGTGAGATGCCGAGCGAGGGAATGGTGGTCGGCGCGGTGCAGGTTCCGCCGGACGGCCGGCCCGTGGTCTTCCTCGCCGACTGCCCCACCACCGGGGGCTATCCCGTGATCGGGGTCGTCCCCGAGAGCCTGCTGTACCCGGCCGCGCAGGCCGCGCCCGGTCTGACGGTCCGCTTCGTACCGCGACGCCACCGTCGCTGAGGCGGCCGGCGGATGATCGACGCAAGTGAGCGCCCGGCGCCGGACCCGCACCGGCACGGGGCGCTCGGCGCGGTGTCAGTCCTGAGCGGCGTACGAGACGAAGCTCGTCCACGACGCGGGTGACACGGCGAGTTCAGGGCTCTGCTCGACCTTGGAGTCCCGGACGTGGACGGTCGCGGGCGTGGTCGCCACCTCTACGCAACTGTCGCCGGAGCTGCCGCTGTAGCTGCTCTTGAACCAGGCCAGTTCTGTGGTGCTCATGCTGCTCCTCGCATCCGCCGCAGCAGGCTCAGGGAGTCCTCCAAAGAGAGAGCCTGTGACCGCATCCTGGCATACCGCATCTGGAGCATGCTGACCACTTTGGCGTCAGAGATGAGCTGTCCGCTCTCCTGTCCCTCGCAGTAGCCGTACCAGGTGTTGTCCGGTGTCTCCAGGAGCTGCATCGGACCGTCGATACCGGCGTGGGTCACTCGTTTCTGAGGCATGACCTGGACCTCGATGTTCCGCAGTGCGGCGAGCTCGAGGACGTGGGGGAGGAGCTCCGGGCTCGCTCCCACCCCGCGCTGGAGCACATGCTCCTCGACGATGAAGCTGAAGGCCGTGTTCGGGCGCTCCCGCAACAGCCTCTGACGCTCCGTCCGCGCGGACAGCCTGGCCTCGATCTGGTCGTCGCCGAGTGGTGGCAGGCGCTCAGAGAACAACGTGCGCGCGTACGCCTCCGTCTGCAACAGGCCCGGGATCAAACGGCACTCGTACGTACAGAGGTTGACCGACTCCGCCTCCAGCTGCGCCCACTGCCGGAACCAGCTCGCCAGCCCCGGCCGCCGCGACAGATGCCGTGCCGCGCCCCGCAGCGCGCCGAAGGCGTCCAGTACCTCCTCCGCCCGGTCGACGAACGACGCCGGAGGGAACCGGCGGCCCTGTTCGATGGAGGCGACGGTCGGCACCGAGTACCGCACCCGCGGGGCGAACTGTTCCTGTGTCAGACGCGCACGCTTCCGGAACGCCTTGACGACCTCGCCGAACGCCTTGAGGCTGTCCGAACTCTCCGGCTCGGTGGCGCCCGTGGGGCCGTTCATGTCCCCGGGCGGACCGCCCGGGCCGCAACCGGCGCCGTCCGCCTCGCTGTTCCCGTCGCCACCGCTGGTCTCGCACGCCGCCATGCCGGCCACCTTCCACGTACCGTCTCGCAACCGGCCCATGGTCACGTGCGGTTGCACCTCCCGTCCACCGTGTGTACCCGTACGCTGACTCTGCGTACGGGTTCCCGGTTCGGTGTACGACCGCGCGGGTGCGGCCCGGATGGAGGCCCCGGCCGGGGCGCGTGCCTTGTGGGAGCGCTCCCGCTCCTGCTAGACATGCGCCGCATGGACCTCGTTCCCTTCGTGCGCCGCTACCGTCCGTCGGACCGGGCGGCGCTGGCGGACATCTGCGTCAGAACGGCCCATGAGGGTGGGGACTCGACGTCCCTCTATCCGGATCCCGGGCTGATGCCGTCACTATTCGCCTTCCCCTACGTCGAGTTGGAGCCCGCTTTCGCCTTCGTGCTGGACGACGGAACAGGGCAGGCCGTCGGATACATCCTGGGCGCGCCGGACACGCCGCGCTTCGCCGAGCGGTTCCGCGCCGAGTGGCTGCCCCTCGTGTCGGAGCGGTACCCCGAACCGGAAGGTGAGCCGACGACGCCCGTCGAGGAGATGCTGGTTCTCCTGCACCGGCCGGAACGCATGGTGCTGCCGGAGCTGACGTCCTTCCCCGCGCATCTGCACATCGACCTGCTGCCGCGATGGCAGCGCCGCGGCTTCGGACGCGCCCTGATGCGGGCGCTGCTGGACGCTTTGGAGGCCGCGGGCGTGCCGGCCGTGCACCTCTGCATGGTGCGGGCCAACACCGCCGCGCGGGCCTTCTACGGACGTCTCGGCTTCCGGGAGATCGATGTGCCGGACCCCGGTCCGGTGCTGTACCTGGGCCGGCCGACGGCTCGCGCCGGGTCTGCGGCATGACGAAGGCGGTGCCCTCCGGGCCAACGGTGGGCACCGCCCTCGTCACGCGCCTCAGTGGCCCGCGGCCTGTGGAGAGCGCCGGATGCCGGCCGCGGCGACGACGGCTCCGAGGACACAGAGGACACCGGTGACGAGCACGGCCGTGTGCGCGCCGTTCATGAACGCCTGGCCGCTGCCCTCGACGACCGCGGCCCGCAAGGGGGCCGGCATGTCGCCGGACACGGGCGCGATGCCCATGGCCACCGCGTCCTTGGCCTCGTGGAGCCTGCCGGCCACCGCCGGGGCGACGCCCGCCCGTGTCAGCTCCTCCTGGAGGGTCGACCCCACCCGGCCGGTGATCAGGGAGACGAGCACGGACGTGCCGAGGGCGCCGCCGACCTGGAGCGCGGTCGCCTGGAGGCCGCCGGCCACGCCGCCGTCCTTCACCGGCGCGTTGCCGACGATGGCGTCGGAGGAGGCGGACAGCACCATGCCGACGCCCAGCCCGAGCGCGATGAACGGCGGCCACAGGGCGGTGTAGGAGGAGTCGGCGTCCCAGGTGAGCATGCCGAAGGTGGCGCCCGCCTGGAGCAGCATGCCCAGCGGCATGACGACACGGGGACCGAAGCGGCCGGTCAGCGCGGCGCCCAGCGGGGCCGCGAGCAGGGAGGCGATGCTCAGCGGGAGGGTGCGCACACCCGCCTCGACAGGGGTGAAGCCGCGCACGTTCTGCAGGTAGAGCATCACGAAGAAGATCACGCCGAGCATCACGAAGAAGTTCAGGGCGGTGACGACCGTGCCGACGGCCAGCGCGGGGCTGCGGAACAACCGCATCGGGAGCAGCGGGTGCTCGGTCCGGCTCTCGTACCGGCCGAACAGTACGAGGACGGCGACACCGGCCAGGACCGTGCCCAGGGTGCCGGCGGACGTCCAGCCCCATGTCTCGCCCTTGACGACACCGAAGACCAGGCTGAGCAGCCCGAGGGCGAGCAGCGCGACGCCGGGGATGTCGAAGCGGTGGTGGCCGCCGGCGTTCCTGCTCTGCGGCAGCACGGTCGCGCTGAACGCCAGTGTCACCAGGCCGATGGGCAGGTTGATGTAGAAGACGGACTCCCAGCTGACGTGTTCGACGAGCAGTCCGCCGACGATGGGGCCGAGCGCGGTCGCCACGGAAGCGACCATGGCCCAGATGCCCACCGCCATGGCGAACTTGTTCCCTGGGAAGACGGCGCGCAGCAGACCGAGCGTGTTCGGTACGAGCATGGCTCCGAAGAGGCCCTGGAACGCGCGGAAGACGACGACGCCCTCGATCGAGCCGGCCAGTCCTATGGCCAGGGAGGCCGCGGTGAAGCCCGCGAGGCCGATCATGTAGAAGGTGCGCCGGCCGAAGCGGTCACCCAGCTTGCCGCCGAGGATCAGCGCGGCGGCCAGGGCCAGCAGATAGGAGTTGGTGACCCATTGCAGGTCCGCGGTGGACGCGTTCAGGTCCCGGCCGATCTCCGGGTTGGCGATCGCGACGACGGACCCGTCGAGCTGGACCATGAACAGGCCGCAGGCGACGGCGAGCAGGGTCAGCCACGGGTTCGACCGCAGCCGGCCGGGCCTTGCGGTGTCCGGCCCGGGCGAGGTGGGCAGGGGGGAGTGATCCACGGTGGTGGACGGCATCGATGTGTCTTCTCTGTGCGAATCTCGATGAGACGGAAGTGGGCGTGAACGTCCCGCGGGGCCGGCCGGGGGCGCCACGGCGCACGGCCGGGCGCGGGCGGGCGGCCGCGGGAACGGGGGCGTCCGCGAGCCGGTTCTCGCCCCCGGTCCTCGGGGGCGAGCGGTGTCAGGCGCCCGCGGAGTGGAGGTGGCGCGTCAGTGACGTGAGCGCGCCCACGGCCGAGCCGAGAGCGTCCATCTCCCCTTCGGTCAGGGCACGGAGAGCACGTGTGAGGTGTGCGTTCTCGATGCGCCTGACCGCGGCGAGCTCCCGTCGGGCCGTCGGCGTGAGGTGCAGACGCACGATCCGCTTGTCGGCGTCGTCCTGCCGGCGTTCGAGCAGTCCCCGCCCGGTGAGCTGGGAGATCAGCGCGCTGACGTTGTTCGGCTTCATGAGCAGCGCCTGGGCCGCCTCGCGGACGGTCGTGCCTTCGTACCGGGCGACGAACCGCAGCAGTGCGAGTTGCCCCTCCGGCGGCTTGACGTGCGGGGATTCCAGGTCCACCCGGCGTTCGATGGCGCGCTGCAGCACAGGCAGGGTCGCCGCGAGGGCCGAGGCCACGCGGTCGAGGTCCTGGGAGGGCAGGGCGGAGCCGGGCATGGACTCCACAGTAGGTATGACCTCATAGCTAAGTCAAAAGCGGCCGAGCCGTGGCCCGGCCGCAGCCGAGCCGAAAGCAGCCGGGTCAAGAAGCGGACGCGAGAACGGCGGACGCGAGAACGGGGAACTCGAGTACGGCGGACGCGAGAACGGGGAGCTCGAGAACGGCGGACGCGGGAACGGCCCTGTCGAAAACCGGTGTCGCGAGCACGGCCCGTCTCCCTAGACTCGGCCCGCGCGGTGCACACGGCATCGCAGCGCCGTCCGGGCGTCGGATCGAGGGGAGCACGACCATGCGTTGCCGCACTGCCGTCGTCGTTCCCCGGTCACGCTACGACGTGATCCTGATGTCCACGTCCACCCGGTGCCGGCTGCGCGGCCGCCACCGGAAGCCCGTGACGAACGCCTGACCCCCGCCTGCCGTGGGACGCGACCGCAGGGTCGCCCGCCCGGCATGCCGTCACGCCCCCGTGCACCGACCGGGGACCGCGGCGTGGGGTCCGTGACCTGGGCCGCCCGTACGGGAATTGCGCTGCCTGTCTTCCGACACACCTGAAAGGCCATGGGCCGTGCGCACCGACCCGCGACACCGATCCGCTTCCACCAGCCCGCTGACCCGCGTCAGGAACCTGGGCATCCTCGCCCACGTCGACGCCGGCAAGACGACCGTCACCGAACGGATCCTGTATCTCACCGGCGCCACCCACAAACGGGGTGAGGTCCATGACGGCACGACCGTCACCGACTTCGACCCGCAGGAGCGCGACCGCGGCATCACCATCTTCGCCGCGGCCGTCAGCTGCGACTGGGACGGTCACCGGATCAACCTGATCGACACACCCGGCCATGTCGACTTCGCCGACGAGGTCGAGCGTTCGTTGCGGGTGCTCGACGGCGCTGTCGCCGTGTTCGACGCCGTCGCCGGTGTCGAACCGCAGAGCGAGGCCGTGTGGCGGCAGGCCGACCGGCACGCCGTGCCCCGGATCGCGTTCGTCAACAAGCTGGACCGCGCCGGTGCGGACCTGGACCAGGCCGTCAGGTCGATCAGGGAACGGCTGCGCACGGTCCCGCTGGTGGTCCAGCTCCCAGTGGGGCAGGAGGACGGCTTCACCGGTGTGGTGGATCTGCTGCGCATGCGTTCGCTGATCTGGACCGCCGGCCGGGACACGTACGAACAAGGCCCGGTACCGGACGACCTGCTCACCGAGGCGGCGCGACGCCGTCGCCTGCTGGAGGAGGCCGTGGCCGAACTCCACCCCGAGGCGCTGGAGGAGTTCTGCGAACGGTCCGCCCTCTCCGAGCGGACCCTGACCGGTGCCCTGCGCGACCTGACCCGCAGCGGTGAGGGCGTCGTGGTGCTGTGCGGTTCCGCGTACCGCAACTGCGGGATCGAGCCGCTGCTCGAGGCCGTCGTCGCCTATCTGCCCTCGCCGCCGGACGTACCGCCGGTGCGGGGCAGCCGTGACGGAGCCCGGCAGGAGCGGCCGGCGGACCCGCAGGCGCCGTTCGCCGGGCTGGTGTTCAAGGTGAACTCCACCGCCACGGGCAGGCTCACGTACGTGCGTGTCTATTCGGGCACGCTCAGGAAGGGGGACACGGTGCTGGACGTGGGCGCCGGCCGTTCGGAACGGATCGGCAGGATCCTGCGCGTACAGGCCGACCGGCACGCCGAGGTGGACCGGGCAGAGGCCGGGGACATCGTGGCCGTGATCGGGCCGAAGGCCGCCCGTTCCGGTGCGACGCTGTCCACGCCGGACGCGCCGCTGCTCCTCGAACCGCCCACCGCGGCCGCTCCGGTCGTCACCGTGGCGGTCGAGGCGCGCAGCCGCCTCGACACGGACCGGCTGGCGACGGCGCTGGCGCGACTGGTCGAGGAGGATCCCTCCCTGACGGCCCGGACCGACCCGGAGACCGGCCAGACCGTGCTGTCGGGCATGGGCGAACTGCACCTGGAGGTCGCGGTGGAGAAGATCCGCCGCGCCCACGGGCTGGAGGTCGGCGTCGGCCGTCCGCAGGTGGCGTACCGCGAGACCGTCGTGCGCGGGGTGACGGGTCTGGTGTACCGGCACGTCAAACAGGACGGCGGCGCCGGGCAGTTCGCGCATGTCGTGCTCGACGTCGCGCCGCTGGACCCGGACGACGACCGTGCGGAGGGCTTCGCGTTCTCGTCGACCGTCACCGGTGGGCGGGTGCCGCAGGAGTTCGTCCGTGCGGTGGAGGCCGGCTGCCGGGACGCCCTGGCGGAGGGCCCCCTCGGGGGTCATCCGGTCACCGGGCTGCGGGTGACGCTGACCGACGGGGCCACTCACTCCAAGGACTCGTCGGAGACGGCGTTCAGGGCCGCGGGCCGCTTCGGGCTGCGTGAGGCGCTGCGCACCGGCGTGATGGCGCTGCTCGAACCGGTCGTGGAGGTCACGGTCACCGTTCCCGACGACGCGGTCGGCACGGTGCTCGGCGACCTCGCGGCCAGGCGCGGACGCGTCTCGGGCCAGGAGACCCGGTCCGGAACCGCGGTCGTGACCGCGACCGTGCCGCTGGCCGAGCTGTTCGGCTACGCGAACCGGTTGCGCAGCCGTACCCAGGGCCGGGGCACCTTCACGACCCGGCCCGCCGGCTACGCGCCGGCACCGGCCTCGGTGACGGGCGGGGTGCTGTCACCGTAGCGCCGCCGTGCGGGGCCGTCCTCGAAGGACGGCCCCGCTTCGGGGTCGGGCGTGCCTTCCAAAACACCCGCCAGGCCGCGGCCCCGCCGCGCTTCCGAATGGGCACAATTATCGAGCAGGTCTCCTTCACGTGGGACGGCACGATCCTGTGTGAACAGACGACAGAGGCGAGGGTGCGGGACGTCTCGCTACCTGAGCGTCGACCCGCTCGGCCTAGTCCCGGCTCCGAATGCCGCCGTCTATGTGCACAATCCGCTGACATGGGTGGACCCGCTGGGTCTGAACCCGTGTCCGCAGGTAGATCCGATTTCGAAAAACATCGCCGATCATTCAGGGTCTTCGATCTTGAGCGGTGCGCCTACTCAGGGCCTCTGACGTTTCGTTACGCTCAGCGACGGCGGTTGGTGGCTGCTGCCGGGGCGCCGCAGTCGCGCCGGGAGTCCAGGGCAGCATCACAAGGCCACGGTCCCTCTCCGTGACTACGGGTGCAGCTTCTCGCCCTTCGCCAGCATCGCTACGTACTTTTCGATCCGGCGCGCCCGGGTCTCGGCCTTCTTGGCGTCTTGGATCCGGTACAGGATCGCGTAGCGGTTCTGCCGGTCCAGTGTCTCGAAGAACTCCGCCGCGGCCGGGTCGGCGGTCAGGGCCGCCGTGAGGTCGTCCGGCACCGTGGCGGTCTTCGCGCCGTCGTAGGCCGCTTCCCAGCGGCCGTCTGCCTTGGCGCGGTCGACCTCGGCCTGTCCCGGCGGACGCATCCGGCCCTGCTCGATCAGGGCGGCCACCTTGTCCCGGTTGGCCTTGGACCACTTACTGCGCAGCTTGCGAGGGGTGAACCGCTGGAGCCACCACTGGTCGTCGAACTTGGCCTTCTGGCCGTCGATCCAGCCGTAGCAGAGTGCCGCGTCGAGCGCCTGGGTGTAGTCCAGCGCGGCGATTCCGGGGCCCTTCTTGCGAAGCTTGAGCCAGATGCCGGGCGAGTCGGCGTGGTTCTCGCCGAGCCATGCCTGGAATGCCTCGGCGGATTCGAATGCGACGATCTCCAAGTCCTGAGTCACCCCAGCAGCGAACCACACTCGGCCGATTGTCATGAGGCATTCGGCACGGCCCCGGATGCAGATGCCCGTGGGCCTGCGTGATCATCTCTGTTCTCGACGCAGAACGATCATGCAGGAGGCACGGGCTTGGTCAACGATACGACGTTGCTGCTCGACCTCGACGGGGTGTCCGTCGCGCGGGGTGAGCGGCTGGCCGACGGAGGACGCAGGGTCCACCTGGTCACGGCCGACGAGACAGCCAGAGCCTGCCCGGCCTGCGGGGTGTTCGCCACCCGGGTTAAGGGCTCGGCGGTGACCCGGCCACGCGATCTCCCTTACGGCGAGAGCGGATTGGAGTTCCGCTGGCACAAGCGCCGCTGGTGGTGCCGCGAGGCCGGCTGCCCTCGCCGGTCCTTCACCGAGCAGATCCCGCAGATCCCGGCCGGTGCCAGGCTGACCGCCTGGCTGCGGGGTGCGGCCGGGTGCCGCATACGGGATGCCGGCTCCACGGTCATCCAGGCCGCACGGGATCTGGATTTGTCCTGGCCGACCGTGATGGAAGCCTTCCGCACGCAGGCCCGCGACGTCACCGAGGCACCTCTGCCGCAGGTCACAGTGCTGGGCATCGACGAGACCCGCCGCGGACGGTCGAGCTGGGAAAGGATGCGGAGACCGGCAAGTGGCGCCTGACCCGGGACCGGTGGCACACCGGCTTCGTCGACGCCCTCGGCCACGGCGGGCTGCTCGGACAAGTCGAGGGCCGCACCGTCACCGATGTCCTGGCCTGGCTCGCCACCACCGACCTGGACTGGAGAAAGGGCATCGGCTACGTCGCCATCGACATGTCGGTCACCTACCGCGCCGCGATCCGCATCGGCCTGCCGCACGCCACCGTCGTGGTCGACCACTTCCACGTGGTCCAGCTCGCCAACAAGATGCTGTCCATGGTCAGGCGTCGTGCCACCGCCGAGAGCCGCGGCCGGCGCGGACGGGCGAGCGACCCGGCCGCGTTATTCGACACCGGACACAGCAACGCCAAGAGCGAAGGGATCAATCGCGTGATCAAGCTCGTTCGCCCGCAACGCATTCGGCTGCCGCAACCCTGCCAACCAACGCCTACGCACACGCTGCGTCACCACCCGCCGAGCCCGCGGACACCTCCGCACCGCTCAACTTTGAAGACCCATCATTCACGGCAGCGGTTCAATGATCCGGGCGGCTTCGAGCACTACGTCAAGGACGTCGATCCGAACGCGCTGGAGTACTACGTCGACGGCGTCATCAACGACGGCGGAACTGTCTTCACCTTCAAAGAGGGAAAGACCTACATCGATGAGTTTCAGCAGTACGGAAAGGTACCAGCACGTGCACAGCACCCATGACGCGACAATGACTGCCGAGCAGTTCTCGACCGTCTTTCAGGTGACGAAGGAATTCAACAGCATCCCCGAGGATGTGGTGCTCGAATCCGGCTTTCCGGTGCAATCACCGAGCGAAATTCTTGAGTTGGCTCGTCGAATCCGGAAGTCTCTCCTCGCCGGACCGGTCGACGTCCACTTCGTCTCGCCGAGCGCTTCGGACAGCCGGACACTGCGCATCTCGGCATCGGCCGGCGAACAAGGACATGGCGCCGCCTCGACCGGCGAAGTCCCCCTGGCGGCGGGGCAGCTGTGGAGGCCGTTGATCGACGTTGCGGTCGCCACCTTGGGTGAGAAGGAGCTGCGGTTCAGGACCGGCTTCACGAAGGACGAGGTCGCATCTGCCGCGGCACCGCTCGACGACCTCTTCGCCGTTCAATAGCCGATGGGCGTCGGGCCGACCATGTGCCTGCCCGCGCGGGTCGCGATCATGCGGACCCTGGGCGAGCTCACCGCCGTGCAAGGGGACGCGGACGGGGACTGAGCTGTTGCTGCCGCGGATCCATGGCTCACCGCCCGTTCGCGCGGGCGGGGTGATGCGCCGGTGAGGTCCGGGTGGACCGTCCCTCGGCCACGTGACTTATGGCGGAGGGACGCAGAACCAGGCTGATCGTGACGGCCGGCTCCAGCACGGCCATGGTCCAGCACGTCATCCGGAGCTGCAGCGGACAGCACAGCCTGGTACTCCCTGTCCTGAGAGGCGACGAACCGCCTCAGGCACAGCGGAACGCGCAGCGGCGCGCAGGACACTGACCCGCCCGATCTCGGCCTGCACATCGGGTTTGTCCTGGCGAGGGCACGGACAACTGGCGGCGCTCGGCCCGGGCCGCGTCTGACCGGCAGCGTCGGCGGCCCCGGCTCCACGAGCCGGGTGCCGCCGGCGGCCGCCCGAGCCGACGGAGGGCCGGCCGCTGCCCTCTCCTTGCCACGCTCCGAGCCGAATACCCGGAGTGCGAAAGTAGTTGACGTGGCATCGGCTCCTTGATCAGCAGGCCTTCGCCGTGACCGGAGTGAGCGGAGCCGTTCTGCCCGTGGCCGGGGAGGGCGGCCCTGTTCGGGCATCACCGTTCGGCCGCTCGGCGCATACATCCGGCGGACTCCGCGGAGAGCGGGCTTCCGCCGCGGGGACCGGTCAGCAGGTGGGGACGCCGGGGAGCCAGGAGTCCGCGACGTCGATGTAGATGTTGGAGACGTAGCCGCCGTAGTCGGGCAGGTAGGACCAGGCGTCGTTGCTGTAGCCGTCGGTCTGCACCAGTTGGCCGCGCACCTGGCAGCGGATCCGTACCGTCGTCGGGCCGGGGAGCGCCGTGACGCGGGTGGACGCGGTGGTGGCCGACTGACGGATGCCGACGTCCGTCCCCCAGGTCGGGAAGGACTTGGTGGTGGTGCCGTCGCCGGTCCACAGGTAGGTGACGGTCACCCAGCCGTTGTCGTTCAGGCCGACGTTGTAGAAGGTGCCGTCCGCCAGGTCGATGCCGGCGGGGTTGAGGACGCGGCGGCCGAAGCCGTCGAGGCCGTCGTTGTAGCCGCTCTCGTACGCCGCCTGCGCCTCTGGCATCCCCTGGGGCAGGTCCTTGAACGTCTCCCGTACGGAGGACGGGTTCCAGTGGTCGTCCCGGATGTTCCACGGGCCGACGTCCCAGACCGGCGCCGTCTCGCAGCGGGCGGGCCCGCAGACCCGGACCGAGTACTCACCGCTGCCCTTGGGGGACAGTCCCCGCCTCGAGGGCAGCGCCACGAAGTGGTCGTTCGGCTTGATCACATGCCCGTTGGCGGTGGTCCCGCCCACCAGGCCCTCGCGGGTGGCGTAGACGCGGGCGGTGAACGGTTCGGCGGACGCCGGGCGGGGAGAGACCACGGCCACGCTGTCGGCGGTGAGCCGCAGAGACTTCACCGCGGGGCCCGACCGGTCCCTGCCGCCCTGGAGGATCAGCCGTGCCTGGACCTCCGTGACGGTACGGGGCAGTTCGGCCGGTACGCCGGCGAGGGCCTCGCGCCACTCGGTCCAGGGGCCATTGCGGTCGCGGCCGCGGATGTCCACCTCCACCGCGGCCCCCGGCGGAAGCTCCGCCCCGACCTCGGCGGCGACGCGGTTGGCGCCGGTCTCCAGGCGGTGCACCGGCAGTACGGCGGAGCCCTGGCCGCGACCCGTGCCCGCCGAGGCGTCCGGGAGCGAGGTGTCGCGGATGCGCAGTGCGCCGTTCGCGTGGCGGACGTTGGCGTCGTCGTCGGATCCGCCTTCCGAACCGGCGGCGAGGTCCACGCTCCAGGAGACCCTGATGTCCGGTGTCGGTGCCGTGCGCTCTGTGGCCCGGGGGACAGCCGTTGACCGTGCCGTGCGCTCCGTGGCCGGTGCCGGGGCGGGAGCCGTTGGCGGTGCCGTGCGCTCGGTGGCCGAGGCCGGCCGGTGGGCGGCGGCGGACTCGGCCGTGTGCGGATCGGCGGCGGCGGCGCCCGTGCCCAGCGCCGCCGCGGTCAGTGCCAGCAGCGGCAGCATGCAGACCACCGGCCGGCGCCGCGCTCCACGGCCGCTGTTCATGGCGCTCGTTCGTCTCCAGCGCATGCTCTCGTTCCCCTTCGTCGAGTCGTGTCCGGTCGCGTTCCGCAGGGAACTGCGTCGACTTGTCATACCTATGTCTTCGACACGTTCGCGGCACGGGAGAGCCGGCGGCCCCGGTCTTCGGCCGTCAGGGTGAGGCCGTCAGGGTGACGGCCGCGATTGTCAGGTGCAAGACATTCGATCCTGGGCGAACGGTGGCCCGGTGTTCTTGTCATGGACAAGGCACCCCGTTACGTTCCCGGGGACTCACAGCGTCCGCGGCTCGACGTGCCCCGCCAGAGCCGCCTCCCCCACCAAGGAGCAATCGTGAGGTTCCTCAGACGCCTTTCCGCCGTGGTCGCCGCCGTCGTTCTCGCGCTCACGGGCCTGTCCGCCGCCCCGGCGTACGCCGGGGAGTCCGCGGCGGCAGCCGGTCCCAACTTCAAGGCCCCCTACCCTTGCGGCCAGCGATGGACCTACAGCCACCACTCGGCCGAGGTCCGACGCGCACTCGACTTCGTGCGGGCCGACGGCGGAACGACCGCAGGGACCCCCGTCCTCGCGTCGGCCGCCGGGACCGCCACGCGCCACTACCAGGCCGGCGGCGCCGGGAACTACATCGTCATCGACCACGGCGGCGGCTGGAAGACGTACTACTTCCACCTGGCCGCCTACTCCGTCGCGAGCGGCGAATACGTGGCCCAGGGCCGGCAGATCGGGACCACCGGAAGCACCGGCAACTCCTCCGGCGCGCACATCCATTACGAGCAGCTCTACAACGGCGTCGGCCAGAACATCGTCATCAACGGCTCCGGACTGTCCTACCCCGGTAGCTACCATCAGGCGTACCTGACCAGCGACAACGGCTGCGGCGGCACCGGCACGCCGTTCAACACCTGGGGCAGCGGCGTCAACGTCCGCGCCGACGCCCGTCTGAGCGCCCCCGTCGTCACCACGCTGGCCGGGCCGACCGCCGTGCGCGTCCTGTGCCAGAAGCAGGGCGACACCGTCAACGCCGAGGGCTACACCAACAACTGGTGGAGCAAGCTCCGCGACCAGAACGGCTTCATCAGCAACATCTACATCGACCACCCCGACGCCGTGCTGCCCGGCGTCCCGCTCTGCTGAACACCCGTCACCCGCCGTCGGCGGGCGGGCGAACCTCTCGCGGAAGGGCTCCGGTCACGGAGCCCTTCCGGTGTTCCGGCACGGCTGCGCCGCGACACGCGACGCGCTTAGACTCCGGTCGGCGGCGCACGGGACGCCGGTGACCACCGGGGGTGGGCCAGTGCTGCGGGTGGACTTCAGCAGCGGGGAGCTGTCCAGGCTGCGCGTCGCGCCGGGAGTCGACCCGCTGTGGGAGACCGCCCTCAGCCTCCATCTGCTCCAGAACCGGCAGGCCGCGCTCGCCTTCGACCCCTGGCGTCACGAGGCCCGTGCCGCCCTCGCCCGCGCCGGACTCGTCCCGGCGACCAGGGCGCTGATGGGACTCTGCCCGCCCAGCGGGTACTTCCCCGACTTCCTGACACCCGGGTGCGGCGACACGGACCTCGACACCGCCCTCGACCGGCTGCTCGCCACGCCCAGGCGACGACTGGCGGCCGAGCTGTCCCGGCTGTACGCAGACTCCGGCCGCGCCGTCCCGCCCGGCGTGCGGCCGCTCGCCGAGGGCAGGCCGGAAGCGCTGCGGCGGCTCGCGTGGGCGCTGCGCGGCTACTACACCGCGGCCGTCGAGCCGTACCTGTCCGTGATGCGCGCGCAGGCCGCCGCCGACCGCGCCGCACGGGCGGACGCCGCGCTGGTCCACGGCGCCGAGGGGCTGCTCACCGGGTACGACGAGCTCCCGGGATGGCAATGCGCGAGCGGCAGGCTCCGGGCCCCGTACCCGGTGGACCGGGAACTGCGCCTCGAGGGACGGTCGTTGACGCTCGTCCCCGCGTTCTTCTGCGTACGCGCCCCGCTCGCCCTGGTGGACGAGGAGCTGCCGCCGGTACTGGTGCATCCGCTGTCACCCGAGCCGCAGTGGCTCGCCCGGGCGCGCCGCGCCGAACCCCTGTCGTCGGTCGCCCAGCTGATCGGCGCGTCCCGAGCCCGGCTGCTGCGGCAACTGGACCGGCCGATGACCACCACGGGCATCGCCGCGGCGCTGGGGCTCGCCGCCTCGACCGCGAGCCGCCATGTCTCGGTCCTGCGCGACGCGGGCCTGCTCTCGTCCCACCGCCAGGGGATCCGCGTGCTGCACCGCAGGACCCGGCTGGGCGACGACCTGCTGGCGGGCGCGCCGCACTGAGGTCGTGGCGGGCCGCGCGTGGGCGGCCGGCGGCTCGCGGCGCGCCGAGGCGACCGGTCGGTCCGAGGCGCCGCGCCGCGGGGCGGGTGACGGGCCGCACCGCTGGTCGGTGCGGCCGAGGAGTGGGACATTGAAGGAAAGCCGTGCCCGCCCGACGAGACCCCAGGGAGGGCCCATGGGACGTGACGTCCCGGCGCTCGTCTTCACCCGTGACGACCGCCGCCGGTACCGGGAAAAGATGCAGAGCTGCCTCGACACGTTCGCGCTCATGCTGCGCGAGGCGCGCTTCGAGTCCGAGCGCCCGCAGGTGGGTCTCGAGATCGAGCTGAACCTGGTGGACGAGGCCGGTGAGCCGGCGATGCGCAACACCGACGTCCTCGAGGCGATCGCCGACCCGGCCTGGTCGAGCGAGCTCGGACGGTTCAACCTGGAGATCAACATCCCCCCGAGGACCCTCACGGCGGGCGGCCCCGACTCCTGGGAGCGGGAGATCCGCGACGCGCTCAACCACGCGGAGGAGCGGGCCTCCGAGGTCGGCGCCCACCTGGCCATGATCGGCATCCTGCCGACGCTGCGGCAGCGGGACGTGGGGGAGGCGGCGCTCTCGGAGAACCCGCGGTACCGGCTGCTCAACGAGCAGGTCTTCGCGGCGCGGGGCGAGGACCTGCGGATCGCGGTGGACGGGGTGGACAGGCTCCGCACCTACGCGGACACCATCACCCCGGAGGCCGCCTGCACCAGTACGCAGTTCCATCTCCAGGTCTCGCCGGGGGAGTTCGCCGCCTACTGGAACGCGGCGCAGGCCGTCGCCGGGGTGCAGGTCGCGCTGGCGGCGAACTCGCCGTTCCTGTTCGGCAAGGAGCTGTGGCGGGAGACCCGCATCCCGCTGTTCGAGCAGGCCACCGACACCCGCCCCGAGGAGATCAAGGTGCAGGGGGTCCGGCCGCGGGTGTGGTTCGGCGAACGGTGGATCAACAGCGTCTTCGACCTCTTCGAGGAGAACGTGCGCTACTTCCCCGCGCTGCTTCCGCTGTGCGACGAGGAGGACCCGCGCGCGACGCTCGACGGCGGAGACGTCCCCGAGCTGCCCGAGCTCACCCTGCACAACGGCACCATCTACCGCTGGAACCGTCCGATCTACGCCGTGGCCAACGGCAGGCCCCATCTGCGCGTGGAGAACCGGGTGCTGCCGGCCGGTCCGACCGTCGCCGACGTCCTCGCCAACGGCGCCTTCTACTACGGGCTGACCCGCGCACTGGTGGACGAGGAACGGCCCGTGTGGTCCCGGATGTCGTTCCAGGCGGCGGAGGACAATCTGCACGCGGCGGCCCGCCACGGCATCGACGCCGGCCTGTACTGGCCGGGGATGGGCGAGGTCCCGGCGCCCGAGCTCGTACTGAGGCGGCTGCTCCCCATGGCCCACCGCGGGCTGGAGCTCTCCGGCATGGACTCGGCGTGGCGGGAGCCGCTGCTCGGCATCATCGAGCAGCGCTGCGTCACCGCCCGGAACGGCGCCGTGTGGCAGGCGGAGATGTACCACCACATCGACTCGACGTCCCGGGTCGACCACCACGAGGCGCTGCGGCGGATGACCCGGCAGTACATCGACTACATGCATCTGAACGCACCGGCCCACACCTGGCCCGTGGAATGACGAGGCCCGTCGCCGTCAGGGCCCGTCGTCGAGCGGGCGCCCCATGGAACGTACGACGGCCCGCGCGGAGCCGACCGCGGTCAGGACGGCTGGACCTGGTCGAAGAGGGCGAGGGCTTCGGCGGGGTCCGGGCTCACGAGGCGTTCCGGACCGGCCGTCGTGATCTCCGCCCACCTGCCGGCCCGTGCCCACATCTGTTCCTCGAAGGCGCGGACGGCCTCGTCCGGATCTCCAGGGCCGGTGGCGACGGCCTCGCCGACCTCGGCACCGTCATGCAGGCCGTGGAGACCGTCAGCGCCTACTTCACCGGCGCGATCAGGCGTGAGATCGCGAACCTGCGGGCCGAGCGGGCCACGGGCCGCTCCGAGCGCGACTGGCAGCGCGCCTTTGGCCCGCATGTGACGAGAATGCCGGCCACGGGCCGCTTCCCGGCGCTGACCCAGGCCGCGTACGACGGCACGGACGTGGACGCGGGGACATCCTTCACGACCGCCTGGACCGGATCCTCGACGCCGTGGCCGTCAAACTCACCCCGGTCCCCGGCGTGAGCCCGCCAGTCATCGGATGAGTCGGCGGCACCACTCTTCTCCCGCAAGGCTCACCCCGCTACCATCGTCCGCATTGGGAGCGCTCCCACCTCCGTATACCACTCGTGCCGCCGCTCTCGGCGGTCCTGCTCGGAGAGGACGTTTCCGTGCGCAGAAGCGCCAGACCACTCGCGGCCTTATTGGCTGCGTTCGCCCTGACGGCCGGGCTGTTCACCGCAGGCAGCCCGGCCGTGGCACGCTCGGGCGAATCCGCCCCCGTCGCCGAACCATCCGATGTGTCGACGGCCGCGGACACCTACACCTGGAAGAACGTACGCATCGACGGCGGCGGCTTCGTGCCGGGCATCGTCTTCAACCGCTCGGAGAAGGACCTCGCGTACGCCCGCACCGACATCGGCGGCGCCTACCGCTGGAACGAGGCGGGCAAGGAGTGGACCCCGCTGCTGGACTGGGTCGACTGGGACCGGTGGGGCTGGACCGGGGTCGTGAGCCTCGCCTCCGACACGGTCGACCCGGACAAGGTGTACGCCGCCGTGGGCACGTACACCAACAGCTGGGACCCCACCAACGGCGCCGTCCTGCGCTCCTCCGACCGGGGTGCCAGCTGGCAGGCCACCACTCTGCCCTTCAAGCTCGGCGGAAACATGCCCGGCCGTGGCATGGGCGAGCGGCTCGCGGTGGACCCCAACAAGAACTCGGTGCTCTATCTGGGCGCCCCCAGCGGCCACGGGCTCTGGCGTTCCACCGACTCGGGAGTGACCTGGTCGAAGGTGACCGCCTTCCCGAACCCGGGCAACTACGCCCAGGACCCGACAGACACCAGCGGTTACGCGAACGACAACCAGGGCGTCGTGTGGGTCACCTTCGACGAGCGCTCCGGCAGCGCGGGCAGCGCCACACAGCACATCTACGTGGGGGTCGCCGACAAGGAGAACACCGTCTACCGCTCCACGGACGGCGGCGCCACCTGGTCCCGGATCGCCGGACAGCCGACGGGCTACCTGGCGCACAAGGGGGTGCTCGACTCCGGGACCGGCCATCTCCATCTGACCCTGAGCGACACCGGCGGCCCGTACGACGGGGCCAAGGGCCGCATCGCCCGGTACGACACGGCGACCGGCGAGTGGAAGGACACCAGCCCGACCGCCGAGGCCGACACCTACTCCGGCTTCAGCGGGCTGAGCGTGGACCGGCAGCGGCCCGGCACCCTGATGGCCACGGCCTACAGCTCCTGGTGGCCCGACACGCAGATCTTCCGTTCCACGGACAGCGGTGAGACCTGGACCAGGGCCTGGGACTACACCAGTTACCCCGACCGCTCCTTCCGCTACACGCAGGACATCTCCTCGGTGCCCTGGCTGTCCTGGGGCGCGAACCCGTCCCCTCCCGAGGTCACGCCGAAGCTGGGCTGGATGACGGAGGCGCTGGAGATCGACCCGTTCGACTCGGACCGGATGATGTACGGCACGGGAGCCACCGTCTACGGCAGCGAGAATCTACGGACCTGGGACTCCGGCGGCCGGATCACCATCACCCCCATGGTGAAGGGGCTCGAGGAGACGGCCGTCAACGACCTGGTGAGCCCGCCGTCGGGCGCACCGCTGCTGAGCGCCCTCGGTGACATCGGCGGCTTCCGGCACACCGACCTCGACGCCGTGCCGCCTCTGATGTTCACCTCGCCGAATCTCTCGTCGACCACGAGCCTGGACTTCGCGGAGGCCGCGCCCGCCACGGTCGTACGGGTCGGCAACGCCGACGCCGCCCCGCACATCGGCTTCTCCACGGACAACGGCGCCAACTGGTTCCAGGGCTCGCAACCTTCGGGTGTGACGGGCGGAGGCACGGTCGCCGCCGCCGCGGACGGCAGCGGCTTCGTCTGGAGCCCGGACGGCGCCGGCGTGCACCACACCACCGGGTACGGCAGCTCGTGGAAGGCGTCCACGGGCATCCCCGCCGGCGCGACGGTGGAGTCGGACCGCAAGAACCCGAAGAAGTTCTACGGGTACAAGGCCGGCACCTTCTACGTGTCGCAGGACGGCGGCGCCACGTTCACCGCCAAGGCGTCGAGCGGTCTGCCGCAGGAGGGCAACGTCCGCTTCAAGGCCCTGCCCGGTGCGGAGGGCGACGTGTGGCTCGCGGGCGGCACGGCCTCCGGGACGTACGGACTGTGGCACTCGACCGACTCGGGCGCGACCTTCCGGAGGGTCGAGGGGGTCGAGCAGGCGGATGCCGTGGGCTTCGGCAAGGCGGCGCCCGGCGCGTCGTACCAGACGATCTTCGTCAGCGCGAAGATCGGCGGGGTGCGCGGCATCTTCCGGTCCACGAACGGCGGCGCCGACTGGACGCGGATCAACGACGACGCCCACCAGTGGGGCTGGACCGGCGCCGCGATCACCGGCGACCCGCGGGTGTACGGGCGGGTGTACGTGTCGACCAACGGGCGCGGCATCCAGTACGGCGAGTCGTCGGACGGTGGCGGCACCGATCCCGACCCCGACCCGGACCCGCCGGGGGACGCGGGGTGCTCGGTCGCCTACAAGATCACCAATCAGTGGTCCGGCGGCTTCCAGGCCGAGGTGACGCTGACCAACAAGGGCGACGCCGCCCTGGACGGCTGGCAGCTGCGCTGGAGCTTCCCCGACGGGCAGACGGTCGGCCAGATGTGGAACGCCGCACACCGGCAGAGCGGCGCCGAGGTGACGGCCGAGAACGTCTCCTGGAACGGCAAGGTGGCCGCCGGCGCGTCGGTGTCCTTCGGGTTCACCGGCGGCTGGTCGGGCCGCAACACCGCACCGTCCGCCTTCACCTCGGGCGGTGAGAACTGCACCACAGGGTGAGGACGTGACCTCCGGGTCCTGGCCGGCTCGTGTGCCGGTCAGGACCCGCGGCCGATGGGCCCTCTCCGGACGGCATGTTCGGCCCCTGATGTCCAGTATGGCTTGTTTTTCCGTCTTGCTCGTTAAGTCCAATTGGGTTTTATTGTTGTGAGTTGGCGTTCTTGAGACGCTATGGCGTTCCGGGCGGTTGCACGCGGAGCCCGTGATGTCCGTCACCTGCCCGGCGGTCCGGAAGGTGACGCCGGACGACGTACTTCCCTTTCCCGGGAAGGGCTTTGAGTTTCTTGACGGGGAACCGACAATTGAAAAGCCGCGCGCGGAAGCCCCATTCGGATTGTGATCAGTAATTCGGCACTTGTTTCGCGGGGACGCTCTCGCTTACGGTCACCGTCAATCCGGGTGGACCGCCGAATCCTGCCGCCGTCCGGAAACCGCACCCACACTTCACGTACGGCAGGAGCGGGGGAACCAGGTAAGTCGCCGAACCGGAATCCGGAACGGCTCGGGGTTAAGTCGCATTCACCTGCGGCCGGGCATCTCCAGCCCGAACCCGACAGCTCACCTCGCAGGCGACGGAGAGGAATTCGCCATGCCCGCAAAGGGTAAGCACCGTCGTCCCAAGTCCCGTTCACTGACCCGTGGACTCGTCGCGGCCGGCACGGGCGGCGCCGCGCTCGCCCTGCCGCTCATCGGCGGCACCGCTGCTCACGCGGCACCCGCGGCGGCCCCCGCCGCGGCCGAGCGGACCGTGGCCCCGGCCAAGACGGTCGCCGCCGCCGCGCAGGCGGTCGCGAAGAAGGCCGGCACCGTCACGTATTCCGTGGTCGCCGGTGACTCGCTTTACAAGATCGCCGAAGAGCATTCCCTGAACGGCGGCTGGAAGCAGCTCTACAAGGACAACCGGAAGGCCGTCGGAGCTGACCCGGCGCTGATTCACCCCGGTCTCCGGCTGACCATCGGCGCCAAGGCCGAAGCAGCGCCCAAGGCGAAGCCGCAGGCCGAGGCGAAGGCCGCCCCGAAGGCCGCGGAAGAGGCCGAGACGTCCGAGAAGGCCGAGCGCGCCGCCGAGACGGCCCGCGCGGACCGCTCCGAGCGGAAGAGCGCACCGGTGGCCCAGGCCGCCGCGGCGCCCGCGAAGCCGGCCTACGCGAACAACCTCGACGGCTGGATCCGCGAATCGCTGGACGTCATGGCCCAGCACGGCATCCCGGGAAGCTACGAAGGCATCCACCGCAACATCATGCGTGAGTCCTCCGGCAACCCGCTGGCCATCAACAACTGGGACATCAACGCCATCAACGGCACGCCCTCCAAGGGCCTGCTCCAGGTCATCCAGCCCACCTTCGACGCCTACCACGTCGAGGGCACGGCCTACGACCTGTTCGACCCGGTCGCCAACATCACCGCCGCGTGCAACTACGCCGCCGACCGGTACGGCTCGATCGACAACGTGAACGGCCCCTACTGACGGGACCCGAGCGCCGGCCGACCAGCCGCCTCCACCTGACGGGCCGGTGCCCGGGACGCCCTCACGGCGTCCCGGGCACCGGCCCGTTGCCGTGTCCGAAGCCGCGCCCGCAGCCGCCCGCCCGGCCGCACGGCCCGCCCACGGCTCTGTCCGTGCCCCTGTCCGGCGTTCCGAGGTGAGGTGCCGCGCGGGCAGCGAGCGGCCCGCGCGGCGTCGAGCGGGCCGGTGAGTGGGCAACGGGGAGCGACGGGCACGGCGCGGCGCCCGGAGTCGCGGACAGGACGGTCGCACAGCCGGCTCGAAGGCTCGGGGCCCAGGGCCCTCGAGCGGCTCTCGAGCGGCTCGCGAGGTCCCGTGTGCCATCGTGGAGGCGTCGGCTCCGGCGGTCGATGGCGCGTTGATGTGTCCGCGCCGATGTCGACGGGGTGCGGCGCGACCCCGCCCCCGGTGGGCCGATCGCACGGGCCGTGCGGCAGAACGCCGCAGGTCACAGGTGTCCGGGAAGGGCGCGGTACGCGCCCGGCGACCCGGCCCGGGTGGCCGGCGGAGCCAGGCAACTCCCTGCCGTGCAGCTTCCTGGCCTGGCTGAATACGGACAGCCGGCCCCTCCCGGTGATTACCTCGTGTCAGGCGCCGGACGGCAGTAACGAACCGGCCGCCTCAGGACACCGGATAGGAACGTACGCCGCACCCGCAGCCACGAATGGAGACACTCCATGTCCCGTGCCACCCGTTGTACCGCCGCCGCATCCGCCGTCGCCGCCGCGTTCCTGGGCGGCATCCTGCTGGCCTCCCCGGCGCAGGCGGCCGAGGCGCCGCGGACGGCGCCGGCCGCCGCGGACGACTTCGTCTGGCCGACGCCGTCGGACCTGGACGACATCGTGTGCCCGGCTCTGCCCCTGCTTCCCGACCTTCCCGCCCTCCCCGACCGCCCCGGGCGGCCGGGCATGCCCGACGACTTCGTCTGGCCGTAACCGCACCGGAGCCGACGATGACGACAGTGATGAGGACCCGGAGTTCCGCGATGACCGTCGCGGGCACCGTGCCGGCGGCCCGCAGGGACCGGCGTCAGATCCACTCCCGCCGGGTGGCCTGCACGCCGGCCTCGAACCGGCTGGACGCCCCGAGCCGTTCCATGAGCTCGGCCACGATGCGCCGCTCGGTGCGCACCCCGATGCCCAGCGCCCTGGCCACGGCCTCGTCGGTGAGTCCGGTGGCGAGCAGCTGGAGCAACTTGCGCTCCTGCGGGGTCAGTCCGCCGGCCCGGGAGACCGGGGCGTCCATCGGGCTGGCGTGCTCCCAGTACGCCTCGAACAGCGCCCGCATGGCCAGGACCACCGGGGGACTGCTGAACAGCAGGGCCGAAGGCTGGGCCTGGCCGGGGAGGCCGGCGACGATCGCGGCCGACGTGTCGACGATGAGCAGCCGCATCGGCAGGGTCGGCGAGGTCCGTATCTCGCTCTGCCGCTCCGCCATCCACTGCGCGTGCGCCTTGGTGACGCGGTCGTTGGCGACACTGTCCAGGTAGATGGAGCGGAAGCGCACACCGCGTGCGAGGGCCCGCTCGTTGAGGGGGCGGCCCGCCTCGACCGATCCCTCGGTGAGGGTGTTGTCGGGGTGGAACGCGAGAGATTCCCGCGTGCAGGACTCGGCGAGGGCCTCGAGGCGGATCCGGATGTCGTCGACATTGTCGAGAAGCTCCGTTCCGTCGAGGTTCCCGGCCCAGCCGGAGGCGGTGTATTCGGCCGCGAGCGCGGCGAGGGCGGCACGGTTCTGCTCGATCCGCTGCTGACGCCAGGCCAGTTCGCGTTCCTCCCGCTGGAGCAGGACCTTCAGGCCGAGCGACGGATTCACCGCCCGCAGCTGGCCGGGAGCGACTTGGGACGGTGCGAGGAGGGAGAGCTGCGACAACCGGTCGAGTGCCGCCTCGACTTCCTCACAACTGCTGTCCACAAGGTCCGCGAGCCGTTTCGGGTCGTATTCCTTGTGGAACAGGATCGCGCGGTAGACCGCGAGGGTCTCTTGATCCAATGACGAAACTTCATCCACGTGGTGTTTCCCCCTTGACCACGGTTGAACGTTTATTCACCCACGTGTCAGGGCCCTTCGGAACGCACTTCGGCCGACCCGCACACATCCGCCGACAGTGAGTTCCTTTCACCCTCCGCACGCTTTCCGCACGTTACCCGCTGATCGATCTTCTTGACAGGGCGGCGGGATTCAGGACCGTCCCAAGTCTGTCGCAACTCCCGAAGGAGCCGGCCGTGTCCCTCGCAGCGTCCTACGCGCCCGCGCCGCTCGCCGGCTGCGTCGTCCTGGTCGTCGACGGCACCACGGGCATCGGCAGGGCCATCACCGCACGGCTCTGCGCCGCGGGTGCGGCCGTCGCCGTGGTCGGCGCGGGGCATCCGGGACGCGGTGACGACGCGGCGACCAACGCCGCCTTCCTCTGCAAGGAGCTCGCCGGCATCGGACACGTGGCACTGCCCTACCAGGTGGACGCCGAGGACACAGAGGCGGTTGCCGGGCTCCCCGGCCAGATCTCCGCGGACATCGGGCCCGTCAGCGCCTCGATCGTCGTCGTCCCTCGGTGCGGCGCGTCCGACCGGCTCGTGGAGACCTTCCACGCCGTCTCGTCCGCCGTCGCCCTGGCCCTGCCGGCGGGCGCACCGCACATCGAGGTCGACCCGGGCGCCCCAGCCGCCGCGCACGCCGCACGGTGCGACGACCAGCCGGCCCGTTCCGCGGTGGAGCGGCTGGTCGCGGCACTGAGCCGCACCCCGGACCGCAGACGGTCCGCCTGATCATCCATCACATCGTCACGGGGGTAGGACATGTCCATTCGCGTCGTCGTCGCCGGCGATCACCAACTCGTCCTGGAAGCGTTCGCGGAAACGCTGAACGGCACCGACGGGCTGGACGTCGTCGGTCTCGCCACCAGCTACGAGGCCGTCATGCCCGCTGTCGAACGGCACCGGCCGACCGTGCTGCTCCTCGGGGAGAGCACCATGGGCGGCAAGGCTCTGCGGGCCGCGACCGACGTCCGGTCCGCGCACCCGTGGTGCGGCGTCGCCCTGATGGTCGGCGCGGCCACGCCCGCGGTGGTCGACCGGGCCGTGGCGGCGGGCGCCCTGGGCGTCGTGCCGAAGAACGCGCGGCTGCCGCAACTGGTGACCACGCTCATGGGGGTGGCGGGCGGATGCCTGACGGTGGATCCCGCGCTGCTGAGACCGGCCGTCGCGGGGGAGACCGCGCTCAGCGTCCGGGAGATGGACGTCCTGCGGCTGACCGCCGGGGGCGCCAGCGTGAAGGAGATCGCGGGGGAGCTGTATCTCGCCGCCGGCACCGTACGCAATCTGACCTCCGCGGCCATCAAGAAGCTCGGCGGCCGCAACCGGTTCGATGCCGCGCGCATCGCGAGCGAACACGGCTGGCTGTGAGCGCGGGGCGGTACGGGGCCGGACGCGCGCCGGCCCCGGCACGAAGGGTGCCGGGGCGGGGCGTGTTCGGACGGTGCGTCGATGTGCTGCGGATGCTGCTACTTCTCCAGGCAGAACTCGTTGATCGGGTAGCCCACATGACGGTCGGCCGTCGGCAGGTGACCCAGGATCGTGTCTCCGGGCTTCAGTTCCGTGCTGTTGAGCACCGAGGCGCCGGGGCCAAGGACCCGTACGTGCCAGTCGTCCTGGAGGATCAGGTTGACGCTCTGTCCGTTGGGGGCGACCGCGTCGATGGAGATCAGCGGACGGGTCTCGATCTTGACCCGGCCGACGCTGACCGGCCGGGTGCGGCCCTTGACGTCCACCGCCAGGACCGAGCTGCCGGCGTGCAGTTCGCTCAGGTAGTGGGTGCGCCCGTTCTGCGCCACGGTGTAGGAGTGCAGCGCGCCCGCGTTGACCCGGAAGGGCCGCGTGGGCATGTACGGCAGCGGGTGCGTCTCGCTGACGCAGAGCACCATGCCCTTGGAGTGCGAGCCCACCAGAATGCCCTCGTCCTTGCGGAAGTGGGTGGTCGTGTCGACACAGGCACGCTCGCCCATGCCGATGTGGGTCGCCGCGGTCACGGTCAGCTCGACCAGGGGGATCTCACCGGTACGGGAGGACGCGGCCGTACGCAGCGCGGTCGCGTCCCCGACGGTGCGGCCCGGCATCAGCACACCGTCCGACCCCAGTTCGAGCACGCCGTAGACGATCTCGGCCTCCTCCTGGTTGGCGGCGGTCGTGATGATCGACCCCGGTGCGCCGGTGGCGGCCGCGATCACGATCTCCAGCGGGATCTTGGTGGGGTCGCGGAAGTCGAGGACGCTCCAGGCCTCCAGACGCGCGGCCAGGCAGGCGTCCTCGAGGGTGTCGGCGTCGACGATCTCGACGTAACGGCCGAACTCCACGTCCGGGTGCGCCTCGGCGAGCGGGGCGCGCGCGTCCTTGCCGCCGGGCACGACGACCAGGTCGGCCGTGCCGATGTCGTCCGGCACGTTCCCGTCCGGGTAGAGAAGGATCTTGCGGACGGTCGGCGGCAGACCGGTGAAGGCGGCGGGATCGGCGGCGACCACGCCGTCGATGCGCTGGTGGACCGCCTCCTCCAGGATGGCGGCGGTGGCGGAGCCGGCGTCGCGGATGTCAAGCCAGCACAGTTTGGCGTCCGTCATGATGCGGACCTCCTGTCGAAACGTCGAGACGTGAGTCGTCGAGGCGTGGATGGTCGGGATGCGCGGGGTCGAGGTGCGTGTCGTCCAGGTGGTGCGGGGTGAGGCGTTCGCCGTCGAGCCGTGCGTCGCCGCCGGCGAACGGGCCGGTACCGAAGTGCTGTTCGGGGAAGTGGTGGACCAGCCGGGCGACCTTCGCCGCCAGCCGCCGCGGGTCGGCGGCCTGGAAGATGTTGCGTCCCATGGCGACTCCCCCCGCGCCGCCGGCCAGCGCGTCGCGTACGTACGCGAGCACGTCCTCCTCCTTGTCGAGGGCGGGGCCCCCGGCGACGAGGACCGGGACCGGACAGGCCGCGGTGAGGTCGAGCATCTCCGCGGTCGACCCCAGGAACACGGTCTTGACCAGGTCGGCCCCCAGGTCGGCGGCGATCGTCACGGCGTGCGCGACCATCTCCGGGTCCCGGGGATCGGTGATCCGCGGCCCGCGCGGATACACCATGGCGAGCAGCGGCAGGTTCCAGCGGTCGCAGGCGTCGGCGATCCTGCCCAGGTCGCCGATCTGCTCCCGCTCGTCGTCGGAGCCGAGGTTGACGTGGACGCTCACCGCGTCCGCGCCGAGGCGGAGTGCCTCCTCGACCCCGGCCACGACGTACTTGGCGTTCGGGTCGAGCGCCCGGCTGGTGCTCGCGTTCAGATGGATGATCAGCGACATGGCGGCGAACCGCTCCGGAGAGATGTGCCGCACACTGCCCTTGTGCACGACGACGGCGTCCGAACCGCCGGCCGCGAGCCGGCCGGCGAGGTGGTCGAGCGTCGTGCCCTTGGGCACCACGGGACCGTCACTGATCGAATGGTCGAGAGGGGTGATCATCAGGCCGGCAGTGCTGTGGCGGTAGAGCCGCCGCAGCCGCAGCGACCGGGCGAAGTGGCCGTATGAGGTCATGTGACGCCCTTTCTGCTTCGCGGGATTGCGTGATCGGGCAAGGACCCCGCGCCGCCTCTGCGGACGGGATCGGCCCGCGCGGTGGCTTCGCGCGGGGGGCTCGTACCGGGCACCGCGCCGCGCCGGTGGGCGCGCACGGGCGTCCGGATGTCGTGCGCCGGGGCGGCTGGCGGACGGGTCTCGTCCGGTGGTGCCGTGACCGAGCGCAGGTAGGTGCGGTCGGGCTTTCCCGAGGGCGTGAGCGGGAGCCGGGGCCACACGGAGACCCGGACCGGCGCGTGCTCCGGCGTGAGCGTCGCGGCGACGTACCCCCGCAGGTCGCTCGAGGTCCGTGAGGCGCCGGAGTGCAGTTCGACGGCGGCGTGCACCTGCTCCACGTAGTCCCGGTCGCGTACGCCGAAGACCGTGGCCTGCCGCACCTGCGGGTGTCCCAGGAGCGCCCGCTCGATGGCGGCCGGATCCAGCTTGAGACCCCCGTGCTTGATGACGTCCCCGACACGGCCGTCGAGGCGGAGGTAGCCGTACCGGTCCCAGTGCCCGAGGTCGCCGGTGAGCAGCCAGCCGTCCTTGAGCGCCGTGCCGGTGAGCTCCACGTCGTCGAGGTAACCGGCCGTGACGGTGGGCGAGTTCACCCAGATCTCGCCCGTGACACCGCGCTCGACCACCGGGCCCCCGCCCGGAGCGCGTATCTCCACGCGCACCCAGGGGAAGGGGCGGCCGACGGAGCCGAGCAGCTCCGGTTCACGGTGGTCCAGTGGGTTGAGGCTGCTGATGCCGCCGGCCTCCGTGGTGCCGTACACCTGGATCAGTACGTCGCCGAAGAGTTCCACCGCCCGCGCCACCCGGGCCGGCGCCGCCGGTGTGCCGCTGTAGGTGATGCGGCGCAGGGACGACAGGTCGGTCCTCGCGATGTCCGGATGGTCGAGCAGCCGGTACAGGTGCGGGACGGCGAGGTAGACGTCCGTGACCCGCTGCTCGGCGAAGGCGCGCAGCACGTCGTCGGCGTCGAACCCGTCGTGCAGCACCACCGTCCCGCCGCTGAGCAGGACGGCGTCGGCCATCGGCGCCGTCGTATGGCTGATGGGCGTGACCGACAGCAGCGTCGCGGGTCCCCGGGGATCGAGGCCATGTGCGAGGCGGCTGACGAGCTCTTCACGGGTGCCGTAGCGCTGCGCCACCATCTTGGGGCGGCCGGAGCCGCCGCTGGTGAAGTCGACGACCGCCAGGGCGTCCGGCCGGCCCTCCCGTAGCCGGCCGAGCGGCACGGGGTGCGCGGGGGCGCCCGGCGGGATCGGCAGGACGGTCAGCCCCGGCAGACGGTTGGACAGCCAGCGCCCCCGCTCGGCGCTCTCCTCGTCCACCAGCAGGAGCGGCACACCGAGGTCGCGCAGCAGCTCGGTCTGGGTGCTGACCGAGAAGGTCTCTGTGTCCGTCCTCGGGTTCATCGACCGTACGTACACGGAGGTCGCGCCCAAGAGGTGGACGGCGTACCGGGCGCTGAGCATCAGCGGATGGTTCGGTCCGGTGAGGACGGCGACGGTGTCGCCCGTTCCGACACCGTGGTCGTACAGCAGGGTCGTGGTGCCGAGGATCGAGTCGGTCAGTTCACCCGCCGCGACGCTTCCGTCGCGCCGGTGCACGACCGCCCGGTCGGGGTCCCTGCCGAGTGCGTCGAGAATACGGCGTACGTAGGGCACGGATCGGGTGGTAATCATGTTCCTCCTTCCTTTTCGCGTCGGAAATGCCTGGAGAATCAGGCGGATCGTCCTGCGGGAGAGGTCACACGATCTTCATCTGCGCCATCATTCCCATGGCGCTGTGGTCGATCATGTGGCAGTGGTACGGATAGACGCCCCGGTGGGTGTCGAAGGTCATCTGCAATTTGACCGTCTGCCCGGGGAAAAGGAGCACGGTGTCCTTGAGTCCCGCCTCCGCCGGGTAGACCGGCTGCCCGTCCCTTTCGAGAATGCGGAACTGGACCAGGTGCGTATGGAAGTTGTGCGGCACGGTGACACTGGCGTTGGTGACGGTCCAGACCTCCGTGGTGCCCCACTTGATCTCGGTGTCGATGCGGTTCGCGTCGAAGGTCCTGCCGTTGATGTACGCCTGGTGGCCGCCGCTGCCCGGTTCGTCCATCTGGAGCTCGAAGGTCCGCTCCACCGTGGGGTTCGGCAGCGCCGGCAGGGTCGTCAGCACGTCGGGGACCCGGCTGTCGTCGGGGGTCCTGTCGCCCACGTCGAAGCGCATGATCCGGCCGACCAGGTCGGCGGGGCCGGGCCCCAGCATGTTGCTGAGCTCCAGCTGCGTGCCCGGCGCGTACTTGGAGAAGTCGATGACGAAGTCGGCCCGCTCGCCGGGGGAGAGGACCAGGACGGGAGTGGGCGCGGGCGCCGGGAGCAGTCCGCCGTCGGCGCCGATCTGCGTCACCTGGCTGCCGTCGGACAGCGCCAGGATGAAGATGCGAAGGTTGGACGAGTTGAGCATCCGGAAGCGGTACTTGCGTCCTTCGACCTTCATGTACGGCCACGGCCGGCCGTTGACCAGGATCGTGGTCCGGTTCTCGGCGTCGTCCATCGTGTACACCATCCGGCCGGACGCGTCGAAGTGCGCGTCCCGCAGGACCAGCGGCACCTCGTAGCGCCCCGACGGCAGGCCGAGCGCGTCCTCCTGCTCGTCGCCGAGCAGATACAGGCCCGACAGGCCGCGGTAGACGTGCTCGGACTCCATGTGATGGGCGTGGTCATGGGTCCACAGCGTCGCGCCCGGCTGCCTGTTGGCGTACACGTACGTCTTGGAACGGCCCGGCGCGATCGTGTCCATCATCCCGCCGTCGCTCTCCACCGGGTTGTTCGCGCCGTGCAGGTGCACCGAGGTGGGCATGTCGAGCAGGTTGATCTGCCTGACGACCGCGGTGCGCCCGGAGCGGGCCCGGATGGTGGGGCCGGGGAAGGACCCGTTGTAGGTGAGGACCTCGGTGCGCCGACCGGGAAGGATCTCGAGCGAGGTCCGGCTCATGGCCACCGCGTAGTGGTCGGCGGACCTCGTCCTGCGGTAGGGGCGCAGCACCTTCGGCACCGGCAGCGGCACCGTGAACGGCGTGACCGCCGGCCCTGCCGCCGCCCCGGCGCCCGCCGGGGCGGCGTTCGCCGGTCCCCCCGCGGCCAGGGTCTGGAAGAGCCCGCCCGCCGCGCCGACGGCGCCGAAGGCGCCCGCGGTGAGCCCGAGCCGTATTGCATGACGACGAGTGAGCACGAGGTGATTCCTTACTGAAGTAGCCGTGATGTGCGGTGAATTCGTGTTCCGAGCATGCGCGGAGAAGTGCGGAACTCCGAGCCGACGGGTTCGTCCGCTGTCATGTGTCACCCGTTCCATGACCTCGGTCACCGGAACGGAACGCCGAATTACCGGCGGCGCGGCGCGTATTCGAAGTGACACGGCGTAGGAGAAACGGCGGAGACCGATGACGGGTGTCATGACGGGTACCGGCCGATGTCACGGGAATTGCGCGCGGGCGGCGGTTCCGCGGTGCCCGGGCGCGAGAGTGATGACCGACGTCTGTCCTCATCACGCGAGCGGAGACCACCATGCAGACGAATTCACCACGGGAGACCGGGGAGGCGCCGTCGCCGCCACGGGCCGCGCCCGTCTTCCGCGACGACGTCCACGTCGCCTTCGACGGCGAGTCGGCGACCCTGACGAGCCCGGTCACCGCCTTCACCCTGCGTCCGGTGCGCGGCGGCATCCGCCGTGCGCTGCGGCGTCTGAGCCAGGGGCCGACTCCGGTGCACGAACTGCTCGAAGGGCTGCGGCCCGCGGAACGCGTCCAGGTGGAGCGGTTCCTCGACCGCGTCGGCCACCTCGTCGCCCGCAGCGTCCTCACCCACGGCGGCCCCGGCGGGCGCCGCGAGCTGATCAGGCTCGAGCCGACCGCCCGGGACGCCGAGTACATGGCGGGCGAGGTGGACGCCCAAGTGCCGGTACGTCTCTCCCGGTTCGCGTTCCTGCGCTCACGGGACGGCGCCCTGGTGCTCGAGTCGCCCCTGGTGAAGTTCAGGGCCGTCCTGTCCGACCCGGCGGCCAGGGAGATCGCGGCCGCGCTCGGGGAGCCGGTCACGGCGGGGAGCCTGGCGAAGGCCGGCGGCCTCTCGGACGGCGAGACCCTGGACGTGCTCCGCCACCTGGTGGGCGCCGGCTTCGCCGAACAGGCCCACGCGGACGGCGCCTTCGCCTCCGACACGGAACCGACGCTGCGGCAGTGGGACTTCCACGACCTGCTGTTCCACTCCCGCGTCCGGTCCGGCCGCTACGACGACGTGTTCGGCGCCGTCTACCCCTACCGGGACGAGATCGACCCGCAGCCCGCGATCAAGCCGGCACCGGAGGGCCCCACCGTGGAGCTGCACCGGCCGGCACGCGAGGACATCGCGGACCGCGACCCGTCGCTGACGGCCGCCGTCGAGACCCGCCGCTCCATCCGCTCCTACGGCGAACAGGCGCTGACCGCACGGCAGCTCGGCGAGTTCCTCTACCGCGTGGCCCGGGTGCGGGCCCACTACACGCCGGAGGAGGGCAGCGGCCGCGACGAGGTCGTCTCGCGCCCCTACCCGAGCGGCGGCCAGGGCTACGAGCTGGAGCTGTACGTCACCGTGCGGCGCTGCGAGGGCCTCGACGCGGGCATCTACTACTACGACCCCGTCGCCCACCGCCTCGTCCTCGTCAACGACGGGGCCGCCGACCGCGAGTCGCTGTTCCACGTCGCGTCCAGGGCGACCGGCATGGAGGCGCGACCGGACGTACTGATCACCATGACGGCACGCTTCCAGCGCATGTCGTGGAAGTACCGCGCCATCGCGTACGCGACGACCCTCCGGCACACCGGTGTGCTCTACCAGACCATGTACCTGGTGGCGACGGCGATGGGCCTCGCCCCGTGCGGGCTGGGCAACGGCGACGCCGACATGTCCGCCCGCGTGCTCGGCCTCGACTACCTGCGTGAGTCGTCCGTCGGCGATTTCCTGCTCGGCAGCCGCAGCCCGGACGACACCGTGGCCGGCGAACCGGAGGCGGGCTGGCGCATGCTGAACGATCCGCAATGGTCGCTGCAGAAGGACACATAGGCCGGCCGTGACCTGCGAAAGCGCCGCTTTTCCCGCCCACTTCCGGGCGAGGAGAAGCGGCGCTTTTGTATTCCGGTGGCCGCGGTTCCGGCGTGACCGCAGTTATTCGTGCGGTGATAAATGTCAGCGTGGGCACGGAAAGTCTGGCTTCGTGGTGGCCGGCCGAGCATTATTGGTTGTGCAGCCGGACGGGTTGCACAGAAGAATTCGGAAAGGAATTCAAAATGAGCATCAACGACATCAAGAACGACGACGCGGACAAGGCCTTCGAGAGCTTCGACGTCGACGAGCTCGAGACCCTCGAGGTCGCGCAGGGTGTGGCCCTCCCCGAGATGGGCGCCTCCAGCGGCTCGATCGGCACCTCGTCCTCCTCGTCCTCCACCTGCTCCGCCTGCTGAGTACCCCTCGACCGAATCCCGAAAGGATCCAGACAATGAGCATCGACGACATCAAGAACAACGGCGACGACGCGGCGAAGGCCTTCGAGAGCTTCGACGTCGACGAGCTGGAGACCCTTGAGGTCGCGCAGGGTGTGGCCCTCCCCGAGATGGGCGCCTCCAGCGGCTCGATCGGCACCTCGTCGTCCTCGTCCTCGACCTGCTCCGCCTGCTGATCCGAGGTATCTGATCGGACGTTCCAAAGGATGCGCCCATCCAGCCGGGAGCTGGATGGGTACATCCTTTTGTGCGCCGGAGCCCGGCCCCCGGACCGGCGGGATCCCGGCTCGCGCGCGCCGGCGGGACCTCGGCCCGCGGGGAACTCTCAGCCGCGCACGGCCACATGGAACGAGGACAGCCACAGCACGACCGCGGCACCCGCCCCGACCACGACGCGCACCGTCTCGTCGGTCGAGCCGGCCAGGGCGACCACGACGCCGACGACCGCGACGGCCGTCAGAAGGACCGCCGTCCACCTGTACTGCCACTGGTCGAAGAGGCGCGCGAGCGGAAAGAAGTGCAGGCCCACCACGAGGCAGATCCCCGGCGGGATCAGCTCGGCGTGGCCCGTCGCGTTCGACGCGGCGATCACCGCGAAGACGGCCACCACCTCGACGGCGTTCACCAGGCCCACCCCGCGGTTCCACTTCTCCGGCAGCTCCACCATGCGGCGGGCCGGGCCCGCCGCTCCGCGGAACGCCAGGACCACGGCCACGACGGTCAGTACGGCGCCCACCGCCCCGACCGTGACGGAAATAGGCATCGCGGCGATGCCGGAACCGGCCGCAAAAGCCCACACCAGGGCAAAGACCGCGAGAACTATGGCCCCGCGGCGGCGCAGATTCTGCGTGAGTGTCAGGCACTCCGTGTCCGTAGTCATGGCCGGAGGGTACAGCGATCTCCACGCCCGGCTGACGGGTTTCGGCCACGGGCGGACCGTCATGCCGGCGGCGCGGGTGTCATGAAAGCGGTGACGTATGTAAGCGGCCGCCCCGCATCGCCTTCCTCGCCGCTTTTCCGTGTCACATGATTCTCGCAAGGCATTCAGGGCCGACATTTCGATTCGGTGTTCCCGAGTCATTTCTCGATTTCCCGGAAGGTGCGAAAAAATGGGGGTAGATGCGCCGGAGCGCATTGCCGTGAGGCCGGATTCCGCCGGCCTGACGGGGGTGCGGCTCCACACACGGATGCCGGTCACACCGGCATGGCTGGCCCGGCACGTCGTGCCGGTCGCCCGGGCACTGGGCGAGCAGGGAGCGGCCGGTGTCCAGCTGCGGCGCGGCTGGCTGCACGGACCCCACGTCGACATCCTCGCGCTGTCGGCGCCGGGCCTGCCGGGCGGCGGCCCCGACTGGGCGGACGTCGCGCGCCGGCTGGACGCCGGGCCGCTGGACCCGCCGCGGGCACTGACCGAGGAGGCCTACCTCGAGCAGGCACGTGAGTTCGGCCGGCTCGAGGCGGTGCAGCCGCCGTACCTTCCGCTGCGCGAGCACGGCGCCGTCGAGGCCGTCGCCCCGGGCGACACCCGCTCCCGCGAACCAAGGCTCGACCGTTTCCGTACCGTCGTCCTCGGCGCGCTGAACAAGCCGCTGCTGCGGACGATCGACGGCATCGCCCACGACCCCGGCACCGCCACCGTCCGCCTCGCCGAGGCGTTCGCCGCGCTGGCCGACACCCACTATCTCGGCCCCGCGTACGGGGTGTTCTCACCGCGCTCCCACGTCGAGGCGTTCCTCGCCTGGGCCGCGCCGACCAAGGACGTCAGGCCCCTGTTCGTCCAGCGCCTCGCCGAGGACGCGCCGCGGCTGAGGGCCGTCGTGGAACAGCGCCTGAGCGGCGAGGTATCGCCCGCCGCGGCGGAGTGGCGCACCGCGTTCGCGTACAGCTCCGGCGCGCTGGAGAGCGCCGTGGCCGCGGGCACCCTCACGCTCGGACTGCTCGACGGCGTCACCGAGGGGGTCGACCGCACGGAGATGGGCCCGCCCGGAGCGACCCGCGTCGTCCCGCGGGGCGAGCAGCCGGACAGCGACTTCCACCGGGCCGTCGACGCGTCGGGAGCGGTCGCCGACCCCTCGCCGTGGTTCGCCGCGTTCCGGCTGCTGACCAACCTCTTCTACGAGCAGCTGCCGTTGCTGACCGTCTCGCCGATGCAGCGCTACTACATGTGCTTCGCCGTCGCCGAGACGGTGGACGACGTCCTCGGCACGTCCTGGCAGGAGCGACTGGACGCCCGGCGGCCCGGTGCGGGCGCCGCCACCACAGCCGACCCCACGGGAGCCCCACGATGACCGCGCCCACGACCGAATCAGCCACCCACACCACATGGGCCACCGCCGGCCCCCCGGCCGCGCCCGCACCCGACCCGGCCCCGGCGTCCGTGTCCACGGCGCCCGAACCCGAACCGCTCTGGTTCCTGCGGGTCAATCCGCTGCGCCGGACCCGGCTCGCCGACCCCGGGCAGCGCGGACTGCTCGCCGAACTCGCCGACGCCGAGAACGCGTTGCGCACGGCCGCCGACGCGTGCTCCGACGAGCTCTACCACCGCATCGGTGACGCGGCCGACGACGCCGAGCGCCGCGAACTCATCGCCCTGCGGCGCACCGTCCACAACGACCGCGCCCCCAAGAAGCCGCCCGTCCCCACCCCCGCCGTCGACCGGTGGCTCGCGGCGCGCGAGCGCAGGGAGCGGCTGCGCGACGAGATCACGAGCGGCTACGCGGCGGCGGCCGACCGTGAACGCGAGCGCCTCGCCGCCCTGTTGGGCGACGACGACCTGCTGCGCTCGCTGGCGCTCGTCGCGCCCGAGGTGCACCAGGAGGCGGAGCGCTACCGCGCCGCCGTCCTCGGCCCCGGCAACGTCTCCGCCCGTACCCGCAAGTCGGAGCGCGGACTGATCCAGTACGTCACCCGGGCCATGGTCCGCACCAGCCCGCTGTCCCGGTTCACCGCCGTCGGCATCGCGGAGCCCGACCCGGAGGGGGTGGACCCGGACGATGTGCCGTTCACCGGCGCGACCGCGTTCCCGGGCCTCGACCGGGTCATGCTCGGCTATGTGCTCGGCGGCCTGCCCGCCCCCGACGACGCGGCGCTCGCGGACCTGTGGGTAGGACTGCCGCCCACCTCCGCGCCCGACCCGGAGGCCGGCAAGCTGTTCTTCCTGAAGCTCACCGACGCCGGCATGCGCCGGCTCGCCGTGCCCCTCGACGGCCCCGCCGGTGACCTGCTCGACGCGGTCTCCATGGGACCCCGCCCGTACCCCTCCGTGGTCAGGCACGTCGCCGAACGCGCCGGCTGCGCGGAGCAGGACGCGGAGCGCCGGGTGCGGCACGCCCTCGGCCAGGGCCTGCTGTGCTCGTTCCACGAGGCGGAGGACGGGGCCGCCGATTACGACGACCTGCTCAGCCCCGGCGACCCCCGCGCCGCCGGGCTCACCGACAGCATCAAGGCCGGCCTGCCGGAGCTGGCGGCCGCGCCCGCCGCCGGCCGCGGCGCCGTCCTCGCCTCCCTGCGCGACGACCTCGGCAGGCTCAGCCACCTCGCCCGGCGGCCCGCCCGGATCACGGTCGAGGAGGACTACGTCATGCCACCGCTCAAGGTGGCCACCGACAAATGGCGGCAGCCCCTCGCCGACCTCGGGCCCGCCGTCGAACTCCTCACCGTCTTCGACTGGCTGCACGACGTACGGGTCCTGATGACCGCCGCGTTCGTCGAACGGTTCGGCGCCGGGGCCGACGTGCCCCTCGCCGCCAACGCCGCCTTCGTGGTCGGCGAGGTCTCGCGCCGGGCCGCCGCCATGGACGCCGTGTACGGGCCGAAGGGCACCGGCGACCCGTCCGCGCTCGCCGGCATCGGCCCCGCCGACGGCTCGCTGGAGCGGATGTACCTGCTGCGCCGCGAGTTGACGGAGGCCGTCCACACCCGCCTGACCAAGGTCGCGGAGGCGGGAGAGGACACCCTCGTCCTGACGCCCGGAGACGTCGCCGGACTCACCGACGCGCTGCCCGACCGCTTCCGCCAGGACCCGCTGATCTACGGCGTGCTCCTCCAGCAGGCCGGGCAGCAGCTGATCCTCAACGACGGGCTGCCCGGGCACGGGATGCTCTACGCCCGCTTCCTGGAGGCCGACCGCCGCCAGGGCGGCAGGGCGCTGCCGCTCCTCGAGGAACACCTGCGGCGCGCCTACGGATTCGACGGCGCCCGCGTCACGGAGGACCTCGGCCTGCACCGGCTGAACGTCAACGCCCACACGCCGATCCTGCCCGGCGGCCTCACGCCGGAGGACTGGTTCACCCTGCGTCTGGTGCACGACAGAGCGACCGACACGCTGCACGTCGAGGACGCCGACGGCGCCCCGCTGCGGGTGCTGCCGCTCGGCACCGGCCACCCCGGACTGTTCCCGCCGCCGCTGTCGGTGGCCTCCGGTCTCGTCATCAGCGGCCGGCTCTTCAACAGCCTGCCGAACAGCTGGCACGCCGCCACCCCGTGGGACGGGCGCACCACAAGGACCGCGCCCCGCATGGCCGTCGGCGACGTGCTGATCGGCCGGCGGCGCTGGTACGGCGGCGAGGAACTCGCCGCCGCGGTGGCCGCCGGCCCCGAGGAGCACGACCGGCTCCTCGCCGTCAACGCGTGGCGCGCCCGCCACGGTGTGGCGGAGGAGGTCGTGATCAAGACCGCCCCGGAGGACGAGGGCCCGCTGTCCGTGGGCGCACCCGACGTGCAGTCCAAGAGGCTCCAGCAGAAGCCGCAGTACGTCGACCTGACGAGCGCCCTCAGCACCCGCGTACTGCCCAGGATGCTGGACCGCCGCGGCGCCGACACCGGCGGCAGCTACCTGGAGGAGGCCCTGCCGTCCGTCGTCGACGGCACGCACGCCACCGAGTGGGTCGTCGAGGTCGGCCGCGAGGCGGGCGGGCGGTTCACCTACCACCGCGCCGGCGAGGGGAAGCAGTCATGAAGCTCAAGGCCCGACCGGATCTCCACTTCGCGCCGGTCCCCGGCGGCGTCTACTTCAGCGGTGTCCGCGGCAGTTTCGTGCTCCGCGGCTCCGATGTCCTCCACGCGGTCGCCCAGGGATGCGTCCCCCTGCTGGAGCAGGGGGCCACCGAGGACGAACTCGTCGCCGCCATCGGCACGGAACGGGCCCGCCCCGCCGTGCGCCACCTGGTCGGCAAGCTCCGCGACAGCGGCATGCTCCTCGACACCGCGGCCCTCACCGCACCCGAACCGCCGACGGCGGTGCGCGAGCGGCACCCCGAGCCGCTGGCCCGCCTGGAGTCCCTGCACGACGACCCGTACGCGGCCTTCCAGCGGCTGCGCACCGCCCGGGTGACCGTCGCCGGCCCCCCGGAGGCCACCGGCCCGGCCGCCCGCGGACTGCGCAGGGCAGGCGTGGCGGACGTGACCGTCACCGGCTCCCTCGACGCCCGCCGCGGCACGTACGACGCCATGGACGCCGTCCTCGACGCGACCGGGGGACAGGTGCCCGAACTGCCGGAGCACGTCCCCTACTTCCCGCTGCTGCTCGGCGGCCGGGTCACGCTCGTCGGCCCGGCCCTCACCGGAGCCGGCCGGGCCCGTACCTGGGCGGCCTTCCGCGACCGGGCGCTCGCCTGGGCGGACGCCGAGGACGTCACCCCCGCACCGCGCCCGGTCGCGGACGCCCTCGCCGGCGCACTGGCCGGACAACTGATCTTCGACACCCTCACGGGTACGGCTGCCATGGGCGAGGCCCATGTCGTGCACGGGGCGGACCTGGTCTCCGACCGGGTGACCGTCGAGGGAGCTCACGTGGCGGCCGCGACCGGCCGACCGAGCTCCCTCCAGGACGCCGTGGCGCAGCCGATGCCGGAAGGGGAGACGGCGCTCGAAGCGGCGGGCGCGGTCGCCCGCCGCTGGACGGGGCTGATCGCGTCGGCCGCCGGCGAGGACCTGCCCCAGATGCCGCTCGCGCTGCGCGCGGCGGAGCAGCGCGGCGGCCGCCCCGGCACCGTCGTCGCCTGGGCGGCGCATCAGGAGACCGCCACGGTGGCTGCCGCCCTGGCCGCGCTGCGGGCAGAAAGCCCGAAGGCGGACGGCGTCCCGGCCGCCGGGCTCACGGAGGAACACTGGCTCCTGGACGGAGCTCTGCGCACGCTGACGCCGGACGCCCGGCCGCTCGGGGAGGCGACGGACGACGACGTCGACGCCGAGGCCCACCGCATCCGGGAACACCTGCGCCCGCTGCTTGCCAGCGGACCGGCCGTCGGCCTGCTGCACGTCCCCGGCCTCGACTGGCGCCTGGCCAAGGTCACCGACGGCACCGGGGTGCTCGGGCAGGCGTGGGGAGCCACCGCCACGGAGGCCGTACGCAACGCCTGGTGCACCGCACTCGCCCGCACCCTCACGACGTCCGGAAGCACGACGTCCGGAAGCACGGCGTCCGAGGCCATGTCGGCCGGGCGCACGCCGACCCCGGGTACCCCGGCAGGGCGCACCACGGCCGACGCCGCCGCGTCCGGCTGCATCGGCCCCGTCGACGAAGTCTCCACCGACGCCCTGCTGTTCGCCGACAGCACGGTCCTCGGCACCCTGCGCAAGCAGCTCACCGAGCACGCGGCGGAGACCGGCCGCGGCTGGGCGGGCCACCCGGCCCGCGTCGACGCCGTACTCGGCGAGATCCCCCTCTGGTACGGGCCCGTAGTGGCCGAGGAACGCCCCCGGGAGACCCACGATGGCAACTGACACGGCCCCCGGCACCCGGTCACCGGGCGTCGCCACCGGACCCGGGCTCACCGGGCGCCCCGGCTCCCCGTACACCGACGGCACCTGGCGCGGCGTCATCGCGCTCCTCGCCGAGGCGAGCGACGGCACGGTGGCCGTCGACCGGGGCTGGGACCTCGACTGGGAGCGCCGGCAGCTCGCCGCTGCCGCCGCCTCGGGCCGCGGCCACCTCTCGGTGCGGCTCCACGACGACGAGGTCGTGATCGGCCCACTGTGGCGGCCGGGCACCGGCGCGGGCTGCGCGGGCTGCGCCGAGGTCCGCGACAGAACGATCCGCGAACACCCTCTCGTCGGCGACCTCACCCGGGCCACCGCGGCCCCGTCCCCGAGCGCGCCGCTGCTCCCCGAACTGCTCCGGGCGACCCTGGAGTATCTGGCGCAGCGGCCGCTCGGGCCCGGAGAGGCCTACGCCGTCTCCGCCAAGGGGCTGAGACGGCACCGCGTCGCGCGCAGCTTCCACTGCCCGCTGTGCGGGCCGGACGCGGAACAACTGGACGGCGCCGCGCCCCCGTTGCCGCCGGCGCTCACCGGCCGGCCCGCCTCCGCCGGGGATCCGACCCGGTCCGCGGACAGCCGCCTCGTCGCACGCGGTCTGCTGCGCGAGCGCCTCGTCGACGCCCGCTTCGGACCGGTCCGGGCGATCCTGCGCGAGTCCCACGCGCCGTTCGCGATGAGCATGGCCGTCGTGGCCGACGCCCCCGCCATGGGCCACGGCCGCGCGCAGACGTTCGCGGAGACCGAGCCGGTCGCCGTGCTGGAGGCGTACGAGCGCCTCGGTGGTTTCCCGTACGACATCCCGGTCCTCACGGGCCGTGCGTACAAGGACGTCGCCGAGTACGCCGTGGACCCCGGCACGCTCGGCAGGTACACGCAGGAGCAGCTCGACCACCCCACCTCACGGGTGACGCCCTCGGACGAGCACACCGAAATGGACTGGGTGTGGGGCCACGACCTCACCGACGGCCGGGCCCTGCTCGTCCCCGCCGACCACGCCTTCTACCAGTACGAGTACGCCTTCCGCAGGGACCGCCGCGCGGCCCGCGCGGTCGGCCCGCACGAGCGCAAGCACTACTTCTACGAGTCCTCCAGCGGCTGCGCCGTGGGCGCCAACCTCGAGGAGGCCGCGCTCCACTCGCTGTTCGAGCTGGCCGAGCGCGACGCCTTCCTCACCTGCTGGTACCGGGCGAGGCCGCTGCCGTACATCCCCGAATCGTCGATCACCGACCCGACGAGCCGGGCCATGATCGAGCTGGTCCGGGCCAGGGGCTTCGACGTGCACCTCCTGGTCGCGACCCGGGACATCGCCCTGCCGGTGGTGTGGGTCCTCGCGGTGAACCGCAGGAACCCGTTCCCGGCGACCTTCTCCTCCGCCGGCTCCGGCGCCGACCCTCGGTCCGCGATCCGCGGCGCCCTGCGGGAGGTCGCCCAGCTCGTCACCAACCCCGTCGACTGGACGCGCGAACAGGTGGAGCCGATGGTCGAGGACCCCTGGCTGGTGCAGGAGCTGGAGGACCATGTGCGCTTCTCCTCGCTGCCGGAGACCCGCGAGCGGGCCACCGTCACCCTCGGCGGCCCCGCGGTCGCACTGGAAGAGGCGTTCCCCGGCTGGCCGCAGCGCCTGGCACGGGAGTCCGGCGGCGACGTCCGCGGCGCGCTCGACTTCGTACGGAGCCTGTTCGCCGACGCCGGCCTCGACCAGGTCGTGCTCGTCGACCAGACCAGCCGCGAGCACGCCGACGCCGGCATCTCGGTCGCCCGCGCGGTCGTGCCGGGCATCGTGCCCATGTGCTTCGGGCACGCCCAGCAGCGCCTCGCCGGGCTGCCGAGGCTGGAGGCCGCCCTGCGCGGCACCGGCCAGGAGCACCGGGCCGTCCCCTACGACCCGCACCCGTTCCCGTGACGGCGCCCACCGCACCCCGCGGCGGGTCCGCGACCGGCCGCGGCTGCCCGGTCGACCTGCCGGGGCCCGAGGGCGACAACAGCATCGCCCGCGAACCGCTCTGGTACGCGTACGGCGCCGGCGACGACGAACCGGCCGCGCCGGAGTGGACGTGGACGCCCGAGCCGCCGCCGGACGATCACGTCCCGCCCCCGCCGCCGCGCGGCCGGGGCGCCCGCACGACCCTGCCGCTGGGCACGGTGGACCTCCTGGAACGCATGCCGTTCCCACGGGTCCCCGGCGGCCCGGGGCGGACGGGTGGCGCTGCGGTCTCCGGCGGCCCCGGGCCGGCGGGCGGCACTCCCGTCCCCGGCGGCTCCCGAGTGACCGACCCGCTCGGCCGGGCGCTCGTCACCGCGTTCGGGCCGCAGCGGCGTGAGCCGGAGAACCCGTACAACGACCACAGGTCCTACGCCTCCCCGCGCTGCCTCTTCCCCGTCCACGCCTTCGTGGACGGCGGCGGCGAGGACCCCTGGCGACTGCTCGAGCCGGACCGGCACGCGCTGACCGGCGCGCCCGGTCCCGGCCCCGGCCGCCGGATCGCGCTCACCGGGCGCTACACGGCGATCCCCTCCGCCTACAAGTGGTTCCGCGGCTCGCTCGTCGCCATCGAACTGGGCATCGTGTTGCGGGCGTTGAGCATCGGACTCGAGCTGTTCGGGCTGCCGGCCCGGCTCAGGCCGCCGGATGCCGGCGCGCACGCCGTGCTCGACGGCATCGGCCTGGACCGCACCTGGGAGTGGTCGCTGCCCTTCGTGCTCGACGTGGGCGACCCGCCGACCGCCACGACCGCCGGGACCGCGCCCGATCCCCTTCCGTCGGACGTCGCCCGGCGGGACCCGGCGCTCGCCGACCTCGTCCGGATCAACCGGACCCAGACGTACACCGGTGACGCCGTACCGCTGACCACCGCCGTCCCGGCCGGCCTGCCGGCCTCGCGGCGGACCCCCGACTGGGCCGAACTGCTCTGGCAGCGCCACTCGGGACGAATGCCGCGCGCCCTGCACGGGATGACCGGACGGCGCCGGCGCGTGCCGGCCGAGGCACTGGACACCGCCCTGCGCTGGCTCGCCGTCCCGCCGCCGGGCCCCGAACTCGCGGCGGCTTTCGACGCCGTCAGGATCACCGTCGTCACCCAGGGGGTCGACGGCCACGAGGACGGCGTGCACCGCGCACAGGCGGGGACCGCCCGCCTGCTGCGCCGGGACGCCGAGGCACCCGCCCTGCTGGAGGAGCACTACGGATACGGCGTCTCGCCCGTCAACGGCTGCGGCATCGAGAACGCACCCATGAGCGTGTTCCTGTCCGTACGGCCCAGGGAGCTGTTCGCGCGGCTCGGCCCGGCCGGCTGGGGCGCGGCGCAGCACGCCTGCGGCTGGGCCGTGCACGGGCTGTGTCTGTCCGCCGCGGCGTCCGGCCTGTTCGCGCGCCCCGTCAGGGCGTTCAAGGAGATACCCGTACAGCGCGTCCTCGGCCTGGAGGAGGACGAGACGATCGTCCTGTCCGCGGTGGTGGGAGTCCCGCAGGACACCGGCGGCGCGCTGCTCGACCTGAGACTGTGAAGGAGCGCTCCATGACATGGAATTCGTGGCACCTGCACCTCGCCACCACCGCCAGGTCCGCCCACGACCGGGTGCTGACCCGGGTCGTCGGACCGACCGTGCGGGAACTGGCGGCGGACCGGCCGTGGTTCTTCATCCGCTACTGGCAGGCCGGCCCCCATCTGCGGCTGCGCATCGCCGACCTCGACCCGACGACGTACGGACGGGTCGAGGCCGCCCTGCGGGAGCGGCTGGCCGACGCCGGCCGGCTCACCGCCGGTGAGGAACCCCTGGCGGCCGAGGACTACCGGCGGAGCGCCGGACAGCTGGCGTCCGCGGGGGAGCAGGGGGAGGACCGGAACGTCCGCGAACTGCTCGCCCCCGGCGTCCACCGCGCCATCTACGAGCCCGAGTTCGACCGCTACGGCGGCCCCGCGCTGATGCCCGCCACCGAGGCCCTCTTCCGCCTCTCCAGCGAACTGGTCCTCGGCCTGGTCCCCAAGGCCGTGACCGAGCGGCACCGCGCCCTGCTCGCCCTGCGCGGCACCATGGCCGCCGCGGCGGCCCTCGGTGACGCGACGGAACGCACGTACTTCTACGCCCACGGTCTCGGCGCCTGGCGCGCCTGGGCCGGCGACGCGGGATACCCGGGCGACCTGCTCGACTCCGTCACCACCATCACCCGGGCCGCCGGGGCCGCACCCGTCGACCCGCTGGACCACGGGGTGTTCGCCCGCTGGCACGACGGGCTCGCGGCGCTGACCGGCGACCTCCGCGAGAAGTCGGACACGCACCCCGGCATGGTCCTGTTCTCGCACGCGCACATGCTCCACAACCGCCTCGGGCTGAGCCTGCTCGAGGAACTCCGCACGTACGCGTGGCTCGCACACGTCTTCCCCGTCGCCCACACGGACGGTGCGATGCCGCCTGCCCCCGGGACGGACGGCGCCGAGCCGCCCGCCCCCCAGCCCGTCCGGCCCCCCGAGGCCGGACGGGTGCCGGCCCCGGCGGGGTGACTCCCCCTCCCCGCCGCCCCACGGGGCCGCACGAAGGCCCGGCCGGAACGTTCCGGCCGGGCCTTCGCGTACGTGCGCGCCGCTCACTCCGCCGTGCGGACGAACGCCGCCGTGACCCGCAGCCGCAGCCGCGGTCCGACGAGCGGGCGCATCGCGCTCACGCCGCACGCGTGCCGGTCGAGCTCCGCCGTCGCGTGCACGACCGCCCGTGTGCCGTCCGGCGAGACGGTGCACGCCCCGGTGTCGACGGTGAAGGCGAGCGGCACGGACCGGCCCTTGACCTCGATCAGGCCGGTCACCCGCCACGGCTCGCCGGTGGTGAGGTGCTCACCGGTGAACCGGATCGAGGGAAAGCGGTCCGCGTCGAGGAAGCCGAGCCCGCGGACGGCCTTGTCGCGGTTCGCGTTGCCGGTGCTGAAGCCGGCGGCGTCGACCTCCGCCTCCACCTTCCGCAGCCCGCCGCGGAGCACGGCGCTCCCGGAGCGCACGGGGAGCGAGCCGGTGACCGGCAGGAAGAAGAAGTGCCGGCCGGTGAATTCGACGGACGAGGTGCCGGCGTCGAGCGTCCAGGAGCCGTCGACGGCGGCGGCGGTCAGCCCGGTGGCGGCCTCTGAGTGGTCGGTGAGGGACATGGTGGGGGTTTCCCTTCGGGGTGCGAGAACGGTGCGAGAAGGATCGGAGGAGACGGAGGCAGCGAGGGGGCCCCGCAACGGAGGCCCCCTGTCGACTGCTGTGCCCGCACCGCTTCCGCGGAGCGCGGTGGTGCGTGCGGGTGAGGGTCACTCGGGCCGCGGGTCCCAGCGGAAGCTGCGGACCGCGATCAGCGCGCCGATGACGCCCCAGGCGGCGAGGACCGCGAGTTCCTTCCACTGGAAACCGGCGTTGTGCGCGAACGGCGCCAGCATCGCGTCGTTGAACGGCTTCACCGGGAGCAGCCCGGCGATGTTGTTCAGCACCTCGGAGTGGATCGGGAAGTAGCTGCCGGAGATGAACACCAGCGGGAACTGGATGAACTGCACGACGGCCGGGGCCGCCTCCGAGTTCTTGATCAGCGAGGCCACCCCCACGCCCAGCGCGCAGAAGCTCGCCGCACCCAGCACCAGCGTCACGGTGACCGCCGCCCAGTGCGTGGGCAGCGGCACGCCGTACAGCGAGCCGATGCCGATGACGAGCGCCACGTCGATGACGCTGACGACGATGCAGTGCACCAGCAGCCCGGCGAAGTACACCCAGGCCGGCAGCGGGGTGGCGTGCAGCCGCTTGAGCACACCCGTCTGCCGGCGCATCGCCAGGATGATCGCCAGCTGGCCGTAGCACGCGCCGAGCACCGAGACCGCGGCGATCGTCGGCGTGTAGTACTGCATGCCGGTCAGGCCGAAGAAGAACTTCTCGTCGGCGCCGCCGCTGAACACCGCGCCGAAGATCGTGATGATCACGATCGGCAGCACGAAGGTGAAGACCATCGACTGCGGATTGCGCCAGAACGACAGTTGCTCGTAACGGATCTGATGGACCAGCAGCGCCAGGTCGCCGCGGGCGTCCGCACGGGCCGCCGAGCGCCCCGCGCCGGTGGCCGTGGTGGGGGTCAGGGTGGTCATGAGCGGCTCCGTCCCGGTCGGCGTCCCCGGCCGGGGGACGGCCTGCGCCCCCGCTCCGAGGACGGCGAGGATGCTTCCTTCTCCGCGTACTTGCCGGTGAGGCTCAGATAGACGTCCTCGAGGGTGGGCTGTTCGACGGTCAGCCGCTCCAGCGGCGTACCGCGGCGCAGCGCCCACTCGGTGAGCCGGTGCAGCGCGGCGGTCGGCTCCTCGGCCTCCGCCGTCACCAGACCGTCCTCCGCGTCGGTGACCGGCAGGGGCACGTCGGCGATCGCGGCGCCCTGCGGCAGCGCGAAGCGGATCCTGGCCAGCGCGCTGTCCCGGCCGCCGAGCGTGTCGGGAGTGCCGGCGGCGACGATCCGGCCGCCGGCGATGACGGCGACCGAGTCGGCGAGCGCCTGCGCCTCGTCCATGTAGTGCGTGGTGAGCACGATGGTGGTGCCCGCGTCGCGCAGGTTCCGCACGACCTCCCACGCACCGCGCCGCGCGTTCGGGTCGAAGCCGGTGGTGGGCTCGTCCAGGAACAGCAGTTGCGGGTTGCCGACGACGCCGAGCGCCAGGTCGAGCCGCCGCTTCTGGCCGCCGGACAGGTCCTTCACCTTGGCGCCCCGCTTCTCCTCGAGGCCGACGAGGTCGATCACCTCGTCCACCCCGCGGGGCTCGGGGTAGTAGCCGGCGTTGCGCGCGATCGTCTCGCGCACCGACAGGTACGGCTCGACGGCGATGTCCTGGAGCACCAGCCCGATCTGCCCGCGCAGCCACCTCCCGTCGGCCTTCCTGCCCGGGTCGCGCCCGAGCACCTCCACGCTTCCGCCGTCACGGTCGCGGAAGCCCTCCAGAATCTCGAGCGTGGTCGTCTTGCCCGCCCCGTTCGGGCCGAGCAGGGCGAAGATCTCCCCGTCGCGGACGGTGAAGTCGACGCCGCGCACCGCCTCGTGGTCCCCGTAACGCTTTCGCAGGCCGTCCACGGCCACCGCGGTCACCGCGGTCCCTCCGCTTCGGTCACTGTGTGCCTCCCGGTGCTGTTGTCGGGTCCGGTGTTGCCGTTCGCCCGAAGACCGAACTCCGGGTCGCTGTCGCGACGTTAGGCCCGGTCAGCGCGGTGTCCGCAGGATCGGGAGGCATCCGATGACGGACGTCACGCAAGCGGCGACAGGTGTCAGCACCCATGTGACGGGCGTTGCGGCGCGCGGCGCGGGCCGCACATCCTTCAGGGCATTGCCGACGGAGCAGCTGACGCGGAAGGCGGTCATGACGTGGGGTTCGGGGAAGTGGGCGGAATGAGACGGCCGCGGATCACGGTGGTCGGTGCGGGCATCGGCGGACTGACCCTCGCCGGCGCGCTCGCCGCGAACGGTACGGATTACGTCATCCACGAGCAGACCCGGCGGCTCGCCGAGGTCGGGGCGGGGGTGCAGCTCTCGCCCAACGCCGTCCGGCCGCTGCTGCGGCTCGGCCTCGGCGACGCACTGCGCGAGCACGCCGTACGCATCGACGCGATGGAGGTACGCGGCTGGACCGGCCGGCCCGTCGCCCGTACTCCGCTGGGCGAGGAGTGCGAGCGGATGTTCGGCGCGCCGTACTACTCGATCCACCGCGCCCATCTGCACGAGGCGCTGCTGTCCCTGGTCGACCGCGACCGGCTCCGGCTCGGCGAACTCCTGCGCGGCGCACGGGAGACGGACACCGGCGGCGTGCGGCTGACCTTCGAGGACGGCACCGTGCGCGACGCAGGGGTGGTGGTCGGCGCGGACGGCATCCACTCCACGGTCCGCGAGGCGTTCGTGCGCGACGAGCCCGTCTTCGCCGGCCTCGGCATCTACCGCGGCCTCGTCCCCGCCGACCGCCTGCCGGACGCGGCCCGCGAGCGCCTCGTGCGTCTCTGGCTCGGCCCCGGCGGCCACTTCGTGTGCTACCCGGTCGCCGCCGGCGAGTACCTCAGCTTCGCGGCGACGGTCCCGATGGACGAGGCGCCCGCAGAGTCGTGGTCGGCGCCCGGTGATCCAGAGGACCTGCGCCGCGCGTTCGGCTCCTGGACCGGCCTGGTCTCCGACATCGTCGAGGCGACCGAGGTGACGCACCAGTGGGCGCTCCACGACCGGCCGCCGCTGCGCACCTGGTCGAGCCGGCGCATCACCCTCCTCGGCGACGCGGCCCATCCGATGCTGCCGTTCATGGCGCAGGGCGCGGGCCAGGCGATCGAGGACGCGATGGACCTGGCGGCCTGCCTCACCGACGCGCCCGAGGAGCGGATCGCGGACAGCCTCGCCCGCTACGAGGCGTTGCGCATCCCGCGCACGGCCGAGATCCAGCGCGGCTCCCGCGGCAACGCGGGCGTCCTCCACCTCCCGGACGGCCCGGCCCAGCGCCGCCGCGACGCCCGGATGGCGGTCCACGCCTCCCTCCGCGACCGCGCCACGCTCTACGCGCACGAGACGGGTCGCAGTGTGGTCGCCGCGGCGGTGTGACGCGTCTGAGTACGGCACGCGGCCGACCTGAGTACGCGGCCGGATCCCCCCGCGCCGCGCGTCCGGTCGAATCGGAGCATGCTCCCTGAAGCCCTCCGCCACCCCCGCGTCCGGGGCGCCGCCACGGCCGGCACGGCCCTCGCCGTGACGCTGCTCCCGCTCGTGGCAGGCGTCCTGCTGGCCAAGACGATGGCCGCCGACCCGATGACGCCGGTGAACGCGCTGATCACCAGCGGCGGCCACCGCGCCCGCGTGTCACCGGCGCACCTGCGCGGCTGCGGCAGAAGCGCGGCACGCCGCTGCCGCGCCGCGGGAGCGGCGGCCCGCGCCTCCCGCCTCCGCCTCCGGCCGGAGCCGGCCGCGCTGTCGAGGCGGGGCGCCTCGACGCCGAACTGGCGTACCTGGGCGCCCGGTTCCCGGGGAGGCGGCGGGCAGGCCGGCATCAGCAGGTCCGAATGATCTGCATGGATTTCCGTCACTCACGAACCGTATGAGTCCCCTATGGGCCAGTTTCCGCGATGCTCGCGGGAACACGGCCGTGACAGCATTCCGTGCGTGAGTGACAACGGGGATGACATATCGAGGCCTGACCGCCTCTCCAGACTTTCGGAGTTGGCCGAGCTGGCTGGTCCGACCGACCAGGGGGAACTGGTCGAGCAGGCAGAGGGGCCGGTGCCAGCGTCGGTCGCCGTGCCTGCCGAGCGGCCGGTGGCGGTTCCCGCTGTGCCGGTGGTGGATGAGGTGGTGGCGGGTCGGCGTGGGTTTGCGCGTTTGCTGGGGGAGTTCCGGCGTGCGGCGGTGTTGGTGCCGTTCGATGCGCAGGGGAGTTTGTGGACGGCGGATTTCAGAAGTTCGAGCCGCTGCCCACGGACTGGCTGCGCGCGGCGGACGCGTGCGAGGACGCGGCCAAGGCTTTGGAAACCTACTCCAAGGCGGTCACCAGTGCGCAGGGCAAGGCGAAGGAGGCGATCGCCCTCTACAGGGAGGGTGAGAGCGACTCCAAGAAGGCGGCCGAGGCGTACAACAAGAAGGTCGAGGCCTACAACGCGGCCCGCAACGGGGACAACCCGCTGCCGGACCCGGGTGAGTTCTCCGACCCGGGCAAGGCCAAGCGGGCCCGGGCCCAGGAGATCCTCGCCGACGCCCGCAAGGCCCGCAACGAGGCCGCGGAGAGCGCGAAGAGTGCGGTGACGGCGGCGATGGCACACGCGCCGAAGGAGCCCACCGGCCGGGACAAACTCAAGGCCGAGTTCACCGACTACGCCCTGGGCATGGGCGTGGAATCCATGCACCTGGCCGGCGGCGTGGTCAAGGGAACAGCGGGCATCGTCAACTTCGTCCGCTCGGTCAACCCGCTCGACATGTACAACCTGACCCACCCGGCCGAGTACTACAAGGGCGTCAACACCACGCTCGCCGGTATCGCCTCCACCGTCGCCAACCCCGACCGCGCCCTGAAGAACGCCTGGGACGCCGCCAAGGGCGACCCGTCCGAATTCATCGGCCGCCTCATCCCCGAAATCCTCGGCACCAAAGGCGCCGGAGCGGTCAAGGGCCTGGTCACCGCCGGCAAACACCTGCCCGACGCCAACAAGCCGGGCAGCACCCGAGGCGACCACGACCGTGACCCCGACAGCGGCGGCAAGAAGTGCAGCGACACCAAGTGCGACGGAGATCCCGTCGACATCGCGACCGGCCGCATGCTCCTGCCGCAGACCGACATCGTCCTGCCGGGCTCACTGCCACTGGTGTTCCAACGCACGCATGACTCCTCACACCGGTCAGGCCGCTGGTTCGGCCCGACCTGGTCGAGCACGGTCGACCAACGCCTGGAGATCGACTCCGAAGGCGTGGTGTTCAGCTGTGCCGAGGGCAGCCTGCTGGCCTATCCGCACCCCGCGCCGGGTGTCCCCGTCCTGCCCACGCACGGACGGCGCTGGCCAATCGACCGGGTCGACGACGGCTACACGATCACCGACCCCGAAACCGGCCAGGTCTGGCACTTCACCGACCACACCGCCGAACTCGCCCTGTTGGCGCAGATCGACGACCGCAACGGTCGCTGGATCACCTTCGAGCACGACGAATCCGGCGCTCCGACGTCGATCGTCCACCACGGTGGCTACCACCTGAAGCTCACCACCGCGGACGGGCGGGTCACGGCCCTTCACCTCGCGGGCGCCGCCCCCGACGGCAGCGATCAGGAGATCCTCCGCTACGGCTACACCGACGGTCACCTCACCGACGTCACCAACTCCTGCGGCCGCCCCCTGCGCTTCGGCTGCGACGAACAGGGCCGCATCACCTCGTGGACCGACACCAACGGCAGCCACTACGACTACGTCTACGACGAGAAGGACCGCTGCACCTACCAGACCGGCTCCAACGGCCACATGGAATCCCATTTCACGTGGGACGACACGGACCCGGAAACCGGCCTGCGGACGACCTCCATCACCGACGGCCTCGGCCACACCAAACGCTTCGTGATCAACGACCGTGCCCAGGTCGTCGCCGAGATCGACGCACTCGGCGCGGTCACCCGCTACGCATACGACCGCTACAACCGCCTCCTGTCCCGCACCGACCCCCTCGGCCACGTCAGCCGCTCCACCTATGACGAGCACGGCCGCATGACGGTGCTGGAGCGCCCCGACGGACGGCAGGCGCGGGCCGAGTACGACGACAATGGCCTGCCGATACGCATCGTCGGCACGGACGGCAACGTCACGCGCCAGATCTTCGACGAGCGCGGCAACCGCACGTCGATGACCGACCCCTCGGGCGCGACGGCAAACTTCGCGTACGACACAGCCGGCCGGCTCACCTCGGTGACGGACCCGCTCGGCGCCACCACCCGGCTGGTCCTGGACCGCCGGGGCCTCCCCGTCGAGGTCACCGATCCGCTGGGCGCCACGACCCGCTTCGAGCGCGACGCCTTCGGCCGTCTGGTCCGGATCACCGATGCTCTCGGCGCGGAGACCCGGATGGAGTGGACGGTCGAGGGCCGGCCGTCCCGCCGGACGGCACCCGACGGCACGGTGGAATCGTGGACGTACGACGGAGAGGGCAACTGCCTCAGCCACACGGACGTGATGGGCGGCACGACCCAGTTCACGTACACCGACTTCGACCTGCTGACGTCCCGCACCAGCCCGGACGGGGTCCGCTACGAGTTCTCGCATGACACCAGCCTGCGGCTGGCGCGGGTGACCAACCCGCAGGGGCTGACGTGGGACTACGCCTACGACGCGACGGGCCGACTGGTCACGGAGACGGACTTCGACGGCCGGGCGCTGAGCTACGACTATGACGCGGCGGGCCGTCTGGTCTCCCGGGCGAACGGCCTCGGGCAGACGATCCGGTTCAACCGCGACACCCTCGGTCGGATCGTCCGCAAGGACGCCGAGGGGGCGGTCAGCACCTACGAGTACGACATCTTCGACCAGCTGGCGGCGGCGACCGGCCCGGACGCGACCCTTGTCCGTATCCGGGACCGCTTCGGCCGCCTCAAGTCGGAGACGGTGAACGGCCGCAGGCTCTCCTTTACCCACGACAAGGCGGGTCGCCGAACGGGCCGGACCACTCCGGGCGGGGCAGTGAGCTCATGGTCGTGCGACGTGTCCGGCCGCAGAACGGAACTCACCACCTCAGGCCGCACACTCGCGTTCGGATACGACGCAACGGGCCGCGAAACGTCCCGTACAGTCGGCGACTTCGCGTCCCTGACCTCGGTGTTCGATGTGATGGGCCGTCTTACCGCCCAGGAGGTCACCGGCGGCCGGGGCCACCACCTCCAGCACCGTGCCTACGCCTACCGCCCCGACGGCAACCTCGTCTCCCTCACCGACGAACTCTCCGGCCCTCGCCGCTTCGACCTGGATGCGGCGGGCCGCGTCTCGGCCGTCCACGCGAACGGCTGGAGCGAGCGGTACGCGTACGACGGGGCGGGAAACCAGACGGAGGCGTCCTGGCCGTCGACCCATCCGTCCCACGATGCAACGGGTCCGCGGACGTACCAGGGCACCCGCATCACCCACGCGGGCGCGCTCCGCTACGAACACGATGCCCAGGGCCGCGTCACACTCCGCCAACGAACTCGCCTCTCTCGGAAGCCGGACACCTGGCGCTACACCTGGGACGCCGAGGACCGCCTGAGCTCCGTCACTACCCCGGATGGCACGGTCTGGCGGTACGCGTACGACCCCCTGGGCCGCCGAATATTGAAGCAATCCCCGCTGGAAACCGTCCACTTCACCTGGGACGGCACGACCCTCTGCGAACAGACGGCGGGGGAGATCACCCTCACCTGGGACCACGCGGGCCTACGCCCCCTGACCCAGACGGAACGCCGGGCCGACACCACCGACGACCGCTTCTTCGCCATCGTGACGGACCTGATCGGCACCCCGACGGAACTCGTCGACGAGTCGGGCGAGTTTGCCTGGCGGACCCGCACCACCCTTTGGGGCACCACCACATGGACCCGCGACGCCACGGCATACACCCCGCTCCGCTTCCCGGGCCAGTACTTCGACCCGGAGTCGGGCCTCCACTACAACTACTTCCGCTACTACGACCCGGAATCGGCCCGCTACCTCACCCCGGACCCGCTGGGCCTCGCCCCGGCCCCGAACCCGGCGACATACGTCCACAACCCGCATAGGTGGAGCGACCCGCTCGGGCTTTCTCCGTGCCCGGAAGAGCGCGGAAAATACGACTTCCGGCAGCCCAACCCTGATTTTCCGCCCGACCAGGCCGCCGTAGACGCCATGAGGTCGGCCCCACGCGGCGGAAACATCGATTGTTCGGAAATCGCGGAACGAGTACTCGAGGGCTCTAGCGGCAACGGGAAGATCGTCAACTTCACCCTCCGGGAAGGCGGCGACATTCATATCCCCGAGAATATGGGTTCACAAGTGACGGAGTACCGATACCATGATGTGTATACGGACGGAAAGTACGTATATGATCCGGCGATGAGCAACGATCCTATTCCCTACGGGGACTATGAACGTGCGATTCGACTGAATAACCCCGATAAGAAATTGATCGTCGGTAACGGGGGTTACGACGGCCCCCTTTGGTGACGAGAAGAAAGGCATCGGACCCATGTCGACACGTTTCCGTGTGGCGGGCGAGACCCTCAGACGTCTGGGGGCCTTGGAGTGGCTCAAGCTCAGCGCGGGGTCTCACCCGGACCGCGGTCACCTTCAAGTTCCCTATGTCGGCTGGCGGTTCGCCGAGCCGAGCGGCGAGAAGCTCCAGACCATCGAAGACGCCGTCCGAACGACACCGACTCAAGTGGACTGGCGCGTGGACACATCCCGGCGGAACTGGCTTCTCGCACCGGCACGCATCCTGGGAAACGGTGCGAACCCGGCAGCCTCACCGGCCTTCGACGAACGCGTCGAGGCGGCGACCCGGGATCAGGGTTTCTGCGCGCAGGCCTTGAGCGACCTCGACGCGATCATGCGGACCCTGGGTGAGCTCACCGCCGTGCAAGAGGACCCGCACGGGGACTGAGCTGTTGCTGCCGCGGATCCAGGGCCCACCGCCCGCCCGTTCGCGCGGGCGGGTGAAACGCCGGTGAGGTCCGGTGGACCGCCTCCGTGATCGGGCGGCCGTCGATCGGCTTCTCCAGGGTCTTCTCCACCCGCTTGCGCAGCTGGATGTTCAGCTCGCGCAGGCGGGCCTCTTCCAGCTCCGTCGGAGCCCCCATCAGCAGGCCCGGGCGTTGCCGTTGAGCGGGAAGGCGATCGTCTCGCGGATGTTCGGCTCATCGGCCAGGAGCATGACGCCCCGCCGTGTCGACATGGACTCGACCGGCTGCGTCACGGCCGTCCCTGCGAGGGGCCGGACGGAGCAGTACGCCTACTACGACGCCGGAAACCAGACAGAGGCCTCCCGGCCGGCCACCCCACCCGTCCCCGCCGTGACGGGCACACGCGCCTATCAAGGCACTCGGATCGCCGGCGCGGGTACCGTGCGCTACGAACACGACGCGCTCGGCCGCATCACCCTCCGCCAGAAAACACCCCTTTCCGCAAGCCGGACACCTGGCACTACGAGTCAGGGCCTGATCAAGTTCCCTGGGTGCCCGGGTTGTTGGTGATGCCCAAGATGGCGAGTGCGCGTTCAGGTTCGTTGCGGATTGCCCGGGTGGTTTTGGCGATGTTGTCGGCTCCGAGGGGCTTCAGGGGGCCGATGGCCAGGCTGCGGAAGGTGGCCATCGCCCGAGGCAGGGCGCACCGCTCGGCCAGCTGGATCGTGGGGATAAGCTCGGCATGCGCGATCAGGTCGGGGTTATCGAACACGGCGAACAGCTCCGCGGGCCTGTGGGAGACTTTCACTTACGAGGTGCCTTGCTGCGAGCGGCGGATGGAAGCGTAGGAACTCCCATTCTCGCGGGTCAGCGGGTACCTCTTCTCATTTCGCCGTCCACAGGCCGACCGTTACGCGGTGGATCCAGGCTGAACATCTGCCCCAGTGGCGCGCTTCTTCCCATCCCGTTTGGCGCTGATCGTCGCGATGACAGCTCCGTCGCCGACTGGGAGCGACATGTCAACGAGCAACGCCCCTGCCATCGGGCAGGGCGTTGCTCGAGATGGTCTGTTTCAGGATGCCTTTTGGTCGGCGGGCTTCTCGATTTCGGTGGTCACCCGTGCCCCTCGGAAGAGCACCGGTAGCCACAGGAGACATGCCAGCAGCGGGACCGCGGCGTAGGCGGCCATGCCCACACTGGAGCCCAGCCCGTCCATGAGCGCGCCGAGGACGAGATAGCCGATGCCGATGAGCGCCGACTCCACGAATGCGATCATCGACAGCAGGCTCGCCCGGTGGCGCGACGGCACGGCCTCGTTGAACACGTTGTCCACGATCACGGCGGTGATCTCGGGAATCCCGACCAGGGCCAGGAACGCGGCGATGGTGACCCAGACAAGGCCGAGGCCGCTCAGGCCGAGTGCCGCGGCGAGCGTCAGGAGAGACACCGGGACTATGACCCGATACCCGATGCGCCGGTCCGCGCGGTCCGACAGCAGCGGAGTGAGCCCGCCAGCGAAGAATCCCGCCGATATGACCACGCTGACCAATGCGGTGCCCGCTCCCTGATCGGAGAGGGTCTTCTGCGTAAAAATGATGTACGGCGTCAAAGTCGCATGCATCAATCCGTACACCACGACGAGCGTCACGAGCGCCGGCGTGGCGACCTGAAGCATCGCCCGCCATGCTGTGGCGTCGCCGTGCTCCTCCTCGGCTCCGTCCTGTTCGTCCGCCGCGTCCGCGCCGCGGATCTCGGGCACCCGTGACATCAGCACCACCACGGCTAGGGCGAGGCACGCCGCCGAACCGACGTAGACGACTCCCCAGGAAATCTGCTGCAGTTGGCCGCCAAGGACGATGGCGGCTCCCGAGGTGACCGTCCCGAGCATGGTGAACCGGGACTTGATCCTGACGTAGCTGGCCGTTGCACCACGACGCACGAGCAGGTCGTACAGCAGGGCGGTGTCCGAACCGGACACACACGCCATGCCCACGCCCTGCCCAATGAACAGCGCCAGGAACACCCAGTAGTTGGAGAACGCCACCTGACCGAGCAGACATCCAGCTATCAGCATCTGGCCGATCACGATGCTGGCACGCCTGCCGATTCGGTCGGCGATGACTCCCGTCGGCAACTCCGCAAATCCGCTGACCAGGTAGAGCAGTGTCTGCAGTAGGGCCACTTGCTCGGCGGAGAAGCCTCGCTGCTGAAGGAAGAGGACGAATACGCCGCGCTGGAATAGCGTGTTGGTGAGCACGGCGTATACGTAAAACGGGCGCGTGACACTTCGTGCTGCATTGTCGACTGCAGCCGACCCGCTAAGGGCCTCCGTGGTGCCGGTCATGCTGCGGGCTCCCTGGTGACTCCGGTGATCATTACAGGGCGGCTTCAAGTTCTCTGGATGGGTGGGGTGTTGGGTGGGTAGCAGTGCAGGCACGGGGTTCGTGATCATTGTGGCGTCTTACGCCCGATGATCACGAGACTGTCCTGTGCCTGCTGTTGCATCTTCCCCCCGTCCCTGTCGTGCTCGCGAAGCTGGGTCCGCTGGATGCGGACCGGATCGCCGACCTGCGTCCGTACCTCGAGTCGGTGTCGACCCGCGGTCGCGGCGGGGCCGGTGGTACCCGCTGGCCGCGATCTTGCTGGTGTGCGCCTGCGCGGCCGTTTCCGGCGCCAGGAGCATCGACGAGTTCGCCGACTGGGGCGCCCGCGCCCAGGCCGGACAGCTCGCGGCCATCGGCATCCGCCGGCACCTGCTCGTCTGGCGGCGCTGCCCATCGCCGGCAACGATCGGCCGCGTCCTGCACCACCTCGACGGCGGCCAACTGGACCAGGCCGTGGGGGCCTACCTCGCCGACCGACACCGCGGCCACCACCGCGGGCGACGCCGGGACGTCCGCGACGGCCGGACCGCGGCGGGCTATCGCCGTGGACGGCAAGGCGCTCAAAGCCTCCGCCCGACTGACCTCACCCCGCCGCCATCTGCTCTCGGCGGTCACCCACGGCCGCGTCGTGACCCTCGCCCGGGTCGAGGTCGGCGCGAAGACGAACGAGACCACCCACTTCAAGCCGCTGCTGGCACCGCTGGATCTGGCCGACGCCGTGGTCACCTTCGACGCGCTGCACTCGGTCAAGGCGAACATCTCCTGGCTGGTCGAGGCCAAAAAGGCCCACTACATCGCCGTGATCAAGACGAACCAGCCGACCGCACACCACCAACTCGCCACCCTGCCGTGGCGCGACATCCCCGTCCAGCACGCCGCCTCCGAGGTCGGCCACGGCAGACGCGAGTCCAGCTCGATCAAGACCTGCGCCATCCCAGACGAGCTCGGCGGGATCGCCTACCCCCACGCCCGCCTGGCCATCCGCGTCCACCGCCGCTGCCAACCCACCGGCAAACGCGAGAGCCGCGAGAGCGTCTACGCCGTCACCAGCCTCGACGCCCACCAGGCCACCCGGCCGATCTGGCCACCGTGATCCGAGGGCACTGGGGAGTGGAAAACTCCAGCCACCACATCCGCGATGTCACGTTCGCGGAGGACGCCTCCACCATCTACACCGGGACCGCACCTCGGGCGATGGCCACCTTCCGCACCCTGGCCATCGGCTCCCTGAAGGCCCTCGGAGCCGACAACATCGCCGAAACCACCCGGGCAATCCGCCAAGCAGGGTGTATCAAGGCGGACGTAGTTCTGCAGGCGTCGGAGTGCCGAGCCTGCGGAGAGGTGGCGGCCATGCTCGATTCCCTGGTCCTCGAAGGCGGCGGAACCGTCTTTGTCGGCAGCAGGATTTCACCGCCGCCCCCTACGCGGACCACGGCCGCAGCCTGGTGCTTGTCGACGCGCCCGCCGCCCGCCGGTGCGTCCGCAACCGCGTTGGCCCCGGCAAGACCGAATGAGGCCGGAGGAAGCCGATCGGCGGACCACATTGGTCTCGTACAGCTTCGTCGTCCATACTGCCCGCCGTGGACCAGCAGATAGATCCGAAGACGAAGCTCGATATCGCCGTGGGGACGGATCCGGCATTCGTCCCCGTCCTCTCGGGGCCGGCGCCCGCCGTAAAAGAGAGGGAGGAGGAGAGCACAGCCACGGGGCCCGACGCCGGGGCCGGGCCGGACGACGCGCCGGACGAGGCCGACGACGCCGAGACGGACGCCACCGCCGGCACGACCGACGGCGACGACGAGCCCACGGACGAGGCGACGGACGACTCCGACGACCCCGCAATCGACGGCCCCGCCTTCGAGGTGCGTGACCGCCGTGGTTCGATCGCCGCCGACAGCTCCGGCATCCGCTTCACCCTGGACGACCAGGAGGCGGACTTCCGCTGGGACGAGATCGGCGCGGTCGAGGTGCGGCCCGCGCGGTTCGGGCGCCGGTTCACGGTCACCGTCCACGTCGCGGCCAACCGCTGGTTCAACGCGGACGTCGAGGCCCCGGCCAGGGGGCGCCTGAAGGAGTGGACCGAGGAGCTCGACGCGGTCCTCGACGCCTATTTCGAAGAGGCCTGATCACTCTCCGGCCGCGTCTGGGTGGGGCGACACAAGCCCGCCCAGGCGTGGTTTGTGTCGATTTCGTCGCAAATGCGCATAGCTTCGGTTTATGACAAAGCGACAAACGACCATGCTCGGATGCGCGGCTCTGCTCGTCGCGTCCGGCCTCGGCGCGGCGGCTCCCGCCAGTGCCGCCGTCAGCCACCAGGTCCAACCCGGCGAGTCGATCCAGGCCGCGGTGGACGCCGCACAGCCGGGTGACACCATCGACATCGCGGCCGGCACCTACACGGAGAGCGTCCGGATCACCAAGTCCGGCCTGACCCTGCGGGGCGAGGGCAGCGCGACGGTCCTCAAGCCGTCGAAGACCGCGGCCGCCGCCGACACCTGCGCCGGGGCGGGCAACGGCATCTGTGTCATCGGCACCGAGAAGCAGCCCGTCGAGGGAGTGCAGGTCCGCTCCCTCACCCTCAGCGGATACGCCAAGAACGGCCTCTGGGCCGCCTGGACCGACCGGCTGACGGTGCGGCACGTCACCTCGGAGAACAACGGGACCTGGGGCATCGCCCAGGAGCGCTCCACCCGGTCGGTGCTGCGGAGCAACCTCGTCCGCGGCAACGGCGACGCCGGCATCTTCGTGGCCAACACCGTCAGCGCGGAGTCCGGCGCGACCGACACCATGGGCACGGTCGTCTCGAACAACCTGATGGTCGACAACCGCATCGGCACCACGATCCGCCGCGTGCGCAACCTGAGCGTCGAGGCCAACGAGATCACCGGCAACTGCGCCGGCGCGTTCCTCGTCGGTGACGAGACGAAGCCGCGGGCCGGCGCCCTGACCGTCCGCTTCAACCGCGTCCAGGGGAACAACAAGCACTGCGACAAGACCGCGCGGCTGCCCGAGATCCAGGGCACCGGCATCGTCCTCACCGGCACCGAGGACACCCTCGTGGAGTGGAACGTGATCCGCGACAACGTGGGCGCCGCCCCGATGTCCGGCGGGATCGTCCTCTTCAAGAGCATCGTGGGTGCCGCCGGCACCGACAACGTCGTCCGGAACAACGTCGCCCTCGGCAACGGAGCCGCCGACCTGGCCAACCGTGACACCGCCGGCACCGGCAACGTCTTCAGCCGGAACATGTGCGGGCTCTCCGAGCCCGCGGGCCTGTGCTGACCGTCCGGACGGTGCCGACCGGCCCCGGCCACTCACGAAAGACCGATGCGGCATGACCACTGCAAGCGAAACCACTGTGCCCGCGATGCGGTTGCGGGAACTCGTCTTCGGCGCGGCCTGCGCCGCCGCCGTGCGCGCGGCCGCCCGGCTCGGCGTGGCCGACGCGCTCGGGGACGCACCGGCGACCGCGGAGGAGCTCGCGGCGGAAGTCAAGGCACAGCCCGGCGCACTGCGCCGGATGCTGCGTGCCCTGGCCTGCTACGGCATCTTCGAGGAGGACGCGGACGGCAGGTTCGTCCACACCCACATGTCGCGGCTGCTGCGCGAGGACGACCCGCACAGCCTGCGGTACATCGCCCTGTGGTGCACGGAGCCGTGGACCTGGGACGCCTGGCCGCTGCTCGACGAGGCGGTCAGGAAGGGCGGCGGCGTCTTCAAGGACCTCTACGGCAAGGAGTTCTTCGACCACCTGCACGAGGACGCCCCCGAATCGGCCCATGTCTTCAACCGGGCCATGACCACCTCCAGCAAGCAGTCGGCGCGGGACGTCGCCGAGCTGGTCGACCTCGGCGGGGCGAAGACGGTCGCCGACATCGGCGGCGGCCAGGGCCATGTGCTGGCGGAGCTGCTGGAGAAGCACCCCGGCGTCCGGGGCACCCTGCTGGACCTGCCCCGTGTCGTCGCGGCGGCCGACCCCCGCCTGCTCGAAGGCGGTTCGCTGGCCGACCGGACCGACATCGTCCCCGGCGACTGCCGGCAGGCCATGCCGGTCGCCGCCGATCTGTACATCATCAAGAACATCCTGGAGTGGGACGACGACAGCACCCGCCGGACGCTGCGCAACATCGTGGCGGCGGCCCGTCCGGGCGCCCGGGTGCTCGTCATCGAGAACCTGGTCGACGACACCCCGTCGATGAAGTTCACGACGTCGATGGACCTGCTGCTGCTCCTCAACGTCGGCGGCGCCAAGCACACCAGGCAGAGCATGATCAGTCGGATGTCGGACGCCGGGCTGCTCGTCGGCGAGGTCCGTCCGGTCAACGCCTATCTGCATCTGTTCGAGAGCGTGGTCCCGGACTGAGGAGCGTCCAGGACCGGCGACCTGCCCGCAGCCGGCTCCGCGGAGACCCGCGACCGGCACGCCGTCGGCCCCGCGGGAGACCCGCGGGGCCGACGGCGGTGCGGCCTTTGACGGTCAGTCGCTCTGCCACGAGTAGAACTGCTGTGCCATGGCGTCCTTCGGACTCCGCCAGGTCTTCGGGTCGTACGGGCTGACGAACGCGGACAGCCGGTCGCTGATGTCCCGGAACTCCGGGTGGTCCGTCAGCTTGGCGATCGCCGGGCCGGCCGGCTGCTGCGACTCGATGAGGTGCAGGTAGACGTCGCCGAACTGGAACAGGCTGCGCCGCTTCACTCCCACGAGGTGCGGCAGTTCGCCCTTGTCGGAGGCGGTGAACACCTCGGCGATGTCGGGCGCGGAACCCGGTGCCATCCGGGCGACGATCAGGGCGTGGTGCATCGGGGGTGTCCCTTCGGATGCCATGGGCAGGGGGCGGGCGGTGCGGTCAGACCGCGCTGGCGGGCGCCGCGGCGTCCTTGGAGTCCCGGCCGAGCCGGGCGCGCTGCTCGATCTTGTTCCGGATGAGGTCCATCTGGATCGGCGAGTTGCGGTTGATGTTGGCCGTCATCCACTCGTCGTCGACGGGCGCGTCCGGCTTCATCGCGAAGTCCTGCGTCCAGCGCATCCGTACGCCGCGCGGCGTCTCCTCGTACTCCCAGCGGATGTTCATGTACTGGAAGGGGCCCGTCTCGATGCGGCGGGCGGTGACCGTGAGGGCGGAACGGTCGGCCACGCGCTCGGAGACCCAGCTCCAGACCCGGCCGTTCTCGTCGGGGTACATGGTCAGCCGGAACACGGTCCGGTTGCCCTCGCGTTCCATGACCTCCACGGACGCGTACTCGCTGAACAGCTGCGGCCAGTGGTCGAGGTCGTTGGTGACGTCCCACACGAGGTCGAGGGGGGCGTCGATGGTGACTTCGTTCTCGGTGTGTCCGGGCATCTCAGGCTCCTGCCATCAGGGAGGTGTTGACGAGATCGAGGAATTCGCGGGGGGTCTTGCAGCGGTCGGCGTCGGGCGGCAGGGGCCGGCCGTACCGGTTCTCCAGCTCGCCCACGATGCCGAGCAGGCCGAGCGAGTCGAGGCCGTAGACCTCGAACGGCGTGTCGGGCCGCTGCTCCATCTCGTCGGGGTCGACGGTGATCCCGGCCCCCTTCTTCATCAGGGCGGCCAGTTCGTCGACGGTCAGGTTCTCTGTCATGGCGTCGTTCTCCGTCTCATGAGGTGCCGGCGCCGCGCCGCAGCACGAGCGCCGAGTTGGAACCCATCAGTCCCCTGCTCAGCACGAGGGCCGTGCGCAGCTCGGCGGGCCGGGCGGTGCCGGTCACCAGGGCCAGGTCGTGGCACACGTCGTGGACATGGGGAGTGGGCGGTACGAGACCGTGCTCCAGGGCGAGCACCGCGGCCGCGGTGTCGAGCAGCGGCGCCCCGCAGTACGCCCGCCCGGTGCCGGTCTTGGGGGCGGTCACCGGCACGCGGGAGCCGTGAGCGCCCAGCGCGTCCGTGATCGCCAGGGCCTCGGCCCGGTCGGCCTCCGGCAGGCCGAGCGCGTCCGCGAAGACGACGTCGATCTCCTCGGGCGAGCAGCCCGCGGCCTGAAGGGCGCCGTCGATCGCCCGCGCCAGCCCTTCCCGCGACTGCTCCCACCGGGACGCCCCGGTGAACGTCGCGGCGTGGCCGGCGACCGTCGCGCGGATCGGGGTGCCCCGGCGGCGGGCCGCCTCCGCGTCCTCGACGACGAGCATGGCGCCGCCCTCGCCGGGCACGAAGCCGCACGCCTGCGGGGTGAAGGGCCGGTAGGCGCGCTCCGGGTCCTCGCAGGTGCTCAGCTCCCGGTAGCCCAGCTGGCAGACGATCGAGTACGGGGCGAGCGGCGCCTCCGCCGCGCCGACGATGATCGTGTCGGTGCCCCGCCGCACGGCGCCCGCGGCGTGTGCGACGGCGTCGAGTCCGCCGGCCTCGTCGCTGGCGACGACTCCGCAGGGGCCCTTGAAGCCGCCGCGGATGGAGATCTGCCCGGTGCTCGCCGCGTAGAACCAGGCGATGGACTGGTACGGGCCGACGTAGGTCGGTCCCTGTCCCCACAGGCGCTGCAGCTCACGCTGGCCGAACTCGCCGCCGCCCGACCCGGCGGCGGTGACCACACCGACCGAGTAGGGCGTACCGCCGTGCGCGCCCTCGTTGATCCCGGCGTCGGCCAGCGCCAGGTCGGCCGCCGCCATCGCGAAGTGGGAGAACCGGTCGGTCTGGACGAGGAAGCGCTGCTCGACCATCGACTCGGCGTCGAAGCCGCGCACCTCGCCCGCGACCCGCAGGGGCAGGTGCCCGCAGCCTTCCCTGGTGACGCTGTCCAGGGCGCTGATGCCCTCGACGGTGGACTTCCAGAAGGTCTCCGCACCCACGCCGTTGGGGGCGACGACACCGATGCCGGTGACGACGGCGGACCTCGTGTGCCGGTTGCCGGGGCTCATCATGCACTCCCGCCTGGTCGGGTGAGTACGACGGCGGACTGGAAGCCGCCGAAGCCGCTTCCCACCGACAGCACGCTGCGCAGCTTCAGGGGCCGTGCGGTGCGCGGCACGTAGTCGAGGTCGCACTCGGGGTCGGGGGTCTCGTAGTTGGCGGTGGGCGGCACCACCTGGTTGGCCAGGGCGAGCACGCAGGCGACGAGTTCGATCGCGCCGATCGCGCCGAGCGAGTGGCCCACCATGGACTTGATGGAGCTCATCGGCACCTTGTACGCGTGCTCCTTGAGCGACCGCTTGACCGCCGCCGTCTCGTGCCGGTCGTTCTGCTGGGTGCCGGAGCCGTGCGCGTTGACGTAGTCGATGTCCGTCCGGTCGAGCCGGGCGTGGTTCATCGCGTCGTCGATCGCCCGTGCCATCTCCAGGCCCTCACGGGTGAGGCCGGTCATGTGGTGGGCGTTGCCGAAGGTGGCGTAACCGCCTATCTCGCAGTACACGTGCGCACCGCGGGCGCGGGCGTGCTCGAGTTCCTCGAGGATCAGTACGGCTCCGCCCTCGCCCATGACGAACCCGTCGCGGTGCGCGTCGAAGGGGCGGGACGCGTGGGCCGGGTCGTCGTTGTTGGGGGAGGTCGCCTTGATGGCGTCGAAGCAGGCGACCGTGATCGGGGAGATCGGCGAGTCGGAGGCGCCGGCGATGCAGATGTCGGCGCGGCCCTCCTCGATGGCGTGGAAGGCGTAGCCGATCGCGTCGAGGCCGGAGGTGCAGCCGGTGGAGACCGTCTGCACCGGGCCCTGTACGCCGTTCTGCTCGGCCACTTCGGAGGCCAGCGTGCTGGGCGAGAACGCCCGGTGGAGATGCGGCGCCGCCTCGCTGTGGTCCACGTCCCAGCGCCTGCCCGTGCTGCTGACCGCCACATAGTCCCGCTCGAGCCGGGTGGTGCCGCCGACGGCGGTACCCATCGACACGGCGGTCCGCCAGGGATCGAGCGTCGCCGCGTCGAGACCGGCGTCCGCCATGGCCTCACGGGCGGCGACGAGGGCGAACTGCACGTACCGGTCGGCGCGTTGGGCGTCCGCTGCGCCGAGACCGTGGGCCGCCGGATCGAAGTCGACCTCGGCGGCTATACGGGAGCGGAACCCTGTCGGGTCGAACAGCGTGATCCCGCGGGTCGCGGTCCGGCCGCTCGACAGCAGGTCCCAGAACGCCGGGGCGCCCACACCTCCGGGTGCGACGATGCCGACGCCGGTCACCGCCACCCGCCGGGTCACGACACCGACCCCGTTCGCTCGGGCGGCAGGTGAGCGGCGGTGCTCTCCGCCCCGGAGGTCTCCTCCGTGTCGACGTGGCCGAGTTCCGGACGGGGCGCGAGCGGACCGAGGTGGAAGACCATGCGGGCCTGCGTGCTGCCGACGTTGCGGAACCGGTGCCGCACATAAGGGGGGATGAGCAGGCCCTGGTCGGGGCGGATGGCGAACGGCTCGCCGTCCAGGTCGACCTCGAGTTCGCCGGCGACGACGTACACGAACTCCTCGGAGTACGGGTGGTAGTGCTCGCCGATGCGGTCGCCGGGCTCGACGAGCGCCAGACCCATGAAGCCGCTCGTTGCCCCCACCGCGGTGGGGGTGAGCATGGCGCGCAGGTCGCCGCCGCGCCTGCGGTTGGGCTGGGTCTCGCTCAGGTCGACGATGCGATGGGTTGTGGTCATGACTGGTTCCTCCACAAGGCCTTGCGGCACGGTGACTTCGGGGTGTCGCACGGCCGCCGGCGGCCGGGTGCGTGGTTCAGCGGGCACGGCGGTCGGTGATCAGGCGCATCTGGGAGCTCTCGAGCAGACGGGTCATCGCCTTCTCGTCCGAGAGCGACTCGTCGAGGCCGAGCGCCTCGGTGTCCAGCAGCTTCGCCAGCACCGCGGACTTGCGCAGGCCGTGTGCGCCCATGACGGCCGACGGGTCGGCGTCGAGCGGTCCGCGCACGTCGACGAGTCGTACGACGATGTCGTCGCGCTGGAAGACGGTGCTGCTGTCGACGGGGCAGCCGGTGCTGTCGGCCGCCGCCTCGTCCTGACCGGCCAGCAGTCGGGCGAGGGCCATGCCGCACCCCGGCTTGGCCGGGTAGAGCAGCGCGTGGCGCTCCGTCTCCGCGTTCTGCTCGCCCGGGGGAGCGAGGTGGTGGACCGCGGGCAGGGCGGCGCGGGTGAAGAACAGCCGTGCCGACTGCGGGTCGTCGAGGTTCCGGTCCTGCTCCAGGTACGGATTGATCGCCTCCTCGACCGCCCTGATCTCGGGCTGCCTGGCCACGTGCCGCAGCGCCGCGAGCAGGTCGCCCTGCACCTCGACGGTCCGCACGACGCGGTTGCCGTGCATGAACAGCGTGGTGCGGCGGAGCCGGGTGGTGTCGTCGACCTGTGCCTCCGGCGAGGTGTAGCCGGAGAGGATCTTGGCCACGGTCTGCTCGCTGCCGGGCTTGACGGTGAAGGTGAGGGCGTGGCGGACCACGCCGTCCCCGACCCGGGGCGAGGGCTGGAGCCCGCCGGCGTGCTGCGCGGCGGCCTGGGGCGCGTGCACGCCCGAGGTCTCGCGCAGAACGCTGAAGCGCAGGGACCGTGTGTCGAGCACGCAGTCGTGCAGCGGCCGTACGGTCTCGACGTGCTCCTCGCTGTTCACCCAGGCGAGGAAGGGGGGTGCGCTCTCCCATTCGCTGGTGATGAGCCACTGCGACGGGTTCTCGATCGACTGGCAGAGCTGGTCGCTGAGATGACCTGGCACGGAGGCCACCTGGTTGCGCATGTGCTCGTACGCCGTCAGAAAGCGCTGTTGGGCGCCGTCCTGGAGGTCAAGCAGCAGCACGACCCGGAGCCGGGAGCCGTCGAATGCGGACTGGGACACACGTTCGGACAGCATTGTCATGTTCCACGCATCTCCTTGTCGGTGAGGCCGCCTGCGGCACGACGCCGGGCCTCGGGAAATCCGAGCGTCGGATCCGGCGTATGCGGACGGCTGGCCACCTGTGGCGCGATGTGGTGGTCCGGCTTCGATCCTGTGTCGGTAACACGGGTGGCGCGAGATGTGTGCACCACGCGAGTGAAGGGCCGAGCCGAACCCCTCCGTCGCGGGCAGGAAACGCGGGCATGGAGAACGCCAAACCCCTACCGGCGGCTGGAGCTGGAGCACTCATGGAAGAGAAAGCCGAACAACACCGCGTACCGGTCCTGATCGTGGGTGGCTCCCTGGTGGGCCTGTCCGCATCCCTTTTCCTCGGGCGGCTCGGCGTCGGGCACATGCTCGTCGAGAAGCACCCGGGCACCTCGATCCATCCGCGCGGCCGCGGGAACAACCTGCGCACGATGGAGGTGTTCCGTTCGGCCGGGGTGACGGAGCGGATCGTGGCCGCGGCGTCCGTGCTGGCGGACAACCACGGCATCCTGCAGACCCCGGAACTGGCCGACCCCGACGCGGGTGAGTGGCTGGTCAGGCAGATCGACGAGAAGGGCGGCGCGCCGGGCCGTCTCAGCCCCGCCGCTTGGTGCGTGTGCAGCCAGAACGACCTGGAGCCCGTCCTGCTCGAAGCGGCCGTCGAACTGGGTGGCGACGTGCGCTTCTCCACCGAGCTGGTCTCCTTCGAGCAGGACGACGACGGCGTCACCGCCGTCGTCCGCGACCGGGTGACCGGCCGCGACAGCACGGTGCGCGCGGACTATCTCATCGCCGCCGACGGGCCGCGCAGCCCGGTGCGGGAGCGGCTCGGCATCGGGCAGTCCGGCCCCGGCGACCTGTTCCACAACGTGAGCGTCAGCTTCCGCTCGCGCGCGCTCGCCGACGTGGTCGGCGACCGCCGCTTCGTGGTCTGCTACCTGACCGGCCCCGAGGCGGAGGGGGCCCTGCTCCCGGTGGACAACAAGGAGCTCTGGGTCTTCCACGCCCCCTGGCAGTACGACCGCGGCGAGTCGCTCGAGGACTTCACGGACGAGCGCTGCGCCGACCTCATCCGCGCGGCGACGGGGGCTCCCGGCCTCGACGTCGAGATCACCGGAAAGGCGCCCTGGCACGCCGCCGAACGCGTCGCCGAGCACTACGGGCGGGGCAGGGTCTTCCTGGCGGGGGACTCCGCGCACGAGATGTCGCCGACCGGCGCCTTCGGCTCCAACACCGGCATCCAGGACGCGCACAACCTGGCCTGGAAGCTCGCGGCCGTCCTCGACGGCTCGGCGGGGCCGGACCTGCTCCGCACGTACGAGGAGGAACGCCTGCCGGTGGCGGTGGCCACCAGTGCCCGCGCCTCCGCGCGGTCGGTCGAGCACAGCCACCCCGGGTACACGCCGGCCCCGGCGGCGGTGGCCGGCGGACCGCGCGGCGGGCTGCTCCCGGTCGTCCTCGGCTACCGCTACCCGCGCGGGGCCGTCCTCGGCGCAGACCCCGAACTGCCGCCCGTTCCCGACCGGATGGACCTCTCCGGAGCCCCCGGCACCCGGGCCCCGCACATGTGGCTCCACCGGCCCGGCGAGCACAACAGGCTGTCCACGCTGGACCTTTACGAGAAGTCGTTCGTCCTGCTGGCCGGCACCGGCGGCAAGGACTGGCTCATGGCGGCGCAACTCGTAGCGGACCGCCTGTCGGTCGGGCTGGACGCCTATCGCATCGGTGAGGGCGTGGAGGCTGATCTGGTGGCGGAGGCCGGCGCCGACTGGGCGCAGACCCACGGCACCACGCCGGAGGGCGCGGTGCTGGTCCGCCCGGACGGGTTCGTGGCCTGGCGCGCGGTGAACGCGGTACCCGACGCGGAGAGCGCGCTGTACGAGGCCCTGGTGGCGGTGCTGCGCCGCGGCTGAGGCCGGCGGCGCACGGAAGCGGGAGCGGCCCGCCCGGCAAGGGGCGGACCGCTCCCGCCCGCGTTCTCCGCCGGGCCACCACCGACCGGCGCCCCCCCCGCGACAACGGGAACCAGGGCGTCCGAGACACTGGGGGCCGGGTTCGGCAGCGTCGGCGGGCCCGGTGGGAGGTCGATCCGGGCGGAAATGAACGGCGGGCAGGTGCCCGGCCGTACCAGTCGCAGCGGCGACACCCGGAAGGCCGCCGCGCACGGCCGTCACCCCGATATCAGGGCAGAAGGGACACACTGTGGCACTGTCATCCCCGAAGGACCGACTGGCCTCGCTCCGCGCCGAACTCGAGGAGCGCAACCCGGCACAGCCGGAGTTCCACCAGGCGGCACGGGAGGTGCTGGACACCCTGGCACCCGTGCTCGCCGCGCGTCCCGAGTACGCGCAGGCGCGGATCGTGGAGCGGCTCGTCGAGCCGGAGCGGCAGATCATCTTCCGGGTGCCCTGGCAGGACGACCGCGGCGCCGTCCACATCAACCGCGGGTTCAGGGTCGAGTTCAACAGCGCCCTCGGCCCGTACAAGGGCGGCCTGCGCTTCCACCGGTCGGTGAACCTCGGCGTGGTGAAGTTCCTCGGCTTCGAGCAGGTCTTCAAGAACGCCCTGACCGGGCTCGGCATCGGCGGCGGCAAGGGCGGCAGCGACTTCGACCCGCACGGCCGGTCGGACGCCGAGGTCATGCGGTTCTGCCAGTCCTTCATGACCGAACTCCACCGGCACATCGGTGAACAGACCGACGTGCCCGCGGGCGACATCGGCGTCGGCACCCGTGAGATCGGCTACCTCTTCGGCCAGTACCGGCGCATCACCAACCGCTGGGAGGCCGGCGTGCTCACCGGCAAGGGACAGGGCTGGGGCGGCTCGGCCGTCCGCACCGAGGCCACCGGCTACGGCAGCGTGCTGTTCGCGGCCGAGATGCTGAGCCTGCGCGGCGAGGACCTCGAGGGCCAGGCCGCCGTCGTCTCCGGCTCCGGCAACGTCGCCGTCCACACCATCGAGAAGCTCCTGCGCAGCGGCGCCCACCCGCTCACCTGCTCCGACTCGGCCGGCTACGTCGTCGACGAGAAGGGCATCGACCTCGAACTGCTCCGGCAGATCAAGGAGGTCGAGCGCGGGCGCGTCAGCGAGTACGCGGAGCGCCGCGGCGCCTCGGCCCGTTACGTGCCCGGCGGCCGGGTCTGGGACGTGCCCGCCGACCTCGCCTTCCCCTCCGCCACCCAGAACGAACTGACGGAACAGGACGCCGTCACGCTGGTGCGCAACGGGGTCAAGGCGGTCGCGGAGGGCGCCAACATGCCCACCACTCCCGAAGCGGTCCACCTGCTGCAGGAGGCCGGCGTGGCCTTCGGCCCGGGCAAGGCCGCCAACGCGGGCGGAGTCGCCGTCAGCGCCCTGGAGATGCGCCAGAACGCGGCCCGCGAAAGCTGGTCCGCGGACCGCGTCGAGGACGAACTCGCGGCGATCATGCGGGACATCCACCGCACCTGCCACGAGACCGCCGAACGCTACGGCGCCCCCGGCGACTACGTGACCGGCGCCAACATCGCCGGCTTCGAGCGGGTCGCCGACGCGATGCTCGCCCAGGGCCTCGTGTGACCGGCCGGGGCTAGCCGGCGGGCCACGGCTCGAAGAGCACCTTGACGGCTCCCTCCTGCTTCTTCTGGAACATCTCGTAGGCCTCCGGAGCCTTCTCCAGCGGCACGCGGTGGGTGGCGAACCGCTCGGTCCCGAGCGGATCGCCGTCGGTGACGAGCGGCAGCAGGTCGTCCACCCACCGCCACACGTTGGCCTGCCCCATCCGCAGCTGCACCTGCTTGTCGAACATGGTCAGCATCGGCATCGGGTCGGCCATCCCGCCGTACACGCCGGAGAGCGACACGGTGCCGCCCCGGCGCACGAGCTCGATCGCCAGGTGCAGGGCGGAGAGGCTGTCGACCCCGACGCGCTTCATCATCCGGGCGGCGACCGCGCCGGGCAGGAGGGTCGTCAGCTGCTGCCCCGCCTTGGCCACCGGCGCGCCGTGGGCCTCCATGCCCACCGCGTCGATGACGGCGTCCGCACCCCGGCCGTCGGTCAGGTCACGGACCGCGTCCGCGACCTTCGCGCCGTACTCGTCCAGGTCGAAGGTGCGCACCCCGTGCGCCCTGGCCCGCTCGAGCCGTTCGGGCACCAGGTCGATGCCCATCACCAGGCCGGCGCCCCGGTGCGCCGCGACGCGGGTGCACATGTCGCCGATCGGTCCGAGGCCCAGCACCACCACGGAGCCACCGGGCGGCACCGCCGCGTACTCGACCGCCTGCCAGGACGTGGGCAGCACGTCCGACAGGTAGACGAACCTCTCGTCCGGCGGGCCGTCGGGGACCTTGATGGGCAGCGTGTTGCCGAACGGGACCCGCAGGTACTGCGCCTGCCCGCCGGGCACCTGGCCGTAGAGCTTGGTGTAGCCGAACAGTGAGGCGCCCATGCCGTGTTCCCTGACCTGGGTCGTCTCGCACTGGGACTGCAGGCCCTGAGCACACATGAAGCAGGTGCCGCAAGAGACGTTGAAGGGCACCACGACACGGTCCCCCGGCCGTACGGCCGTGACCTCAGAGCCCACTTCCTCGACGACGCCCATCGGTTCGTGCCCGAGGATGTCGCCCGCATCGATGAACGGCCCGAACAGCTCGTACAGGTGCAGGTCGGAGCCGCAGAGCCCGGACGTCGTCACCTTGACGATCACGTCGGTGGAATCGCGGATCTCGGGATCAGGGACGGTCTCCACGCGTACGTCGCGCTTTCCGTGCCAGGTCAGAGCTTTCATCATGCCTCCTCGTCCGCTTCGCGCGGCCGGTCGCCGGAGCCGGGTTCGGTCATGCCCCGGTGCGCCGCGGCCCTCAGCTCGCCGGGCAGAACCTCGGCCGCGGGCCGTGCGCCGTGGTCCCGGCCCGATCGGTCATGCGCGGACGAGTACCCAGACGGCGGTCATTCACCGGGCGGAGCGTTTTCCGCCCGGTGACCACATTCCGTAGCTCACTCGAATGCAGTACGTGAAGCGGCCCGGCCACCGGGAGCGGCCGACGCTGGTCGCAGGCCGGAGACCCGGCAGGACGCACGGGACGCACGGAGGTATTCCATGAACGCCGCCTTCTCGCGCAGCTGGAAGCACGCCGTCGTCACCGGTGGCGCGGGCTTCGTCGGCTCGCACCTGTGCACGGCGCTGCTGGATTCCGGCACCGCGGTGACCTGCGTCGACGACTTCAGCACCGGCCGTCCGGAGAACATATCCGCGCTGCGCGACCGCCCAGGGTTCCAGTTCGTGCGGGCCAGCGTCAGTGAGCCGTTCACCGTCGAGCCGCCCGCGGACCTGGTGCTGCACTTCGCCTCCCCGGCCTCCCCGGCCGACTACCTCCGGCTGCCGCTGCACACGCTCGACGCGGGCAGTCTCGGCACCCGTAACGCCCTGGCCCTCGCCCACGGCTTCGGCGCCCGCTTCATGCTGGCGTCCACCTCCGAGGTCTACGGCGACCCCCAGCAGCATCCGCAGAACGAGCGCTACTGGGGCAACGTCAACCCGGTCGGCCCGCGCAGCGTGTACGACGAGGCCAAGCGTTTCGGTGAGGCGCTGACCACCGCCCACGCGGACGCCAACGGCACCGACACCGGCATCGTGCGGCTGTTCAACACCTACGGCCCCAGGATGCGCGGCCACGACGGCCGGGCGGTGCCCACGTTCGTCCGCCAGGCACTGGCCGGCGAGCCCCTGACGGTGAGCGGCGACGGCCGTCAGACGCGGTCCCTCTGCTACGTCGACGACACCGTGGGCGGCATCCTGGCGGCGGCCGCCCACGGACTGCGGGGCCCGGTGAACATCGGCAACCCGACCGAGATCACCATGCTCGACCTCGCCCGTCTGATCATCGAACTCACCGGATCCAGCTCCGAGATCCGCTTCGTCGAGCGGCCCACGGACGACCCGGCCGTGCGCTGCCCCGACATCACGCTGGCCCGCGACAAGCTCGAGTGGGAGCCGTCCGTGAGCGCCGAGCAGGGACTGCGCCGCACCATCGCCTGGTTCCGCGACCACATGGACTGACGGCGCGCCACGACCGCCCGGACCTGGACGCGCCTCGTCGAAAGGCCTGTGACTGACATGCGCATTCTCGGAATCAACGCCCTCTTCCACGACCCCGCAGCCGCGCTCGTCATCGACGGCCGGACCGTCGCGGCGGCCGAGGAGGAACGCTTCTCCCGGCGCAAGCACGGGAAGCGACCGCTGCCCTTCTCCGCCTGGGAACTGCCGGAACAGTCCGCCGCCTGGTGTCTGAAGCGCGCCGGGCTGCGGCCCCAGGACCTCGACGCGGTGGCGTACTCCTTCGACCCGTCGCTCGCCAGGCCGACCGACACCATGGGCCTCGACGACCCCTGGGACCACCTGCGCCTCGCGTACGCCCGGGAGGCCCCCGGCTTCCTGCAGACCGCGCTGCCCGGCCTCGACCCGGACATCGTCCGCTTCGTGCCGCACCACATGGCACACGCCGCCTCCGGTGCCTTCGCCGCACCCGACGCCGACAGTTCGTCGGTGCTCGTCCTCGACGGCCGCGGGGAGCGTGCCTCGCACCTCGCCGCGCGCCGGATCCACGGCCGGCTGGAGGCCCTGCACGCACAGGAACTGCCCCACTCGCTCGGACTCGTCTACGAGGAACTGACCGAGCACCTCGGGTTCCTGCGCTCCTCCGACGAGTTCAAGGTGATGGCCCTCGCCTCCCACGGAACCCCCCGCATGCTCGGCGAGCTGCGCAAATACGTGCACCCCACCGGCGACGGCGGATTCCGGGCGACCGGCGTGCCCTGGCAGCAGTTCTGCGCGTCGCGTGGCCCGGAGGAGCCGTGGACCCAGGAGCACGCCGACGTCGCCGCGAGCGCCCAGGCGGTCCTCGAGGAGACCATGCTCGACCTGGTGCGCCACCTGCACGGCCAGACCCACGACAGCCTGCTCACCCTCGCCGGCGGCGTCGCCCTCAACTGCGTCGCCAACTCCCGTATCGCCCGCGAAGGCCCCTTCTCCCGCGTCTGGGTGCAGCCCGCCGCGGGTGACGCGGGCACCGCCCTGGGCGGCGCCCTGCTGCTGTCGGCCGGCGAGGGCGACGACCCGGAGCCGATGCACGGCGCCGACCTCGGACGGGACTGGTCCGACGCGGAACTCGGCGCCTGGCTCAAGACCGCCGCCGTGCCCTTCGACCGGCCCGCCGACATCGCCGCGACCGTGGCGGAGGCCCTCGCCGACAACGCGATCGTGGCCTGGTTCCAGGGGCGTTCCGAATACGGGCCGAGGGCCCTCGGGCACCGCTCGCTCCTCGCCCACCCCGGTCACGCGGGCAACCTCGAACGCCTCAACGACGTCAAGGGCCGTGAGCAGTTCCGTCCCGTCGCCCCGATGGTGCTCGCCGAACGGGCCCCGGAGATCTTCGACGGGCCGATGCCCAGCCCGTACATGCTCTTCGTGCACGACGTGGCCCCGGCGTGGCGGGAACGCATCCCCGCCGTCGTCCATGTCGACGGAACGGCCCGCATCCAGACGGTCGACCGCTCGCGCGAACCCCTGGTGGCCCGGATGCTCGGCGAGTTCGAGCGGCTCACCGGACTGCCGGTGGTCGTCAACACCAGCCTGAACACGGCCGGCCGGCCCATGGTCGACGACCCGCGCGACGCCCTCGAATGCTTCGGCTCCTCGCCCGTCGACCTGCTGGCCGTCGGACCGTACGCGATCCGGCGCGGCGACTTCTTCCGGCACAACGACGACACCGACGACTTCGGAACGGGAGCCCTGCGATGACCGCCCACGGAGCCGAACCGCCGCGGTACACCGTGGTGATACCGACCGTCGGCAGGCCCAGCCTGACCGGCTGCCTGCGGGCGCTGGCCGCCGCCAGTGGCCCCGGGCCGGTGCGGGTGGTCCTCGTCGACGACCGCCGCGGCGTCCCCCGCACCCCCCTTCCGGTCGAGATCCCCGCGACGCTGCGGCCGGTCACCTCTGTGGTGCCGGGCCGCGCCCGCGGGCCGGCCGCGGCCCGCAACACCGGTCTGCGGGTCGCCGGCCCCGTCCCCTGGATCGTCTTCCTCGACGACGACGTGGTGCCCGGACCCACCTGGTGCGACGACCTGGCCCGTGACCTCGCGGCCGCCGGGCCCCGCACCGGCGGCGTCACGGCCCGGATCGAGGTCCCCCTGCCCACGGACCGCGCGCCCACCGACTGGGAGCGCAACACCGCAGGTCTGGCCACCGCCCGCTGGATCACCGCCGACATGGCCTACCGGCGCGAGGTGCTGGAGGCCGTCGGCGGCTTCGACGAACGCTTCCCCCGCGCCTTCCGGGAGGACGCCGACCTCGCGCTGCGCGTCCGGGCGGCCGGGTGGGACCTGGCCGCGGGCACCCGCACCACCACGCATCCGGTCCGGCCCGCCGGCCGCTGGGTCTCCGTACGCGTCCAGGCCGGCAACGCCGACGACGTGCTCATGAACCGGCTGCACGGCCGCGACTGGTGGCGGCGGGCGGACGCGCCACGGGGGCGCCTGCCCCGCCACCTGGCGGTGACGGCCTCCGCGGCGGCCGCGCTGACGTGCGCCGCACTGGCCAGGCCCGTCGCGGCCACCGCCTGCGCCGCGCTCTGGCTGGCCGGCACCGCCGAGTTCGCCTGGGCCCGGATCGCGCCCGGCCCCCGGACCCGCGACGAGATCATCTCGATGGCGCTGACCAGCGCGGTCGTCCCGCCCGTCGCCACCTGGCACTGGCTCGGCGCGCAGCTGCGCCACCGCCGGACGCGGCCGATGCCGCGGCCCGTCCCGTCCGGGGCCCCGAAGACGCCCGGACGGGCGGTGCGGGAGGGGGTGCTGCCATGAGCGACGTCCCCTCCGAGGCCCGGCCCGGCAGCGGCCCGGCGCGGCACGGCACAGGCCCGTGGCTCTTCCACGGCCCGCCGGCCTCGCGCGGCACCCCGTTGCCGCCGGACGCCGCCGACCTGCCCGACGCGGTCCTCTTCGACCGGGACGGCACACTCGTCGTCGACGTCCCCTACAACGGCGATCCGGCGCGTGTCGTGCCGATGCCCTCCGCCTGGGAGGCCCTCACCGCCCTGCGCGCGCTGGGCATGCCGGTGGGCGTGGTCAGCAACCAGTCGGGCGTGGCCAAAGGGAAGCTGACCCTCCGTCAGGTGTCTGCGGTGCAGCGGCGAATCGACGCGCTGCTCGGGCCGTTCGCCGTGTGGGCGGTCTGCCCGCACGGCCCGGACGACGGCTGCCGGTGCCGCAAGCCCGCGCCCGGACTCGTGCTCGCCGCGTGCCAACGCCTCGGCGTGTGCCCGTCGCGCACCGTCGTCATCGGCGACATCGGCTCCGACGTGACGGCCGCGCTCGCCGCGGGCGCGCGGGGGGTCCTGGTGCCCACCGCGGCCACCCGGCCCGAGGAGATCGAGGCGGCACCCGAGACCGCGCCGGACCTGCTGCGCGCGATACGGCTCGTCCTGGACCCGGCCGCACGGTGCGGCAGGCCGACCGCGCCGCGGACCGGGACGGACCGCCGGGACCGGGCGCTGACGTCATGGGCCGTCACACTGCCCCCGCCGGAGGCGGACCGGAGCGCCGGCCCCGGGCAGCGGCCCGACCGGCCGGCCGGCCTCCTTCGTGCCGGCGGGACACCGGTCCCCGCCGTGGCCACGGCCCTCGGCACGGCGACCGCGGCGGTGCGCGCACCGGACCGGGCCGCCGGCGGGGGGCGGGGACGCGGGACGGGCGGTGTCATGACGCTCTCGACGTGCCTGCCGGCCTTCGTGCGCGAGGAGTGGCCATGAGCAGGCCCAGAACGCTGGTCGTGCGGCTCGACAGCGCGGGTGACGTGCTGCTGTCCGGTCCCGCCGTGCGGGCCGTCGCCGCCGGGTCCTCGCACACCGCGCTGCTCTGCGGACCGCTCGGTGTCAACGCCGCGCACCTGCTGCCCGGCGTGGACGAGGTGCTGGTCCACGACGCCCCCTGGGTGGGACTGGAGCCGGCACCCGTGTCGTACGAGGCGACGCAGGAACTGCTGGAGAGGCTGCGGGCCGGCCGCTACGACCGGGCCCTGATCCTCGTCTCCCACCATCAGAGCCCCCTGCCGATCGCACTGCTCCTCAAGCTCGCCGGCGTCGGCTGGACCGCGGCCGACTGCGAGGACTACCCCGGCGCGCTGCTGGACCTCAGGCACCGCCGGAAGCCGCGCCGCCACGAGGCCCGCGCCGCGCTGGAACTCGCCCTGGACGCGGGCTACGCCCTGCCGCCCGGCGACGACGGCTCCCTGCGCGTCAGCGCGCCGCCCGGGACCGCGCATCTGACCGGACCCGAGCCGTACGTGGTGCTGCATCCGGGCGCCGCCGTCCCCGCCCGTGCCTGGACCGCGGAGCGGGCGGCAGAGGCGGCCGCCGCGCTCTCCGACGCGGGCCACCGCGTCGTGGTGACGGGAGGCAGGGCGGAGAAGGACCTGACCGCCCAGGTCGCTGCGGACCACGCCCTGGACCTGGGCGGGATGACGTCCCTCCCGCAGCTGGCGGGCGTGCTCGCCGGTGCTCGGGTGGCCGTGGTCGGGAACACCGGACCCGGGCACCTCGCGGCCGCGGTGGGCACGCCCGTGGCCTGCCTGTTCGCGCCCGTGGTGCCGGCCGAACGCTGGCGCCCCTACAACGTCCCGCACGTGCTGCTGGGCGACCAGCGGGCACCGTGTGCGGGCAGCCGCGCCCGGAAGTGTCCCGTGGCCGGGCACCCCTGCCTCGACGGGGTCGGCAACGCGGAGGTGCTCGCCGCGGTGGCGGCCCTCGGCGCCACGGACAAGGAGCGAGGAGCACGACGATGAACATTCTGCTGTGGCATGTGCACGGTTCCTGGACGACGGCGTTCGTGCAGGGGCCACACACGTATCTCGTTCCGGTCACCCCCGGCCGCGACCCGGACGGGCTCGGACGGGCCCGTACCTTCGACTGGCCGGACACGGTGCGGGAGACGACGCCGGAGCAGCTGCGCGACGCGCAGGTGGATCTCGTCGTGCTGCAGCGTCCGCACGAGATGGAGCTCGCCGAGCGGTGGCTCGGCGGACGCCGCCCCGGCCGCGACATCCCGGCCGTCTATCTCGAGCACAACGCGCCGGACGGCGACGTGCCCGCCACCCGGCACCCGTTCGCCGACCGTGACGACCTGACGATCGTTCACGTCACCCACTTCAACCGGCTGTTCTGGGACAACGGTTCGACCAGGACCGAGGTCGTGGAACACGGCATCGTCGACCCCGGACACCTCTACACGGGACGGCTGGCGCGTGCTGCCGTCGTGGTCAACGAGCCCGTCAGGCGCGGCCGCTGGACGGGTACGGACCTGCTGCCCGGGCTCGCGGAAGCCGCCCCGCTCGATGTGTTCGGCATGCGCACCGACGGCCTGGCCGAGCACCTCGGCCTGCCGCCGGACCGCTGCCGCACCACCGATCTGCCGCAGCGGGAGCTGCACGGCGCGATGGCCGAACGCCGGGTGTACGTGCACCCGGTGCGCTGGACCTCGCTCGGCCTCTCGCTGCTGGAGGCGATGCATCTGGGGATGCCGGTCGTCGCCCTCGCCACCACGGAGGCCGTCGAGGCGGTGCCGCCCGGCACCGGGACGCTGTCCACCCGGCCGGACATCCTCGCCCGCGCCGTACGCCGGTACCTGGAGGAACCGGAGGCGGCGGCGGCCGACGGCGCCCGCGCCCGGCAGGCGGCGCTGCAGCGTTACGGACTCAAACGCTTCCTGGACGACTGGGAGCGCCTGATGACGGAGGTGCGCGCATGACCTACAGCGATGCCATCGGAACCGAAGCGCTGTCGATCGCGCTCGTCTCGGAGCACGCCAGCCCGCTCGCCGTACTCGGCGGAGTGGACGCCGGCGGGCAGAACGTCCACGTCGCCCGGCTGGCCGGCGCGCTCGCCGACCGGGGCCACCGGGTCACCGTCTACACCCGGCGCGACGCGCGGGAACTGCCGGACCGGGTGGCCCTGCGCGCCGGCGTCGAGGTGCGCCATGTGCCGGCGGGCCCGCCCGAGGAGATACCCAAGGACGAACTCCTGCCCCACATGCTGGGGTTCGGACGCCATCTGGTGCGGGACTGGCAGAGCGATCCGCCCGATCTCGTGCACTCGCACTTCTGGATGTCGGGGCTGGCCGCCCTGTACGCCACCCGCGAGCTGATGCTGCCGCTGGTGCACACCTTCCACGCCCTCGGCACGGTCAAGCGCAGGCACCAGCGGCACGCGGACACCAGCCCGCCGGCCCGGATCGCCTGCGAGAAGGAGGTCGGCGCCGGCTGCGACCGGATCCTGGCCACCTGCCGTGACGAGGTCGCGGAACTGGCGGCCATGGGCATCCCGCCGGACCGGGTCGGCATCGTGCCGTGCGGCGTCGACACCGACCAGTTCACCCCGCACGGACCGGCCGCCGAGCGCGGCACCCTCGGCCACCGGCTGATCCAGCTCGGCCGGCTCGTCCCCCGCAAGGGCGCGGCGATCTCCATCACCGCCCTGACCCGGCTGCCCGGCGTGGAACTGCTGGTGGTCGGCGGCCCCCCGCCCGGCCGGCTCGACGAGGACCACGAGGTGCGCCGGCTGCGCGACCTCGCCCACGGCCTGGGCGTGGCCGACCGGGTCCACTTCACCGGAGGCGTCCCGAGCGAGGAGGTGGCGCCGCTGATCCGGTCCGCCGACGTGGTGCTCTGCCCCGGCGACTACGAGCCCTTCGGCATCGTGCCGCTGGAGGCGATGGCCTGCGGCAGGCCGGTCGTCGCCACCGCCGTCGGCGGCCAGCTCGACACCGTCGCCGACCCGGCCACCGGGCGGCTCGTGCCGCCCCGCGACCCGGAGGCGCTCGCCCGTGCGGTGGCCGAACTGCTCGCGGACCCCCGGCTGCGGGAGGCCTGCGGCGAGGCCGGACGCCGCCGGGTGCTGAGCCGGTTCGGCTGGGCACGGGTCGCCGCCGCCACCGAAGCCGCCTATCTCGGGGTCCTGGCCGCCCGGCCGGCCCTGGCCCGGGTGACCGGGACGACCAGGGTCGTCTGACAGCACGCCGGCCGGGCCCCGGCCCACCCGCACCGCGGGTGCCGCCCTCACCCGCCGCCGCCGGCGACCGCTGCCACCGACGTCCGAAGAGACCGACGCCCGAAGGAGGTGCGGGTACGGCCGCCGTCCCCAGGGAGGCGCGCACGGCCCGACCAGCATGAGCGAACCACTTGCCACGGAGGCCGCGCACCGGCACTGCCGGTCGCTCGAGGACGCCCTCGGCCGGTTCCGCCGCGAGGGCCTGGACCAGGTCGCCCGGTGGGGTCACCACCTCGCCGCCGTCCTGCCTGTCGGCGGCCGTCTGCTGGCCGCCGGCAACGGCGGCAGCGCCGCCCAGGCCCAGCACCTGACCGCCGAACTGGTCGGCCGCTACCGCGACGAGCGCCCCGCCCACTCCGCCATCGCCCTGCACGCGGAGACCTCCAGCATCACGGCGATCGGCAACGACTACGGCTTCGAGCACGTCTACTCACGCCAGGTCGCCGCGCACGGCCGCCCCGGCGACGTCCTCCTGCTGCTCTCCACCTCGGGCCGCAGCGCCAACCTCACCCGCGCGGCGGAGACCGGACGGGCCGCCGGACTGCTGGTGTGGGCCATGACCGGCCCGCGTCCCAACCCCCTGGCGGACGTCGCCGACGACGCCCTGTGCATCGAGACGGACACCGCCGCCACCGTGCAGGAGGCCCACCTCGTCGCCGTACACCTGCTGTGCGAGTCCTTCGACGAGGCGACGGCCGCCCCCGTGCCGCCCGCGAAGACCCTGCGGCACGCGCCGGGCGCGGCCGCCCCCCAGGCCGCCGCCGCGCGCCGGAGGATGTCATGACCGGCCGGGGCCCGCTGGTCGTCGTCGGGGACGTGCTCCTCGACGAGGACATCGAAGGCGTCGCAGAGCGGCTGGCGCCCGACGCGCCCGCGCCCGTCGTCGACGTACGCGGGAAGCACCGCCGGCCCGGCGGCGCCGGGTTGGCCGCGGCGCTGGCAGCGCAGGACGGCCGCGAGGTGGTCCTCGTCACCGCCCTCGGCGAGGACCCGGCGAGCGAGGCGGTGCGCCGGGCCCTGAAGGGCCGCGTCCGGCTGGTCGAACTGCCGCTGCGGGGGACCCTGCCGGTCAAGACCCGCGTGCTGGCGAGCGGCCGGCCCCTCGTGCGGATCGACCGCGGCGGCGGCACACCCGGCAGCCCCGACGGCTCCGTGGGCGAGGTGCTGGCCGGGGCGGAGGCCGTCCTCGTCGCCGACTACGGCAGGCACACCGCCGACGCCGTACGCGAACAGCTGGCAGCGGCCGCCCACCGCACCCAGCTGGTCTGGGACCCGCACCCCCGGGGGGCGGCCCCGGTCCCCGGCGCCCGGATCGTCACCCCGAACGCCGCCGAGGTCCGCTCGCTCACCGGGGCTCCCGCCGACGACGTGCCCTCGCTGCGCGGCTTCGCCGAACGCGGCTCCGGGCTGGCGGACCGCTGGCTGGCGGCGACCGTCGCCGTCACCCTGAGCGAACGCGGGGTCCTGCTGACCCGGCCCGGCGGCGGTACCCCCATGCTCGTCCCCGCGCCCTACCGGGCGGAGGGCGACCCCTGCGGCGCGGGCGACTGCTTCGCCGCGGCCACCGCCACCGCCCTGGCCGACGGCGCCCTCCCCGAGGAGGCCGTGCAGCGCGGCGTGGCCCGCGCGGCGGCGTTCGTGGCGGCGGGCGGCGCCGGTAATCCCGAGCTGTGGCGGACGGCCTTCGCCGGCCGGACCCCGCCCGTGGCGCCGACGGACCCGTTCGCGCTCGTGGAGAGCGTCCGGGCGCGCGGCGGCACCGTGGTCGCCACGGGCGGCTGCTTCGACCTGCTGCACGCCGGGCACGTGGGTCTGCTCGAGAGCGCCCGGCGCATCGGCGACTGCCTGATCGTGTGCGTCAACTCCGACGCGTCGATCACCCGTCGCAAGGGGCCGGGGCGTCCGCTCAACCCCGTGGAGGACCGGGTGCGGGTGCTCGCCGGACTGGGCTGCGTCGACGCCGTCGCCGTCTTCGAGGAGGACACCCCGATCGCGCTGCTCAGCAGGCTCCGGCCGGATGTGTGGGTCAAGGGCGGCGACTACTCCGTGGAGGACCTGCCCGAGGCCGGCGTGGTCCGCGCCTGGGGCGGGCAGGCGGTCGTCCTGCCCTACCTCGACGGCCGCTCCACCACACTGCTCGCCCACCGCGCGGCCGAGTCGGCGAAGCCGGTCCGTACCCCGCCGCGCTGACCGGCCCCGCCGTACCGCGCCGGCGCCGGGCCGCGCGGCCCGGCGCGTAAGGAGACGAGATGAGCACCCGCACCGGCGAGAGCCCGAGCACTCCGAGGAACCCGCGCCCCGGGCCACGTCCCCGCGTCCTGGTGCTGCGCGCCCTCGGCCTCGGCGATCTGCTGGCCGCCGTACCCGCCCTGCGGGCCCTGCGGCGCGGACTGCCCGGGCACGACATCGTGCTGGCCGCGCCCGCCCGGCTGACGACGGCCGCCGCGGCGACGGGGCTGGTCGACCGGCTGCTGCCCGCGTCCGCGCCCGGCAGGGCCGTACCGGCGGAGCTGGCCTGGGACGGTCCTCCGCCCGACCTCGCGGTGGACCTGCACGGCAACGGCCCCGCCAGCCGCGGTCTGCTCGCCGCGCTGCGCCCCCGCGCGCTCTACGCGTACGGGCGGCCGGACGGCCCGGTGTGGCGGGACGACGAGCACGAGCGGGAGCGCTGGTGCCGGCTGCTCGCCGCACACGGCCTCCCGTCGGACCCCGAGGACCTGTCCGTGCCGCCGCCCGCGACCCGCTCACCCGCGCCGGGGGCCGTGGTCGTGCATCCCGGCGCCGACGCCGCGGCCCGCCGCTGGCCCATGGAGCGGTTCGCCGCCGTGGCGCGGGAGCTGCACCGGGAGGGGCACCGTGTCGTGGTGACGGCCGGGGCGGCGGAGGCCCGGCCGGCGGCGTCGGTGGCCGGCCGGGCCGGTCTGCCCGAGGGCGCGGTGTTCGGCGGGGCGGGCGGTGACATTCCGTTCGACGTGCTCATGGCACTGGTCGCGGAGGCCCGCTGCGTAGTGGTGGGGGACACCGGGCTCGCCCATCTGGCGACGGCCCTGGGCACCCCGTCCGTCACCCTGTTCGGCCCGGTGGCGCCCCGGCTCTGGGGCCCGCCCGTCCGGCCGCACCACCGGGTGCTGTGGCACCCCGACGCCGACGACCCGCCGCGCCCCGGTGACGCGCACGGCGACCGCCCCGACGAGCGGCTGCTGCGCATCACCGTCGCGGAGGTGCTCGACGCCGTACGCACCCTGCCGCTGCCCGGACCCGGACCCGGGCCACGGTCCGGTCAGGCGGCCGTGCTCAGACCGGGCTGACCCGTCAGCACCGGCTCCTCGGTCCGTACGACCACCGGCTTCGCGGTGACCCGGCGTTCCCGGAGCACGTAGCCCGCGCCGATCGCGCCCGCGATCAGCAGCCCGCCGGTCACCAGCGCGCCGCGCGCGCCGGCCAGCTCCATCAGGAGCCCGAGCGCCGGGGGACCCGCGAGGCCCCAGAGCGTACGGACACTGCCCCACACGCCCAGCACCCGGCCCCGCATGTGCGGCGGCGGATCCGTCTGCAGCACGGTGGTGCCCGCGGTGTCGGAGACCGACTCCACGAGGGCCATGGGCAGCACGATGACCAGCAGTATCGCGAGCGACGGCGAGAGACCCGCGACGATCTGCAGGACACCGCCCGCCGCCGCGAGGGCACCCACGAGCCGCACGGACGGCCTGCGCAGCCGCGCTCCGAGCACCGCGCCCAGGATGCCGCCGACGGCGAGCACGGTGGACACCGTGCCGAAGGCCCCGGCGCCGCCGGCCAGCGGCCCGACGACGAGCACGGCCAGCGTGAGCTGGTAGTTCCGTCCGAAGACGGCGCTGAGTCCGGTGATCCCGGCGAGCGCGACCAGCCGCGGCCTGCGCATGAAGTACCTCAGGCCCTCGCGCATGCTCATGTCCTCGCCCGGGTCCGCGGCGACGGCGGCCTTCGCCGCCCGGCCCTCCGAGCGGGCGCGGACCGCCCCGGCCACGGGGCGCAGGAAGGGGATGACGGCGGTCACGAAGAGGAAGGAGAACCCGTTGGCCGCGTAGGCGGCGGCCGTGCCGAGGAAGCCGACGGTCACACCGGCGAGCGCGGCGCCCGCCAGCCGGCCCGCGTTGTGCACCAGCGAGCCCACGCCGATCGCGGAGGGGACGTCCTCCGTCCTGACGAGGTCGTTTCCGAGCAGCGCGCACGCCGGGCCGTCGACGGTGGCGATGACACCCGTGACAGCGGCGAGCGCCATCAGGACACCCAGATTGAGCTGGTCCATCGCCACGAGGAACGCCGTCGTGAACGCCACGGCGCCGAGCAGCGCCTGGCTCACCGCGGCGGTGAGCTTGCGGGGCCAGCGGTCCACGGCGGCGCCACCGGCGAGGCTCATCAGCAGCCCGGGCGCGGCCTGCACGGACATCGACAGCCCGGTCGCGGCCGCCGACCCCGTGATCTGCAGCACCAGCAGGTTCTGCACGGTGAGCTGCATCCAAGTACCGGCGTTCGACACGAAGTTCGCGACGGACCACCAGCGCATGCTGCGGTACTTGAGGCAGCGCCACGGCGAACGGTCGCCCAGCAGGCGCCGCGCGGGACGGCCGGCAGGAGCCGGGGAGACGGACGGGGCGGAGGAAGGGGAGGAAGAAGAAGTCACGTGAACACTCGGGTGACGAGCCCCCGAGGGACCCATGTGGCGGAATGCGGCGGGAGCTCGGAACACCGGCCGCACTGCGCGGTGGCTCCGCCGGATCTTGACGGCGCCCCGCCTCGGAAGGCTGTCCCCCGCACGTCCGTTGACGGCGAAGGCGCTCCCCGGCAGGGCGCAGACCATCGTGGCAGACCGCTCCCGAGAAGCGGTTCGAGCGACCTCGCAGCCCGTGCCCGCGAGGGGGCGGAACCCTTGCGGGCACTGGGATCCGGCACTTCTGGTGTGCTTGCTCACAGGCCCTTCTCAGCGGCCGCGCGGGGCGTCGCGCGAGTGCCGGACACAGTTGCGCGCGTCACAGTGGAGTGGATGCGGTGCGGCGGGGTACCCACCGGAGCCGATGCCGTGTCAGCCGCCCACCGAGCGGCATCCGAACGTGCGCGGACGGAAGGCAGAACATTGAGCAGCGCAGTGCAGGTCGACCTTCAAGGCAGGCAGGCCCTGGTGACGGGCGGCGCGAGAGGTCTCGGCGCGGCGATCAGCCGCCGGCTGGCCGGCGCGGGAGCGAGCGTCCTGATCGCGGACGTGCGCAGGGACCTGGCGGAGGAACTGTGCGAGGACCTGGCCCGGCAGGGCGGCAAGGCGGAGTCGGTCGTGCTGGACGTACGGGACTCCGCCGCGGTCACGGACCTCTTCCGCGAGCTGGACGAGGACGGCGGCCGGGTCGACCTCCTCGTCAACAACGCGGCCGTCGACGTCTGCAAGCCGATCGAGCACCTGACGGCCGAGGAAGTGAGCCGGGTGATCACCACCAACCTGCTCGGCCCGATGTTCCTCTGCCTGGAGACCTACCGCCGCATGGTCGCGCGTGGCGGCGGTCACATCGTCAACATCCTCTCCACCGCGGCCAACCGCACCTGGACGGAGGCGGGACCCTACGCGGCGGGCAAGTCAGGGCTGCGCGCCTTCACCCACACCCTGTTCCAGGAGGCGCAGCGCGACTGTCCCGGGATCGGCGTCACCGGCATCATCGCCGGCGGCATGGCGACCCCCTTCATCCTCGACCGCTTCCCGGACGCGGACCTGACCCTGCTCCAGAGCCCCGACATCGTCGCCGACACCGTCCTGTACGCCCTGTCCGTCCCGGACACCAGCGCGGTCTCCGAGCTGGTCGTCGTGCCGCGCAAGGAGCCCTCATGGCCGTGACACCAGGAGCACCCGCCGCCTCCTCGCCGGACGGCGGCCGGCCCGTCGCCATCGTCACCGGCGCGGACTCCGGCATCGGACGGGCCACGGCGGTGCGGCTGGCCGCGGCGGGCATGGACGTCGGGATCACCTTCCACACCGACCAGGAAGGGGCGGAGGCGACGGCCGAGGAGGTACGCGGCCACGGCCGGCGCGCCGCCGTCGCCCGGATGGATCTCACGGACCTGCCGGCGGCCGCCGACGTGATCGACCGGCTCGCCGGCGAACTGGGCCGGGTGGACGTGCTCGTGAACAACGCCGGCACCGGCACGGCCACACCGTTCCTCGACCTGGACCTCGACACGGTCCGCCAGGTCGTCGACGTGGACCTCGTCGGCCCCTTCCTCTGCGGCCAGCGGGCCGCCCGCCGCATGATCGACCAGGGGGACGGGGGCAGGATCGTCAACGTCACCTCGGTCCACGAGCACCAGCCGAGGGTCGGCGCCGCCCCCTACTGCGCCGCCAAGGGCGGTCTCGGGCTGCTCACCCAGGTGATGGCCCTGGAGCTCGCCGAACACGGCATCACAGTCAACTCCGTCGCGCCCGGAGAGATCGCCACTCCCATGACCGGCCAGGAGGACACGGACGTCCACGCCGAGGAGCGCCCGGGTATCCCGCTGCGCCGTCCCGGCGACGCCCGGGAGGTCGCGGCGGTCGTCGCCTTCCTCGCGGGCGAGGACGCGGGATACGTCACCGGAGCGTCGTGGTCGGTCGACGGCGGGATGCTGCGGATGGGCCCCATGGCCGGCTCGCACCTCCAGGACGACTCCTGGCGCCGGCCCTGAGACGAGGGGCACGGGTGGGGTGACCATGAGGACCGCTCCCGCCCCCTCATGCGGGAGCGGCCCCCGTCGGTGGGTGCCGTGCCGTGGTGCTGTCGGCCGCGGCGGTGAAGGCCGTTCCCGTGCCGCGGCACGGGAACGGCTGTCAGTCGGGGAGGCCGCCCGCGACGGCGACGTTCCTGTACCAGAGGGCGCTCTGCTTGGGAGTGCGCTGCTGGGTCTCGAAGTCCACGCGCACGATGCCGAACCGCATCCCGTAGCCCTCCGCCCACTCGAAGTTGTCGAGCAGCGACCACAGGAAGTAGCCCCGGACGTCCGCGCCTTCCGCGATGGCCCGGTGCACCGCGCGCAGGTGGCCGTCGATGTAGGCGATCCGGTCCGCGTCGTCGATCCGGCCGTCGGCGTCGACGGTGTCGTCGAACGCGGCGCCGTTCTCGGTGATGTACATGGTCAGGCCGGGATGGTCCTGGCTGATCCGGACCAGCTGACGGCGCAGCCCGTCCGAGTCGATCTCCCAGCCGATGCCGGTCTTCGGCAGACCGCGCTCGATGAAGCGCACGTCCTCCGCGCCGGGCCAGGGGGAGGGGCCGGAGGGCTCGCCGCCGCCGGCCACCCGGTAGGACGTGTAGTAGTTGACGCCGAGGAAGTCGACCGGCGCCCCGATGATCTTCTCGTCCTCCGGCTCGATGTGGCCGGTGCCGCTCACCCGCTCGAAGTGCTCCCGCACGTCCGCCGGGTACGCGCCCTCCACGACGGGGTCGAGGAAGAGGCGGTTCTGGAGAAGGTCGATGCGGTGGGCGGCGTCCAGGTCGGCGCTGCTCTCGGTATCGGCGTCCACGGGATAGAAGTTGAGCGTGATGCCCACCTCGGCGTCGGGGGCCGCGGCGCGCAGCGCGGGCACGGCGAGGCCGTGGCCGAGCAGCAGGTGGTGGGCGGCGATCAGTGAACCGGCCGGGTCGACCGCGCCGGGCGCGTGGATGCCGTTGCCGTAACCGAGGAAAGCCGCGCACCACGGTTCGTTGAGTGTGCCCCAGAGCTTCACGCGGTCGCCGAGCGCCTCGCTCACCAGCTGCGCGTACTCGGCGAACCGGAACGCGGTGTCGCGGTTGCGCCAGCCGCCCTCGTCCTCCAGGGCCTGGGGGAGGTCCCAGTGGTAGAGCGTGAGGGCCGGCCGGATGTCCTTCTCCAGCAGGGAGTCGACCAGCCTGCTGTAGAAGTCCAGGCCCCGGACGTCGGCCCGGCCGCGTCCGTCCGGCTGGATACGCGGCCAGGCCACGGAGAACCGGTAACCGCCCATTCCCAGTTCGGACATCAGGGCGACGTCCTGCTCGTAGCGCGCGTAATGGTCGGCGGCCACGTCGCCGTTGTGGCCATTGGCCACCTTGCCCGGGGTGCGGGAGAACGTGTCCCAGATCGACGCTCCACGGCCGTCCTGGCCCACCGCGCCTTCGATCTGGTACGCGGACGTGGCCACTCCCCACAGGAATCCCGGCGGGAAGGCCGATGCGGCCGGCGGGCGCGTGAGCCCTGCGGGAACCGGATCGTTCTCTGCGGTCATCGTCATCCTCTGATCGGTCGATCGCCGGTGGCCGCGGGGCGCCCGCGGCCACCGGGAACTGGGTGGAGCTGCTTGAGAGCGCTCCCGCTCCGGCGACCGGCAGCTCTGCGGCGGGGCAGGCGAAAGACCAGAGCTGCTGTCAGCCGGAATGGGAGCGCTCCCATGAGATTCGGTCAGTCGACGCGGGTTGTCAAGAGTGCGGGGTTCTGCCGCGGTCATTGACACGGGCCGCGGGAGCCGCTTCATTGGTCCGCGGCGCCGCGTAGGTGGTGCCGACCCTCCTTTTCGTGTCCGGCCGTGAAGGTCCGGGCTCCGGTGAGGGTTGCGGCGCTCGTGTGGGAGCGCTCCCGTTCATGTCCCTCCGGTCGCCCTGACACGGCCGACGGGGGCCTCTTGATGGGAGCGCTCCCGCACCTTCGCCGCGAGAGCCGCCGTGAACCACCCGCACGCGTTCGCTTCCGCCCCCCACCCAGGAGGCCCGTACGATGCCCCGTGCCCCGCACCCGCGACCACGACGCCTCAGCCGTCCCGCCGCGGCAGCCGCCCTTGCGGCCGCGCTCACCGCCACCCTTTTCACGCCGGCCTCCGGGATCGCGGCCGAGGCCGCGGCCCCCGCGGCGACCGCCGGCAGCGACCCGAGTCCCGTCCGCGTCAACCAGGTCGGCTACCTCACCGCGGCCGACAAGATCGCCACCGTCGTGGCCGCCTCGACCTCGCCGCTCTCCTGGCAACTGCGGGGCGCCGGGGACAACGCCGTCGTCGCCTCCGGCACCACCCGGGTGCACGGCAGCGACCCGGCCTCCGGCGACCATGTGCACCAGGCGGACTTCTCCTCGGTCACCCGCCCCGGCGACTACCGTCTCAGCGTCGACGGCGCCGGCTCCAGCGTGGCCTTCACCATCCAGGACAAGGCGCTCTATCCCCAGCTCGGCCGCGAGGCCATGCAGTACTTCTACTTCCACCGCATGGGCACCCCGGTCGAAGGCCAGTACCTCCAGCACAGCGCCCACGCCCACGCCGCACTTCATCCCGGCGACAGCTCCGTGCCCTGCTACAACAACTGGTGCGGCGGCGAGCGGCTGAACGCGGCCGGCTCCTGGGCCGACGCGGGCGACTTCGGCATCTACCCCGTCAACCACGCCATCTCCGCCTGGACCCTGCTCAACCTCTACGAGCGTGACCCCGAGGCCTACGGCGACGGCAGCCTGCCCGTCCCCGAGCGCGGGAACGGCCGCCCCGACATCCTCGACGAGGTCGAGTACGGCTCACGCTTCATGTCCGGGATGCTGCCCTCCACGGGTCTCGCGTCCCACAAGGTGCACAACCACACCTGGAGCGCCTTCCCCGTCACCGACGTCGGCGCGGAGAACGCCCTCGCCCGCTCCGCCATGCCGCCCTCCACCAACGCCACCTACGCGGTGGCCCGCACGAACGCCCAACTCGCCCGCGTACTGCGGCGGTACGACCCCGCCCGCGCGGACGCCCTCTGGGCGAGCGCCAGGACCGCCTGGCAGCGCGCGGAGGCCATGCCCGACGTCGACTACGCGGTCGACTCGGACGCGGAGGGCGGCGGCGACTACCCCGACACCAAGAACAGCGACGACCGGTACGCCGCGGCGGCCGAGCTCTATCTGACCGCCCACCAGCGCGCCGACGGCTCGGCCGCCGGCTACCGCTCCGCCGTCACCGGATCACCCCACTACGGCCAGGTCGCCCAGTTCGACTGGGCGGAGGTCGCCACCGCGGGAACGCTCTCCCTGCTGACCGTCGCTGCCGATCTGCCCGCCGCCGACATCGCCAGGATGCGCGGCAGCCTGACGGCCTTCGCCGACTCCGTCGTCACCACGCTGGACGGCGAGGGCTACCCGGCCCTCATCCCCGGCTCCACGAAGTACCCCTGGGGCTCCAACTCCTTCATCGCCAACCGGATGCTGCTCCTCGGCACCGCCCACGACCTGACCGACGACGTCCGGTACCTGAAGGCCATGCACCGTGCCATGGACTACCTGATGGGCAACAACGCCATGCGCCTGTCCTACATCACGGGCTACGGGGAGTACGCGGAGAGCGATCTGCACGACCGGCTCGCCTGGGGCGCGTACCCGGGCACTCCCTACCCGAAGGGCTGGCTGTCCGGCGGACCCAACAACGAGAACATCAACGACCCGGCGACGCCCACCGGGATGCCGGCCGCGAAGTCCTACGCCGGTCCGGACACCGCACCGGACGCCTGGGGCTCCAAGGAGAACACCATCAACTGGAACGCGCCGCTGGCCTGGACGGCGACGTACCTCGACCGCACGGCGGACCGGCTGTCGGGCGGCCCGGGCCCGCAGCCCGGGGAGTCCCTGCTCTCCCAGGGCCGTCCCGCGTGGGCGTCCTCCTCGGAGAACAGCGGGCTCACGCCCGAGCACGCCGTCGACGGCCGCGACGACACCCGCTGGAGCAGCGCCTTCCGGGACCACCAGTGGATCACGGTCGACCTCGGGTCGTCCCGGACCCTCTCGCGCCTGACGCTCAAGTGGGAGGCGGCGTACGCCAGATCCTTCACGGTCCAGGTGTCGGACGACCCGGGCTTCGGCACCGCCAGGGAGCTGTACGCGACGACCTCGTCGACGGGCGGCACACAGCAGCTCGCCGTCACGGGTCAGGGGCGGTACGTCAGGCTGCTGGGCCGGGTCCGGGCCACGCCGTACGGCATCTCGCTCCACGAGTTCCAGGTGTACGGCCGCTGAGGGACACCCGTGCCCGGCCGTGACGTCGGCCCGGCCCGGCCGGGAAGCCCGGGGGCCGTCGCGCAGCGTGTGCGCGGCGGCCCCCGGGCGCCGGCGTCAGCGCCCGGGGGTCCTGGCCGGGCACCGGCCGCGACGGGCCTGCGGCCGTGGGACGTGCGGCGCAGGTCGCTCACCCAGGCGTCGGGGTTCGCTCGCCTCCCGGCGGGCGTCACTCGGCGACAGGACGGGTTCGTCGGCGGTAGTAGGTGAGGGCGAGGGTGATCATGATGGGTCCCCATACGGCGGTAGGGGCGAGACACACACTCGCGAGCGTCTCCCAGGCGTCGTTGGTGTAGTCGACGGTGTCGACGATGCCGAGCAGGGTGAGACTGCGACCGTCACCGATCGGAACATTGGTGAACAGGAGTGTCAGGATCAGGCCGCCGAGGGCGGCGGGGACGACGGCCGCCATCGGCCGGATGCGTCTGCCGCCGATGACCGGAATCCAGGCGGGCGCCACCTCTCCCCATCCCCGGACCAGCCCGATGCCCAAGATCGCGATCACTTCCGAGAGCACGCTGAGCCCGAGCACGTACGGGATGCTCACCCAATAGGGCGGCATACCGTGCTCCTGGACCTGCCCCATCTCGAAGTGGAAGGCGAAGGGCAGCCGCCACAGGCACGACGGCAGCAGAAGCAGCGGAAGCGCGTAGGCCAGGCGCATCGCCCAGCGTGGAACCGGCCGCTCGGTGTCACTGACGGGCGGCGGCACGTGAAGGATCTTCGGCGTCATGGCTCCACCCTCTTGGAGCGGGCGCAACGAGGAATCACCCTTGCGGACCCAAACCAGTACCCCCATGGGGGAGGTGCGGCCTGGCGGCCTACTCCGCGGAGGCTAGGCCGCTCAGTCAGGCCGCTCAGTCCCGCGAGGACACCGTCATGGACGTGATCGGCCACGGAGCCCTGCCCGCCCATGCCGTCGATCGCCACGACGGGCTCGATGTGCTCGACGAACGTGCCGAAGCTCGTGGGCCCGACCTCTTTGGGGCCAGGACTCCGGGTCCGTCAGGCGGTGTCCCGGCGCACCAGCTCGGTGCGCACCACCACGTTCCGCCAGGCCGCGCCGGGGGCGGCCATCTGGTCGAGGAGGACGCCGACCATGGTGCGGCCCATCTCCTCGACCGGCTGCCGGACGGTGGTCAGCTGGGGGTCGGTGTGCTGGGCGAGGGGGGAGTCGTCGAAGCCGATGACGGCGACGTCGTCGGGCACCCGGCGCCCCGCGGCGCGCAGAGTGTGCAAGGCACCGGCGGCCATCACGTCGGAGGCGGCGAACACGGCGTCGAGGTCAGGGTGGAGCCGCAGCAGCTCCGCCATGGCGTGGCGGCCGCTCTCCTCGGTGAAGTCGCCCGCGGCCACCCAGGAAGGGTCGAAGTCCTCGCACGCCCCGCGGACCGCCTCCTCGTAACCACGCAGCCGGCACTGGGCCACGTACATGTCCGCGCGGCCCGTGATGGTGACGATCTTGCGGCGGCCGGTGGAGGCCAGGTGGCGCACGGCGGTCCGGGCCCCTCCGGCGTTGTCGGAGTCGACGTAGGAGACCGTCTCGTCGCTGCTGCGGCGGCCGCCGAGGACGGTCGGCATGTCCATCTCGGAGAGCAGGTCCGGCAGGGGGTCGTCGCGGTGCACGGAGACCAGGAGGACGCCGTCGATCCGGCGGGCCTTCGCGTACTGGAGGAACCGGCCGCGTTCACGCTCCGTGCGCACCAGGGTCAGCAGCAGTTGGAGCTCCGTGTCCGCGAGGCCCATCCCCACGCCGTGGATGATCTCGGAGAAGTAGGGCTCGGTGAAGAACCGCTTCTCGGTCTCCGGGACGACCAGGGCGACGGCGTCGGTCCGGCTGCCGGCGAGGGCGCGGGCGGCGTGGTTCGGGATGTATCCCAGCTCGGCGATGGCCTGCTCCACGGCGTGCCGGGTCGAGTCGCGGACACCGGGCGACTTGTTGATCACTCGGGAGACGGTGCCCCGCCCGACGCCGGCCAGGGCGGCGACCTGCTCGAGTGTGGGCTGGCCGAAACGGCCCCGTGCTGCCATGCGTGACCTCCGGAGGGGGATGGTGCGGTATCCGTCGATTCTCCCTGGAGACCATGGTGACAGAGAGTTCGGGAGCGCTCCCATTATTGATCCATCCGCTCCGGCTTGTCGAGGAGCGGCGGACGGAGGTGGCCGACCGGGTGGCAACTGCCGTGAGGAGGCGCCCTTTTGGAGCGAATGATGGTCTTTGGCCGCGCTGAAAGGGGGAGATTCTCACGCCGGTGACATCTCGGAGCAATAAAGCTCTGCTGCCCGACCTTGACACAGGGTGTCGTCGCCGCGAAGCTTTCGAACCAAGCAGTAGTGGGAGCGCTCCCACTTGCCGCCCGCTCGGGCCTGCCCTGCACCGCTTCCTCACTTCCCCTCTTGTGACCGGTCCTGTTCGCCGTCAGCCCCACTCTGTCGCTCTGGGCCCGCCACCAGCCGAAAACAGTCGTAGGAGCCTCGAATGCGCATAACTTCCGGTGACGTCCCGCGCAGACGCCGCGCAGTCACCCTCACCACCGCGGGTCTGCTGTCCCTCGGCCTTCTCGTGACCGGATGCGGCGGCTCCGGCGGCGAAGAGGGCGACGACGGTTCGGGCGGCGGGACGATCACCCTCCGGGTGGGCACCTTCGGGTCGTTCGGGTTCGACAACAAGACCGGCGCCAAGCTCTACGCCGAGTACGAGAAGCTGAACCCCGGCATCAAGATCGAAGAGACGAACGTCGCCGACGGCCAGAAGTACTGGGACGCGATGAAGCTGCGGCTCTCGCAGGGCAGCGGACTCGCCGACATCCAGGCGATCGAGGTCGGTTACATCGCGGAGGCCACCGGCGAGGCGATGGCCGGCAAGTTCGTCGACCTGGGCAAGACCGAGGGCGTCGACACCTCGAAGTTCCTCGACTGGAAGGTCAAGCAGGCCACCGCGCCGAGCGGCGCGACCATCGCGCTCGGCACGGACATCGGCCCGATGGGCATCTGCTACCGCAAGGACCTCTTCCAGAAGGCGGGGCTGCCCACCGACCGTGAAGAGGTCGGCAAGCTGTGGGCGGGCGACTGGGCCAAGTTCCTCGAGCAGGGCGAGAAGTACAAGGCCAAGGCCCCGGCCGGGACCGCGTTCCACGACTCGGCGAGCGGGCTGTTCAACGCCGTCGTCTCCAGCCAGCCGGACCAGTACTCCGGAGAGGACGGCAAGCTGCGCTGGGAGAGCAGCCTCGGCGTGATGAAGGCCTGGGACACCGCCGTCAAGGCCGCCCAGGACGGACTCACCGCCAAGCTGCGGCAGTTCGACGAGAAGGGCACCTGGAACGCCGCCTTCAAGAACTCCAAGTTCGCCACCGTCGCCTGTCCTTCCTGGATGACCGGCATCATCAAGGACCAGGCCGGCCCCGCCAACAAGGGCAAGTGGGACATCGCGCAGGCGCCCGTCCCGGCGAACTGGGGCGGCTCCTTCCTCGCCGTGCCCAAGGCGGGCAAGCACACCGCCGAGGCCGCGAAGCTCGCCGCCTGGCTCACCGCGCCCGAGCAGCAGGCCAAGGTCTTCGCCGTGAACGGCAACATCCCCTCGACCACCGAGGGCCTGAAGTCCGAGGCCGTGCAGAACGCCCAGCCGGAGTACTTCCCCGGTGTCCCGGTCGGCAAGATCTACTCCGAGGCCGCCCAGCAGATCAAGCCCGCCCCGATCGGCCGCTGGGACGGACAGGTGAAGACCTTCCTGACGGACAACGGAATCCTCGACATCGAGACGCGCGGCACCTCGCCCGAGAAGGCCTGGAACAACGTGAAGAAGCTGGTCGACGACAAGATCGACCAGTAGTCGCCGCCTTCCGCCGGCTGCCCTTCGCGGCAGCCGGCGGCCCCTTCGCGGGTGCCGTCGAAGCCATCCGCCGTTCCGTCACCACTCACCAGGGAAAGGGCGCCTGATGGCCACCTCCCTCCAGCCCGACAAGGGCGCCTCTGTGACTGCCGCCCCCTCCGGCGCGCCCAGGGCCCCCAAGCACCGGGACCCGTCCGGCTGGCGCAGCCGCCTGTACCGCATCGACCTCAAGGCGACCCCGTACGTCTATGTAGCGCCGTTCTTCCTCGTCTTCGCCGCCTTCGGTCTCTTCCCGCTCATCTACACCGGCTGGCTGTCGCTGCAGAAGGTGGAGCTGGGCGGCGAGGCCGAATGGCGGGGCCTGGACAACTACACCAGGCTCGTGGAGAGCGACTTCTTCTGGAACGCCCTGGCGAACACGTTCACCATCGGTGTGATCTCCACCGTGCCGCAGCTGCTGATGGCGCTCGGCCTGGCGCACCTGCTCAACTACCGCATCCGCGGCCGCGGTTTCTACCGCGTGGCGATCCTCGCCCCGTACGCCACCTCGATCGCGGCCGCCGCGCTCGTCTTCGCGCAGCTGTTCAACACCGACTACGGGATGATCAACCAGCTGCTCGGTTACGTGGGCATCGACCCGGTCCACTGGGAGACCGAGAAGTGGCCCGCCCAGATCGCCATCTCGACGATCGTCACCTGGCGCTGGACCGGCTACAACGCGCTCATCTACCTGGCCGCGATGCAGGCCGTGCCGAACGACCTCTACGAAGCGGCCGCACTCGACGGGGCGTCCCGCTTCCGGCAGTTCATCAGCATCACGATCCCCTCGATCAGGCCGACGATCCTGTTCACCATCGTCGTCTCCACCATCGGCGCCACCCAGCTGTTCGGTGAGCCGCTGATCTTCGGTGGCAGCCTCGGCATCGGCGGCGGCAGCGGCAACCAGTACCAGACGCTGAGCCTGCTGATGTACGAGAAGGGCTGGGTCACCGGAGCACTCGGTCAGGCGTCCGCCATCGCCTGGGTGATGCTGCTCCTGCTGCTGGCCATCGGACTGATCCAGCGCCTGCTCAGCCGGTCGAGCGAGAAGAAGAAGAAGAACGGAGCGGCACGCTCATGAGCCATGTGCTGAACAGGACCGCGGCGCCCGCCGCGCCCACCACGACCGGGGGCCGCAGGCGGCGGCTCGGCCAGAAGGCCGGCCGGCAGCACCACGGTGGTCCGCTGACATACGCGCTGCTGGTCTTCGCCGCGGTCGTCTCCCTCTTCCCGCTGTACTGGAACCTGGTCGCCGCCTCCCACACCGGCGAGCGCGTCGTGCAGGCCCCGAGCCCGCTGCTGCCGGGCAAGGAACTGTTCAACAACCTCTCCATCGCCTGGAACCAGGTGGACATGGGAGAGGCCCTGATCAACACGACCATCGTCGCGGCCGCGGTCGCGACGAGCACGGTGCTCTTCGCGACGCTCGCCGGGTTCGCCTTCGCCAAGCTGCGGTTCAAGGGGCGCAACGTGCTCCTGGCGATCGTGGTGGCGACGATGACGGTGCCGCCGCAGCTCAGCGTCATCCCGCTCTACCAGCTGATCACCGAGTTCGGCTGGGTCAACCAGCTCCAGTCGGTGATCCTGCCCAGCCTGGTCGCCGCCTTCGGTGTGTTCTTCATGCGGCAGTACCTGCTCGAGGCGCTGCCGGTGGAGCTGATCGAGGCGGCCAGGATGGACGGCGCGCACAGCCTGCGCATCATCTGGCACGTCGTCTTCCCCATCGCCCGGCCGGCGATGGCGGTCCTCGGCATGCTGATATTCGTGCAGGCGTGGAACGACTTCTTCTGGCCGTTCATCGCCCTCACACCGGACGGCGCCCCCACCCTCCAGGTGGCTCTCGCCGGGCTCGGGTCAGGCAACCACACCGTCAACCACGCGATCGTGCTGACCGGCGCGTTCATCGCCACCGTGCCGCTGCTGCTGGTGTTCGCCCTCCTCGGCAAGCACATCGTCGGCGGCATCACCTCGGGGGCCGTCAAGAGCTGACACGCAGGGGAGCCGGGGCCTGTGGGGCGCGTGGGGCGCCCTGCGGGCCCCGGCGCATGTCGTCCGGCGGGCGCGGCCGTTCGGCCGGGCCCGTCGGTGGCCGGACCCGTTCGGGCCCGTTCGGGCCCACGCCTTCGGGCCCCACACCCTCAGGCCTCACACCCTCAGGCCCGATCCGGTCAGGCCGGGAAGGCCGCCCTCGCGCACGCGGCGCGCAGTTCCGGCAGGCCGATGAACTCGGTGTGCGTGCCGGCCGAGCCGCACGCGAAGGCGCCCGACACGGAACCGGCGAGCACGCACCGCTCCACGTCGCCGCCCTCGAACAGCGTGTGCAGGAACGCGGTGACGAACGCGTCCCCGGCCCCGTTGCTGTCGACGACGGGCCGTTCCGGGCGTACGGCGGGGAAGTGGCGGACCTTCTCCTCACCGCGTACCAGAAGATGGCAGCCCTCGGCGCCGTCGGTCGCCACGACCATCCGTGCCCGGCCCTGGTCGATGATGCCGTGCAGGACCGGCTCGAGCCGGCCGTGCAGCGCGGCGGCGCTCAGGAAGACGTAGTCGGAGGCGAGGGCGTAGTCGCGGTGGTGCGGATTGCGGCCGTCCCAGTCGTGCAGATCGGTGGAGCTGGTGATGCCGAGCCGGTGGATGTCCTCGTACATGTCGCGGTTGTGGCCGACGATGGACAGATGGACGTGCCGGGCGCGCTCCAGGTAGGGCAGGTAGAAGGCGCGCGGGAGCCGCAGGTCGGCGGGGTGGCGGCCGTCGTAGAAGGAGAAGCGGCGGCCCTGCGGGTCGACCAGGTTGATGCCCCGGGGTGTGCCGTGCGGGGAGACGACATGGCTGAAATCGAGCCCGTGCTCCTCGTACGCGGCGAGCACCGTCCGGCCCTGGACGTCGTCGCCCAGGAAGTCGATGAACTTGGTGGCGAGTCCCAGTGCCCGCCAGCCCAGCGCCACCCCGTTGCCGGTGTGGCCCACGTAGTCGCGCACCGGGGGCACGAACAGCGAGTCACCCGGAGGCACTTCCAGCGCGTCGACGCGGACGATCGTGTCCACGCCGGTGCCGCCCACGACCAGTACGTCGTACCGGGGCTCGCTCATCCCTCGGATCCGTCCCGGCCAGGGGTTGTGAACTGCTGCTGCGTGACCGTGTATGTGTGAGTGCTGGCGTGTAGGGGTGAGTTGTTGTGGGCTGTGGTGTGTGAGGGCTCGCGGGGCGGATGGGGGTTCGTGTGTCGAATGGGTGACCTTTGCGGGTGGTGGGTCGTTGGGGGTGGTGGCGGGTGTGTGTGGTCCGGTGCGGAGGGGGTGGGCACTGTGGGTGGTCTGCGGGAGTTGGTGGCGCCGTTCATGGTCACCGGACCTTCGGGTGTGGCGGTCCGTGACCGGCTGAAGGGCCTGACAGCCGGGGACGAGGAGGTGCTGCGGCTGGTGGGTGCGCATCTCGGCTCGCTGGCCTCGCGTGATCTCAAGGTCCGCTGCGCTGACGGGCTGGAGCACTCCGCCGAGTCGTGGGCGGCCCGGAAGCGCGGCCTGACGGGCGTGTCGTCGTCCAGGTGGGCCGGGTCGATCACGAAGGCCACGCACGATCAGTGGGCACTGGCCCGGCGCGGGCAGGCCGCACACATCCAGGGCCTCGAAGCCGGGATCAGGACGATTGCGCACCGGTTGTCGCTGCCGGTCGGGGCGAAGGGCACGAAGCGTGCCGCGGGTGGTTACCGTTCGCGGCGGGAGTGGCATGCCAAGGCCCGGCGGCTGCGGGTGCTGGAGGACCGTCTTGGGCGGGTGCGGGCCGACCGGGACGCGGGCCGGGTGCGTGTGGTGCGCGGCGGCCGACGCCTGGCCCGTACCCGGCATCACCTTGCCGATGCGGGGCTGACCGCAGCCCAGTGGCGCCGGCGGTGGGAGGCCGAGCGCTGGTTCTTCCAGGCGGATGGTGAGTCGGGGAAGAGGTTCGGCAACGAGACGATCCGCATCACCCCCGAAGGCGACGTCAGCATCAAGCTCCCGGCCCCGCTGGCCCATCTGGCGAACGCCGCGCACGGCCGGTACGTACTCGCCGGGCGTGCGCGGTTTGCGCACCGGGGCTCCGAGTGGGCGGACCGGGTGGCGGCGAACCGGGCCGTGGCCTACCGCATCCACCACGACACCGGACGCGGCCGCTGGTACGTCACCGCCTCCTGGCAGATCCCACCCACCTCTACCGTGCCGCTCGAAGCCGCCCTCGCCCACGGCGTGATCGGGGTGGACACCAACGCCGACCACCTCGCCGCCTGGCGCCTGGACACCCACGGCAACCCCATCGGCAACCCGCGCCGCTTCGCCTACGACCTGACCGGCAGTGCCCCCCACCGCGACGCCCAAGTCCGGCACGCCCTCACCCGCCTCCTGCACTGGGCCCACTCCTGCGGCGTCACCGCGATCGCGGTCGAGGACCTCGACTTCCAGGCCGAGAAGACCAGGGAGAAACACGGCCGCCGACGACGCTTCCGGCAACTCATCTCCGGCATGCCCACCGGACGCCTCCGCGCCCGGCTGACTTCCATGGCCGACCGGACAGGCATGACGATCATCGCCGTGGACCCGGCCTACACGTCGAAGTGGGGAGCGCAGCACTGGCAGAAGCCCCTCACCAGCCCCACCCGCAAGATGAGCCGTCACGATGCCGCGAGCATCGCGATCGGCAGACGCGCCCAAGGGCACCCGATCCGGCGACGGACGACACCGCCCCCGCACGACCAGAGCGATCGTGCGGGGCATCGGACCGTCCAGGCCGGCCCGGGCGCCCTCGGGCGTGAGGAAACCCGCCCCCGCATCCCCGGACCACGCACACGATGCGTGCCCCCGGACGCGGAACGAACGCGGGCAACCAGGGCATCCAACACCGTTCGGGGTGCCCGCAGCGGCCAGGAATGGGTCCAAGACTCACTCCTGCTCACTGAATAGGAACGGTCCGCTTGGCCGCCGAGGCGGTCGAACCGCGGACCACCAGCTCCGGCATGAACACGAACTCGCTGTGCGGGGCGGGGGTGCCCCCTATCTCCTCCAGCAGCGCGCGCACCGACGCCTGCCCCATCGCCTGCACGGGCTGGCGGATGGTGGTCAGCGGCGGATCTGTGAACGCTATGAGCGGCGAGTCGTCGAAGCCGACCACCGAGATGTCCTTCGGCACGTGGAGCCCCTGCTGCCGGGCCGCCCTGATGGCGCCGAGCGCCATCATGTCGCTGGCGCAGGCGATCGCGGTGCACCCCTTGGCGATCAGCGCCGCCGCGGCGGCCTGGCCGCCCTCCAGGGTGTAGAGGGAGTGCTGGATCAGCTCCTGCGACGCCTCCGGCGACAGCCCGAGCCGCTCCTCCATCGCGAGCTGGAAGCCCTCGATCTTGCGCAGCACCGGCACGAACCGCCTGGGGCCGAGCGCGAGGCCGATCCGGGTGTGCCCGAGCGAGGCGAGGTGGGTCACGGCGAGCTGCATCGCGGCCCGGTCGTCGGGGGAGACGAAGGGAGCCTGCACCTTCGGCGAGAAACCGTTGACCAGGACGTACGGGACACCCTTGGCGCGCAGCTGGTCGTAGCGCTGCATGTCGGCCGTGGTGTCGGCGTGCAGTCCGGAGACGAAGATGATGCCGGAGACGCCGCGGTCCACCAGCATCTCGGTGAGCTCGTCCTCCGTGGACCCGCCGGGGGTCTGGGTGGCGAGCACCGGGGTGTATCCCTGCCGGGTCAGGGCCTGGCCGATGACCTGGGCGAGGGCGGGGAAGATCGGATTGTCCAGCTCGGGGGTTATCAGTCCGACCAGGCCCGCGCTGCGCTGCCGCAGCCGCACCGGACGTTCGTAGCCGAGCACGTCGAGGGCGGCGAGGACGGATTCGCGGGTGGCCGCGGCCACGCCGGGCTTGCCGTTGAGCACGCGGCTGACTGTGGCTTCACTGACCCCCGCCTGGGCTGCGATGTCGGCGAGCCGCGCGGTCATGGGAGTGGACTGTACCGGGCGTACGTCCAATTGCCCACCAGGTGCGGGAATCGGCAGGTTCATCGCCTCATGTCGTTGCCGGGGCCGCCGGCGGGGCGTCCGCCGGCATGAAACCTGTCACATCGCTGCAAAGCCTTGCGGAGTGCTTGCGAGGGGCCCACCCAGGGACGCACCCTGGGCGTGGTCCGGTGACAGGGAGGGTGTCAAGCGATCCTTCGGCAACTCTCAGGACACGCGGATGTAACGATCACCCGTCCTTGCAGAAATTTGCCGCAAGGTCTTTCCGATGGTTTTCAGCCCTGTTACGTTCCTGGCAACCCGGCACCGCGAGGGAGCGGACGGCGGGAGGCAGGTCTTCGCCTCCGCCCTTCCGGGATCAGTTGAAGGAGTTCACATGCGGCGTGGCATAGCGGCCATCGCTCTGGTCTCGGCACTGGCCGTGTCGGCGACGGCGTGCGGCGGGGACGACGGCGGCGACACCGGCAAGAAGAGCTCGGGCGAGCTCAGCGGCACGGTCACCTGGTGGGACACCTCGACGGTCGGCAGCGAGGACAAGGTCTTCAAGAAGATCGCCGAGGACTTCACCAAGAAGCACCCGAAGGTCACCGTCAAGTACGTCAACGTGCCGTTCGGTGAGGCGCAGAACAAGTTCAAGAACGCCGCCCAGTCCGGCTCCGGCGCCCCCGATGTCATCCGCTCCGAGGTTGCCTGGACCCCCGAGTTCGCCGACCTCGGCTACCTCGCGCCGCTCGACGGCACCGCCGCGCTGAAGGACGAGGACGACTTCCTCAAGCAGGCCGCGGCCTCCACCAAGTACAACGGCAAGACCTACGCCGCGCCGCAGGTCATCGACTCCATGGGCATCTTCTACAACAAGAAGATCTTCAAGGAGGCCGGTGTCGAGGTCCCCAAGACCATCGACGAGCTGAAGACCGTCTCAGCCACGATCAAGGACAAGACCGGCAAGACCGGCCTCTACCTCCGCGGCGACGACGCCTACTGGTTCCTCTCCTTCCTCTACGGCGAGGGCGGCGACCTGGTCGACGCGAAGAACAAGACCATCACGGTCGACAACGAGTCCGGCGTCAAGGCCATGAAGGTCGTCAAGGACCTGGTCACCTCCGGTGCCGCGAAGACCGACGCCACCGACGGCTGGAACAACATGCAGACCGCCTTCAAGGAAGGCAAGGTCGCCATGATGATCAACGGCCCGTGGGCCGTCGCCGACACCTACGCCGGCCCGGAGTTCACCGACAAGGCCAACCTCGGTGTCGCCCCCGTGCCCGCCGGCTCGGCCGGCCAGGGCGCCCCGCAGGGCGGCCACAACCTCGCGGTCTACGCGGGCTCCAAGAACCTGGACGCCTCGTACGCCTTCACCGAGTACATGACCTCCGCAGAGACCCAGGCCCAGGTCGCCAAGGAGCTCAACCTGCTCCCCACCCGCACCTCGGTCTACTCGCAGCCCGGTGTCGCGAGCAACGAGATCGTCGGCTTCTTCCGCCCGGTCGTCGACAAGGCCGTCGAGCGCCCCTGGATCCCCGAGACCGGCAGCCTCTTCGCCCCGCTCGTCACCGAGTACACCAAGGTCCTCACCGGCCAGACCACCCCTGAGAAGGGCGCGAAGGCGGCGGGCGACGCCTACCGCAAGCTCCTGAAGGACTGGAAGTAACAGGAAGGTTGGCCGGCTGATGGCTGTGGACACCAGCAGCCAGTCGGTGGCGAAGGCCGCGGGCGATGTCGCCCGCGGCCGGAGCCGCGGTACTGGCAAGCCCGAGACGAAGCTCAAGCGTTCCCTCTCCACTCACTGGTACGCCTGGGCGATGGTCGCCCCGGTGACCGTCGTGATCGCCGTGATCATCGGCTATCCGCTGTTCCGCGGCATCTACCTGTCGCTGACGGACGCGAACGAGCGGAACGTCGCCCGGAGCATCGGCGTCAACGAGATTCCCGCCACCTACGAGTTCGTGGGCCTGGACAACTACACGGAGGCCCTGACCGGCGACCAGTTCCTCGGCACGCTCGGCTGGACGCTGGTGTGGACGGTGGCCTGCGTCTCGGTCACCTTCGTCCTCGGCCTCGGCCTCGCCAACATGCTCAACCGCAGGATCGCCGGCCGCTCCTTCTACCGGATGCTGCTGATCCTGCCCTGGGCCGTCCCCGGCTTCGTCTCCGTCTTCGCCTGGCGCTTCCTCTACAACCAGGACAACGGACTCCTCAACAAGATCCTCGCGGGCGGCGGCATCGACGCCGTGCCGTGGCTGAACGACCCGACCTGGGCCAAGTTCTCGGTGATCGCCGTCAACGTCTGGCTCGGTGTGCCGTTCATGATGGTCGCCCTCCTCGGCGGCCTCCAGTCCATCCCCGGCGAGCTCTACGAGGCAGCCGAGATGGACGGCGCGAGCGCCTGGCAGCGGTTCCGCAACATCACGCTGCCCGGTCTGCGTTCGGTGAGCACCACCGTGATCCTGCTGAGCACCATCTGGACGTTCAACATGTTCCCGGTGATCTTCCTGCTCACCCGGGGCGGGCCCGGTGAGGCGACGCAGATCCTGGTCACCCAGGCGTACAAGTTCGCCTTCGAGATCAGCCCGCGGGACTTCGCCCAGTCGTCCACATGGGGCGTGCTGATCCTCGTCCTGTTGATGCTCTTCGCCGCGGTCTACCGGCGAGTCCTCCGCAAGCAGGGAGAAGTCTGGTGACCACCGCCGTGAACACGTCCCGACGCGGCCGCCGTTCGCCGCTGGCCTCCGTCGGGCTGCACGCCACGCTGATCGTGGCCTCCGTGATCGCCGTCTTCCCGGTGCTGTGGGTCTTCCTGACCTCCCTCAAGCCGGCCAAGTACGCGATCACCACGGACTTCGTGAAGGAAACGACCCTCGCGAACTACACCGACCTGCTCGAGAACACCGAATTCCTCACCTGGTTCGGCAACTCGCTGCTGATCGCCGGCCTCACCACCGTCCTCGGCGTCTTCGTCTCGGCGACCACCGGCTACGCGGTCAGCCGCTTCCGGTTCCCCGGCAAGCGCGGACTGATGTGGACCCTGCTCATCACCCAGATGTTCCCGGTCGCGGTCCTGATCGTGCCGATCTACAACATCATGGCCACCATGGGGCTGCTCAACCAGCCGGTGGGTCTCGTCGTCACGTACCTGACCATCGCCGTCCCGTTCTGTGCCTGGATGATGAAGGGCTTCTTCGACACCATCCCGATGGAGATCGACGAGTCGGGACAGGTCGACGGGCTCACCCCGTTCGGTACGTTCTGGCGGCTGATCCTGCCGCTCGCCAAGCCCGGCATCGCGGTCACCGCGTTCTACTCGTTCATCACCGCCTGGGGCGAGGTGGCCTACGCCTCCGCCTTCATGGTCGGCGACGAGAACCTGACGCTCGCGGGCGGTCTGCAGAAGTTCGTCAACCAGTACGGCGCCCAGTGGGGCCCGATGGCGGCGGCCTCCGTGCTCATCGCCATCCCGGCCGCGCTCGTGTTCCTCTTCGCCCAGCGGCATCTGGTGACCGGTATGTCCGCCGGTGCCGTCAAGGGCTGACCACCGTATGAAGCGGCGACGCCGGTCCGTGCCTGATCCCCGGGCCGGCGTCGCACCCCACCCCATCACCTCCAGGGATGACATGACCCAGCACCTTGCTGCCCCCGCCGCCCCCACGTCCGGCACGCACACGGGCTGGTGGCGCGACGCGGTGATCTACCAGGTCTATCCGCGCAGCTTCGCCGACGGGAACGGCGACGGCATGGGCGATCTCGAAGGCGTGCGCAGCAGACTGCCGTACCTGAAGGACCTCGGTGTCGACGCCGTCTGGCTCAGCCCCTTCTACGCGTCCCCGCAGGCCGACGCCGGCTACGACGTCGCCGACTACCGTGCCATCGACCCCATGTTCGGCACGCTCCTCGACGCGGACGCGCTGATCCGCGACGCCCACGAACTGGGTCTGCGCATCATCGTGGACCTCGTGCCCAACCACTCCTCCGACCAGCACGAGTGGTTCAAGCGCGCGCTGCGCGAGGGGCCCGGGTCCCCGCTGCGGGCCCGCTACCACTTCCGCCCCGGCAAGGGCGAGAACGGCGAACTCCCGCCCAACGACTGGGAGTCCATCTTCGGCGGCCCGGCCTGGACGCGTACCGGGGACGGCGAGTGGTACCTCCACCTCTTCGCCCCGGAGCAGCCCGACTTCAACTGGGACAACCCGGCCGTCGCCGACGAGTTCCGCTCGATCCTGCGCTTCTGGCTCGACATGGGCGTGGACGGCTTCCGCGTCGACGTCGCCCACGGCCTGGTCAAGGCCGAGGGCCTCCCGGACCTCGGCGGCACCGACCAGGTCAAGCTGCTCGGAAACGATGTCATGCCGTTCTTCGACCAGGACGGTGTGCACGAGATCTACCGCAGCTGGCGCACCATCCTCGACGAGTACCCGGACGAGCGGATCGCCGTCGCGGAGGCGTGGACGCCGACCGTGGAGCGCACCGCGAACTACGTCCGCCCCGACGAGCTCCACCAGGCGTTCAACTTCCAGTACCTGGGCACCCACTGGGACGCCGCCGAGCTGCGCGCCGTCATCGACAGCTCGCTCGCCGCGATGCGCCCGGTCGACGCCCCCGCCACCTGGGTGCTGTCCAACCACGACGTCACCCGGCACGCCACCCGCTTCGCCAACCCGGCGGGCCTCGGCACCCAGCTCCGCACGGCCGGGGACCGCGAGCTCGGTCTGCGCCGTGCCCGCGCCGCGACGCTGCTGATGCTGGCGCTGCCCGGCTCCGCCTACATCTACCAGGGCGAGGAACTCGGCCTGCCCGACGTCACCGACCTCCCGGACGAGGTGCGCCAGGACCCGTCGTTCTTCCGTGCGGCCGGCCAGGACGGATACCGCGACGGCTGCCGGGTGCCGATCCCGTGGACCGTGGAGGGCTCCTCGTACGGCTTCGGCAGCGGCGGCAGCTGGCTGCCGCAGCCCGACTCCTGGGGCGGCCTGAGCGTCGAGGCGCAGACCGGCGATCCCGGCTCCACGCTCGAGCTCTACCGCAGCGCGCTCGCCGTGCGCCGCGAGCACCCGGGGCTCGGCGCCGGGACGGCCGTGGAGTGGCTGGAGTCCCCGGAGGGCGTGCTCGCCTTCCGCCGTGACGGCTTCGTCTGCACCGCCAACACCACCGGCGCGGTGGTCCGCATCCCGCTGCCCGGCCGCACCCTGCTCGCCAGCGAGACGGTGATGATCGTGGACGACATGGCGGAGCTGCCCGCCGACACCACCGTCTGGTGGGCGGTGTGACGATCCCCCTGCCTCGGGGCGACGGAAACGGCGCCCCGAGGCTCGCCGATCTCGCCCTCCAGGCGCAGGTCAGCGAAGCCACGGTCAGCCGGGTGCTGAACGGCAAGGCCGGCGTCGCCGCCGCCACGCGGCACAAGGTGCTGGCCGCCCTCGACGTGCTCGGTTACGAACGGCCGGTGCGGCTGCGGCAGCGCAGCGCCGGGCTCGTCGGCCTGATCATCCCCGAGCTGACGAACCCGATCTTCCCCGCGTTCGCGCAGGTCATCGAACAGGTGCTGGCGGGCCACGGCTACACGCCCGTGCTGTGCACCCAGATGCCCGGCGGTTCGACGGAGGACGAGCTGGTCGAGCAGCTCGAGGAACGCGGCGTCACCGGCATCGTGTTCCTCTCCGGGCTGCACGCCGACACGACGGCCGACCCCTCCCGCTATCTCAAACTGGCGGGCCGGGGCATCCCGTTCGTCCTCATCAACGGCTACAACGAGGCCGTGGAGGCGCCGTTCGTCTCGCCGGACGACCGGTCGGCGGCGCGGATGGCCGTGCGGCACCTCGTCGAACTCGGGCACGAGCGCATCGGTCTGGCCATCGGGCCCACCCGCTATGTGCCCTCGTCGCGCAAGGCCGAGGGCTTCACCGAGGCCCTCGAAGCCATGCTGGGGCTGGGCGAGGACGAGGCGCAGGGGTTCATCCAGCGCACGCTGTTCTCCGTGGAGGGCGGCCAGGCGGCCGCCGGCCTGCTGCTCGACCAGGGGTGCACCGGGATCGTCTGCGGCAGCGACCTGATGGCGCTGGGCGCCATCAGGGCGGTGCGGGCGCGGGGGCTCGACGTGCCCGGGGACGTCTCCGTCGTCGGCTTCGACGACTCGCCCCTCATCGCCTTCACCGACCCGCCGCTCACGACGGTGCGTCAGCCCGTGCAGGCCATGGCGACGGCGGCGGTCGACGCTCTCGTGGAGGAGATCGACGGAAACCCGGTGCAGCGCACGGAGTTCGTCTTCCAGCCGGAGCTCGTGGTGCGCGGCTCGACGGGTGCGCCGCGGCGCTGAGGCGCGCGCAGAACGGCCGGGCGCCGTCGCGTTCATGGTGAACGCGGCGGCGCCGTAAGGCTGTTCGGGAAGCCCGGGGCCTGCCCCTGATCGGGGCGCGGCGGGGTCTTGTCTGCGGCCCCGGGCCTCCCGCTCGTGGGCCTCGGCCGGCGACGGGGGGCGTTGGCCCGATGCCCGTCTTCGCGCGGCCTGTCGAGGCGTTCCGGTGCTCACGGGCCGGTGGGTGACCGGCCCGGCCGGCCGGGCGCGTAGGGCCCCGGCACTGACCGGAACCCCCGGCCGACCGGACCGGAGTCGTGGTTGAACGTAACACCATTGCAATGGCTTGCGAAAGAGTTTGCGGCCACGAAACAGCGGGTTTTCTAGCATGTCACCGGAGTCTGCCCGAAGGCTTGACCGGCGGCCGGGCGGGCCCTACGGTCTCGTCCGCAACGAGTTTCAGACTTCTTGCAGCAAGAAATCCCCAAGGCCTTGCGGGCACGGCGCGTTGCCGCACGAGGCTGACCCCTCGCATCCGCACCTTCCTGTGAGCCCCAGGAGGAATCATGGCCAGCAGAACCGTGGCCGCGGCACTCGCCGTTGTGGCAGGAGCCGCCGTCGCCGTCACGGCCCCCAGCACCGCCCAGGCCGCCCCGCCCGGCGACAAGGACGTCACCGCGGTGATGTTCGAGTGGAAGTTCGACTCGGTCGCCCGGGCCTGTACCGACTCCCTCGGCCCCGCCGGCTACGGGTTCGTACAGGTCTCGCCGCCCCAGGAGCACATCCAGGGCAGCCAGTGGTGGACCTCGTACCAGCCCGTCAGCTACCGGATCGCCGGACGCCTCGGTGACCGCGCCGCCTTCAAGAGCATGGTCGACACCTGCCACGCGGCGGGCGTCAAGGTCATCGCCGACTCCGTCATCAACCACATGTCCGCCGGTTCCGGCACCGGGACCGGCGGATCCGCGTACACGAAGTACAACTACCCCGGTCTGTACTCCTCGTACGACATGGACAACTGCACCTCGCAGATCAACAACTACCAGGACCGCGGGAACGTGCAGAACTGCGAGCTCGTCGGGCTGGCGGACCTGGACACCGGCGAGGAGTACGTCAGGGGCAGGATCGCCGGGTATCTGAACGACCTGCTGACGCTCGGCGTCGACGGCTTCCGCATCGACGCCTCCAAGCACATGCCCGCCGACGACCTGGCCGCCATCAAGGGCAAGCTCACGAACCCGGGCATCTACTGGAAGCACGAGGCCATCCACGGCGCGGGCGAGGCCGTCTCCCCGAGCGAGTACCTCGGCAGCGGCGACGTCCAGGAGTTCCGCTACGGACGCGGCCTCAAGCAGGTCTTCACCGGCGGGAACCTCACGAGTCTGAAGAACTTCGGCGAGGGCTGGGGCTTCATGGAGTCGGGCAGGTCCGCCGTCTTCGTCGCCAACCACGACACGGAGCGCGGCGGCGACACCCTCACCTACAAGGACGGGGCCAACTACACACTGGCCCACGTGTTCATGCTCGCCTGGCCGTACGGATCACCCGACGTCCACTCCGGCTACGAGTTCACCCAGCACGACGCCGGGCCGCCCAACGGCGGAGCGGTGACCGCCTGCTACAGCGACGGGTGGAAGTGCCAGCACTCCTGGCGGGAGATCTCCTCCATGGTGGGCCTGCGCAACACCGCCCGCGGCCAGGGCGTCACGAACTGGTGGGACAACGGCGCCGACCAGATCGCCTTCGGGCGGGGCACCAAGGCGTACGTCGCCATCAACCAGGAGGGCGCCGCGCTGACCCGTACCTTCCAGACCTCCCTGCCGTCCGGCACCTACTGCGACGTGCAGAGCGGCAGGAGCGTCGCCGTCGACGGCTCCGGCCGGTTCACGGCCACCCTCGGCGCCGGCACCGCCCTCGCGCTGCATGCCGGCGCGCGTGACTGCGGCGGCGGCTCCACCGACCCCGGACCGGTGAGCGCGGGCGCGTCCTTCGCCGTCAACGCCACCACGGTCGTCGGCCAGAACATCTACGTGACCGGCAACCAGCCGGCGCTCGGCAACTGGAACCCCGCCGGCGCCGTCAAGCTCGACCCGGCGGCCTACCCCGTCTGGAAGGCCGAGGTGAACCTCGCCGCCGGTACGTCCTTCGAGTACAAGTACATCCGCAAGGACGGTGCAGGCAACGTCACCTGGGAGAGCGGCGCCAACCGCACCGCCACCGTCCCGTCCTCCGGCAAGGTCGCGCTGAACGACACCTGGCGCAACTGACGCCACCCCCGTGCTGCCCCGCGTCCCTCCCCGGGCGCGGGGCACCGCACTCGCACCACAACCACCCTCATCCAGGAGAGACCCGCCTTGATACGCCCCCGTGTCCCGCTGCGCCACATCGTGGCCGCAGCCGCGGCGACGGCGACGGTCGCGGCGCTCGTGACCGCCCTTCCGGCGGCCGCGGCGCCCGAACCGCCCAAGCCGCCGTCGGACAGATCGCTTGCCGCAGAGCCCGCCCGCCACGACCTCACCCGCGAGCAGTTCTACTTCGTCCTGCCCGACCGCTTCGCGAACGGTGACCGCGGCAACGACCGCGGCGGACTGACCGGTTCGCGCCTCTCCACCGGTTACGACCCCACCGACAAGGGCTTCTACCAGGGCGGCGACCTCAAGGGCCTCACCGAGAAGCTGGACTACATCAAGGGGCTCGGCACCACCGCCATCTGGATGGCGCCCATCTTCAAGAACCAGCCCGTGCAGGGCGAGGGTAAGGACGCGGGCGCCGGCTACCACGGCTACTGGATCACCGACTTCACGCAGGTCGACCCGCACTTCGGCACCAACGCCGACCTGGAGAGGCTGATCGACAAGGCCCACGCCAAGGGCATGAAGGTCTTCTTCGACGTCATCACCAACCACACCGCCGACGTCGTGGACTACAAGGAGAAGTCGTACGGCTATCTCTCCAAGGGCGCCTTCCCCTACCTGACGAAGGACGGCGTGCCGTTCGACGACAGCGACTACGCCGACGGCACCAGGCGCTTCCCCGGCACCGACGAGGACTCCTTCCCGCGCACCCCCGTCGTGCCGGACGCGAAGAAGAACCTCAAGGTCCCCGCCTGGCTCAACGACCCGGAGATGTACCACAACCGCGGTGACTCGACCTTCGCCGGCGAGTCCGCGGAGCACGGTGACTTCGTCGGCCTGGACGACCTGTGGACCGAGCGTCCCGAGGTCGTCGAGGGCATGGAGAAGATCTACCAGCGCTGGGTCCGCGACTTCGACATCGACGGCTTCCGCATCGACACGGTCAAGCACGTCAACACCGAGTTCTGGACCCGGTGGGCGACCGCGCTGGACGAGTACGCGGCCGAGCGCGGCCGTGACGACTTCTTCATGTTCGGCGAGGTCTACTCCGCGGACCCGGCCATCACCTCGAAGTACGTCACCCAGGGCCGTCTCGACGCCACGCTCGACTTCCCGTTCCAGGACGCGGCACGCACCTTCGCCTCGCAGGGCGGGTCCGCCGAGAAGCTGGCGAACCTCTTCGCGCAGGACTACCGCTACACCACCGACAAGGCCAACGCCTACGAGTCGGTGCCCTTCCTCGGCAACCACGACATGGGCCGGTTCGGCACCTTCCTCGCGCAGGACAACAAGGACGCCGACGACGCCGAGCTGCTGAAGCGCTACAAGCTCGCCAACGAGCTGATGTTCCTCAGCCGCGGCAACCCCGTCGTCTACTACGGCGACGAACAGGGATACACCGGGGCCGGCGGTGACAAGGACGCCCGCCAGACGCTGTTCGCCTCGAGGACCGCCGACTTCCTGGACGACGACCAGATCGGCACCGGCCGCACGCACGCCGAGGACGCGTACGACACCTCGCACCCGCTCTACCGCCAGATCGCCGCGCTCGCCGAGCTCACCGAGGCGCACCCCGCGCTGCGCGACGGCGTCCAGCAGCAGCGGTACGCGCAGGACTCGGTGTACGCCTTCTCCCGCACCGACGCCCGGGCGGCGACCGAGTACGTCGTGGCGGTCAACAACGCCACGGAGGCGAAGACCGTCCAGGTGCCGACCGGTTCGGCCGCCATGGACTTCACCGCGATCCACGGCACCGACGGCACCGTCCGCAGCGGGGCCGACAAGAAGATCGAGGTGACCGTCCCCGCGCTCTCCTCCGTCGTCCTCAAGGCGGCCCGGCCCCTCGCCGCCCCCGCCGCCGTGCCCTCGATCACGCTCCAGGCACCCGGGGCCGGCGCGACCGGCACCGTCGAGATCTCCGCGGACGTCGACGGCGGGCAGCTGAACCGCGTCGTGTTCGCCGCCCAGACCGGCAACCGCAAGTGGCAGGTCCTCGGCTCCGCCGACCACGCCCCCTACAAGGTCACCCAGCACATCACGGCCCCGGCCGGAACGGCCCTGCGCTACAAGGCCGTCGTCGTCGACAGGGCGGGACGTACCGCCGGTGCCACGGCCGCCACCACCAGCGGCGCCCCGGCCGTCGAGCAGCCGCCGAGCGCCACCCAGCGCGACTACGCGATCGTCCACTACAAGCGCGCCGATGGGGGTACCTCCCAGGCCGAAGGCTCTGGGGGAGACTACGACGACTGGGGCCTCTACACCTGGGGCGACATCGCCGAGGGCGAAGGCACCACCTGGCCCGCGGGCAAGCCGTTCACCGGCCGTGACGCCTACGGCGCGTTCGCCTACGTCAAGCTCAGGCCCGGCGCCTCCTCCGTCGGCTTCATCGCCGTGAACAAGGACGGCGTGAAGGACACCGACGCCGACCGCGCGATCGACCTGTCGAAGACCGGCGAGGTCTGGATCGAGCAGGGCAAGCCGGAGGTGCGGAACACGGCCCCCGAGGGCGCCTATCCGCCCCAGGACACCGGCAAGGCGATCCTGCACTACAAGCGGGCCGACGGCGATCACGCCGGCTGGGGCCTGCACACCTGGACCGGTGCCGCGAACCCGACCGACTGGTCGAAGCCGCTGGAGCCGGTGCGGACCGACGCGTACGGCGCGGTCTACGAGGTGCCGCTGGCACCCGGCGCCACCTCGCTCAGCTACATCCTCCACAAGGGCGACGAGAAGGACCTGCCGTCCGACCAGTCGCTCGACCTCAAGGGAGTCGGCCACGAGGTGTGGCTGCTCGCCGGACAGCAGAAATACCTGCTGCCGCAGCCCAAGGGCGGCGGAGCGGCCCTGGACCTCACCAAGGCCCAGGCCGTCTGGATCGACGAGAACACGGTCGCCTGGAAGGGCAGCGACGCCGCGGCCTCCAGCGCCCTGCTCTACTCGCGGGACGGCTCGATCGCGGTCAAGGACGGGACGCTCACCGGCGACCGCCGTGTGCTGCGCCTCGGCAGGACGGAGCTCACCGACGCGCAGAAGGAGAAGTTCCCCCACCTGTCCGGCTACACCGCCTACACGGTCGACCCGCGTGACCGCGACCGCGTCCGGGAAGCGCTGAAGAGCCAGCTCGTGGCGGCCCAGTACGCCGCCAACGGAGCCGTGGTCACAGCCACCGGGGTGCAGATCGCCGGAGTGCTCGACGACCTGTACGCGAACAGGGCCACCAAGGCCGACCTCGGCGCCACCTTCGACCGCAAGGGCGTGCCGACGCTGCGGCTCTGGGCGCCCACCGCCCAGCACGTCTTGCTCGAACTCGAGGGGAAGAACGTGGCGATGCGCCGCGACGAGGCGAGCGGCGTCTGGTCGGTCAAGGGCAACAGGAGCTGGAAGGGGGACACGTACCGCTACCACGTGAAGGTGTGGGCCCCCACCGTCCAGAAGGTCGTCACCAACAAGGTCACCGACCCCTACTCGGTCGCGCTGACGACCGACTCCACGCACAGCGTCGTGGCGGACCTGCGCGACAGGTCGCTGGCGCCCAAGGGCTGGTCGACGCTGAAGAAGCCCGCGGCCGTGCCGCTGAAGGACGCCCAGATCCAGGAGCTGCACATCCGCGACTTCTCGATCGCGGACGCCACGGCGGAGAACAAGGGCACCTACCTCGCCTTCACCGACAAGGACAGCAAGGGCTCGCAGCACCTGCGTGAACTCGCCGGCGCCGGCACCTCGTACGTGCACCTGCTGCCCGCCTTCGACATCGGCACCATCCCCGAGAAGAAGTCGGACCAGCAGCAGCCCGAGTGCGACCTGTTGATCTACGCACCCGACTCGGACGAGCAGCAGGCGTGCGTCGCCGCGGCGGCCGCCAAGGACGCCTTCAACTGGGGCTACGACCCGCTGCACTACACCGTCCCGGAGGGCTCGTACTCCACCGACCCGGACGGCACGAAGCGCACGGTCGAGTTCCGGCAGATGGTGAAGGCGCTGAACGAGGACGGCCTGCGCACCGTCATGGACGTGGTCTACAACCACACCGTGGCCGCCGGACAGTCGGACAAGTCCGTACTGGACAAGGTCGTGCCCGGCTACTACCAGCGACTGCTGGCCGACGGCAGCGTCGCCACCTCCACCTGCTGCGCCAACACCGCGCCGGAGAACGCGATGATGGGCAAGCTCGTCGTCGACTCCATCGTGACCTGGGCGCGCGACTACAAGGTGGACGGCTTCCGCTTCGACCTGATGGGGCACCACCCGAAGGAGAACATCCTGGCGGTGCGCGCCGCGCTCGACGAGCTGACGCTCGAGCGGGACGGCGTGGACGGCAAGAAGATCATCCTCTACGGGGAGGGCTGGAACTTCGGCGAGGTCGCCGACGACGCCCGGTTCGTCCAGGCCACCCAGAAGAACATGGCGGGCACCGGCATCGCGACCTTCTCCGACCGGGCGCGCGACGCCGTCCGCGGCGGCGGGCCGTTCGACGAGGACCCGGGTGTGCAGGGCTTCGCCTCCGGTCTCTACACCGACCCCAACACCTCGAAGGCCAACGGCAGCGAGGCCGAGCAGAAGGCGCGGCTGCTGCACTACCAGGACCTCATCAAGGTCGGTCTGTCCGGCAACCTCGCGTCCTACTCCTTCACCGACACCAGCGGCCGCACCGTCAAGGGCTCCGAGGTCGACTACAACGGCGCCCCGGCCGGCTACGCCGCCGTGCCGGGTGACGCCCTGGCCTACTCGGACGCCCACGACAACGAGTCGCTGTACGACGCCCTGGCCTTCAAGCTCCCGGCCGGCACCTCACCGGCCGACCGGGCCAGGATGCAGGTGCTCGCGATGGCGACCTCGGCACTGTCGCAGGGGCCGTCGCTCTCCCAGGCGGGCACGGACCTGCTGCGGTCCAAGTCGCTGGACCGCAACTCCTACGACAGCGGTGACTGGTTCAACGCCATCCACTGGGACTGCCGTGACGGCAACGGCTTCGGCCGGGGACTGCCGCCGGAGGCCGACAACAAGTCCAAGTGGGGCTTCGCGAAGCCGCTGCTCACCAAAGCGTCACTGACCGTGGGCTGCGCCGAGATCGACGGCGCCTCCGCGGCCTACCGGGACCTTCTGAAGATCCGCACCGGTGAGCCGGCCTTCGGCCTGTCCACCGCCGGTCAGGTCCAGTCGGCGCTGTCCTTCCCGCTGTCGGGCAAGGACGAGACCCCCGGTGTGATCACGATGCGGCTCGACGACCTGGTCGTGGTGTTCAACGCCGGTCCGCAGCAGCGGACCCAGCGGGTCGCGGAACTGGCCGGCGAGGACTACGCGCTCCACCCCGTCCAGCGCGCGGGAGCGGACGCGACCGTCAAGTCGTCCGCCTACGACAAGAGTTCGGGCACGTTCACGGTCCCGGCACGCACGGTAGCCGTCTTCGAACGCGGCTGAGCATCTCCGACCGATCCCCTGGCCCGGACCCCCGGGCCAGGGGATCGCTGTCGTTCGGGGGTGCGGCTTCCTGTTCCTCCATCCGTGTCGCTGTTGGGCCGAACGGGTGAGGGGGGTGAGGATGGGCCCATGAGTAGGTACGAGAGGTACGACGTCACCGACGAGCAGTGGGAGGGCCTGGCCCAGGTGGTCCCGCTGCGCGGCCGCAACGAGTGGCCGTCGCGGGTCGACCACGTCACGGTCCCACGGGAGTACGAGGCCGCCGAGCACCGTCGTTTCATCGTCCTGCGCGTACAGGTCTTCGGTGACGCGCGCGAGGTGGCCGAGTACCTCGTCGCCGGGATGCCGGTGCTGCTGGACCTCACCGGGGCGGACACCGACGTCGCCAAGCGGATCCTCGACTTCAGCAGCGGTGTGGTGTTCGGACTCGGGTGCCAGATGCACCGGGTGGACCGGAACGTCTTCCTGCTCGCGCCCGTCGGCACCGAGGTCGAGGGAGCCACCGCCGCCGCCGTACCTCATTCGTAGGAAGGTCCCTCAGGCGGAACGGTTCGTCGTCTCCAGGGCTGCGTACCGTCCCGATCATGGACGCGAAAACGCAGGTCATGGGCGCGGGGACGCGGGTCGTGGACCCGGCACAGGTCATGGACCGTACACAGGTCGTCGGCGGCGAGCAGGTCATGGGGCCCACGCAGGCCGGGGGCCCGTCGCAGGCCGAGGACCCGGACGCGTCGCCCGGCCGGGGGAGCGTCGCCCGGCCCGCCGTCACGCAGTTACGGCTCTCCGCGTTCAGGTCGCACCGCGCCGCCGCCTTCCCGCTCGGCCCCATGACGCTCTTCGCGGGGCCGAGCGGCAGCGGCAAGTCCAACGCGCTCCAGGCGTACGAGGCCCTGGCACTCCTGGGCGCCGGCCGCGACCTGGCCACCGCGTTCCCCGAACCGGCCGAATGCGTCCCCGAGCGGGCCGCCGCCGACAGACAGGGGCGGCGCGGATTCCGTATCGGCTGCACGGTCGACGGTCCGGCAGGCCCGGTCCTGCTCGACCTGGCCGTGCAGACCGAGCCGAGCCTGCGGGTGGCGGGCGAACGGCTCACCGGCGGCGGCCGGACCCTGCTGACCACGGCGCTGCGCGACCCCGCACGGTCCTTCGTGGAAGCGGCGTGGCACACGGCGGGCTCCGCGACCGTCACCCGGGGTCCGCTGCCGGACGACCGGCTGGGCACCGCTCTGCTGCCGCTGCGTGTCGCGGGGAGCACGGCGGCGCAGTTGCAGGTGCTCGCCGCGGCCGAGCAGGTCGTGGTGGCGCTGCGGTCGGTGTTCGCCTGCGACCCCCGGCCGGAACGGATGCGCCGGCCGGTGCCGGCGGGGGCCGGGCGGCTGCGCCGCGGGTGCGACAACCTGGCCGAGGTGCTGCACCGCACACGCAGTGAATGCGCCAAGCGGCACGCGCGGCTCGCCTCCGCGGCGCGGATGGGGTGCGCGGGAGCCGTGGCCGACGTCGCGGTCGAGGAGCTGGCGGGCGGGCAGGTGCGAGCCCTGCTCGCACGGGGCGGTGCGCTCGGCTCGACACCGGTGGGGCGGCTCGGCGAAGGGGAGCTCAGGTATCTGGGACTCGCCCTGGTGCTGCTCACCGGGCCGGGCGTGCTCGCCATGGACCAGGTGGCGGAGGTGCCGGTGGCCTACCAGTCGCTCACGGTGCTCGCCGACGGGTTCGACCGCAGCCTCGACCCCGAGCAGATGCGGCAACTGGTGGCGCTGGGGGCGGAGATGTGCGCGCGGGGACACATCAGGCTGGTGGGGACCGTCACTGACGCGTCGTGCGCGCGGGGGATCGACGGTGTGACGGTGGTAGACCTGGTGCCATGACGAGAGACGACGGGCCGGATGTCGAAGGGCTGCAGCGCAGACTGGCAGATTTCGCGGCGGCGCGCGGCTGGGAGCCCTACCACACGCCGAAGAACCTGGCCGTGGCGCTGAGCGTCGAGGCGGCCGAACTGGTCGAGATCTTCCAGTGGTTGACGCCGGAGGAGTCGGCGCGGGTGATGGAGGAGCCGGAGGGGGCGCACCGGGTGCGCGACGAGGTCGCGGATGTGCTGGCGTATCTGCTGCAGTTCTGCGAGGTGCTCGGGATCGACGCCCTTCAGGCGCTGTCGGAGAAGATCGACCGCAACGAGATCCGCTTCCCGCCGAAGTGAGAACCGGGGACGAACAGCCGGGTAGCCCTGGGCATACACCGCGCTTCGTCACTCTCCGGAGTTGTCGAGTTATCCACAACGGCCTTGCTGTCCACAGATTTCCGAATTCCCCTGGCTTTTCGGCTCAATGGGCTTCACTCTGGGTAATGAACTCAGTGGGCAGGCTTTCGTACGAACGGGGGTGCGTACATGGATGCGGAACGGCTCGTCAGAATGTGCCGACAGGCGCTGGCCCAGAGCCGCGCGGTGCCGGACATCGTCGCGGAGGCATGGCAGGCACTGGCACTCGCGCAGGCGATCGGCGCCCGGCTGGCGCTCGTCGGCCCGACGGAGCTGCGGGGCGAGGCCAGAGGGCTTGGCGAGATCGGCGGTCGCGGATGCGGCGTGCTCGACCATCCGATGGTGCGCAGCGGCACCGTCCGGGCCACGGGACTGACGGAAGTGGCCGACCCGGAGGCCGCGTTACTCGGTCTGAACGTCCTGCTCGGCGACGTCGGCATCGCACTCGTCGGCGTCGCCTGCGCCACGGACGACGAGGGGCTCTACTGGCAGTGCATCGAGACGATAGACGCCGCCGACGAGTCGAGCGACCGGGTGCGGGGAATGCTGCGACGGCTCGCCGAACGGGAACCGGACCGGCCTCCCGAAACCGTCCGCGGCCGCGCCGGGCCCTGACGGCACCGGGAGACTCGGGGCCGCGACGGGCCGGGAGTCCAGGGTGCAGGATGGAGCCATGGATCTTCGAATCTTCACCGAGCCCCAGCAAGGGGCGAGCTACGACACCCTGCTGACCGTCGCCAAGGCCACCGAGGACCTGGGCTTCGACGCGTTCTTCCGCTCCGACCACTACCTGAGCATGGGCTCCTCCGACGGACTTCCCGGACCGACGGACGCCTGGATCACCCTGGCCGGACTCGCCCGTGAGACCAAGCGCATCCGTCTCGGCACCCTGATGACGGCCGGCACCTTCCGGCTGCCCGGTGTGCTGGCCATCCAGGTCGCCCAGGTCGACCAGATGTCGGGCGGCCGGGTCGAACTGGGCCTCGGCGCCGGCTGGTTCGAGGAAGAGCACAAGGCGTACGGCATCCCGTTCCCGAAGGAGAAGTTCGCCCGCCTCGAGGAGCAGCTGGCGATCGTCACCGGACTGTGGGCCACGGAGGTGGGCAAGACCTTCTCCTACGACGGCACGCACTACCAGTTGTCCGGCTCTCCCGCACTGCCCAAGCCCGCCCAGCAGAAGATCCCCGTGCTGATCGGCGGCCACGGAGCGACCCGCACACCCCGCCTCGCCGCACAGTACGCGGACGAGTTCAACCTTCCCTTCGCCTCCATCGAGGACACCGAGCGGCAGTTCGGCCGGGTGCGCGCCGCCGCGGAGAAGGCCGGCCGGGCCCCCGGCGACCTCGTCTACTCCAACGCGCTGGTGGTCTGCGTCGGCAAGGACGACACGGAGGTGGCCCGTCGCGCGGCGGCGATCGGCCGCGAGGTGGACGAGCTGAAGGCGAACGGCCTGGCGGGCTCGCCCGCGGAGGTCGTCGACAAGATCGGGCGCTATGCCGCCACCGGCTCCTCCCGCCTCTACCTCCAGGTGCTCGACCTCGACGACCTCGACCACCTGGAGCTGATCTCCTCGCAGGTCAGCTCGCAGCTGAGCTGACCGAGGGGGAGCACCGTGAAACCCGCCCGTACGCTCGCCGCCGCCCTCGAGGAAGGCATCGTCGTCCTGGACGGCGGTCTGTCCAACCAGCTCCAGGCGCAGGGCTGCGACCTGTCCGGCGGTCTCTGGTCGGCCCGGCTGCTCGCCGACGACCCGGAGCAGATCCGGGCCGCGCACACGGCGTACGTACGGGCGGGTGCCCAGGTGCTCATCACCTCGAGCTACCAGGCCACGTTCGAGGGGTTCGCCCGGCGGGGAACCGGCCGGGCGCAGGCAGCAGGACTACTGGGCCGCAGCGTCGGCCTGGCCAGGTCCGCGGCGGACGCCGCCGGCCACGAGGTATGGGTCGCCGCTTCCGTCGGACCGTACGGCGCCATGCTCGCGGACGGCAGCGAGTACCGCGGCCGGTACGGGCTCGGCGTGCGCGAGCTGGAGCGTTTCCACCGGCCGCGTATCGAGGCGCTCGCCGCCGCCGGACCCGACGTGCTCGCCCTGGAGACCGTGCCCGACACGGACGAGGCACAGGCGCTGCTCGAAGCCGCGGAAGGGTGCGGCGTGCCGCTGTGGCTGTCGTACACGGTCGCGGAGGGCCGCACCCGCGCCGGCCAGCCGCTCGCCGAGGCGTTCGCGCTCGCCGCCGGGCGTGACGAGGTCATCGCCGTGGGCGTGAACTGCTGCGACCCGCGCGAGGCCACGGCCGCTGTCGCGCTCGCCACGGAGATCACCGGAAAGCCGGCCGTCGTGTACCCGAACAGCGGCGAACGGTGGGACGCCGCCTCCTCGTCCTGGCAGGGCGGGTCGGGGTACGACCCGGTCAGGGTGCGCGAATGGCGCGCGGCCGGGGCACGGCTGGCCGGCGGCTGCTGCCGCGTCGGCCCGCGCGAGATCGCCGAGCTCGCGCGGCTGCTGCACTCCTGAGCGGCCGGACACGCCCCGTGGCGCGCCGAGCACGGGCCGTCCGCTGCCGAAAACCCCTGGTCGGGGCCGCCGATGCGGACGATACTCAAACGCGTGTTCCTGACGATCAGTACCACCGGCACCGTTGAACGCCCCGCGACCGACCTCGGGTATCTGCTGCACAAGCATCCCGACAAGGCGCAGGCGTTCTCCACCTCGCACGGCACGGCGCACGTCTTCTACCCCGAGGCGTCCGCCGAGCGGTGCACGGCCGCACTGCTCCTGTAGGTGGATCCGGTGGCGCTGGTGCGGCGCGGCAAGGGCAAGGGCCGCGGCGGAGCTCCCGACTCGGCGCTCGCCCAGTACGTCAACGACCGCCCCTACGCGGCGTCGTCGCTGCTGGCCGTCGCCCTGACCACCGTCTTCAAGAGCGCCCTGCGCGGTGTCTGCGCCGCCCTGCCCGGTCGGGCCGAGGCCCCGATGCCACTGCGCGTCGAGGTGCCCGCGGTGCCGGCCCGCGGCGGCGCCGAGCTGGTGCGCAAGCTCTTCGAGCCGCTCGGCTGGAGCTCGGTCACGGCCGAACCGGTCGCGCTCGACGAGCAGTTCCCCGAGTGGGGCGACTCCCGCTACGTACAGCTGGTGCTCGAAGGAGAACTGAGGCTCGCCGACGCGCTGCGCCAGCTCTACGTCCTGCTGCCCGTCCTCGACGACGCGAAGCACTACTGGGTCGCGCCCGACGAGGTCGACAAGCTGCTGCGCGCCGGCGACGGATGGCTCGCCGACCACCCCGAGCAGAAGCTGATCACCAGCCGCTACCTGTCCCGCCGCTGGGGACTGACCCGCCGGGCCATGGAGCGCCTCGAACTGGTGCGGCTGGCCGAGGCCGACGACCTCGACGTCGAGGACGTCGACAACGCGGTCGACGAGACCACCGACACGGAGGAGCGCCCCGTACCGCTCGCCGAGCAGCGCAGGGCCGCCGTCCTGGAGGCGCTGCACACGGCCGGCGCGAGCAGGGTGCTCGACCTCGGCTGCGGCCAGGGCCAGTTGGTGCAGGCGCTGCTGAAGGACACGCGTTTCACCGAGATCGTCGGCGTCGACGTGTCGGTGCGGGCGCTGACCGTCGCGGGCCGGCGCCTCAAGCTGGACCGCATGGGTGAGCGGCAGGCGTCCCGCGTCAAGCTGATGCAGGGCTCCCTCACGTACACGGACAAGCGGCTGACGGGATACGACGCCGCCGTGCTCAGCGAGGTCATCGAGCACCTCGACCTGCCGCGGCTACCGGCCCTGGAGTACGCGGTGTTCGGCTCCGCCCGGCCTCGGACGGTGCTCGTGACGACCCCGAACGTCGAGTACAACGTCCGCTGGGAGAGCCTGCCCGCCGGGCATGTGCGCCACGGCGACCACCGCTTCGAGTGGACGAGGCAGGAGTTCCGCACCTGGGCGGAGGGCGTGGCGGAGCGCCACGGCTACGGCGTACGGCTCGTGCCCGTGGGGCCCGACGACCCCGAAGTGGGGCCGCCCACGCAGATGGCGGTGTTCGAGATGACCGAGAAGGAGGCGAAGGCCGCATGACCAGCACGACACTTTCCGCGAGCACGACCACGCCCGGCCGCCGGCTCCCGGTGACCGACCTGTCCCTCGTGGTCCTCGTCGGGGCCACCGGCTCCGGCAAGTCGACCTTCGCGCGCAGGCACTTCAAGCCGACCGAGGTCATCTCCTCCGACTTCTGCCGGGGACTCGTCGCCGACGACGAGAACGACCAGAGCGCCAGCGGCGACGCCTTCGACGTCCTGCACTACATCGTGGGCAAGCGGCTCGCCGCCGGCCGGCTCACCGTCGTCGACGCGACGAGCGTCCAGGCGGAGAGCCGCCGGCAACTGGTGCAGCTGGCCAGGCAGCACGACGTCCTGCCGATCGCGATCGTGCTCGACATGCCGGAGGACGTGTGCGCCGAGCGCAACGCCGGCCGGCCCGACCGGGCCGGCATGCCCCGCCATGTCATCTCCCGCCACCGCCGCGAGCTGCGCCGTTCGCTGCGCGGCCTGGAGCGCGAGGGCTTCCGCAAGGTGCACGTCCTGCGCACCGTGGAGGAGGTGGAGAGCGCCGAGATCGTCCTCGAGCGCCGTTACAACGACCTCCGCCACCTCACCGGTCCGTTCGACATCATCGGCGACATCCACGGCTGCAGTTCCGAGCTGGAGACCCTGCTCGGCAAGCTCGGCTATGTGGACGGGGCCCACCCCGAGGGCCGTACCGCCGTCTTCGTGGGAGACCTCGTCGACCGCGGCCCCGACAGCCCCGGTGTGCTGCGTCGGGTGATGGCGATGGTCGCCGCCGGCAACGCCCTGTGCGTGCCCGGCAACCACGAGAACAAGCTCGGCCGCTGGCTGGGGGGCCGCAACGTCCAGCACACCCACGGCCTCGCGGAGACCATCGAGCAGCTGGAGAAGGAGGACGACGCCTTCCGTACGCAGGTGAGGGAGTTCATCGCCGGCCTCGTCAGCCACTACGTGCTCGACGAGGGCAAGCTCGTCGTCTGCCACGCCGGCCTGCCCGAGAAGTACCACGGCCGCACGTCGGGCCGGGTGCGCTCGCACGCGCTGTACGGGGACACGACGGGGGAGACCGACGAGTTCGGGCTGCCCGTCCGCTACCCGTGGGCGGAGGACTACCGCGGCCGGGCCGCGGTGGTCTACGGCCACACACCGGTCCCCAACACCTCCTGGATCAACAACACCATCTGCCTCGACACCGGCGCCGTCTTCGGCGGGAAGATGACGGCGCTGCGCTGGCCCGAACGCGAACTCGTCGACGTACCGGCCGAGAAGGTCTGGTACGAGCCGGTCAGGCCGCTGGTCACCGAGGCGCCGGGCAGTCGTGAGGGCCGGCCGCTGGACCTCGCCGATGTGCAGGGCCGGCGGGTGGTCGAGACCCGGCACATGGCCCGCATCGGCGTGCGCGAGGAGAACGCGGCGGCGGCGCTCGAGGTGATGAGCCGCTTCGCCGTCGACCCGCGGCTGCTCACGTACCTGCCGCCCACGATGGCGCCGACGGCCACCTCCAAGGAGGACGGCTACCTCGAGCACCCGGCGGAGGCGTTCGCCCAGTACCGGTCCGACGGCATCAGCAGGGTCGTGTGCGAGGAGAAGCACATGGGCTCGCGGGCGGTCGCGCTGGTCTGCCGTGACGCGGACGCGGCGCGGGAACGGTTCGGCGTCGAAGGCCCCACCGGAGCTCTGCACACCCGCACCGGACGGCCGTTCTTCGACGACCCGGCGATCACGGAGGAGATCCTGGGACGCCTGCGCACGGCCGTCACCGACGCCGGGCTGTGGGACGAGCTCGGCACGGGATGGCTGCTGCTGGACGCCGAGCTGATGCCCTGGTCGCTCAAGGCGTCCGGGCTGCTGCGCTCGCAGTACGCCGCGGTCGGTGCGGCCTCCGGAGCGGTGCTGCCCACAGCGACCGCCGCCCTGGAGGCGGCCGCAGCACGCGGTGCCGCCGTGGAGGGACTGCTGGACCGGCAGCGCGAGCGCACCGCCGACGCGGCCGCGTTCACCGACGCGTACCGGCGCTACTGCTGGAGCACCGACGGGCTGGAGGGGGTGCGCCTCGCACCCTTCCAGATCCTCGCGGCCGAGGGCCGCTCGCTCGCCGCGGTCCCGCACGACGAGCAGCTGGCGTGGCTGGACAGGCTGGTGGAGCACGACACCACCGGCCTGCTCCAGGTCACCAGGCGGCTGATCGTCGACACGGGCGACGAGGCCTCGGTGCGGTCCGGCGTCGACTGGTGGCTCGAGATGACCGGGCGGGGCGGCGAGGGCATGGTCGTCAAGCCGCTCCAGGCGCTCGCACGGGACGGCAAGGGCCGCCTCGTGCAGCCGGGCATCAAGGTCCGCGGCCGTGAGTACCTGCGGATCATCTACGGCCCCGAGTACACCAGGCCGCACAACCTGGAGCGGCTGAGGGAGCGGTTCCTGAACCACAAGCGCTCCCTCGCCCTGCGTGAGTACGCGCTGGGCCTCGAGGCGCTGGACCGGCTGGGTGACGGGGAGCCGCTGTGGCGGGTCCACGAAGCCGTGTTCGCCGTGCTGGCACTGGAGTCGGAACCGGTGGACCCGCGGCTGTGAGCCGCTGACCGGACAGACAGGCAGGTACACGCAGCAGGCAGTCGGGCACGGTCGATCCACGGTGACGACCGTGCGACGGCCGACGGCCGACGACTGCACGACGGCCTCGGGCGCCCGGCGCGCGCCCGAGGCCGTTGGTCTTCAGGGGGGCTCGTTCGCGAGGTACGGCCGCGGATCATGCGCCTGTGCGTTGACGAGTGCGCCCCCTCGTGCCCCCGAGCTCCATCGAGGTCATATTGACCGACCATTGACCGGCCCCTAGCGTCAATGCCCCGACGCAGTGTGACGGTAGGGCAACTCTGTGGCACCGAGTGCCCCTTGGGTCCACTGCGCGGGATGAAACGCCGGCGAAGGACGTGGTCCCCCGAAGGGCCAGCACATCCGCTGCGGGGGGCGAGTCGATGAGTCTGTTCGGAGGGGGCCGTTCGTTTCTCGACGCCCTCACTCCACAGGACCGTGCCACGCTCACCGCTCTCGGAGCGCCACGTGTCTACGCCTCCGGTGACGTCATGATCGAGGAGCGCGACACCAGCACCTTCGTGCTCCTGGTGCTCTCCGGCTGGGCCGTGGTCTCCGTGGGCACCGACCGCGGCGGCCGTCTCATCCTCGCCCTGCGCGGGGCGGGCGAGGTCGTGGGCGACCTCGCGGCCGTGGACCGCGGCCCACGCAGCGCCACGGTGACCGCGCTGGGCCAGGTGCGTACCGTGGCCGTCTCCGGCGAGCGTTTCCGCAGCTTCCTCGCCGCCAGACCACAGGCCACGGCACTGATCATGCGTCAGCTCAGCGCCCGGCTGCGCAGCTCCGACGTGGAGCGCCGCTCGCTGGCCTCCGGCTCCGTGCTCCAGCGGCTCGCCGCCCGCCTGGTCGAACTCGGCGGACGGGTCGGCCGCACCGACGGCGACGGCACCGTCATCGACCTGCCCCTGCCGCAGCACGATCTGGCGGCCGCGATAGGGGCCACCAGGGAAGCGGTCGCCAAGGTGCTGCGGCTGCTGCGTGACCAAGGGGTGGTCCGCACCGCCCACCGGCGGCTGATCGTCACCGACATGGACCTGCTGCGGCTCCTCGCCGAGGGCCGCGAGCAACCGCCGCAGCGCGGACCGGCGAAGAAAAGCCCGCCACTTGTGTAAACGGCTACATCGCCCGTCGCACGACGCACCGAGTCTTGTTCCCGAGACGACAGCACCCAGGGGGTCCGAGTGAGCAGTGCAGCAGCGGTGAACAGACTGGTGGTCTTCGGGGACGCCTGCGGCTCGGGGCGCATGGGCCTCGATGCGAAGAGGCGTATGCGGGCCGCCATGTACGGGGCCTTCGCCGAGGCGTACGCCGCCGTGGGCGTCGAGGTGGACCGTGTCCACCAGGAGGACCGCGGTGACGGGATCCTCGCCGCGCTCGACCCCGGCGTACCCCCGACGCTGATGGTCGGCACCTGGCTCGACTCGCTGTTCCAGAGCCTGCGCGAGCACAACGCGGGCAGCGCCGACCGCCTGCGGCTGAGGATCGGGATGAACGCCGGCCCGGTGCTCGACGACGGCAGGGGACTGGTGGGGCGTGCCGTGGACGTCGCGGCACGGCTCTGCGACAGCGCGGTCGCCAGGCGGACGATGGAGCTCGCCCCCGGCAGCGATCTGCTGCTGGTCGTCTCCGACTGGCTCTACGCCAACGTGGTGGCGGAAGGCGGCCGTTACGTCGAGCCGGAGACGTACCGCAGCGCGCGGGTCAGGCTCAAGGAGACCGACGAGACCGCCTGGTTCCACATTCCCCGGTTACCCGCGCCCCCGCTGCCCGAGGACCGCCCCGTGTCAGGGCCGGGCGGCGCGCACGGGAGTACGGGGCGCGCGGGGGAAGCGGGGGCCGGGACGGGCGGTGGGCCGGTACGGGGGGACGGCCCACCGCCTGGGGAGCCCGGAACCACGAGCACGGAAAGCGCCACAGCGCCGAAGGGCACCGCGGGAAGCCCCGCCACGACCGTCACACACATCAACGCCCAGGGCGACGTGGCGTCGTTCGAGAACAACGTGTTCCACGGTGAGGTGACCGGCATCCGCAAGAGCCGAAGGCCGGCCGCCGCCGACGGGGACGGTGCCGCATGAGCAGCGACCACGAAGAGGCCCCGCCGCCCGCCGCCCCGGCGGACGAGCAGAAGCCGGCCCCCGCGCCCGTCCAGAAACCCGCGGAGCCGGACCCGGAGGCGGCCGCGCAGGACGCCGCTGACGCGGCTCCGGAACCGCCCAACCCCTTCGCGACGGCGGGCCGCGGCCCGATGGGATCCGCCGGCGGCACCGGCGGATCCGGCACCGCCCACGCGGCACGCCGGACCTTCGCACCGCGGCAGGCGGAGCGGGTCGTCACCTTCGGCGACGACGGCCAGTACTTCCACGGCAACTACTTCATCAACCAGTTCGGCGCCGGCCCCGGCCGGGCCATGCTCGACGGGCCCGTCCCCGCCGAGGAGCTGCGCCGGCTCGCCGGGGTCTACTGCGAGACGCCCGGATACGGCCGGATGCGGACCCGGCTGCGCGAGTGCGGGCTGGTGGTGCTGTGCGGGGAACGGGGGAGCGGCCGCACCGCCACGGCCCTCGCCCTGCTCTCCGAGCTCACCGACAACCAGGTCACCCGGCTGGACCCCAGCGAGGCCGTGCACCGGATCGCCGGCGACATGCTCAAGGAGGAGTACGGGCATCTCCTGGAACTGCCGTCCGACGAGCCGCACGGGGAGGGCGGCCGGAGCACCCGCGGCGACGGCCGGGACGAGGGCCGTCACCCCGGCCGGCTCACGGAACTGCACCTGGACCGCTTCAGCAGGCAGCTGCTGACCGCCAAGGCGTTCGGCGTCGTCCTCGTGGAGAGCGGGGACCTGGCCGACCGGCTGCTGCGCGGCCGTTACGGGATGCACCTGCGCCCGCCGGGGACCGAGGACGTCCTCCACCGACATCTGCGCATCCTGCTGCGCGGCGAACCGCCGGAGGCCCTCGACAGCTGCCGCGAACTGGCAAGCCGCGAGGACCTGAAGGCCGCGCTCGGACTCGACGAACTGCGTCCCAAGGAGGCCGCCGGTCTCGCGGAACTGCTCGCCCGCCACTGGCGCGGTGAACTGGGCGACGACGAACTCCTCGACGGCTGCACCACCTTCGTGCGGGCGCAGGCCCGCGCGTGGTTCGCCGGCGCGGACCGCCCAGGGACCCTCCCCGAGGCGCGGCCCGCCCTGGGCGCCGCGGCCTTCCGTATCGCCGTGGCCGTGTTCAACGGCTCGCCCTACGGACTGGCGGCCGAGGCCGCCGAGCAGCTCGCCTGGGAGATGTCCGTCACCCTGGACCCCGAACAGCCCGTCGGGCGGCGGCTGTTCGGCACCCACGCCGACGACCGCCCGGCGCTGGCCCGGGCGGTCGTCGAGGACGCGGAGTTCGACCTCGGCGACGCGCAGATCCCGGTGCGCGCCATCCGCTTCCAGGGCGAGGCCCTCGCCACCGCCGTGCTGCGCGAGGTGTGGAACGGCTACCACAACGCACGCGGCCCGGTGGTGCGCTGGCTGCGCACCCTGTGCGACGACCCGCGGCCCCAGGTCTGGGTGCGGGCCTCCGTCGCCGCCGGTGTGCTGTGCTCCTGGGACTGGGTCCACGGGGCCGGCGAGCTGATCGGCCCGATGGCCGCTGTGGACAGCCCCGTCCAGCAGATGTCGGCCGCGACCGCGCTCGCGGAGGCGTCCAGGGACGCGTCGGTGCGGCCCGCGGTCGGCGCGCTGCTGAAGGAATGGGCCGCGTCCGGGGACGAGGCTCTGGTGACGACGGCGCTGCTGACCCACGGATACGGCATGGCGGCTGGTTCCGTCCGCGCCTCCCTCGACGCGCTGGCGAAGGCCGTCCGCACCGGCGACGTGACGACGCTGTCCAACGCGGCGTTCAGCGTCACCCGGCTGCTGGCCGGCGCGGAACCGGGGACGGTCGTCGCCCGCCTCGGCGCCTGGCTGCGCGGCGGACAGCGGGAACTCACCGACCTGGTGCTGCTGAGCGTGCTGGGCGCGCTGACCACACGCACCACCTACCTCTGGGGGCTCGACGAGAGCGAGGAGCTGGAGGAGCACGCCCGCCGGCCGCTGCTCGTCGCCCTGCTCGCCACCCGGGAACCCCTGGCCGGCAAGCTCGCCGACCTGGTGACCCTCACCCTCGGCACCGCCCGCTCCGGCGAGGTGGCGCTCGAAGCCCTCGGGCGGGTCCTGCGGCAGTGCGCGGACGACCCCGCCCAGCTCGACGTGGTCTGCGGCTTCCTCCCGCTGATCACCGTGGAACGCAGGGACCGCGACCGGGTGCGGCACCTGCTGGCCCGGCTGGTCCGGGACGAGGACGACCCCTTGGACAAGGACGCCGCCCGCCTGATGTGGGAAGCGGCGGCGGAAGGAGCGATGCGATGACCCCGTCAGGCGCCGGAGAACCGCCCGCGCAGCAGCCGTTCCGGCCCGACGAGCAAGCAGGCGCCGACGAGCAGGCCGGTGCCGCCGAGGCGCGCAAGGGGCCGCTGCTGCGGGAGTGCGTCCTGCCGTACACCCGGCGCAGCGGCCAGGTGGCCGCCGTGTACCTCTACCCCAACGGCGGTCACAGCGTGCTGTGGCCGAGCCGCAGGGAGGACCACGACAAGCCCTGGTTCGGAGGACCCCGCGCCGTCTTCGAGGTGATCCTCGGACGCCATGTCACCGCCTTCGACCTAGCCCTGCCCGCCGCCGGCGACGCCCAGTCGTTCAAGACGCGCGCCGAGGTGCAGTGGGAGGTGGACGACCCCCGCCTGGTGGTCGAGAAGGCCGTCTGGGACGTACGCGAGATGCTCCACGGTGACCTGCTGTACGGGCTGCGCCAGGTGTCCCGCCGGTTCCGGCTGACGGAGGCGCAGCGCGCGGAGGAGGCCGTCCAGGCCGAACTGCGGGCCGGCCGGATGGACCTCGGCGCCGATCTCGGCCTGCGGACCCGGGTGCACGTCTTCATCGACCTCAGCGACCAGGTCAGGGACCGGGTCCAGGAGCGGGACGACGTCGCCTTCGCGATGGAGAAGGACCGGGCGCAGGCAGAGGCGGACCGTCGGAAGGACCGGTACGAGCGCGAGCGCGTCGCCGAGCGCGCCGCCCAGCTGGAAGAGGTATTGCGGCGCGGCGAGGAGGCCGAGATCACCCACCTGATGGCGAGCAACCCCGACAAGGTGTGGGAGATCCGCCAGGCGATCCGGCAGGAGAAACGGGAGGGCCAGGCCGACTACCTGCATCTCTTCAACCGGCTGCTCGACGCGGGAATGCTGGAACGGCACGACGTGGGCGAGCAGATGTACGAGGTGCTCCGGTACCTGAGGGACAACAGCAGCAGGGTGACCGGCAGGGTCACCGACCGGGTGCTCACGTCCCCCGACGGGGGCCGGCCCGCGCTGTCCTCGCGCAGGGAGGAGACCCCGGAGCCGAGGCGGCCGTTCTGGGACGAGGAGCCGGAGGATGCCGGACCGGCCCCCGAGGACGGGCACGTCTACGAGCCCACCCGGGTGCAGTCCTCCGCGGAACGGGACCGCGACGGGCAGCCGGCGGCCGGATCGGGCGGCGCCCGCCCGAGCGCCGACTTCGACGACTGGGGGGACGAGTGAACGGCGGCGCACCGCCGGGCCCGGGCGCCGGTGTGCCTCCGGGCCCCGGCCCCGGCGCCGGTTCCGGCGGCGCCGACCCCGGTGCCGATGTGCGGTTCGTCGCAGAGCGGCTGCTGGGCTCCGTACGCGAGGACATCGGCCGGGCCGACGCCAAGGCGGCGATCCTGCTCTCCGGAGCGGTCGCCGCACTGGCCGTCGCCTTCTCGCGCAACGAGCTCCCGCTGCCGGCGTCCCGGGCGGCGGCAGCCACCGTGACCGCCGGGCTGCTGCTCTACGCGGCGGGGGTGCTGATGCTCGTCGGCGTGATACTGCCGCGCACGCGGACCGGCGCGCACACCACCTTCCTTCGCGATCTCGCGGTCGGCACGCCGACCGATGAACTGCTCGTCCGGCTCTCGGAGTCGGGCGAGGACGTCGTGCGCTGGCTGGTCGGCCAGGCACGGGTGCACGGGGCGGTCCTGGCCGCCAAATACCGGTGGTTGCGCATGGGGGTCTGCACGCTGACCCTCGGCGCGCTGCTGGTCCTCTTCGGCGAGCTGTGGTGAGAGACGATGGACATGTTCCGCAAAACGGGTGTGCCGGTGCTGATCTGCGCACTCCTGATACTTCCGGCCGCGGCGCCGGGACAGGCCGCCGGCCCCCTGGGCAGGGCGGCCGCGCCGGCGTCCGACGGGCCGGAACCGATCGACTTCGCGGTCGTCGTGGACCAGTCGGAGAGCCTGTCCGAGAAGGACCTGGCACGTGAGGTGGAAGCCGCCTCGCTGATCACCCAGGGCGAGATCTCCGCCCGCTCCCGCGCCGCCGTCATCGGCTTCGGCAGCTCGGAGAAACCGGGCCAGTCGCCGGTCAGCGAGGTGTGCGCGCTGACCACGGCCGACACCGCGGGACGGCAACGGCTGAGCGACTGCGTGCAGCAACTGGCCCACCGCGACGACAGGAAGACCGGACCGGGCACCGACTTCCCCGCGGCCGTGCGGCAGGCCGTCGACCGGCTGACCGAGAACGGCGACAAGGACGTCCCCAAGGTCGTCTTCCTGCTCACCGACGGCCGCCTCGACGTCTCCGACAGCCCCGAGTACGGCACCGACGAGGCGAGCCGCCAGGCCAACGGCGCGAAGCGCCTGACGGAGGAACTGGCCAGGGCGCGGCGGGAGTTCGTGCAGATCTGGCCGCTCGGCTTCGGCGCCAGGATCGACCGGGCCGCGCTGACGAGGATGGCCGAGGGCGGATTCAGCAACGGCTGCGCCGATCTGCCCGGCGCCGCACCGAAGATGCGCGTGGTCGACAGCTCGGCGCAGATCGACAAGGCGCTCCAGGAGACCTTCGCCGCGGCCCGCTGCGCACGTGTGGCACACGGCACGGTCGGCAAACCTCCCGCCGACCTCTCCGTCACCATCCCGCCCATCGCCACCGACGGTTCCCTCACCGTCGGCAAGCACGACCCCAAGGTCACCGTCACCTACTACGACCCCAAGGGCCGACGGGTGCCGACACAGGGCGAGTTCGACGGTTCCGCCTTCGAGACCAGCGGACAGGACGGGCCGGTGGAGGCGCTGCGGGTGAAGAACCCGCTGCCGGGCAAGTGGCGGGTCCATATCGAGGCGCCGGAGGGCCACCGCGACCGCGAGGTCGCCGTGCGCGCCATCTGGCAGGGCAGGCTCCGATCCGCGGTCACGCTCAGCCCCGCCTCGCCCCGCCCGGGGGAGGAGGCCGTCGTCGAGGTCCGAATGCAGACCCGGCGCGGCGTGGTGATCACCGATCCCGAGCAGCTCGAGGGCGTCAGGGTCTCGGCCCGGATGACCGGTGAAGGCTTCGACCCCGTCGTCGTACCGCTGTCCGACGGCGGCAGGAAGCCCGACGAGCGGGCCAAGGACGCCCGCTACGCCGGACGGTTCACCGTCCCCGCCACCGCCTCCGGGGAGCTGCGGCTCACCACCGAGATGACCGCACCGGGCATCACCAGCGACCGGCGGCCATTGCACGCCCGTATCTCGCAGGGCACCGAGGTGCTCACCGCCGGACTGAGCGTCGACCGCGGCGGCGACGTCCACCCCGGGCAGACGGTCAGCGGCACCCTGGACGTCACCAACGACGACTCGGGACCGCACACCCTGCGGCTCTCCCTCGCCGACCAGCCGCCCGGATCGGCGCTGCGCATCAGCCCGGCCACGGTGAACGCCGCGCCCGGCGGCAGCTCCACCCCGTTCACCGTCACGCTCGGCCCGGACGTCCCGCTCGGCGAACTGTCCGGACGGATCACGGTCACCGACCTCGGCGACGGGGGACGGGTCGTGGACAACGTCTTCCTCGGGGTACGCGTCACCGCCGAACCCACCCTGTGGGACAGGTGGTGGTGGGCCTTCACCGGCGCGGCGCTCCTGCTGTGCGCGCTGGCCGCCGTGGTCGCCGTGCGGCAGCGGGCAGGCGCGAGACGGCGGGACCTCTCGGGTGTTCGGCTCGAACTGCGGGCGGAGGGGCAGCGGCCCGACACGCTGACCATCAGGGCCGGCCAGAGCACGGGCGGGGAGTTCCTCTTCGGCGTCGGCCGCTCCGGCGGCAGTGCTCCCGCGCTGCGGCGCGGCGGAGGCTCCCAGGCGTACCGCCTGCGGCGCACGACCGCCGGACAACTGCTGCTGAAGCCGCCCGGCGGACCGGAGCGGGCGATCGGGCAGGGCCAGCCGGCCGGCCTGGCCGACGGCTTCGAACTCGTCGTCGGTGACGCCCGTACCGCCTCCGGAACGGGCAGGGCCGGGCGTGACGGTGAGGGCCGGAGGGGCGGCCAGGGCCGGAGGGAGGGCGGCGGCCCCTTCGGCCGCCGGCGTGTGCCGGGTCCGCGCGGCCCGCGGCCCGAGAACTCCACCGACCGCACCGGCCCGCGCGGCGGACGGAGCAGGGGCGACGCCTCCGCCGCCCCGCCGCGACGCGGAACCACCCCTCCCGACCCCAACTTCTGACCCACCTCTCGGCCACGAGCGCCCGTCCACGACGGCGGCGCAAGGGGAGACGACATGAAGATCTACCAGCCCATGCTCTACGTCGGTCTGGGCGGCACGGGCGCCAGGATCGGCGCGGACCTGGAGCGCGGACTGCGCCGGGAGCTGTGCGGGCCCGACGGCAACAAGCTGGTCACCGACGGCCGCCGGCTGCCGTTCCAGCTGCCGGACTGTCTGCAGTTCGTCTACGCGGACTTCAGCGAGTCCGAGCTGGACCGGCTCCAGCCGGCCGGCCTCAAGGCCGGGGAGAGCGCCGCCCACGCCCGTACCTCACGGATCATCCACGACCTGCTGCCCAGCGACTACGACAGCTCGCCGGAGGTGGCCCGGATGCTGCGGGTCGCGCTGCACGAGGAGACCCACCAGTGGCTGCCGCCGCAGGAGCGGCAGCCCCGGGTCGCACCCCTGCACACCGGGGCCGGGCAGCTGCCGACCGTGGGCAGGTCGGCGCTGTTCGCGACCCTGCGCAGCGGACTCGAGCCGGTGCTGCGGCAGTTGCGCGAGGCGATAGGCGCGATCAGCAACTCGCAGGGCGACCTGCGGGAGATGGGCGGCGGACAGATCCGCGGCTGCGACGTGTTCGTGGCGTTCTCCGTCGCAGGCGGCACCGGCGCCGGCATCTTCTACGACTTCATCCATCTCATCGGGCACGAGTTCCGCAGGTCCAAGGTCAAGGGCGTCAAGATCTACCCGCTGGTCGTCATGCCTTCCGCCTTCCCGCCGGAGGCCGGCGGCGGCCGTGAGGCCGAACTCAACTCCTCCCGCGCCCTGGTGGACCTCTCGCGCCTCGTCGACGACCAGAACGTGCCCAGTGCCCGGTCCGACTTCGGCGACGTGGAGGAGCAGGGCTCGCTCGGCGTCCGCTACCCCGGCGAAGGCCTCGTCACCCTGCGGCCCTCGACGGTCCAGACCGCGTTCCTGTTCAGCCGCACCGCCGGCATCGAGCCGGAGGATCTGCGCCGCTCCATCACCGCCATGGTGATGTCCCTCATCGGCACGGAACTCGGCGACGACACCAGCCAGGGCCGCACCGAGGGCGACTACCAGTCCTTCGCGGCGAGCTTCGTCAACAAGAGCGTGGAGCGCTCCAAGCCGTCCAGGTCGGGCATCGGCCACCGGTCCATGTCGACCAGCCTGGCCGCCTCACTGACCGTTCCGGTCGACGATCTCGCCGAGATAGTGGCGGGCCGGCTGCTGGCGCAGGCCGTACGGGCGATGGACGAGGAGGCGCGCAAGCCGGCCGACGACGGCACCGAGCGGGTCCGCGACCTGTTCGACCGCTCCGCCATCGGGCGGCTGTGGAACCGGGAGGCGCCGGTGGTGGTGCCGCCCGACCCGCTGCCCAAGGGCACCAGGGCCATCATGCAGGCCCTGCGCGACCGGCTCGGCGACATGGACGACGCGCTCGGCAGGCTCCAGCGGGAACTGGACGCCGAGATCCCACGGCTGGTCGAGGAGTTCCGGCCCGGGTCGGGCTGCCGCGAACTGCTCGGTGTGATCGACCCGTTCAAGCTGGAGCGGCTGCTCGCCGGACTGCCCGGCCATCCGCAGCGGGTCGCGGAGGCCGGGTTCGTCGGCATGCTCGACAACCGCAGGAACGACCCGGAACGCGGAGAGGGCGTGGACGTCCACCCGCCGCAGATCCCGCTGATCAAGCGCGCGGTCGGCGGGCTCGTACCGGCCCGCTGGGGCGACCCCGACGTACAGAACGCCCTCGACGAACAGGACGCCTGGTACCAGTGGCGGGCCCGGCAGAAGTGGCACCGGGGCTGGAAGGACCAGGAGTCGCGCTGGCGGCCCCCGCTGCTGCGCACCACGAAGGAGATCGGCGAGCTGGTCAAGGCGCTGCGCGGTCACGAGGAGGACGAGCGCAAGTTCTTCGCGGAGCGTCGCAAGGAGCTGTACCGCAAGGACCGCAAGGGCGTGCTGTACCTGCTTCCCCCGCAGAACACCCTCGCCGCCTTCTACGACGACGTGATCCGCCGGCTCTACCAGCACGAGGACCTGCCGGAGAACCCGGGCGCCGCCCGCCTGGTGGCCAAGCTGATTCGGCCGGACGACTGGATGCGGGCACTGGAGTCCGTGCGCCGGTCGCCGCAGGCCGGCGTGAAGGAGATCAAGCAGGTCATCGAACGGCGGGTCAAGGGGCTGTTCGTGGAGGCGAGCGTGCTCGGCGACCGCCCGCTGCTGCCGTCCCTGGGGGTGCTGCTGCAGGCCGCGGCCGGTGACGAGGACGCCGCCGCGAAGGTGGACACCCGATGGCTGGAACAGTTCCGCTCCCAGCTTGTCGGACTGCTGCCGGTCGGCTTCGAACCGGACGGCAGCGGCCCGCTCAAGGTGCTCATCGTGCACCCCCAGAGCGAGGCGGGTTCGGGCGCCGCGGCCTTCCTCAAGCGTGAACTGCGCCTGCCGTACGGGACGGTGCCCGAATTCCGGGCCGTGGACACGGAGTCGATCACGGTCGTGCTGTTCCGCAGCGGCATGAGCCTCACCGACGTCTCGGAGGTGCGGCACGTGCTGCGGCTCTGGGCGGAGGCCAGGGACGCCGCAGGCGTCGACGACTTCCTGCACTGGCGCCAGCGCCTCGGCTACCGCGACGACTGGCTGGCCAGTACGGAGGAGGACCGGCGCCGGATCCTGCACCGCATCCTGTGCGCGGTCTGGAACGGCCTGGTCGAGGTGAAGGGGTCACCCGACTCGCCCGAGCAGATCCGCATCCGCCTCCAGGAGGGCGGCGCGGCCACCATGACACTGCGCCTCGAGGCCTTCGACAACAGCGTCTCCAGCTGGGCGGGGCTGCTGCGGGCCTACGAACAGTGGGCGCTGCTCGACGAGGGCCGGATCGTCGAGGAGGTGTGCGAGCGGCTGATGAGCGCGCAGCCGGTCGGCCTCGCCACCACCCCGGAAGCCCCCTCGCCGCTGTTCCGCAGGCTGGTGCACGAGGTGGCTCCCCGCCAGCTCGCCCTGATCAAGGAGCTGACCGGACAGTTCGGCGCGGAGGACGAGGAATGGCTCGTCCCGCTGCGCGACTTCTGGGAGCAGACCTTCCCCGGCGCACTGGACATGCGTTTCCCCGGCGCGACCCGGCCCACCCGGCCCAACCTGCGCGCGCTGGACCAGCGCTCCGCGCAGAGCGAGGCCGCGCGCCGCCAGGAGGGCGGTGCGGTCCCGGGGCAGCGCTCCGAGCCGCGACCCGATCCGCAACCTGATCCGCGACCCGAGCCGCGATCCGAGCCGCGATCCGAGCCGCGCGTGGACCCCCGCCGCGAGAGGACGTACGCGGACGGGCGGGACGACGGCCACGGCAGGGACGACATGGGCCACGGCCGACGGGACGCGGGCCACGACCGCGACACGTACCCGTACGACCACGAACCGGCCGCCGGCCCCCGCCGGGACGAGGACGCGGCCCGCGCACAGCCGCCGGGCGCCACCGATCCCTGGGACGAGGGCGACTGGGGCCGGCACGGCCACGACCAGGACGGCGACCGATGGTGAACATGGAACAGAACCGCCCGGCCCATGCCGTCGTCGTGGACCTGCGGCACGGGGCGCCGGTGACGGGAGCGCTGAAGGAGACGGAACACGACCGCACGCGGCGGTTCCTCGTCATCGACGGCGCTGCCGACCTCGTGGACCACCAGCTCCTCTACGAACAGCTCTACTCCTACGGACCGGCCCGGCTGCTCTGCCTCGCGACCGGCGCTCCCGGGCAGCGGCAGCTCCACCGGCCGCTGCCTCTCGGCCCGCCGGAGGCCGGCGTCCTGTGGCTGCCCGACACGCTCGTCGGCGCCGCGCCGGGGACCGACAGGTTCGACGCCTCGCTGCGGCCGCTGCTGGAACTCCTCGTGGAACCGGCCGTGTTCGACTGCGTGCTCGGCCAACTGGCGGATGTGCCTCACGGGGTCGCCGTGCCCGCCGTGCACGTACTGGAGCACGACCTGACGGACGAGGCGCGGTCACGGGCCTGGCGGCAGGCGCTGGAGCATCTGACCGGCCAGGACCTGCCCGTATCCGTCACCCCGCCCGAGCAGGGCACCACGTCCGGCGGCGCCCGGCAGGACGGTCTCACCCCGGAACTCTCGCTCCTGCTCGGCCGGTCGGTACCGCGCAGCCTCGCCGACCGGCCGTGGCTGACACCCGGCGGCAGGACCGACACCCGGCACGAGCAGTGCCTGGACGCCCTGCACGACACCAGGGAGGCCTACGAGGCGGTCCGGGGCGTGGCGGGCCTGTTCGGCAGGGCCGGCAAGGAGGCCGACCTCCCCGCACGGTTCGAAAGTCTCGCGGACGCGCTGGCCGCGTACCGGGCGGAGGTCGCGGGTGCGCTCGCCGACGGCGGCGGCGACCGGATCCGGCCGGAGCAGCGCAGCCGCCTGCTCGAGCGGGGCATCGAACTGACGGAGGTGCCGGAGGTGACCCGCGCGAGCGTGGGACCGGCGCTGCGCGACCACACGGAGCGTCTCCTCGGGCAGCGGCTGCCCCTGCGGTCCGTCGCGGCGACGCTCAACGCCCTCTCCGGCCGGTCGGCGCCGGCGGGAAGCACGGCGAGACTGCGCCGGCTCGACGAGACCTGTCCGCCGGAGCGGGTCGCGGAACTTCCGCTGCCGCCACCGTTCCTGATGCGCCTCCCGTGGGCGGCCGACGCGGGCCTGACCCTGCTGATCTGCTGCGTCGCCGGACTGTGGCCGGGCGCCGGGTGGTTCACCGGCCCGCTCTGCGCGGCGGCGGCCGCGGGTCTCGCCGCGCTGATGCTGCGCCGCAGGCCCGGTCGTTCGCGTGACGGCCGTCTCGACGGGGGCGGCGACACCCGCGTCCTGACCCGCCTCGCCGCGGGCGCCGTCGGCGGGGTGACCGGCGCGGTCGCCGGCACGGCGCTGTCCCTGCCGGTCTGGGCGGGCGCGGTCGCCCTGGCCGTCGCGCTGACCGCACTGGTGCTGCCGGCGATACACGCCTGGACGGCGGCGGTCGACGACTGGTGGGGGCAGACGGACTGGGCCTTCGCCGCGCGAGCGGTGGAAGGGATCGACGAACTGCTCGCCGACACCGTCGTGCACGACTGGCTGCTCGCCGATGCCCGCTACCACTGCTCCGACGCGGCACGCGCCGTCGCCGTGCTGGTCGGTTCGATGGCAGACACCGTGGAGGAGAGGCTCGGCGCCGGCCCGTCCGCGGACCGGGCGCTGCCCTTGGACGAACCGGGCGGCCCGCACGCCGGGCCGGCGGGCGGCTTCGACTGGGACAGCTGGGGTGACGGCGCCGACGACGACCGGCCGGAACCAACGGTCACGGACGCCGCCTCGTACGGTACGGCCTTCGCGGACGGTGGGGCCCATGACCCCTTCGGGGCGGGGGGCTTCGGCACGGGGACGAGGACGGGGCGGGACCTCGGCACGGACTTCGACCCGGGGTCCGGGGACGCCGCCGTGCCCGGGTTCGGCTCGGGCTTCGGGTCGGATTTCACGTCAGGTTTCGGCGGCCCCGCCGCGCCCGGCGTCGGCGCCGACTTCCGCTCGGGCTTCGCCGACGGCCACGCCCCGGACGCCGCTGCGGCATCCGCCCCGGACCCGGCCGCCGGCGGCCGCTCCGTACCGCACGCCGCCGGAGAGCGATCACCCGCCGCCGAGGAGCACCCGCACGCGCTGCGCAGCCTGTGGCCGTCCGGGGCCGACGGCGACGGCCCGCCCTGGCTCGAGCGGGAGACCGGTGACGGTGGCCCGGAACTGGTCGACACCCTGGTCGGCGACCTGTCCCACGGCGCCGCGCTGATCCTCGCCTCCCGCTGGGCTGCCGTCGAACGTGAACCGGCGACCGCCACCAGGGTGCCGCTGCGTCCCCTGATGAACGAGCTCCTCGACGAGGAGCACCGGCGGCTGATCAAGGACGCGGCCGCCGCGCCGCCCCCGTACGCCCCGGATCCCGGGAACCGGCCCGGCATCGCCGGTCTGCTCGGTGTCTCGTCCGACCGGGTGCGCCGGCTCCTGGCCGACGGCGGCACGGAGCACGTCGTCCCGCTGTGCGGGGCCGAGCACCGGCGACTGCTCTCCAAGGACCCGCACGCGGCGCGGCGGTTCCGCTTCGCGCCGGAGGCCCTGCGGCGCGGCGCGGAGCCGGAGACCGGCCAGGACGCCTGGCCGGCCGCGGCGGAGGACGTCGTGTGGACGGCGGGCGGCAGGCACGCCGGGGTGCTCACGCTGGTGCCGATGCGCCCGGACACGGTCAGGTCGGTCAGGGGAGAGGAGGGCGGAACGCGATGACCGTGCCGCACAGCACGGGGACACCGGCGGAGGACGTGGAGGAGCTGGAGTTCTACACCCACCGCCAGGACCCCGTCCGTTTCTCCGCCCGCTTCTCCGACGACGTCCGCATGCCGGAGCGGGCGCCCCTGCTCGCCCGGCAGGTGACCCTCAGCAAGGGCTGGCGGGTGATCCAGTACCGGCTGCCGCGCTCCGCCCACGGCGGTGCCGACGCCTACGGCGCGCTCGAACGCGAGGTCAGCGCGGCGGTCGCGGTGGAGCGGCAGTACGGGGCAGAGCCCTACAGCGAGCTGTTCACCCGTCTCGTCGGCTTCCACCTCGACGCTCCCGAGCCCTTCGTCCTCTACAAGGCGCATGCGGGGCGTCCCGTCGCCGAGCGGCAGGGGGCGCTGACGATGGCGGAGCAGCACAAGGTGCTCAGCCAACTGGCCCTGGCCGTGCGCCTGCTGGAGGACGTCCAGCTGGTGCACCGGGACATCAACCCCTACACCGTCCGCTGGGACGGCACCCATGTGCGGCTGGGCGAGCTGTACCGCACCCAGCGGGTCGACGAGCCCCGCGAGGCGTTCGGTGCGGCGCCGTGGGCGGCGCCGGAGCAGCGCGACGGCTCCGGCACCGCCGACCCGCGCGACGACCTGTGGTCGGTGGCCCGGCTCATGTACTTCCTGCTGTCCGGGCGGCCCGGCGACGCGACCGCGCCTCCCGAGGACCTGGACGACTTCCGCAGGCTCGCCGCGCTCAGCGAGGCCGGTGCGTTCGCCCCCAGGGCGGAGACGCGGGCGGCGCCGGCCGAGCTGATGCGCCTGCTGAACGTCGGCGATCCGCTGGCCGCGGTCTCCTTCGCCCCGGACCCGCTCGGTCGCGCCCGCGCCGAGTTCGACGCCCGGCTCGCCGAGAAGCGCGACCGGCTCGGACTCGCGGCCCAGGCCGAGCCGGAGGAGGTGTACGTGGAAGTGGTCGGCCCCCCGCCCCGCCGCTCGCTGCGGCGGCTGCTGGGGGCGGGCCGGCCGCCCGCCCCCCGGCCGGCGGCCGAGCCCCGGCAGGCCGGCCCCGTGGACGCGCCCCTGCCGAGCAGACCCCCGTTGTGCCCGCACTGCCTGCTGCCGGTGCACTACGACGAGACGCAGCTGTTCACGCTCGACAGCAAGAAGGAGCCCAGGAAACTGGACCTCAGCGCGGAGTACCGTCCGATGCACCGTCAGGACGCCCTGCGTCAGGCCTTCCAGATGTGCCCGCACGCGGACGAGAGCCAGCCGCACCGGCTGCCCGTCCCCTACCTCACCAGCGGTGAGCCGCTCACCGTCGCCATGGTCGGCAGTTCGGCCGCCGGCAAGACCCATCTGCTGGCCGCCATGATGGGCGAGATCGAACAGGGCGGTCTCGAGCCGTACGGGCTCAAGTGCCTGCCGCTCAATCCGGAGGAGCACCGCGAGTACCTCGCGGAGACGGTCCACCCGCTGCACCGCGGGGAGGTGCTGCGGCGCACGGGGCAGGTGCGCTTCGCCGAGTTCGCCGACGGTCTGCTGGTCACCGGGCACGGGGTGACCCGGCCCGTGGTCTTCTTCGACCTGGCCGGCGAGGACCTGGCGCAGAACAGCGACGTGACCCGGTTCCTCATGGGCGTGGGCGCGTTCATCTTCGTGCTCGACCCGCTGCGGGCGCTGCGGCTGCCCCAGCTGGACCCGGTGCGTGAGCGCACCGGGCTGGTCCAGCGTGACCTCGGCGACGAGGCGTTCGCCACCGTGCTCGGCCGGATCCCGCGCACCGGCCCGTACATCAGCGCCCCCGCGGCCGTGGCACTGAACAAGAGCGACCTGGTCCGCTTCGACCCGTCGGTGGACCGCTGGCTGTCCCGCGGCCTGCCGGCGGCCCTGGACGAGCGCACCCTGCGCGCGGAGAGCCGCGACGTCCACGCCTTCGTCCGGCACCACGGCAGCCAGGCATGGCTGAAGCCGTTCGACGACTGCGCCCGCTGCACCCTGCACTTCGTGGCGGCTACCGGAGGCCAGGAGAGGGGCGAGACCTTCCCGCACGGCGTGCGGCCGCGCCGGGTCCTCGCCCCGCTGCTGTCCGTGTTCGCGATGTGCGGGCTCCTGCCCGGAGCCGAGTTGAGGGAGACAGGGGTATGACGTCACGTCACACCGGGACCGTGGACCAGATCGTCTTCCGCTGGGACGCCGCCAACCCGATGGGCAACACCGGCTTCGGCCCGGTCGCCTGGTCCGGCGAACGCGGCGACGTCGTACGGCTGTTCCGGCCCGTCACCCACCTGCTGAGGTCGGCGGGGCCCGACACGGCGCCCGCCCTCGTACGTCTGGTGAGCGAGGACTCGGCAACGGCGCTGCTGGTGCACAGGACGTCCGGGCGCGGTCTCGGGGGACGCCAGGACACCCTGTGCCACGCCCTGTACGGACCCGAGCGGAGCCTCGGCCCCGAGACCTGCCTCGGTCTGCACGGCTGGGACTGGGAGGGCAGCGGGATCGCGCTCGGCGAGGTCCGCGGCGCGCTGGACCCGGTGCCGCTCGGCGCCCTCGAACGGTCGGCCCTCGAGGGCGGCAGGCGACTGGCCGGCGGGCTCCGCCGGACGGAGGCGGAACTGACCGTGGTCGCGGCGGAGATGCTGCGCGACCCGGCCGCGCTGCACACCGTGCTCAACCGCGCGGGCGACGACGGACCGTGCCTGCTGCTGTGGGCCCTGTACGGGATCTTCGGCAGGGTCCTTCCGCACCCGTGGACGTTCGCGACCCACGACACCGCGGAGAGCCGCCGGATCACGTTCATGTTCGTGAGCCGCTGGTCCAGTTCGCCCGACCAGGACGGGCCGCGGGTGCGCACGGACCCGCTCCAGGCGCCTGCGGGCCGGCCGCAGGAGGTGGCGGAGCGCCTGGTACGCGCCTATCTGCTCGCGGTCGAGCGCGGCGACTCGCACGAGTTCGAGCTCGCCGACGCGCTGTCGATGGCTGTGCCCCCCGGCGCGGCCGTGAGGGACAGCCGCGCGCTGCTCGCGGCCTCGGAGGACGCGCTGGCCGCGCTCGAGCGCCGCGCCGGACGCGGCCGGTCCGAGCCCCGCCCGTACCGTCAGGAGCCGTCCGCGGCCGATGCGTACTACGCGGACGAGCCGTCCACGCCCGCGTCGTTCCGCGCGGGCGGGCCACCCGCCTCTGCTGCGTACGGCGCGGACGGGCCGACCACGCCGTACCGCGCCGGGCCGCCCGGATCTGCCGAGTACGGCGCGGAGCCGTCCACGCCCGCCGCGTACCGCACGGACGAGCGGGGCGTGCCGGAGCCCGTCTCGGAGCGGTCCGTTCCCGACGGGTCCCGCCGTGCGGGCGGCCCCGGCGGTGCCCTGCCGTTCGACGAGCCGGACCGGTCGCCGTTCGTCACGCCTCCCGTTCAGGAGACGCGGCCGCCGGTGACACCGGCCCCCGGGCCGCCCGGGCGGCTTCCCTTCGTACGCCCCACCTGGCCGGAGCCGGAGGGTGAGCGGCGTCGGCGGCCGGTCCTCGGCCGCCGCTCCGCGAGGGAGACCGGCTCACTGCCCGCGCGACTGGCCGACTGCCGTGACGAGCGAGAACTCGCCGACACGATCCGGCAGTCGGGCAACGGCGACCTGCTGACGGTGCTGGAGGGCGACCCCTCGTACACGGTGCTGACCCTGGTCGTGCGCCGGATCGCGGAGGGCTGGCCCGACTGGACCGCAGGTGAGCGCAAGCGCCTGTGCGACGCGGTCCTCGGCCGACGCCTCTACCTCGCTCCCGGTGGCTCGGCCGCCCGGGGCGGCCCGGACAAGCCGGTCCGCGCGGCGAACGCGGCAGCGCTGTACCGATGGGCCGTGCGGCCCTTCGCCGCCGAACCGGACGTGGGGAGCCGTCTGGAGAGACTGCTGCCCGAACTGTGCGGCGGGACCGACCCCATCGCGCGCGGGGCGGCCGAGCAGATCCTCACCGGCCCTGCGGACCCGGGGATCACACTGCCCGTGTGGCAGGCGCTGGTACGCCGCTGGATGACGTACCCGCTGCCGCTGCCGCCCGCCCGCGAAACGCCAAAGTCCCCGGAGCCCCCCGCCCGGCCGGCCGAGCGCCCAGAGCCGCTGCCCCGCCTCCCGGAGCAACCGCCCGGTCCTCCGGAGTACCGGGAGCGGCCGGGCGACCGGGCCGACCGCTCCGAGCGGCCCGGCGACCGGGCCGGCCGCACACCGGATCGGGCCGACCGCCCCGAGTGGCCCGGCGACCGGGCCGGCCGCCCACCGGACCACGCCGACCGCTCCGAGTGGCCGACCGACCGCCCCGAGTGGCCGACCGACCGCCCCGAGTGGCCGACCGACCGGCCCCGCCGCACGCCGGACCACGCCGACCGCCCCGGCGACCAGCCCCGCCGCACGCCCGAACCGGTCCGCCGCCCCGAGCCGGAGCGCCACGTGCGCGAGCCCGGCCGGCGCCTGCGCCGCGACCCCGGGTCTCCGGGCGGCGCCGCCCAGCCGCAGACCCGCACCACCTACCCGTCCGGCGAACCGGGGCGGTCCGGGAGCGACCACGGCGGGCACCGCTCGTCCGGCGTGACGTCGGGGAACGGGCGGGGCTTCGTCCTCGCCCTCGGCGGGTTCGGCGCGGTGCTGGTGGTCCTCATCGTGGTCCTCGCCGTGGCGTCCTGACGGCCCGCCGCGGCGGGCGAACGCCGGCAGAGCAGCCGACGCGCGGCCGAAGAGCGACGGAAGAGCGAGGGAAGAGCGGCCGAAGATCCGCGTACGGCGTGTGTCCGGCGGCCCGCACGGCCAGGATGGGGGCATGGGATTCCACGTCGACTCCGAGGCCGGGCGGCTCCGCCGGGTCGTACTGCACCGGCCCGATCTGGAGCTGAAGCGGCTCACTCCGAGCAACAAGGACGCACTGCTCTTCGACGACGTGCTCTGGGTGCGCCGCGCCCGGCAGGAGCACGACGGGTTCGCGGACGTGCTGCGCGACCGGGGGGTGGAGGTCCATCTCTTCGGCGATCTGCTGCGCGAGTCGTTGGAGATCCCGGAAGCCAGGAAGCTCGTGCTCGACCGGGTCTTCGACGAGAAGGAGTACGGCCCGCTCGCCACCGACCATCTGCGGACCGCCTTCGACGAACTGCCCACCGCCGCCCTGGTGGAGGCACTGGTCGGCGGGATGACCAAACGCGAGTTCCTGGCGGGCCATTCGGAGCCGACGTCGGTGCGGTTCCATGTGATGGATCTGGACGACTTCCTGCTCCAGCCGCTGCCGAACCACCTCTTCACCCGTGACACCTCCGCCTGGATCTACGACGGCGTCGCCATCAACGCGATGCGCTGGCCGGCCCGTCAGCGCGAGACGGTGCACTTCGAGGCGATCTACAAGCACCATCCGCTCTTCGTCGGCCCGGAGGCGGGCCCGTTCCACCACTGGTCGGAGGGACAGGACGACTACCCGTCCACGATCGAGGGCGGCGACGTGCTGGTGCTCGGCAACGGCGCGGTGCTCATCGGGATGAGCGAGCGCACGACTCCCCAGGCAGTGGAGATGCTGGCCCGCGGCCTGTTCGCGGCCGGGTCCGCCCGCACGATCGTCGCCCTCGACATGCCGAAGCGGCGGGCCTTCATGCACCTGGACACGGTCATGACGATGGTCGACGGCGACACCTTCACCAAGTACGCGGGCCTCGGCATGCTCCGCTCGTACACCATCGAACCGGCCGAGGGCGGGGGGCTGAAGGTCAGCGATCATCCGCCGGAGCGGATGCACGACGCGATAGCGGCCGCGATCGGCCTCAAGGAAGTCCGGGTGCTGACCGCCACGCAGGACGTGCACGCGGCCGAGCGCGAGCAGTGGGACGACGGCTGCAACGTCCTGGCCGTGGAACCGGGCGTGGTCGTGGCCTACGAGCGCAATGTGACCACCAACACCCACCTGCGCAAGCAGGGCATCGAGGTCATCGAGATCCCCGGCAGCGAACTGGGCAGGGGCCGTGGCGGTCCGCGTTGCATGAGCTGTCCCGTCGAACGGGACGCTGTATAGCGATGCAGGGGATCGTATAGAGTTCCACTGTCACCGCATCCGCCACGCAGGAGCAGCCATCATGGCGATACATCTCGAAGGCCGCCACTTCCTCAAGGAGCTCGATTTCACCGCCGAGGAGTTCCGCGGTCTGATCGACCTGGCCGCCGAGCTCAAGGCGGCCAAGCGCTCGGGCGCCGAGGTGCAGCGGCTGCGCGGCCGCAACATCGTGCTGATCTTCGAGAAGTCGTCGACCCGCACCCGCTGCTCCTTCGAGGTGGCGGCCGCGGACCAGGGTGCGTCGACGACCTACCTGGACCCGTCGGGCTCCCACATCGGCAGCAAGGAGTCCGCCAGGGACACCGCCCGGGTGCTCGGCCGGATGTTCGACGCCATCGAGTTCCGCGGCGACGGCCAGCATGTCGTGGAGGAGCTCGCCGCCCACGCGGGCGTGCCGGTCTACAACGGCCTCACCGACGACTGGCACCCCACCCAGATGCTCGCCGACGTCCTCACCATGAAGGAGCACAGCGACAAGCCGCTGGAAGAGCTCTCCTTCGCCTACCTCGGGGACGCCCGCTTCAACATGGGCAACTCCTACCTGGTCACCGGCGCCCTGCTCGGCATGGACGTCCGGATCGTCGCGCCGAAGGCGTACTGGCCGGCCGAGGAGGTCGTCGCGCAGGCGCGCGAGGCCGCCGCCGCGAGCGGCGCCACGATCACGCTCACCGAGGACGTCGCGGAGGGTGTGCGGGGCGCCGACTTCGTCGCCACCGACGTCTGGGTGTCGATGGGTGAGCCCAAGGAGGTCTGGGACGAGCGGATCAAGGCGCTGGCCCCCTATGCGGTGACCATGGACGTGCTGCGCGCCACCGGCAACCCGCGGGTGAAGTTCCTGCACTGCCTGCCCGCCTTCCACGACCTGGGCACCACGGTGGCCCGGGAGATCCACGAGCGGCACGGGCTGACGGAGCTGGAGGTCAGCGACGAGGTCTTCGAGTCGGAGCACTCGGTGGTCTTCGACGAGGCCGAGAACCGGATGCACACGATCAAGGCCGTCATGGTGGCCACGCTGACGGGTGTCACGGCCGCCGGGAGCAAGGCATCCGTATAGTCATACACCCAATTGGGTGATCATGCGTACAGCGGGCTAGTATGTCCGTCATCAGTGGGGTCCGGGCTCGCACGCCCGGACCCCACTCGTGCGTCCCGTACGCGCGGCCCCCCACTCGTGCGTCCCGCCCGGCCCCCGCCCGTGTGCCCGCGCGCGACCGACTCACCGAACCACCGAACCACCGAACCACCGAACCACCGAAGAAGAGAACGGCCCCCCATGCGTATCAAGAGCCCGGCCCAGCTTGTAGCCGATTCCGGCGCCGACCTCGAGGGACACGGCCTCCGCCGGACCATGGGGCTCTTCCAGCTCGTGTGCTTCGGCGTCGGGGCCATCGTCGGCACCGGTATCTTCGTCGGCCTGTCCGACTCCGTCTCCGAGGCCGGGCCCGCGGTCGTCGTCTCCTTCGCGCTCGCCGCGATCACCTGCGTCTTCACCGCCTTCTCCTTCGCGGAGCTGGGCAGCGCGATCCCGGTGTCCGGCAGCTCGTACTCCTTCGCCTACGCCACCCTCGGCGAGCGCACCGCCTTCCTCGTCGGGTGGTGCCTGCTCCTCGAGTACGGCGTCTCCGCCTCCGCGGTCGCCGTCGGCTGGGGCCAGTACCTGAACGAACTGCTCCACAGCCTCACCGGCCTCTCGCTGCCGGCGGCGCTCTCCGCCCCGCCCGGTGACGGCGGCGTCGTCAACATTCCCGCTGTCGTCGTGATGGTCCTCGCGGCGCTGCTCCTGGCCCGCGGCGTGCGGGAGAGTGCCCGTGCCACCGCCGTCATGGCCGTGGTCAAGATCGCGATCCTGGTGCTCTTCTGCGCGATCGCGTTCACCGCGTACACCTCGGACAACCTCTCGCCGTTCTCGCCGCACCACCTGGCGGGCATCACGTCGGGCGCGTCCCTCGCCTTCTTCTCGTACATCGGCTTCGACGCGATCACCACGGCGGGTGAGGAGGTCAAGAACCCCCGGCGCAACATCCCGCTCGCGATCATGATCTGCATCGGTGTCGTCACGCTTCTCTACTGCCTGGTCGCCCTCGCCGCCATCGGTGCGATGTCCGCGGACGACGTCGCCGACCGGCCCGCGGCCCTGTCGCTGATCGTGAACGACGTCACCGGCTCCACGGTGGGCGGCGGCGTGATCGCCTTCGGCGCGCTGGTCGCCATCGCCTCCGTCGTCCTGGCCGTGATGTACGGCCAGACCCGGATCCTGCTGTCCATGTCCCGCGACGGCCTCGTCCCGCGGGTCTTCGAGCGCGTCTCCCCGAAGACGTCCACCCCGGTCGCCGGCACCTGGATCGTCGCCGCCACCTTCGCCGTCCCCGCGGCCGTCGTGCCGCTCGACGTGGTGATGAACCTGACGACCATCGGCACGCTCGCCGTCATGGCCGTCGTCAACGTGGCCGTCATCGCGCTGCGCCGCCGCTACCCGGACACCGAGACCCGGTTCCGTGTGCCGTTCCACCCGGTCACCCCGGCGCTCGGCGTCGCCTGCTGTCTGTATCTGATGTGGGGCACCGGCCGGGCGACCTGGCTCCAGTTCTCCGTGTTCCTGCTGGCCGGAGCGGTCGTCTACGCGCTCTACGGCCGCCGGAACTCCCGTCTCGCGGCCGGCCCGCGGCAGGCCGGGACCGAGCCGAAGCCGCTCGTCGACGCGTAGCGCCGCGCCCCCGGACCGGATCAGGCCGACGCCGGGAGGGTGAACCAGACCGCCTTGCCGCGTGCCGTGGGCCGATGACCGCACGCGGCGCTCAGTGCCCGGATCAGGAGCAGGCCGCGGCCGTGCTCCTGCCAGGGATCCGGCTGCGGCAGCGGCGCCGACGGCGACAGCCCGTGGGGCGGCGTCGGGTCGTGGTCGTGGACCTCGACCTGGCAGCCCTTGGGCAGCAGCTCCACCACGAGCTCTATGGGGGAACCGCCGGTGGTGTGCTCCACGGCGTTCGCGACCAGCTCGGCCGTGAGCAGCTCCGCGGTGTCGCGGTCGGGCGGTGCGGGGTGGTCGCCGCCCGCCAGCGCCGCACGCACGAGCGCGCGGGCGATGGGCACGGCTGCCGTGGTGTGCGGCAGCGCGACACGCCATGAGGCGGAATCGGTTGCTGGGGACAAGGCGGGCTTTCCGTTCGGTGGCAGTTGCTGATCACGACCCTACGAAGTCGAGGACGCCGGACCGGGGGCGCGTACGCGGTCGGGCCGGCACCTGTGCCACAACCGGTACGGGACTTTCGCGGAGTCGCAACACTCGTATCGCGTACTCATGACGGAAGTCACGAATGAGTGATAGCTTCGAAAGTCAGAGGCAGCGCAGCAGACCGCCCGTGCCGAGGGAGGCCCCACTCCATGAGCCCCTTTACCGGTTCCGTGCCACGTACGCAGGAGTGGCGTCATCTGCGGCTGACGAGGAAGGACGGCGTCGCGACCGTCACCCTCGCCCGCCCGGAGAAGCTCAACGCCCTCACCTTCGGCGCCTACGCCGACCTGCGCGACCTGCTCGCCGAGCTGTCACGGGAGCGCTCGGTGCGTGCCCTCGTGCTCGCCGGCGAAGGACGCGGGTTCTGCTCCGGCGGGGACGTCGACGAGATCATCGGCGCCACCCTGTCCATGGACACCGCCCAGCTCCTCGACTTCAACCGGATGACGGGCCAGGTCGTACGGGCGGTGCGGGAGTGCCCCTTCCCCGTGATCGCCGCGGTGCACGGCGTGGCGGCGGGAGCGGGCGCGGTGCTGGCGCTGGCCGCGGACTTCCGGGTCGCGGACCCGACCGCGCGGTTCGCGTTCCTCTTCACCAAGGTGGGGCTCTCCGGCGGTGACATGGGCGCGGCCTATCTGCTGCCCCGCGTCGTCGGCCTCGGCCACGCGACCCGTCTGCTCATGCTGGGCGAGCCGGTCCGCGCACCGGAGGCCGAGCGCATCGGCCTGATCAGTGAACTGACCGACGAAGGCCAGGCGGACGCCAGGGCCGCCGAGCTCGCCCGTCACCTCGCGGACGGCCCGGCACTGGCGTACGCCCAGACGAAGGCGCTGCTGACGGCAGAGCTCGACATGCCGCTCGCGGCGTCGGTCGAGCTGGACGCGGCGACGCAGGCGCTGCTGATGAACGGCGACGACTACGCCGAGTTCCACGCGGCCTTCACCGAGAAGCGGCCGCCCAAGTGGCAGGGCCGCTGACATGGCCTCCCTGACGCCGCCCCCTGCCGCGCCCACCCCGCCTGCCGCGCCCGCACCCCCTGCCGCGCCCGCACCGTCTGCCGCCGGCCCCGACCGGTCCACGGCCCCGGCCACCGAGGCCCGGCCGGCACGGGACGCACGGCCTCTGCGGATCGCCGTCATCGGCGGCGGGCCCGGCGGGCTGTACGCGGCCGTGCTGCTCAAGCGGCTCGATCCCGCGCGCGAGATCACCGTCTGGGAACGCAACGCCCCCGACGACACGTTCGGCTTCGGCGTCGTGCTGTCCGACGAGACCCTCGGTGGGATCGAGCACGCCGACCCCACCGTCCACCGCTCCCTCCAGCGCGAGTTCGTACGCTGGGACGACATCGACATCGGCCACCGCGGGCAGACCCTGACCTCCGGCGGGCACGGTTTCGCCGCCCTCGGCCGCCGCAGGCTCCTCGAGATCCTCCACGAACGCTGTGAATCCCTCGGTGTACGCCTGCGGTTCCGTACCCCGGCACCGCCCGCCGCCGAACTCGCCGCTGACCACGATCTCGTCATCGCCGCGGACGGCGTCCACAGCGCCACCCGCGAGGCGCACGCCGACGTCTTCGAGCCGCACGTCACCACCCACCGCTGCCGCTACATCTGGCTCGCAGCCGACTTCGCCTTCGACTCCTTCCGGTTCGAGATCGCCGAGACCGAGCACGGCGTGATGCAACTGCACGGCTATCCCTTCTCCCGCCCGTCACCCGACCACCCCTCAACGAGGCCCTTCGGGCCGCGATACCCGTTCGGTGCCTCCACCGTCATCGTCGAGATGCGCGAGGAGGTCTGGCGTGCCGCCGGCTTCGACACCTGCGACGAGCAGCAGTCGACCGAACGCTGCGCCAAGGTCTTCGCCGAGGTCCTCGGCGGCAGGCCGCTGCGCGGCAACTCCTCCACCTGGACCGCCTTCCGCACCGTCGTCAACGAGCGCTGGTCCCACGGCAACATCGTGCTCCTCGGCGACGCCGCGCACACCGCCCACTTCTCCATCGGCTCCGGAACCAAACTCGCCGTCGAGGACGCCCTCGCCCTCGCCGCCTGCGTCGAGGAGCAGCCCGACCTGCCCGCCGCGCTCGCCGCCTACGAGACCGAACGCCGCCCGGTCGTCGAGTCCACCCAGCGCGCCGCCGCCGCCAGTCTGCGCTGGTTCGAGGAGCTGGCCGTCCACACCGACCAGCCGCCGCGCCAGTTCGCGTTCAACCTCCTCACCCGCAGCCGCCGCGTCACCCACGACAACCTGCGGCTGCGTGACGCCGCCTTCACCGACGCGGTCGAGCGGGACTTCGGCTGCCCGCCGGACACGCCGCCCATGTTCACCCCCTTCCGCCTGCGCGGGCTGACCCTGCGCAACCGTGTCGTCGTCTCGCCGATGGACATGTACGTCGCCGAGGACGGCATGCCCGGCGACTTCCACCTCGTCCACCTCGGCGCCCGCGCCCTCGGCGGGGCCGGCCTGGTCATGACCGAGATGGTGTGCGTCAGCCCGGAGGGCCGGATCACCCCCGGATGCACCGGTCTCTACACGAGCGAGCAGGCGGCCGCCTGGCGGCGCGTCACCGACTTCGTCCACCACCGGGCGCCCGGCACCGCGATCGGCGTCCAGCTCGGCCACTCCGGCCGCAAGGGCTCCACCCGGGTCATGTGGGAAGGCATAGACCAGCCGCTGGCGACCGGCAACTGGCCGGTGTCCGCCGCCTCCCCGCTCCCGTACCGGCCGGGGGTCAACCAGGTCCCGCACGCCCTCGACCGCACGGGTCTCGACGAGATCAGGCAGCAGTTCACCGCCGCCGCCCGGCGCGCCGCCCGCAGCGGTTTCGACCTCCTCGAACTCCACTGCGCCCACGGCTATCTGCTGTCGGGGTTCCTCTCGCCGCTGACCAACATGCGTCAGGACGCGTACGGGGGCTCCCTCGAGAACCGGCTCCGCTTCCCGCTCGAGGTGTTCGACGCCGTGCGCGGGGTCTGGCCGGAGGACCGGCCCATGACGGTCCGGATCTCGGCCACCGACTGGGCCGACGGCGGGACGACGGCACAGGACGCCGTCGCCGTCGCCCGTGCCTTCGCCGCCCACGGCGCCGACGCCATCGACGTCTCCACCGGCCAGGTCGTCGCCGACGAACGCCCCGAATACGGCCGCTCGTACCAGACCCCGTACGCCGACCGGATCCGCAACGAGGCGCACGTCCCGGTGATCGCCGTCGGCGCGATCTCCTCCTGGGACGACGTCAACTCGATCCTGCTGGCCGGCCGTGCCGACCTCTGCGCCCTGGCCCGACCGCACCTGTACGACCCGAACTGGACGCTCCACGCGGCGGCCGACCAGAACTACACCGGTGACGGGGCGCCCTGGCCGCTCCCGTACCGCGCGGGCAGCCGCAAGCCGCCCACGGGCCGCACGGACGCGCCGAAACCGAGGCTCACCCTCGGCTGAGGCACTCGTGGCACAGGCACGGATCGGGATGCGGGCCACCGTGGTACGAGGCGCGCTGCTCGACGGCGATCCGCTCGAGCAGCGCCGCGTACTCGACGGCCTCCTCCTCGGTCCGCACCGGCCACCACGTGACCTGGGCGTACCGTCGCAGCACGGCCGGCGTGTACAGCAACTTGGCGCGGAAGCCGTGCAGATGGCGGGTGGCCGTGTCGATGGTGATCCAGCGGCCGGTGTGCCGGCCGCGCCCGATGGTGGTCAGCTGCTCGTGCCCCATGCCGACGTAGGCGGACGCGACGAACACCTTCGCCCCGCCCCGGTACGCCTTCGTGCCGGGCCGCAGCTCCTGCCCGAGGTCCCCGTAACGCCGCCACAGCACGACGTTCGCGGCCACCGCCCAGACGGGTTCGAGCTCCTCGCTCACGGCCGCGTTTCACCGGTCACGAACGCCGCCCCCGCGTCCCGCAGCCGTGCGTGCAGCCGTCCGAAGACCTCCGCGGAGCGCCCGCCCGGCCAGCCCTGGGGCAGCAGTTCCTCCGGCAGACCGGGGTCGGCGTAGGGCAGCCGCCGCCACGAGTCCAGCGCCGGCAGGTAGTCCCGGTAGGCGGCCTCCGCGGGGGTGTCCTCGCGGGCGTCCCAGGAACGCAGCACGGGTTCGTGCCGGTCGAGGAAGTCCTCGTGCTGCTTGGCGATCGCCGCCAGGTCCCACCAGCGGGAGACCGCCTCCGCCGTCGCCGCGAAACCGAGGTGCTCACCGCGGAACAGGTCGACGTACGTGTCGAGTCGGAGCCGCCGCAGGGTGTGCCGGGTCTCCTCGCAGAGCCGGGCGGGGGCGATCCACACCCCGGGTGCGGCGGCCCCGAAGCCGAGTCTGACCAGCCGCGAGCGCAGCAGGTGGCGCTTGTGCCGCTCGGCCTCCGGCACGGAGAAGACGGCGATGACCCAGCCGTCGGACAGATCGGCGGAGGAGGGGGCGTAGATCCGCCGGTCCCCGTCGTCGAGCAGCTGCCGGGCGTCCGCGGACAGCGCGTAACCCGCCGCGCCCTCCGGCGTGCGCTCCGGCACGAGCAGCCCGCGCCGTTTGAGCCGGGAGACGGAGGAGCGCACGGACGGCGCGTCGACGCCCAGCGCGCCCAGCAGGCGGATCAACTCCGCCACGGGGAGCGGACCCGGCCGTTCGCGTCCGTACGCGCCGTACAGGGTGACGATCAGGGATCTGGGGGTGTGCTGCTCGGCCACGTGATCACTCTAGAGCTCGCAGCCGGTAGCGCTGCAGCTTGCCGGTCGGTGTGCGGGGCAGAGCGTCCAGGAAGACGATCTCCCGCGGGCACTTGAACGGCGTCAGCCGCTCCTTCACGAAGTCCCGCAGGGCGTCGGCCGTCGCCTCACCGGTCGCGGCGCCCTCCCGCAGCACGACGTACGCCACGGCGATCTGGCCCCGCAGTTCGTCGGGCCGGCCGACGACCGCCGCCTCCGCGACGTCCGGATGGTGCAGCAGCGCGTCCTCCACCTCGGGGCCGGCGATGTTGTACCCGGCCGAGATGATCATGTCGTCGGCGCGGGCGACGTAGCGGAACCAGCCGTCGGGTTCGCGGACGTAGGTGTCGCCGGTGAGATTCCAGCCGTCCCGCACGTACTGGGTCTGCCGCGGGTCGGCCAGATAGCGGCAGCCCACCGGGCCGCGTACGGCCAGCAGCCCCGGCTCGCCGTCCGGCACCGGCCTGCCCTCGCCGTCCACCACCCGCGCCTGCCACCCGGGCACCGGGACCCCGGTGGTGCCCGGCCTGATCGCCCCGTCCGCGGCGGAGATGAAGATGTGCAGCAGCTCGGTCGCCCCGATGCCGTTGATGATCCGCAGCCCGGTCCGCTCCAGCCAGGCCTGCCAGGTCGCGGCGGGCAGGTTCTCCCCGGCCGACACGCAGCGCCGCAGCGACCGGGTGTCGTGGGAGTCGAACTGGTCGAGCATCACGCGGTAGGCGGTCGGCGCGGTGAACAGCACCGACACCCGGTGCTCCGCGATCGCGGGCAGCAGCTGACCAGGCCCGGCCTGTTCCAGCAGCAGTGCGCAGGCCCCGGCCCGCATGGGGAAGACGACGAGCCCGCCGAGCCCGAAGGTGAAGCCGAGCGGCGGACTGCCGGCGAACACGTCGTCGGGTTCGGGCCGCAGCACGTGGGCGGAGAACGTGTCGGCGATCGCCAGCACGTCCCGGTGGAAGTGCATGCAGCCCTTGGGGCGGCCGGTGGTGCCCGACGTGAAGGCGATGAGCGCGACGTCGTCGGCCGCCGTCCGCACCGGTTCGTAGGGTTCCGGCCCGGCCGCGGCGGCCAGACCCAGCAGGTCGTCGGGCGCGTCACCGCCGTAGGTGGTGATCCGCAGCCCCGGCACCTCCGCCTTGACCAGCTCGTCGACCGTCCGCACGTCGCACAGGGCGTGGCCGACCGAGGCGATCTCGCACACCGTGGCCAGTTCCCCGGCCCGGTGCTGGGCCAGCACGGTCACCGCCACGGCGCCCGCCTTCATCACGGCGAGCCAGCACGCGGCGAGGTGCGGTGTCGTCGGCCCGCGCAGCAGCACCCGGTTGCCGGGGACGACCCCGAGCTCCGTGGTGAGGACGTGGGCGATCCGGTCCACCCGCTCACGCAGGTGCCCGTACGACCAGACCTCTCCCGCGCCGGAACGGAAGACGGGGCGGTCCGCGCCGAAGCGCTCGATCGTGCGGTCGAGCAGCTCCTCGCCGCAGTTGAGCCGGTCCGGGTACCGCAGCTCCGGCAGCTCGAAGAGGAGCTTCGGCCACTGGCCGGCGGGCGGCAGGCGGTCGCGCGTGAAGGTGTCGAGGTGGGCCGAGGGTGTCAGCTCCATGGTTCGCCCCCTGTCGGGTCGGCGTCGCCAAACGAGCGTATCGTGATAGTGACGACAGTCAACAGTTCGCGATACCGTGCTTTTCGAGGGCGCCCGGCAGGGCCGTCCCCGGCTGTCCGCGGACCGTCCAGGCCGTTCTCAGTGGGAGCACGAATGTCCGTATTCTCGCTCGATCCGGTACAGACCGCCTGGTGCGCGCGGCTGCGCTCCCTGGCGGAGGAACGACTCCGTCCGCTCGCGGAGAAGGGCGAACCGGGCCGCGTCAACCGCCCCTTGGTCCGTGAACTCGGAGAACTGGGTCTGCTGGAACGCCTGTTCACGGCCGGAGCGCTCGAACTGTGCCTGCTGCGCGAGTCCCTGGCGTACGGCTGCACGGAGGCGGAGACCGCCCTCGCACTCCAAGGGCTCGGCACCTCACCGCTCGTCCGGGCGGGTACCGACGCGCAGCGCGACCGCTGGCTCCCCGAGGTCGTCGCGGGCCGGGCCGTCGCCGCCTTCGCGCTCAGCGAGCCGGAGGCCGGCTCCGACGCCGCCGCCCTCGCCCTGAAAGCGGTGCCCGACGGCCGCGGCTGGCGGCTCAGCGGCGAGAAGCGGTGGATCTCCAACGCCCCGGAGGCCGACTTCTACACCGTCTTCGCCCGTACCACCGAAGGGGCGGGCGCCCGCGGCGTCACCGCGTTCCTCGTCCCCGCCGACCGCCCCGGCCTCGCAGGCAGTGCGCTGGAGATGCTCTCCCCGCACCCGATCGGCGCGCTCACCTTCGACGACGTACCCGTCACGGCCGACGACCTGCTCGGCGAGCCGGACCGCGGCTTCCGTGTCGCCATGAGCACCCTCAACCTCTTCCGTCCCAGCGTCGGCGCGTTCGCCGTCGGCATGGCGCAGGCGGCCCTCGACGCGACCCTCGCCCACACCGCCGCCCGACGGGCGTTCGGCGGCCCGCTGAGCGACCTCCAGTCCGTCGCCCACACCGTCGCCGAGATGGCCACCCGGACCGAGGCCGCCCGGCTGCTCGTCCACGCCGCCGCGTCCGCGTACGACGCGGGGGCCGCCGACGTGCCCAAGCGGGCGGCGATGGCCAAGCTGCTCGCGACGGAGACAGCCCAGTACGTCGTGGACTCCGCGGTCCAGCTGCACGGCGCCCGCGCCCTCCAGCGGGGCCATCTCCTCGAGCACCTCTACCGCGAGGTCCGCGCCCCCCGGATCTACGAGGGCGCCACCGAGGTGCAGCGCACGATCATCGCCAAGGAGCTCTACGCCGAGGAGGCCCGCGCATGACCCTGTCCCGCCACAACCCGGCCGAGCTCTCCCCGCCCACCGGCTTCTCCCACGCCGTCACCGCCACCGGGAGCCGTCTGGTCTTCCTGGCCGGCCAGACCGCGCTGGACACGGACGGCAAGGTCGTCGGCGACACGCTCCCCGAGCAGTTCGAGACGGCCCTGTCGAACCTCCTCACCGCGCTCGCCGCGGCCGGCGGCACCCCGCACGACCTCGCCCGGGTCACCGTCTACGCGACCGACGTCGCCGACTACCGGGTCCATGCCCGCGAACTGGGCCGCGTCTGGCGGCGCCTGGCGGGACGTGACTACCCGGCCATGGCCGTCGTCGGGGTCGTACGGCTGTGGGACGAGCAGTGCCTGGTCGAGGTGGACGGGGTGGCGGTGCTGCCCTGAGCCGGGCGGTCCGGGCCTCTTGATCGACTGGTGAGGCTTCACCCGACAGGCTTAACGTCGAACAGTGGACGGCCCCGTTCACACCCCGCGCCCGGGGGACCCCTCACGAGGCACGATGCGCCATGACGACTCCGCAGCCGACCTCCTCCGTCACGACCGCCGCCCCCGATCGCGGTGGCGGAAACGGAATGGCACTGTTCGTCATCGCGTCCTGCCAGCTGATGGTGGTCCTCGACATCACCATCGTGAACATCGCGCTGCCGCACATCCAGAGCTCCCTGGACTTCTCCACCACCAGCCTGTCCTGGGTGGTCAACGCCTACACGCTCACCTTCGGCGGTCTGCTGCTGCTCGGCGGCCGGGTCGGTGACATCCTCGGCAGGCGGCGCGTCTTCATCTTCGGTGTGCTGCTCTTCGTGCTGGCGTCCCTGCTCGGCGGACTCGCGCAGAACTCCGGCCAGCTGCTCGCCGCCCGGGCCCTCCAGGGCGTCGGCGGCGCGATCGCCTCGCCGACCTCGCTCGCGCTGATCACCACCACGTTCACCGAGGGCCCGGCACGCAACCGGGCGTTCGGCGTGTTCGCGGCCGTGTCCGCGGGCGGCGGCGCCATCGGTCTGCTCGCCGGCGGCATGCTCGTCGAATGGCTCGACTGGCGCTGGGTGCTGTTCGTCAACGTGCCGATCGGACTGCTCATCGCGCTCGCCACGCCCCGCTGGATCAAGGAGTCGGAGCGCCACCCCGGCCACTTCGACTTCGCCGGTGCGCTGACCTCCACGCTCGGCATGGTGGCACTGGTCTACGGGTTCATCCGCGCCGCGCAGGAGGGCTGGGGCGACGCGTGGACGCTCGCGTCGTTCGCCGCGGCCGTCGTGCTGCTCGGCGCGTTCCTCGCCATCGAAAGGCGCTCGAAACAGCCGATCACGCCGCTGCACATGTTCGCCGACCGCAACAGGGCGGGCACGTACGGCATGATGCTGGCGCTCGCCGCCGCCATGTTCGGCATGTTCTTCTTCCTGACCCTGTTCGTCCAGAACGTGCTGGGCTTCGGGCCCCTGCGCGCCGGCCTGGCCTTCCTCCCGGTCAGCGCGGTCATCACCATCGGCGCCGGCCTGGCCTCGCAACTGCTGCCGAAGTACGGCCCCAAACCCTTCATGGTGACGGGCGCCGTACTGGCCGCCGCCGGACTGGCATGGCTGACGCTGACCGACATCCACTCCACCTACGCGGGCAGCATCCTCGGGCCGATGCTGGTGTTCAGCCTGGGCATGGGTATGCAGTTCGTCTCGCTGACGCTGATGGCGCTCTCCAACGTGCCGGTGCACGAGTCCGGCGCGGCGTCCGGGCTGCTGAACGCCACTCAGCAGGTGGGCGGTTCGCTCGGCCTGTCGATCCTGGTCACGGTCTTCGGCACGGCGAGCACCAACGAGGCGAAGGACCTGATCCCGCGGTTCATGGCGGAGGCGCCCCCGGCCGAGCGGCTCGCCTTCCAGCGCACCGGCGAACTCCCGCCGCCGTGGGGAGACCAGGTGCTGACCGCGGGCGTCTCCGCGGCGTTCATCATGGCGGCGGTCTTCGCGGTGCTGGCGGCGCTGATCGCGCTGCTGGCCATCCAGGTCCGCCCGTCCGACCTGGAACGGCTCAAGGGCGGAGTCACGCCCGGTCCGGGTACCTGATGCCCGGCGCCGCCTCGACGCAGGGAAGTCGGCCCGTATCAGGAGATATTGCCCATTGACCCGTGGACCTTATAGGCGTTCCATGGACATAAAGGACACATAAGGCTGCTGGTAGGAGGCGGCGTCCACCATGACCACCCACGCAGACATCGAGCAACACCCGGACCTGGCCGAGATGCGTTCCCGCTTCGAGCGGGCGACGACCACTCCGCGCGCCCAGGCCGTGGAGACCCTGGGCCTTGTCACCGGTCTCTTCCTGGCGGCATCCCCATGGATCGTCGGCTTCAGCGGACTGACCAACCTGGCCGTGAGCAACCTGATCACCGGTATCGCCTTCGCCCTGTGCATGGGCGGTTTCAGCTCCGCGTACGAGCGCACCCACGCCATGGCGTGGGCGGCATGCGCCATCGGCGCATGGACGATCATTTCCCCATGGGTCGTCGCCGGAGAGATGGACACGACCCGCAGCGTCGTCAGCAACGTCATCGTCGGTGCGGTCGCACTGATCTGCGGCCTGGCCATGGCCGCTGCGGCAGGCGGACGCGGTGGCAGCGGCGGCGGCGGCCGCAGGCGCGGCCCCGGCTGACAGCCACCGCTTGTCACGGTGAAGGGTCCCGGCGGACAAGGAACCGGGGCCCTTCGCCCTGCCGGGGGCCGCCAGGCGCGGGGCGTACGACGCCCCCGCTCGGCCCCTCAGGAGGCGAGGAATTCCAGGAGCGCCTGGTTGAACCGGTCCGCGTGCGTCACGTTCAGCCCGTGGGGAGCGCCCTCGATCAGCACCAGGCGGCTGTCGACGAGGCTCTCGTGCGTGCGCCTGCCGCTGACCTCGAAGGGGACGATGGCGTCGGAGTCCCCGTGGACGACCAGGGTCGGCACGTCCACCGCGGCGAGGTCGTCGCGGAAGTCGGTGCGCGCGAACGCCGCGATGCAGTCGAGCGTGCCCTTGGGGGAGGCCACGGCGGCGAGGCCGACGTTGTAGGCGTGCTGCGCCGCACTGACCAGGTCGGTGCGCTCGCCGACCCGGAAGAAGTCGGTGACGAACCCGTCGATGAAGGCCGGCCGGTCCTCGAGGACAGCCACCTCGAAGCGGCTGATCGTGGCGTCGTCCAGGCCTCCTTCGGGGTTGTGCGCGGACCGGTAGAGATACGGCGGTACGGCGGCCGCCAGCACGGCCTGCCTGACCCGCCCGGTCCCGTAGATGCTGATGTAGCGGACCACCTCCCCACCGCCCATGGAGAAGCCGACCAGCGTCACATCGGTGAGGTCGAGATGGACGAGAAGGGCGCCGAGGTCGTCCGCGAGGGTGTCGTATTCATAGCCGTCCCACGGCTGCGACGACTGCCCGAATCCACGGCGGTCATAGGTGATGACGCGATAACCGGACTCCACCAGCGGCGCCAGCTGCTTCTCCCACGAGCGGCTGCTCAGCGGCCAGCCGTGGACGAGTACGACCGGTCTTCCGCTGCCGAAGTCCTCGTAGTGGAGTTCGACGGTGGCGTCTTTACCGGTGTTCAGTTCGATCCTCGGCATCAGTGCGGCATCCCTTCGCTGAACAGGCGGATCGTCCTGGCCGCCGTTCCCGCGGCATAAGATCCGCCGCACGACGGCGAGGAGTGCGAACGCATTCCACGACATCATTCCGGCATGTCGAACCGGTGTCCGGCGAGCTTGTCCGAATGGGTGAAGATCTCTGCCCGGCGTGGTCCGCGGGCCGGATTCCGAAAGATTTCCAACAGTTTCCGGCCGCCCCCGGGCGCGGATTCGGCAAGCAATCGGGCGGATTCCGCGGGCGCCGGTACGCGCGCTCTGTGACGCGCTTCGCAGGGGTGGCACCATGGCCGCACGCACAAGGCGCGGCCGTCACTCGTTTCCTGGGGGATCGATGAACACCAGGCTCCCGCTTCCGTTCCGGCTCGTCGCCGTGACGGTCATGACCGTATGGGCACTCGTCGGCTGCACGGGCTCCGGCGGGCCGGCCGGAGCGTCGGAACCGCCGTCCTCCCGGACCGCGACGTCCTCGCCCCCTCAGTCCGCGCCCGCGCCCGACCCGCCGGCCACCACCGCGCCGGGCACGCCCTCGGCGACCGCGTCCTCGCCGGCAAGCAGCTCGCCGTTGCCCGGTTTCTCGGACCTCCAGCCGCTGTGGCCCTTCACGACACTCACCCAGGCCCGCGAGTGGGAGCGTGCCTTCCGCTCCGGCGGCCACCAGCCCTGGCACCTGGACCCGGAGCAGACCGCCCTCTCCTTCACCCGGCACTACCTGGGCTTCGAGGCCGTCGACCGGGTCACCTCACGGGCCGTCGAGGGCAGGGAGGCCCGGATCGGCGTCGGCCTGAGCGGTGCGGAGAGCACGGGAACCGCGGCCGTCATCCACCTGGTGCGCTTCGGTACCGGTCCGGACGCCCCGTGGGAGGTGGTCGGCACCGACGACACGACGTTCTCGATGACCACGCCCGCCTACGGCTCCGTGGCGCGGTCCCCGATGACGGTCGGTGGCCGGATCACCGGCGTGGACGAGAGCGTCCGCGTGGACGTGCGCCAGCCGTCGTCGCGGGACCTGCTCGGCACCTCGTGCTGCATGTCGGCGGGCGGCAACAGCCAACCGTGGAGGTCGACCGTCTCCTTCACCGGCGCCGCCGACCCGGTGCTGACGGTCGTCGCGTCCACCGGCGGACACATCGCGGAGGTCGAACGCTTCACGGTCACGGCGGTCCGCACCCGCTGACCCGGGGGCGGGCTGCCCGCCCCCGGCCTTCGTGCTGCTCAGGAGAGCCAGTCGGCGTAGCGGGTGGGCGCGAGGTGGGCGTCCTTGTCGGTGAGGACGTCACCCTTGACGGTGCCGAACATGCCGGCGGCGGGGTCGGTGACGACGGTGCGGCCGTCGGCGTGGTGGGCCAGGGTGATCCGGCCCAGCTCGTCCAGGGCGAAGATCTCGGGGCCGGCGATGTTGTGCACGCCCTGCAGCGGGGCGCCCGCGGCGACCTCCGCCACCGCGCGGGCCACGTCCTTGGAGGCGATCGGCTGGATCGGCGTGGCGGGCAGCCGGACGGTGTCGCCGTCGGCGGTCCAGGACATGACCGCGTCGATGAACTCCATGAACTGGGTCGCGCGGACGATCGAGTAGGGGATCGGTCCGGCCTTGAGGATGTCCTCCTGGAGCACCTTGGCCCGGTAGTAGTCGAGCTCGGGCACCTGGTCCACCCCGACGATCGACAGGATGACGAAGTGACGGACGCCGCCCTTCTCCGCCGCGGCCAGAAGGTTCTCCATCGAGGTCCTGAAGAAGGCCGGGGAGGCTTCGTCGAAGGTCGGTGAGTTGGTGAGGTTGACGACGACGTCCGCCCCCGCCACCGCCTCGTCCAGTCCCTGGCCGCTGATGACATCGACCCCGGTGGACAGTGCGTGCGGCACCGCTTCGTGGCCGGCGGCGTTCAGATGGTCGACGACCTGGGACCCGATGAGCCCGGTACCGCCGATGACCGCGAACTTCATGACATGCCCTTCGTCGTGGGATATGTCCGCAATATGGCATACGTCCCCGCGTGCGGGCCGCATCCAGCTAACTCGGACACGTTCTGTCCGAGACTATACTTGGACATGTCTTGTCCGAGTCAAGCGCGTCGTTAGAGTGACCGAGTGAAGATGTCCGGCGGAGTCGAGTGGGCCCTGCATTGCTGCGTCGTGCTCACATCGGTCGAGGAGCCCGTCCCGGCGACCCGGCTGGCGGAGCTGCACGACGTCTCGGCGAGCTATCTGGCCAAGCAGCTGCAGGCCCTGTCGCGCGCGGGGCTCGTGCGTTCGGTGCAGGGCAAGGCGGGCGGGTACGTGCTCACCAGGGAACCCGCCTCGATCACCGTGCTCGACGTGGTCGAGGCGGTCGACGGTCCCGGCCAGGCCTTCACCTGCACGGAGATCCGCCAGAGGGGCCCGCTGGCCACCCCGGCCGAGTCGTGCACGGCGCCCTGCGCGATCGCCCGCGCGATGGCCGGGGCGGACGCGGCATGGCGAGCGGCACTGCGCGCCGTCTCGATCGCTGATCTGGTCCAGGGTGTCGGATCGGACTACGGCCCCGGCGCGCTGGCCGGCATCAAGCAATGGCTGACCGCGTCGGACGCATGAGGACCCGGACCTAAGAGCGCGCCCCTTTCCGAGCCGCAGGCGCGCGGGCCGGAAAGGGGCGCGTCGGTTTTCGCCGTCCGGACGTGAACAACCGGCCGGCCTAGGCGGAGAACTCCGTCGAGGTCGGCTGGCGTGACGCCGCCATCGCGTCCTGGGCGTTCCTCAACGGGCGCAGCCGGTAGGTGTAGGAGTAGTCCTTGTCGGCGAACAGTTTGTACTCGTCGTGCGTGTGCGCGCCCCAGCTGTCGTCACCACCCACACCTGTCTGCCGGTGGCTGAGCCGCAGTACGACCTCGTCCCGCCGGGTCAGCTGGTAGTCGTGGCGGGCGCCGACCGACAGGTCCTCCGGGGTGAAGTGCGAGGCGTTGACCTCGAGCAGCGGCTCGCCGGAGGCGAGCAGCCCCTTGCCGCTGCCGTCCGTCAGCGCCACCCACCGCACGTCCGTCCTGTTGCCGTTCTCCTGCGGGCGGATGTAGGGCGTCCACTGTGCGGAGACGGTGCCGGAGTACAGGCCCACGTCGGTGCCGTTGTTGCGGTCCCAGTGGTTCTCCTCGGGCCCGCGGCCGTAGTAGCGCAGGTGCTCCAGCCGCCCGGGCAGGAACAGCATGGTGCCGACCTCCGGGATGTACGGGAGATCCGCCGAGCCCGGGTGCAGGGTGTTGTCGACCTTGATCTCGCCGTTGCCGAAGACCGTGTAGGTCGTGGTGTAGGTGGACTCCGTCGAGGTGGGCAGGGTTCCGCCGACCGTGATCTCGACGGCACGGTCGCCCAGCACGCGCACCTGGACGTCCGTCACCTTCCGGTCGCTCCCGGCGTAACGCCAGGTGCCGTTCCGGCGCGGCTGGCCGTTGCCGATGTCGTTGTCGGTCGGGGCCCGCCAGAAGTTCGGTGCCGGGCCCGAGGTGATCAGCCGGTCGCCGCCCGCCTCGTAGGAGGTGATGACGCCGCTGCCCTTGTCGACGGTGACGGAGAAGTCCTCGCCGGTCACTGTCACGGAGCTGTCGCCGTCGTCGTGACGGAGCACCGGCACGGAGTCCAGGGGCCGGGGCGCGACGGCCGGGCTGCCGGCGTCGACGGCCAGCTGGTGCCGGGCCACCTCGAAGCCGGCCTCGGCCCACTTGGTGGGCTCCTTGGTGGTGAACGACAGCTGGAGGAAGTACTCCGCGCCCGGCGCCGGGTCGTCCGGGAGCCTGAAGGGGACGGTGATCTCCTTGCCGGTCAGCGGCGCGATGGCGAGCTGGGCGCGGGTCAGCCTGCCGCTCTGCACCGTCTCACCGTCGGCGACCAGAGCCCAGCGGCCGTCGAACTCACGGAGGTCGGTGAACAGGTACTCGTCCGAGACGGTGATCCGCCCGGCGGCCGTGTCGCCGGCCGTCACGTCGATCGCCTGGTGGACCCGCTTGATCTCCGCGGCCTTGCCGGTGTGGCGGCGGTCGGCGGTGACGATGCCGTCGGCGACGAAGTTGCCGTCGTTGGGGCTGTCGCCCCAGTCGCCGCCGTAGGCGAGGAACGTCGGCTCGGAGGGCCGGCGTTCCGTGAGGCCGACGGTGGCGGCGTCGAACCAGAACCGCACACCGTCGTCGCCGGGACCGCGGGAGGCGGAGGAGAGTTCGGCCGCGGTCAGGGCGCGGGCGTAGACGCGCGCCCGCCGGACGGTGCCGCTGAACTCCCGGGTCCAGTTCTCCGCGTCGGTGGCGAGCGAGAGCGGCGCGGTGTTGCTGTCGGGCCGCCCGGTGGTGGTCCTGGTGGCCCGGGCTTCGCCGTCGACGTAGAGGGTCAGCGTGCCCGCCGCCGCGTCGAAGACCCCCGCGATGTGGTGCTCGGTGCCGGTCCAGTCCTGCGGCAGCGCCCAGCTCGCGGTGATCCACCGGCCGCCGGAGTGGATGAAGAACTCCAGACTGCGGTCGGTCTGCTTCAGCGCGTACTGGGTGTCGCCCTTGGCCAGAATGGGCTGGTGACGACCGCTCACCTTCTGCGTGACCCAGGCCTCCAGTGTCAGCGAGCCGGTGATGTCGAGGCCGGCGGCGCGTTCGAAGACGGTGCCCCCGAAGACGCCCTTGTCGCGGTCGAAGGTGCCGCTGGGGGCGAGGATCTCGCCGCTCAGCCTCCCGGGCCCGGTCTCGGTGAACAGCTTGCGCGTCGGCGTGGGCCAGCGCAGGGACTGGTCGGCGAAGTCCCAGATCCAGCCGCCCTGCAGCACGTCGTGGCGGCGGATGATGTCCCAGTACTTCTTGAAGTTGCCGTTGGAGTTGCCCATCGCGTGGGAGTACTCGATCAGGACGAACGGCCGGGTGTCGGTGGTGTCCTCGGCGCGCTGCTCGACCTGCGCCGGCCTGGTGTACATCTCCGAGCGGATGTCGCTGATCCCCGGCCGGTCGTCGCCCTCGTACTGGATGACCCGGGTGGGGTCGTAGGAGCGGATCCAGTCGTGCATGGCGACGAAGGCGGAGCCCGCGCCGGCCTCGTTGCCGAGGGACCAGATGACGGCGGAGGCGTGGTTCTTGTCGCGGTGGACCATGTTCCTGGCGCGGGCCACGCACGCCTCGGTCCAGTCGGGACGGTTGCCGGGGTAGTCGCCGCGGATGCCGTGGGTCTCGAGGTTGGTCTCGTCCACGATGTACAGGCCGTACTCGTCGGCCAGCTCCAGCCACAGCGGGTTGTTGGGATAGTGCGAGGTGCGCACGGTGTTCATGTTCAGCCGCTTGATGACCTCGATGTCCTTGACCATGTCCGCGCGGGTCAGCGACATGCCCCGGTCGGGGTGCATCTCGTGCCGGTTGGTGCCGCGCAGGGAGACGGGCCTGCCGTTGATGCGCATCAGCCCGTCCTTCAGGGCGAACTCCCGGAAACCGACCCGGTGCGAGAGGGTCTCGGTCACCTTGCCCGCGGGATCCCGTAGCCGCAGGACGGCGGTGTAGAGGTTCGGGTGCTCGGCGGACCACAGTTTCGGTTCCGGCACGGCCTTGGTGGCCCGCACGGTCACGTCCTCCCCGGCCGGGGCGTTGGTCAGGTCGGCGGACTGCAGCAGCGGGCGGGACCAGACGGGGTGCCCGTCCGCGTCGTAGAGCTGGGTCTCGACGGTGTACGTCCCCTTCCCGGTGGCCCTGCCGTCGCCGTAGGCGCGCACGGAGGCGGTGACGGACAGTTCGGCGGCCGTCCAGCCGTCGCTGAGCGGGGTGTCGAGTTTGAAGTCCCGCAGGTGGACGGTGGGCGTGGAGAAGAGATGGACCGAGCGGAAGATCCCGCTCAGCCGGATCATGTCCTGGTCCTCCATCCAGTCACCGTCGGAGAAGCGGTACACCTCCACCGCGATCTGGTTCCGGCCGGGCCTGAGATGCCGGGTGATGTCGTACTCGGCGGAGGTGAAGGAGTCCTCGCGGTAGCCCACCGGCTCGCCGTTGATCCACACGTAGTGGGCGGACTTCACCCCCTCGAAGTGCAGGAACACCTGTCGGCCCGCCCACTGCCGCGGGACGGTGAATGTGCGGCGGTACTGGCCCACGGGGTTGTAGCGGCTCGGCGCGAAGGGCGGCTGCGCTTCCTCTCCCAGGCCGTTGGCGCCCCACCAGGGGTAGGTGATGTTGGTGTAGATCGGGAAGTCGTAGCCGTGCAGCTGCCAGCAGGACGGCACCGGGAGCGTGTCCCAGGAGCGGTCGTCGAGGTCGGTGCGGTGGAAGTCGGGGTCGCGGTCGTCGGGGCGGTCGGCGTAGGCGAATCTCCACGTCCCGTCGAGGTCGAGCCGCCACGGCGAGCGGGTCCGGTCACCGGCGAGGGCCTGCTCGACGTCCGCGTACGGCATGAGCGTGGTGTGCGCGGGCTCGGAACCGACGTCGAAGACGGCGATGTTGTTGTTCCACTCCGGATAGCCGTTGGCCGGCGGTTCCCAGGCGGCGGGTGCGGCGCCGGCGTGTGCGACGGAGCCGGCGGGGAGGGCGGCGGGGAGGGCGGAGAGCGCGAGCGCGCCGAAGCCCGCGGCTCCGCCTTCCAGAAGCCGTCGGCGGCTGACGCCATGGGGAGGGCGGGCGGGCTGCTCGGGGCGGGACGAGTGCTGCATGAAGGGGACCCCTGTCGCTGACCTGTCGCTGACCGTGCTGCGTTCTGGTCGTTCGATATTTCGTCAGGCGTTCGAAATCGTGGGGGACGGTAGTGACGCGAGGGGGGTGTGTCAACGGTCCCGAGGGCAGCATGTCCTGTTCCCGGCGGGGGTGTTGACGAGGGCTCACGGGAGCGACATTCTTCGGCGGGTCAGCGAAATACCGCACAATGTTCGGTATTTCGAACGTTGAGGCGCGTCGTGCTCGACGGCCGGACAACCAAGGAGCACACCCCCCATGTCCTCACCGTTCGGCCGCCGCCAATTCCTCGCCGGCGCGTCCCTGGTCGGCGCACTGCCCCTGCTGGGGTCCTCGGCCGGGACGGCGTCCGCGGCCTCGCTGGTGACGGCGGCCGGTCCCGGTCCCGCTGCGCCGGCCACCCCATCGATGTGGACGGCACAACCCTTCCCTCTCGGTGACGCGGCGCTCGGCGCCGGCCTGTTCGCGGACAAACGGTCGCTCGTGCTCGACTTCGGGCGGAGCTACGACGTCCACCGGCTGCTCCAGGTGTTCCGGGCGAACGCGGGACTGTCGACACGCGGCGCCGTCGCGCCCGGCGGCTGGGAGGGACTCGACGGTGAGGCACGCGGCAATCTGCGCGGCCACTTCACCGGGCACTTCCTCTCGATGCTGTCCCAGGCGTATGTCAGCACCAGGGAGCAGGTGTTCGCCGACAAGATCGGCACGATGGTGGACGGACTCGCCGAGTGCCGCGAGGCGCTGCGCCGCGACCCCGCGGTGCTCAGCGTTCCGGGGCGGTTCACCACCGCGGCCGAGAACCCCCGGGGGTCCTACCAGTTCGTGGACCTCCCCGCGACCGTGCTGGGCGGAGCGTCCGACCTCACGATCGCCGTATGGGTCAGGCCGGCCCACTCCGCGAACTGGGCCCGCGTCTGGGACTTCGGAGACGGCACCGACCGCTACCTCTACCTGGCGCAGAGCGATGCCGCCGGTGTCCCGCGTTTCGCGATCACCACCGCAGGCGCCGCCCAGGAGCAGGGCATCGACGGCACCGCCCCGCTGCCCCTGAACCGGTGGAGCCACGTCGCCGTCACCCTCAGGGGATCGGTCGGCACGCTCCACGTCGACGGCGTCGCCGTCGGTACGCGCAGCGGTATGACGCTGAACCCCGCCGTCCTCGGGCAGCTCGCCAACAACTGGCTCGGGCGCTCGAACTACGCCTTTGACCCCGTGTACGCCGGAGCCTTCTGCGGGCTCGACATCTGGTCCCGCGCCCTGACGCCGACGGAGCTCTCGGAACTTCAGGGCCGGCCGGCGCACGAGTGCGCGGCGGGCGCGGGGGACGTGGCGTCGTACCCGCTGGAGGAGACCGCGGGCGGCAGCTTCGCCGACGCGGGTGACCGCAACGGCCCCGCCGTGCTGCGCCGCACCTGGGGCCGCCCGACGCACCCGGGCTTTCTCGCGGCCTATCCCGAGACCCAGTTCATCACGCTGGAGAGCATGACCTCCCCGGACTACACGGTCGTATGGGCGCCGTACTACACCGCGCACAAGATCCTCAAGGGACTGCTGGACGCCCACCTGAGCACCGGCGACGTTCGCGCGCTCGACCTCGCCTCGGGCATGTGCGACTGGATGCACTCCCGGCTGGCCCTGCTCCCCTCCGCCACACGCCGGCGGATGTGGGGCCTCTTCTCCAGCGGGGAGTACGGCGGAATGGTCGAGGCGGTCGTCGACGTCCACTCCCTCACCGGCAGGGCCGAACACCTCGAGCTGGCCCGGATGTTCGACCTGGACCCGCTCATCGACGCCTGTGCGGAGAACCGCGACGTGCTCAGCGGGCTGCACGCCAACCAGCACATCCCGATCTTCACCGGCCTGATCCGGCTCCACGACGCCACCGGCGAGGAGCGTTACCTGACAGCCGCCCGCAACTTCTGGGACATGGTCGTCCCGACCCGGATGTACGGCATCGGCGGCACCAGCACCGGCGAGTTCTGGCGTGACGCCGGGGTCATCGCGGGAACGCTCGGCGACACCACCGCGGAGACGTGCTGCGCGCACAACATGCTGAAGCTGAGCCGGCTGCTGTTCCTCCACGAGCAGGACCCCAAGTACGCGGACCACTACGAGCGGACGCTGTTCAACCAGATCCTCGGCTCCAAGCAGGACCTGGCCGACGCCGAACTGCCGCTCATGACGTACTTCATCGGCCTCGCGCCCGGCGCGGTCCGGGACTTCACGCCGAAGCAGGGAACGACCTGCTGCGAGGGCACCGGCATCGAGAGCGCGACGAAGTACCAGGACTCGGTCTACTTCCGTACCCGCGACGGCTCGGGCCTCTACGTGAACCTGTACATGGCATCCACGCTGGACTGGACCGACCGCGGCGTGCGGGTGACGCAGACGACCCGGTTCCCGTACGAGCAGGGCTCGACGCTCCGGATCGCGGGATCAGGGACGTTCGACCTGCACCTGCGGGTGCCGCACTGGGCGGACGCCGGCTTCTTTGTACGCGTGAACGGCCGTGCGCACCACGGCGGAGCGGCGCCGGGCAGCTACCTGACCGTCTCCCGCGCCTGGCGCGACGGAGACACCGTCGAGATCTCGATGCCCTTCACCCTGCGGACCGAACCGGCGCTGGACGACCACGACGTGCAGTGCCTGATGTACGGGCCCGTGCACCTGGTGGCGCGGCACGAGCAGCGTGAGTTCCTGAGGTTCGGTCTCTTCCCCTCGGCGTCGCTGTCGGGCGACCTGGTGCAGGCACTCACACCCGTGCCGGGCCGGCCGCTGCACTTCCTGCTCGACGGGGTCGGGATCGCCCCGTTCTTCGAGGGCACGACGCACGCCTACCACGCGTACTTCCGGCGGGAGGAGCCGCGCATCGTCTTCGCCGGTCTCGACTCGGGCGTCGAGAACCCCCGGCGGAGCGACGGCACGTCCTTCCTCGACGAGGTGTGGGCCGCCGCCCCCTTCGCCTCCCAGGCGGCATTCCGCAGGCACGTCGGCTCGGTGACGGCCCGCTGGGTCGGCGACACCCTGATGACGGAGTCCCAGCGCCGACGCGTCGAGGAAACGGCCCGGCGGGCCCGGTTCGCGTAATGCGGCCCGCACCGTCGCACCGTCGCACCGGAGCCGGTACGACGGTGCGGACGGGGGTGTGCCCCGGCCCGCGCCGGGGCACACCGCGCGTCCGTGGCTCAGATGTCGCGGAAGATCTCGATCTGCGCCCCCACCGAGTTCAGCCGCTCGGCCAGGTCCTCGTAGCCGCGGTTGATCACGTAGACGTTGCGCAGCACCGACGTGCCCTCGGCGGCCATCATCGCGAGAAGGACCACCACCGCCGGGCGCAGCGCGGGCGGGCACATCATCTCGGCGGCGCGCCAGCGGGTCGGGCCCTCCACCAGGACGCGGTGCGGGTCGAGGAGTTGGAGCCGGCCGCCGAGGCGGTTGAGGTCCGTCAGGTAGATGGCCCGGTTGTCGTAGACCCAGTCGTGGATCAGGGTCTGGCCCTGGGCCACGGCGGCGATCGCCGCGAAGAACGGCACGTTGTCGATGTTCAGGCCGGGGAACGGCATCGGGTGGATCTTGTCGATGGGCGCCTCGAGCTTGGAGGGCCGCACGGTCAGGTCCACCAGCCGGGTGCGCCCGTTGTCCGCGGCGTACTCGGGGGTGCGGTCGTGGTCGAGGCCCATCTCCTCGAGCACCGAGAGCTCGATCTCGAGGAACTCGATCGGCACCCGGCGGATCGTCAGCTCGGACTCGGTCACGACGGCGGCGGCCAGCAGGCTCATCGCCTCGACCGGGTCCTCGGAGGGGGAGTAGTCGACGTCGACGTCGATGTTCGGGACGCCGTGCACGGTCAGTGTCGTCGTGCCGACGCCCTCGACCTTGACGCCGAGCGCCTCCAGGAAGAAGCACAGGTCCTGGACCATGTAGTTGGAGGACGCGTTGCGGATGACGGTGACGCCGTCGTACCGGGCGGCCGCCAGCAGCGCGTTCTCGGTCACGGTGTCACCGCGCTCGGTCAGCACGATGGGACGCCCCGGGGAGACGGAGCGGTCCACCACCGCGTGGTAGATGCCCTCCGTCGCCGTGATGTCCAGGCCGAAGCGGCGCAGGGCGATCATGTGCGGCTCGATGGTCCGCGTCCCGAGGTCGCAGCCGCCGGCGTACGGCAGGCGGAAGTTGTCCATCCGGTGCAGCAGGGGACCGAGGAACATGATGATGGACCGGGTCCGGCGGGCGGCCTCCACGTCCATCGAGTCCATGTCGAAGCCGGCCGGCGGAACGATCTCCAGGTCGTGTCCGTCGTTGATCCAACGGGTCCGTACCCCGATGGAGCCCAGGACCTCCAGCAGCCGGTAGACCTCTTCGATCCGGGCGACGCGGCGCAGCACCGTGCGGCCCTTGTTCAGCAGGGAACCGCAGAGCAGTGCCACGCAGGCGTTCTTGCTCGTCTTGACGTCGATGGAGCCGGAGAGCCGGCGCCCGCCGACCACGCGCAGATGCATCGGGCCGGCATAACCGAGAGAGACGATTTCGCTGTCGAGCGCTTCGCCGATGCGCGCGATCATCTCAAGGCTGATGTTCTGGTTGCCGCGCTCGATGCGGTTCACCGCGCTCTGGCTGGTGCCGAGTGCTTCGGCGAGCTGCGTCTGTGTCCAGCCACGATGTTGCCGGGCGTCACGGATGAGCTTGCCGATACGTACGAGGTAGTCGTCTGACATGACCGCGAGGCTATCTCACATATGAGATGGAGTCGCATCGGGGGCGGCCGTCCGGGTGACGCTCCGTCATGAGCAGAGCCTGTTCCCCATGGTGAGCCCGTCGCCGGCCGTCGGCAACCGGAGCGCATCCGGGCGCGAATGCGTAAATGCCGAAATGGACGATGAATCAGGACAAATGGAAGGTAGGGCAGGCCCTACCCTCGTTGTCCGCCTGGACGGATGGCTGCGGCACGGCCCGGGCTTCTACGGTGATCCGCATGCGTCTCCTCACCGTGCGGCAGGCTCTCGCGCACCCCCGCTTCCTGCTCACGGCATGGCCCTGGCGGGCGGCCGGATATCTGCTCAGCAGCGCGCCCGTCGGCCTCGCCGTGCTCATGGTGCTCCTCGTGGGCGTCGCCCTCGGCGGTGTGCTCGCGGTCGTGCTCGTCGGGCTGCCGCTGCTCGCCCTGCTGGCGCTCCTGGGGCTGCCGGTGGCGGCGGTCGAGCGGCGCAGGCTACGGCTCGTCGACGGCAGGCCGGCCCGCAGCCCGCACCGGGCCCCGGACGGGCCCGGGCCGGCGGTATGGGCGCGCACCCGCTTCCGGGAGCCTGCGACCTGGCGCGAACTGGGCTTCACGCTGGTCCTCGCGACCGTGCTCTGGCCGCTGGACCTGCTGGTGGCCGCGGTCGTGCTCGGCGTGCCCCTCGGTCTGCTGGGCACACCGCTGGTGATGGCCACGGTGGGCGGGGGCGAAGAGGTGCGGGTGCTCAAGCTGTGGCTCGCGACCTCGTGGCCGCAGGCGTCCGCCGCCGCGCTGGTCGGGCTGCTCACGCTCGCCGTGAGCGGTTACGTCCTCGGCGCTGTCGCCGCCGGGCGCGCCGAGCTGACCCGGGCCCTCCTCGCGCCGGCGGACGGCGAGCGGCAGGAGCAGGTCGCGGAACTCGTACGTTCCAGGGTCCGGTTGGTGGACGCCTTCGAGGCGGAGCGGCGCCGGATCGAACGCGACCTTCACGACGGCGCCCAGCAGCGGCTGGTGGCCCTCTCCATGACCCTCGGACTCGCACGCCTCGACGCCCCGCCGGGTCCGCTCGCCGACCAGCTCGCCAAGGCGCACGACGAGGCGGGCAAGGCGCTGGCCGAACTGCGCGACCTCATCCAGGGCATCCACCCCCAGGTCCTCGCCGACCACGGCCTCGGTGCCGCCGTCGCCGACGCCGCCGACCGGTCCGCCGTCCCGGTGGACGTCTCGGTCGATCTGCCGGGCCGGCTGCCGGAGGCGGTCGAGGCCGCCGCGTACTTCGTGGTCTGCGAGGCCCTCGCGAACATCGGCAAGCACAGCGGGGCGGGCCGTGCCGAGGTGACGGGCCGCCACGAGAGCGGCCTGCTCGCGCTCGAGGTCCGCGACGACGGCAGGGGAGGAGCCGACGCGGAGCGGGGCAGCGGGCTGACCGGACTCGCGGACCGGGTGTCGGTGCTCGATGGCACAATCTCCCTGTCCAGCCCGCCCGGTGGACCGACCCTGCTGCGTGTGGAGATCCCTTGCGAGTGGAGGACCGAGCACTTCGCGTAGTGCTGGCCGAGGACAGCGTGCTGCTGCGGGAAGGGCTCATCGCACTGCTGGCCCGCTTCGGACACGAGGTCGTCGCCGCGGTCGGCGACGCCGAGGCCCTGCTGACCGCGGTCGGGGAACACGCACCGGACGTCGTCGTCACCGACGTCCGGATGCCGCCCGGCTTCCAGGACGAGGGGATGCGGGCGGCCGTGCGGCTGCGTACCGAGCGTCCGTCCCTGCCCGTGCTCGTGCTCAGCCAGTACGTCCAGCGCACCTACGCCTCCGAGCTGCTCGACTCGGGGGACGGCTCCGGTGTCGGCTACCTCCTGAAGGACCGGGTGGGCCAGGTCGAGGAGTTCCACGCCGCCCTGACGGAGGTCGCCTCCGGCGGCACGGTCGTCGACCCGGAGGTCGTACGTCAGCTCATCCGCCGCCGCCGCGACCCGCTGGAGCGTCTGACACCGCGCGAACGGGAGGTGCTGGGCCTGGTCGCCGAAGGGAAGTCCAACAACGCGATCGCACGCCAACTGGTCGTCTCCGAGGCGGCGGTCGGCAAGCACATCGGCTCCATCCTGGCCAAGCTGGACCTGCCGCCGGCGGACGAGACGCACCGCCGGGTGCTCGCGGTCCTCACGTACCTGCGCGCGTGACACCTTCGGTGCCCGACCTCGTCTCATGGGATCAGGCGCGCGGGCATCGTCAGCACATGCAGCAGGTATTCCAGGGGCCCTCGCCGGAAACAGCGTGTCCACACGACGGCGAAGAGCATGGCTGCGGCGGCGAATGAGAGGAGGACCGGCAACGCGGCGGAGTCCGGCAGGTCGCCGGTGCCCAGCGCGTCGATGGCGACGATGTGGCCGGCATACACGGTCAGCGCGATCGATCCGACCGCACTGACGGGCGTGGCGACCCACCGCAGACGCGCCGACCGGCCGGTTCCGATGAGACAGGCGGCCACCACCGCCAGGGCCACGCCGGTGTTGGCCACGACGGACAGCGTCGTCTGGCTGTGCGGGGCGGCCACCAGCAGCCATGCCGGCATGCCGGGGACGGGGTTCGCGCCGACTGCGTCGGACCACCAGGCCGATGCGGCGGTCCCGGTGGCCGAGGCCTCCCGCACCCCCTCCAGTGCCCCCGGAACAAGACGCAGGGCCAGCCATGATCCGCCGTACCCGCTGACGGCCAGTACGCCGCCGAGCAGTCCCACCCTGCCCACGACGCCCGGCCGCCGAAGGTCCAGTCTCGCCACCGCCATCCCCGTGACGATGTAAGGCAGGTAGGTCAGGACCGGGTAGGCGCCCGTCACGAACAGCTCGACGATCCCGTCCGAATCGGTGGCGCGGGCCAGCGGGTCGTGGGCGATGAGGGTGTCCGACCAGCTTCCGTCGTCGACCGCCGCCCGTAGGAGGTAGAGGACGTGCGGCATGACGAGTGCTGATGTCGCCGCGATGGCGACCAGGGCGGCAGCCCTCAGCCGGTACAGCGGAAGCGCGAGCAGGAAGAGGACACCGTAGTAGGAAAGGATCACAAGGACATGGGTGTCGAGGGAGGTGAGGACGTAGCCCAGCGCGATCAGGGAGAAGGACCGGATGAGGACTTTGCCCACCGCTTGCCGCCCTGCCCGCCCGGTCCTGGGCCGCGGCCGGCCGGTGAGGATGACCAGCGTGAAGCCGGCCAGCACCGCGAATAGGGTCGCTGAACGTCCGCGGGCTGCTTCCATCGCCCAGCCCAGGGCGCCGCCCACCGACGGATCAGGACCGACGTGTGCGGAGTACATGCCCAGAATCGCCAGCCCCCGGGCGAGATCCAGGCCGACCAGCCGTCCCGTGGGCGACGTGTAAGGCGGCCCGGCCGGCGCAGGTGTTTCGGGGGCGAGGTCCGGCGATGCGTCGCGCCTCATATGTCCACGGTCGAGGGAATCGCCCGGTTCCACCATCCGGCAGGCGCCCGCTCCGACCACCCGCCGGGCGGCTCACGGAACGCCGGACGGCCGCGTCCGCCGAGTAGCCCGCTGGAGGCGGAAGGAAGTGGTCGACGGTGTCCCGGCATGACCACGCAGCGGTCATGTACTAGAGTTATCTCGACATCGAGATATCTGCCGAAGGCGTACCGCAAGCCGCCAGTCGGTAAGGGTTACCTAACTAAGCCTTACCTTAGCGGATCGGCGAGGAGCCGTGGCGGCAGCATTGAGGTAGTACGCGCATATTGATGAAGGAGACTGTCGTGTCGGCGAACAGCTTCGACGCCCGCAGCACGCTGCAGGTGGGCGACGAGTCGTACGAGATCTTCAGGCTGGACAAGGTAGAGGGCGCCGCGCGCCTTCCCTACAGCCTCAAGGTCCTGCTGGAGAACCTGCTCCGCACCGAGGACGGCGCGAACATCACCGCCGACCACATCCGGGCGCTCGGCGGCTGGGACTCCCAGGCGCAGCCCAGCCAGGAGATCCAGTTCACGCCGGCCCGCGTGATCATGCAGGACTTCACCGGTGTTCCCTGTGTCGTCGACCTCGCCACCATGCGTGAGGCCGTCAAGGAGCTCGGCGGCGACCCGGCGAAGATCAACCCGCTGGCCCCGGCCGAGCTGGTCATCGACCACTCGGTCATCGCCGACAAGTTCGGCACGGCGGACGCCTTCGGCCAGAACGTGGAGCTGGAGTACGGCCGCAACAAGGAGCGTTACCAGTTCCTGCGCTGGGGCCAGACCGCGTTCGACGAGTTCAAGGTCGTCCCGCCCGGCACCGGCATCGTCCACCAGGTGAACATCGAGCACCTGGCCCGTACGGTCATGATCCGGAACGGCCAGGCGTACCCGGACACCCTCGTCGGCACCGACTCGCACACCACCATGGTCAACGGTCTCGGTGTGCTCGGCTGGGGCGTCGGCGGCATCGAGGCCGAGGCCGCGATGCTCGGCCAGCCGGTCTCCATGCTCATCCCGCGCGTCGTCGGCTTCAAGCTGACCGGTGAGCTCAAGCCCGGCACCACTGCCACCGACCTGGTGCTCACGATCACCGAGATGCTGCGGAAGCACGGCGTCGTCGGCAAGTTCGTCGAGTTCTACGGCGAGGGTGTGGCGGCGACGAGCCTCGCCAACCGCGCCACCATCGGCAACATGTCGCCGGAGTTCGGCTCCACCGCCGCGATCTTCCCGATCGACGACGAGACCCTGAACTACCTGAAGCTGACCGGCCGCAGCGAGCAGCAGGTCGCGCTGGTCGAGGCGTACGCCAAGGAGCAGGGCCTCTGGCTCGACCCCGCCGCAGAGCCGGACTTCTCCGAGAAGCTGGAGCTCGACCTGTCCACGGTCGTCCCCTCCATCGCCGGCCCGAAGCGCCCGCAGGACCGTATCGTCCTCGCGAACGCCGCGCAGCAGTTCGCCCAGGACGTCCGCAACTACGTGACGGACGACATGGAGGCGAGCAAGGAGTCCTTCCCGGCCTCCGACGCCCCGGCGAACACGCCCGACGGCGGACCGTCGAAGCCGGTCACCGTCACCGCCCCCGACGGTTCGACCTACGAGATCGACCACGGCGCCGTCACCGTCGCCGCGATCACCTCCTGCACCAACACCTCGAACCCGTACGTCATGGTCGCCGCCGCGCTGGTGGCCAAGAAGGCGGTCGAGAAGGGCCTGACCCGCAAGCCGTGGGTCAAGACCACCCTCGCCCCGGGCTCCAAGGTCGTCACCGACTACTTCGACAAGGCGGGCCTGACCCCGTACCTCGACAAGGTCGGCTTCAACCTGGTCGGTTACGGCTGCACCACCTGCATCGGCAACTCCGGCCCGCTGCCGGACGAGGTCTCCAAGGCGGTCAACGACCACGACCTGGCCGTCACCTCGGTGCTCTCCGGCAACCGCAACTTCGAGGGCCGGATCAACCCCGACGTCAAGATGAACTACCTGGCGTCCCCGCCGCTGGTCGTCGCATACGCCCTCGCCGGCTCCATGAAGGTGGACATCACCAAGGACGCCCTGGGAATCGACCAGGACGGCAAGCCGGTCTACCTCAAGGACATCTGGCCGACCGAGGCCGAGGTCAACGACGTCGTCGCCAACGCGATCGGCGAGGACATGTTCAACAAGTCCTACGCCGACGTCTTCGCGGGCGACGCCCAGTGGCAGGCGCTGTCGATCCCGACCGGCAACACCTTCGAGTGGGACCCGCAGTCGACCTACGTGCGCAAGCCCCCTTACTTCGAGGGCATGACGATGGAGACCACCCCGGTCTCCGACATCTCCGGCGCCCGTGTGCTGGCGAAGCTGGGCGACTCGGTCACCACCGACCACATCTCCCCGGCCGGTGCGATCAAGGCCGACACCCCGGCCGGCAAGTACCTCACGGAGCACGGCGTCGAGCGCCGTGACTTCAACAGCTACGGCTCGCGCCGCGGCAACCACGAGGTCATGATCCGCGGCACCTTCGCCAACATCCGGCTGCGCAACCAGATCGCGCCGGGCACCGAGGGAGGCTACACCCGCGACTTCACGCAGGCGGACGGCCCCGTGTCGTTCATCTACGACGCGTCGCAGAACTACCAGGCCGCCGGCATCCCCCTGGTGATCCTGGCGGGCAAGGAGTACGGCTCCGGTTCGTCCCGCGACTGGGCCGCCAAGGGCACCGCGCTGCTCGGCGTCAAGGCCGTCGTCGCCGAGTCGTACGAGCGCATCCACCGCTCGAACCTCATCGGCATGGGCGTCCTGCCGCTGCAGTTCCCTGAGGGCGCGTCGGCCGCGTCCCTCGGCCTCACCGGTGAGGAGACGTTCTCCATCTCCGGCGTCACCGCGCTGAACGACGGCACCACGCCGCGCACGGTCAAGGTGACCACCGACTCGGGCGTGGAGTTCGACGCGGTCGTCCGCATCGACACCCCGGGTGAGGCGGACTACTACCGCAACGGCGGCATCATGCAGTACGTGCTGCGGAACCTCATCCGTGGCTAGGCACGACCTCGGTTAGTCGCTCGGCCCAAGGGCCCGCCCTCCGCACCGGCGGAGGGCGGGCCCTTGGCGTTGCGTGAAGCGTTTACAGCGAACGCCCGCCGCGCTAGCTTCACTTGGTGAAGTCATGGGAGCGCTCCCATGAGCTTCGTCCGCCTCCTCACCCACCCCCATGGAAGGGACGTCCGGATGACCCGCCGATTACTGGCGCAGAGCCGCCCCCGGGCACTTCTGCTCACCCTGCTCGCACTGCTCACCGCCATCCCCGCCCTCGGACTCGTCGTCACCGCGGGCGGCGACGCCGAGGCACACGGCACTCCCATGAAACCGGCCAGCCGCACCTTCCTGTGCTGGCAGGACGGACTGACCGACACCGGGGAGATCAAGCCGGTCAACCCCGCCTGCGGCGCGGCGGCCCAGCAGAGCGGCACCACGCCCTTCTACAACTGGTTCTCCGTGCTGCGCTCCGACGGCGCCGGCCGCACCCGCGGCTTCGTGCCGGACGGGCAGCTGTGCAGCGGCGGCAACACCAACTTCACGGGTTTCAACGCCGCCCGTGACGACTGGCCGCTCACCCATCTGACCTCGGGCGCCACCATCGACTTCTCGTACAACGCCTGGGCCGCCCACCCGGGTTGGTTCAAGGTGTACATCACCAAGGACGGCTTCGACCCGAGGTCCACGCTCACCTGGGACGACGTGGAGGACCAGCCGTTCCTGACCGTCGACCACCCGCCGCTGAACGGCAGCCCGGGCACCGTGGAGGCGAACTACTCCTGGCGCGGCGCCCTGCCCGCGAACAAGTCGGGCCGGCACATCATCTACATGGTGTGGCAGCGCTCCGACAGCCAGGAGACCTTCTACTCCTGCTCGGACGTCGTCTTCGACGGCGGCAACGGCGAAGTGACCGGCGTCAAGGACCCGGGCGACGGCAGCGGCCCCGACCCGACCGACCCGCCGGACCCGACCGACCCGCCGCAGCCCGGTGACTGCTCCGCGACCCGGAAGACCACCGGGAGTTGGGGCGGCGGCTACCAGTCGGAGGTGACCGTCAAGAACACGGGCACCGTGCCGATGCTGGGCTGGATGGTCGACTGGAACCTGCCCGCCGGGCACCGGATCGACAGTCTCTGGAACGGCGCGATGACCGCACAGGGACAGGCGGTCATGGTCCACAACGCCGGGCACAACGGCAGTCTCGATCCCGGTGAGTCCACGACCTTCGGTTACGTGGCCTCGGGACCGGCGGCCGATCCCGCCACCGCCCTGACCTGCCGGCTGGGGTGATACGCGACGGAGCCGCACTCCCCGGGGGAGTGCGGCTCCGTACTGACCGCCGTCCGTGCGGACGGCTGCCGGATCAGAACATCAGGCGGTAGGTGTTCCAGCCGCTGCTGCCGATCCTGACCTTGGCCTTGAAGGGGGACGTGGCCGAGCCGGTGCCCTTGTACAGCCACAGGGAACCGTCGGTGTGACGGGCGATCAGGTCCGTCTTGTCGTCCAGGTCGATGTCACCGACCGAGGTGAGGTTGTTGAAGATGTTCCACCCCGTGCCGATCTTGGTGCGGGCGGAGAAGGGAGCCGTGCGGCTTCCGGTGCCCTTGTACAGCCACAGGGTGCCGCTGCCGTCGCGGGCGACGATGTCGGCCCGGCCGTCACCGGTCAGGTCGCCCTTGCCGGTGATCTGGTTGTAGGCCTGCCAGCCGCCGCCGACCTTGGTGCGGCCGGTGACCTTGCCGTTGCCGTAGCCCAGGTAGATCCACAGCACACCCGCGGAGTCACGGGTGATCAGGTCGTCGGCGGTGGCGCCGCCCAGGTCGCCGGGGGAGACCATCTTGTTGTAGATCTGCCAGCCGGTGCCGGCGGAGACCGGCGTGCCGTCCCACGCGAGGTGGGAGAAGCCGCCGGCGCTGTCGATCGCCCAGATGCCGTCGGACAGACCGTCGGCGTCGTGGTCGACCTGGGTCGCGTGCTTGACGGGACCCCAGTTCTCACCGCTCCATATGCGGCTGTCCAGACCGCCGTTCCCGTTCGGCGGGTAGCCGTACAGGGTGCCGGCGCTGTTGACGCCGTAGAGAGCGTTGATCGGCGTCGGGGCGGCCTGCGTCCCGAAGGTGCCGGCCGCGCCGGCTCCGCCCACGGAGGTCGCGGACGGGGCGGGGTCGGCGGCGGACGCGGAGCCGGCGCCGATTCCGGTGATGAGCAGCGCGGCAGCGGTCGCCGCGGCAGCGAGGCGGGCACGTGTCCGGCCGCGCTTGAGGCCAGAGAGTTCGGCCACGTAGGTCTCCATAAGGGTGTGTCGAAGAAGTGGCCCGCCGCTCGATCGGGGCAGGCCAGGCTTTCGTCCCGATCTTTCCACACAACCTTCACGGGTCTAATTCGTTTTCGTGTACCGGAATTGCTACAGCCGGATAGCGCTCCCGCGGCCGCCCGCCCGCCGTCGCCGGCTCCTCGACGCGAACGGGCCGCACTCCCTGGGGGAGTGCGGCCCGTCGAGGTGGTGCGGGTTCAGCTCAGCAGCTCCACTTCCGCGAGCGTCACCTCACCCGTGGCGACCAGCCGGTAGTGCCGGTACGAACCAGGATCGGCCACGCCGAAGACGCGCGTCTGCCGGTCCCAGTCGAACGACTGCCCCGACCGCTTGTCGAGATCCGTCCACGACTGTCCGTCGGCCGAACCCTGCAGCACCCAGCCCGTCGGCGCCTTGTCCTTCGCCGCGGAGGTGAGCGTGTACTGCACCGCGCGGGTCCCGGCCGTCACCGGAAGGTCCACCGAGGTGAACGCGGACGTGGTCGCCGAGGTGTTGTCGAACAGCGGGCCGCCGGCCGGGATCACGTCGTGCCGCGGCGTGGGCGTCTCGTCGTCCTGGGTGATGGAGACGGGCGCCGCGTCCTTCCCGGTGCCCCACGCGGACGGCTTCGGGCCCATCGCGAACTCGATCTCGCCGCCCTCGGCGATCGCCTCGTGCGGCAGGGCCGTGGAGTTCCACTTCTTGCCGTTGACCTTCAGGCCCTGCACGTAGATGTTCTTCGCGCTGTTCTTCGGGGCCTTCACGACCAGTTCACGCCCGTTCTCCAGGTGCACGGTCGCCTTGGTGAACAGGGGCGAGCCGATGGCGTACTCGCCGGAGCCCATCACCAGCGGGTAGAAGCCGAGCGCGGAGAAGAGGTACCAGGCCGACTGCTCGCCGTTGTCCTCGTCGCCGTGGTAACCCTGCCCGATCTCGCTGCCGGTGTAGAGGCGGGAGAGGACCTCACGGACCTTCTCCTGGGTCTTCCACGGCTGGGAGGCCGCGTTGTACATGTACGTGGCGTGGTGGGCGACCTGGTTGGAGTGGCCGTACATGCCCATCCGCACGTCGCGCGCCTCGGTCATCTCATGGATGACGGAGCCGTACGACCCGACGAACTCGGGCGACGCCGTCTCCGGCGTGGCGAAGTAGGTGTCGAGCTTCTCGCCGAGGCCCGAGCGGCCGCCGTACAGGTTCGCCAGTCCGCGGGAGTCCTGCGGAGCGGTGAAGGCGTAGCCCCAGCCGTTGGTCTCGGTGTAGTCGTAACCCCAGATCCGCGGGTCGTACTTGGAGCTCTCCACCCGCCAGTCGCCCTTGAGGTTCCGGCCCTGGAAGAAGCCGGCCTCGGAGTCGAAGAGGGAGACGTAGCCCTGGGCCCGGTTGCGGAAGTACTCCGACTCCTCCTTGTAGCGGGCCTTCTTCGTCTTCTTGTAGAGGGCCTCGCCCATCTCGGCGATGCCGTAGTCGTTGAGGTAGCCCTCCAGCGACCAGGACAGGCCCTCGTGGGTGGAGGTGGAGGCGTAGCCGAGGAACGGCGAGGTCTCCATGCCCTTGCGGCCCACGCCGGAGGCCGGCGGGACGACGGTCGCGTTCTTCAGCGCCGCCTCGTAGGCGGCTTCCGCGTCGAAGTCGACACCCTTGACGTACGCGTCGGCGAACGCCACGTCGGAGCTGGTGCCGGTCATCAGGTCCGCGTAACCGGGGGAGGACCAGCGGGAGATCCAGCCGCCGTCCTTGTACTGCTGGACGAAGCCGTCGACCAGCTCGCCGGCCTTCTTCGGGGTGAGGAAGGAGTAGGCCGGCCAGGTCGTGCGGTAGGTGTCCCAGAAGCCGTTGTTGACGTACACCTTCCCGTCGACGATCTTCGCGCCGGTACGGGTCGGGGTGTCGGGGCCGGTCATCGGCGAGAACGGGCTCGCGTACCGGTACTCCGGGCGCTTCTTGGTACCGGTGTTCTCGAAGCCCGAGTTCGGGTAGAGGTAGAGCCGGTAGAGGCTGGAGTAGAGCGTGACCAGCTGGTCGCGGGTCGCGCCCTCGACCTCGACCTTGCCGAGGATGTCGTCCCAGGCGTCCTGCGCCTTGCCCCGGACCTTCTCGAAGCGGGTCCCGGCCGGGATCTCGTCGGCGAGGTTCTTCTTCGCCTGGTCCACGCTGATCAGCGAGGTCGCCATCCGCAGATTGACGGTGCGGTCGTCACCGGCGTCGAAGCGGAGCCGCCCGGTGACGCCCTCGGAGGCCGAGTCGGTCACCGGCGCGTCGAAGACGCCGTACACGAACAGCCGTGTGGCGCCCGTGGACAGGCCGCTCTTGACGTCCGAGTAACCGGTGAAGGAGCGGGTCGCGGCGTCGAGGGTGAGGCCGCCCTCCTTGGTGACGTTGTCGAATATGACGCTCGCGTCGTCACCGGGGTAGGTGAAGCGCATCATCGCCGCGTGGTCGGTCGGCGTCATCTCGGCCTTGAGGCCGTTCTCGAAGGTGACGCCGTAGTAGTGCGGCCTGGCCGTCTCCTTCTCGTGCCGGAAGGGCAGGGCCCTGGCCTCGCGCGAGGTGTCCGGGGTGCCCTCTGCCGCCGACGGCATCACCTGGAACGTCTGCCGGTCACCCATCCAGGGGCTGGGCTCGTGGCTGGTGCTGAAGGCCTGGACGGTGGGCAGGTTGTCCGCGTTGTTGCCGCGGGAGTACTCGTACAGCCAGCTCTTGGACTCGGAGTTGGTGACCGGCGTCCAGAAGTTGAAGCCGTGCGGGACCGCGGTGGCGGGGAAGGTGTTGCCCCGGGAGAACGAACCGCTGGAGTTGGTGCCGCGGGTGGTGGAGGCGTAGTCCGAGAGGTGCTCGAGCCGCTTCTCCGGCGCCTTGGGCGCGAGGGTGACGTCGTCGATCCAGCCCTGGAACTTCGCGGGACCCTTGGGGGAGTCGTAGGCCACCAGGATCCGGTCGACGGTCTTGCCGGCCGCGACCGTGCCGATGCCGGAGGCGACGGCGTTCCACTGGTTGACGTAGAGGCGCTTCGCGGCGCCCTGGCCCGCCGGGGTGAGGAGTCCGCCGTGCGAGTCCGTGGCCCCCAGATCGCTCAGGTAGGTGCCGTCGGTGAAGGCGAGATCGACCGACACGTTCGTGGCGGGGTAGTTCAGGTCCGTCTCCGCCATGGCGGGGAAGACCTTGTACGACAGCTCGGTGTCGCGGCGCACGGCGACATCGACGTCGAAGACCTTGTTGTACGAGTAGGCCCTGCCGTCAGGCTTGTGGGTGCCGGCGTACTTCAGGGCGCGCTTGCCGGTGAAGCCCGCGCCGGCCTTGGCGGTGGGGGAGCCGCTGGGGCCGCGGTCGACCTGGCTGCGCATGTCGTCGGGGACGGGGGTGCTGGTGTCACCGTTGGAGAACTGCACGTCCGCCAGCTGGGTGGCGTCGGACGCACCGTTGTTCTTCGTGATCTCCAGCCGGTAGTGGGCGTAGGCCGTCACCTCGGAGGGGGCGCCGATGTCGAAGGTCCTGGTCTGGAAGCGCTCGGCGAAGGTCTCACCGGAACGGCTGTCCAGGACCGTCCAGTTCTCCCCGTCGGCGGACCCCTTCAGGGTCCAGTCCCTGGGGTCGCGCGAGGCGAAGTCGTTGGCGGACGTCAGGGCGTAGGTGGAGACCTTGACCGGCTCGTCGGTGTCGAACTCGATCCAGGCGGTCGGCTCGAAGCCCAGCCACTTGCTGCTCGGGAGCAGGTCGACCAGATTCTCCTTGGTCTCGCCGCCGCCGGTGTTCTCGTCGCTGGCCCGCAGGTCGATCACCTTGTCGGTGACATTGCCCGGTATTCCGCTGGAGAAGCCGCCGTCGACACCCGATGACCGCTTCTTTCCGTCGGTGCCGACTTCAACGGTATTACGCCAGTCCGGCTGGGCTTCGTCCGATTCGAAGGACGATCTGAATTCCCGGCCGGGCGACGTCGATTGTCCGGGCTCCGAGGGAAGGGCGATGGCGGCGGAAGGCGCCGTCAACACCAGCATGGAAGCGGTCACCACGAGGGTGACGGGATTGATCTTTCTGGGCCGGGGTCTTGTTCTGGGCTGCATCCCGGGTCTTCCTCCAGAGGAAGTCGCGTTTGGACAACGTTGTCAGGCGCGAGGCGCAGGCTCCAGTAGGGAGGTAAGTGACCTACGGTGTCAAGGGTGTTGGCGGAGCGTGCCGGACGGAATCTGGCGTTCCGCGAAGAATGCTGCGGTCGTAAGGTCGTTTTAGGTGTCCATGTGTCCGCGAGGTCTCAACTCGGGAAAGATGGGCGTCCAACCTTGCATTTGATCTTGCTCACCCGGCGGGAAGTGGACTATACCTGTCGGCGTCCGCAAAGCCGTTTCGTAAGGCAGCGGGCCAGGGGGGACGGGGGCGGCGGACACGTGCGGAGCACGCGACCGCCGGCCGCAGCTACTCCGTTCCCGCTGTCAGCCGCACGACCGGAGCTTCACTGGGTTTCCCTTCGGGAAAACACAGCAACTGACCGCGGTGGCGGGGCCCTTCGCCTGAGGCGAGAAGGACGGGCGACCGGTACACCGCCTGAGTCCTGGAGAAGGCGAGGACTTGAGCATGGGATCCACCTCCGCCCACAACGAGGGCGTCGGCCGTCGCAACCTGATCAAGCGTTCTGCCGCGCTCGGCCTGCTCACGATTCCTACGATGAGCTTCCTGTCCGCCTGCGCCACCGGCGGTGGCGGCACCGACAAGGAGACCAAGGCCCCTGGGGGCGAGAAGAGCGAGAAGAACCCGCTCGGTGTCAAGCAGGGCGCCCCGCTCGAGGCCTTCATCTTCAAGGGCGGCCTCGGCGACCAGTACGCCAAGGACGCGGAGGCCGACTACAAGGCCACCTACGGCGCCGAGGTCAAGCACACCGGCACCCAGCAGGTCGGCCCCAAGCTCACCCCGCGCTTCGCGGGCGGCAACCCGCCGGACGTCATCGACAACTCCGGCGCCGACCACCTCAACATGAACCAGCTCTCCACCCAGGGTCAGCTCCAGGACCTGACCGTGCTGCTGGACGCCGCCTCGATGGACGACCCGGCCAAGAAGGTCAGGGACACCATCCACCCGAGCACCATCGAGAAGGGCAAGCACGGCGACAAGTTCGACGTGCTCTACTACGCCTTCACCATCTACGGCACCTGGTACTCCCAGAAGCTGCTCGACGACAAGGGCTGGGCCTACCCCAAGTCCCTCGACGAGATGGTCAAGCTCTGCGGCGAGATCAAGAAGGCCGGCATCGCCCCCTGGACGTACCCGGGCAAGTATCCGTACTACGTCCACTTCAACCTCTTCGCCCAGATCGCCAAGATCGGCGGCATGGAGAAGTGGATCGCGATCGACAACCTGGAGCCCAACGCCTGGACCTCCAACGACGCGGTCAAGGAGGTCGTCGAGCACTACGAGGAGCTCGCGGCCAAGAAGTACTTCCTCGAGGGCAGCCAGGGCCTGACCCACATCCAGTCGCAGACCGCCTGGAACAAGGGCAAGGCCGTCTTCCTCCCGAACGGCTCCTGGGTCGAGAACGAGTCCGCCCCCACCACGCCGAAGGACTTCGGCATGGCGGTCGGCGCGCTCTTCGACGGCACCGGCGACAAGATGCCGCACGGCACCCTGCGCGGCGAGCCGAGCGAGCCGTACATCGTCGCCTCCAAGGGCAAGAACCCGGCCGGCGGCATGGAGCTGCTGCGCATCATGCTCTCCAAGAAGCACGCGCAGAACTTCGCCACCAAGGTCAAGTCCCTGACCTGTGTCATGGACGCCACCGAGGGTATGGCCCTCTCGCCCGGTCTGGCCTCGGCCAGCAAGGTGTTCGGCGAGGCCGGCGACAACCTGATCAGCCTCCAGCTGCAGGAGTGGTACCCGGCGTTGACCGATGAGAAGATCGGCGGCCTCACCGGCCAGCTGCTCACCGGTGAGCTGAAGGCCGCCGACTGGATCAAGAAGACCCAGGCCGAGGCCGACAAGGTCGCCAAGGACGACTCGGTGACCAAGTTCAAGCGCTCCGCCTGACCGATCAGTTCGGATTCGAGGGAAGGGCCGGGAAGCAGACAGTGCAACACGGCAAATACCGATTCATCGTGGGCTTCCTGGCCCTGCCCCTGATCGTTTACGCGATCTTCGTCATCTCACCGTTCGTCCAGGCCTTCCAGATCTCCATGACCAACTGGTCCGGCCTGGTCGGAACCGCCGAATTCGTCGGCCTGGAGAACTTCCAGCGGCTCTGGGAGAGCAGCGACTTCTGGAACGCGCTGCGCCACAACGTCTACATGCTGGCGCTCGTCCCGGTGGTCACTCTCGGCCTCGGCCTCTTCTTCGCCTTCATGCTCAACGTCGGCGGCAAGCGCCGGAAGAACGAAGTCATCGCCGGTGTCGGCGGATCGAAGATGTACAAATTCGTCTTCTTCTTCCCGCAGGTCATCTCCGTCACCATCATCGCGGTCATCTGGTTCAACATCTACAACCCCGACCCCGACGACGGAATGCTGAACTCCTTCCTCGGATTCATCGGCCTCGACGGCCTGCAGAACTCCTGGCTCGGCGAGAAGAGCCTCGCGCTCTGGTGCATCAGCGCCGTCATGGTCTGGGGACACGTCGGCTTCTACGTGGTCCTGTTCTCCGCGGCGATGGCGTCCATCCCCCGGGACATCTACGAGGCGGCTCTGCTGGACGGCGCCAGCCGCTTCCACACCTTCTTCCGGATCACGCTCCCGCTGCTGTGGGACACCGTCCAGACCGGCTGGGTCTACATGGGCATCATCGCGCTGGACGCCTTCGCCCTGGTCCAGATCATGTCGGTCAACATGGGCGGACCGGACGGCGCGACGGACGTCATGCCGCTCCGGCTGTATCTGACGGCCTTCCGCGACAGCCAGTTCGGCTACGCCTCCGCCATGGGCGTCGCGATGCTCATTGTCACGATGACCTTCGCAGTGCTCACCATGCGCTTCGCGCGGCGTGAGCGGATCGAGTACTAGGGGTAGGGCGGATGACGACCGAAGAGATCGAAGCGGTGGCCAAGCAGGACGGCCCTGCCACGCCCGACCGCACCCCCGAGCCGGCGAAACGGAAGTCCTCGGAGGGCGGGGTCCTCAACGTCTTCTCCCACGGCATCCTCATCGTGTGGGGGCTGATGGTGGGCGTGCCGCTGCTCTGGGTGGCCTGGAGCGCCTTCAAGGACAGCAACGGGATCCTCACCGACCCCTGGGGCCTGCCGACGGTCCTCCACTGGGAGAACTGGTCCAACGCGTGGGAGGACGCGAACATGGGCCAGTACTTCGTCAACACCGCCATCATCGTGGGCGGTTCTGTGATCGGCACGATGGTCCTCGGGTCCATGGCCGCGTACGTGCTGGCCCGCTTCGAGTTCCCCGGCAACCGGTTCATCTACTACCTGTTCGTGGCCGGCATGTCCTTCCCGGTCTTCATGCTGGTGATCCCGCTGTTCTTCGTCATGCGGGACTTCCCCGGCAGCTCGCTGCTGGCGACCTACCACGGACTGATCCTGGTCTACATCGCCTACTCGCTGCCGTTCACCGTCTTCTTCATGACGGCGTTCTTCCGCACGCTCCCGGCGACGGTGGCGGAGGCGGCACTGATCGACGGCGCGTCGCACAGCCGGACGTTCTTCCAGGTGATGCTCCCGATGGCCAAGCCCGGCCTGATCAGCATCGGCATCTTCAACTTCCTCGGCCAGTGGAACCAGTACCTGCTGCCGATGGTCCTCAACCAGCAGGAGGACAAGTACGTCCTCACCCAGGGCCTGGCGATGATCGCGCTCCAGCAGGGCTACGAGAACGACTGGGGCGCGCTGATGGCAGGCATGATGATCGCGATGCTTCCGGTGCTGGTCGTCTACGCGATCTTCCAACGCCAGGTCCAGTCGGGCCTGACGGCGGGCGCGCTGAAGTAACGCGCCCCGAGCCCGCGTACGGCCGGGCCCGCCTCGCGGCGCATCAGCGCCATGGGGTGGGCCCGCCCTGTTTCCCTGACGTGCGCCTCCGTAGCCCGGCGCCGCCACCCCGCCCCTCCCTGGAGGGGAAGGTGCTCATGGGGGCTGACGCCCCCACACCCCCGGAGCGGCAGCTTCGCGCCGCGATGAGCGCCCCGACCGGTCCCGCTGAGGCCGACGCCCCACACCGAAGCGGGACGGGTCTCACCGCGGCCGCTGGCCGTGCCCCGGACCCGCGGGTGGGTGGTGGATGCCATGTCCGAAGATCAATAGTCGTACTCGGCCTCACGGCCGGCCTGGCGGTGCATGATGAGCTGCGCCTGAGGGCCCATCTGCTCTCTGTCGGGGGCGAGCGATTGTCGAGAAGTCCAGGCTCGTGCTATCCACCCTTGACGCCCCGCGAGTGGTTCCGGATGTCTCAGCGGTCACGCGTCGGTGACGTCCCGGGGCGTCGTCGGGGGGAGGGAGTCGATGTCCTCCATGAAACTCAGCATCCGGGCGTTGACGAGGTCGGGGTGGTCGATCTGCGGCCCGTGTCCGGTCGCGGCGACGATCTCGGCGCGCGCGCCGGGAATCACCCGAGGAACGCGTTCGAGCTGACGCTTGGGGTGCACCAGCAGGCTGCGCTTACCCATGATCAGGTAGAACGGCGTCCGGATGGAGCCCAGCTCGGCGTCGGACAGCGGCAGCGGAGCGGGACGGCGTATCCGGAAGGCCTTCACACCGGCCTGGATCCAGGCCCGCAGATCCGCATCGGATATCACCGGCTGCTCCAGCCACTTGGCCAGAGCCGGGCGCAGCCGCTCAGGAGCGAAGGTGGCGAAGAGGCTGGCGAAGATCCAGACGAAGAAGCGGAACCCCACCTTCTCCAGCCCGCCCGGGTCGAGGGCGGTGACTGAGGCGAGCCGTTCGGGTTGGCGGTGGGCCTGGTTGATGACGAGCCAGCCGCCGTAGGAGGAGCCGACGAGGTGGACCTTGTCGAGGCCGAGGGCGTCGAAGGCCTCGGTCATCCACTGGGCGGCCCGCTCGGGTTGCCACATCGGCTCGCGGTGGATGCTGCGGCCCGGGTCGCCGGGGGTGTCAAGGGCGTAGACGGGGCGGTCGGCGCTGAGCGCGGCCGTGTTGGGGTACCACATCGCGGAGCAGCCGCCCGAGCCGTGGATCAGGACCACCGGCGTGCGGGACTCGGCCGCCGGGTCCGCGGGGCCGTACCGGTAGACGTGAGTCGTTCCGAAGCTCGTCTCCACGTCGGTCTCGGAGCGGATCGGTGCGCCCTTCGCGTAGAGCACGTCGCAGGCGGCGAAGTAGCGGTCGCGTAGCCGGTCGTTGACGTAGCGGCCCATGTCTCGGCGCGTTCGGGGCGTGTTCTCGGGCATGGGGTACCTCCGTGAGATCCGCTCTTTGTGATACGACCGTACCATATTGGTGATACGGCGGTACCATGAAAAGGTGCCCTCGAGCCGCACCGGAGGCGGACAGGCGACCCACCAACCCCAACCACGGCCGGAGACACTACGGATGCCCAAGCGCGTGGACCACGATGAACGCCGCACCCAGATCGCTGAAGCACTCATCCAGGTCGCAGGGCGGCAGGGCCTGCACGCGGTCGGCATGCGCGACGTCGCCGCCGAGGCGGGCGTCTCACTGCGCCTGGTGCAGTACTACTTCCAGACCAAGGAAAAGCTGCTTTTCCACGGCCTCCAACACCTGACCGACCGCTTCACCGCACGCGTCGGCGCCCGCCTCGCCGCTGCGGGCCAGAACCCGGGCCCCCGCGCGACCATCGAGGCACTGCTGCTGGCCTCGCTGCCGACCGACGAGGAGAGCCGAACCTTCCACCTTCTCTACAGCTCCTACTCGATCCTGTCCGTGACCGACGAGGCCCTCGCCGCCCAGCCGTTCATCGACAACCCTGACGCCGCCGAGAACGCCCTTACTGAGCTGATCCAACAGGCACAGGACACGGGCCAAGCCGATGCTGGAGCCGATGCTCGCACTGAGGCGATCAGCCTGCTCGCCATGACAGCAACCATGGGCACCAGCATCCTCGTCGGACAGCGCACGCCGGAGTCTGCCACCGCGGCACTTCACTACCACCTCGACAGGATCTTCAACAGCAGCCGGACCGCGCCCACGACCCGGTGACTTCCACTCCTGGCCTCACCGGCACCGGCCTGAGGTGCTGTTGAGCTGAGACATCAGCTCGCGGTGAGCGGCCCGAGTGCTCGGTTGCACAGCACGGGCCAGAACGGGAGATCGCCGTGCCTCGTGGCTCAGCTCGGAACGTGGAACGGCCTTCGGCGAGGGACCACACACTCGGAGTGCGCTCAGCCAGGCAGTTTCGCTGCGTAGATCCAATCGAAGCCGTCGTATCCGGGGCCGTCGAGATGTTCTGCCCGCATCAGGCCGGCACGTACCGCCACGCGCTGCGAGGCAGCGTTTGCCGGCCGGACTCGGGCGATCAGCGGGAGGTCGGTAACGTGGCGCGATACCCAGTCGGTGACTGCGATCGCCGCCTCGCTGGCGAAGCCCTGACCCCATGATGAAGTGGCGAAACGGTAGAAGAGGTTGAGAACTTTCATGCCGTTCAGCTCCATGGGCTTGACCCCGCAGAACCCCAGTTGCACGGCAGAGTCGTGGCGTCGGACAACCCAGTACCCGTATCCGCAGCTCTGCCATTGGTTGTTCCAGCGCTGATAGAGCTCCTGGGCCTCTTCGGGCCCGGCGAGGGCGTCGGAGGGATTATGCAGGCAGGTTGCGGGGTCACTGTGGATCGCGAAGATCGCATCGATGTCGGCTTCGGTCGGACGCCGCAGTGACAGTCGGGCGGTCGACAGCTCTTCGCCCGCCAGGCTCCATTCGCTCATACGAAGATCGTAGAGCCATGTAGATGGCGGCGATGTGGAGTCAGGCGAGGTGAGAGTGGCGGACTCACTCCAGGCCTCAGCCGTTCACCACACCCGCCAGGAAGCACGGTGGGTGAGCCGTGGGTGGACCCGGTCCCACACCTGAGTGACGGCCTTGCCGTGGTTCGCGGTGGCGGTGCGGGTGGTGACCGCGGGCTCGGGCCAGGTCTCCGGCGCGGCGAAGCGGAACTCCGGCCCGTGCTTGGGCGGCCGGCCGTTCGTCCCGGGCAGCCGCGGCGGCTTCGGCAGACGCACCACGCGGTCGCCGCGGACGCGCCCGACCAGCTCGGCCGGGAGGTCGCGCAGGACCCGGGCCAGGCGGGTGACGTCATAGCCGGCGTCGGTCACGATGAGGATGTCCGGCTCGCAGGGCTGCCACTGGCCCGTGGTAATGAGCCGGTCGACGGCATCTCGGAGCTGGGAAGCGGTGACCGCGGTGGCATCGTCGGCCGGGCCGAGCCGAACAGCGTCCAGGATCTGCGCCCAGGGCGTGGCGCCCGTCTCCAGCACCGCGACGAACGAGTACGGTCGGCCGGGGATGAACTGCGAGGCCGTCTTCGCCCGGCCGTAGACGTGGCAGAACAGCCGCTCCGGCGAGCACGGCGCGTCCGACCGCAGCCACGGTGGGACGTCCACCGCCAGGACCGAACGGCCGTCGGGGACGGCAGCTTCGCGGCGTGGTGAGCGTCCGCCCGCTCCTGTGAGGCGACGCCCCCCATACCCGAGCGTCCCGACCGGCCCCGTTGAGGGTTGACGCCCCAACACCCCAACCGGCAGCTGTCCCCGGGAGCGGGAGCGGGAGCGGGAGCGGGAGCGGGACCGGGCTCCGGACGAACCAGTGGGCCAGGCCGGAAGCGGGCGGTGCTGCGACCACCGGTCGCAAGGGCCGGACGAGACGTGAGGGGGGTGGGGTCGTAGGAGGGGGGTGTCCGGAAGTAAAGCGTCGCAACTCGCGCGAAGCGCGGTGAGGAAAGCCATTCCGGGCACCCCCCTCCGGAGGCCCCGCCACCCGCACCCCCACCGGCGCCGGCCGGGCCGGCCTCAAGGACGTCGCACCCGCGGACCGGGCCCGACGCGAGCCCCGAGACCGCCACACCCGCGGACCCGGCCCGACGCGAGCCCCCCGAGACCGCCACACCACGGACCGGGCCACCCCCGGCCGCGGACCCGCCCCACCCGGCCCGGCAGTCGCGCCGGAGATCGCCGGCCCGCGCGACGCCGCGCCCAAGCACCCGGCCACGCCCGAGATCGCCGCGCCCAAGCACCCGGCCACGCCCGAGATCGCCGCGCCCTACGTGACGCCGCACAGCGAACCGTCACGTTCCGTAAAGGAGGCGTCACCCACCGCACCACCGACCCGGCCCCGCTCATCAGAGGTTGGCTCCGCTCAAGGTCTTGACGGGATAAGGCCCAAAAGGTTGAGCTTAGGGTTCATAAGTTGGAGAGACGTCGGGGTCGCGCTGCGCGCCCCCGGCCGGGGGCGGCCGTCGCGCCGCCCACCGGGGGCAGGAGTGGATGAGTCAATGGAGACTCCGGGATCGCAGACATCTCTGCACCGGGCCAACCTCGAGCGCGTCGTGCGTGCCGTACGCATGGCGGGCTCGCTGACGCAGGCGGAGATCGCGAGGAGCACCGGCCTCTCCGCGGCCACCGTCTCCAACATCGTCCGTGAGCTCAAGGACGGCGGCACGGTAGAGGTGACGCCGACCTCGGCCGGTGGCCGCAGGGCCCGCAGCGTCTCGCTCAGCGGCGACGCCGGCATCGTGATCGGCGTGGACTTCGGCCATACGCACCTGCGCGTGGCGATCGGCAACCTCGCGCACCAGGTGCTGGCGGAGGAGGCCGAGCCGCTCGATGTGGACGCGTCGTCCGCGGAGGGCTTCGGCAGGGCGGAGGCGCTGGTCAACCGGCTGGTGGAGGCCACCGGGATCGGTCTCGGCAAGGTGATCGGTGTGGGGCTCGGCGTGCCGGGCCCCATCGACGTGGAGTCGGGCACGCTGGGTTCGACGGCGATCCTGCCGGGATGGACCGGCATCAATCCGAGTGAGGAGCTCTCGGCCCGGCTGGGCGTGCCCGTGTACGTCGACAACGACGCCAACCTGGGCGCGCTCGGCGAGATGGTGTGGGGCAGCGGCCGGGGCGTGAAGGACCTCGCGTACATCAAGGTCGCGAGCGGTGTCGGCGCGGGCCTGGTGATAGACGGCCAGATCTACCGGGGTCCGGGCGGTACCGCCGGCGAGATCGGGCACATCACGCTGGACGAGTCGGGCCCGGTGTGCCGTTGCGGCAACCGCGGCTGCCTGGAGACGTTCACGGCGGCCAGGTACGTGCTGCCGTTGCTCCAGTCGAGTCACGGGGCCGAACTGACCATGGAGCGCGTCGTGCAGCTGGCGCGCGACGGCGACCCCGGCTGCCGCCGGGTGGTGGCGGACGTGGGGCGCCACATCGGCAGTGGTGTCGCCAACCTGTGCAACCTCCTCAATCCGAGCCGGGTGGTGCTCGGAGGGGATTTGGCGGAGGCTGGAGAGTTGGTACTGGGACCCATTCGCGAGTCCGTCTCCCGTTACGCCATTCCCAGTGCGGCGAGGCAGCTTTCCGTGGCTCCCGGTGCCCTGGGCGGGCGTGCCGAAGTGCTGGGCGCGCTGGCCCTCGTGCTCAGCGAAATGGGTGATTCGACCCTTCTGGACAGTGCGTTGCCGGTCGGGGCGCCCGCCTTCACTTAGATAACGAATGGCACCGTTGTCATCTCGTTAAGGATTTACTCCTTGACGCTGGCGGCGGGGCCGAGTTGACTTCCAGCCACCTCGGCCGCAGCGACGCGGCCTCGTCAGGGAGGTTTCTCATCGTGAACGCACATCTGCGTCGTGCTGCTGTTGCTGTCGCCGCTTCCGCGATGGCCGTATCGCTCGCGGCCTGCGGCCAGGCCGGAGACTCGGGCGAGAGCGCCGAAGAGTCGGCCGCCAAGAAGGGCGACAACATCACGATCGGTCTGCTCCTTCCGGAGAACCAGACCGCTCGTTACGAGAAGTTCGACAAGCCGCTGATCGAGAAGAAGATCAGCGAGCTGACGAACGGCAAGGCGAAGGTCGTCTACGCCAACGCCAAGCAGGACGCCACGCTGCAGACGCAGCAGGTGGACACCATGATCACCAACAAGGTCGACGCCCTCATCGTGGACGCGGTCGACTCCAAGGCCATCGCCGGCGGTGTGAAGAAGGCCAAGGACGCCGGTATCCCCGTCGTCGCCTTCGACCGTCTCGCCGAGGGCCCGATCGACGCCTACACCTCCTTCGACAACGAAGAGGTCGGCAAGGTCCAGGGCAAGGCCCTCGTGGAGGCCCTCGGCGACAAGGCCAAGGACGGCCAGATCGTCATGATGAACGGCTCGGTCACCGACCCGAACGCCGCGCTGTTCAAGAAGGGTGCGCACTCCGAGCTCGACGGCAAGGTGAACGTCGGCAAGGAGTACGACACCAAGGAGTGGAAGCCGGAGAACGCCAACGCCAACATGGAGGCCGCGATCTCGGCCCTCGGCAAGGACAAGATCATCGGCGTCTACTCCGCGAACGACGGCATGGCGGGCGGCATCATCACCGCCCTCAAGTCGGCCGGCTTCACCAAGCTCCCGCCGGTCACCGGCCAGGACGCCGAGCTTGCCGGTGTCCAGCGCATCGTCGCCGGTGAGCAGTTCATGAGCGTCTACAAGCCGTACGCGCCGGAGGCCTCCGCCGCCGCCGAGATGGCCGTGGCGCTCGCCAAGGGCGAGTCGCTCGACGCGATCGCCAAGGAGAAGGTCGACAGCCCCTCCCAGAAGGCCATCCCGTCGGTCCTCGTCCCGGTGGTGTCGCTGACCAAGGACAACATCAAGGACACCGTCGTGAAGGACGGCGTCTACACGGTGAACGAGATCTGCACCCCGAAGTTCAAGGCCGCGTGTGACCAGCTGGGCCTGAAGTAAGGCCGCACGCCGGAGCCCGGTCCCCCCGGTGCTCCGGCCTCTGCCCGGGCGCCCGCGCCCGCAGAAACCTTCCGGTGCCCCGCCCCGCCATCAGCCCCCGCTGCCGGTCGGGGCACCGGTCGGAACACTCGCTGCATTTCCAGTCTGCTCAACCTCCGCGCCGCATTTCCCCCGGCGCGGCATCCCCGCCGGTCAGGCGGCGAAGGAGATGGTTCACGTGTCCGCTACGCCCGTGTTGGCGTTGCGCGGGGTCTCCAAGCGGTTCGGTGCCGTCCAGGCGCTCACCGACGTAGAGCTTGAGGTCCACGCCGGTGAGGTGGTCGCCCTGGTCGGCGACAACGGCGCCGGAAAGTCCACGCTGGTCAAGACGATCGCCGGTGTGCACCCCATCGATGAAGGCGCCATCGAGTGGGAGGGCAAGCGGGTCTCCATCAACCGTCCGCACGACGCCCAGAACCTCGGCATCGCGACCGTCTACCAGGACCTCGCGCTGTGCGACAACATCGACGTCGTCGGCAACCTCTACCTCGGCCGGGAGCTGCGCAAGCGCGGCGTGCTCGACGAGGTCGAGATGGAGCGACGCGCCCTCGAACTGCTGAAGACGCTGTCGATCCGTATCCCCAGCGTCCGTATCCCGATCGCCTCGCTCTCCGGCGGTCAGCGCCAGACCGTGGCCATCGCCCGTTCGATGCTCGGCGAGCCCAAGCTCGTCATCCTCGACGAGCCCACCGCCGCTCTCGGTGTCGAGCAGACCGCACAGGTGCTCGACCTCGTGGAGCGGCTGCGGGAGCGCGGCCACGCCGTCGTTCTCATCAGCCACAACATGGCCGACGTCAAGGCGGTCGCCGACAAGGTCGCCGTGCTCCGGCTGGGCAGGAACAACGGTGTCTTCGAGGTCAAGTCGACCTCGCAGGAAGAGATCATCTCCGCCATCACCGGTGCCACGGACAACGCCGTGACCCGCCGTGCGGCGCGCAACGCGGAGGTTACGAAGTGACCACGGAAAAGACCCCCACGGCCACCGGCACGAAGGTGGTCAACCCGGACGCGGCGCATGACGCGCTGACCGCGGTCGACCCTCGTCTGCTGGTGCGTGAGCAGGGGCTCAAGGGCTACTTCTCCGAGTTCAAGCGCAAGGTGCACGCCGGCGACCTCGGGTCGATCCCGGTCGTCATCGGTCTGATCGTCATCGCGGTGATCTTCCAGACCATGAACTCGCAGTTCCTCTCGGCGGAGAACCTGAGCAACATCGCCGTCACGATGGTCGCCACCGGCATGATGGCCGTCGGCATCATCTTCGTGCTGCTGCTCGGTGAGATCGACCTGTCGGTCGGCTCCGTCAGCGGCGTCTCCGGCGCGATCGTCGCCGTGCTGAGCGTGACGCACGGGATGAACGAATGGCTGGCGGTGGTCGTCGCCCTGGCCAGCGGTGCCGCCATCGGCGCCGTGCACGGCTTCTTCTTCGCCAAGATCGGCGCCCCGGCGTTCGCCGTGACGCTGGCCGGCCTGCTGTTCTGGCTCGGCTTCATGCTGCAGCTGCTCGGTGAGAACGGCACGATCAACCTGGACGGCGAGGGTGTCGTCGGACAGCTGACCACGTACTACTTCTCCGACATCGCGGCCGCCTACGGGCTCGCCGCCGTCGCCGTGGTCGGCTTCTTCCTGTCGTCCTTCTTCGACAACCGCCGCCGCGCCGCGGCCGGCGTCCCGTCCCGGCCGCTCTCGGACATCATCATGCGCACGGTGATCCTCGCGGTCATCGCGTTCGCCGCGGCCGCCATGTTCAACCAGTACAAGGGCCTGCCCCTGGCGCTGGTGCTGTTCCTGGCCGTCCTCGTGATCACGGACTTCGTGCTCCGCCGTACCGCCTACGGCCGCAAGATCTTCGCGCTCGGCGGCAGCGTCGAGGCCTCGCGCCGTGCCGGTATCAACGTCACCGCGGTGCGCATCTCGGTCTTCGCCCTGGCCGGGCTGTTCGCGGCCGTCGGCGGTCTGTTCTGGGCCTCCAAGATCGCGGCGGCCAACCAGAGCGCCGGCGCCGGCGACCTGCTGATGAACGTCATCGCCGCGGCCGTCATCGGCGGCACCAGCCTCTTCGGTGGCCGGGGCCGCACCTGGAACGCCCTGCTGGGCGTCATGGTCATCGTCTCGATCCAGTACGGACTCGCCCTGGAGGGCATCGCGACGCCGATCCAGTACATGATCACCGGTGGTGTCCTGCTGGCGACGGTCGTGATCGACTCCGTCACCCGTAAGACGCAGAAGACCGCAGGTCGCGCCTAGTACGACCGCACAGTGCCCGGTGCCGCGCAGCGGTGCCGGGCACTGCTGTGTCACGTCATAGACGTGACACAGAACCCACCGCCCGATGACCGGGCGCGTGCACGGAACATTAGACTCGGGCAATCGGCAAGGTCGATCAGCCCAGAGTCGATCGGCTCGGATGCAGCTCGAATGCAAGGAGGCACGGGTGGCACTGCTTTCCCGTATCAGGGGACCGCGCGACCTGGACCGGCTCGGCCCGGAGCAGTTGGAGCAGCTGGCCGCAGAGATCCGCACCTTCCTGGTGGACGCCGTCTCCAAGACCGGTGGGCACCTCGGACCCAACCTGGGCGTGGTCGAGCTGACCATCGCCCTCCACCGTGTCTTCGAGTCCCCCAAGGACAAGGTCCTCTGGGACACCGGGCACCAGAGCTACGTCCACAAGCTGCTGACCGGCCGCCAGGACTTCTCCAGGCTCAAGATGAAGGGCGGGCTGTCCGGCTACCCCTCGCAGGGCGAGTCCGAGCACGACGTCATCGAGAATTCGCACGCCTCCACCGTGCTCGGCTGGGCCGACGGCCTCGCCAAGGCCAACGAGGTCCTGAAGAAGGACGACCACGTGGTGGCCGTCATCGGCGACGGCGCCCTCACGGGCGGCATGGCCTGGGAGGCGCTGAACAACATCGCCGCCGCCAAGGACCGCCCGCTGGTCATCGTCGTCAACGACAACGAGCGCTCGTACGCGCCGACCATCGGCGGCCTCGCCAACCACCTGGCCACCCTGCGCACCACCGACGGTTACGAGCGCTTCCTCGCCCGCGGCAAGGACCTCCTCGAGCGCACCCCCGTCGTCGGCAAGCCGCTGTACGGCACGCTGCACGGCGCGAAGAAGGGCCTGAAGGACTTCATCGCCCCGCAGGGCATGTTCGAGGACCTCGGCCTCAAGTACGTCGGCCCCATCGACGGCCACGACATCGAGGCGCTCGAGTCGGCCCTCGCCCGCGCCAAGCGCTTCGGCGGCCCCGTCATCGTCCACTGCCTCACCGAGAAGGGCCGCGGCTACCAGCCCGCCCTGGCGGACGAGGCGGACCGCTTCCACGCCGTCGGCAAGATCCACCCCGACACGGGACTGCCCATCTCGAGCTCCGGCCTCGACTGGACCTCGGTGTTCGGCGAGGAGATGGTCAAGCTCGGCAAGGAGCGCGAGGACATCGTCGCCATCACGGCCGCGATGCTCCAGCCCGTCGGCCTCGACCGGTTCGCCAAGGCGTTCCCCGAGCGGGTCTACGACGTCGGCATCGCCGAGCAGCACGGCGCGGTCTCGGCCGCGGGCCTGGCGACCGGCGGCCTGCACCCCGTCTTCGCCGTCTACGCCACCTTCCTCAACCGCGCCTTCGACCAGGTCCTGATGGACGTCGCCCTGCACAAGTGCGGTGTGACCTTCGTACTGGACCGGGCCGGCGTCACCGGCACCGACGGCGCCTCGCACAACGGCATGTGGGACATGTCGATCCTTCAGGTCGTCCCGGGCCTGCGGATCGCCGCCCCGCGCGACGCCGACCAGGTCCGCGCCCAGCTGCGCGAGGCCGTCGAGGTCGACGACGCGCCGACCGTGGTCCGCTTCTCCAAGGGCGCGGTCGGGCCGGCCGTCAAGGCAGTGGGCAAGGCCGGCGGCATGGACGTGCTGCGCCGGCCGGAGGCGGAACGGCCCGACGTCCTGCTGGTCTCCGTCGGCGCCCTCGCCCCGATGTGCCTGGAGATCGCCGACCTGCTCGACGCCCAGGGCATCTCGACCACCGTCGTCGACCCCCGTTGGGTCAAGCCCGTCGACGAGGCGCTCGCACCGCTCGCGGAGCAGCACCGGGTCGTCGTCACCGTCGAGGACAACAGCAGGGTCGGCGGCGTCGGATCGGCGATCGCCCAGGCGCTGCGCGACGCGGGCGTGGACGTGCCGCTGCGCGACTTCGGCATCCCGCCCCGTTTCCTCGACCACGCCTCCCGCAAGGAGGTCATGGCGGAGATCGGCCTGACCGCACCGGACATCGCCCGTCAGGTCACGGGTCTGGTCTCCAAGCTCGACGGCCGCATCGACAGTGAGGCGGTCGAGCCCGCCCGCGACTGAGGCGCCTCGCACGATGCAGTCGATCCGTGGACGAATGGCACGGATCGTGTGCACGACGTTCCGGCCCCGGGCCGGAGGGTAACCCTGAAAGGGTGGTCCCTTCGGCCCATTCGGTCGAACTCCACCTGTTCCGGCTCTCCGTGGACCACGCACCGTCCCGATCATGGCGAGGACGACAAGTGTGGAGGTGCAGGGGTGAGCACAGATACTGACCCGTCCGGCGGCAGGCGAGGTGTCTTCAGAACCAAGCCCGTCGAGCAGTCGATCCGGGACACCGAAGAGCCGGAGCACGCACTCAAGAAGTCCCTCTCCGCCGTGGACCTCACGGTGTTCGGCGTGGGTGTCATCATCGGCACCGGCATCTTCGTCCTCACCGGCACCGTCGCCAAGAACAACGCCGGCCCCGCGACCGCACTCGCCTTCGTCGCCTCCGGCATCGTCTGTGCCCTTGCCGCACTGTGCTACGCCGAGTTCGCCTCCACCGTCCCGGTGGCCGGCTCCGCCTACACCTTCGCGTACGCCTCGCTCGGCGAACTGCCCGCCTGGATCATCGGCTGGGACCTGGTGCTGGAGTTCGCGCTCGGCACGGCGGTGGTCGCGGTCGGCTGGTCGGGTTACGTGCGTTCGCTGATGGACAACGTGGGGTGGAACCTACCCGCCGGCCTGCAGGGCCCTGATGTGGAGGGCGGCACGTTCGACCTGCTGGCCTTCATCCTCATCCTGGTGCTGACGGCGATCCTCGTCGTCGGTATGAAGCTCTCCGCACGCATCACCGCCGTGGTCGTGGCCATCAAGGTCGGCGTGGTCCTGATCGTCATCGTCGCGGGCCTGTTTTTCGTCAAGGCCGCCAACTACGACCCCTTCATCCCCGAGAAGCAGGGCCAGATCGAGGGCAGCGGCTGGGACGCGCCGCTGGTGCAGCTGCTGTTCGGCTACGAGCCCACGAACTTCGGCGTCATGGGCATCTTCACCGCCGCGTCGATCGTCTTCTTCGCCTTCATCGGTTTCGACGTGGTGGCCACGGCGGCCGAGGAGACCAAGCTGCCGCAGCGCGACATGCCGCGCGGCATCCTGGGGTCGCTGCTCATCTGCACCGTGCTCTACGTCGCCGTGTCCCTCGTGGTGACCGGCATGCAGCACTACACCGAGCTGTCGATCAGCGCGCCGCTCGCCGACGCCTTCAAGGCGACCGGCCATCCGTTCTTCGCGGGCGTCATCAGCTTCGGCGCGGCGGTCGGCCTGACGACGGTGTGCATGATCCTGCTGCTGGGGCAGACCCGGGTGTTCTTCGCCATGAGCCGCGACGGCCTGCTGCCGCGGTTCTTCTCCAAGACCCACCCGCGGTTCCGCACCCCGTACCGCCCGACGATCCTCCTCGGTGTCATCATCGCGATCGTCGCCGGCTTCACCAGCATCAACGAGCTGGCCACCCTGGTGAACATCGGCACGCTCTTCGCGTTCGTCGTCGTCGCACTCGGCGTGATCATCCTGCGTCGTACCCGGCCCGACCTGCACCGTGCGTTCCGTACTCCGCTGGTGCCCCTCGTCCCGATCCTGTCGGTCGCGGCCTCGGTGTGGCTCATGCTCAACCTGCCGGGCGAGACGTGGTTCCGGTTCGCCGTCTGGATGGCGATCGGCTTCGTCGTGTACGCCCTGTACGGCCGCCGGAACAGCCGTCTCGGCCGCGGCGACACCACGGTCGGGCGGTAGCGGCCGGCCGTCAGTCGCCGGACCGGCCGGTCTCCGCACGGCGCACGGCACGCGGGCCCACGCACCGCGCGCCGTGCGCCTCGACCCTTCGCCGCAGCTCGCGGTCGGCCGTGACGACCACGCAGGTCCGGCCGGCCGCCGCCCGCACCCTCTCCACGATCAGGTCGTCGCCGCTCCCTGGTGCCGGCTCCACCATGACGCCGGGCACGGACCCGACGCCCCGGGCCGCCCCCTCCACGACGAGCAGCACCTCCACGGGCCCGGGTTCCCCGGCGATCCCCTCCGGCGCCGTGGCGGCCAGCCGGTCCCGCAGCCGCTCCGCCGCGCCGAAGCGGTCGCGCCACCACCCGTCGGGGACGGAGCCGACGACGTTGGCGCCGTCCACGATCAGAAGCAGGGGAAGCTCGTTCATGGCACCAGGGTCGCAGGGTGCACCGGGGCCGCGGCGTTCACGGCCCGGTGGTGGTGCCAGAATTGACCGGCCGGTGAGGTGACTTGCCGGCTCCTTCGACCCGTTCCGACGCACTGGACCTCCCATGCCAACTGAGCGTGCGACCACGCTTCGAGACCGAGACCGGGCACATGAGACACGGCTGTCGGGCCGATGGCTGACCCGTGGCACGGACGGTCTCCTCACCGCGTACGCGCCGGCGGACGGCGCGGTGCTGCGCCGGACGGAGACGCCGTCCGGTTGGCGCGGGCCGGATCGGCTCGACGCACCCCGACTGATGCCGGTGCTCACCGTCGCCCAGGGAGCGGACGGTTACGTCCATCTCATCGGCCTGCGCCGGACCGGCACCGACGCCGAGGGGCAGGAGGAACTGGAGCTGGTGCACGCGGTGCAGTTCCAGACCGGTCGCCCCCTGCTCGGCTGGCACGCGCTCGGTCACCCCAACAAGGTCCGCCGGTGGACCGGCGATCCGGTGGCCGCGGTCGACGGCGAGGGCCGGGTCTGTGTGTTCCTGCGCAACGGCGGCAACGGCGTGAGCTGCCGGGTCCAGGGGATCCGCGGCGGCTGGGGCGGCTGGCAGGACCTGGGCGGACGCGGGACCGGGGACACCCTGGCGGTCGCCACCGACGGGGATGGACTGGTGGAACTCTTCGTACCGGGACGCAAGCAGATCACCCGGTTCACCCAGGAGAAGCCGGGTGCGGCCTTCGCCCCGGCGGACCGGCTGGACGTCCAGGCGGCGCCGGGGGGAGCCTTCGCCGCGCTCGCCACGGCCTCCGGGACCGTCTCGCTCTTCTACACCGATGACGACGGGGTGATCCAGGTCTGGGCACCCGGCCGGCTGCCGGAGCCCCGCCCGCTGATGGACGCCGCGGGGCCCGGGCCGCTGGTGGTTTCGCGACTGGTCATCGACGGCCACGACTGCACGGTCCTCGCCCAGGAGGCGGACCAGGGGCAGGTGGCGTTCGCCGCGTACCCCACCGAGGACGAGTCGGCGGGCGGCTGGTGGACCCGCACGACCACCGGCGCCGGCCACCTGTCGCTGGCTCTGCGGGAGCACGGCGGGCACGGTCTGGTCGCGATGGCCCTGGCGCCGGACGGCAGCCCGATCGTCAGCAGGCAGAAGACCGAAGAGGGCGGGTTCGCCCTGGGGAGCTGGAAGCCCCTGCGGTGAGGCCGCCGGGGGCGGGCCCGAAGTCCTCGCGATCGTTGACCGGAGGGGCCGGGCGGCCGGAGGGCCGGGCCTGAGCGGGGACGCGGAAGCCACGGCGTGCGCGAGGCGCGGTCGCCGTGGCTTCCTCGGCCGGCGGTCCGTCAGCCGCCCGTCGCGGGCGACTTCTTCGCGGATTCCGGGATCTCGGAGTCCTCGCGGATCGCCTTCCACAGCTCGGTCGCCTGGGGTTCGGCGGCCACGACCCGGTTCGGGTCCACCTTGTCGTAGGCGACGGGCAGCATGATCGTCTCCATCGAGGCGGGGTCGACGCCGTCCATGCTGCGGGCGAACTCGGCGAGTTTCGTGAGGGAGTCGAGCCCGGAGTCGGTCGTCAGCGACTGGGTCAGCGAGTCGGCGATCTTGAACGACTTGGCGGGACTGCCCAGCAGGTCCTGCGACTTCACCTCGCTGAGCAGCGCCATCATGAACTGCTGCTGGAGGCCGATGCGGCCGAGATCGCTGCCGTCGCCGATGCCGTGCCGGGTCCTGACGAACGCCAGGGACTGCGTGCCGTCGAGCTTGTGGGATCCGGCCGTGAGGTCGAGGCCGGACTCCTCGTCGTGGATCGGTTCCTTCACGTCGACGGTCACGCCGCCTATCGCGTCGACCAGTTCCTTGAACCCGGAGAAGTCGATCTCCATGTAGTGGTCGATCCGGACACCGGACATCTTCTCCACGGTGCTGATCACACACGCGGGACCGGCGCTGGTGTAGACGGAGTTGAACATCACCCGCTCCGCGGCAGGGAGCTTGGAGCCGTCCTTCTTGGTGCACTCGGGCCGGCTCACCAGGGTGTCGCGCGGGATGCTCACGGCGACGGCCTGCTGCCGGCCCTCGGGTATGTGGACCACCATCGCCGTGTCGGAGCGCGCGGTGCCGCCCACGTCGCCGCCCGCCAGGCCCTTGTTGTCGCCCGAGCGTGAGTCGGAGCCGAGCACGAGGATGTCCCGGGCGCCGGTGGCGAGCTTCTCCGGCCGTTCGCCGTTGACGGCGTCGTCGATGTCGATCGACTCGATGTTGCCGTCGAGGCGGCTGTACAGCCAGTAGCCGGTGCCGGCCGCCGCGAGGACGAGTACCAGCAGTGTCCCTAGAACGATGCGGAGCACGGGTCGCTTCCGGGTCCGGCCCCGTTTCCTGCGGCCACCTTCGTCAGTCATGGTCGTCCAACCTTCGTGCTGAGCCCGTCCGGGCATGTGTCATCGCGTCGCCGTGATGGCCGTTCATGGGGGAGGCTGCTGTCGCGAAGGCGCACGATCGGGCCGGTGGGGACGGCTTTCGGTTTCCGAAGTGCGTACCCCGAGCAGGGCAGCGGCGGAAGTGATCGTACAGTGAACACACTATGGTGATCCAACGATCAACGGGTGAATGAACCCGACCGGTCCTTTTCTACGCACTGGATTGAGATGGCTACTGCACGCACCCGCCCGTCCCGCGAGGACGGCACGCTCGGTGCCTCCCTTCTGACGGGTTCGTGGCTGACCTGCGGAAAAGAAGGGCTTTTCAGTGCCTACGCACCCGTCGAGGGTGCGGTGCTGCGCTGGACCGAAGGCCGCTCGGGGTGGTCGGAGCCGGACCGGCTGGCCCATGACGGGCTCACCGCCGACCTGACGGTCGCTCAAGGCGTGGACCGATATGTCCATCTCGTAGGCATTCGTCGTACCGGCTCGGGCGACGAGGTGGAGTTGACGCACGCCGTGCAGTTCCAGACCGGACGGCCGGTGCTGGGGTGGACGTCGCTGGGGCATCCGAACAGGACCGGTCCGTGGACGGGGCATCCCGCCGCGGCCGTAGACGCCGACGGCCGGCTCTGTGTCTTCGTGCGCAACGGCGGCGGCGGTGTGAGCTGCCGGGTGCAGAGCGCTCGGGGCTGGCGCGGCTGGCAGGACCTCGGGGGTGCGAGGACCGGCGATCTTCTGGCTGCGGCGACCGACGGCGCGGGCCGGGTGCAGCTCTTCGTGCCGGGAGCGCGCGCGATCCGGTGGTTCACGCAGGAGGAGGACGGCGGCAAGTTCGTCCTGAGCGGTCAGCTCGACGCCGTCGCGGCGCCGGGCGCGTTCACCGCCCTCGCGACCAGCTCCGGCTCCGTCTCGCTGTACTTCCTCGACGGCGGGGGAGTCGTCAACGTCTGGGCCCCGGGGCGTTCGCCCTACGCGCACCCGCTCGTGCAGGCCGTCGGCGCCGGGCCGCTGGTGGCGACCCGCGCCGTGATCGGCGGATACGACTGCACGGTCCTGGCCCAGGAGTCCGGTCCCGGGCGGGTCTCCTTCACGGCACATCCCACCGAGCAGGAATCGGCGGGCGCGTGGTGGTCGGAGACCGACACCGGCGCGCCGTCCGTGGTGCCGGCCGTGTGCACGGGAACCGACGGCCGCATGGTCGCTGCCGCCCTGGCGGATCGGCATCAGCTGTGGCTTACCCGACAGAAGGTGTCGGATGAAGGTTTTCTACTGGACAAATGGCGAAAGAAAATGTGAAGATCCTGCGCGTGATCGATCACTTCAAAGTGGGGTGATCGGTTTCTCTGTCGATCTTGGGTGTGCGTCTCATGGGGGGGCCGTGACGACCGCGCCGGGCCGCCAATCTGCAGCAGCGCCGCTGGCAGGGGCGCGGCGTGCCTCGTCTGGGATGGTGCGGTAGTTCAGTGGTCAGCCTCGATAACCCCGAGGCCAGTGCGCTTGTGTCGACTTATCGATCTCTCGTGCCGGTCCGTGCGCGTAGGAAGATTGTCCGGCGGGTCCCGCAGCCGCTGCGTAACGCCGTCATGGCCGCACTGGCGCTCGCCGACGCGGTGCGAACCGCCACGGTCGTCTGGATGCTCGGCGGGCGCCGCAAGCCGGCCCGCCACAGTGCCGCCGCGCTGCTCAAGGTCGTGAAGGTGGGCGGCAGGCACGCCCGTGCCACCCTTGTGCCCGGAGCGACCGCATGGGCCGCACGGGCGCGGAACCTGCACATCGTCGTCGCCGCCCTCGAGGCCGCGGACATCGACTACTTCTGCGTCCGCGGCGTGTCCGGCCCCCTTCCGTGCGTGGCCGTGCCCTCCGGTTCCAGGGGCGACGTGGAGGAAGTGCTGCGGCTGGTGTTCGGACGCAACCCCGGTTACGTCGGCACCAGCGCCGCCCGGATGCACCCGGGAGCCTCCGCGAAGACCTGGCGCCGGCTGACGTCAACGAAGGTCCTGCGCCTGGCCTGGTACGTGTGCGACCCGACCGGCGAACTCGTCTTCGGCGCGGAGTCCGGCTGTGACCTCGAGTTCTGGACGGAGTCCGACGGCCGGCTCGTCGCTCCGCGACCCAACCGCGTGGTGACCGAGGTGCCGGCGGCCCGGGAGACCGGATGGGCTCCGCAGACGCTGTTCAGCACCGTCCCGCCCGCCTACACGACCGGCTACGCCCGTACGCTCCCCGAGTTCGCGGCGCCGCTCCCCGAGGACCACCTCTTCCCGATCGACGTCGTCTACACCTGGGTCGACGGCGACGACCCGAAGTGGCGTGCCGTCAGGGACGCGGTGCGCGACGGGAAGACCGAGGCCGACGCGCCGCCCCTGCACGAGCAGGCCGCCAACGACTCCCGCTACACCAGCCGCGACGAACTCCTCTTCTCCCTTCGCGCCCTTCACCAGTACGCCCCGTGGGTGCGCCGGATCCACCTCGTCACCGCGGGCCAGGTGCCGAGGTGGCTGAACACCGACCACCCCGGACTGCGGGTCGTGGACCACCGTGAGATCTTCTCGGACCCGGACGCGCTGCCGACCTTCAACTCGCACGCGATCGAGAGCCAGCTGCACCACATACCGAACCTCGCCGAGCACTTCCTGTACCTGAACGACGACGTCTTCTTCGGCCGTCCCGTCCGGCCCGGGCAGTTCTTCCACCCCAACGGACTGACCAAGTTCTTCATGTCCAAGGCGCTGATCCCCTCGGGCAGCGCGGGCCCCGACGACCTGCCGGTGAACGCGGCCGGCAAGAACAGCCGAGGCTTGATCGCCCAGCAGTTCGGCACGGTCATCTCGCAGAAGATGAAGCACACCCCGCACGCCCTGCGGCGCAGCGTCCTCGACGAGATCGAGCAGGTCTACGCCCAGGCGCACCGGGTCACCCAGCACTCCCGCTTCCGCTCACCGCACGACGTGCCCATCGCCTCGTCGCTGCACCACTACTACGCGTACCACTCCGCCCGGGCGACCGTCGGCGACATCCGGTACGTCTACATCGACCTCGCGGACAAGCTCGCCCAGCGGCGTCTGAACTCGCTGCTCGCGAAGCGGGACTTCGACACGTTCTGCATCAACGACACCGTCGTGGCCGACGACCCCGATGCCCAGGCGCGCATGATCGACACGTTCCTGAACACGTACTTCCCCGTTCCCAGCCCGTACGAGCAGGCAGGCGCCGACGCGCTCGAGGCCCCGCGTACCGGCGGCCTGGGGCTGAGCGCATGAGCCGTGTCCGCAGACGCCTGGGCGCCGCGCGCCGTGGCGTCCGCGCCCGCTTCGGCGCCGTCCGCCTCAGGGTGATGACCCGCTTCTTCCTGCCCCGGCGGGAGAGCAGCACCGCCGTGCTGCGCTACGCGGCACTCCTCGACGGCCAGACGCTCAACCTCCACGCCGTGCTGCCGCCGTCCCTCGAGACGGCGGACAGCGCGGAGATCCTCGTCCGGCGCCGTGGCAGCCGCCACCGGGTGCCCGCGAGGGTGTACGAGAGCGGAGGCCGTCTGCTGATGGACGCGGCCGTCCTCTTCGGGGAGCAGGCCGGCGGACTGCCGGTCGGGCGCGGACGCTGGAAGCTGCGGCTGCGGGTCGCCGCCGGGAACAGATCGCGCCGGCTGCCCCTGCTGCTCCGTGAGCTTCCCGCTCCCACCGGCGGCCCGACCGGGGCGATGAGCGTCTCGCCGGTCACCGGCGACCGCTACCGCGTGGGCCGCACCGTGCGCGGCGACGCGCGGGTCGTGTGCAGCGAGGCCAGCCCGGCGGCCGAGGTCGCGAACGTCCACACGGCCCACTCCGGGGTGGAGTTGGACCTCTACCTCTACGGCGTGCGCGCCGACAGCCCGGTGGCCGAGTTCGTGGCCGCCGGACACAGCATCGAGCGGCCCCTGTTCGAGACGGTCCCGGGACTGTGGCGGGTCGAGGTGCCGCTGTCCGAGATGGTCCCCGACAGCGGTCGGCGCGTGCACTGGGACGTCATGGTGCACCCCGGGGGCCGCAGGCGTCCGCTGCGGCTGGCCAGGCGACTGCACGACGTGCGCGACCCCGGCAAGGTGTTCGGCATGCGCAAGGTCACGGTCGCTCCGCAGCGGGAGCGGCTGATGGTGGTCGAGCCCCGCTACACGCCGGCGGGCAACTTCCGGCTCACCTGCAGCCGTGAGGCAGAGGGCAAGTAGAGGGTTCTTTATGAAGATCGCGTTCCTGCTGGCGCGTGCGGATGTCATGAGCGATGCCGAACGCGCCGTGTTCCAGCATGCGTCCCTGCTCGCCGACCGCCATGAGGTCCGTGTCGTCAGCGTCTTCAAGGCGAGGCGCAGGCGTTTCGTCTCCCCGGACGAGCGGGTCGCCGTCCAGTTCCTCGTCGAGGCGGCGGACCCGGTCCACCAGGCCGTGCGCGGCTCGGGACCGGACGCCACGACCGGGGCGGCGCTGGCCGCCATGCCCAGCGAGATCGTCGAACGGCGCTGGGACGGCCTGTACCACCGGCTCGCCGACATCGAACTGGAGTACTTCCTCCAGGGCATCGACGCGGACGTCATCGTCCCCACCTCTCCGGCGCTGCTCGCCTACGTGGCCCGGTTCGCGCCCGCACGCGTGCTCACCGTCCACCATGAGCAGCGCGCCGTGGAGAGCGGGGGAGCGGAGCGGGAGCCCCTGGCCCTGTACGGCGCACGGTGCGACGCCCTCACCTTCTCCGGCGCGCGCTCGGAGCAGTGGTTCGCCGACACCTTCGGCCCCGGTGCGGCCAGGCTGACGCACCTGCCGCCGGGCCTGCCCGAGGGCTTCCGCCCGCGCTCCACCCTGGAGACGCGCATGGTGACCATGGCTTCCCGGCTGGAGAAGGGGTCGCGGACGGGCGACGTGCTCGCCGCCTGGGCCAAGGTCAGCGGCCTCCACCCCATGTGGACGCTGCGCATCCTCGGTGACGGGCCGTACGGCAGGGCCCTGCGGCAGCGCCGGGACCAGCTGGGTCTCCAGAGCAGTGTGCAGTTCATCGGCGAGGCGCCCCACCTGGCGGAGGAGTGGGCGAAGGCGAGCATCGCGGTGAGCATCGCCGACGAGGACGCCGTCGGTCTCTCCCTCATGGAGGCGCAGGCGGCGGGGGTCCCGGTCATCGCCTACGACGCGCCGGGCGTCACCCGCGACGTCGTGATGGAGGGCCAGACCGGCCTGCTGGTGACCCCGGGGGACGTCGAGGCCCTCGCGTCGGTCCTGACCGCGGTGATCGAGCAGCAGGAGATGCGCCATTCGATGGGCCGGTCGGCCGCCGCGTACGCCGCCAGGTTCCGGCCCACGGACGGGTGGGAGATGCTGCTCGCCGCGCTGCGGGCCGATCTGTCCTCCGGCCGCCGCGAGCTGATGAAGGCGGAGCGTGTGGCGGCGTACGCCCTGCACTGCGGAGTCGACGGCAAGGGGCGGCCGGCCGCCGCCGCGCCGCCGAGCACCCGGCACTCCCGCCGTCTCGCGAACGCGGAGCAGCGCGTCCTCCAGGGCGCGACGGGGCTCGTGCGGGACGGGGGACAGATCTGCCGGGTCACCGACGCCGAGACGCCGTTCGACGTGATGCAGGCCAACCTTGCCCTGGCCGCGAACGCCCTCGAACAGGGCGGAATCCCGTACTTCGTGACGCGTACGTCCAAGATCAGGCACAGCCTCGCCGTCTTCGTGGGACAGCGGGAGGCGGCGCTCAAGGCCCTCGCCGACAGCTGCCAGGGCCAGGCCGTGTACATGGCCCTGCTCAACGACTCCGACGCCGCCATGACGACGACGCTGGCCTCGATGGCCACCGAGCATGTGAACACGCCCTGCGCCGGCGTGCGGGTCTACCAGAACGTGGTCACCCCCGCGCGCACCCTGCGGCTGGGGGCGGCCTACGGGTGCACGATCTCCTTCTGGGAGGAGGACCCGGAGGAGCCCGACCACATCACCTCACCGCTGCGCACCCTGATCGGATCCCGGATCCCCAAGGAGGCGCTGACCCGGGTGCCCACGGTCCTTGGCGGGCGCAGGTATCCGACGATCACCCCGTTCGAGCAGACCCTGCACCACGACGTCGCCTTCCCCATCGACGCCGTCTACACCTGGGTCGACGGATCGGACGTCGACTGGCTGGAGCGGAAGAACGCGGTGCTCGCCGCGAAGGGCATGGACACGGAGGACGCCGCGGCCAGCGCCGCGCGCTTCCGCAACCGCGACGAACTGCGCTACTCCCTGCGGTCGCTGGACATGTACGCGCCGTGGATCCGCAACATCTACATCGTGACGGACCGACAGGTGCCGGCCTGGCTCGACCCCGCGCACCCGCGGGTAAGGGTGGTCGACCACACCGAGATCTTCGGCGACGACGGCGTGCTGCCCACGTACAACTCGCACGCCATCGAGAGCCGGATGCACCACATCGAGGATCTGTCCGAGCAGTTCCTGTATTTCAACGACGACGTCTTCGTGGCCAAGCCGATCCAGCCGAGCCTCTTCTTCCTCGGCAACGGGCAGTCGAAGCACTTCATGTCGTCGAACGCCATCCCCATGAACCCGGTCCGGCCGACCGACGAATACAGCCGCAGCGCGGCGAAGAACAACAGGGAGCTCGTCTCCTGGGCGTTCGGGCGTCTGCTGGTCAATTCGTTCATCCACGCGCCGCACCCGCTGCGGCGCAGCGTGATGTACGACCTCGAACGGACCTTCCCCGACCAGTTGCGGGCCACGGCCGCGAGCCAGCTGAGGGACCGCTCCGACGTGTCGGTCGCCTCCTCGCTGCACCACTACTTCGGCTACTACACCGAACGCAGCGTGCCGGGCAGCATCTCCAGCGGCTTCGTGAACGTCGGTATCAGCGAGCAGGTCAAGAAGCTCAACCACCTGCTCTCGGCGCGCTCCAACGACGTGTTCTGTCTGAACGACTTCCACGACGGCGACGTCTCGGAGGACGAGCAGGACGCGACGCTCGCCGCCTTCCTTCCCAGCTATTTCCCGATCGCCAGCCAGTTCGAGGCGGGATCGGCGCGCAACCGACTCTTCCATGCCGGCCACCTTCCCGGCTGGCCTCTGTAAGGAACAGCGTGAACAAGTTCTGCATCCTCGGAAACTCCGTCGCCACCTCGCGCAGCCGGAGCGAATCCCCGATGGCCGGCTGGGGGCAGTACCTCCACGAGTTCCTGGGGCCCGGCTACGAGGTCAAGAACTACGCGCGCGACGCGATGACCCTGCGCGGCTACTTCACCGACCGCTTCGTGAAGCTGCTGAACAGCCTGGAACCCGGCGACTTCGTGGCGATCGACTTCGGGGCCGTCGAGCAGCGCGTCAACGTACCTCTCCGCTACCACGGCCCGCGTGAGTTCAAGGAGTATCTGCGTCTCTACGTGGAGGCCATCCGCGGCGAAGGGGCGACACCGGTCGTGGTCACCCCCGCCGCGCGCTGCGTCTTCGACGTCCACGGGAACGTGGTGGACACGCACGACGGATATCCGCAGTACGCGCGGGACGCGGCCGCGGAGACCGGGGCGGGGGTCGTCGACCTCAATCTGCTCACCACCCGGATGCTGGAGCAGGTCGGCTGCACGAGGGCGAGGGGCCTGTTCCGGTGGGAGGACGCCGGGGCGCATCCCAACCACCCCGAAGGGATCATCGACTCGACCCACTTCAACGAGCCGGGCGCCCGGGAGGTGGCCAGACTGTTCGCCACGGCCCTCCAGTCCGTTCCGGGCACCCCGCAGGGCCTCGTCGACCCCCAGAGCCTGGTACCAGGCGACTTTCCGCCGGTGCTGCCCGAGTTCACGGTGCAGCACCCCGAGTCCGCACTGGTCGGCCCGCCCCACTCCGGAAGGCCTCCCGTCGTGGTCTCGCCGGTGCACGGGCAGACGGTGAGCGGGCAGCTGAAGTTCACGGGCACGGCAGACCCGGGCACCACGTATCTGCTGTTCTTCACCGGCGCCGGCGAGTACATCGGCGGCACTTCGGTCAACGCGGAGGGCCGGTGGATGTGGCGGCGCGTCGTGGCGTGGCCCGCAGGTGAGCACGTCCTGCAGGCCGTCGGGCTCGACGATCGAGGCGTGTCGCCGGCGGCCGCCGTGGGCTTCACCGTCGCCGACCACGTGGAGGCGCCTGCCGTCCTCGGCCCACGCGAGGGTGCGTGGAGCGGCCCCCGGCCGAGGTTCTCCGGCACGGCCGCGCGAGGCGTGAGCAAGGTGATGGTCCTGGAAGGCGGGCGGTTGATCGCGGAGACCCGCGTCAAGGAGGACGGCACCTGGAGTGTGAAGCACCCGCACGACTGGAAGCCCGGTGTGCACCGGGTCGAGTTCGTCTCGGTCTTCAGCGCGCTCCGTTCGAGCCCGACCGTGCTCACCCTCAAGATCCACGGAATCCCGGACGGCAGCTGGCTGAGCGCCTCCACCCGCGCCCGGGAGACCTGCGGGAGCGCGTGCGAGCACCTTCCGCACGAACCCGCCTGGTGAACACCCGCCGGTGAGCCCCGGGCCACGGACCCGGGAACGCCTCCGCCCCGGCGCCGCTGACGCGGTGCCGGGGCGGAGGTCCGTGTGCGCGTTACGCCGGGACGCTCGCCACGCCCGGTGCCAGGAACGGCTTGCCGTTCACCCGCTGGGAGACGCCCTCGCGGTCCAGGTACGGCGTGATGCCGCCCAGGTGGAAGGGCCAGCCGGCGCCCGTGATCAGGCAGAGGTCGATGTCCTGGGCCTCGGCCACGACACCCTCCTCGAGCATCAGGCCGATCTCCTGCGCGACGGCGTCCAGGACGCGGTCGCGGACCTGCTCCTCCGTCAGGACGGTGTCGCCCTGCTTCAGCAGCGCGGCGACCTCCGGGTCCAGCTCCGGCTTGCCGGAGTCGTAGACGTAGAAGCCGCGCTTGCCGGCCTTGACGACCGCGGCCAGGTTCTCGGAGACCTTGAAGCGCTCCGGGAAGGCGCGGTTCAGGGTCTCGGAGACGTGCAGGCCGATGGCCGGACCGACGAGCTCCAGCAGGACCAGCGGCGACATCGGCAGGCCGAGCGGCTCGATGGCCTTCTCGGCGGTGGCCACCGGGGTGCCCTCGTCGATGACGTTCTGGATCTCGCCCATGAAGCGGGTCAGGATGCGGTTCACGACGAACGCCGGGGCGTCCTTGGTGAGCACCGCGGTCTTCTTCAGCTTCTTCGCGACACCGAACGCGGTGGCCAGCGAAGCGTCGTCCGTCTTCTCGCCGCGGACGATCTCCAGCAGCGGCAGGACCGCGACCGGGTTGAAGAAGTGGAAGCCGACGACCCGCTCGGGGTGCTTCAGCTGCGACGCCATCTCGGAGACCGACAGCGACGAGGTGTTGGTGGCGAGGATCGCGTGCGCCGGGGCGACCGCCTCGACCTCCGCGAACACCTTCTGCTTGACCGACATCTCCTCGAACACGGCCTCGATGACGAAGTCCGCGTCCGCGAAGCCCTCGGCCTTGTCGAGCACACCGGTCACCAGGGCCTTGAGGCGGTTGGCCTTGTCCTGGTTGATGCGGCCCTTGCCGAGCAGCTTCTCGATCTCGGCGTGGACGTAGCCCACGCCCTTGTCGATGCGCTCCTGGTCGATGTCGGTCAGCACGACCGGCACCTCGAGGCGGCGCAGGAAGAGCAGAGCGAGCTGCGAGGCCATCAGGCCGGCGCCGACGACGCCGACCTTGGTGACCGGGCGGGCCAGGCTCTTGTCCGGCGCGCCGGCCGGGCGCTTGCCGCGCTTCTGCACCAGGTTGAAGGCGTAGATGCCGGAGCGCAGTTCGCCGCCCATGATGAGGTCGGCCAGGGCCTGGTCCTCGGCGTCGAAGCCCTTCTGCAGGTCGCCGTCCTTGGACACCTCGATGATGTCCAGGGCGCGGTACGCGGCCGGGGCAGCGCCGTGCACCTTGGAGTCGGCGACGAACCGGCCCTTGGCGACGGCCTGGTCCCAGGCCTCGCCGCGGTCGACCTCAAGGCGCTCGACGGCGATCTCGCCCTTGAGGACGGACGCCGTCCAGAGCAGGGACTGCTCCAGGAAGTCGGCGCCCTCGAAGATCGCGTCGGCGATGCCGAGCTCGTAGACCTGGGTGCCCTTGAGCTGCTTGTTCTGGCTGAGCGAGTTCTCGATGATGACCGAGACCGCGCGCTCCGCGCCGATCAGGTTCGGCAGGATCGTGCAGCCGCCCCAGCCGGGGACGAGACCGAGGAAGACCTCGGGCAGCGAGAAGGCCGGGATCGCCTTCGAGACGGTGCGGTACGAGCAGTGCAGACCGACCTCGACGCCGCCGCCCATGGCCGCGCCGTTGTAGTAGGCGAAGGTCGGGACCGCGAGGGCGGAGAGACGCTTGAAGACGTCGTGGCCGCCCTTGCCGATGGCCAGCGCGTCGGAGTGCTGCCCCAGCAGCTCCACGCCCTTGAGGTCGGCGCCGACGGCGAAGATGAACGGCTTGCCGGTGATGCCGACGCCGACGATGTCGCCGTTCGCCGCCTCCGCCTCGACCTGGTCGATCGCGGTGTCCAGGTTCGCGAGGGACTGCGGGCCGAAGGTGGTCGGCTTGGTGTGGTCCAGGCCGTTGTCCAGCGTGATGAGCGCGAAGCGCCCGGCGCCGGGGAGGTCGAGGTGGCGGACGTGCGCCTGCGTGACGACCTCGTCGGGGAACAGCTCTGCCGCGCCCTTCAGGAGTTCAGCGGTGGTGGTCACTTGTCGCCTCCGGCGTCCTTGTGGTGCGGGTTCTCCCAGATGACCGTGGCGCCCATGCCGAAGCCGACGCACATCGTCGTGAGGCCGTAGCGGACCTCCGGCTGCTCCTCGAACTGACGGGCCAGCTGGGTCATCAGACGCACACCGGACGAGGCCAGCGGGTGGCCGTACGCGATCGCGCCGCCGTACTGGTTGACGCGGGCGTCGTCGTCGGCGATGCCGTAGTGCTCGAGGAACGCCAGCACCTGGACGGCGAAGGCCTCGTTGATCTCGAAGAGGTTGATGTCCTCGATCGACAGGCCGGCCTTGGCGAGGGCCTTCTCGGTCGCGGGGATCGGGCCGTAGCCCATGACCTCCGGCTCGACACCGGCGAAGGCGTACGAGACGAGGCGCATCCTGACCGGGAGGTCGTTCTCGCGGGCGAACTCCTCGGACGCGATGATCGAGGCGGTTGCGCCGTCGTTCAGGCCCGCGGCGTTGCCGGCGGTGACGCGGCCGTGGACGCGGAACGGCGTCTTCAGGCCCGCGAGGGACTCGAGCGTGGTGCCCGGGCGCATCGGCTCGTCGGCGGTGACCAGGCCCCAGCCGGTCTCGCCGGCCTCCGGGTTGGTGCGGCGGACGGAGACCGGCACCAGGTCCTGCTGGATCTTGCCGTTGGCGTACGCCTTGGCGGCCTTCTCCTGCGAACGCACGGCGTACTCGTCGGCGCGCTGCTTGGTGATCTGCGGGTACCGGTCGTGCAGGTTCTCCGCGGTCATGCCCATGAAGAGGGCGGACTCGTCGACGAGCTTCTCGCTGACGAAGCGCGGGTTCGGGTCGACGCCCTCGCCCATGGGGTGACGGCCCATGTGCTCGACACCACCGGCGATGACGGCGTCGTACGCGCCGAACGCGATGGAACCGGCGACGCTCGTCACGGCGGTGAGCGCACCGGCGCACATCCGGTCGATGGAGTAGCCGGGCACGGACTGCGGCAGACCGGCGAGGATGCCGGCGGTACGGCCGAGGGTCAGACCCTGGTCACCGATCTGCGTGGTCGCGGCGATGGCGACCTCGTCGATCTTCGCGGGGTCGAGGGCCGGGTTGCGGCGCAGCAGCTCCCGGATGGCCTTCACGACAAGATCGTCGGCGCGGGTCTCGTGGTAGATGCCCTTCGGGCCCGCCTTGCCGAACGGGGTGCGGACGCCGTCGACGAAGACGACGTCCCTGACGGTACGAGGCACGATGGCTCTCCTCCAGGGTGCGGGGTTGCACTGCTGCGGGCGCACGGCTGAGCGTGCGCTTGCTCGCCCCATGCTACTTGTGGGTAACCAGGCTGCCCACCCCCTGGGCCGGGAGCGGTGAAGGTCACACGTCGCAGGCGGCTGCGCGGAGCCCTTCCCCGTCCCGGCCAGGCGCGAAACGCTCCGTCCGGCGGCCGCTCAGTCCGTCGGCGTCACGAACTCCGGCTGGTCCAGCACCCGCAGCCAGCTCCCGTCCGGCTGGCGGCGGGCGACCTGTGCCCGGGCCCCGGCCCCGTCCGACGGGGGCGTGGACGTCAGCGCGAGGTCTCCGCTGATCAGCGTCGGCAGCGGCGTCTCCGGGCGGAAGGTGGGGGCGTTCGCCAGCACCTTCTCCCACAGCGCCCTGATCGCCTCACGGCCCACCGTCCGCCGGCCCGGCGGGTAGGCCAGGACCGCGTCCTCTTCGTACAGGGCGGCCACCCCGGCCGCGTCGCCCGCGTTGGACCGCTCGACGAAGAGGCGGGTGATGTCCTCGGGGCGCAGGGCCTTCTCGTACTCCGTCATCGCTACCTCCAGCTGCTCCGGCTTCGGTCCTTCAACGATCGGCCCCGGGTGATCAGAAGTCCAACAGATGGTTCTGATCGGAGCTAGCATTTCTGGTTATGGAACTGAGGCAGCTCGCGTACTTCGTGGCGGTCGCCGAGGAGCGGAACTTCACCCGTGCCGCCGCACGCCTGCACATCAGCCAGTCCGGCGTCAGCGCCCAGATCCGCCGCCTGGAGAGCGAGGTCGGCGCGGAGCTGTTCGACCGGACGGCCCGCAGCGTGACGCTCACCCCGGCCGGGGAGGCGGCACTCGGGCACGCACGGGCGGCCCTCGCCGCGGCCGGGGCCGTCGGCCGGTCGGTGGGGGAGCTGACCGGCCTGATCCGGGGCCGGCTGACGGTCGGCATGGTCGCGGGGTGCACCGTCACGCCGTTCTTCGACGGACTCGCCGCCTTCCACCGGGCGCACCCGGGCGTGGAACTGCGTCTGCTGGAGGACAACTCCGACCGGCTGATCGAGGCCGTACGCACGGGCGGCGTCGACCTGGCGCTCGTCGGGACCGCGGCCTTGGAGCTCGAGGGTCTCGACACATGGACGGTGATCAGTGAACGGCTCGTCGTCGCCGTTCCCCACGACCACGCCCTCGCGCGGTGCCGCCGTGTCACTCTGCGGGAGGCCGCGGCCCACCCGCTCGTCTGCATGCCCCCGGGCACCGGACTGCGCACGGTGCTCGACGGCGTCTGCGCCGAGCAGGGCGTCGAACCGCGGATCGCGCTCCAGGCGGGCGCCGCGGAGGCCGTCGCGGCGCTCGCCCGGCGCGGCCTCGGTGTCGCGGTGCTGAGCGAGTCCATGGCCGCCGCGTGTCAGGACGGGCTGACCGTCCGCCTCATCGACGACGTCCGCGCACCCGCGCTGCTCGCCCTGGTCCGGCGGCGGACGGGCGACCCCGCGGTACGGGCGCTGAGCGTCCACTGCCGCGGGGCCTTCACCGGGGCCGCGGGCCCCGTCGCCGTGGACGCGCCTGCTACGCCGGGCGGGCCGTGAGCGCCGCGGCCAGCAGGGGCGCGACGAGCTCCCGCTGCCACGGACGCGCGCCGAGGGACTCCAGCACGTCGGCCACCGACGTGAGCGTGACCGTCGCGGGCGGCTCCCAGCACACCCGCCGCACGGTGTCCGGCGTGATCAGGTTCTCCTGCGGCATGTTCAGCTGCTCCGCCAGCGCGGAGACCGCCGCGCGCGCGGCGGACAGGCGGGCCGCGGCGGCCGGGTCCTTGTCGGCCCACGACCGGGGCGGCGGCGGACCGTTCAGCGGCTGGCCGGGCTGCGGGAGTTCGGAGTCGGGCAGGGCCTTGGCCCGGTCGACCGCGGCCTGCCACTGCTCGAGCTGACGCCGGCCCATCCGGTGCCCGAAGCCGGGCAGCGCGGTGAGGGCGTGCACGTTCGCCGGCAGGGCGAGCGCGGCCTCAACGATCGCGGCGTCGCCGAGCACCTTGCCGGGGGACACGTCCCGGCGCTGGGCGACCCGGTCGCGCACGGTCCACATCTCCCGTACGACCGCCATCTGGCGGCGGCGGCGCACCTTGTGCATCCCCGACGTACGCCGCCAGGGGTCACGGCGCGGCGGCGGGGGCGGGGCGGAGGCGATCGCGTCGAACTCCTGGTGGGCCCAGTCGAGCTTGCCCTGCCGGTCCAGTTCCTTCTCCAGCGCGTCGCGCAGGTCGACCAGCAGCTCCACGTCGAGCGCCGCGTAGCGCAGCCACGGCTCGGGCAGCGGGCGGGTGGACCAGTCGACGGCGGAGTGGCCCTTCTCCAGGGCGTAGCCGAGCACGCTCTCGACCATCGCGCCGAGGCCGACCCGGGGGAAGCCGCCGAGCCGCCCGGCCAGCTCCGTGTCGAAGATCCGCGCCGGGACCATGCCTATTTCACGCAGGCAGGGAAGGTCCTGCGTGGCGGCGTGCAGGATCCACTCGGTGTCGGCGAGCGCGTCGCCGAGCGCGGAAAGGTCGGGACAGCCGACGGGATCGACGAGCGCGGTGCCGGCGCCCTCGCGGCGCAGCTGCACGAGGTACGCGCGCTGTCCGTAGCGGTAGCCGGACGCGCGCTCCGCGTCGACGGCCACGGGGCCGGTGCCGGCCGCGAACGCGGCGATCACCTCGGCCAGGGCGTCCTCGTCGGCGACCACCGGGGGAATGCCCTCACGGGGCTCCAGCAACGGGATCGGCAGCCCTGCGGCAGGGACCTCGTCGTCCGAGGGAGCGCCCCCGGTGGTATGCAGTGTCGTCTCTGCTGCGGTCTCTTGGGCGTCGGTCACGTGTCAAGGGTATCTGTGAACGGAACGCGCCCGTCGACGGAACGTTCCGTCGACGGGCGCGAAAAGAATACGAAGCGGTCAGTGGATGATTCCGGTGCGCAGTGCCACGGCCACCATTCCGGCACGGTCACCCGTGCCCAGCTTGCGGGCGATGCGGGCGAGGTGGCTCTTGACGGTCAGCGCGGACAGGCCCATGGAGACGCCGATGGCCTTGTTGGACTGGCCTTCCGCGACGAGGCGCAGGACCTCGACCTCGCGGCCGGACAGTTCGCGGTAGCCGCCCGGGTGGCTCGGGGCACCCGGGGGGCGGCGGTGCATACGGTTCGCCGCGGCGCCGATGGGGGCGGCGCCGGGACGGGTCGGGTGGCCGATGTTGGTTCGGGTACCGGTGACGACATAACCCTTGACACCGCCGGCCAGGGCGTTGCGCACGGCGCCGATGTCGTCGGCGGCGGACAGGGCCAGGCCGTTGGGCCAGCCCGCCGCACGGGTTTCGGACAGGAGGGTCAGCCCGGAACCGTCGGGCAGATGGACGTCGGCAACGCAGATGTCGCGCGGGTTGCCGACGCGGGGACGTGCCTCCGCGATGGACGACGCCTCGATGACGTCACGGACCCCGAGTGCCCACAGGTGGCGGGTGACGGTGGAACGGACGCGCGGGTCGGCCACGACGACCATGGCCGTCGGCTTGTTCGGGCGGTAGGCGACCAGGCTTGCGGGCTGCTCGAGAAGAACGGACACCAGGCCTCCTGGAAAGGTGCGGGACGGAGCCGGCTCGGGGGGTGAAGCCGGGGCGAACCGTGCAGTTGGGTCATTGACCTCTTCGGCACCGAACCCGTCCGCCTTTAGAGAATGATCACGATTTGGTGAGTAATAATCGGGGCAATTCGGACAGGCGATCGATCATCCTACGAGCGAACCGTTCAGGCGCGTGATTCACGGGCGACGCGAAGCCCGCTGTTTCCTGCGCACGGCCGCGCCCAGTTTCCCCGGCGCCGGCCCGGTGTCCGCCCCCGCCGGCCCCCGCCGGGTCAGGTCTGCTGGGGGCCGCGGCGCTGCGGAAGGGTGACCACGCCCGTCGCGTTGTCCGCCGGGCCGACCGGCGACGGCGGCAGTCCGGCGATCTGGCAGAGCAGATCGCACCAGGCGGCGAGATGTGCGGCGGTGTCCGGGGCCCCGCCCGGACCCTCACGGGGCGTCCATGACGCACGGATCTCGATCTGGGTCGCGGGACGCCGGTCGGAGAGTCCTCCGAAATAGTGAGAACCCGCACGGGTGACGGTGCCGCTCGGTACCCCGTACGACAGCCCGCGCGCCTCCAGTGCCCCCGTCAGCCAGGACCAGCACACCTCCGGCAGCAGCGGGTCGGCGGCCATCTCCGGCTCCAGCTCGGCACGCACCAGCGTCACCATCCGGAACGTGCCGTTCCAGGCGTCGTGGCCGGCCGGCTCGTGCAGCAGCACCAGACGGCCGTCCGCGAGATCGTCCTCGCCGTCGACGACCGCCGCCTCCAGCGCGTACGAGTGCGGGGCGAGCCGCTGCGGAGGCCGGGTCGGTTCGACCTCGATCTCCGGCCGCAACCGTGCCGACCGAAGCGCCTCCACCGCATGACGGAACACGGGCGGAACAGCACCCGCGCCGGTATCCGGGTCACTGCTCGGTTCGGGGTTCCCCTTCTCGTCAGCGCTTTTGGAATGATCGGAAAAATGTCCCTGAGCCGCAGCCATGCGGGGAAGAGTAGGCGGAACGGGGGCTTCGCGCAGGGAGGGACACCCGGGCCGGGGCGGGCACTTCCCGCGCACATGCGAAGATTCAGTGCGTGAGCGCCAACAACCGCCCCCCGGGCCACCTGAAGACCTATGACTCCGCGTTCCTGAAGGCGTGCCGCCGCGAACCGGTGCCGCACACGCCCGTGTGGTTCATGCGTCAGGCGGGCCGCTCACTGCCGGAGTACCTGAAGGTCCGCGAGGGCATCCCGATGCTCGAGTCCTGCATGCGGCCCGAGCTCGTCACGGAGATCACCCTGCAGCCGGTCCGGCGGCACAAGGTCGACGCGGCGATCTTCTTCAGCGACATCGTGGTGCCGCTCAAGGCGATCGGCATCGACCTCGACATCAAGCCGGGCGTCGGACCTGTGGTCGCCGAGCCGATCCGTACGCGCGCCGATCTCGCCCGGCTGCGCGACCTGACGCCGGACGACGTCCGGTACGTCACCGAGGCCATGGGGATGCTCACCGACGAGCTCGGCCCGACCCCGCTCATCGGCTTCGCCGGCGCGCCCTTCACCCTCGCCAGCTACCTCGTCGAGGGCGGCCCCTCGCGCAACCACGAGAACACCAAGGCCCTGATGTACGGCGACCCGCAGCTGTGGGCCGACCTGCTGGACCGCCTCGCGGAGATCACCTCCGCCTTCCTGAAGGTCCAGATCGAGGCCGGCGCCTCCGCCGTGCAGCTCTTCGACTCGTGGGTGGGCGCGCTGGCTCCCGCCGACTACCGGCGCTCGGTGATGCCGGCGTCGGAGAAGGTCTTCGAGGCCGTCGCCTCCTACGGCGTCCCGCGCATCCACTTCGGCGTGGGCACGGGCGAGCTGCTCGGTCTCATGGGCGAGGCGGGCGCGGACGTCGTCGGCGTCGACTGGCGCGTCCCGCTGGACGAGGCCGCGCGCCGGGTCGGCCCCGGCAAGGCGCTCCAGGGCAACCTGGACCCGGCGGTGCTCTTCTCCTCGCGGGAGGCGGTCGAGTCGAAGACCCGTGAGGTGCTGGACGCGGCGGCGGGGCTGGAGGGTCATGTCTTCAACCTCGGCCACGGCGTGCTGCCGACGACGGACCCGGACGCGCTGACGCGGCTGGTGGCGTACGTGCACGAGCAGACCGCGCGCTGAGACAGCCCGGACACGCGGCTCGCCGCGGTGCCGGCCGGCACCGCGGCGAGCCTTCGGCTCAGAAGGGGAATTCGCAGTTCTCGGGGTCGTTGCCGGAGGCCACGACGCAGTAGTCGAATCCGCCGTCCCCGTCGACGAGGCCGGCGTTGGCCCCGGTCCGGAGGAAGTCGTTCCCGGTGCCGCCGAGGACGTCGCCGGTGGTCGTCACGCCGCCCACGGTGACGTAGTCGTCGCCCTCGTTGCCGGCGACGACGCCGCTGACGGAGGCGGTCGAGGAGACGGTGACACGGTCGCTGCCGGCTCCGCCGTTCACGGTGCCCGCGACCGGGCCCGTGATGGTGATGATGTCGCTGCCGCCGAGGCCGTTGACCGTGTCACCGGCGTCGACCGCGCCGCAGCGGATGGAGTCGCTGCCGGCGGTGCCGTTCACGGTCGTGCCCGTGACGGTCCTGCCGTTGACGGTGCACGTGGTCACGGCGTGGGCGGGGGTGCTTATCGCGAGAGGCGCGATGACGAGTGAGGCGGCGCAGAGCGCTCGCGCTGTGTGTCGGATCATGCCCCCAGCTACACACGGTGATGCATTTGGCGCAATTCATCACTCTGGGTAAATGGGGCTGTTCGGACGCCCCGCGAGGGCGCCCCCGCCCACCACCGTCTACGCTCCCGCCCGCACCGCCGCCGACGCCTTGCGGGCCGCGACCAGGACCGGGTCCCAGACAGGGGAGAACGGCGGGGCGTAGCCCAGGTCCAGCGCCGTCATCTGTTCGACGGTCATGCCGGCCGTCAGTGCCACCGCCGCGACGTCCACGCGCTTGCCCGCGCCCTCACGGCCGACGATCTGGACGCCCAGCAATCGGCCCGTGCGGCGTTCCGCCAGCATCTTGACCGTCATGGCGGCAGCGCCGGGGAAGTAGCCCGCGCGGCTCGTCGACTCGATCGTCGCCGTCACGTACTGGAGGCCCACCGCCCGCGCGTCCTTCTCGCGCAGGCCCGTGCGGGCGATCTCCAGGTCGCAGACCTTGCTCACCGCGGTGCCGACGACGCCTGGGAACGTGCCGTAGCCGCCGCCCACGTTCGCTCCGATGACCTGGCCGTGCTTGTTGGCGTGCGTACCGAGCGGGACGTGGCGTTCGCGGCCGGACACGAGGTCGAGGACCTCGACGCAGTCGCCGCCGGCCCAGATGTTCTCGTGGCCGCGTACCCGCATCGACAGGTCCGTGAGGAGCCCGCCGTGGTGGCCCAGCGGGAGGCCGGCGGCCCGGGCGAGGGTGGTCTCCGGCTCGACGCCGATACCGAGGACCACGATGTCCGCCGGGTGCTCGGCACTGTCGGTGGCGACGGCCCGGACCCGGCCGTCGTCGCCGGTGAGGATCTTGGTGACGGCCGTTCGGGAGACCGTGGTGATGCCCATGCCGGACATCGCCTCGTGGACCAGCCGGCCCATGTCGGGGTCGAGCGTCGCCATCGGCTGCTCGCCGCGGTCGACGAGGGTGACCTCGAAGCCGTGCTTGAGGAGCGCCTCCGCCATCTCGACGCCGATGTACCCGGCGCCGACGACGACCGCCCGCCGGCCCTCGGTGCGGGAAAGGCTGTCCAGCAGCGCCTGGCCGTCGTCGAGGGTCTGCACGCCGTGGACGCCGGGCGCGCCGATGCCGGGCAGGTCGGGGCGCACCGGACGGGCACCGGTGGCGACGACCAGCTTGTCGTAACCGGTCCAGGACTCCGCGCCGCTCTCCAGGTCGCGCGAGCGCACCCGCCCTCCGGCGACGTCGATCTCCGTGACCTCGGTGCGCATCCGCAGGTCGATGGCGCGCTCCCGGTGCTCCTTCGGGGTACGGGCGACGAGTTCGGCGCGGTCCGTCACGTCGCCGCTCACCCAGTACGGGATGCCGCACGCCGAGTACGAGCTGAAGTGACCGCGCTCGAACGCGACGATCTCCAGCTCGTCCGGGCCCTTCATCCTGCGTGCCTGCGATGCGGCGGACATGCCCGCCGCATCGCCCCCGATGACCACCAGCCGCTCAGTCGCTCCCATGGGGAACACGCTACGGGGAAGGGCGCTTTCAGTCCCGCGTGCCCCCAGGAGCGGCCGGAGGGGTGGTCCGGGCGGCTGCCGGTGCGGCGGCGGTCGGTGCGGCCGGGGGAGCCGGGGTGCGCGCCGGCCGCTCGGGCAGGCGCGGGCGGACCAGCCACCGCCACACCGCGTACAGCACCGCGCCCAGCGCCGCGAAGGGAGCCACGGCGCCGACCGCCACCGCGATCCAGTGCAGCGTCGCGACCAGCGCGTCCCAGCCGCCGCCGAGCGCGTCGAGGAAGCCGGGGCCGTCGTCCTCCTTCGCGGTCTCCTCGGGCGTGGTCTCCGACAGCGTCAGCGTGATCGTCGCGAGCGAGGTGCGGTCCTTCAGCGTCGCCTGCTGTGCGAGCAGTGACTCCAGGTCGGCCTGACGGGTGCTCAGCTCGGCCTCGAGCGTGACGACGTCCGACAGCCTCGTCGCCCGGTCCATCAGTTCCCGCACCCGCGCGACGCTCGCCCGCTGGGTCGCGATCCGGCTCTCCACGTCCACGACCTGGCCGGTGACGTCCTTCGCGTCGGCCGTGCGGGACAACAGCTTCCCGGCTCCGGCCAGTTCGGCCAGCACCGACTCGTAACGCTCCTGCGGCACGCGCAGCACGACGTTCGACGTGACGTGCGTGTCGTCGATCCGCTCGGTGCTCTCGTTCTCCACGTGTCCGCCCGCGTTCCCCGCCGCCCTGCGGGCCGCGGCGAGCGCCTTGGTGGCGTCCTCGACCTCCACCTCGAGCGTGGCCGTGCGGATGACGTGGGTGCTCGGCGGCGCAGACGGCTTCGCGGCGCCGTCACGGTCCGCGCCGTCCTCGGCCGGCGCCCCCGCCGCCTCGTCGGCCGCCTGTCGCGACCCGGCCGCGCCCTCCGCGTCACGCGCGGCCGGTTTCGCCGCGCTCTGCGCGCCGTCGCCGGAGTCGGAACCGCCCGCGCACCCGGCGAGGCCGAGTGAGGCAGTGAGAAGTAGTACCGCGAACGCACGCCGTGCACGCATACCGGCCCCCCGGGGATGGTTGTGAACTTGTCGCAGGTTCGACGCCCCGGCCCCGGCGCGGGTTGCCGGTTCCGGGTCCCGAAGCGGTCACGGTCAGGACTCGGAACGGCGTTTGAGAGAGTTGGACCATGAACGTGGACACACGAGCGCGCCATGTCGTCGTCATCGGGGGCGGTATCGCCGGTCTCGCCGCCGCGCACCGGCTGCTCGCCTCCGGCGTGCGCGTCACCCTCCTCGAGGCGACCGACCGCGTCGGCGGCAAGCTGCTGTCGGGCGAGATCGAGGGCGTGCGGGTCGACCTCGGCGCCGAGTCGATGCTCGCCCGCCGCGCCGAGGGCACCGACCTCGCCCGCGCGGTCGGTCTCGGCGACCGGCTGGAGCCGCCGGCCACGGCGACCTCGGCGGTCTGGACCCGTGACGCCCTGCGGCCCATGCCGAAGGGGCATGTGATGGGCGTCCCGGGTGACGCGTCGGCGCTCGCCGGGCTGCTCTCCGCGGAGGGCCTCGCCCGAATCGAGCACGAGAAGGACCTCGCGCCGGCCGCGGTGGGCGACGACGTCGCCGTCGGCGCGTACGTCGCCGAGCGCCTCGGCCGGGAGGTCGTCGACCGGCTGGTCGAGCCGCTGCTCGGCGGCGTCTACGCGGGTGACGCCTACCGCATCTCGATGCGCGCGGCCGTCCCCCAGCTCTTCGAGGCCGCGAGGACCCATGACTCACTGCTCGAGGGCGTGCGGGACATCCAGGCGAGGGCGGCCGGGCAGCAGACCGGAGGCCCGGTCTTCATGGGGCTCGACGGCGGCATCGGCACCCTGCCGGGCGCCGTGGCCGACGCCGTACGCGCCAAGGGCGGCGACATCCGCACCGAGACGCCCGTCCTCGGCCTGACCCGCGCCGCGGACCGCTGGCAGGTCCGCACCGACGGCGGGACGCTCGACGCCGACGCCGTGGTGCTCGCCACGCCCGCCTGGTCCGCGTCCGCGCTGCTGGCCTCCGTGTCGCCGGCCGCCGCGGCCGAGCTCGGCCGTGTCGAATACGCCTCGATGGCGCTGGTCACCATGGCGTTCCGGCGCGCCGACGTGGCGGGGATGCCGGCAGGCAGCGGATTCCTCGTCCCGCCGGTGGACGGGCACACCATCAAGGCCTCCACCTTCTCCTCCAACAAGTGGGGCTGGGTCGCCCGGAGCGCGGGGGACCTGTTCGTGCTGCGCACCTCCGTCGGCCGCTACGGCGAGGAGCAGGCCCTCGAACGCGAGGACGCCGAGCTCGTCGACGTCTCCCTGACCGACCTCCGCGCCGCCGTGGGGCTCACCGCCCGCCCGGTCGCCGCCGAGGTCACCCGGTGGACCGGCGGCCTGCCCCAGTACCCCGTGGGGCACCTCGACCGGGTCGCCCGCATCCGCGAGGAGGTCGCCGGGCTGCCGGGGCTGCGGCTGTGCGGCGCGGTGTACGAAGGCGTCGGGATCCCGGCCTGCGTCGCGAGCGGACAGCGCGCCGCGGACGAGATTCTCGCCACGCCGACCCTGGCGCGGGGCACCGATCGTGAGGCGGGACAATAGCCGTATGAGTGCGCCAGAAAAGCTCCCGAACGCAGGCAAGAAGGCCAAGGACCTCAACGAGGTCATCCGGTACACGCTGTGGTCCGTCTTCAAGTTGCGCGATGTGCTGCCCGAGGACCGCTCCGGTTACGCCGAGGAGGTCCAGGAGCTGTTCGACCAGCTCGCCGCCAAGGACGTCACCGTGCGCGGCACGTACGACGTGTCCGGGCTGCGTGCCGACGCCGACGTGATGATCTGGTGGCACGCCGAGACCGCGGACGAGCTGCAGGACGCGTACAACCGCTTCCGCCGCACCCGCCTCGGCCGCGCGCTCGAGCCGGTGTGGTCGAACATGGCGCTGCACCGCCCCGCCGAGTTCAACAAGTCGCACATCCCGGCGTTCCTGGCCGACGAGACCCCCCGCAACTACGTCTCGGTCTACCCCTTCGTGCGCTCCTACGACTGGTACCTGCTCCCCGACGAGGACCGTCGCCGGATGCTCGCCGACCACGGCAAGATGGCCCGCGGCTACCCGGACGTGCGCGCCAACACGGTCGCCTCGTTCTCGCTCGGCGACTACGAGTGGATCCTCGCCTTCGAGGCGGACGAGCTGTACCGCATCGTCGACCTGATGCGGCACCTGCGTGCGTCGGAGGCGCGGATGCACGTCCGTGAGGAGGTCCCGTTCTACACCGGCCGCCGCAAGGACGTGGCGGACCTCGTCGCGGGTCTCGCGTAACCCTCCACCGGCGAGCCCGACGGAGCCGGCTGAGCCGGCGAAGACGGCGAACGACCTGACGGCCGGGTTTCCGCTCCTGCAGAGCGGATACCCAGCCGTCCACATGGCCCGGAAGATCAGACGGCGTGCGGCAGCTTCCGCTGCTCCGCCCGCCGGTCCAGCGACACCGGGTCGGGCTCCGGGTGCGGCGCGCACGATGCGCGCCGCACCGGCGTCTCACCCCGCAGCAGATAGTCCTCCAGGTGCTTGTTGACGCAGGTGTTGCTGCCGCCGCCGATGCCGTGCGTCCCCGCGTCCTCCTCCGTGACCAGCACCGAACCCGCAAGACGCCGCTGCAGTTCGAGCGCTCCCGTGTACGGGGTGGCCGCGTCCCGCTCCGCCGCGAGGATCAACGTCGGCGGCAACTGCCCCGGCTCCGCGCGGACGTCCAGCGGCTGCTGCCGCGGCTCCTGCCAGAAGGCGCACGGCAGGTTCATCCACACGTTGTCCCAGGTCTCGAACGGCGCGCGCTTGGCCAGCAGCGAGTTGTCCAGGTCCCAGGTGAGCCAGTCCTCCGGCCACGGGGCGTCGTTGCACTCGACCGCCGTGTAGACGGCGTTGCCGTTCTCCGAGGCCTTCGCCGCCGCGGGCTCCGGCGCGGCCTGCTCGATCAGCGGCTCCGGGTTGCCCTTCAGGTACTCCGACAGCGCGCCGGCGCGCAGCGGCCAGTAGTCGTCGTAGTAGCCGGCCCCCAGGAACGCGGCGTGCAGCTGGCCAGGACCCACCGTGCCGCCCGCGGGCTCCCGCTCGAGGCGGGCGCGCACCTTCTCGTAGCTGCGGGACACGTCCTCGGGGGTCGCGCCCAGCCCGTACGTCGTGTCGTGCTTCGCCACCCAGGCGCGGAAGTCGGCCCAGCGGCTCTCGAAGGCCTCCGACTGGTCCAGGTTGTTGCGGTACCAGATCTGCTCGGGGTCGGGGTCGACAGCGGAGTCGAAGACCATACGGCGCACATGGGAGGGGAACATCGTCGCGTACAGGGCGCCGAAGTAGGTGCCGTACGAGGCGCCCATGAACGTCAGCTTCTTCTCGCCGAGCGCCGCCCTCAGCACGTCCAGGTCGCGGGCGTTGTTCAGCGACGTGTAGTGGCGCAGCGCCGTGCCGGTCTTCTCCGCGCAGCCCTTCGCGTAGGCCTGCGCCTGCGCGATGCGTTCCTTCTTGTACGCGAGCGAGGGGTGCGTCGGGGCCTGGGTGGGGGCCTTGAGGAAGTCCTCCGGCTCCTGGCAGGACAGCGGGGCGGACCGGCCGACCCCGCGGGGCGCGTAGCCGACGATGTCGTACGCCTCCGCGATCCGCTTCCACTCGGGCAGCCCGGCCGCCAGCGGGAAGGACATGCTGGAGGCGCCCGGACCGCCCGGGTTGTAGACGAAGGCGCCCTGCCGCTGCGACTTCTTCCCGGTCGCCCGCACCCGGCTGACGGTGAGTTCGATCCGGCGGCCCGACGGGTCTGCGTAGTCGAGCGGGACCTCGACGGTGCCGCAGCGGACCGTGTCGGGCAGCTTCTCGGCGGCGGGGCAGCGGCCGAAGTCGATGCCGGCCGCCGCGGCGCGCCCGGCGGCCACGGCGGTGCCGTGGGCGGCGGCGTCGGTGGTGGTCGTACCGCCGGCGGGGGCGACGGCGACCGAGGTGAGGAGCAAGGAACCGAGGCCCGCCACGGCCCCGTACTTCGCGGCTGTTCTCATCGCGTTCCCTTCGTGCGCGGGGCGGCCGGGCGGCGGCCACGGGACGAAAGGGATCTTGGTCAGGGGCGGTTCGCGAAGTAAAGCACCGTCCGGCGGTGTCGGGGCCAATGACCCCGATGCCGTCCCGTCAGGAACTGCTGCCGGAGCCTCCGCCGCAACTGGATCCGGAGGAGCCGCCGCAGGAGGAGCCGGAGCCGCCTCCCGAGCCGCCGCAGCCCGACCCGCCGGACGCGCCGCAGCCGGAACCGCCCCCCGACTCGGGAGACGAACCGGCGCACCACACGGCCTCGCCCACGAAGGGAGGCGCGTACGACGGATCGCTCGGCACGCCGCCCGTCGTGCCACCGCTCGTCGCACCGACCCGCACGGCCGCGCCCAACTGCCTGCGCAGGGCGTAGTCCGGCACGCCCCGCACGCCCTGCAGGGCCACCAGGACGGCCGGATCCCGCGTCCCGGAGTGCGCCAGGCGGTACGCACGCAGCGCGCTCCGCCCCGCGGGCGTGACCCGCCGCCGGGCGCGTCGCGCCTGGAACGCGCCGATCACGGCGCCCGCGATCAGCACCGGGAAGACCAGGAGGACGAACGGCGATCCCGGGCCGCCGGACGTGTCACCGAGGAATGCGACGACCGTGAGGAAGAGCGACACCGGGAGGCCGAGGAAGCAGACCGCGCTCTGGATCACGCCCCACCGGGCGAGCCCCGTGCCGTGGCCGGGCGGCACCATCAGTCCGCGTGCCGCGAGCAGGTCGCCGATCTCCTGTACCGCGGGGCTGCGCATCGTGTGGAGCCGTACGGTGTGCAGCGCGCCGTTCGGGGCGAAGGGGAGCACCGAGAACACCGCCCGCTCCACCGGGTCCCGCGCGACCGGCCGCAGCGCGGACAGAACTCCGGGCCAGCCGACGGCGATCCGTCCGTCGCCGTGCAGGGCGGTGATCGCGGCGTCGACGACGCGTCCGGGTCCGCCCGCGAGGAAGGCCGCCTCGTACGCGTCGTGGACGTGCGCGGCGCCGGGCGGGGAGGCCGGCTGGGCGGCGGACACCCGGACGATCAGGAACAGGGACGACAGGCCGACCGCGAGATGGACGACGATCGCGAGGAATTCCATGGCGCTCACCTCGCCGCGAGCGCGGCGCGGGCCACACGGACCAGGCGGGTCGCCCCGCGCGGCGGACGGGTGGCGCTGCGCTCCCGCCACCACAGGGTCAGCCTGCGCCGGGCGGCGCCGTCCTGCGGGCGTCCTGAGGCCAGCAGGTGCTCGGCGAAGTCGAGCGCGTCGCGCCGGTAACCCGCGTGCATGGGGCGGTTCCTGGCGTACGCGAGGAAGGCGGCCCGGTAGCCGGTCCCGAGGATCTCGGGCAGCTCGGGCGCGACCTTCGCGACGACGTCCGCGCGCTTCGCGGCGAGGGCGCGGCTCTGCACGCGCAGGCGGCGTGCGTCGAATCCCTCGGGTGCGGGCGTTCCCGCGACGAGCGCGGACAGCAGGGCGGCCTGCCTGAGCGCGACGTGCTGGCGGGCGGGCGGCGTTCTTGTGTCGGAGGCGGGGCGGGGCGGCGTCGCCGCGAGGGGGGTGGTCCGGGGCGAGGCGGAGCGGGCGCTGTGCGCGGCCGACGCCAGGGTCGTGCGGATGGTCGCGAGTTCGGCCTCCAGCTCGGAACCGGCGGGGAAGTCGTCGTCGCGCTCCAGCAGCACCCCCGGCGGGTTCACCCTGCTCCGCAGGTCCGACAGGATGTCCAGGACCGGCCGTGTCACCGGGTGCGCGTGCGTGTCGTGCCAGATCCCGTCGCGTTCGACGCCGCCCGCGACATGGACGTACGCGATCGACTCCACCGGCAGTTCGTCGAGCGCGGCCGACGGGTCCTCGCCGCGGTTGACGTGGTTGGTGTGGAGGTTGGCCACGTCGATCAGCAGCCCTACCCCGGTCCGTTCCACGAGCTCCGCGAGGAACTGGCCCTCGGTGAGCTCCTCGCCCGGCCAGGAGAACATCGCCGCGATGTTCTCCAGCGCCAGCGGCACCGGCAGCGAGTCCTGCGCGATGCGCACGTTCTCGCACAGCACGGCGAGCGCGTCCCAGGTGCGGGGGACGGGCAGCAGATGGCCGGCCTCCTGCACGGCGGACGCGGTGAGCGCGCCGCCCGCCCTCACGAACGCGATGTGCTCCGTGACCAGCGGCGCGGCCAGTGCCTCTGCCCGCTCTGCCAGATCGGCCAGGCGCCGCTTCGAGGGCCGGTCGGCGCCGCCGAGTCCGAGCGAGACGCCGTGCGGGACGACGCGGACGCCGCGCGAGCGCAGCCGGAGCAGTGCGGGCGGCAGGTGGCCGGGGCAGACGTTCTCCGCGACGACCTCGACCCAGTCGAGCTCCGGCAGCCGCTCCACCGTGTCCGCGATCTCCGGCCGCCAGCCGATTCCGATGCCGAGTTCCATGGTCCCCTCCTCCACGCCCGACGTGTGTGGCGTGCCAGGGTCATGGCCCCCGCACGAGCAGGTGAATCCGCAGGAGGGGACGTTCAGAGGTTGATTTGAGGTTCCGGCCCGGGCGGACCGGAACCTCCTGCCGTGTTCGGGGCCGCCCGGTCATCCCGCAGGGACGGGGTCCTGCGGTGCCGGGCGGTCGGTGTTGACCGCGGTCGGCGCACCCGGCTGCGGTGAGGGCCGGGACGTGAACGACTGGTCCCCGGTCGGGGTGACCGCGGGCGGCGCGGGCGGCAGGTTGCCGTCCGGCGGCGGCGGACCGCTCGGGCTGGCCGTGGCTCCCGCCGCGGCTTCGTTGGCGATGGCGTCGAAGTCGACCCGGCCGGTCTGCTCGAGCATCGTGATGTGGTCGAGGACCGTCTGGTTGGCGTCCGAGGCGAGCTGGCGGATCAGTGTGTTGCGGGTGGTGTGACGGACCTGCGCGATCAGCGCGAAGACCTTGCCGTGGGCGTTCCGCAGAAGCTGGGCGAACTTGCGCTCGTACTCCTCGCCCTGCGCCGCGGACAGTTCGCGCAGCCAGCCCTGCTGCTGCTCGGTGGGCTGGTTCGGCAGCTCGACGCCCAGCTGCGCCGCCACGTTGCGGGCCCGCTTGTCGAGGTCGGTGTGGCCGACGACGAGGTGGTCGCCGGCCGCCTTGACGGCCTCGGTGGGCGCGCGTTCGATCGCCTGCTGCCCGGCGGGCAGTTCCCACAGGCCGGCGAGCCGCACCTTGACGAGGAAGTCGCGGTCGGTGGCCGACAGCGGCCCCCACTGGGTCGCCACGCTCGAGGCGTTGAGATTGTCCTGCCCGGTGCCGGAACGGTCGGCGTATGACCACACGGGGAACGCGAGCGCCCCGACCGTGACGACCAGGGCCGCGATGATGAGTGCTGTTCCGTTGATGCGCCGCAACAATGTGCCTCCAGAGCCGATGCGTTACACGGCAACCAACCGCCCTGCTGAATGGCCGGTCAGCCCACCGGCCGCCTGCCGGTCGAACTTAGCCGGTCAAACTACTGGGCGGTACCCGGAAGTACGTAGCCGGGGCCCTGGTTGTTCAACGGCCCGCCGGCCGGATGCCGGTGCGGCGAGCGGTGGGGTACGCGGGAAGGGGCGGCCTGCCGCGCGCCCCTGGGTTCCGGCCGTCCGGGAGGGTCGACCACCGGTGCCCGCCCTGTGGTTCGGCGGTACGGCGGGAGCGATCGGGCCCCGGTGTAAGGGCCGACGACCCGTGCCCGCCGCGGAGTTCGGTCCGGGCGGGCACCGGTCCGTCAGCCCCAGTCGCAGCCGGTGCCGTCGTTGTCCCGGTCGAGGTGGCTGCCGTAGCCGGGCTCGCCCCGGCGCACGGGCGCGGCCCCCGCGGCCCGTGCGGCGGCGCAGTTCTCGTAGTACACGTCCGCGTCACCGCCGCTGCCGGAGTCGCTGTCGCCGCTGTCGTAGGCGTCGGCGGTCTCCGTCTCGGTCACCGTCACGGTCACGGTGGGCCCCGGTTCGGTGACGGTGGCCTTGGGGGCGGGCGTCGCCGTGGTGGTCGCCGTCGCGGTGACCGTCTCGGTGACGGTCGGGCCGGGGCTCGGCCCGGCGGCCGCCGCGGCCGGCCGGGAGTCGTCGGAGGCGGCGGCACCACCGCACCCGAAGCCGAGCGCCATGATCAGCAGCCCGCCGGCGTAGGTGCGCTTCATCTTCCACAGCGGCCGTTGCGTCCCGGCGGGCACGGGGCCGGGCGACGGCGGGCCGATGGTGAACGGATTGCTCAAGGTCCCCCCTTGTGCAGATTCTGTGAAGGCTCACCGTAGCGCCCGGCACCCCGGAAGGGACGACAATCGGAGTAATTGAATCCGGACCTCAGCCGAAGGTGCGGCGGTAGGTCCGCGGGGAGACCCCGGTGGTGCGTTTGAAACGGTCACGGAAAGCGGTGGGCGAGCCGAAACCGACCTGGGCGGCGATGCGCTCGACGGAGTGGTCGGTGGTCTCCAGCAGGTGCTGGGCCTGGCGGATACGGGCCCGGTGGAGCCACTGGAGCGGGGTCGTGCCGGTCTGTTCGCGGAAGCGGCGTATCAGGGTGCGGGTGCTGGTCCCGGCCTGGTCGGCGACGGCGGCGAGCGTGAGGTCACGGCCCAGGTTGTCCCGCAGCCAGGTGAGCAGCGGCTCGAGGGCGGAGCCCTGGGGGTCGGGCGCATGGTCGTGGACGATGAACTGCGCCTGCCCGCCTTCCCGTTCAAGAGGCATGACGGACAGCCGGGCCGCGTCCGCGGCGACCGCGGAGCCGTAGTCGCGGCGGATCATGTGCAGGCACAGGTCCAGGCCCGCGGCCGCGCCCGCCGAGGTGAGGATCTGCCCGTTGTCGACGTACAGGACGTCCGGGTCGACCTCGACGTCCGGGTGGCCGGCTGCCAGGAGGTCCGCCGCGACCCAGTGGGTGGTGGCCCGCAGGCCGTCGAGGAGCCCGGTGGCGGCCAGCGGGAAGGCGCCCGAGCAGATGGAGGCGATGCGCGTGCCGTTCTCGGCCGCCGCCCGCAGCGCGTCACGGACCGCGGCGGAGAGCGGGGCGGCGGGGGCGGCGGTACCGGGCACGACGATCGTGTCCGCGCCCTCGAGCCCTTCCAGTCCCCAGGGCGCACGCAGGGTGAACGCGCCGGCGTCGATCTCCGGCTGTTCGGCGCACACGCGCAGGTGGTAGCCGGGTCGCCCGTCCGGGAGCCGGGTGCGGGTGAAGACCTCGATCGGGGTGGACAGGTCGAAGGGGATCACCCGGTCCAGCGCGAGAACGGCGATGGTGTGCATGGCGGGAACGTACCTCTCCACCGGATGCCGGATCCGCCCAGGTGCTACGGAACCGCTGTCCTGTCGCAGTTCGCAAGCCGCTTCGTCGCGTTGGCAGTATCTCGTTGAAAGGTGTCACTGATGCCACTGGGAGACCCGGTGGCAGCCGGATAACTTCGGTGGCGTCTCCGGCACATGACCGGATCTCCCACACCCCCGAAGGGCCTCTCCATGCACGTCCGGATCCACTTGTCCGAGGGCTCGGACCGGCTCGATGCCGGCGCTCCCCACGAGGTGCCGCACGCCGGCGGCACGGTCGTCCGGCGCACGGTGGCCGTTGGCTCCCGAGTCGTCCGGCACACGGTGGCGGGAACCTCCTGCCGCGTCCGGCGCACGGTGACGGGAACCTCCTGCCGCGCCCGGCGCAGGGCGGCGGGTGGCTCCCGAGCCGTCCGGCGCACGGTGACGGGAACCTCCTGCCGCGCCCGGCGCACGGTGGCGGGTGTCTCCGAAGTCGTCCGGCGCACGGGTGTCCGTGGAGCCGGACGCCCGCCGGCCTCGGAGGTCACCGGCGCGCCCCGTACCCGGTCGGCCGGAACCCGGCCGACGCGTCGCATCGTCCGTGCGGCCACGGAGCCCCGACGGTGACGAAATTCTTCCTCGTCCTGCACGTCCTGGCCGCCGTCGTGGCCGTCGGCCCGGTCACCGTCGCGGCGAGCATGTTCCCCAAGGCCCTGCGCCACGCGCACAGCGGCCCCGGCGACGGGGAGGCGCTCACGACCCTGCGGACGCTGCACCGCATCTGCCGCGTCTACGCGGCCGTCGGCATCGCCGTTCCCGTCTTCGGATTCGCCACGGCGAGCAGCCTCGGCGTCCTCGGCAGCGCGTGGCTCATCGCCTCGATCCTTCTGACCGCCGGGGCCGCCGGCCTGCTCGCCCTGCTGATCCTGCCCGCCCAGGAGGGGGCCCTCGCCGCCGCGGAGACTTCCGGCTCCGACCCGGGATCACCGGGCCGCCTCGCGATGCTCACCGGCGTCTTCAACCTGCTGTGGGCCACGGTCACCGTCCTGATGATCATCCGCCCCGGCTCCACCACAGGAGTGTGACCGTGACTCTGCGGCCCCTGCGCATCGCGGCCCACGCCGAGCTCGTCTCACTGATCGTGATGACGGCCAACCTGGCCACCGCCCATCTCGGGCCCGTCTCCTCCCTGATGGGGCCCACCCACGGCTGCGCCTACCTGTTCGTCGTCGTCGCGACGTGGCGCCTCCGGCGGGCCACGCCCCTCACCAAGGCCGCCGCCGTCGTCCCCGGCATCGGCGGCCTCCTCGCACTGCGGCGGCTCGACCGCCGCGGCACCGTCCGTCCGACCCCCGAGAAGGCCGTGCGCCCATGACCTACCTCACGCCGATCCTGGTCGGCGTCCTCTACGCCGCCGCGATGTCCCTGATCCGCGAACCGCACCGGCGCCGCTTCAACGCGATCATGGTGGCCGGGGCGGGGGCCGCGTACCTGAGCGGCGGCGGCTTCGGCGGCTGGGAGTTCCTCGCCACCGCCGTCATCACGTACGTCGCCTACCGGGGCCTGGAGTCCTGGACGTTCATCGGCATCGCCTGGCTGCTGCACACCGCATGGGACCTGCTCCACCACTTCAAGGGCAACCCGATCATCCCCTTCTCCCACGACTCGTCCCTCGCCTGCGCCGTCTGCGATCCCGTCATCGCGCTGTGGTGCCTGAGGGGCGGACCCTCACTGTTCGGCCTCGTCCGCGGCCGGTCGGCGCGCACCACCAACACCGCGGACGTGACACCGCCCGCCTAGGCGGGAGCCGCGCCCCGCACCGCGGACGACGCACCGCCCGCGCAGGCGCGCCCCGACGGCCGCCTACGCGCGGTCCGCGCCGCCGCGCAGCGAGGGGTGGTCGGCCACGACGGTGCACGAACCCGGGGCGATCTCGGTGAAGCCCGCGTCGCGCACGACCGGCAGACCGCTCTTCGTGAGCGCCGGCCAGTCCGCCGGGTCCGCGGTGCGCACAAAGAGCGCGAAGCCCGAGTCCCGCCACGCCTCGCGATCCGCGTCGGACAGTTCCCACCAGGCGAGTTGGGCGCCGTGGCCCGCCTGCGCCATGGCCTTGCCCGCGGACATCTCCAGCTCCGGGCTCAGCCACAGGACGGGACGGGCCGGGTCGGGGGCGACGGGCGGGCGGGGGTCGTCGAGTTCCGTTCCCGACACCTGGAGCTTGGCCAGTTCCTTCGGCCACCCGTCGAGCGGGACCGGCGGGAAGACCCGTACCTCCGCCGGAGGCGGTGCCGGTACCGGTCCTGTGGCGGCGTCCGTGTCCGCCGCGTCCGCCGCGGACTCCGCTTCGGACCCGGCCGCCGGACCGCCCGCGCCGGTCACCGTGATGCCGGGGAGCGTGCCGGCCTTGCGCCACTCCGCGCCGCGCGCCCGGCGGACGACCTTGCGGATACGGGCGTCCTGCCAGTCCCGCACGGCCTGCGCCCACTCTCCCTCACCGGCGGAGCGCTCGTCGGCGAGGATCTCGAGGACCGCTCGCGCGGCGGTCTCCAAGGCGTCCGTACGGGACGGCGGCCCCGACTTCTCTATGCGCACCACCAGCGGCAGGACGAACTGGGGTGCCGCGTCACGGGAGTCGTCCCGGTGCCTGAAGGGACTGTCGGACGGGTTTTCACGGAGGTCTTCGCTGCTCACGCCGCCAGTCTGCCAGCCGCCCGGCCGGAGGCTGTTGGCGGAACGAGCCCCTCCGGGCGACGATGCACTCCATGAAGAGCGATCTTTTCTCCACAGAGAACATGGCACAGCAGGCCACCGTGCCCGGAATGACGCTGCAGAACGCCAAGTCGATCAAGTACGCGGTCAACGGCGAGATGCACGCGCGGCAGGGCTCGATGATCGCCTTCCGCGGCAACTTGCAGTTCGAGCGCAAGGGCCAGGGGATCGGCGGCATGCTCAAGCGCGCCGTCACCGGGGAGGGGCTGCCGTTGATGGCCGTGCGCGGCCAGGGCGAGGCGTGGTTCGCGCACGAAGCGGCCAACTGCTTCATCGTCGACATCGAACAGGGCGACGCGCTGACCATAAACGGCCGCAACGTGCTCTGCTTCGACGCGACGCTGAGCTACGAGATCAAGACCGTCAAGGGCGCCGGCATGACCGGCGGCGGCCTCTTCAACAGCCTCTTCACCGGCTACGGGAAACTGGGCGTCATCTGCGACGGCAGCCCGATCGTCATCCCCGTCAGCCACCAGCAGCCGGTCTTCGTCGACACGGACGCCGTCGTCGGCTGGAGCGCCCAGCTGCACACGTCGCTGCACCGTTCGCAGTCCGTCGGCTCGATGATCCGCGGCGGCTCGGGCGAGGCGGTGCAACTCAAGCTGGAGGGCGAGGGTTTCGTCATCGTCCGGCCCAGCGAGCTCACCCCGCAGAAAGCGTCACAGAACTGAAGCTCCGGCAGGTGGGCCGTCGTTACGGCCTCGGCGGGCCCTGGGTGCTGCGCGAGGTCGACCTCGAGCTGCGCCCGGGCGCCCTCGTCCGCGTCGAGGGCGCCAACGGGAGTGGCAAGTCGACGCTGCTGAGGCTGCTCGCCGGCATCGACGCGCCCACGGAGGGCCGGATCACCGGCCGGCCCCGCACGGCCTACGTCCCCGAACGCTTCCCCGCCGCCCTGCCGTTCACCGCGGCCGGCTATCTGACGCATCTCGGCCGCATCCACGGGCTGGGGCGGCGGGCGGCGGCATCAGGGGCTGCCGAGTGGCTCGAGCGCTTCGGGGCCGCGGCCTACTCACGAACACCGCTCGGTGAGCTGTCCAAGGGCACCAGCCAGAAGGTCGCCGTGGCCCAGGCGCTCGTCGCCGGCCCGGAACTGCTCGTGCTCGACGAGGCATGGACCGGCCTGGACGCCCCGGCGCGCGAGCAGCTCGACCTCGCCGTCGCCGCGCTGGTCACGGCGGGTGCCTCGGTCGTGCACGTCGACCACGACCCCCGGCGGCCGGCCGCGACGGCCGGCACGGTGCTCCACGTACGGGACGGCCGGGTCGTGGAACTGCCGGCGGAAGGCCCGTCGGGCGCGGGGCGGGAACCGGGCGCGAGGACGCGGATCGTTGCGGTCGCCCCCCGCGGTGTACCCCTGCCGGACCGGCTGCCCGGAGATCCGGAGCAGTTCGCGGGCGAGGACGGCGGCACCGTACTGACCGTCCCTGCCGGGTACTCCGACGCCCTGCTGCGTGCGCTGCTCACCGCCCGGCCGCCGTGGCACATCCGGCGCGTGGAAGGGGGCGTGGATCCGGCCGCGCACGCACCCGCGGCAGCGGCGGTGACAGCGACGACCGCGCGTCCGACAGGATCCGGCACGACGACATGACGGCACTTCTGCGCTACCACACCGCCCTTCTCCTGCGCTCCCAGCGCTGGCTGCCGCCCGTACTGCTCTACGGCGCGGCGCTGGCCGTCGGCGTCCAGGGCGGCGGACCGGTGCTGGACTCCCTCGGCTACACGGCCGCCGCGCTGCTCCCGGTCACCGCGTGGCTCGTGCGGATCTGCGCCACCCAGGAGCCGCCGGCCGCGCGCTGCGTCACGGCCGCGGCCGCCGGCGCGCCCCGGGCGCACCTGGCCTCACTGCTCGCCGCCGCCCTGTGCGCGGCGGTCCTGGGCGCCGTGGCCGTGACCTTCGTGGTACTGATCAGCGCTCCCTCCGGCGCCGCCCACGAGGCGGTGGTCCCACGGCCGGCCGCGGCCGGGGCGGGACTCGTCGCGGGCGCGGTCTGCGTCCTGCTCGGAGTGGCGGTCGGGGCGCTGTGCACCCGGCCCCTGCTGCACGCGCGGGGCTGGTCACTGGCGGCGACGGTCCTGCTGGCGCTGCTGGCACTGGTCAGCAGTGGATCTCCCGCGAGGTACGCCGTCACCGGACTGGTCACGGGCTCTCGGAACGGGGTGGTGACGCTGCCGCTGCTGCCGCTCCTCGCGGCGGCGCTGATCGCCTCCGCCGCAGCCGGCGTCGCGTCCGTCCTGGCGCCGCTGCGGGGTGCGGACGGCGGCAGAGCCGCGAGCTAGAGTCGGATGTATGGACGAGCACGAGCCGTACTGCGAGACCACGGAGATCCAGGCGGCAGGGCAGGAGGCCCAAACCCCGGCCGAGGGGCCCTTCGCCGAATGCGTCCTGTGCCGTGCGCCGACGGAGTACCCGGAGACGGTCAAGGGCGCGCCGCTGTGTCCGGTGTGCGAGTGGCGGGAGGCGGAGCGCACGGCCTGCTCCGGCTGACCGCGTGACCCGCGACCGCCCCTGACCGCCGGCCCGAGCACCCGGTCGCCTGCGGGCCCGCTCCGGATGCCCGGCGGCGCGGTCCCGGGTGCCTTCGGGGGAACCAGGCGCCGCGACCGTGGCCCCTGGCCCTTTTGGTGGTACGCCGATGTGCATGCCCCCAAGGCCGTCGGACCCGCGGCAGCGCCCCCAGGATGTGCCCCCGTCCCCGCCGCGGGTGCCGGAGGCGCTGCGGACGGCCGCCGCGTACGCGTGGCGGATCATCGCCGTGGCCGTGGCCGTCTACAGCGTCTTCGCGGTGCTCGGGCGGTTCCACGAGATCGCGGTGGCCGTCTTCCTGGGCCTCGTCGTCACCGCCGTGCTCCGGCCGGTGGCCGACCTGGTGGCGCGCGTCCTGCCGCGCCCGCTCGCCGTCGCGATCTCGCTGTTCGGCACCATCGCACTCGTCCTGGGCGTGCTCGCCCTGGTCGGCGAGGCGGTCGCGGGGGAGCGGACGACTCTTGTACGGGAGTTCCGTACCGGCATCGAGCGGATCGAGAACCGGCTGGAGCGGCCGCCGTTCCGCGTCGACCCCGAGGCCCTCACGGACGTCCAGTCACGCATCGGCCAGCTGCTCTCCAGCCACCGGTCCACGGTCATCAGTGAGGCGCTGAGCGGTGCCGGCAAGCTGGTCGAAGTGCTCACGGTGTTCGCCCTCGCGCTGTTCTGCTCGGTCTTCTTCATCCACTCCGGAGACCGCCAATGGGGATGGTTCTGCGGTCAGTTGCCGCCGGTCGCCCGCCGGCGCGCCACGGTGGCGGGGCGGGCCGCCTGGCGGACCTTCACCGGCTACACCCACGGCATCCTCCTGGTGGCCGCCACCAACGCGATCCTCGTCGGCATCGCCCTCTTCGCCCTCGGCGTCCCGCTCGCCCTGCCCCTCGCCCTGCTGGAGTTCTTCGCCGCGTTCGTCCCCCTCGTCGGCTCCCCCGTCGCTCTCGCGGTGGCCGCGGTGGTGGCGCTGGCGGCCAAGGGGCCGCTGACGGCGGCCGTGGTCGTCGCGCTCATCGTCGTGATCGGGCAGATCGAGGGCCATCTGCTGCATCCCGTCGTGATGAGCTGGGCCGTCCGGCTGCATCCGGTGGTGGTCGCGCTGTCGGTCGTCGGCGGCGCCGTCGCGGCGGGGATGGTGGGCGCGGTCGCCGCCGTGCCGCTGGTGGCCGTCCTCTGGTCGGTCCGGCAGGCGCTGAGGCCGAGCGGGGACGGCGCGCCCGCCGAGGGCGGCTGACCTGGCGTCAGGGCACCGCCCGGTCCGGTTCCTCGGTGGCGACCAGGGAACGCGCGAGCGGCATCCGGGCCAGCGCGAGGACACCTGCCACCACCAGGGCCACGCCGAACGCCTGCGGGACCAGCCACCAGCCGGTGCGGATGTCCTCCTCGTACAGGAGCATGCCGAGGCTCAGGCTCACCGCCGCGTCGCCGAGCGTGAGGGCCGGCTGCGACGCGATCAGTGGACCGGCCTGCATCGTGTTCTCCAGCAGGAAGAGCGCGCACCCGCCGGTCGCCGCGAACGCGTACGTCTGCCAGGCCGTGAGGAAGGCTCCGATGCCGTGGTCGTCCAGCGTGTGCACCGCCGACTTCATCAGGGCCGCGGTGAGCGCGTAGCTGATGGCGGTGGCGGTGCCGAAGCAGGCAGCGCGGGCGCGGCCCTCGGGGCGGCGCAGCGCGACGGCGGTGAGCACGAGGACGACCGCGCCGCTCACGGCGAGCGCGACGATCCAGCGGTCCAGGGGCACGGAGGTGCGGTCGCCGGAGGGTGACGCGGCGGCGAGAGCGATGCCCAGACCCGTCACGACGGCCGCCACCGCCAGCCGGCCGACGCGTGGAAGGCTGCCGTGCAGCAGCAGCGTCGCGAGGATCAGGGCGAGCGGCAGCTCGAGCACGAACAGCGGCTGGACGATCGTCAGCGGCCCGGTCCCGAGCGCCACCGCCTGGCACAGGCCCGCCACCACGACGGCGAGCATGCCGAGCAGCCAGACGGGCCGGCGCAGCAGATCGAGCATGAGACCGGCGCGCAGCCCCTCGGAGCGGGGTACGTCGAGGGCGGCCTTGCGCTGGAGCACGGTGGCGAACGCGTTGCTCAGCGCCGCGCCGAGCGCGAACAGTACCGGGAGCAGGATGTGCACGTGATCGGCCTCCGTGGTGTGCCGGGGTCGCGGTGGTGGTGTCGCTGTCGGTCCGCCCGGGCGGCGGCTATCGCATCAGTTCCGAGACCTTGACGAACCGGTACCCGCGCCGGCGCAGTTCCGGGACGATCCGGCGGACCGCCTCCTGCGTGACCGGGGCGGCGCTGCGGGTGCAGTGCATGACGACGAGCGAGCCGGGTCTCACCCCGCCGAGCACCTGCTCGGCGACGGCGTCCGCGTCGGAGGCGAACGCGTCACCGCTGACGACGTCCCACTGCACCGCGGTGACCCCGGCCGGCGCGAGGGCCCGTAGTGCCGTGTCGTCGTAACAGCCGCCGGGGAAGCGGAAGTACGGCACCACGTTGCGCGCTCCGGCCTTCTCGAACGCCGCGAAGGCCCGCCGCACATCGGTGAGCATGTCCTTCGCGCCGATCTCAGGGAGCCCGTAGCAGGGGGAGCTGAACGCGTGATGGCTGTAGGAGTGGTTCGCGATCTCGAAGAGGGAATCGGTGCCGATGGCCTTCGCCTGGGCCGGGTACTCCTCCGCCCAGCGGCCCGTCATGAAGACGGTCGAGGGCACCTTCAGGGTCCGCAGGGTCTCGATCAGCGCGGGGTTGTCGAACCGTTCGCCCCGCTCGGCGCGCGGGCCCTGATCGGCGGTCATGTCGGCGTCGAAGGTGAGTGCGACGGTCTTCGCGGCGTCGCCCTCGGCGGCCGCCGCGCGCATGAACACGGGGGTGTGCCCGCCGGGCCCGGGAGCCATGGTCGGAGCGGTCTCGTGGGTGGCGGAGGCGGCCGGACGCGGCGGCGGCGACGTAGGTGCGGAGACGGGACTGCCCGAGGCGCCGCAGCCGACGAGTGCGGCACCCGCGGCCGTCAAACCGGTAATTCTTAGTACAGATCTGATCATTTACGAAAAGTAAGCGATCAGCGCCTCTGTCCAGGGTCACCGTGGCTCCGCGTCCGGGTGGGTCGCGCGGAGGCCGCCCGTTCGGTCCGGCCGCCGGGCGCGTCCATGGCCTGGATTGCACTGTGCAATCATGCGAGCGACTGCTGGCCCGCGTGCTCTGGAGGAACGGCATGGCAGAGGTGCCTCTGACGGCGGGTGTGCTCGCCACGACGGCGGACGCTCTCGACGTGCCGGACGACCGCGGCGGTGCCGTGTGGCGGCTGACGCCGGCCGCGCGGCAGCTGGACGCCAACCTCGTACGGCTCCCGCCCGGCACCCGCCGCCCCCGTCATGTCGAGAAGGACCTCGACGTGCTGCTCTGCGTGGTCCACGGCAGCGGCGAGCTCGTGACCCAGGGCGTGCGGCAGGAGCTCGAACCGGGATGCGTGGCCTGGTTGCCGCACGGCATGGAACGCTCCGTCGCCGCCGGTCCGGACGGTCTCGTCTACCTCACGGCGCACCGGCGCCGGCCGGGCATGGCCATCGGGAACGTGACCGCGGCGCGTGAGGCGGCCGGTGGCGTCGGCGCGGCCGCGGCCCCCGAGAGCGCCGGTGGCGAGCCTGCCTGCATGCTCGGCCGCATCTGCCCCGAGTGCGACCGTCCCGCCGACGATCCCGGCGCGCGCTACTGCAGCAGGTGCGGCGCCCGACTGCCCTCATGAGCCCTGCGACGGGCCGCTCCTGACGAGAGGTCAGGCAGTGATTTCGCGCATGCGATGAGTACAACTCCCGCCTCATCCGTATCAACGGTCGGACGCGTCCCCCGGTCTGTCGTCGACAACCGGATTCCGTATCCCCGCAGGAGGCGGCGAGTTGAGTCACAGGCGAATACCCAAGCGAAAGGCCGTGCTTGCAGGAGCCGGGGCGGTGGGCATCGCCGCGGCCGCCGTGCTGCTGCCGCACGCCAACGCATCGCAGTCCGGCTCCGGTTCCGGGCCGGAGGCCGACCCGAGAACCCTGAGCGCCGCGGCGGCCCAGGACCTCGTCTCGGAACTGGGCCCCCAGCTCGGTGACGCGTATGCAGGTGCGTACTACGACGCGCAGAAACAGCAGGTCGTCGTCAACGTCGTCGGTGACAGCAACAGCGTCATCGTTCAGGTCAACGAGGCCGGCGCCGTCGCGCGGCCCGTCGAGAACAGCATGGGGCAGCTGAAAGCGGCGGCGGACACGCTGGCCGAGAAGGCCGCGGTCCCGGGCACGGCCTGGGCCGTCGACCCCAGGACCAACCAGCTCCTGGTCACGGCCGACCGCACGGTCGCCGGTGACGACTGGAACCGGCTGGAGTCGACCGTGAAATCGCTCGGCTCCGGGATGGCCCGGATCCAGAAGTCCGCGGGCGTGTTCAAGCCCTTCCTCGAGGGAGGTGACGCCATCTTCGGTGGCGGGTCCCGCTGTTCCCTCGGCTTCAACGTGACCACGGGCGACGGGCAGCCCGGCTTCCTCACCGCCGGACACTGCGGCGTCGCCGACGACCAGTGGTCCGAGGACCCGAACGGCGCGCCCATCGGTACGGTGCAGGCGGCGACGTTCCCCGGGGAGGGAGACTTCGCGCTCGTCACGTACGACGACCCCGCGACCGTCGCCCCGGGCACGGTCGACCTCGGCAACGGCCAGACCCTGGACATCGTGGGCGCCGACGACGCGGCGGTCGGCCAGGAAGTGTTCCGCATGGGCAGCACCACGGGCCTGAACAGCGGCCAGGTCACCGGACTGAACGCCACCGTGAACTACCCGGAGGGCACGGTCACCGGTCTCATCCAGACGAACGTGTGCGCGGAGCCGGGTGACAGCGGCGGGGCCCTGTTCACCCGCGACGGCGCCGCGATCGGGCTGACCTCGGGCGGCAGCGGAGACTGCACGTCGGGCGGCGAGACGTTCTTCCAGCCGGTGACGACGGCCCTCGCGGCGGTCGGCGCGGAGATCACCACGGGTGACGGCGGCGACGGCGGCGGCGCGGCCGACCAGGGCCAGGGCCAGCAGCAGGACGGCCAGGACCAGGGCCAGGGCGACCAGGACGGCCAGGACCAGCAGCAGGAGGGCCAGAACCAGGACGGTCAGGACCAGCAGGAGGGCCAGAACCAGGACGGTCAGGACCAGCAGCAGGGAGGGTTCGACGGCACCTGACCCGTAGTCACTGCTCCGCCGGTGGTCCGTCCTCCCCGACCCCGCCGGCGGGCTCTTCCCCCCACCGGCCGGGGGCGGGCGGACCTCCGCCCGCCCCCGGCCGCCGCGTTCAGAGCGTCTCGCTCAGCGAGTCCGCGAGCCGTCGGCGGGCGGTCCGCGTCGCGGGCAGGGAGGCCGCCGCCACCGCCCCGAGCACCGCGCCGGCGACGACCGCCACCAGCACCGGCCACGGGGGCAGATGGGCGATCCCCGCCCCCATCCCGCTCGAACTGCCCTGGGCGTCCACCAGCCACATGCCGAAGAGCGCGCCGAGTGCCGTTCCCGCCAGCGCCGACGCCAGCGCGGTCAGCCCTGCGGCGGTCACGATGACCGAGCCGATCTGCCGGGGCGTCAGCCCGATCGCCTTCAGCGCGAGCAGGTCCCGGCCGCGGTCGCGGACCCCGGTGCCGATCAGTGTCAGCAGCTCGGTGAGACCGATCAGGGCCAGGACGGCGATCAGGGCTGCGATCACGCCGCGCGCCGGTTCCAGCCGGTCCGCGGGGTTGGGCGTCTCGCGGATCTCCAGGGCGCCGCCCGCCGCCCCGTCGAGCGCGGAGCTCACCGACCGCGGGTCCGCCCCGTCCGTGAGCACCAGCGCGTGGAAGTCGGGCCGCAGCCCCGGGTCGCGTTCCCGCAGGGCGTCGACCGTCGTGGAGATGATCCGCCCGCCGGACTCGGGCTCGATGCTGCGTCCCACGATGTGCAGGATCTGCGGCCTGCCCTCGACGGTCATCCGCACCCAGTCGCCCACACGCACCCCGAGCAGGTCGAGGAGCCCCTGCCCGGCCACCGCCTCGTCCTGTCCGCGGGCCGCGCGTCCCTCGGCCACGGCCGACGGATAGGGGTCCTCCGCGGTGCCGAGCCCGCGCAGGGTGATCGTCCCGGTCTGCCCGGGGACGAGGGCCGCCATCTCGGCGCCGGGATGGACGGCGGCGACCTCCGGGACCCCGGCGAGGATTTGCCGCAGCTCGTCCTCCGTGGGGCCGCCGGGCTGCTCCGCCCGTACGGTCAGGGCCGCGGGCAGCCCCATCTGCGCGGGCCGGCCGCGGAACTGGTCGAGCGTCGACCAGGCGACCAGCGCGACGGTGATCAGTACGAGCGGCAGCGCGAGGCGCCCCACGGCGACGGCCGTACGGCCCCGGCGCGGGAAGGCCGAGCGCCAGCCCAGCACCAGCGCGGGCGGCATCCGCAGGCCGAGCGCCCTGCGGCCCAGCGCGGTCATCGGCGCGGCGGACGGCTGCGCCGCCCGGGCCACCGGGACCGGCGGCACCCGCCCGGCGCGCCAGGCCGCGAGCCCGGTCGCCGCCGCGATCAGCAGGACGGCGCCGCACGGCAGACCGATCATGAGCGCCGTGTATCCGGGCAGGTCCTGCCAGAGGGCGGCCGCGTCGCCGATCCGGCCCGGTATCCGCGCGCCCAGGAAGGCGATGGCCGTCGTACCGAGCGCCACCCCGAGCAGGGCGAACGCCAGGTGCTGGACGAGGAAGCCGCGTACGACCTGACCGGGTGTGAATCCCACCGCCTTGAGTACGGCGATGTCCCGCAGCTGGCCGCGGACCCGGGCGCCGATCGCCCCGGACGCGGCGAGGGCGGCCGCCAGCAGCGCACCGAGCCCGAACACGGCGAACAGCTGACCGAGGAGCCGGTCGTCGCCGCCGGCCTCCGCCCTGGCCTGCTGCCACTTGGTGACCTGGGCGACCCGGTCGGCGCCCAGCAGGGTCACCGCCCGCTGGACCATGAAGTCGGTGTCGCCGGAGTCCGCCAGCCGCAGACCCACGCTCTGCCCGGTGTCGCCGGGGGCGATCCCGTCGAGGGTCTCCGGCAGGACCCAGCCGATCCCTGGCCCGCCGCCCGCACGGTAGGGCGGTTCCGCCGCCTCGGCGACGCCGGTCACGCGCAGGGTGCGCACCGCCCCGTCCTGTCCGGTGACGCGCACCGTGTCGCCGGGTTCGGCCCACAGCGAGCGGGCGACCGAGCTCTCCAGCACGACGGCGCGGGCCGCGCCGCCGTCCTGCGGGGCGAGCCAGCTTCCCGAGGTGACCAGCGGCCGCCCGGTCCCGGGCGGCCGGACGCCCGTCGCCCGCAGGGCGACCGCCGCCCGCGCGCCGCGTGATTCGACGGTGGTGGCGGCGGTCCGGTAGGGGCCGGAGAGGGAGTCGACACCGTCGAGCCGGGACAGGGCCGCCGGGTCGGCGCCCGGCCGGGTCTGCAGCCAGATGTGGGCGCCCTGGGACTGGTTGAAGATCCGCTGCCAGGGGTTGGCGGCGTAGCTGAACAGGGCGCCGGCCAGCAGCAGGGAGGCGATGATCCCGGCGCTGGCGAGGACGACGAAGAGGGCCTCGCCGCGGTGTGCGCGGAAGTCGGCGTGAGCCCAGCGCAGAGTGGCCCGCATGCTCATTCCTTCAGTTCGAGCACGCCGGACACTCCGCCGGCCGGGCCGCGGTGGCCGCCGCCGAGCCGGGCGTCGTCGGCGATCCGTCCGTCGAAGAAGCTGATGACACGGTCGGCGGCGCTGGCCATCCGGGCGTCGTGGGTGACCATCAGGATCGTCTGTCCGCGCTGGTGGAAACGGGACAGCAGCCGCAGCACCTCCCGGGTGCCCTTGCTGTCGAGGCTGCCGGCCGGTTCGTCGGCGAGGAGCAGGGCAGGGTGGTTGACCAGGGCGCGGGCCAGTGCGACGCGCTGCTGTTCACCGCCGGACAGCTCGCCGGGCATGGACTTCTCCCGGCCTTCGAGGCCGAGCTCGGCGAGCAGTTCGGCCCGGGACTCGCGGGCGGCCCTGGGTGAGGCACCGGCGAGCAGCGCGGGAAGTTCGACGTTGTCGGCGACGGTCAGGTTGGAGACCAGGTTGAAGAACTGGAAGACGACACCGATGCTGCGCCGCCGCAGGACCGCCCAGCGGGCCTCGCGGTACTCGTCGACGCGCCGGCCGTCGAGCCACAGCTTTCCGCTGTCGGGCCGCTGGAGGCCGCCGATCAGATGCAGCAGGGTCGACTTCCCGGCGCCGGACGGCCCGGTGACGGCGACGAACTCGCCCGGCCGGACGGTCAGGTCCACGCCCCGTACGGCGTGCACCGGCGCGCCCTCGCCGTGGTGCGTCTTGGTCAGGCCCTCCGCGCGCACGATCGGCACGCTGCCGTGCCCGGGGCCTGCCGTCTCCGCGGCCGGGTCCGGACCCGTGCCGGGTCCCCGGCGGTCGCCGGAGGCCGCGTCGTGGCTCATTCCAGCTCCTCCTGACAGCGCTCCAGCCAGTCCAGGTCGGCCTGGAGATGCAGCATCGCGCCCTCGATCAGCAGTTGGGAGATCCGGTTGTCCCGGTCCTCGGCGGCGGCCAGCTTCGACAGGTCCCGCATGGTGTTGAGGTACTGCCGCCGCTGCTTGTTGATCAGGGCGACCGGGTCGGCGAGCCCCGACTCCGGCGCCAGGGCGAGCTTCATGAAGAACTCGTCCCGCACACGCGGCTCGTCGGTGGTCTCCTCGAACCAGGCCTGCACCGCCTCACGCCCGGCGTCGGTCAGCCGGTACGTGCGCTTGTTGGGCCGGCCCGACTGCTCGACGTCCTCGCCGTCGATCAGCCCGCTCTTCTCCAGGCGGCCGAGGGTGACGTAGATCTGGCCGACGTTCGGCTGAGGGTACGCGGCGCCCAGGAGCTTCTCAAGGTCCTGCTTCAGCTCGTAACCATGCGCCGGGCCACGGGTGAGCAGTGCCAGGAGCGGCAGCCGCACGCTCCCCCCTCTCTCCCGCTGACGTAGTTTCCTGTTGGCCGGGCGGTGGGCGTGTGGCCCATGGCACCTGTCCGGTCCGCCTGGACGTCTAGTATCGCCCATGCCTAACGGGTATATATAGGGCCCGATGGTCGGCGACGCAGCCGGATCGTGCACCGGGAGGAACCTATGCGGTGGATGCGTGCCGCGGGTAGAGCTCTCCTGGTCGTGGCGGTGCTGCTGGCCGGGTACGCCGGTTTCGGCGCCCGGGCCGGGGGCGTGGACCCTCAGGGCCGCGGACCGATGACGCTCGCGACGGCGGGCGATCTCACCGACTACCTCTCGCCGCTTCTCGACGACTGGAACCGCACCCACCCCGAAGAGCGGGTCACGCTGGTCGAACTGCCCGACTCGGCGGACGAGACCCGGGCGCAGATGACCAGCGAACTGCGCTCCGGCAGCGACCGCTTCGACGTGCTGAACATCGACGTGGCCTGGACGTCCGAGTTCGCCGCGGCGGGGTGGATCTCCCCGCTCGAGCGCGACCGGTTCCCGCTGGACAGTTTCCTGCGGCCGGTCGTCGACACCGCCACCTTCGACGGGCGGCTGTTCGCGGTCCCGTACGTCACCAACGCCGGGCTGCTCTACTACCGCAAGGACATCCTCGAACGGGAGGGCGCCCGGCCCCCGCGCACCTGGGCGGAGCTGGCCCACCAGGCCCGTACGATCGCCCCGAAGTACGGCCTGGACGGTTACGCCGGCCAGTTCCTGCCGTACGAAGGGCTCACCGTCAACGTCGCGGAAGCGGTGCACTCCGCGGGCGGCTCGATCCTGCGGGACGACGGGGAGCGGGTCACCGTGGACTCCGCCGCGGCGCGGGCCGGCCTGACGTTCCTCGCGGACGGGGTGCGCCAGGGATGGATCCCCCGGGAGGCTCTCGGCTACAAGGAGGAGGAGTCGCGGCAGGCGTTCCAGGACGGCCGGCTGCTCTTCCTGCGGAACTGGCCCTATGTCTACGCGGACGCGGGCGCCGAGGGCTCGAAGGTGGCGGGGAAGTTCGGCGCCGTGCCGCTGCCCGGCCCCCACGGGCCCGGCACCAGTGTGCTGGGGGGCTCCAACCTCGCCGTCAGCGCCCACTCGCGGCACCCGGCGTCGGCCGCGGACCTGATCGCCTACCTCACCAGTGAGCGGGTTCAGCGGCAGGTGCTCACCGAGGGCTCGCTGCCGCCGGTGCGCGCGGCGCTGTACGAGGACCCGGAGCTGATCAAGGCCCATCCCTATCTGCCGACGCTGCGCCAGAGCGTGCTGTCGGCGGTGCCACGGCCCAAGAGTCCGCGCTACGACCAGGTCAGCCTGGCGGTGCAGGCGGTGGCGCAGGACGTGATGGCGTTGCGGCAGACGCCTGCCGAGGCCGTCGCGCGGCTCGCGCGCGAGCTGGGGGCGATCTCCCGCAGGGGCTGACCCGCCCACGTCCCACCTCCGGTCGTTCACTTCAAGAGCCTCTACTTACATGTTAAGTAGAGGCTCTCTCTTTGCCACCTGGGCATTACGGTGCAAATCACCCCAGCTTTCGACGGTTTCAGGAAGCATCGTTGACACCTTCCAGTCACCGCTACTTAACATGCATGCATAACAGCGCACCCGGTCCGGGGCGCTCTCGCATTCAGCAGAAACAGGTCGACGCGAGATGCTCAGCACGCTTCCGGCCGGCATCGGCCGGCCCTCCCGCCCTGCCTCCACACCTGACCCGTGGTGGCGCGACGCGGTGATCTACCAGGTCTACGTCCGCAGCTTCCTGGACAGCACCGGGGACGGCATCGGCGACCTGGCCGGCGTCAGGGCCGGGCTTCCCTACCTCAGGAAGCTGGGCGTCGACGGCATCTGGCTCAGCCCCTTCTACCCCTCGCCGCAGCACGACCACGGCTACGACGTCGCCGACTACCAGGGCGTCGACCCCGTCTACGGCGACCTCGCCGAGTTCGACCGGCTGGTGGCCGACGCCCGACGCCTCGGACTGAAACTGCTGCTCGACATCGTCCCCAACCACTGCTCCAGCGAGCACCCGTGGTTCCGCGAGGCGCTCGCCGCCGGCCCCGGCGGCGCGGCCCGCTCCCGCTTCCACTTCGCGCCCGGCCGCGGTCCTGACGGCGCCGAGCCGCCCAACAACTGGCGCGCCATGTTCGGCGGCCCCGCCTGGAGCCGCGTCACCGAACCCGACGGCACCCCGGGGGAGTGGTACCTCCACCTCTTCACCCCCGAGCAGCCCGACCTCAACTGGCGCGACCCGGCCGTCGGCGACGACTTCGAACAGGTACTGCGCTTCTGGCTGGACCGCGGCGTCGACGGCTTCCGTATCGATGTCGCCGCCGGACTGTTCAAGCACCCCGCGCTCCCCGACTCCGACGACCCGTTCGCCGACGAGCGCGCCCGCGACTCGGTCAACCCGCTGGCCTGGAACCAGCCCGAGGTCCACGACGTGTGGCGCCGCTGGCGGTCGGTGTGCGAGGAGTACGCCGCCCGTGACGGACACGACCGGCTGCTCGTCGGCGAGGTGTCCGTACCCACCGCCCGTGAACACGCCGAGTACGTCCGCCCCGACGAACTGCACCAGGCCTTCTTCTTCGACCTGCTGTCCGCCCCCTGGGACGCCGACGCCTTCCGCTCGACGATCGACGAGGCGATACGCGACATCGCCGGCACCGGCTCGACCGTCACCTGGGTCCTCAACAACCACGACCAGGTCCGCACCGTCACCCGCTACGCGGGCGAGCCCGGCGTCGAGGCCAGCGGACTCGGCGCCGCCCGCGCCCGCGCCGCGGCCCTGCTGATGCTCGCCCTGCCCGGCGCCGCCTACGTCTACCAGGGCGAGGAGCTCGGACTGCCCGAGGTTCTCGACCTGCCCGACGAGGTGCTGACCGACCCGATCTTCCACCGCACCGGCAGTCGGAAGCGCATCCGCGACGGCTGCCGCGTCCCGCTGCCCTGGTCCGGCCACGCTTCCCCGTTCGGCTTCAGCCAGGGCGCGGCCGGGGCCCGGCCGTGGCTCCCGCAACCCGAGTGGTTCGCGGAACACGCCACCGACCGGGCCCTGGCCGACACCCGATCCTTCTGGCACCTGTACCGCGACGGCCTCCAACTGCGCCGCAGCCTCCCCCAGCTGGGCGAGGGCACGCTGCGCTGGCTGGACGCGCCGCCGCAGGTGCTCGCGATGGCCCGCGGCGACGGGCTGATCTGCGCGGTCAACTTCGGCACCGAGCCGGTCCCCGCGCCCGTGACCGGAACACCTCTGCTCTCCAGCGGTCCCTGCCCGGACGGTGTGCTCCCCGGAGCGACAGCCGCCTGGTGGACCGGCGACCACCCCGCTTCCTGATCCCGCTCTGTCTCGGAAGGACCTCACCATGCGACGAATCGGCAGCACCACCACCCGGCGTACGACGGCCGCCGCCTCCGCGGTGCTCGGCCTCGCCCTCGGCGCCACCGCCTGCGGCGGCACCACCGAAGCCGCGAGCGGCGGCGAGCTCAGCGGCCAGACCGTCACCGTGGCCGGCGTCTGGACCGGCAGCGAACAGAAGAACTTCAAGAAGGTGCTCGACGCCTTCAGTGAGAAGACCGGCGCCAAGACCGTCTTCGTGCCCTCGGGCGACAACGTGTCCACCTTCGTCGGCAGCAAGATCGAGGGCGGCAACGCACCGGACGTCGTGATGGTGCCGCAGGTGGGTGTCCTCCAGCAGTTCGCGAAGGAAGGCTGGCTCGAGCCGCTCTCCGACAAGACCGCGAAGACGGCCACCGCGGGTCTCGCCCCGGTGTGGAAGAACTACGGCACCGTCGACAAGACGTACTACGGCCTCTACTTCAAGGCCGCCCACAAGTCGACCGTCTGGTACAGCCCCGAGGCGTTCACCCAGGCCGGTGTCAGCGCCCCCAAGACGTACGAGGACCTCCTCAAGACCGGCCGCACCCTCGCCGACTCGGGCCGCCCGGCCTTCTCCGTCGCGGGCGAGGACGGCTGGACGCTGACCGACTGGTTCGAGAACATCTACCTCTCCCAGGCCGGACCCGAGAAGTACGACCAGCTCGCACGGCACGAGCTCAAGTGGACCGACGAGAGCGTCGTCGCGGCCCTGACCACGCTCGGTGAACTGTTCAAGGACGACCAGCTCGTCGCGGGCGGCGCGAAGGCCGCCCTCCAGACCGACTTCCCGTCCTCCGTCGAGCAGGTCTTCGGCCCCGAACCCAAGGCGGGCATGGTCTACGAAGGTGACTTCGTCGGCGGCATAGCCAAGGACGAGTTCGGCCGCAAGCTCGGCGAGGACGCCGCCTTCTTCCCCTTCCCCGCCGTCGGCGGGGGCGAGGCCCCGGTCGTCAGCGGCGGCGACGCCGCCGTGGTCCTCAAGGACGGCAAGAACAGCAAGGCCGGCATGAAGCTCCTGGAATTCCTCGCCACCCCGGAGGCGGCCGAGATCTGGGCCGGAGCCGGCGGGTTCCTGTCGCCGAACAAGGACGTCAGCCTCGACGCCTACGGTGACGAGACCACCCGCTCCACCGCCGAATCCCTCGTCGCGGCCGGCGACTCGGTCCGCTTCGACATGTCCGACCAGGCGCCCGCGGCGTTCGGCGGCACCAAGGGGGCGGGGGAGTGGAAGCTCCTCCAGGACTTCCTGCGCGACCCGTCGGACCCGAAGGCCACCGCGGCGAAGCTCGAGGCCGCGGCCGCCAAGGCGTACGGGAACTGAGGCCGGCACCATGGCCGACACACTCGAGGGACGGGCCCGAGGGGCCCGCACTCCCAAGGCCGGCGCCGCGCTCGACGCGCGGCGCCGGGCCCAGCGCAGAAAGCGCCGCCTCGCGGTCCTGTTCGTCCTGCCCGCCGTGCTGCTGCTCGGTGCGCTGGTCGTCTACCCCGTCCTCTTCTCCGTCGGGCGGAGCCTGTTCGACGCGAGCGGCGAGCAGTTCGTCGGCGCGGCCAATTACACGGAGATCTTCCAGGACCCCGCCACGCTCAAAGCCATCCGCAACAGCACCATCTGGGTCGTGGTGGCACCGGTCCTGCTGACCGGCCTCGGCCTGATGCTGGCCGTCCTCACCGAGAAGGTCCGCTGGGCGACCGCCTTCAAGCTGGTGCTCTTCCTGCCCATGGCCGTGTCGTTCCTCGCGGCCGGCATCATCTTCCGGCTCGCCTACGAGCAGAACCCGGACCGCGGCGTCCTGAACGCGGTGGTCGTCGCCGCCCACGACGCCTTCGAGGACCCGGCCGCCTACCCGACCGCCCGCGTCCGCGAACAGTCCGGCCTCACCGGGAAGGCCGGCGGCCCGTACACCACGAAGGACACCGTCCGTCCCGGCAGTGCCGTCAGCCTCGGCTTCGTCGGCGTCGCACCCGACGCGGTGCCCGCCGACGCGCGTCCCGCCCAGGCCCCGGCCGGCGGGGACGGCGTGGGCGGCGTCGCCTACCTCGACTTCGTACCGGGCGGCGGCGGCACCCCGGGCAAGGTCGATCCGGCGGAGAAGGGCCTGCCCGGCATGACCGTCGAAGCCGTCCGCGACGGCGAGGTGGCCGCCACGGCCACCACCGCCGCCGACGGATCCTTCCGCTTCGACGGCCTGGCCGACGGCGAGTACACCGTCCGGCTGCCCGCGTCGAACTTCGCCGCGCCCTACCAGGGCGTCAACTGGCTCGGCCCGGCGCTGGTCACGCCCGCCATCATCGGCGCCTACCTGTGGGTGTGGACCGGCTTCGCGATGGTGCTCATCGGCGCCGGACTCGCCGCCATCCCGCGCGACGCGCTGGAGGCGGCCCGGATGGACGGCGCCACCGAGGGCCAGATCTTCCGCAGGATCACCGTGCCGCTGCTGGCGCCCGTGCTCACGGTCGTCTTCGTGACGCTGGTCATCAACGTGATGAAGGTCTTCGACCTCGTCTACATCATCGCGCCCGGACCGGTCCAGGAAGAGGCCAACGTGCTGGCCACCCGGATGTGGCTGGTCTCCTTCGGAGGCGGCAACGACCAGGGGCTCGGCAGCGCCCTCAGCGTCCTGCTGCTCCTGCTGGTCGTACCGGCCATGATCTTCAACGTCCGGCGCTTCAGAAGGAGCCGATCATGAGCGCCCGCACCACCGTCGAGCGCCCGCCCGTGGAGCGGGCCGTGACCCGGCCCGTACGGCCCTCCCCGCCCGGACGCCCCCGACGCCGGGGCCGGCTCTCGAAATGGCTGGGCAGCGGGGCCGTCCAGGCCGTACTGATCGTCGTCGCCCTCATCTGGATCACTCCGCTGGCCGGGTTGTTCCTCTCGTCCATGCGGTCCGAACGCGACAACGCGTCCGACGGCTGGTGGACGGCGCTGACCGACCCCTCGCAGCTGTCCCTCGACAACTACACCGCGCTCTTCGAGGACTCCGGCATCGCCGGCGCGTTCTGGAACACCGTCCTGATCTCGGTGCCCACCACCCTGCTGGTCGTCGGCATCGCGGCACTCGCCGGATACGCCTTCGCCTGGCTGGACTTCCCCGGCCGTGACGCGGTCTTCCTCGTGGTCGTCGGGCTGCTGGTGGTGCCCGTGCAGATCGGTCTGCTGCCGGTCGCCAAACTCTTCGGCGCGGTCGGCCTGTTCGGCACCGTCGCGGGCGTCATCCTCTTCCACGTCGCGTACGGGCTGCCGTTCGCCATCTTCCTGCTGCGCAACTATTTCGCGGAGATCCCGCGGGAGATGCTGGAGGCGGCGCGGATGGACGGCGGCGGCGAATGGCGGATCTTCTCCCGCCTCGTCCTGCCGCTGGGCCGCCCGGCCATCGCGAGCCTGGCCATCTTCCAGTTCCTCTGGGTGTGGAACGACATGCTCGTCGCGCTGCTCTTCGCGGACAGCGAGTCGCAGCCGCTGACGGTGGCGCTGCAGTCCCAGATGCGGCAGTTCGGCAGCAACATCGGGGTGCTGGCGCCGGGGGCGTTCCTGTCGCTGGTGGTGCCGCTGGTCGTCTTCTTCGCGTTCCAGAAGCACTTCGTGCAGGGGGTGATGGCGGGGTCGGTGAAGTAGGGGCACGGGTGGCGGGTCCGCTGCGCGGGCCGCATCCCCTGCCCGCCCCTCCCCGACGAGCGGCTCCGCCCGCACCGGCACCGCGCTCCGCGCCGGTGTCCTCAATCGCCGGACGGGCCGGATTTCGCTGCGCGAAATCCGCTCCGCCGGCGATTTGGGCTGTCAGCCGCGAGTCCCGTGGGGCGGTTGTTGCGCGAGCCGGAGCCCCGTTGTCCCGTCGGACGGCTGAGAGCCGAGCCCGAGCCCCGCCGGCGGCTGGGGCGCGCCGCCGGCCTGCCGGCCCGCAGCCTCGTCGGCTGGTGCGAGGTGGGCCGAGCCCCGTGGGGCGGTTGCGTTGTGTGCCCGATGCCGGTCGGGCGATCCGGGGCGTGGGGCCTCAGCCTCGCGGGTTGGTGAGGTGTGGGTGCGAGCCCTTCGGCGATCCGGGGCGCGAGGCCTCAGTCTCGTGGGTTGGTGAGGTGTGGGCGCGAGCTCTTTGGTGAGCCGGGGCGCGAGGCCCCAGCCTCGTCGGCTGGTGAGGCGCTGAGGCGCGGGTCCGGCCCGGGGGCGCGCCGGGTCCGGTGTCAGTGAGGTGCCGCGTCGAGCGTGCGGGTCAGTTCGTCCAGTTCCTCGCGCAGCGCGCGGATCCGCGCAGGTGTCAGGCCCGTCGCCTCCGCGATGCGGCGCGGCATGCCCAGGGCCTTCTCGCGCAGGGCGCGACCCGCCTGAGTGGGCCGGGCCGTCACCGAGCGTTCGTCCTCCGTGCTGCGCCGGCGTTCCACGTAGCCCGTCGACTCGAGGCGCTTCAGCAGCGGCGACAGCGTGCCGGAGTCCAGGCGCAGGTGTTCGCCGATCTCCTTGACGGGCAGTTCGCCGTGCTCCCACAGGACCAGCATCACCAGGTACTGCGGGTACGTGAGGCCGAGGTCCTTCAGGACCGTGCGGTACACGCCGTTGAACGCCCGGGACGCGGCGTGCAGCGAGAAGCAGATCTGGTGTTCGAGGCGGAGGAAGTCCTCGTCCGGGACGTCCGCCAGTGTCTTCTTCTCCATGCCCCCACTCTACCAAGCCGCGAGCAATTAAGTTGTGCTCAATTTAATTGTGTGCTTTGATCTGTGTCATCGGTTCCCGACCACGACGAAGAGGGATGCACCCCATGGATGCCATCTACACCGCTGTCGCCACCGCCAACGGCCGTGAGGGCCGCGCCGTCAGCTCCGACGGCCAGATCGACCTCCCGCTCGCCTTCCCCGCGGCCCTCGGCGGCAACGGACAGGGCACCAACCCCGAGCAGCTCTTCGCCGCCGGGTACGCCGCCTGCTTCGCCAGCGCGATGGGGGCCATAGGCCGCCAGGAGAAGATCGACGTCAAGGACGCCTCCGTGACCGCGGAGGTCAGCATCGGCAAGGACACCGACGGCGGCTTCGGTCTGTCCGTGATCATGCGGGTCGAGCTCCCCGACCACCTCCAGGGCGAGGCCGGCGAGGCGCTGCTCAAGAAGACCCACGCGTACTGCCCCTACTCGAAGGCGACCCGCGGCAACCTGCCCGTCGAGCTCGTCATCGAGTAATCACCGGCCGGTCACCCTGCTTGACCACCCCGGGTCGCACCGGGCACGCGCCGTGACCGCCCTCGCGGCCACGGCGCGCGCCCGGTGCGACCTGGGGAAAAGGGCAAAAGGTGCTCGCCCCGGCGATTGCGCTTAGCTTGGCGTGGACCGGACCCGCACAGCAGGCCGCGCTGTCGTGAGCAGCGTCCGAAGGTGGTGAAACCGTGTCGGATGCCGACACCCCGAACCACGTCCCACCCGCGGAGGACGCCGTCGCGGCGGCCCTTCTCAAGGTGCTGTTCGCCAGATCCGCGGGTGCCCTCCATGTGCTCGACGACCAGCTGACGGTGGTCCGGGCCGACGGCCCCGACGCGGCGGCGGAGGGCGCGGGCCATCTCCTGGGCCGGCCGTTCACCGAGGTCTACCGGCTCGACGAACCGCACACGGCGGAGGGTCTGCTCCGGGAAGTGCTGATCAGCGGCAGGCCGGCGACGGACCACGTGTTCCGCGGGCGCCGCGCGGGCGAGGAGGGCCCCGACCGCCGCTTCCTCATGCAGGCCTACCGCCTCGACGATCACCGCGGCCGTTCCCTCGGACGGGTGCTGGCCTGCATGGCCGACGTCACCCAGCGTGAGAAGGCCCGCAGACGCAAGGCCGCCCTCGCGGCCGTGCGGGAGGCCGTGGGGCGGACGCTGGACGTGACGGCGACGGCGGAGGCGTTCACCGGCGCCGTCGTACCGGCGTACGCCGACATCGCCGTGGTCGACGTGCTGGACGACGTGCTGCGCGGCACCGTCCCCCTCGCCGGGCCGCCGGAGCGGGACGTCCCGCTCCGGCGCGCCGCCTTCCGCAGCTGCGACGAAGCCGCCGTCCCGGCGCGGCCCGTGGGCGACATACGGGGTCTGCCCGACCTCACCCCCTACGGCAGGGTGCTCGCCGACTTCCAGCCGCGGCTCGTCGCCCTCGACCGCGACGCGCCCTGGCTGCGGGCGGACCCCGCCCTTGCCCGGGCGATCCGCGCGTCCGGCGCCCGCTCCATGATCGTGGCGCCGCTGTCGGTGCGCGGCGCACCGCTCGGGCTGGTCACGCTCTACCGGTGCGAGGACGCCGAGCCCTTCGAGGAGGCGGACCGGACGCTGGTGCTCAGCCTGGCCGCCCACACCGCGCTCAGCATCGACAACGCCCGCAGGTACGAGTACGACCACACCGTCGCCTCGACCGTCCAGCGCCGCCTGCTGCCGCCGAGGACCACTGCCGGACCGGCCGTCGAGACCGCGCACCTGTACCTGTCCGGTCACAACAGCGGCTGCTGGTTCGACACCATCGGCCTGTCCGGGGCGCGGACCGCGATGGTCGTGGGCAACGTCAGCGGGGAGGGCATCGAGGCCGCCGCGGCGATGGGCCAGCTGCGTATGGTCATCAACGCGCTCGCCGCGCTGGACCTCGAGCCGGACGAGCTGCTGGCCAGGCTCAACGACACCGCAAACCGGCTGGCCCAGGAACGCGCGGCGCTGCCGCCGGGGGACCCGCTGCACCGGCAGCCGCTGACGGCCACCTGCACCTACGCCGTGTACGACCCCTTCACCCGTGTCTGCGCCGTCGCCCGGGCCGGCCACCCGGCGCCGTTCGTCGTCCGTCCGGACGGCAGCGCGTCGACGCCCGACGTGGCGGAGGGGCCGAAACTCGGCTCCTTCGACACCGCGCCGTGCGCGGTCACCGCCGTCACCCTCGAGGTGGGCAGCCTGCTGGCGTTCTACACCGGCGGGCTCGCGCACGACGGGATGCTCGCCAGGCCCGCCAGGAAGGCCCTCGCCCACCCGGAGCAGGAGCTCGGCGAACTCTGCGACGCCGTCGCCTACACCTTGCCGGCGGACGCGGGCCCCGAAGGGATCGCCCTGCTCCTCGCCCGTACGGGCAGTGTCGTCGCGGACCACGTGGCCGAGCTGGAACTGCCGCACGAGCCGACGGCGCCCGCCCTCGCCAGGACCTTCGCCCGCGATCTCCTCGGCGCCTGGGGCATCGACGGGGAGACGGCCTTCGGCACCGAGCTGATCGTCAGCGAACTGGTGACCAACGCCGTGCGCTACGGCACTCCGCCGCTGCGGCTGCGCCTCATCCGCGGCGACACGCTCACCTGCGAGGTGCACGACGCCAGTTCGGTCTCCCCGCACCTGCGCCACGCCCGCACCGTCGACGAGGGCGGGCGGGGACTGTTCATCGTCTCGGAACTCGCCGGGAACTGGGGCACCCGCTATACCGGCGGCGGCAAGGTCCTGTGGACCGAACAGCACCTGCCGCCACCGGACTGACTCCGGCGTCCCTCAGCCCCCGGTGGGGCCGCGGGACGTGCCGCTCAGGACCACGGTCCGGTGACCGCGAACGTGGTGCCGGGTGCGTAGCAGTTCACGTACATCGTCTCCCCGTCCGGGGAGAACGTGACCCCGGCGAACTCGCCGTACTCCGGGTCCTCGGGTGTTCCGGTGTTCTGCGCGTTCCTGGCCGCCGGGTAGACCTGGCCGCGCCTGGTGACTCCGTACACATGCTGTTCGCCGCCGCCGTCCTCGCACACCATCAGGCCACCGCTGGGGGCCAGGCAGATGTTGTCGGGGGACTCGCCGGGCAGCTGGATGTCAGTGTCGGGGCCGAAGACGATGACCAGGGTGAGACGCCGCCGGTGCGGCTCGTACTTCCACACCTGACCGAAGTGGTCTCCGGCGGACCCCTCGGAGCTGCGGGCGTAGCTGGACACGAAGTACACCGACCTGCCGCCCCAGTAGCAGCCCTCCAGCTTCTGCGCGTGGGTGATGCCCTTCGGCCCGAAGTCCTGGAGCCTGATGGGGGTTTCCTTCGCCTGGCTGTCCGGCACGGGCACCCATTCGACCCCGTCGAACGAGGCGCCGGTCTCCTGGATCCCGGACAGGTCCGGCACGCCGGGCACCCGCATCGCCTCGAGTGCGCCGCCTGCCTGGAGCGAACCGGTGCCGCCCAGCGGCTTGTTCGGCAGGAAGCGGTAGAAGAGGCCGAAGGGGCGCTGGAAGGCGTCCTCGGTCTCGTACACGATCCCGGTGCGCGGGTCGACGGCGATCGCCTCGTGCTGGAAGCGGCCCATCGCGGTGAGCGGCACGGCCCCGGTGCGGTGCGGATCCGCGCCGTCGACCTCGAAGATGAAGCCGTGGTCCTTGGTGTAGCCGTTGGTGCCGGCCCGGTCCTCGTTCTCCTCGCAGGTCAGCCAGGTGTTCCACGGCGTGGGCCCGCCGGCGCAGTTGACGGCGGTGCCGGCGATCGCGACCCGCTCGGAGCGGACCTCGCCCCGGCTGTCCAGTTCGATCACCGTGCAGCCGCCCTTGGCCGCCGGGTCGTAGGTCAGGCCCTGGACGGTGGGCACGCCGATCCTGCCGGTGTGCCGGTTCTCGTGGTTGCGGACGAGGTAGGTCCGTCCGCGGCGGCCCGCGAACGCGGCCATGCCGTCGTGGTTGCCCGGAACCCGTCCCTCGCCGGAGAGCAGCGGTTCGCCCTCACGTGACAGGACCTTGTAGCGGAAGCCTCTGGGCAGGTCGAGCAGACCGTCGGGGTCGGGGACGAGCGGGCCGTATCCGGCGTGTCCACGAGCGGCCGCGGTGCCGGCGAAGAGCTCGGAGAACGCACCGCTGAAGAGGATCCCGGCGCCGACCGCACCGGTGCCGGCCAGGACTTGACGTCGTGTTGCAGACATGAGGCAACTCCCTGTTGGGGGCACCCCCATGCCGGAGGCGATGGGGGAGGACAGGTGACCCGCACGTGTGTATCACGCAGAAAACCCGACATGTAACCGTGCGGGCCCCTGTGCCTCGAGGTGTCGGTGTGTTAGACGAGCGACGCCGAGAGGGTGATCGTCGTGCCGGTCAGGGCCTGGCTGACCGGGCAGTTCGCCTTGGCGTCCTCTGCGGCCTTGGCGAAGGCGGCCTCGTCGAGACCGGGAACCTGGCCCTCGACGGTGAGGTGGATGCCGGTGATGCCCTCACCCGGCTGGAAGGTCACCTCGGCCTTGGTCTCCAGGCGGGTCGGCGGGTTGCCGGCGCCGGCGAGGGCGTGCGAGAAGGCCATGTTGAAGCAGCTGGAGTGCGCGGCCGCGATCAGTTCCTCCGGGCTGGTCCTGCCGCTCTCGGCGGGCTCGGTCCGGGCTGCCCAGCTGACCGGGTACTCGCCGATGCCGGACGAGTCGAGGGTGACGACACCCTTGCCCTCGAGGAGGCTGCCTTCCCAGACGTTGTGAGCCTGACGCGTGGTGGCCATGATGGTTCCCTTCAGATCGGGTTACGGCCCCAAACCTACTGCGCCACCAAGGTCTTCGCGTCGCGTGCCAGGGCGGTGAGCCGGGAGATCGCCCGGAAATACTTCTTCCGGTAGCCGCCGTTCAGCATCTCGTCACTGAACAGCTTGTCGAACGGCAGGCCGGAGGCGAGCACCGGCACCTCCCGGTCGTAGAGCCGGTCGGCGAGCACGACCAGCCGCAGTGCGGTCGACTGGTCGGGCACGGGCCGGACGTCGGTGAGGCACACGGCCCGCAGCCCGTCGGTCAGCGCGCCGTAGCGGCTGGGGTGCACCTTCGCGAGATGCTCCAGCAGGTTCGGGAAGTCGTCGAGGGACGCGTCCTTCGTGGCGTACGCGGCCTTGGTGACCTGCTCGTCCGAGTACGGCGGAGGGGCCTCGGGAAGCCCGCGGTGACGGTAGTCCTCGCCGTCGATACGCAAGGGCCGGAAGTGCGCGGACAGGCCCTGGATCTCCCGCAGGAAGTCGGCGGCCGCGAAACGTCCCTCGCCGAGCTTGCCCGGCAGCGTGTTCGAGGTCGCCGCCAGCGCCACGCCGGCGTCGACCAGCCTGCCGAGCAGCGTGGAGACGAGGACGGTGTCGCCCGGGTCGTCCAGTTCGAATTCGTCGATGCACAGCAGCCGGTGCCCGCTCAGGGTCTGCACGGTCTGCTGGAAGCCGAGCGCGCCGACCAGGTTGGTGAGCTCGACGAACGTGCCGAACGCCTTGAGCGAGGGCTCCGCGGGGGTGGCGTGCCAGAGGGACGCGAGCAGGTGCGTCTTGCCGACGCCGTACCCGCCGTCGAGATAGACGCCACGGGGGCCGGCCGGAGCAGCCGCGGCCTTCCTGGCGAACCAGCGCCGCTTGCTGCCGCCGGCGGGGTGCGCCGTGCCGAGGCCCGCGGCGAAGTCGCCCAGCACCTTGACCGCCTCGGTCTGGCTCGGCTGGTTCGGGTCGGGCACGTACGTCTCGAAGCGGACCGAGTCGAAGCGCGGCGGCGGCACCATCTCGGCGACCAGGCGGTCGGCCGGGACGTGCGGCTCTCGGGCGCACAGCGACAGGGGAACGGCTTCGGTTATCGGGCTGGTCGGCACAGTAACCAACTCTAAGGGCCCACTCCGCGGATCTTGGCCAGGGTCCCGGGCGCCACCCGGCCGGGGCCGCTGTGCGTGCCAGACTGCACCGTATGCGACGCCTGTTCCCTGTGACCGACCAGACAACCGAAGCCGGCGACCGGGAGTGGTCGCTGGACGACCTCGCCGACGCCTACGCGTATCCCGAGCGGGGCCCGGCCGCGGGTGGTGAGGGGGATGTCCAGGGCAGTCCCGGGGCGGGAGCGGCCGAGGCGCGGAGCGCCGGCGCCGGCGTCTGGCTGCGCGCGAACATGGTCTCCTCCCTCGACGGCGCGGCCCAGCACGACGGCCGCTCGCAGCCGATCTCCTCGGACGCCGACATGCGGATCTTCGGCACCCTGCGGGGTCTGGCGGACGCCGTGGTGGTGGGCGCGGAGACGGTGCGCACGGAGGGCTACCGGCCCGCCCGGGCCCGTGACGTCTTCGCCGAACGCAGGGCCGCCGCCGGTCAGGGCCCCGCTCCGGCGATCGCCGTGGTCAGCGCCTCGCTGAATCTCGACTTCTCGCTGCCGCTGTTCACCGAGCCGCTGGTGCCGACGCTGGTCCTGACCGGGGCGGCTGCCTCCCCGGAGCGCGTCCGGGAGGCGGAGCGGGCGGGGGCGGAGGTCGTCGTCGCGGGTGACGGGCCGGGTGTGGAGCCGGCCAGGGCGGTGCACGCGCTCGCGGAGCGCGGCCTCGTGCGGCTGCTGACCGAGGGCGGCCCGAGGATGCTGGGTCAGTTCGCCGCCGCCGGGGTACTGGATGAGCTGTGCCTGACGGTGTCACCGACGATGACCGTCGGGGATGCCCAGCGCATCGCCGGGGGACCGGTGCTGGCGGATCCCGCACGGTTCGCACTGGATTCCGTATTGGAGGAGGCGGGCTTCCTGTTCACGCGGTACCGGCTGCTCTGAGCCGGTGCTTTCCGAGGTGGCCGCGAGGGCGACTTCGGGCAATTAGCGGAATCTCCCGTTCCGCTTAGCGTCCGGCGGGCACACTTGATTGCGCACCCCGTGCGGACACGGGGGCGACGGTTTCGCAGTTTGTTTCCGCAGAAGGGCTCCTGAGGTGTTCACAAGCGTATTGATGATCGAGAAGCCCCTGACCTCGGAGGACGTGGAATTCGTCACCACGCTGCACGGAGAGGAAGGCAGCTCGTTCATCGTGCTGATGCAGCCGCGTGGCGACCAGGCCGACGTCCTGCTGCGTGCCATCGACGACGTGGCGATCGGCGACCTGAAGGACGCGGTACGGGAAGGGGAGGAGCCCGAGGGGGCGGAGGCCAAGGCGCCGGCCCAGCGCGCACTGGAACACTCGCTGGCCGCCCTGCGCGCGGCCGGCTGCGAGGCGGTCGGCCACCTCGTGGAGGACCACCCGCTGGACAAACTGAAGTCGGTGGTCGACGAGGCGGACGCCGACGAGGTGATCGTCCTGACGGAGCCGCACTACGTGGAGGAGTTCTTCCACCGCGACTGGGCATCCAGAGCCCGGCACAAGGTGGGCGTGCCGGTGCTCAAGCTCTTCGCGCACAGCGAGTGAGCGGCGAGCGGGTCCGGAGCGGACGGCCGCAGGCAATAGGGTGGGCAGCCGCACGTAGTCGTACATCTTGGGGAGAGAAGACCATGGCACCCGCCGTCCCTGGCGCGATGGAACGCCCGCACTTCATCGGCATCGGCGGCGCCGGCATGTCGGGCATCGCCAAGATCCTCGCCCGGCGCGGCGCGAAGGTCGCCGGCAGTGATGCCAAGGAGTCGGCGACCGCCGAGGCCCTGCGCGCCCTCGGCGTCACCGTGCACATCGGGCACGCCGCGGAGCACCTGGCCGACGACGCCACCAGCGTCGTCGTCTCCAGCGCCATCCGCGCCGACAACCCGGAGCTGGTACGGGCGGCCGAGCTGTCCGTGCCGGTCGTGCACCGCTCGGACGCGCTCGCGTCCCTGATGACCGGCCTGCGCTCGATCGCCGTCGCGGGCACCCACGGCAAGACCACCACGACCTCGATGCTCGCCGTCGCCCTGACCGAGCTGGGCCTCGACCCCTCGTACGCGATCGGCGGCGATCTCGACGGGCCGGGCACCAACGCGCGGCACGGCGACGGCGACATCTTCGTGGCGGAGGCGGACGAGAGCGACCGCAGCTTCCAGAAGTACGACCCCGAGGTCGCGATCGTCCTCAACGTGGAGCTGGACCACCACGCCAACTACGCCTCGATGGACGAGATCTACGAATCCTTCGAGACCTTCGCCGGCAAGATCGTCCCCGGTGGCACGCTGGTGATCTCGGCCGACCAGGCCGGAGCCGTCGAACTCACGGCCAAGGTCCGCGACCGCTCCTCGGTGAAGATCGTCACCTACGGTGAGTCGGAGGCTGCGGACGTCCGCGTCCACAAGATCACCCCGCGCGGGCTGACCAGCGAGGTGACGGTCCTGCTGGACGGCCGCCTGCTCACCTTCACGGTCTCCGTCCCCGGCCGCCACTACGCGCTCAACGCGGTGGCCGCACTCGCCGCCGGTGTCGCCCTCGGCATCCCGGCGCACAACCTGGCCTCCGCGATCGGCGCGTACACCGGCGTCAAGCGCCGCCTCCAGCTCAAGGGCGAGGCCGCGGGCGTCCAGGTCATCGACTCCTACGCGCACCACCCCACGGAGATGACCGCGGACCTCGAGGCCATGCGCGGCGCGGCGGCCGGATCCCGGCTGCTGGTCGTCTTCCAGCCCCACCTGTTCTCGCGCACCCAGGAGCTGGGCACCGAGATGGGGCAGGCGCTGGCCCTCGCGGACGCCTCCGTCGTCCTCGACATCTATCCGGCCCGTGAGGACCCGATCCCCGGCATCACCAGCGGGCTGATCACCGACGCGGCGCGCGCCGCGGGCGCGGACGTCACGGCCGTGAGCGACAAGGCGGCCGTCCCCGAGGTCGTCGCGGGAATGGCGAAGCCCGGCGATCTCGTTCTCACCATGGGCGCGGGCGACGTCACGGACCTCGGTCCGGACATCCTGGCCCGCCTGTCGAGCTGAGGAGGCGCGTTTCATGGCGTACGACGTCGAGAAGCCGGACGAGCAGTGGCGTGCGGAGCTGACCCCGAGCGAGTACGCGGTGCTGCGCCAGGCAGGGACCGAGCCCGCTTTCGTCGGCGAGTACACGGACACCAGGACGGCCGGTGTCTACTCGTGCCGGGCGTGCGGTGCGGAGCTGTTCCGCTCCGACACCAAGTTCGAGTCCCACTGCGGCTGGCCGTCCTTCTACGACCCGAAGGACACGGACGCGGTCGAACTGGTCCAGGACGCCTCCCACGGCATGGTCCGCACCGAGGTCCGGTGCGCGCGGTGCGGATCGCACCTGGGCCACGTCTTCGAGGGCGAGGGCTATCCCACCCCGACCGACCAGCGGTACTGCATCAACTCGATCTCGCTGCGGCTGGAGCCGGACGAGTCGTGAGGTGAGGTCGTGAGGTGAACGGCACAGGGCCCGTCGGCGCACGCCGACGGGCCCTGCTGCGTGCGGGGAGGGCTCAGCCCTCGACGACACCCGACTTGGCGATGGTGATCTTCGCCTTGGTGGCGCCGGAGCGCGAACCCAGGCCCTCGATCTTCTTCACCAGGTCCATGCCCTCGACGACCTCGCCGAAGACGACGTGCTTGTTGTCGAGCCAGTCGGTGACGATGGTCGTGATGAAGAACTGCGAGCCGTTGGTGTTCGGCCCCGCGTTGGCCATGGAGAGCTGGCCGGGCTTGGTGTGCTTGAGCTGGAAGTTCTCGTCGGCGAACTTCTCACCGTAGATGCTGCGGCCACCCGTGCCGTTGCCGGCGGTGAAGTCGCCGCCCTGGAGCATGAAGTCGGGGATGACGCGGTGGAAGGAGGAACCCTCGTAGCCGTAGCCGTGCTCGCCCGTGGCGAGCTCGCGGAAGTTCTTGGCGGTCCGGGGGACCACGTCGTCGAAGAGCTCGAAGACGATCCGGCCCGCGGGCTCGTCGTTGATGGTGATGTCGAAGAATACGTTGTTGGCCATTACTTCATCCTGGCATCCAGGCCCGCCCGAATGCACATCAGCCCCTCCCAAAGGCGCCCGGGTCATCCCGATGCCGCCACCGGTGCCGTCGCCCGGATCGCTGCGGGGCCGCCGCCGGTGCCGTCGCGGGGCTCATCCCGAGGCCGACACCAGACCCGTCTCGTAGGCGATGATGACCAGGCGCACCCGGTCCCTCGCGCCGAGCTTGGAGAGCAGACGGGTCACATAGGTCTTGGCGGTGGCGACGCTGATGAACAGGGCCTCGGCGATCTCCGAGTTGGACAGCCCGCTGCCCACCAGCGTCAGCACCTCGCGTTCGCGGTCGGTGATGCCGGCGAGCTCCCGCTTCGGCCCGGCGCCCGCGGGGCGGCCCGCGAACTCGCGGATCAGCCGGCGGGTCACGGCGGGCGAGATGAGACCGTCGCCGGCGGCCACCACGCGCACCGCCGCGAGGATGTCGTCCAGAGCCATGTCCTTGACCAGATAGCCCGCAGCTCCGGCGCGCAGCGCGCCGTACACGCAATCGTCGTCGTCGAACGTCGTCAGGACGATCACATGCGTCCCGTCGTGCCGTTCCGTGATCTGCCGTGTCGCCTCGATGCCGTCCGTGCCGGGCATCCGGATGTCCATGACGACCACGTCGGGGCGCAGCTCCTCGGCCAGTGCGACGGCCTCCGCGCCGTCACGGGCCTCGCCGACCACCTCGATGCCCTCCGCCTCCGTGATCACCATCTGAAGCGCCGCGCGGACCAGGGGCTGGTCGTCGGCGAGCACGACCCTGATGCTCATCGGACACCCGCCGGCACGGGCAGCCTGGCGGCGACCCGGAAACCGCCGCCCGGGCGCGGGCCGGCGGAGAACTCGCCGTGCAGCAGGCCCACCCGTTCCCGCATCCCGACCAGACCGAACCCGGTGTCCGCCATGGCGCCGTGGCCCCGGCCCTCGTCGACGACCTCGACGGACAGCCCGTCCACCTGGTGCTCGACGGTCACCCGGCAGGCACGCGTGCCCGCATGGCGCACCACATTGGTCACCGACTCCTGGACGATGCGGTACGCCGACAGGTCGACCTCCGGCGGCAGCGGACGCGGTTCGCCCACCCTGCGCACCTCGACCCGGACGCCCGCCGCCGTGGTCGCGGCCGCCAGCGCGTCCAGGTCCGCGAGCCCCGGCGTACCGGCCGGCCCGTCCGGACTGCCGCCCTCGACGAGCTCCGCCTCGCGGAGCGCGCCGAGCATCCGCCGCAGCCCCGCCAGCGTCTCCCGGCCGGTGGTCTCCACCTCGCCCAGCGCCTCCCGCGCCCGCTCCGGCCGGCTGTCGATGACGCGCCGGGCCGCGCCCGCCTGGAGGGCGATGATGCCGATGCTGTGCGCGACCATGTCGTGCAACTCCCGTGCGATGCGCAGCCGTTCGTCGGTGACCGCCTGGGCGGTGGCCCGCTCGCGCAGCTGCTCGGCGTGGGCCCGTGACTGGTGCGCCGACGTGCCCATGAGCCAGGCGACGACAGCCGTGAGCGCCACGGCCAGCTCCGCGGAGGTGCCCGTGTTCCAGCCGCTCAGCCACCTCGTGGCCAGAAAGCCGGCCAGCACCCCCAGCGCCAGGGTGACGGCGATCCCGCCGGTGCGGCGCGGCCGGGCGGCGGCGATGACATAGAGCGCCACGTCGACGGCGAGGAACTGCGCCATCGGGATCTCGCCCACGCTCAACGGCAGCGTCCCCAGCACCGACGCGGCCAGCAGCCGGCCGACCGCGGCGAGCGGCCGGCGGCCCAGCAGACGGCTGCCGTCCAGTGCCAGGGCCGTCGCCAGCGCCAGGAACATCAGGCCGTCCCACCGGTAGAACAGCACCCCGGCCATCACCGCGGGCTCCTCCTCGCCGGGCAGCCGGAGACGGATGAGGAACGTGAAGACCAGGCCCCCGCACCAGGCCAGTGCCGTCCAGGCGCCGGGAGACGCGCTCCACCACGGCTGCGCGGGCGAACTGCCGCCGAAGGGCCCGCCCCCGGACGAATCGCCTCCGAGCGAGCGCGCCTCGAATGAACTGCTCCCGGACAGAGGGGAACGCGGTGTCGCGGACATGGCGTGATCGTAGACGGCGGCAGCGGACCCGGCATCGGACCGTGGTTGTACGACCGAGGTCGACGGACGCGGCCGCGAGTGTCCGCCCCGGCCCGATGCCGGACAGGCTCCGGCCGGGGGAGCGTTGGCGCATGATCGAAGTCAACGAACTGACGAAGCGTTACGGCGGGACGACGGCCGTGAAGAACCTGACCTTCACCGTGCGACCGGGCCGGGTCACCGGGTTCCTCGGCCCCAACGGCTCCGGCAAGAGCACCACTTTGCGGATGGTGCTCGGCCTGCACGCCCCCACCAGCGGCACGGCCACCGTCGACGGCCGGCCCTTCCGGTCCCGGCCGAGAGGGCTACGGCACGTGGGCGCGCTGCTGGACGCGGGCCATGTGCACGGCGGGCGCAGCGCGGCCGCCCATCTGGCGGCGCTCGCCCGCTCCAACCGCATCCCCCGCAGCCGGGTCGACCAGGTGCTGGAACAGGTGGGCCTGGCCGGCGCGGCGCGCCGCAGGATCGGCGGCTACTCCCTCGGCATGCGCCAACGGCTCGGCATCGCGGTCGCGTTGCTCGGCGACCCACCGGTGCTCCTGTTCGACGAGCCGCTCAACGGGCTCGACCCGGAGGGCGTCAAGTGGGTACGCGGGCTGTTCCGCCAACTGGCCGCAGAAGGACGCACGGTGTTCGTGTCCAGTCACCTGATGTCCGAGATGGAACACACCGCCGACGAACTGATCGTCATCGGCCGGGGCGAACTGATCGCCGCCGAGAGCCTCACGGACTTCGCCGCACGGGGGAGCGGCGCCGCTGTCGCCGTCCGCACTCCGCACGGCGACCGGCTGGCGGCCCTGCTGACCGCCGAGGGCGCGACGGTGCGCGCGGACGGCGACCTGCTGACCGTGACCGGGACGAGCGCGGAACGCGTCGGCGAACTCGCCCTCGACCACCGGATCCTGCTCCACGAGATCACCACCCGCGGCGCGTCACTGGAGGACGCCTTCATGGAACTCACCGCCGGCAGCGTCGAGTACGTGGCAGGAGAGACCCGATGACGACCGCACTCGCACACCCCACGGCGCAGCTCCGCGCCCGCTTCCTCGACCTGGCCGCCGCGGAGTGGCTCAAACTGTGGTCGCTGCGCTCCACCGGCTGGAGCCTGCTGGTCGCCGCGCTGGCGGTCCTCGCCTTCAACGTGGGCAAGGCATGGGACAACGTCCGGTACTGGCCGGACGGCGAACCCGGATACGCGGAGCGGTTCATCGCCGACGGCATCCCGCTGATGCACGCGTTCACCGGCAACGCGGGCACGGTGATGATGCTGGCGGCCGGAGCGTTCGGCGCGCTCGCCGTGACCGGCGAGTACAGCACCGGGCTCGTCGCCACCACCTTCGCTGCCGTCCCCGCCCGCCGCTCGGTGATGACGGCCAAGGTCTGTGTCGTCGCGACGGTCATGACCGTCTTCGGCGTGCTCGTCGCCGTCACGTCGTTCGCGTCGACCCAGGCCATCCTCGCCACCGAGGGCGCCGGCGTGTCCATCGACCGTCCGGGCGCCGTGCGCGTGATCGTCGCGTCGGCGCTGCTCGCCCCGGTGTCCGCGCTCGTCGGCACCGCACTGGGCACGCTGCTCAGGCACGGAGCGGGAGCCGTGGTGGGCAGCGTCGTGATCCTGATGCTGCTTCCCGTGGTCCTCGACGACGGCCGCCACTGGTCGGCCGTCCTCGCCCACGCGATGCCGTACGAGGCATGGCTGCGCCTGGTCGACGTCCCGTACGGCGGCCCCGGGATCCTCCACCCGTGGTCGGCCGGCGGGGCGTGGACCGTCTACGCGGTGTGGGCGCTCGCGTCGACGGCCGTGGCGGTGACGGCGGTGCACCGCCGGGACCAGTGAGCCGGGCGCCCGGTCACCGTGTGCGAAGCTGCGTCTGCGTCCGCTTGGCTGGAGCCACCGGCTTCGCTATGCCGGCGAGGCAGGCGGCTCCTCGGGCACCACCGGCTCGTTCACGCAGTCGAAGGCGTCTGCCACCACCTTGGCGGAGTGCAGCAGACGAGTGAGATGCACCCGGGCGTCGGTGTCACCGGTGAGCGTGTCCGTCATCAGTCCTTCGATCGGGACCTCGCTCTCCTGTTGTGCGGGTGTGCCGGCGATTTTGCACCGCACGTACACGCGGTAGCGCGTCGCTCCGTCGGCGTCCTTCCCGTGGACCAGCCTGACGTCGGAGTTGACCTCGGTCACGGTCTGCGCGGGGCTGACGTCCGACGCCTTGTCGAAGGGCTCGTCGAAGGGGAAGTAGGAGGGCCCGTACCGCACCTCGAACCGTCCGGCGCCGCCGGTCGCCCGGCAGAGGTCCGCCCTGAGGAACGTACGGGCTCCGCTGTCGTCGGGGCCCCAGGCCTTCACCTGCCGGTGGAACAGCGAGCGCGCCTTGTCCAGGTCGTCGCCGGCTTCCGGGCGGGCCGCGCCGCCCGTGCGGTCCTTGAGCCACGCCACCCCGGCGTCGCCCAGCACAGCGTCGCAGGCGGAAGCGTCGGCGGTGGCCGGGGGCGGGTCCTCTTCGCCGCCCTCGCCGGCGGTGCAGGCAACCGCGCCGAGCAGGACGAGGGCCAGGGCGGCCGGCGTGAGCTGCCGTCGCACGCTCACCACCCCCGCGCGGCTTCGGTGCCGCCGAGCCGGCCGCCGTCGTTGTACCGGCCCTCGGCACGCTCGGCCAGCCTGCGGATGTCGTCCTCACTCATACCCTGCGCCTCGGCGTAGTTGAGGAGCGGTGTCATGGCGTTTCTGCTTCCGTCGTACTTCGCCTTGTCGATGCCCGCGACCGAATCGTCGAAGTTGTCGAACTCGTGGTCCTTCAGCCACTGCATGGTGTCCGTGGAGACCTGCGTGTTGATGGCACCGCCGACCGTCTCGATGGCCAGCGGGACGGCGACCATGGCCAGCGGGCCGGTGGGGACGATCAGCGCGGTGGCCGCGCCGACTCCCACGCCGACCGCGGCCTCGGCCGCGAACTTGCGCCACTCGCCCTGCTTCTCGAGCTCCAGGTTGCGCTGGTCCTTGTCGTCGGCGAACTCCTTGCCGATCGCCTCGGCCCGGGCCTGGTCCAGCAGACCGTGCATCCTGGCGCTGTTCACACCGGCGTCCAGCGCGTCCGACTGGTTGCCCTGGACGGCCATCGAACTGGTGCCGTAGACCTGCTGGGCGGTGGCGACCGTCTCGTACGAGCCCTCGTCGGAGGCCAGAGCCCGCAGGAAGTTCTTGCTGCCCGTCTCGCCGAAGTCGCGCAGGCGCTGCTCCTCGGAGTTGTACAGGCCGTCCCTGCCCGAGGCTGCTCCAGTGCCGCCCCAGTCGGCCATGGAGTAGTTGAGGCTGTCGATGTGGCCGGCGGCCATGTTGGCCAGGCTGTCGCGGATGCCGTCCTGCTTGTCGATCACGTCGGCCGACGTGTAGTGGTCCACGACCCGGTCCATGAGCAGGGTGCGCTCCTCGCGGGCGGCGATGGCCTCCGGGCTGTCGAGGGGCGGGATCGAGGGTGTCTTGTCGTCGTACGCGTACCCGAGCGTCCCCGCTTCCAGGGCGTGACCGAGGTTCTTGTACCCGGTCGTCTTGCCGTCCTCGTCGGTCGGCCACTCGCGTGCGCCCTCGCCGCCCTTCTCGACCAGGTAGTCCCAGTTGCTCATCGCGTCGTCGCCCTTGCCGGACGATCCGTCGAAGAACTCCAGGGACGCCTCGGGGTTGTGGCCGAGCGCTTCCATCAGGTCGGCGACCGGGTCGCTCTCCGGCTTCGTGGCACCCGGCGGGTAGGACAGCTGCGCCGGGTCGAAGTGACTGTTCCAGAGCTGGCTGGGGCCTCCCAGCACGGGGTCGTCCGACTTGCGCTCGAACTCGAGCAGCCGGGTGCCGTACTTGTTGAGGAAGTCGGTGTCCCACTTCCCTTCGGTCATCAGGGGCCCGAGGACCTTGAAGCCGTACGGGGCGCTGGGGATGCCGCTGCTGGACTTGATGTGGTCGTCGCCCAGTTCGATCATCCGGTCCTTCCACTGCTGCATCTCAGGGGAATCGGACCGGCTGGCGTTGGCGAGCGTGATGCCGAGGTTGTCCTGGACCTTGGCGAGGATCTTCGCGCGGTCGCTGCCCGGTTCGGGCGTGCGCCCTTGGCCCGGGTCGGCGATGCTGCGCCAGAACTCGAGTGTGCCGTCGGCGCCCAGCCTGGTCGCGAACCGCTCGGCGAAGGCCGGGTTGTCGCGGTGGTACTTGGCGATCTCGTTGAACCGCTTCAGCTCCGCGTCGGTCAGCTGGTCGCCCTTGCCGGCGAGCTCGACCATCGCGTCGGCGTCCTCGATGCCCTGCCGGCGGTCGGCGTCCTTCAGCCCGCTGTAGCCCGTCTCGTCGAAGTCGTACTTGCTCTCGGCGTGCTTGCGCAGCGCCCGCGCGGCGATCCGGTCGGTCTCGTTCGCCTCGTCCAGGATCTTCGCGATCTCGGCCGCCGCGCTGTCCACGACTTCCTGGCTCGGCTGCTCCTTGGGGCCGCCCGGGACCTCGCGCGGCGGGCCGGAGTACATCGCGGTGCCCTTGCCGTCGATGTGGATCCACTGCTTGGCCCACTTGTCGATGGCGGCCTTCAGGTCGTCCTGGTTCTTCTTCAGGTTCGTGGCCGCTTCTTGCAGGATCTTGTGGATGCTGCGGGCCTCGGTGACCATGTCGTCGAACTGACGGGCCGTCGTGGTGGTGAACTCCTTGGTGACGGTGGCGTTGTCGCCCTTCCAGTCCGCGGCCGCGGCCTTGCGCTCGAAGTCGGCCGCGTTGACGCCGCCGTCGCCCCCGTCGGCGAGAAGGACGAGCTTGTCCAGCATCTGCTTCCACTGCGTGACAGCGGTGTTCAGCTTGCCGAAATTCAGGTCCTGCAGTTCCTGGCACGTCACCATGTCGTGTTCCCGATTCCCCGTTGTCCTCGTGGTGTGCCGCGGATCTACGTGAACTGGTCGTAGATGCGCGACACGGTCATCGTCCTGCCGTCGGCGTCCTGCATCCCCAGCACGATCTTCTTCTCCTCCGCCGCGTGGGTGGAGCGTGAGTGGTCGAGGTGGTTGGAGATGTGGCCGCAGGCTTCCCTGAGGGTGCGGAGCTTGGTGTTCCACGCGTCGTGCACCTCGAGAAGACCGGCACCCATGTCGAGACCGCCGTTGAACAGGTCGTTGGACGCCTCGAACGTGGCGACGCGGGCGTGGTCGCCGTCGGTCGCCAGCTGCCCGTGCAGGGAGCGGGCCATGTCGCCCAGCTTCCCCAGCACATTGTCGTGAACGGTCAGGTCGGAGCCCGAACCCGAGCCGGACGCGGCCAGTTGGTTGAGCCGTGTGGCCGAACCTGACGCGGCGGACGCCGCCTTGACCTGCTCCCACTCGTCCCATGCCATGTCGGGCCCCCCGCCGCCGTGTCTCTCAATGCCTTGTTTTGTCGCCGCTTGACCGTACTGGGCACACGGTAGTCAATTGCCGACTGCAAAGGGTCGGTGAGCGGCACTGCGGCAGAGACATTCACGAAGATCGCACAATCGGCCCGCCCCTGCGGAACGACATCGCCACCGGCAAGGTCGGCGCCCCCGCCCGACCCTGCACCGGACCGGCTCAGCCGTCGACGGCTACCTCGTCCGTCCCGGGTGAGCCCGCCCGATCCCGCTCACCGGACGACCTCGTAGGTGAGGTGGGCGAGGCCGTCGCCCACCGTGCGGGTGCCGAGGAGGCGAAGGCGCTTCATGTCGCCGGTCCCGCCGAAGAGGCGATCGCCTGCTCCGAGCACGACCGGATGGACCATCAGCCGGACTTCGTCGACCAGGTCGTGGTCCATCAGCGTGCGTACGAGCCGGGAGCTGGCGTAGACGACGATGTCGCCGTCCAGCTCCTGCTTCAGCTTCGAGACGCCGCTCACCACCTCGCCCTCCAGGACCGTCGTGTTGTTCCAGGCGGGGTCCTCGAGCGTCGAGGACACGACGTACTTGGGCAGGCTGTTCAACCTGTCCGCCCACGCGCCGCTCCGGGACGGCCACCGGGCCGCGAACCACTCGTAGCTCCGCCGGCCCAGCAGCAGGGCGTCGGTGCCCATGGCCTCGGCGGCCTCGACCTCGGCCCACTCCGCACGATCCCTGTCCCCGAGCCGGCCGAACCAGCCACCGTGCCGGAAGCCTTCCTCACCGGTCGGGTCCTGGACGACTCCGTCGAGCGAGACGTTCTCGCTGACCACGATCTTCGCCATTGCGGGTCTCCTCCGTCGGCGGTGTCCTTCACCACTGACGAGGATCCCGCGGCGTCGCCGGTCGGGCACTCGCCGACCGCCCGGTTCACCCATCGGGGGAGGTCCGTATGCCGGAGCGCTGTCATGGGTCTGCTCGGGCGGCCGGTGCGTTCGCCAGGCGTCAGAGAACCCCGCCCGCGCAGTCGTGGAACACCTCCGGCCAGTAGCGGAAGTCGTCGGGGCCCCGGGCCGGGAGGCAGGCGACGGGGTCGACGGCGGCGAGCGTGTCGGTCATGGTGACGGCGAGCGGGTAGTAGAAGTCGTCGGTGAAGTCGTGCTCCTCGTCGATCTGCCGCTCACGGTTGTGCAGCCACACCGTGAACGCCAGCGTGGAGACGTCGGCGTTGACCGGGACCACTCGGTCGGCGTCGTACTCGGCGTAGTGGACCTCGCCCGTCCGTCCGTCGAGGAGGACGGTGAAGTCGTGCATCAGGCCGCCGAGGACCAGCAGGTGTTCCGCGTCGGGGGGCAGCGTGTCGCTGCCGTTCCACAGGTGTTGGTGGGCCGGGTTCTGCTTGGAGCGCTCACGGTCGTCCGGAAGGGGAACCAGAAGGTCCTCCGGATCCATGCAGAACATCTGGGCGTCGCGCGGCAGGCCCACATCCGTCAGGAACCGCCGTGTCGGCTCGTGCGTGAGGGCCGCCGGTATCTCGGACGGGGCGACGCGCACGATGCCGTCCGCCCCGAACTCCTCGTCCAGCAGCCCCTTCGGCAGTTCGAGGCGCAGGCCCTGCCCCGGCCCGGCGATCAGGGCCATCGGCCGAATCACCGCGATCATCCGCCAGAACGCCGGGACCGCGTACTCCCACCCGGCCGGGTCGCCCGCGCTGCCCCAGCCGCTCTCGCCCCACTCCTCGTCGGTGAAGACCGACATGAGCAGCGCCGACGCTTCGGCCACCGCCTCCGCACCCGTCCGACCTGCGAGGGCCGCGAACGCCCCTCGCAGGGAGGCGAATTCGCAGACGGCCGACACGAATCGGACCAGCGCGTCGAGGGACGGAGCGAGCGGGAACAGCTTCGCGCCCTCCGGGGACTTCGTGTACAGCCACATGCTGAACACCCGTCCCGTGGAGCCGTCGAGGACGACCTCGTCCCCGTCGCAGCCTTCGTCGCCGCAGAGGTGGCCGATGAGAAGCAGTTCGGCGATGTGCCGGTCGAGCTGCGCCGAGTCACCTCCCTCGTCAGCCACGTACTGGCGCAGGGTCCGCATCCCCGCGCCGGTCGCCGGCCTGAAGCGGATCGGCCCCTCTACGGGGAGCCCGGCCGTCGTCAGCCACCGCCGGGTCGCCTCGTGCGTGATCGCCGGATGGAGCATGTCCATCGGAACGGTGACGGTGTTCGCCGACATGATGGTCCCCCGTGTCTGCTCAGCAGTGCTGATCTTCCGAGCTGATCTTCCGAGTTCCACGGTAGGTCCCGCCACTGACAACGAGCACGGACGCAGCACGCCCGCCCGGCGGCGATCCGCTAGGCGGGCAGGATCCCGGCCCGGCGGGCCTGGAGTTCGGAGCGGACCAGTTCCAGCAGGCGGCCCGTCCAGTTGCGGCCCTGGCCGGTGTCGTTGCCCCAGAAGGCGGAGTCGGAGTCGTCGTAGACCACGGTCGCGTCCGCCGTGGCGAGAAGGATCTCCGCCAGGTCGGGGTGCTGGGTGTACTTGGCGCGCAGGAGGCTCGTCATGACGGCCGTGCGGGCGTGCTCCCAGCCGGGCCGGCGTGCGGCCTCGGCGGCGATCCGCCGTGCCATGTTCGCGTTGCCGGTGGCCAGGACGGCGGCGCGGGTGTCCTCGCCGGTGACCGACAGGGCCCAGTAGGCGTGGGCCACGGACGGGTAGGTGACACCGTCGATGTCGACCGGCGCCGGGTAGTCGTTGCGCAGCGCCGCGGTGCCCGGGTCGTCCGTCGGCTGCCGCACGTACGACTCGTAGAGGTGGACGGCCGGGGCGAACGAGGTGGCGGATCCGTCCGCGGGCGTGCGGGGGGAGCGTTCGGCGATCGACCGGGCCCGCTCCTCGAAGTAGGTGATCGCCTCGTCGTAGTCCTCCTGGGAGACCGGCTCGTCGGACCACTCCTCGAGCTCACCGTCCGGCCCGGCCACCAGCGCCTGGAGCGGCCAGTCCTTGCTGTCCATGTCGCCGAGCGCGTAGTGGCGCCGTGTCTCGGGGATCGCCAGGTACGCGGCTCTGGCGGCGGCCCGGTTCTCCTCGGTCCGGTCGGCGAGGAAGACGTCGACGGCGGCCAGGCAGCGGGCCGTCGAGTCCGGCCGGCCGTTCAACTGCTCGACCGTTTCCCGCACTTCGGCCAGCAGCAGCTCAGGCGTCAGCCAGGTGTGCGGCTCGGCGAACTTCCACGAGGCCAGCCCGTGCGCGGACACGTCGGCCCCTTCCGGGAACGACGTGGCCACCCAGCCGCTGCGCAGCTTCTTCTCGAACTCGTCGAGCGTGACGAAGCCCCAGCAGTCGACGATCCCGTCCGCGAAGATGAACAGGTCGGTGAGGAAGTACTGGCCGCCGTTGCGGATGAAGGCGTGCCGCCAGGTGCCGGGTATGCGGACGCCGTCCGCCGTGCGATGGGTGGTCCGGTTGCCGATCATCCGGTCATTCTGCCGTGCGGGCACGACAAGGCAGCCTGCCGGGTCGACCGGCGGTCGTGGCTCCGGCAGGCCGAGTGCCGCGCGTGGATCATCCTCCGGTGAGAGGTCGGAAACTCTGTCGTCGCGCCTATGGGCACTCTAGTTAACTTCCGGTAACTTACCCCGCAGTAAGGACACGTGACCCATTTCACGCACCGGGGGAGTCATGAACCGGAGAGCCGCCGGCCTGCTGGCCACCGCCGTTGTCGCTGCACTCACCGTCGGCACTGCGCCGGCCGCGACCGCCGCGCCCACCACAGCCACCGCGTACGCACAGACGAACACGGTGACGTCCGACCCGTTCTACCGCTACGACGGCAGCAAGCCGCTGTCCTCGTACAAGCCGGGTGACGTACTGAAGAAGCGCACGCTGGACTACCACGTCATCGGAATCCCCACGCCGGTGAAGGCGATCCAGCTGCTCTACCGCTCGACCGACGCCCAGGGCCGGCCGTCGGCCAACGTGACCACGGTGGTCCGCAGCCATGTCGGCGACGGCAGCAAGGCCGTGTCGTACCAGTCGTTCTACGACTCCCTCGACCCGGAGCACGGCCCCTCCCGGGCCATCGCCGGTGACGTCTCCCTCGGCGGGATGATCGCCAACGTCGAGGCCGTCGTCATGGCGCCGATGCTGCTCAAGGGGTACGACCTCGTCATCCCGGACACCGAGGGCCAGACCGCCGAGTTCGCCGCAGGTCCGGCGTACGGGACGAACACGCTGGACTCGATCCGGGCGAGTATCCGCGCCGAGGGGTCCCGCCTGCACGGCGGAACGGAGTTCGGCCTGTTCGGCTACTCCGGCGGCGCCATCGCCACCAACTGGGCGGTCGCCCTGGCCCCGGTGTATGCGCCCGAGGTCAACGAGCAGCTGGTCGGCTTCGCCGAGGGAGGAGTGCTCGTCGCCCCGGCGCACAACCTGAAGTATGTCGACGGCTCCCTCGCGTGGAACGGCGTGATCCCGATGGCGGTCATCGGCGTCGCCCGCGCGTACGACATCGACCTCGAGCCCTACCTGAGCGAGAAGGGCCGCGAGGTCTTCGACGAGCTCGAGTACGCGTCGATCGCCGACGCGCTGGGCCGCTATCCGGGGATGACCTGGAAGGAGCTGGTGAAGCCGGGGTACGAGAACCCGAACGCCATTCCCGCCTTCACCGAGGCGGTCAACAAGGTCAACCTCGGCCAGGCCGCCACCCCGACCGTCCCCGGGTTCATCGGGCAGGGCAACGCGGGCCGGCTGGAGGGGACGTTCGGCAACCCGCCGGGCATCGGCACGGGCGACGGCGTCATGGTCGCCGGCGATGTGCGGGCGCTGGCCCGCCAGTACTGCGCGACGGGCAACGAGGCGATCACGTACGAGCAGTACAACCTGCTCAGCCACGTCGGCGCCATGCTGTACTGGACGCCGCGCGCGATGAACTGGCTGGACGACCGCTTCGACGGCGAGACCGCCCCGAGCAGTTGCGGCCGCATCCCGGCCGGCAACTCGCTCGAGCCGGAGCGGCCGGCCGTCGCCGACTGACCGGCCCGCCACCGGCGACCGTGCGGCCCCGCCGAGCGCGGGGCCGCACGGCCGTGCCCGCCGCGCCGTGGCGCTCTGCCGGCTTCACCGGCTCCGTCGGCGAATCAGCCGCGCCACCGGGGAGCCTCGTCGTCCGGGACGGCCGGGCTCGCGAAGTGGAAGGGGAGCGAGAGGTGGGCCGCCAGGGCTCTGCCGGCTCTGTCGGCGGCGGCTGCCGACGGGTCGAGCGGGCCAGGGCTCCGGTCGCCGAGGTACCGCTCGGCCGTGGACCGGTAGACGGTGGCCAGCGGATGGTCGGCGTCGGGCTCGGTGGTGACGGCCAGCAGCTCGACGAACCAGTCGTGGACGGTGTCGCCGTCCCAGACCGCCTCGATGGCCACGACGCGACCGGGAGCACCGGCCGCACGGGCTGCCAGGGACTCCACGTCGAGCGGGTCGTCGGGAGTGCGCGCGATGGTGTCCCCGTGGTGGATGTAGCGGGCGTTGACGACGAGCTGGGCCTCGGCGAGGCCGAGGCCACGGGCGCGGCCGGCCTCGAAGGCGACACGGACGGCCTGGAGGTAGGCGTCCTGGAGCACGTATCCGTCGACCTGGTCGCGAACGCCCGCCGGAAGCAGCTCCCACCCGTCCGCGGCGGGCGTGCCCGTCACTCCGGGGTGCCGGTGGCGAGGCGGACGAAGTCCGTCCAGGCGGTGGACGCGAGGGCGAGCCGGGGCCCGTCGGTGACCTTGGAGTCGCGGACGTGGACGGTGGTGGGGCAGGCGGCGACCTCGACGCAGTCGTCGCCCGAGCCACTGCTGTAGCTGGACTTGTGCCAGGACAAAGCGACTTCGACGCAGTCGTCGCCGGAGCCGCCGCTGTAACTGCTCTTGAACCAGGCCAGTTCGGTGGTGGCGCTCATGCCGCTCCTCGCATCTGCCGTAGCAGGCCCAGGGAGTCCGGAAGGGTGAGAGCCTGCGATCGCATCCTGGCATACCGCATCTGGAGCATGCTGACCACTTTCCGGTCGTGGATGAGCCGCCCGCTCTCCTGCCCCTCGCAGTAGGCCAGCCAATGGTTGTCCGAGGTCTCCAGCAAGCGCATGGGGCCGTCCAGCCCCGCGTGGCTGTCCCGCACCACCGGCATGATCTGCAGCTCGATGTTGCGGCGTTCCGCGAGGCGGATCAGGTGGTCCACCAGCTCCCGGGTCGTCCGCTCCCCGTCCAGCTGCCTGCGCAGCAGATGCTCCTCGACGATGAAGCTGTACGCGGTGTTGGGGCGCTCGGTCAGCAACCGCTGCCGTTCCTTCCTCGCCGCCATCTGCGCCTCGATCTGCTCGTCGCCGAGCGGCGGCAACTGGTCCCGGAACAGCCGCTGCGCGTACGCCTCCGTCTGCAACAGGCCCGGGATCAACCGGCATTCGTAGGTGTAGAGGCTCACCGCCTCCGCCTCCAGCTGCGCCCACTGCCGGAACCAGCTCGCCAGCCCCGGCTTCCGTGACAGATGCCGCGCCGCGCCCTTGAGCGTCCCGAACGCGTCGAGCACCTCCTCCGCACGGTCCACGAAGTCCACCGGCGGGAACCGGCGGCCCTGCTCGATCGACGCCACCGTGGGCAGCGAGTACCGCACCAGCGGCGCGAACTCCTCCTGCGTCAGCCGAGCCCGTTTACGGAAGGCCTTGACGACCTCCCCGAACGACTTCAGGCTCTCCGACACCTCGGGTTCCCCGCCCCCCGACGTGCCCGCTGTCTCCGTCTCCGTCATCTGCGGCCCCTCCCGCGCGTCCCGGCGGCCCTGTACAACTGCGGCAACTCGCCCATGGTCACGCTCGGTTACCCGTACTGTCCACCCTGCGTACTCGTACGCTGACCCTGCGTACGGGTCCCTGATCTGGGGCGATACCCGGCCCGCCCGGCACGGTGGCCGGTATGCAACCACCCGTGACGCCCCAACAGCTGGGCACCGTACGTGTGTTCACCCAGCGCTTCAGCTCCACGCCGCTCGGCGCCCGGCTCGCCCGGCACCTCGCCCTGCACCAGCTCCACGCCTGGGGCATCCGGCACGGAACCGACGTCTCCGACACCGTCGCGCTCCTCGTGGCCGAGCTCGCGGCGAACGCGGTGACGCACGGGCGCGTGCCGGGCCGGGACTTCGAGCTGCGCCTCACCCGTACGCCGCCGACGCTGCGCATCGAGGTCTCGGACACGCGCGGCGAGCGCCGGCCACCGTCACGCGCCGCCGTCCCGGCACCCCTCGCGGAGAGCGGGCGGGGGCTGCTGCTGGTGGAAGCGCTGGCGGACCGGTGGGTGGTGCTGGACCGCGTGCCGGTGGGGAAGACCGTGCGCGCGGAGCTGGACCTGGGCGGTGCCGTGGCTCCATGAGGAGGGGGCCGCCCGGGAAAATCGGCTGCGTCGAGATGCCGGGCCGCTCACACTGGGCGAGGCCCGAATGTATGGGGCCCGATTGTCGAGGCCCGGGTCTCCGGGTCCCTGGTCTCCAGGGGCCAAGGTCCGGCGGGCCTCGGGTCTCCAGGGCGGGCGCCGGGGTCTGCCGGACCCGGGGTCTGCCGGACCCGGGATCTGCCGGACCCGGGCTCTCCTCACCCCGGATCCCTGAACCCCGGTTCCTCGAACCCCCGATCCCCGCGAAACCCGCAGCTCCCGAACCCGCAGCTCCCGAACCCGCAATACACGAACCCGAAACTCCCGAACCCGAAGGAACATCTCCGCGTGCAGGCTGCCGTCACCGTCACTCCCGCCCAGATTCCCGAGCTGCTGCTCGGACTCGCCACCGTGCGGCCCGTGTTCCTCTGGGGAGCGCCCGGAATCGGCAAGTCGTCGCTGGTGCGGCGGTTCGCCGACTCGCTGGGGCTGGAGTGCGTGAGTCTGCTCGGCACGCAGCTCGCCCCGGAGGACCTGATCGGGGTGCCGCAGATCCGTGACGGACGGTCCGTGTTCTGCCCGCCGGAGGCCATCGCGCGGGACGAGCCGTACTGCCTGTTCCTCGACGAGCTCAACGCCGCGAGCCCCGATGTGCAGAAGGCGTTCTACTCGCTGATCCTCGACCGGCGGATCGGCTCCTACGAGCTGCCCGCGGGCTCGATCGTCATCGGCGCGGGGAACCGCGCCACCGACAACGCCCTCGCCCGTCCCATCGCGTCCGCGCTGGTCAACCGGCTCACCCACGTCCATCTTCAGGCGTCGGCGGAGGACTGGCTGGTGTGGGCCGGCGAGCACGGCATCCACCCGTGGGTGACGGACTACCTCACCGACCGGCCCGACCACCTCTGGTCGCAACCGCCGAAGACGGAGGAGCCGTTCTCCACGCCCCGCTCGTGGCACATGCTGTCCGACGCGCTGCACTCCTTCGGGCCGGCCATCGACGAGAACACTCTCAAGGTCGTCGTCCACGGCACGCTCACGCCCGCGCACGCCGTCTCCTTCTGCGGCTACGCGAAGATCGTGCGCCACACCTTCGGCATCGAGGCGATCCTCAAGGGCGACGCATCCTGGCCCTCGCGGCTCGAGGACCGGGACCTGCTCTACTACCTGGCCGAGGCGTTCCGCGGGCGGCTGGTGAAGGAGCTTCCCCGGCAGAAGGAGCACGTGTCGCCCTCGCTGCGGCAGACCGTCTACCGCTCCAAGTCGCTGCTGGTGCAGCTCGCGGAGATCTCCGTCGAGGTCGCCCAGACCGTCATCGCCGACGACGTCGACGGGCAGCCGGTGCTGCCCGCCTGGTTCCTCGTCGAGGCCGCACGCGACATGCCGCGACTGGTCGAGGCCCGGCGATGAAGACGGCCGCCCGGAAGAAGGGCGACAAGCCCGATCCCGCCGCCGAGGCCTTCGCGGCGGGGCTCGCCATGGTCAAGCGCAATCCGGCCTTCGCCGCGGTCGAGGCCGACTTCTGCCGGCAGGGCAAGTGTGCCGCCACCCCGGCCGGCGGGCTGGCGGCCGTCGACTCGAACGGCGTCGTCCACGTCCACCCCACCAAGCGGGCGAGCCCCGAGGAGTGGGCGTGGACGCTCGCGCACTGCCTGCTGCACCTCGGCTTCGGCCATGTGCCGGCGGCCGACGAGAGGCTGCGCGAGCAGCCCGACCGGTTCGACCTCGCCGCCCGCTGCACGGTCGTCAACCGCTTCCTGCTCACGTTCCCGGTGGGCAGCCCGCCCGGCCACGCCCCGGGGACGTACCAGGGCGGCGACGAGGAACTGCTCGCGGCACGCTGGCGCCGCGACGGCATCCCCGCCGCCTACCGGCACTGCGGCACCGCCGGTGAGCACCCCGACCAGGTCCTGACCACCTGGCGGGCATGGGGCTCGTCCGCGGTGCCCGACTGGGAGACCGCCTTCGCCCGCGCGCTCACCCGCAGCGTGTCGGCCGCCATGGACGTGGCGGGCGGCCGGCGCGACCGCGTCACCGGTGAACGTCTGCCGCAGCGGCCCTGGGACCGGGCGCTGAACTGGTTCGTCTCCTCGTACCCGCTGCTGGGCGGGATCGCGGCCGGCCTCACCGTCGTCGCTGACGCCGAACTCGCCCGCGCACAGGACATCTCCGTCGCCGCCGTGAGCTCCACCGCGGGCGAGATCTACGTCAATCCGCTGCGGACCTTCACCGACGAGCAGTGGCAGTTCATCCTCGCCCACGAGATGCTGCACGCCGCCCTGCGCCACGGCGAACGCCGGGGCATGCGCGACCCGTTGCTCTTCAACGTCGCCGCCGACTTCGTCGTCAACGGCTGGCTGGTGGAGATGCGCGTCGGCGAGATGCCGGAAGGGCTGCTGCACGACCCGGAGCTGAAGGACCTGTCGGTGGAGGAGGTCTACGACCGCATCGCCACCGATCTGCGCCGCCGCCGCAGGCTCGCGACCCTGCGGGGCAAGGGCATGGGCGACATCCTCGGCGACCCGCTGCCCCACGCGGCCTCCCGCCCCTACGCCGACCTGGACGACTTCTACCGGCGCGGTCTGGTCCAGGGCTTCGACCTGCACCAGTACGGGGAACGCGGTCTGCTGCCCGCCGGGCTGGTCCAGGAGATCCGCGCGCTGGCCCATCCGCCGGTGCCGTGGGACGCGCGGCTCGCCCGCTGGTTCGACGAGTACGTCCCCCGGCCCGAGCCGGTGCGCTCCTACGCCCGCCCGGCGCGGCGGCAGGCGTCCACCCCCGACATCCCGCGCGCCGGACGGTACTTCCCGCAGGAGGAGGTCCCGCGCTGCACCTTCGGCGTCGTGCTCGACACGTCCGGCTCGATGAACAGCGCGCTGCTGGGCAAGGCGCTCGGCGCCATCGCCTCGTACGCGGAGGCCCGCGACGTGCCGGCCGCCCGCGTCGTCTTCTGCGACGCGGCGGCGTACGACGCCGGCTACGTGCCGCCGGTGGAGATCGCCGGCCGGGTACGGGTCCGGGGACGCGGCGGGACGGTGCTCCAGCCGGGCATCGACCTGCTCCACCGGGCCGGTGACTTCCCGGCGAACGCGCCGGCGCTGGTCATCACCGACGGCTGGCGCGACACCCTCCGCATCCGCCGAGAACACGCCTTCCTGATCCCGCAGGGTGCGTCCTTGCCGTTCACCCCCAGGGGTCCGGTCTTCCGCCTGACGTGAGGACTCCGGCGGCGTAAGGGGGCCGTTGGCGGGGGCGGCGGGGCAGTGGGTGCGTGCGAGTAGGCCGCCGGCGGCCGGGGGGTGGGGCTGATCTCGTGATCATGTGGCCACGTATCGACGGACTTCGGACCCTGGACCTCGGCGTTCCCGGCGAACTGCGGGGCACGCGCAACGCGTTGGTGCTCACGGGGCGGAAGCGGGCCACGGCGGGGCTGCTGGAGGCCGACAGGACCGAGGGCGAGGAGCCCGAGACGGTGGGCGAGCGGCTGGTCCTGGTCGGCAGCGACGGGCAGCGGGTGACCGAAGTGGTCGTGGAATCCGTGGACATCACGCCGCTGGGTTCCGTCCCCTGGGACTTCGCCAGGGCGGAGGGGGAAGGGGACGCCGACCTCGCGGAGTGGCGTGCCGGCCACATCGCCTACTGGCAGAGCGTCGGCCGGACCGTCGACGACAGGACGGACATCGTCTGCGTGCGCTTCGCGCTCGCGCCGCCCACCTGACCCGACGCCTCTGCGGGAGGTCTTCGTCGTGATCAGGCCCGGCCTCACCTCCGGGGGCCTGCCCGGCGGGTCTTGCCGGACAGGCCCCAGTGCCGAGGTGGGCTCAGCGCTTGAGCGTGAAGGTGAAGTCGCCGGAGAGCTTGCCGCTCAACCGGACCGCGGAGACGAGCTTCCCCTCCGTGATCAGTCTTTCGACCTCGGCCCGCGACAGACCGCAACCTTCAGCGATCAGCCGCACCGGCCGGACAGGGATCCGCGCCGCGAAGCGGACCGAGATGTCGATCACCTCGCGGCCCAGGTGATCCGATCCGCCGGTGTCGAGGCGCCAGGCGCCGTCCCAGTCGAGGGCGATGCGGTTGCGGCGCCGCACGACCGGATCCTGAAGCAACTCGGCTGTCAGGCCGAGGTCGTTGTCATGCAGCCGGTCCAGAAGTTCAGGCCGTACGGAGCGGACATTCATCCGCTCCAGGACGGAGAGCTTCGCGGTGTCCCCGCACGTGGTGCAGAGCACGAGGAGCCAGGCGTCGATGAGCTTGTGGTTCGCGTTGACGCGGAATTTTCCGCTCGCCCGGAAGCGCCGGGACGCACACGCGTGACAGTGGCGGAGGACGAGCGGAAGGCAGGTGGGCACGACGACCCAGTTGTTGAGCACAGAAGTACACCGGTTCCAGTGAGAAGTCCGCAGCAAAAAGGAGCGCGGCGCACATGCGCGACGCGCGACGATTCAGCGCTCGGGAGGTCTCACACGGTGTACAACGGCACGTCCTTGCCCAGACGACTTGGTCCGGCAGCACGGTAGTGGCGCACAGCGGCGCGGTTCCACTGGTTTTGCGGGCCTCAACTCCGGGGCCCGCCCGGCGGATCCGGGACGAAGCCCGACGCTCGCCGTGGACAGCTCGGGCACCCATCCGGCCGGCGCGCGACGGTCTGTACGGCCTCTAGTGCTCCAGCCGTAGACCGTGATCACGAGTGGGTCGTCACAGCGGCTGTGATGGCTCATCAGTCATTGCAGGGAAGGCTTACTGCCCGCCGAGTCGGAGTACAGCGACCACGTACAGGCTCGAGGACACCGTCAGAAGCAGAAAGGCGAGAACCGTGTGGACGACGAGCCCTCGCCTTGGGGGAAGGCCCAGATGTGCCCGGGCCGCACGGCTCACACGGGGCCCCGGGGCGCCTCGCGCGTCGTTCGCGTCCGCCTTCTCGATCGCTCGGCGCAGCTTCCTGCGGCTTCTCTCGGTCGTGATACCCAGCCGCACGCCGTGGGCGTCGCGCACCAGCAGGGTCCGGTACGCGCTGCCGTACGAGAAGGTCGTCAGTAGCCGGACCGTGGTGATCCGGTCGAGGTCGACGGACCGTTCGCCGGTCAGGGTGTGCGCAGTCAAGCGCGACGATGAGTGCCGGAACGGTACGCGCTCCTCGCACAGTGAGGGTAGGACGACGAAGCCGGCGATCGCGGACAGTAGGCCGAGCACGATCGGTGTGCCTTCGGGGGCCACCCCCATTCTCGCCAGCCCGTAGCCACCGAGAGGCAGCAGGAGGACCGCCACCGCCAGGCACGAACCCATGCGTGCACGCGTCACGCTGCGGATCGTGGTTGCTTCCACTGACGCCCCCGTTTCTGTCGGCGGACATCAGCGTGCATGCGCGACGGGCCTCTGCGCATTGCCGGTCTCCGGCAGTCTTCAGCCGCCGAACGGGCAGGGGAGGCGCGGGCCGCGGCGGGCACGTGGCGGTGGAGCGCGTCTCCGGGCCGGCCTCGCGACGGGCCGGTCCGGAGAGCGCCGCCTCACGCGTGCGTGCCGGTTCAACGACCGTCGTCGTACGCGAAGTAGAAGCCGGAGGACGCGAAGTACTTGCACGCGATCGTGATGTCGTAGTAGCGCTGGAACTCGTTCTGAACGGTCATGCAGGAAGCGTGGGTTCCGAACGGCCCCTGCCACTTCAGGCTCTGGACGCCGACGCTCCCCCTGTGGTCGGTCTGCCGCACCGCCTGTTCGCCGGCCTGGGCGGTCGCAGCGGCGCCGGTGACAGCGCCGGTGGCAAGCGCCGGCGCCGCTGTCGCCCGCATGATCCTCTTGAACATCGGCATCCCCCTGATGGACGAGTCACCACAAGTGCGATACCGGTCCGCCGCGGACCGGGTTCCGGGTTCAGCTTGCGCTCGACCCGGTGGAGGGGCGACTCGTTTCGGTCCAGGGCGAAACGAGGCATCGACGTGCTGGTCGGGCAACATCGACACTTCCTGGTGTCGAGAATGGGGCACCGGCTCCGTCCCAGGGATACGAGTAGCCGGAACGGAAGCGCGACGAAGAAGGAGCACCCCCGTGACGATTCAGCGGATGGACAACGTAGGCATCGTCGTCGACGACCTCGAGGCTGCCGTCGCCTTCTTCACCGAGCTCGGCATGGAGCTGGAAGGCGAAGCGCAGATCGAGGGAACCGTGGCGGACCGGATGCTCGGCCTGGACGGGGTCCGCAGCGCCATCGCGATGATGCGCACCCCGGACGGCCACGGCAAGCTGGAGCTGACGAAGTTCCACGCCCCCGCGGCGGTCACTGCCGGACCGCTCAACCCGCCACCCAACACTCTGGGCCTGCACCGTGTCATGTTCGCCGTCGACGACATCGACGACACGATCGTCCGCCTGCGCCGCCATGGCGCCGAGCTCCTCGGCGAGGTGGCGCAGTACGAGAACGTCTACCGGCTCTGCAACCTCCGCGGCCCCTCGGGAATCATCGTCGCCCTGGCCGAACGGATCGGCCGGGCGCACTGACCGCGGTGGCTCCGACGCCGGTGGTCAACGCTTTCCGCGTCGGCCGCGGATGCTCAGGGCGACGACGGAGACGAGGAACCAGAAGGCGCCGAACGCCGAGTAGCCGGCCACGGTGGACAGGTTGCTCGCCGCCGAGGCGGACGTGGCGGCGATGACGGCGCCGGCGAGTACGGACTGTCCGCCGCTGACGGCCATCGGCCACTGGGCGCCGACGGTGCGCCGGCGCCGGATCGCCACGACGAGCTGGATGGCTCCGGAGAGGAGGGCCCAGACGCCGAACACGAGGAGGGCCGTCCCGATCGTGGAGAAGACGGCGACGATCATCCCGGCGGTGGTGGCGAGGCCGAGACCGATGTTGACGGTGCTGACGCCGTTCGTGGAGCCGGTGCCGGCCAGGCGGCGCTCGATCAGCGTGGCGACGGCGTCCCACAGGGGGTAGACGACGAGCAGCACTGCCGCGATCATCGTGGGCTCGTCCGCCGACACGAGCGTGGCGGAGGTCGTGAAGACGAGTGCCACCCAGATCAGGGAGAAGGCGACTCGGATCAGGTGGAGCGATCGGAGCCCGGAGGACGTCGTCGCGGCCGTGGCCGAAGTGGTCGAGGTTACGGTGGTCTGAGTCATCGGGTGTCCCGTTGTGATCGTGACGGTGTGAGACGGTCGCCTCGATGAGGAGTCTCGGCGGCCTCGGGAGGGGCCGCGTACTTCGAACGAAGTACTTTCGCCATTCACCTTCGACGCAGTGGGTTCGGCCGACGCCGTCCCGCGAAACAGCCCGGTCGTCTACATCGTTCGAAGTACGCGGCCGCCGCACACGTGAACGAGAATCGGCTCATGGTCAAGGCGCAGAACAGTCAGGACGGGCCCGCGGCACCGCTGTGGGTCCGACGCCCCGAGGTGCTGCACCGGGTCGCCTACGCGGTGGCAGCGCTGGTGTTCACCGGGCAGATCGTGGCGGCGGCAGTGAGGGGGGCGGACTGGCCGACGGCCCTCTCCGTGCTCCTCGCCGGCGGCGGCGTAGCCCTCTCGTGGTGGAGGCCGTGGGCAGGACTGGTCGTGACGAGTGCGGCGTCCTTCGCCGTCACAGCGGTGGGTGACGACCCCCTGTCGGTGTGGATGATGGCGGTGCTCGTGCTGTTCTCGGTCACCCTCAGGGGAAAGCAGCCGCTGGCCGGGACCGGCATCGTGGCGGCATTCTTCCTGGGGGCGTTCATGACCGTCGGAGGATTCCGCGGCGGGGCGGTCGTGGGAGCCGCCGCCCTCTTCTCCGCCATGGCGGGAGGTGCGACGGGGGCCGCGCTCCGTATCCACCGGGAGCACTGGTGGACCCTGGACGAACGGGCCGAGATCGCCATCGCCACCCGCGAGATCGAAGCCACCCGACGAGTGACGGAGGAACGTCTCCGTATCGCCCGGGACCTCCACGACGTCATCGGCCACCAGGTCGCGATGCTGAGCCTGCACCTCGGTGCGGCGGAGATCGGACTGCCCGAGGACGCCGAGTCCTCCCGGCAGGCCCTCGTCTCTGCCAGGTCCAGCGCCCGTACCGTCGTCGTCGAGACGCAACGCATCCTCGCGCTGCTCCGCCTCGGGGACGACGTCTCCGGCGACGAGGCGCTCCGGCCGACCCCGGCGCTCAGCGGCCTGGACGGACTCATCGCCTCTTTCGAAAGCATCGGCCTCGACGTCCGGCGCTCCATCGACATCCCGGCCGGCTTCGTGGAGCCGAGCGTCGGCGTGACGGTCTACCGGGTCGTTCAGGAAGCGCTCACGAACGCCTACCGGCACGGAGAAGGGACGGCGACGGTGGATGTGCGGGAGCACGACGGCACGATCCGCGTCACCGTGGAGAACCGTGTCGGTCACTCCCCGCGCGGCTCCGACCCGGGCAGCGGACTCGGACTCGTGGGGATGCGTGAACGCGTCGAGTCCTCCAACGGGCGGCTGACGATCGACAGCCACGACGGGCGATTCCGGGTCCACGCGGAGTTCAGCCCGCTGGGAGCGGTCCTCCGATGACACGCATTCTGATCGTCGACGACCAGGACGAGATCAGGGCCGGGATCCGGGCGATGCTCCGGCTCGACCCGGGTCTCGTCGTCGTGGGGGATCTCTCCGACGGACTCCAGGTCGTCCCCTTCCTCCGGGACCACCCCGTCGACCTGGTGCTGATGGACATCCGGATGCCCGGCATCGACGGTGTCGAAGCCACCCGCCGGATCAGGGCGGAGCATCCGCCCGAGAAGACGCGGGTGATCGTGCTGACCACCTTCGACCAGGACGACATCGTCCTCGCCGCCCTGCGCGCGGGCGCCAACGGCTTCCTGAGCAAGACCGTGAGCCCTGCCGAACTCGTCGCCGGAATCACCGAGGTCGTGGGCGGCGGCGGTGCGCTGTCGGCCGCCGCGACGGCCGCGCTCATCGGTCACATGACCGACAGTCCGCCCCCGCTGATCGACAAGGAACTGCTGCGGCGCTTCAGCGCTCTGACGCCCAGGGAGCGGGACGTGGTCGTTCTGGTCGCCAGCGGTCTCGGCAACGACGAGATCGCGGCCCAGATGTCCGTGTCACCGTTCACCGTGAAGACGCATGCGGTCCGAGCCATGACGAAAGTCGGCGCCCGCGACCGGGCCCAACTGGTCTCCTTCGCCTTCCGGGCCGGCCTCTACCCCTGAACCTGCCGAGCAGCCCCCGGAACAGGTGGCCGTCCCGGCGAGGCCGGCCGGCCCGGTGGGCGGGACGGCGTCGGCACACATACGTCTAGTGCTGTGACCGCATACGTTGACCGGGTTGGGCGACCGTGAGGTGGTGGGGCCAACCTCGCGGCGGGAGCGTCCGCTTATGCTCAGCTCGTGCAGCCGCCTTTCGATAGAAGCGATCCGTTGATCACGGCGTTCCCAGTGGAGCTCGCGGGAGACGCTGAGGCAGTTCTGGCGGTCATGCCTGCTTCTCGCCTCCGGCCGGCAGCGTCGTTTTCGGTCGTTGTAGAAGGCCAGCAGGTGACCATCCCGGGGCGTCTCTACAACGACGAGCCGCCGCCCGACGCGATGGCGTCGCTCTCGTCGCGTCAACGGCAACTTCTGCACTGCCTGTACTCAAGGCACTGCGACGGGATGGTCAGGCAGCGCCACCTGGCGAAGGTCGTTGACTCCACGGACCCGTGGGTCGTCCCGTTCGTCGTGCAGCTGGTCGGCGAGTACGTCTTGGAGATCCTCGTCGACATCTGCGACAGGCTTCGTGATCTTGCCGCTCCGGGCGCCCGGGGCCACGTCGCCTATGGGCAGTTCATCGTGGACAACCCGGCTTTCTTCGCCCGTACTCAGCGGCGGGTCGTGAGCTACTGGAGCTGCTACTACCGTTCCGCCTATCCGAGTTTCCGGGGCTACCCAGGGTCTACTTTGCTTGACCTCCTTCGGTCCGCTGCCTCCGAGAGGGCAGGGCATCCCTGGCCCGATCTCGCTCCTTCAGCAGGCGCCAGGGTGGACGGCTACCGCTAAGGCCGGCCGGCAAGGTTCACCGGGTTGATCAGGCTGCGGCAGGTCGTCCGCCCCAGCGGACGCCCTTCTCGCTGCGGACCCGGGCGCGCTCACGCCGTTGAGCTGCAAGGACATCGGGATGTCGTGCGTTCTTGTTGCGCCAGCGCAGGTAGGCGTGCAGGGCTCGGGTCTGGACTGTGTGGTTGCCGTGGTGGGAGTTGGCGATGGTGAACTGCCGCAGCGGCCCGAAGTGGGCCTCGATCGGGTTGGCCCAGGACGCGTAAGTCGGGGTGAAACACAGCTCGACGCGGTTCTTCCTCGCCCAGCAACGGATCTTCTCGCCCTTGTGCGCGGAAAGGTTGTCCAGGATTACGTAGATAGGAGCGCCGTCCGGACGGGCGGCCCGGATTGACCTCAGTGCGGCCAGGGTGTTCGTGGCTCCCTTCTTGCGGCGGTTGACGCCCCACAGGGCGTCGTCGCCGACCGAGTAGCAGCCATGGAAATACCGGATGCCGTGAGTGCGGTGGTAGGTCGCCGGGTGCCGCTCGGGGTGACCGGCGGGGGCCCAGCCCGCACCGCCGGTGGGCCGGATGCCGAGCGGTCCGAACTCGTCAAAGGCGAAGACCCGGTCCGGGAATCGTTCCAGGACCTCCTCGATCCGGTCCAGCTTCGTCTCGCGGTCGGGGTCCGGGGATTCCTTCCACGTCTTGGTGCGCTGGAAGGTGACGCCGCGGCGGGCGAGCAAACGGCGTAACGCCTCGCGGCCGATGCAGATGACGCGGCTGTGGACTTCCGCAGGTAGGCGGCCAGTTTGCGGATGGACCAGCGGGTGAAGGGCTGGCCGAGCTTGGTCGGTCGGTTGGTGGCCGTCTGGACGACGAAGTCCTCGTCGTCAGGACTGAGCAGGCGGGGACGACCTCCCGCCCATCGAGGGTCCAGGCAGACCAGGCCGATCTCGTTGAACCGATGGATCACATCCCGGACGGTGTCCTCGTCGGCCTGCACCAGCTGGGCGATCACCGGGACGCGGTTTCCGCCAGCCGAGGCCAGCAGCATCATCGCGCGCCGGTAGCGAACCGAACTGGTGCTCCCCCGGCGTACGATCTGCTGCAGCTTCTGCCCCTCCTGGTCGGTCAATCTGCGCGCACGGACAGGCTCGGCCACCGTGCCTCCAGCGGGTCGGATCGGACGTCACCGACATCCAACCGCCCCGACCACCAACCCGGCGAACCTATGCGGTCAGAGCACTAGGAGCGGGTGGCGGTCGCGCAGCCGTTGCCCGTGGACGTCGTGCCGTCGCTCGTGTCGATCGGCTCGCTGCGGTCGTACGGATCGACCCTGGCCTCGTCGGTGGGCTGCTCGTCCGCCGTGCCGAAGGGCGGCACGAAGTAGCCGGTCGGGGCGGAGCAGCCGCCGTTGGTCATGTCGAGCGCGTACGAGACGAGGGACATCGTGCCCGGCTCGGTGACGACCTTGGCCGGGTCGTCCCAGCTCATCACCACCTCGCGCCGCACGATCGTACGGACGACCTCTGCATCCCGGCCGTCGTCGCCCGCCGGGGTGGTCGGGTACACGAAGGTGACGTCCGCCGTCACCTCCAGCGCCCCCCGCTTCCCCTCCCGGTACGTGAGCCGACCGCGCGTCTTGACCAAGTCGCCGACCAGCCGGGCCTGCTCCGGCCGGAATCGGCTGAACAGCAGCAGCGGATCGGTCTCAGGAGTGGGCGCCTTCGACGACAGGGAGGTACGGAGGTACTGCTGGACGTCCTTCTGGTGCGGGTTCAACAGCGCGATCGCCTTCGTGGGCCGCTCGCCGCGCAGCACGCGGGAGTCGAGCCCCGCGGCCACCAGGAAGTCCCGGCTCTGCCGCAGAGCCCGCTCGACCCGCGCGGCGTCCATCCAGCCGGTCGCCCTGGCCGGCGGCACCGTGATGCCCGCCGCTCCGTCGGCCCAGCGGGCGGCGGGCGAACCCCGGAAGGGTTCCGCGAGGGTGGGGCGCAGGTCCGGCTCGGCGCCGGGCGCCTCCCGCGGTCCCTCCGACTCGGCGGCCAACGGCCCGTCCTGCCCGCCGTCGCTGCCGCCGAACCAGCCGACGACCTGCTGCGGGAAGAGCCCCACGACCAGGAGCGCCACGACCGTCACCAGCCCGGCCACGAACCAGCCTGTCCTGCGCCGGGGCCGGGCCGGTGAGTACGTACGCGGGCCTTCCGGCGGCCCGGAGCGCCCCCGCAGCCGTCGCTCCACCTCACGGGCACGCGCCGACGGCTCCACGGGGGCCCCGGCCGCACCCGTCACCGATTCACGGAGGAACCGCTCCCACTCCTCGTCGGACACGGACGACCCGTCCTGCCCCCCAGCCCCGCTCACACCGCACTCCTGTCCTCGCTCGACCGCTCTGCCGCTCGACCGCTTGATCCCCGATGGCTCGATCGCTCGATTGTCCGGTCGGTCGTCCGCGCTTCGGTCGATCGGGAGCCGCACGCATGATTGCATGAACATGCCGTCGGCCCGCCGGGCGGTGGGTTCGCACGGTGTGGGCCGTCGTGCGCGCCACGGCCGTGAGGAGTGGCCACGTCCCGGCGCTCCGGAGCGTTTCACCGCACCCGCGTCACCGCCCGATCGAGCCGTCGATCCGCTCGCGGAGAATGTCGGCGTGACCGGCGTGCCGGGCGGTCTCCTCGATCATGTGGACCAGCACCCAGCGCATCGACGGCGGCGGGGTCTCGCGCAGCGAGCGGGCGCCCGGGCGGTCCAGGTCGGTGCAGGCGAGGGCGACCTCGTTCGCCCGGGCGATCGCCTCGCGATAGGCGTCCGCCAGGCCCGACGCGGTGTCGTCCGCGGACACCGCACCCTCGTCGTCCCAGCGCTCGCGGTCGGCGCCGGCGTAGGCCCAGACGAACCAGTTGAGCTCGACGGCCGTCAGATGCTTGATCAGTTGGAGCAGGCTGGTACCGGACGGGACGCCGGCCGTGCGGACCGCGGGCTCCGGGACACCGGCCGCCTTCGCCAGAACGGCCTCGCGCAGGTAGTCCAGGAAGGTCAGCAAAGTGGTCTTCTCGTCGGCGTTCAGGCCGGGCGGACGAAGATCGGGGCGGGGCTCCATGGTCGTCATGGCAGAACGGTAGGTGATCGATTCAAGGGGGACGACAGCCGTGTGCGGTCAGTGATCAGGACGGGCCTGTGCTGTGAATGACGGCTGGTCAGTCCGCTGAGTCACGGGCCTGGCCGCCGATGTCCAAGGCCGTCCCGTACAGCCGCTCCACCCTCAGCCGGATGACGACCCTGCGCTCGGCGACCAGCCCTTTGAGGAACGCGTCCTCGTCCTCGGGCTTCGCGGCGGCCGGGATCATGGCGAGCAGTTCACGCCCGACCGCGTCGCCGGGGACCGTCGTGGTCTCCGAAGCCTCCGCCGTGCCTTCGGCGACGGCGAACGACCAGATGTCGCCACCCTGCACATGCAGCGACGCACGCGGGTTGCGCTGCAGGTGCTTGACCTTGATGCGGTCGGCCGTCGTGGACATCCGCACCATGCGGGCCCGGGGGTCCCAGCTGTAGACCATGGTGGTCAGGTGGGGATGGCCACTTTGCTTGACCGTGGCAAGGGTCCCGAACTGCTGCCCGGCGAGCAGGTCGGAGAGGGCTTCGTCGGACAGGGCGCGCGGTGCTGGTCCTTGAGTCATGCTGTCGCCAACTCCCTTGACCGGCCGGGCATTCCACGAGATCCCGCCGCGGTGGCCCGGAGCGCTCACGTCGGATCCTGCGGTCGGTCGAGTAGCCGTACGCCGGCTGCGGTGAGGCAGTCGGAGGACGGCGGCACTCGTGGCGGCTCGATCCCCCGTGGAGCACTGCCGGCGAACGCCGGACCCCCGGCCACCTGCATGAATCCGCGTGCTCGGGGCATCCGCAAGGCCGGAGGAGGATGCCATGTCCATGCTGGAGCAGTCGTCCGAGTTGAGTGCGCGGGAGCCGGCCTGCCCCGCGTGCGCCAAGCGGGTCGCCGGTGGGTGCGAGGGGACCGGAGCCGGTGGGCACGCGGACACCGCACCGCCGGAAAGCGCCCGCGAGCGCGTCAACCGCCGCTGGACCGAGATCCTTCAGGAGACCCGAGTCGCACAGACCGGTGTGCAGATCCTCTTCGGCTTCCTGCTGAGTGTGGCGTTCACCCAGCCCTTTCGGGAGCTCGGCACCTTCGACAGGACGGTCTACGTCCTGACCGTCGTCCTGGGGGCCGCCGCCACCGCCTCGCTGATCGCCCCGGTCTCGATCCACCGGTTCCTGTCCGGTCAGCGCATGAAGGACGAAGTCGTCGAGGCCGCGTCCCGGTTGATGATCTGCGGCATGGTCCTGCTGGCCCTGACCATCGGCTGCACCCTGCTGCTGATCCTCCACGTCGTGGTGCCGGGCCTCCTCGCCGAGCTCCTGGTGGGAGCGGTGATGCTCTGGTTCGTCCTGTGCTGGTACGTACTGCCCCTGCGGCTCCGCCGCCGCGCGTCACGTCGTTCCGCGGGCGAGGAGGAGTCGTGAGCACCGCCTGACACATGGACGTGAGAATGTCCCGGCCGGCCGAGGAGCGGCCGACCGGGACATCGCCTCCAGGGCCCCGGGCCCGGAGCGGAGCTCAGAGCCCGGGACTCATGGTCCGGCGCCCGGCACCCGGCCCCGGTGCCCGGTGCTCACGAGAGGTCGAACCGGTCGAGGTTCATCACCTTGTCCCACGCGGCCACGAAGTCACGCACGAACTTCTCTCCCGCGTCCGCGGACGCGTAGACCTCCGCGACCGCTCGGAGCTGGGAGTTCGCGCCGAAGACCAGGTCGACGGCGGTGGCGGTCCACTCGACCTCGCCCGTGGCAGCGTCCCGGCCCTCGTAGACGTTCTCGGCCGAGGGCGACGTCCTCCACTGCGTGCCCATGTCGAGCAGGTTGACGAAGAAGTCGGTGGTCAGCGTCTCCGGCCGGTGGGTGAGGACACCGTGGGGGGATCGGTCGAAGCCGGTGTTCAGTGCCCGCATGCCGCCGATCAGGACCGTCATCTCGGGGGCGGTCAGTGTCAGCAGATTGGCGCGGTCCAGCAGCAGGGTCTCCGGCGACAACTTCTCGCCCGCCCGGAGGTAGTTGCGGAAGCCGTCCGCCCCGGGCTCGAGCACGGCGAACGACTCCGTGTCGGTCTGCTCCTGCGAGGCGTCCGTGCGTCCCGGCGCGAACGGGACGGTGATGTCGTAGCCGGCGTTCTTCGCCGCCTGCTCCACGGCCGCGCATCCGCCGAGGACGATCAGGTCGGCGAGCGAGACCTTCGTCCCGCCGGTCTGTGAGGAGTTGAAGTCCTGCTGGAGCCGCTCGAGGGTCTGCACCGTCTCTGTCACGTCGGGCAGGTTGTTGACCTCCCAGTCCTTCTGCGGCGCGAGTCGGATCCGTGCCCCGTTGGCCCCGCCGCGCTTGTCGGTGCCGCGGAAGCTCGCAGCCGACGCCCAAGCGGTGGTGACCAGCTGGGGGACGGACAGTCCCGAGGCGAGGATCCTCGCCTTGAGGGCGGCGATGTCCTCGGCCCCGACCAGCTCGTGATCGACCTCGGGGACGGGGTCCTGCCACAGTTGCGGCTCGGCGATCCACGGGCCCAGGTAGCGCGAGAGGGGTCCCATGTCGCGGTGCAGCAGCTTGTACCAGGCCTTGGCGAACGCCAGCGCGAGCTTGTCCGGGTCCTCGTGGAAGCTCTTCGTGATCGGCCCGTAGATCGGGTCGACCTTCAGCGCGAGGTCCGTCGTCAGCATCATCGGAGCGTGCCTCTTCGACGGATCATGGGCATCGGGCACGGTGTCCCTGGCCGACGGATCCGTCGGGGTCCACTGCTTCGCACCGGCGGGGCTCGTCGTCAGCTCCCACTCGTACCCGTACAGGTTGTCCAGGTACCCGTTGTCCCATGTCGTCGGCGCGGAGGTCCACGCGCCCTCGAGACCACTGGTGAGGGCGTCGGGGCCCTTGCCGCTGCCGTAAGTGTTGCGCCAGCCGATGCCCTGCTGCTCGACGGGTGCGGCCTCCGGTTCCGCGCCGATGTACGAGGGGTCGACCGCACCGTGGCATTTGCCGAACGTGTGGCCGCCGACGATGAGCGCGACGGTCTCCTCGTCGTTCATCGCCATACGCCCGAACGTCTCGCGGATGTCCCTGGCGGCAGCCACCGGATCCGGGTTGCCGTTGGGCCCCTCCGGATTGACGTAGATCAGTCCCATCTGCACGGCGCCGAAAGGACCGGTGAGTTCCCTTTCACCGCTGTAGCGCTCGTCCCCGAGCCAGGTGTCCTCGGGTCCCCAGAAGATTTCTTCGGGCTCCCAGATGTCCTGCCGCCCGAAGCCGAACCCGAACGTCTTGAACCCCATCGATTCCATGGCGCAGTTGCCGGCGAATACCAGAAGGTCGGCCCAGGAGATTTTCCGCCCGTACTTCTGCTTGACCGGCCAGAGCAAACGGCGCGCCTTGTCGAGGCTCGCGTTGTCCGGCCAGCTGTTGAGGGGGGCGAAACGCTGAGCGCCGGAGCCGCCACCGCCCCGGCCGTCGGCGATGCGGTACGTTCCCGCCGCATGCCAGCTCATCCGGATGAAGAGCGGGCCGTAGTGGCCGTAGTCGGCAGGCCACCAGTCCTGCGACGTCGTCATCACCTCGAATACGTCCCGCTTCAGCGCGTCGACGTCGAGGGTCGCGAATTCCGCTGCGTAGTCGAAGTCCTCGCCCATCGGATTGGACCTGGGCGAGTGCTGGTGGAGAACCTGGAGGTCCAGCTGATTCGGCCACCAGTCCCGGTTCGTCCTCGGTCGAGTCGCAGTGGGGGTCGGGGAGGGGATTGCCGGGTTCTCGCTTTCGCTGCCGGACACGTCCGTCCTTCTTCCTGTCTCGGTGTTTCCGTCTGCTGGCTTGTTGCTCTTGACGTTGGTCGCTTTGCCGGTGTCGAGCACCGCGTGATCGAGCCTGTGTCGGCGTCCGTATGGTCGCGCACCGCAGACCGCGCCGCCACGAGAACACGCAGGGCAACCCCCGTGGAACAAACACTCAAAGCACAAAGCCGTTCGAGTCCCGGCTCAATGGCCGACGGATCTCCCGGCCTCTGAGAAATGCGAGAAGGCGTTACCGATTCTGATCATCCGAACACCCCGATGACATGAAAAGTGGAACGCACAAGTATATGTCCGGCGCGTAGCGTGCGCGCGGTGGCCGAGTTCGAGCCGCAGCGATGCGAGTACCTCATCGTCCGTCGGCAGCCGCTGCTCCGGCTTGCAGGCCCCGCTGCGCAGGAGCGACTTGGGGCCGTGCGGGTAGACCTCCTCGATACCCGGCACCGGCGCGCTGGCCCGCGGCTTGCCCACGGCGGTCGGCCGGGACAGTGGCTCCGGGCGGGTTGTCCGGCGTGTGAAGATCGCGCGCGGTCATGTTCCCTGGCTGGTCTTCTGCGGGCCGTCGCGCCGGCATCCGGGCGCCGGCCCTGTCGTCCGCCGGCCTCGCTGTCCACGGTGGTGACTGCCGTTCAGAATCTGGTCCATACCAAAACCTTGACACCCCGATCCTTCACTCCTTAAATCACGTAGTGAACTAAGCGTCTCCGGGGTTGAGTTCCCACCGCCTCGGTTGCCCCGTCGGCGCCGGCGGCCGCTTCGGTTCGCACGCGCTTCCTGCCGGTCGGCCTCTGCCCCTGTGTGCCACCGGCCGGCGTCCCCCCACATGCTCCTGGAAGGCGGAGTCATGGACTCTCGGTCACCGGCACCCGTTGCCGATACGGACCTGCCGACAGGAGCACCTGACCAGAAGTGGACGGTGATCCCATGACCACGAGACTCCCGCGCACGCCCGTCGTGCGAGGTGTGCCGGTGGCGGCAGCCGCGGCAGCCCTTGTCATGAGCCTGATCGGTACTCCCGCCAGTGGCGCCGTTCAGGCGACCGGACAGATCACCGGTCTCGGCGGCAAGTGCGTCGACGTGGCGGGAGCCGGCACCGCCAACGGCACCGCCGTACAGCTCTACGACTGCAACGGCTCCGCCGCCCAGCAGTGGAACGTCGGATCCGACGGCACCGTCCGTGCGCTCGGCAAGTGCCTGGACGTGGCCTCCGGAGCCACCGCCGACGGGACCCGGACACAGTTGTGGGACTGCAACGGGACCGCCGCACAGCAGTGGACGGTGAACGCGGCCCGCGACATCGTGAACCCGCAGGCCGACAAGTGCCTGGACGCGACCGGCAACACCTCGGCCAACGGCACCCCGCTGCAGATATGGACCTGTACCGGAGCCGCCAACCAGAAGTGGACCGCGCCGAGCGCCGGCGGGGGAGAGCCGGGGCCGGCCGGATCCATGGCCGTAGCGCCGTACCTCTACAACGGGTGGGGCAGCCCGCCGAACCCCACCACCGTGATGAACGCGACCGGCGTGAAGTGGTTCACGCTCGCCTTCGTCCTCAGCAACGGCTACTGCAATCCGCAGTGGGACGGCAGCCGGCCCCTGACCGGCGGCGTCGACCAGCAGACCGTCAACACCGTCCGCGGGGCCGGCGGCGACGTCATCCCGTCGTTCGGCGGCTGGAGCGGCAACAAACTGGAAAGCTCCTGCGGCAGCGCGGGGGAGCTGGCAGCCGCCTATCAGAAGGTGATCAACGCCTACGGCCTCAAGGCCATCGACATCGACATCGAGGCCGCGGCGTACGACAGCCCGACCGTCCAGCAGCGCACGGTCGACGCGCTCAAGACCGTCAAGGCCAACAATCCCGGCATCAAGGTGTACATCACCTTCGGCACCGGCCAGAACGGCCCCGACAGCAGCCTGATCAGCAAGGCGGCCGCCTCCGGTCTGACCGTGGACAGCTGGACGATCATGCCGTTCAACTTCGGCGGCGCCGGCCAGAACATGGGGCAGCTCACCGTCCGCGCCGCCGAAGGACTCAAAAACACGGTCAAGAACGCCTACGGCTACTCGGACGACCAGGCGTACCGGCACACCGGCATCTCCTCCATGAACGGCATCACCGACAACAACGAGACGGTGACCGTCGCCGACTTCCGCACCATCCTCGGCTACGCCCAGCAGCGGCACCTCGCGCGGCTGACCTTCTGGTCGGTCAACCGTGACCGCCCCTGCACCGGCGGCGGGGCCGACACCTGCTCGGGCGTCCCCCAGCAACCGTGGGACTTCACCCGGGTCTTCGCCCAGTACAACGGCTGACACATCCGCTCCCCTTTCCCCCGTCAACCCCCCACACAGGCCGGGCAGCCGGCCACAGGAGGAGCCATGCTCCGATCTCCGCTGACGTCCGGAGCGGGTCGCCCCGCGCCGAGTCCGGGCCGCATCGTCAGACCGTGGGCCGTGGCCCTCGCGGTCGCGGCGGCGGCCGCCTCGACCCTCACCGCCGCCCGGCCCACCGAGGCCGCCCCCTCCTCCGCCCTCGCGGAGACAGCCTCCGCCGAGGCGGCCGCCGCCCTGCCCACGAGCTGGTCCACGCTCGTCAACGCCGGCAGCGGCAAATGCCTGGACGCGCGGTCGGCCGCCACGGTCAACGGCACGGCGGTGCAGCAGTACGCCTGCAACAACAGCACCGCCCAGCAGTGGAGCTTCACACCGACGAGCGACGGCTTCGTGCGGATCAACAACCGCAACGACGCCCAGCAGGTCGTCGACGTCAGCAACACGTCCTCGGCCGACAACGCCGCCGTGCACCTGTGGACGTACGGCGGCGGCAACAACCAGCAGTGGCGGGCCGTCGACGAGGGCGGCGGCGCGTACCACTTCGTCAGCCGGCACAGCGGCAAGTGTCTCGACGTGCCGTCCGCCTCCACGGCCGACAGCGTCCAGCTGGTGCAGTACACCTGCAACGGCACGGCGGCGCAGCGCTTCCAGGTCGCGCCGGTGAGCACCGCGCCGGGGGACGTGGACCTGGGCCCGAACGTGGCCGTCTTCGATCCGTCGATGCCGTCGGCCGTGATCCAGAGCCGGCTGAACTCGATATTCCAGCAGCAGGAGACGAACCAGTTCGGCTCCCAACGCCATGCGGTGCTCTTCAAGCCGGGTACCTACAACAACGACGTCAACGTCGGCTTCTACACCCAGGTCCTCGGCCTCGGACAGTCGCCCGACGCCGTGACGATCAACGGCGCGGTGCACGTCGAAGCGGACTGGTTCCCGCCGCAGAACGCCACGCACAACTTCTGGCGCGGCGCGGAGAACATGTCGGTCAACCCGACCGGCGGCACCGATCGCTGGGCCGTGTCGCAGGCATCCGCGTACCGGCGCATGCACGTGCGCGGAAACCTGGAACTGAGCGACGGCGGCTGGTCGAGCGGCGGCTTCATGGCCGACTCCAGGATCGACGGGCAGGTACGTTCCGGCACCCAGCAGCAGTGGCTGACCCGCAACTCCCAGCTCGGCAGCTGGACGGGGTCCAACTGGAACATGGTGTTCGTCGGCAGCCAGGGCGTGCCCGGCAACACCTTCCCCGACCCGCCGTACACGACGGTGGACCGGACCCCGACGGTCCGTGAGAAGCCGTTCCTGTACGTCGACGACGCCGGCGCGTACAAGGTGTTCGTACCGTCCCTGCGGTCCGACTCGTCGGCCACGACCTGGGCGGGCGGCGCCGCGGCAGGCACCTCGCTCGGCATCGACCAGTTCTACGTCGTCAAGCAGGGCGCCACCGCCGCCCAGATCAACGCTGCCCTGGCGGAGGGCAAGAACCTCCTCGTCACACCCGGCGTCCACCACCTGAACCAGACGCTCAAGGTGACCCGCCCCGGCACCGTCGTACTCGGTCTCGGCCTCGCCACCTTCGTCCCGGACAACGGCATCACGGCCATGACGGTCGCGGACGTCGACGGCGTGAAGATCGCAGGTCTCCTCATCGACGCCGGCACCACCAACTCACCGACGCTGATGGAGATCGGCCCGGCCGGCTCCTCCGCCTCCCACGCCGCCGACCCGACCTCGCTGCACGACGTGTACTTCCGCGTCGGCGGTGCCGCGGTCGGAAAGGCGACCACGAGCCTCGTCGTCAACAGCGACCACGTGATCGGCGACCACATGTGGATCTGGCGCGGCGACCACGGCACCGGCATCGGCTGGAACACCAACACCGCCGACACCGGACTGGTCGTCAACGGCGACAACGTGACGATGTACGGCCTGTTCGTCGAGCACTACCAGAAGCACCAGACCATCTGGAACGGCAACGGCGGACGCACGTACTTCTACCAGAACGAAATGCCCTACGACCCGCCAAGCCAGGCCGCATGGATGAACGGCTCCACGCAGGGCTACGCCGCCTACAAGGTCGCGGACACGGTCACCAGCCACCAGGCCTACGGACTCGGCAGCTACTGCTTCTTCAACGTCGACAACAGAGTGACCGCCGAGCGCGCCTTCGAGGTGCCGAACAAGCCCGACGTGCGCTTCCGCAACATGGTCACCGTCTCCCTCGGCGGCACCGGCACCATCCGGCACGTCATCAACGACAGAGGCGGACCGTCCAACTCGTCCACCAACGTGGCCAACCTGGTGAGCTACCCGTGAGGCGCCTCGCAGCGCGGCTGCTGACCCTCCTGGCGATGGTGGTGGGCATGACGGCGACACCGGCGCAGGCCGCACCCGCCGCCCCCGCCGCACCCGACTTCAAGGTGATCGCGTTCTACAACGGCACCTGGGACGCCGCACACATCGACTTCGTCAAGGAAGCCAACGAGTGGTTCCCGCGAACCGCCGCCCAGCACAACTTCAGCTACACGGCGACGACCGACTGGGACCTGCTCGCGAACGGCAGGGTGAACGACTACCAGGTCGTCCTCTTCCTGGACGACGCGCCGAAGACCGCCGCCCAGCGGTCCGGATTCGAGCGGTACATGCGGGCCGGCGGCGGCTGGATGGGCTTCCACTCCTCGGCGTTCACCACCGACGCCGGTTCCTGGCCCTGGTACCACAACACCTTCCTCGGCAGCGGAAACTTCCGGACCAACACCTGGGGGCCGACAACGGCAGCGCTGCGTACGGAGGACAGGACACACCCCTCCACCGCCGGTCTGCCCGCGACGTTCACCTCTTCGGTCAGCGAGTGGTACGGCTGGTCCAACGACCTGCGCGCCAACTCGGACATCAAGGTCCTCGCGTCGGTCGACCCGTCGAGCTTCCCCCTCGGGACGGACCCGAACCAGTCCTGGTACAGCGGCTACTACCCGATCCTGTGGACCAACACCCGGTACAAGATGCTGTACGCGAACTTCGGACACAACGCCATGGACTACGCCTCCAACACACGGCTGTCCTCGACGTTCGCCAGTCCCACACAGAACCGCTTCCTGATCGACGGGCTCACATGGCTCGGCGGAGCGGGCGGCGGGCCGGCGCCGTCCGACCCCATCTCCGAGACGGCGTGGTACTCACTGACCAGCAACGCGAACGGCACATGCGTCGACGCACGGGCGGCGGCCACGGCCAACGGCACCCCGATCCAGCAGTACACCTGCAACGGGACCACGGCGCAGCAGTTCCAGTTCCGCCCCACCGACGGCGGACACGTCCGGATCGCGATCCGCGGCAACCCGCAGCAGGTCGTCGACGTCACCGCAGTCTCGACCGCGGACGACGCGCCGTTGCAGCTGTGGTCGTACGGCGGTGGCGGCAACCAGCAGTGGCTGCCGGTACGCGAGACCTCCGGCCGCTACCACTTCACCGCTCGGCACAGCGGTAAATGCCTGAGCGGCACGGGCAGTACGGCGAACGGAGTGCAGCTGGTGCAACGCGCCTGCGACAACTCGGCCGCGCAGAGTTTCGGCCTGACCGCCCACCCGTAGCCGGCGGGTCAGCCGGGCGGCGGTGCGGAGTCGCCGGGCGGCAGCAGTGTTCCGAGGGGGCCGAGATCGAGGTTGAGGTCGTCCATGGTCAGCCCGTACTGGGCGCACAGGCCGGTCATGCGGTCGTGGAGCAGGAGCAGCGTCGATCCCAGCCGTTCTTCCTCCTCCTCCGTGAGATCGCCCTGGTCGACCCGGTGCAGGGCCTGCCGCTCCATGAGCTGGCGCAGCAGCTCGACGAGGGTGAGGACGAGCTTCATCAGGTCGCGTTCGACGGTGTCCGGGTCGGTACGGATCCTCCGTGCCGGCGCGGACGGCCTGCCCTCGGTCGCCGGGACGTCCTGCGGGGCCGCGGGAAGCAGCCGGAAGGCGCGGGATGCGGCGTCCGCGACCTCGTCGAGCCGCTGCCGGGCGGGCGGGGGAGGGGCGGCCCGGTGGTCGGCGGGGTCGGGCCGGTCGGGCCGGTCGGCTCCACCGGTCCGGTCAAGGCCGGCGTCATCGGACATCCGGGCGACCGCCCTCCGGCACAGGCCCCGACCACAGCGGCCGGGTCTCCGCGTCGACGGAGACGATCAGCGCACGCAGCGAGACGCGGACGAGATCGATGTCGGCGATGGAGAGCAGCACATCACCGGTGATCACCACCCCGCCGCTGAGCAGCCGGTCCAGGAGATCGATCAGGGCGACCTGCCGCTGCGGGAGCGGTTCGCCGGAGCGGGGGGCCACGGGCCCGGTCACGACGAGCCCTCGGCGCCCGGCGCACCGGATGTGTCCGGAGCGCCGGACAAGTCGTCCGGCGGTGTGGTGAACGAGTAGGGCACCCAGGGGCCGGTGACCTCGACCCGTACTCCGGGCAGGTCGTCCGCGGCCCGCGCCACCTCTTCGCGGAACGCGTGCGAACGGTCCTCCCGCAGCAGATAGGCGTCGTTCACGACGTTCTCGCCGCCGGAACCGGCCAGTTCGCCCTGCTGGACCCGGTGGCGTGCCCGGTCGGTGGCGTACGCGTGGCCCGCGGCCTCGATCCGTTCCGCCGCCGTCCGTGCCGCCTCGTGCGCCCGCTCGCGGCTGCTCCGCTGCGCCCGGCGGGTGCGCAGGTACGAGCGGCCCGGACCGAGACCCGCGTCGGCGGTCCCCGCGGCGGGGGCCGCGTCCGGCCCGGGGGGCTCCGAGGGGGCGTCCACGTAGATCTTGACGCCCCACTCGACCTGTCCCTCGAGCCGCGCCAGCAGCTGTACGAATCCGGCGCGGCCGGCGTCCAGCGCCTCCCGGGCGCGGTCGTCGTCGAGATACACCGTCGCGAGCCGCAGCGGCAGCACCGTCGTGGCCCCGGCGACCGACTCGATCACCGCGTGATGGGCACGCGCCACCGCCTCCAGCCAGTCGAGGTCCTCGAGGTGGCGTCTCAGGGCGTTCTCGTCGAAGTCCCGCGCGCTCACCGAGCTCGCGACGAAGGCCACCTGCTCGGGGTCGGCGCTTTCTTCCCGGCCGGAGCCGTCGCCGTCCGTGCCCCCGACGACACGCACCTGAGCGCCTCCCACACCGACCAGCTCGGTTGCGGACTCCCGCAGCGCGGCGGAGTCGCGGGCGACGGCGTAGACGTAGGTGACGTCCCCGCCGTGCGGGAGGTCCCCGGTGGTGGTCGGCTCCTCGGCCGTCGGCCGCTCAGCGGTCATCGTCGCGAGTTCCTCGGCGTTCCGGGCGTTCGGACCGGTTCGGGCGTTCGGACCGGTCACGGGCTTCGCGGCGGTCACGGGTGGTGGGGCGTGCCTCGCGCTCCGGCCGCTGACGGCGGGCTCCGCGCTCCTGTTCCTCGCCGGGGTCCCTGCGTCCCCTGCCTTCCCTGTCCTCCCGGCGTTCCACCGGCTCCCGGCCTCCTCCGCTCTCCACGGCGGACGGCGGAGCCTCGACGGACCGCGGAGTCTCGACGGACCGCGGAGCCTCGGCGGACCGCGGCGCTTCCAAGGGCTCCTCGGCCCGGCCGGGCAGCGAGCCCTCGCCCCGCAGCGCGTCGATCTCCGCGCGCAGGCGCCGGTTCTCCGCGGCCAGGGAGCGTTCCGTGCCGTCCTGCGAGGCACGGGACGACAAGGAGGGGTCGTGCTCCCACCAGTCGATCCCCATCTCCTTCGCCTTGTCCACGGAGGCGACCAGCAGGCGCAGTTTGACGGTCAACAGCTCGATGTCGAGGAGGTTGATCCGGATGTCGCCCGCGATCACGATGCCCTTGTCCAGGACCCGTTCGAGGATGTCGGCGAGATTGGTCGAGGACGAGCCCTGGGCGTACTCCGGCGCCGCCCGGGAGGGATAGGAGCCGGTCCGGTGGGCGAGTGGTTCGGTCACGATCGGAACCTCACGTTTCGCGTGCGTGCGGTGCACGGCGTCGTCCGCGTCCAGGAGCCCTGCCAGGGCCCCGGCCAGGAGCCCGGCCAGTGGCACGATCGGCCGTCAGCGCCCGATGCCGGCCCGGTACGCCATGATCTCTTCCAGGCGGTCCAGCAGCTCGTCCTCCCTCCGGTCGAACGTCTCCTCGTCGATCTCCCCCGAAGTGAGCCGGGCCTCCAGCTCGGCGAGCGCGCGGTGCACGGGCGCGGGGTCGTAGTACTCCTCCTCCGCCGCCTCCCGCACCCGGTCGACGACCCACACGGCACCCCGCACCGGCGCCAGCGGGAGGGTGACGATCTGGGTGAACAGGCCCATGGCGCACCAGCCCTTCACACGAAGCTGTACGGGGGCAGCGGTCCGCTGAGCCGGAACGTGTAACCCTCGCCCAACTGGTTGATGACACTGAGTTGGGTGGCGAGGAACAACTCGTCCTGGTCCTCGGCCACCAGGAAGGACACATTGAGGAAGTCCTCGCCCGTCGGCTGCGCGGTGCTCACCTCCCGGCTGTGGGGGCGCAGCGCCTCGATGACGCCGGAGGCCAGCGCCTCCTGCCGCGCCTGTATCTCCCCGGCCACCAACTCACCCAGCCGCACGGGCAGATCGGGCGTCGCGTCACCACCGCGGATCCGGTCGTTGAGTTCCCGGGCCGTCTCCGACTCGAGCAGGATCTCTCGCAGGATCGCGTCCTCGTCCTGCGACGCCTTCAGGTTGTACTCGGCGCAGCCCTTGACCGCCTCCAGACGCTCGGTGTACTGCCCCGATCCCTGCTCCAGCGCGTCCCGCACCGCCTCGTCGTCGGGTGCCGTGAGACCGAAGCGCAGGGGCAGCACCGTGCCGTCGGCCATCAGGTGTTCCTGGACGGCCTGGTGCGCCATGACGTCGCGGCGCTTGGGACGCAGACCGTCCGGCGCGTCGCTGACGACGGCGCACAGCGACCCGGCGACCACCTTCCGCAGGAGCGCCGCCGGCTCTCCGACTCCCTCGATGCCGTCGAGACGGAGCGGATGATCCTCGGCGGTGATCGAGTAGACGTACACGGCCATGGTCGCTCCTCACTGCGGGATCACTCCCGCACGCCTTACCTTTCCCGTTCCCGCCGGGGGGCCCGCCGGGGAGGCCTGCGCTCTTCCACGGGTTCCCGTTCCTCGGCGTCCCTCCCTTCTTCGAGCTCGGCGGCGCGGTCGTCGTCGGCCTCGCGCTTTTTCTTGCCGCCGCCGGTCAGGGAATCGGCCACGGCCTCCATCGCACCGCCGAGCGCCCCCTTCGACTTGCCCTTCGCCCCGCTCTCGAGGGTGTCGCCGACGACGTCGGTCAGCTGGGCGGGCGCCTTTCTGCCGGACTCCAGGTCGAGGCGGTTGCAGGCCTCCGCGAAGCGCAGGTACGTGTCGACGCTGGCCACGACGACACGGGCGTCGATCTTCAGGATCTCGATGCCGACCAGGGACACACGCACGAAGACGTCGATGACCAGTCCGCGGTCGAGAATGAGGTCGAGGACGTCGTAGAGGGTTCCGGAGCCGCCGCCTCCCCTGGAAACGCCGTCTCCGCCCTGGGGTACCACCGTCATTGGTGTCTCCCTTCGTCACGTGCCCGCAGCGGGCCCGCGAAGGTCGTTCAGTTCGGCCGGTCGATCTGACCGCGGGTGTAGCGCCGGGTGCGCCGGTACTCCACCAGATCGCCCTCCTCGTCCAGCATCACTCGGTAGCTGGCCAGCACGCTCGTGGTGTCGGGGATGCGCTCCACCTCCAGCACTTCCACGTCCGCCTCCCAGCCGTCGTCGGTCCGTCTGAGCGCCGAGACGGACTCGGGCGGGCGGCCGAGCAGCTCCGACAGCTGGTCCGCGGCGGAGCGCATGACGCTCGCTGCCTTGATCTTGGGACGCCGTCCGGCGGGATCCGAGGAAGTCATCGCCCCTTCTCACCACGAGAGGACCTTCGTAGTACAGAAACGTACAATTTCAGCATATAGGCATATTGTGCTTCGTCGGGGAACTCGTGGACCTACCGGCTCTCCCGGCCCCAACAGGCCCGTACCGGCATGGATGTTGAGAGGCGTGAGCAGGGGAGCGAGCAGCCGGGGCCAGGACCTGTCACACAGGGAGCAGCTCATGAAGGACACCAACAAAGTGGCTCTTGCGGCCGCCGTGGCAGGCGGCTACGTCCTGGGCCGCACCAAGAAGGGCCGCATGGCCCTCGCGGTGGGCACCTACCTCGCCGGGCGGCGCACCGGCCTCGACCCGCAGAAACTGATGGCCCAGGGCATGAAGACGCTCAAGGACGCACCGCAGCTCGCCGGTCTGGGCGACCAGGTGCGGGGCGAGCTGCTGGACGCCGGGCGCCAGGCGCTGGCGGCGACCGCCGACCGCAAGATGGCCGGGCTGGCCGACGTGCTGCACGAGCGGACGATGCGGCTGGAGGGCCGCGAAGAGGCGGACGAGAAGGATCAGCGCGGGACGGAGACGGCGGACAGGGCCGACGAGCCCGAGGCGGACCAGGAGGAGCCGGAGGAGGAGCAGGAGGAGCAGGAGGAGCAGGAGAAGCCGGAGAAGAAGCAGGAGCCGGAGGGAGCGCGGGGCGAGCTCAGGTCCCGCCGCGCCGCTGCCGGAAAGACGGCGAAGAAGGCCACCGCCGGGCCCTCGACGGCGAAGAAGGCCACCGCCAGGGCCGCCGCGAAGAAGGCCGCCACGACCGGGAAGGCGCCCGCGAAGAGAGCTCGCTCCGGCACGGACGCGACGTCCGGGTCCGGGACACGGCGGAGGTAGGCCCATGACCACCACGGATCAGCGACCCACGAGTCAGAGCGGTTCCGGCCGGGACCAGCTGCGCGAGGCGCTCACCGGTTACATCGGCGCCCGCACGGGACGGCTGGCCGACGCAGCCGGTGACAAGGTGACAGACCTCTCGGACAAGCTTCTCGACGTCGCCGAGAACGGAGGGGGGCTCTCCGGCGGCGGAATGATGAAGGCCCTGATCGGCGCCAAGCTCAAGAGCACCAAGGACAACATCGTGGGCAACGTGAAGGAAAAGCTCGGAGGCGGCAAGGGCGGGCGCAAGTCCGGCGACACCAAGGTCATGAACATCGTCGAGAGCCTCGATGTGGGCGTGCCCATCCGCACGGCGTACGACCACTGGACCAAGTACGAGGCGTTCAGTGGTTTCACCAAGGGTGTGCGCAGCGTCTCCCAGAAGGACGAGGTCAGCTCCGACTGGAAGGTCAAGGTGGGCCCGTCCACCCGCGGCTGGTCGGCGACGGTCCAGGAGCAGGTACCGGACGACCGGATCGTGTGGACGTCGGAGGGCGCCAAGGGCAGCACGCGCGGATGCGTGAGCTTCCACGAGCTGGCCCCTTCCCTGACCCGCATCGTGCTCGTCGTGGAGTACTACCCCTCGGGGTTCTTCGAGAAGACGGGCAATCTGTGGCGGGCCCAAGGGCGGCGTCTGCGGCTCGACTTCAAGCACTTCCAGCGCCATGTGACCCTCACGGACGAAGAGGTCGAGGGCTGGCGCGGCGAGGTGCGTGACGGTGAGGTCGTCGTCAGCCACGAAGACGCGCTGGAGCGCGAAGAGGCCGAGCGCGAGGAGCACGAGGGCGAAGAGGACAAGGAACGCGACGACAGCGACCGTGACTACGACTACGAGGACGAAGCCGAGGACCGGGACGAGGCCGAGGAGCGGGACGAGGCCGAGGGCCGGGACGAGGAAGCGGAAGAGGACGAGGAGTACGACGACGAGGAGGCCGGCCCCCGGCGGTACGAGGACGACGCCGATTACGAGGACGAGGACTACGACGAGCGCGAGGACCGGGAAGGCGACGAGGACGAGGAGTACGAGGAGAAGGAGCGGGCGAAGGCAGGATCACGGTCCGCACAGCGCCGCTGAACCGGCCGAGGCCCTACCCTGCCTGCCATGGGCATCAGCACCGGCACGGGCAGTGAATCCGGTACGGGCAGGGACGTCGTTAAGGGCGGCGCCGCGCACGTGGGGCGGCGCCGCTTCCTCGGGGGCCTGGGCGCGCTGGCGGCCGGCGGCGCGCTGTCGGCGTGCTCGCGGGCCGGGGAGTCCGCGCCGCGGGCCAGATCGCGGGTGGCCACCACGTCGACGGCCCGGCCCCGCACGGCGCGTCCTCTGTTCATCGGCACGTACACCTCCGCAGAGGGGGGCGGCCCGGGGATCGCGACGGCCACGTACGACGGGACGAGCGGCAGGATCACCGGCACCGGCGTCGTCGAAGGCGTCGGCGACCCCTCGTACCTCGCCGTCCACCCCTCCGGCCGCACCCTGTACGCGGTGGACGAACGCGACGCCGGTGCCGTGACCGCCGTGCGGCTCGACGCGGGCGGCGCCCACCAGGTGATCGGCAGCCGGCCCACCGGCGGGCCCGCGCCCTGCCATCTGTCCGTGCACCCGTCCGGACGGTGGCTGCTCAGCGCCAACTACGGCTCCGGCAGCGTCGCCGTCCACCCTCTCGCCGCCTCCGGCGCGCCGGGTGAGCGTACGGACCTGGTCACCCACTCCGAGCCGCCGCCCGGACCTGGTCGGTCGGGCCCGCACGCACACCAGATCGTCACCAGCCCCGACGGCGGACACGTGCTCGCCGTCGACCTGGGCAACGACACCGTGTACACCTACCGCCTCGACACCCGGGCGGGCACGCTCGCGGAGGTGTCCCGGACGACGCTGAAGCCGGGCGCGGGCCCACGGCACCTCACCTTCCACCCCTCGGGCCGGTACGCCTACGTGGCGAACGAACTCGACAACACCGTCGTGGTCTGCGCCTACGACCCGCGGACCGGCAGGCTCCGGCCGGGCGCGCCGCAGCCCACCGGCACCGGATCCGGCACCAGTTACCCGGCCCAGCTCGTGGTGACCGGCGACGGCGGGTACGCGTACCTCGCCAACCGGGGGCACAACAGCCTGACGCGGTACGCCGTGGAGGCGGGCGGGTCGCGCCTGCGTCTGCTCGACACCGTCCCGGTCGGGGGCGACTTCCCCCGGCACATCGCCCTCTCGCCGTCGGGCGGGCTGCTGTTCGCGGCGAACCAGCGCTCGAGCACGGTGACGGTCTTTCATGTCGACCGGCGCACGGGCGAACTGCGTTCGGCCGGACCGGCGTTCGGATCGCCGGTCGCGGTGTGCGCGCTGCCGCTGTAGCGGCGTACCGGGGCCGGGGCCCGGCCGGTCACGGGCGGCGCCGGCCGGGACGGACGGGCGTCACCTCGGCTCGAGCAGGTCCCACTTGTTGCCGTAGAGGTCCTCGAAGACGGCAACCGAGCCGTACGCCTCGTGCCGCGGTTCCTCGAGGAAGCGCACCCCCGCCGCCGTCATACGGGCGTGGTCACGCGCGAAGTCGTCCGTGTGCAGGAAGAAGCCCACCCGGCCGCCGGTCTGCGCGCCGACGCTCGCGCGCTGATCGTCGCTGCCGGCGCGGGCCAGCAGCAGGCCGGTGCCGGTCCCGGAACCCGCCGGGCGGACGACCACCCAGCGGCTTCCGTCCCCCCGGTCGGTGTCCTCGACCAGGTGGAAACCCAGCGCGTCGGTGTAGAAGGCGATGGCCTCGTCGTAGTCGCGGACGACGAGCGTGATCAGGGCGATGTTCTGCATGCACCACAGGTTATACGTATGACCAGCGACAATGGGCGGCATGCCCGCCCTGCCTCACCACCTCGTCGAGCGCGCCCGGTCCCTCGCCGTACCGGGACACCGGCGCCTGCTCGGGATCGCCGGGGCACCCGGCGCCGGGAAGTCCACCCTCGCCGGCCGGATCGTCGAAGCGCTCGACGGCCTCGCGGTCCTCGTCCCCATGGACGGCTTCCACCTCGCCCAGCGGGAACTGCGGCGCCTCGGCCGTGAGCACCGCAAGGGCGCCCCCGACACCTTCGACGCCGCCGGGTACGCCGCACTGCTCGGCAGGCTGCGCGACCCCGACCCGGACACCGTCGTCTACGCCCCGGCCTTCGACCGGTCCCTCGAGGAGCCGGTGTCAGGGAGCATCCCCGTGGGCCCCGCCGTGCCGCTCGTCGTCACCGAAGGCAACTACCTGCTGCACGACGAAGGGATCTGGGGACGGGTCCGCCCGCTTCTCGACGAGGTGTGGTTCCTCGAGCTCGACCAGGAGGAGCGGCTGCGCCGGCTGGTGGACCGGCATGTGCGCTTCGGGAAGGAGCGCCCGCACGCGGAGCGCTGGGTCCACGACTCCGACGAACCGAACGCACGGCTGATCGGCCGCGGCCGGGACCGGGCCGATCTCGTGGTGCCGATGGACCGCCCGTCCACGGACCGGCCGATGAACTGATCGAAAGGCGGAGCCCCGCAGTTCACCCGGGGTCGGTACGCTCGAATCAGTGACAGGCGAGCGGAGGGCGTTGACGTGGGGTTGTTCCGGCGAGGGCCGAAGCGTGACGGACGCGATGCGCCCCGGGACCCCGAGTTCTCCTTCTTCTCCGCCGACGAGGGGGCGAGGTTCCGCGCCCAGGTCCGCGAGGCGTTCGCCGAACAGGGCCTCGAGGTGACGGTCTACACCGACATGGTCTCCGACAGCGCCGGCAGACAGTTCGGTCTCGGCAACCTCGCCGCCGTGTGCCACAACGACGAACGCGGACCCCGGGTGTGGCCCGAGCTGATCCATCAGCATGTCGGCATGGTGCTGCGCACCATGGACGCGCCGTCCGCGCTGGAGACCCTGCCCGCCGAACAGATCCGCGCCCAGCTCTACCCCCGCGTCGTCGGCGCGGAAGGGCTCGACCCACGGAACTTCGCCTACGCCCGCACCGTCGCCCCCGGCCTGTACGAGATCCTCGCGCTCGACCTCCCCGAGAGCGTCATGATGCTCACCGACGAGGCACTCGAACCCCTCGGCGACCTGCCCTATCTGCGCGACCAGGCGCTGTACAACCTCCGCGGACTGCCCGTCGAGGCGCACGAGACCGTCAAGGACTCCGAGGGCATGCGCTTCGAGGTCGTGCTCGGCGACTCCTTCTACACGGCGAGCCGGGTCCTCGCGCTGGAGACGCTGGTGCGGCAGGTCACCGGCGAGGAGCTGACCGCCGACGGCGCCCTGGTGGCCATGCCCTTCCGGCACCAGCTCGCCTTCCACGCCATCCACGACACCGGCATGCTCCCCGCCCTCAACGCGATGGCCGCCTTCGCCGCCACCGGATACGAGGACACGCCCGGCGCCATCAGTCCGTACGTCTACTGGTGGCACGGCGGCACGCTCACCCAGCTGAGCGACCGCGACGAGGACGGCGAGGGCCTGCAGATCATGATCGGCGAGGAGTTCCAGGAACTGCTCGAACGGCTCGTCGCCAAGGAGAAAGGGCACCTCGGCGACGAGAACTGAACAGGGTCACTCATGTCGGTGATTCCACGGGCGCCTGCGCAGGTCACAGGCGTGCCGTCCGGCAGAGTTGGCGGATGCGCACTCCCCGGATCCCGGCCTTGGCCGCTCTTGTCCTGCTCGGTGTGACCGGCTGTGTGGCCGTTCCGACGGCCCCTCGGCCGGCGACGGCGCCGAGCCCGGCCCCGGCCGGCGACCGGTCACCGTCGCCCGTCGCGACGCCGGACCGCGTCGTCCAGCCCTCGGCGCGCGAGGCGCTGGCCTCCACCGGTCCGCAGGACAGGGCGGAGGACCGGGCCGCGGAGCGGGGCGGTGCCAAGGCTCAGGGGCAGGGCGGGAAGCCGGCGGTGGAGCCCGGCGGGCAGGCGCGGAAGCGGCGCCCCGGCACGGGCCCCGCGCGCGCCGTCCCCGCCCGGCCCGAGCGCCGCGCCGCCCCACCCGAGCGCCGGACCCAGCGGCCCGCGTCCCGTCCCCGGCCGCCACGGCCCCGCACGAGCTACGACATGCGCGGCCTGTGCGAGGCCTCCGACGGTGTGACGAACTCCGACGTCACCGCCCTGTGCCGCGACTCCTACGGCTCCGGACGCCGCTGACGGCACCGCTGCCGCCGCCCTGCGGATCCGCCGCCGGCCGCCGCCGGAGCCCGGGCGGAGCGACGGCTCTCAGGAGTCGGCCAGTACCGCGCAGCTCTGTGCCGGCAGGTGCAGCACCCCGTCCCGGTCCGGAGGGACGACGTCGCCCCACGCCGCCGCGATCCGGCCGCCGCCGGCCGCCGCCGGAGCGACGGCTCTCAGGAGTCGGCCAGTACCGCGCAGCTCTGTGCCGGCAGGTGCAGTACCCCGTCCTCGTCCGGAGGGACGACGTCGCCCCACGCCGCCGCGATCCGGCCGCCGCCGCCCAGCGGGATCGCGGCCGTCTCCTTGGCCAGGTTGACCGCCACCCGCAGATCACCCCGCCGGAACGCCAGCCAGCGGGCCTGCTCGTCGAAGGCGACCTTCACCGCCGCGAGGTCCGGGTCCGACAGGTCCGGCAGCGCGCGGCGCATCGCGATCAGCTCGCGGTACCACGCCAGCAGCCGGGCGTGCGGCTCCCGCTCCCGCTCCGACCGGTCCAGGCAGGAACGCTCCCGGGTGGCCGGGTCCTGCGGGTCGGGCACCTGCTCCGCCGACCAGCCGTGCGCCGCGAACTCCCTGCGCCTGCCCGCCCGTACGGCCTCCGCGAGCTCGGGGTCGGTGTGGTCCGTGAAGTACTGCCAGGGCGTCGAGGCGCCCCACTCCTCGCCCATGAAGAGCATGGGCGTGTACGGGCCCGTGAGCACCAGTACCGCCGCGCAGGCCAGCAGCCCGGGGGAGAGGCCGGCGGAAAGACGGTCGCCGAGCGCCCTGTTGCCGATCTGGTCGTGCGTCTGCGCGTAACCGAGGAAGCGGTGCGCGGGCGTGTTGACCACGTCGACCGGCCTGCCGTGGGTGCGGCCGCGGAAGTCCGAGTACGTGCCGTCGTGGAAGAAGCCGCGGGTCAGCGTCTTCGCCAGCGCGGCCATCGGCGCACGGGCGAAGTCCGCGTAGTAGCCCTGCGACTCGCCCGTCAGCGCGGTGTGCAGGGCGTGGTGGAAGTCGTCGTTCCACTGGGCGTGCAGTCCGATGCCGCCCTGCGCGCGGGGCGTCGTCGTCCGCGGGTCGCACCGGTCCGACTCGGCGATCAGGAACAGCGGGCGGCCGAGGTCCCCGGAGAGCCCGTCGACGGCGGCCGACAACTCCTCGAGGAACGTCCAAGCCCGGTCGTCGGCCAGCGCGTGCACCGCGTCCAGCCGCAGCCCGTCCAGCCGGTAGTCGCGCAGCCAGGCCAGCGCGCTGCCCAGCAGATAGGCGCGCACCTCGTCCGAGCCGGGCGCGTCCAGATTGACCGCGGAACCCCACGGAGTGTGGTGGGTGTCGGTGAAGTACGGCCCGAAGGCGGGCAGATGGTTGCCGGACGGGCCGAGGTGGTTGTGCACGACGTCGAGCACCACGCCGAGACCGTGCCCGTGCGCGGCGTCGACGAAGCGCTTGAGCGCCGTTGGCCCGCCGTAGGGCTCGTGGACCGCCCAGGGGGACACTCCGTCGTAACCCCAGCCGTGCACACCGGGGAAGGAGCACAGCGGCATCAGTTCCACATGGGTGATGCCCAGCTCCGCCAGCTCGCCCAGCCGGTCCGCGGCGGCGTCGAGCGTCCCCTGCGTGGTGTACGTGCCGATGTGCAGCTCGTACAGGACCGCGCCCTCGAGACCGCGCCCCGGCCAGTTGTGCCGCCAGGCGTACCGGTCCTGGTCGAAGACCGCGCTGGGGCCGTCCGGACCGTCGGGCTGGCGGCGGGAGCGCGGGTCCGGCCGTACGGGTCCGCCGTCCAGACAGAACCCGTACCGCGCGCCGTCCTCGGCCGCCGCCTCCACGACCCACCATCCGTCCCGGCCCTGCGCGCGCTCCATCGGGTGCTCGGCACCCTCCAGCCACAGAGTGACCCGCTCCTCGGCGTTCGGCGCCCACACCTCGAACAGCAGCACTGGCGTCCCCTCGTCGTCGATGCCCATCGACCCATGTTCCGTCCCCACATCCTGGCAAGACCAAGGTCTTCTAGCGGTGTCCTTGGGCCATTAAGGTCACGAACCATGTCGATGCCGCAGGAACCGATCGAGCCGATGCCCGCTTTTCCGCCCGGCTTCCTGTGGGGAGCATCGGCCTCCGCCTTCCAGACCGAGGGCGCGGCCGACGCCGAGGGCAAGGGACCGTCCGGCTGGGACGCCTTCGCCGCGCAGGGCCGTATCAAGGACGGCTCCGACGCCGCTCGCGGCACCGGCTTCCACGAGCGCTACCGCGAGGACGTCGCCCTGCTCGCCGGACTGGGGGCGGACGCATTCCGCTTCTCGGTGAGCTGGCCGCGTGTCGTGCCCGCCGGCAGCGGCCCGGTCAACGCGCGGGGCCTCGACTTCTACGACCGGCTCGTGGACGAACTCTGCGCCCACGGCATCACCCCCGCGCCGACCCTCTACCACTGGGACACCCCCCTCCCGCTCGAAGAGGCCGGCGGCTGGCTCCGTCGGGACACGGCCCTGCGGTTCGCCGACTACGCCTCCGCCGTCGCGCAGCGGCTCGCCGACCGGGTCCCGTTGTGGATGACGCTCAACGAACCGGCCGAGGTCACCCTCCTCGGTTACGCGCTCGGCGAGCACGCCCCGGGCAAGCAGCTCCTCTTCGACGCGCTGCCCGCCGCCCACCACCAACTGCTCGCCCACGGTCTCGCCGTGTCGGCCCTGCGGGCCGCCGGAGCCCGGAGCGTCGGTGTCGCCGTCTCCCACTCGCCGGTGCGGGCCGCGGGGGACAGCGAGGAGGACCGGTTCGCCGCCGAGCTGTACGACACGCTCACCAACCGGCTGTTCGCCGACCCGCTCCTCACCGGCGCCTACCCCGACGAGAACATCGCGGCACTCATGCCGGGCCCGGTCGCCGACGATCTCGGCGTCATCGCCCGGCCGCTCGACTTCTACGGGGTGAACTACTACCACCCGATGCTCGTCGGCGCACCCGCCGACGACGCCCCGGGCGGCTTCGCGGGCGTCGGCATGCCCGCCGGACTCCCCTTCGGACTGCGGGACATCGACTGCGAGGAACACACCGACTTCGGCTGGCCCGTCGTCCCCGACGGACTGCGGGAACTGCTCGTGTCACTCGGCGGACGCTACGGCGACCGGCTGCCGCCCGTGATCATCACCGAGAACGGCTGCTCGTACGACGGCCTCGACGACGGGCGCCGCATCGCCTTCCTCGACGCCCATCTGCGCTCCCTGCACCGGGCCATGGGCGAAGGGGCCGATGTCCGCGGCTACTTCACCTGGTCGCTCACCGACAACATCGAGTGGGTCGAGGGGGCGTCCCGGCGCTTCGGTCTCGTCCACATCGACTACGAGACGCTGCGGCGCACGCCGAAGGCGTCCTACCACTGGTACCGGGACATGATCGCCGCACAGAAGCGCGGCCGGGACGACTGACCGGCACCCGAGGGGTGCCCGCGTGGCGGACACCCCTCAGGCGGATGCTCAGTGCTGGGACGAGGGCACGAAATGCACCCGTTCCTGCACGACCGGATGGCCGGCCCTGGCGAAGTTCGCGGCCATCGGGAAGTTCCCCTGGTCCGTGGCGCCCGCGATGAACTCGGCGCCCTGCTCCGCGAGCCAGTGCGTGCACTCCACCAGCAGGTCGTACGCGTACCCGCGGCCACGGTGCTCCGGGACCACCCCGATGAAGCCGACGCACGGCCCCGACGGGTTGCGCGCGGGGATGTGGATGCCCACCAGGTCACCGTCCGGCGTGTGGGCCACCTGCCACCATTCCCGCGGTGACGGACACCAGTTGAAGAAGTCCAGCTCCTCCTGCGCGGCCCGGTCGAGGCCGCCCTCTGCGACGGCCCGCAGCGCGTGCGCGTCCAGCGTCACGGAGTGGATGCGGCGCAGCGCGTCGAAGAACACCGCGTCGTCCGGCTCCGGACGGAACACCAGCCGCCCGGGCCGCTCCGGCAGCCCGCAGTCGGGCGTCCACCGGTACTGGTACCGCTCGACCAGCACCTCCATGCCGGCGGCCTTCGCCGCCGTCATACGTGCTTCACCGGCCGCGAGGGCGACCGGGTCGTCACGCCAGCCGGCGGGGAGGATCAGTTCGTACTCGACCTGGAAGGGGGAGGTGCGCAGCAGTTCGGCGCCCGCCTCCTCCTCGCCCTCCGCGAAGTCGAACCAGTTGACGTTGACGGGGGTTTCGTCGTCGGGACCACCCCACCAGGCGGCCCTGGCGACCACTTGGCCGTCGCGCAGCGCGACCCGCTTCCAGTCGGGGCGGTGCGTCGCACGGGCGAGGGCACGGCCCACACCGAGCGGGTCGGGCAGGGTGTCGAAGAGATGTGCGTCGCTCTCACCGAGCGCGCGGATGACCGTGTCGGTCATGAGGATGTCCTCCGGAAGAGATGCCTGTGCGCTCCCGGTCAGACTGCGGACGCCGGGCGGACGGGGCGGGAGCGCGGAAACGGTGTGATGTACACGGCACTCGCCTCCTTCCGTCGTCTGTGGCGTGCCGGTCACATTAGAGGCCCGGCCGGCGGTCCGTCCAGCGCCTTTCGGGGCGCGCCCGGTGCCCGACCGGGCCGCCGTTGTGCCGGAATTGAAGCTTCCGCGCAGGTCAGGGCGGGCTCCCGCACCACCTCGTCTGGACACCTCGGGGCCTTCGGGCCGACAATCTGGAACGTGACGTCCTCCTTCGAGTCCAACACGTATCCCGCGCGGCTCTCCGATGCCGAGCGTGAGCGTGTCCTCGACGTGCTCAGAGAGGGCGCGGCCCAGGGCAGGCTGTCCCACGAGACCTTCGTGCACCGCATGGAACTGGCCTTCGCCGCACGCCGCACCGAGGAACTGGACGCCCTCACCGCCGACCTGGTCGACAAGGGCCGCTGGTCGCGCCGGCTCTACAGCGCGGTCGGCAAGGTCTCCGCGTTCTCCGTCCGGCTGCGCAGGGCCTGGCAGGCGGAGAAGCTGCCGCCGTTGCTCCTGCCCGAGCCCGGCCCCCACCCGCTCCGGATCGGCCGCGACCCCGCCAACGGCCTGCGGCTCAGCCACGACACCGTGTCACGCCTGCACGCCGAACTGAGCCACCAGGGCGCGGTGTGGATCCTGCGCGACCTCGGCTCGACGAACGGCACCACGGTCAACGGCCGCCGGGTGACGGGCTCGATCGTCGTGGGCGACGGGGACATGGTCGGCTTCGGCAGCGTCAGCTACCGCCTCACCGCCCGCTGACCCGGCGGGCCCGCAGGGGCCGCTATTGCTGGTGCAGTCCGCGGCCCGCGAGCGTCAGGAACGCCTCGCCGACCGCCTCCGACAGCGTCGGATGCGGATGGATGTGGCCGGCGACGTCGGAGGGTTCCGCGTCCCAGCCGACGATCAGCTGACTCTCGGCGATCATCTCGGAGACGTGCGGGCCTACGAGATGGACGCCGAGCACCCGGCCGCCCCGCTCGGCGACGATCTTCACCATCCCGCCCTGCCCGTGCACCATGCCCTTGGCCACCGCCGTCAGCGGCATCATGTTGACGTCCACCTCGTAGCCGGCGGCCCGTGCCTCCGCCTCGCCCAGCCCCACGGACGCGGTCTGCGGCGAGGAGTACGTGACCCGGGGGACGGCCGCGTAGTCCACGGGCCGCGTGGGAAGCCCGGCGAGCGCCTCCGCCACCAACATGCCCTCCGCGAACGACGCGTGGGCGAGACCGAGCGACGGCGGCGGCAGGAGGTCACCCACCACATGGATCCCGGGGACAGCGGTCTCCAGGCGTGCGAGGTCGGCCGGCGCGACATGACCCCGCGCGTCCGTTCTCAGACCGGCGCCGGCCAGACCGAGGCCGTCCGTCACCGGCTCGCGTCCCACCGCGACCAGCAGCCGCTCCGCCTCCACCGTGCGCGTCCCACCGCGCGCGGTCCGCACCGTCGCCCGTACCCCGTCCTCCAGCACGGCCGTCTCCAGCAGCCGGGCCCCCGTCTGCACATCGACGCCGCGCTTCTTCAGACCGCGGGTCAGATGGCGGGACACATCGGCGTCCTCGAGCGGGACCAGCCGGTCCGCCGCCTCGACGAGCACCACCGCCGCGCCCATCGAGCGGTGGAAGGACGCGTACTCGACCCCGATCGCCCCGCCGCCCAGCACCAGCACGGACCGCGGCAGCCCCGGCGCGAACAGGGCGTCGTCACTGGTGACCACCCGCCGCCCGTCCGGCGACAGACCCGGCAGGGTACGCGGCCGGGAGCCGGTGGCGAGCACGACGCCGCGGCGCGCGGTCACCTCCCCGTGGCCCTCCACCGAAACGCTCCGCGTGCCCGTCAACCGCGCCCCGCCCGAGAGCACTTCGACCCCGGCGTGGGCCAGATGACCGGCCACGCCCCGGTGGTTGCGCGACACGATGTCGTCCCTCGTCGCCACCAGCGCCTTCCAGTCGACGGAATCGACGCTCGCCCTGACGCCCCAGCGTTCCCTGGCCTCCGCGATCCCGTCGACCAGTTCGGCGGCGTGCAGCATCGCCTTGCTGGGGATGCAGCCGCGGTGCAGACAGGTGCCGCCCACCTTGTCGCGCTCGGCGAGCACGACCTCCAGACCGAGGGCCGCCGCCCGCAGCGCGGTCGCATAGCCGCCGGTCCCTCCGCCGATCACGATCACGTCGGTCTCACGGGTCTGTGTCATGGCTCCCACTGTCCGCTCCCCCCTTGCCATGCGTCCAAGGCAATGTTCTTGTGAGGTCGATGCACAGCGTCTATGGGAGATCGAGGCGGCTGTGCGCACCGCCCGTGTCGCAGCGGCCATGGAGGACGGCGTGAGCCTTCGGCAGATGGAGTACTTCCTCACCGTCGTCGAGGAGTCCTCCTTCACCCGCGCCGCCGAACTGCTGCACGTCACACAGCCGGCGCTGTCGCACCAGATCAAGGCGCTCGAGCGGTCCGTCGGCGGCGAGCTGCTGGAGCGGCTGCCGAGAGGGGTACGGCTGACCCCGATGGGCCGGGCCTACCTGCCCCATGCCGAACTCGCCGTCCGCAGCGCGGCCCAGGCGCGGCGCGCGGCCAGGGCGGCGGCCGGCGCGGAGGGCGGGGAGCTGCACATCGCGGCGCTCCACGCGGTCGCCGTGGGCGTGCTCCCCGACCTGTTCGCCCGCTGGCGCCGCGAACACCCCGGCGTGGCGCTCGTCCTGCACGAATACGGCACGACCGAGGCCCTGGAGGAGCAGATCGAACGCGGCACCGCCGACCTGGCGGTGGGGCCGGCGCCGCGCCACTGGCAGGGCCCGGTCGTCCCGTTCGACGAGGAGGAGATCGTCCTCGTCGTCCCCTTCGACGACGGCCTCGCCGGCCGCGCCTTCGTCCGCCTGGAGGAACTGGCGGACCACGTGTGGGTGCGCTGCGCGATGGAGCCGGAGGTGGAAGGTCTGCGGTTCCTCGACTGGGCCTGCGGAAAGGCCGGCTTCCGGCCCCGTACGGCGGTGTGGACGCAGCACACGTCCTCCGCGGTACGGATGGCGGCGGCCGGGGTGGGCGTCGCGACGGCGCCGCTGCATGTGGTGCGCGGGGCGGTGGGGGAGGACTGCGTCGTCCTCCCCGTGGATCCGCCGTGGCGGCGGGCGCTGGCGGTGTTCTCGCGCGTGGAACCGACCGGGGCGGCGGGCGCGTTCGTGGACCTGGTGACGGGCGGGCGCCGGGTGGGCGACGAGCCCGCGCGGCGGACCCCTACCCCACGCCGCCACCCCGCACCAGCAGCGCCACCGGCCGGCGCGTGAACAGGTCGGCCACGCGGACGCGGCCCGTGAACTCCCGGTCGGGGAACAGGGCGTCCGCCCACCGGCCCGCCGGCAGCGCCAGCTCCGTGTCCCGCCAGCCGCCCTCGCGCTCCAGCCGCAGGGACAGCCGCGTCACCGCCGTGACCACTTCGCCGGAGCGGCAGAACGCCACACAGTGCTCTGCCGCGGGCCCCTCGGCGGTGAGCGGTGCGTACGTCGCGGACGCGCCGAACACCTCCGGCGCGTTCCGGCGCAGCCGCAGGGCCGCCTTGGTGAGGGCCTCCTTCTCCGCGTCGAGCCCGTCGGGGGGCGGACCGCCGAACTCCACCGGCCGGCGGTTGTCCGGGTCGACCAGCGCCAGGAACTCGCGCTCGGAGCCCTGGTAGACGTCCGGCACCCCCGGCATCGTCAGGTGCAGCAGCGTCGCTCCGAGCACGTTCGCCCGCGCGTAGGGAGCCAGCTCGTGGACGAACCGGGCGACGGTGTGCTGCGCCTGCCCCGCCGGGCCCGCGTCGACGAACGCCGAGACCGCCTTCTCGTAGGCGGCGTCCGGTTCCGTCCAGCTGGTCCGCAGCCCGGCCTCCCGCACGGCCTTGAGCATCGCCGTCTCCAGGCGGCCGGCGTCGGGCACGGTGAGGCCGACCGCCGTCTGCCAGACCGTCCACGCCACCTGCGGGTCCGGCGGGCTGCCGCCGGGCAGGCCGTCCGCCTCCTCGGTGATCTGCGCGAGGAAGTCCGCCCAGCGCTCCGGGCACTCGGAGAGCACCGCGATGCGCGCCCGGACGTCCGCGCTGCGCTTGGTGTCGTGGGTGGTCAGTACGGTGCCGGTCGCGGGCCGGTCGTGGGCCAGCCCCGCGCAGTACGCGTGGAAGGCCTCCGGGGCGACCGCCGGATCACCGGGGTCGCCGCCGACCTCGTTCGCGCTGAGCAGCGGCCCGTACCGGTAGAACGCCTTGTCCTCCACGGACTTCGCCCGCAGCGCCGACGAGGTCTGCGCGAAGCGGGTGCGGAACGCCTCGTGGTCCGGCCCCGTGCCGAGGCGTCCGAGGGCCAGGTCCCGGATGACGTCCACGGCCGCCGCCTCCTCCGGCACGGTGAAGGTCTCCTTCGCGCCGGCCGCGGCCTCCTCGGTCAGCACCGCCTCGTCCCCGAACCCGTACGGGCGGTAGACCGGAACGCGGACGAGCAGCTCACGGACGGCCTTCCGCAGCGCCCAGGGTGCGTGATCGCGCAGCCGGGGCCCGGCGGCGCACACCCGCTCCGCGAGGCGGACCAGTACCGCCGTCTCCGCGGCCAGTTCGCGGTCCACGACCTCGTAGGCGGCGTGCCGCTCCGTCGCCTCCCAGCGGCCGCCGAGCTCCTCGGGCGCCTCGGTGAACTGCTGGTGGTCCGCGGCGAGTTCGGCCGCGCCGGCGGGATCGGTGAACAGGCCGTCGATCTGCCGCAGCGCGTCGTACCCGGTCGTCCCGGCGACGGCCCAGCGAGGCGGCAGCGGTTCGTCGCCGGTGAGGATCTTCTCCACCACGATCCAGCAGTCACCGCCGGTCGCCTCGTCGAGCCGGCGCAGATAGCCCTCCGGGTCCGCGACCCCGTCCGGGTGGTCGACCCGCAGGCCGTCGACCACACCGTCGCGCACCAGCTCCACGATCTTGGCGTGCGTCGCGTCGAACACCTCGGGGTCCTCGACGCGGACGCCTATCAGCTCGGAGACGGTGAAGAACCGGCGGTAGTTGAGCTCGGTGCGTGCCAGCCGCCACCAGCAGAGGCGGTACCACTGGGCGTCGAGCAGTTCGGCCGGCGGCAGGTGGCCGGTCGTCCCGCGCAGCGGGAAGCGCTGCTCGCCGTAGTGCAGGACGTCGCCCTCGACGTGCATCTTGTCCATCTCGTCGCCGATGCGCCCCGCGAGCACCGGGAGCAGGATCTTCCCGTCACCGGCCTCCCAGTCGATGTCGAACCAGCGCGCGAACGGCGACCTCGGACCCTCGCGCAGCACCTCCCAGAGCGCCCGGTTGTGGCGCGGCACCGCGGCCATGTGGTTGGGGACGATGTCGAGGACGAGCCCGAGGCCGTGCTCCCGTGCCGTACGGGACAGCTCACGCAGGCCCGCCTCACCGCCCAGCTCCTCGCGGATCCGGCCGTGGTCGGTCACGTCGTAGCCGTGCGTCGAACCGGGCACCGCCTCCAGCACCGGGGACAGATGCAGATGGGAGACGCCGAGCGCGGCTATGTGCGGCACGGCAGCGGCGGCGGCCGAGAACGGGAAACCGGGCTGGAGCTGGAGCCGGTACGTGGCGGTGGGCGTCATGCGAACATACGTACCCGGCCGGAGGGGTTCCTGCGCCCGGCCCCGGGTACGGTGTCCGCCGATCGGGTGAACCGCGGACCCGTGCGGACGTGCCGCGTGGCCCGCGCCCGTACGACGTGCTCGCCGCGGGCGGTGCGCGCCGGCGGCGGCACGGACGTGTCCGTGCCCGGCCGCCGCCGTAACGCCGTGCCTGTGCCGGCCGCAGCCGTACGCGGTCCTACGCCGGCCGCCGCCGTAGTGGCCCTACGCCGGCCGCCGCAGCACCGTCATGCTCCGGCCGACAAGCCGCAGCTCGTCGCCGGCCGACACCATCGGGCCGTTGCCCGGTGGGACCCCCACCTTGCTGGCCGTGTCGACCACCACCTGCCACTCCTCGCCGTGGCTCACGGGCACCGTGAAGTCCAGCTCCTCCGCGCTCGCGTTGAACATCAGCAGGAACGAGTCGTCGGAGATCCGCTCGCCCCGCGGTCCCGGCTCGGAGATCGCGTGGCCGTTGAGGAAGACGGACAGCGCCTTGGCGTGCGCGGCCTGCCAGTCCCTGGCGACCATCTCGTCGCCCTGCGGGGTGAACCAGGCGATGTCGGTCAGCTCGTCGTGCGTCCCCTCCACCGGCCGGCCGTGGAAGAACCGCCGCCGCCGGAAGACGGGGTGGTCCCGCCGCAGCCACACCATCGTCTTGGTGAAGGCCAGCAGCGATCCCTCCTCGTCCTCGCCCGGGTCGGGCCAGTGGACCCAGGCGATCTCGTTGTCCTGGCAGTAGGCGTTGTTGTTGCCGCCCTGGGTGCGCCCGAACTCGTCGCCGTGGCTCAGCATCGGCACGCCCTGCGACAGCATCAGCGTCGCGATGAAGTTGCGCATCTGGCGCTCGCGCAGCTCCAGCACGCCCTCGTCGTCGGTCTCACCCTCCGCGCCGCAGTTCCACGACCGGTTGTGGCTCTCGCCGTCGCGGTTGTTCTCGCCGTTGGCCTCGTTGTGCTTGTCGTTGTAGGAGACCAGGTCGTGCAGGGTGAAGCCGTCGTGGCAGGTGGTGAAGTTGATCGAGGCCAGCGGGCGCCGGCCGTCGTCCTGGTACAGGTCCGAGGAGCCGGTCAGCCGTGACGCGAACTCGGCGAGCGTGCGCGGCTCGCCGCGCCACAGGTCGCGCACGCAGTCGCGGTACTTGCCGTTCCACTCGGTCCACAGCGGGGGGAAGTTCCCCACCTGGTAGCCGCCCTCGCCCACGTCCCACGGCTCCGCGATGAGCTTCACCTGGCTGACCACCGGGTCCTGCTGCACCAGGTCGAAGAACGACGAGAGCCGGTCGACCTCGTGGAACTGGCGGGCGAGTGTCGCGGCGAGGTCGAAGCGGAACCCGTCGACGTGCATCTCGGTCACCCAGTAGCGCAGCGAGTCCATGATCAGCTGGAGCACATGGGGACTGCGCATCAGCAGGGAGTTCCCGGTGCCCGTGGTGTCCATGTAGTAGCGGCGGTCGTCCTCCATCAGGCGGTAGTAGGACTCGTTGTCCAGCCCGCGGAAGGAGAGGGTGGGGCCGAGGTGGTTGCCTTCCGCGGTGTGGTTGTAGACCACGTCGAGGATGACCTCGATGCCCGCCTGGTGCAGGGCCCGTACGGCCTGCTTGAACTCGAGGACCTGCTCGCCCCGGTCGCCCCAGGAGGCGTAGGAGTTGTGGGGGGCGAAGAAGCCGATGGTGTTGTAGCCCCAGTAGTTGTTCAGCCCGGCGTCGACCAGCCGGTGGTCGTTCACGAACTGGTGGACGGGCATCAACTCCAGTGCCGTGACGCCCAGTTCCGTCAGGTGCGAGATGACCGCCGGGTGGGCCAGCCCGGCGTAGGTGCCCCTCAGCTCGGGCGGCAGCTCGGGGTGGAGCATGGTCAGGCCCTTCACATGGGCCTCGTAGATCACCGTCCGGTGGTAGTCGGTGCGCGGCAGCCGGTCGTCACCCCAGTCGAAGTACGGGTTGACGACCACCGACGTCATGGTGTGCGGAGCGGAGTCGAGATCGTTGCGCGAGTCGGGCCGGCCGAAGTGATAGCCGTAGACCGACTCGTTCCACTCGATGGAACCGCTGATCGCACGCGCGTACGGATCGAGCAGTAGTTTCGCGGAGTTGCAGCGCTGCCCGCGCGCGGGCTCGTACGGGCCGTGGACCCGGAAGCCGTAGCGCTGGCCGGGCATGATGCCCGGAAGGTACGCGTGCCGCACAAAGGCATCGGTCTCCCGCAGCTCGACGGCCGTCTCGGAACCGTCGTCGTGCAGCAGACACAGCTCGATCCGGTGTGCGGCCTCCGAGTGCACCGCGAAGTTCGTGCCGGCGCCGTCGTACGTCGCGCCGAGGGGATACGCCTGTCCCGGCCAGACCTGCATAGATTCGACTCTTCCATTTCTGATCCGGGTAATGGGAGCTACTCGGACAAGATCCTCCCGCAAATTGGGGCAAGCTCCTAGGACTTCGTACCCTCCTACCGGGTGACCGGCCGGAACAAAAACCGAAAACGGTGCGGAGATGAGCCGATCGGGGGCCCCGCGGGGCCCGGTGGGCGGCGGGAATACACTCCGGCCCATGAAGACCGCGACTGCTGCCGTTGTCCAGGACCTCGCGCCGACCGGCGTGCTGCGCGCCTCCATCAATCTGGGGAACCCGGTACTGGCCGGCGGGACGCCCGCCGAGCCCGCCGGAGTCACCGTCGACATCGCGCGCGAGATCGGCGCCCGGCTCGGCGTGCCCGTGGAAATGCTCTGCTTCGACGCGGCCCGGAAGTCGTACGAGGCGATGGCCGCGGGAGACGCCGATCTCTGCTTCCTGGCCGTCGACCCCGCCCGTGAGGCCGAGGTCGCCTTCACGGCACCGTATGTAATCATCGAAGGTGTGTTTGCGGTGCCCGTCGACTCGGAGCTCAGCACGGCCGCCGATGTCGACCGGCCCGGCGTGCGGATCGGGGTGAAGGAGGGGTCCGCCTACGACCTCTTCCTCTCCCGCACCCTCCGGCACGCGAGCGTCGTCCGAGGGAAGGACGGGATCGACACGTTCCGGGAGCAGGGCCTGGAGGCCGGCGCCGGCATCAGGCAGCCCATGACCGAATTCGTCTCCGCCCACCCCGGATACCGGCTGGTCGACGGCAGGTTCATGGAGATCGGGCAGGCGGTCGGCACCACCAGGACCCGCCGGCCGGAGACCGTCCGCCACCTCTGTGAGGTCGTCGAGGAGTTGAAGGCCGGCGGCTTCGTCGCCGAGGCCCTGCGGCGCGCGGGCCGGTCCGAGGACCTGGTCGCCCCGCCCGGATAGGCAGGCGTCTGTGAGGGGCCGGTGAACGTCAACGCTATGAATCCCCTCACTCCGGGAAGCCCGCCCCGAAGGGAACCAGGCGCATTGTTACGTGAGTTGGGGAATCTCCCGACGGATCCGGCTGCACCGTCTCCCGCGGCCGGAGTAGGCTTCCTTGATCGTTCGAGGGGGCAGGGAAGGTGGTGCGTGGGTGAGCTCGGGAGGGCTGGAGCTACCCCCCGGTGACACGGGTCACGAGGGGGGAGACTCCGCCGAGGTCCCGCCAGGAGCGGTCTCGCTCGCGCGGCCGATGGAGATCGGGGCGGAGCTGGACTGGGGCGCGGACGCCTGGAGTGAGGTACGCACACGTGCCCAGCGGGCCGGGCGCGCCTACATCTGGCTGAATCTGGTGGAACAGCGGCTGCGGGCGGTGGTGGCCGCCGTGTTGCGCCCCATCTACGAGCCGGTGCACGGCGACGACTGGGTCGTCGCCGCGGCCGGCCCGGCAGGCCAGGAATGGGTGCAGCGGGCCGTCGCGGTCCGGGAGGTCTCCCGCCGCAAGGGCTATCTGCTGGACCCGGCGGACGACAACGTCCTGTCCTTCCTCACGCTGCCGCAGCTGCGTGAGCTGATGGTCCAGCACTGGCCCTGCTTCGAGCCGTACTTCGACGACCGGCGCGACGTGGAGCTGGCGCTCGACGAGCTCGAGGTCGCCAGGAACGTCGTCTCCCGCAACCGCGCGCTCAACGAGGCGGTGCTCGCCCAGGCCGAGCGCGCCTCGTCCCGGCTGCTGGAGATACTCGGCAACGGCGCCGGGGTCCCCTCCGCGGAGCGGCTGCGCGTCGACGCGGTCGAGGACCTGGTCGGCGACCGGTACGCGGACGTCGTCTCCGTCCACCCCGACCGCGTCAGGCTCCAGCGCCAGCTGCCCGCGGAGGACCTCTTCGGCGGCGCGCGCCGCCTCGACGCGATCGGCATAGGACTGAACCTGCTGGTCCAGAACTTCTCCGGCAGAAGGCTCGTCCGTCTGGCCGAGTCGGGCTGCCGGGTCCGGCTGCTGTTCCTGAACCCGGCGAGCAGCGCCGTCAAGCGCCGTGAGCGCGAACTCGGCCTGAAGAAGGGCGAGCTGAGCCGCACGGTGGAGATGAACATCCTCCACATGCGGCGCGTCCGGTCCCGGCTGCGGGACCCGGGCGCCTTCGAGATCCAGGTCTTCGACGAGACCCCCCGTTTCACCGCCTACCTCGTCGACGGCGACGGGCCGGACGGCCTCGCCGTCGTCCAGTCCTACCTCCGCCGGGCCCGCGGCATGGAGGCCCCGGTGCTGGTGCTGCGAGGCGGCGGGCGTTCGGTCGTGCGTGCCGGACAGGACGCCGAGACCGGGCTCTTCCAGACATATCGCGAGGAGTTCGAGTCGGTCTGGGTTGATTCGCGCCCTGTGTCCTGAGTGCCCCGGCCCGAACCGGCTGTCAGTGGCCCGTGCGAGAGTGGTCGTCAACTGGGGGAAGCACCACGCACCACAGAGAAGGGGGCACCATGTCCTGGCACCGCGAGCTGCTCGTCGGCTTCGATCTGGAGACGACGGGGACCGATCCGCTCGACGCGCGCATCGTCACGGCGGCCGTCGTCGAGCTGCGGGCCGGCGAGCCGGTGCGGAGCCACGGCTGGATGGCCGACCCGGGGATAAGCATTCCGGCGCAGGCGTCCGCGATCCACGGCATCAGCAACGAGCGGGCGTCCGCGGAGGGCCGGCCCGCGCGCGAGGTGGCCGAGGAGATCGCGGACACGCTGACCGCACACTGGCGGCAGGGCGTTCCGGTCGTCGCGTACAACGCCGCCTTCGATCTGACGCTGCTGGCGGCGGAGTTGCAGCGGCACGGCCTGCCCTCGCTCGGTGAGCGGCTGGACGGCCGCCCGATCGGCCCCGTCATCGATCCGTACACGATCGACCGGGCGGTCGACCGCTACCGCAAGGGCAAGCGGACCCTCGAAGCGGTCTGCGTCGAATACGGCGTGCTGCTCGGCAGCGCGCACCACGCCGACGCCGACGCCCGCGCCGCGGTCCTGGTGGCCTGCGCGATAGCCGAGCGGCACGCCTCCGTGGCCTCCCTCACCGTGGCGGAGCTGCACGAGCGGCAGGTGGACTGGTACGCGGAGTGGGCGGTCGGCTTCCAGAGCTTCCTGCGCCGCAAGGGCACCGCCGACGCGGTGGTCGACACCTCCTGGCCGATGCGGGAGCCGGCGCCGGTCGCCGGCTAGAAGGGGAACCAGCGCACCTCGGGGTCGTTGTCGCGCAGGGAGGTCACCCGGCGGCGGAATTCGGCCAGTGCCTTCGGGTTGGCCGGTGCGTGCTGGGCGACCCAGGCGCAGCTGGCCGTCTCACGGGCGCCGCGGAGTACGGCGCAGCCCTCCCACTCCCGCACGTCCCAGCCGTAGGCGCCGGTGAACGCGTCGTACGCCTCGGCGGGCATCCCGTACCGGTCGCGGGACAGGGCCATGACCACCAGATCGTGTTCGCGCAGGTCCGACGAGACGGTTTCGAGGTCCACCAGGACCGGGCCGTCCGGGCCCACAAGGACGTTGCGGGGGAGCGCGTCGCCGTGGATCGGGCCGGGCGTGAGATGCGGGACGAGACCGGCCGCGGCGGCTTCGAAGCCGTCACGGCGCTCCCGGAGATACGCGGCGTCGGCCGGATCGACCGCGTCGCCCGCCAGCCGCAGCCAGCGTTCGACACCGCCGAGCAGCTCCCGGCGCGGCAGCTCGAAGGAAGGGGAGGGGAGCGCGTGGAAGAGGCGCAGCAGCTCCGCGAGGTCGGCCGGCCCCGCCGGCCGTACGGCATCGGGCAGCCGGTGCCACACCGTCACCGGGTGGCCGTCGACCAGCCTCGCCACCGGCTCGGCGGCCCGTACCGCCGGCACCCCGGCACTCTCCAGCCAGCCGGCGACCGCGAGTTCCCGCTCGGCCCGCGGCAGCGTCTCGGCGTCGCGGCCGACCTTCACCACGGTCCGGTCCGCCGCGAACACGGCGTTCTCGCCGAGCGCCAGCAAGGCCGCGTCCGCCGGGAAACCGGCTGCCGTCAGCACCTCGCGTGCCCGTGTCTCGTCCATCGTCCTCTCCCAGCACCGTCGTGAATCCGACAAAGTCTCGCATCCGTGCAGGTCGCCTTGACGAACCGACGGCCCGTCAGCACGATGACGGGGGCCGCCGGGGCGGCCGGACAATCCATGACCAGCCGCCCGAAGGAGTCGAATACGTGATATCGGCGACCGCAACGGCGCGGTCCGGTGGGAAGGCGGCCCGGAGCGCCGGGAGAGCGGTGGACCACGGGGCCTGGTTCCTGGTCCTGCCCGCGCTGATCCCCATCCTGGTGCTGAGCGTGGGACCGCTGCTCTACGGCATCTCGCTGGCCTTCACCGACGCACAGGCCGGGCGCACCGAACCGACCGAGTGGATCGGCACGCTCAACTTCCGGGACCTGCTCCACGACACTCTCTTCTGGGAGTCGTTCAGGATCGGCCTGCTGTGGGCGGTCGGGGTGACCGTCCCGCAGTTCCTGCTCGCGCTCGGGCTCGCGCTGCTGCTCGACCAGCGGCTGCGGCTGCGCTGGCTCGCCCGGGCGCTGGCGATCGTCCCCTGGGCGATGCCCGAGGTCGTGGTCGGCATCATGTGGCGGCTCGTCTACAACCCCGACGCGGGCATCCTCAACGAGACCCTGCGGGACCTGGGCCTGGGCGGTGGGCACGACTGGCTCACCGGCCTCGCCACCGCCCTGCCGGCGGTGATCGTCGTGGGGATCTGGGCCGGCATGCCGCAGACCACCGTCGCGCTGCTCGCCGGACTGCAGAACACCCCGCACGAACTGCACGAGGCGGCCGCGCTCGACGGCGCGGGTGCCTGGCGCCGGTTCCGCACCGTCACCTGGCCGGCGATCAGACCGGTCGCGCTCGCCGTCACCGCCCTGAACTTCATCTGGAATTTCAACGCCTTCGCGCTGGTGTACGTGCTCACGAGCGGAGGGCCGGGCGGCCGGACCCGCCTTCCCATGCTGTTCGCCTACGAACAGGCCTTCCGCTACGGCCAGTTCGGGTACGCGGCGGCGATGGGCTGCGTCATGGTCGCGCTCATCTCGGTGATGCTCGCCTTCTACCTGGTGGGACGGCTCAAGGGAGGCGAGGAATCATGACGGCTCCGCGCACCGGCAGGGCGGGTCGCGCCGGGCAGTACGCCGCGCTCCTCTGCTATCTGGTCTTCCTCGCGTTCCCGTTCCTGTGGCTGATCTCCACGGCGTTCAAGCCGCCGCGTGAGCTCGGGTCGCTGCACCCCACGTGGATCCCGGTGAACCCGACCCTGGAGAACTTCCGGCAGGCCTTCGACGAGCAGCCGCTGCTCCAGGCCGCCGGCAACAGCCTGATCGCGGCCCTCGCCGCCGCACTGATCGCCGTGGTGATCGCGACCCCCATGGCCTGGACGATGGCCCGCCGGCGCAGCAGGCTCACGACGGCGGCGACGGGCTGGGTCGTGGTCAGCCAGGCCTTCCCGTTCGTCCTCGTGATCATTCCGCTCTTCCTGGTCCTGAAGAATCTCCAGCTGATCAACACCCTGTCCGGCCTGATCATGGTGTACGTCGTCTGGTCGCTGCCGTTCGCGCTGTGGATGCTCGTCGGCTATGTACGGGCGGTGCCGAGCGAGTTGGAGGAGGCCGCGGCGGTCGACGGCGCGGGCCGGCTCCGTACGCTGGTGTCGGTCACCGCGCCGCTGCTGGCGCCGGGCATCGTCGCCACCGCGCTGTTCGCCTTCATCACCGCCTGGAACGAGTTCTTCTTCGCGCTCGTCCTGCTCAAGACACCGGAGAAGCAGACCCTGCCGGTCGTGCTGACCCACTTCCTCGGCGCGGAGGGCGTCGCCGACCTGGGGCCGCTCGCCGCGGCCGCCTTCCTCGCGACGATCCCCTCGCTCGTCATCTTCGCGATCATCCAGAAACGGATCACGGGCGGCATGCTGGCCGGGGCGGTGAAGAGCTGATGCGTACACAGGGACCACGAGGCCGGCTGCTCGCGGCCGCCGCCGCGCTCGCTCTGCTGATGACGGGCTGCTCGGACGGCCCGGACCGCGACGACGGCACGATCAGGCTCCGCTTCCAGTCCCTGGCCTGGCAGAAGGAGTCCGTCGACGCCAACAAGGAACTGGTGAAGGAGTGGAACGCCACCCACCCGGACGTCCAGGTCGAGTACGTCCAGGGCAGCTGGGACAGTGTCCACGACCAGCTGCTCACCTCCTTCGAGGGCGGTGAGGCGCCCGACATCATCCATGACGCCTCCGACGACCTCGCCGACTTCGCCTACGGCGGCTATCTCGCGGACCTGACCGAGCTGCTTCCCGAGCGCCTGAGGTCCGACATCCCGCGGCAGAGCTGGGAGACGACGACATTCGGCGACGGCGTGTACGGCGTCCCGTTCCTCCAGGAGCCACGGGTGCTGATCGCCAACGCCGGGATACTCGAATCGTCCGGGATCCGGATCCCCACGGCAGAGAAGCCGTGGAGCTGGGAGGAATTCCGTCAGATCACCAAGGACCTGACGAAGGGGATGGGCAAGGGGAAGTACGCCGTCGCCTGGCCGCTGAAGGAGCCCGTGTCCGTCACGCTCAACCTGGGCCTGTCCGCGGGCGGCAAGCTGTTCCACCGGGGGCAGGACGGCAAGGTCACCATCGACTTCGGGGACGGCGACGGTGTGGTGCCCGGCACCATCCACGACCAGGTCAACGTCGACGGGAGCGCCTCACGCGGCACCCTGGGCGTGGGCGGCTCCGACGCCCTGCCAGGCTTGTTCGGCGGCAAGTACGCGATGGTGCCGCTGGGCTTCTCGTACCGGCAGCAGATCGCCCAGCAGGCGCCGGAAGGCTTCCGGTGGACGGTCCTGCCCGCGCCCGCCGGTCCGGACGGGCCCGCGCAGGGAGTCAGCCCGCAGACGCTCTCCGTCTCGCAGGACAGCGCGCACAAGGAGGAGGCGGCGCAGTTCATCGACTTCATGCTGCGCCCGCAGAACATGGTCCGGCTGGCCAAGGGCGACTGGATGCTGCCGACGGGCACACAGGCCCTCGAGGATCCGGCCCTGCACACCGAGAAGGACGGCTGGGCGACGGGCGCGGACCTGGCGCGGCACCTGCGGCCGGCCCCGGCCCAGTCGGTGCGCGGCTACCCGGAGTGGAAGGACAAGGTGGCGACGCCCGCGTACCAGGAGTACTACAGCGGAGCGATCGACGAGAAGGAGCTGAGGGAACGGCTGGTGGAGGACGGGAATCTGGTGCTGGCCCGGTATCAGCGCTGACGCGTCGCGGCCCGGACGGCGGTCCGGCATGCGGCTCGGCCGGGGACGGAGCCGCATGCGGAACGGCGCGGCGACCGGTAGGTGGTCGCCGCGCCGCTCGGGGTCGGTGCCGGTGGGTCAGGAGGCGGTGCAGGCGCCCAGGGTGGGTGCGTTCCAGTTGCCGTTGGTCATGACGGTGAAGCCGAAGCTCGTGGAGCTGCCGGCCGCCAGGCTGCCGTTGCCGTTCGGCCTCATGGTCATCACGTTGCCGCTGCTGTCCCAGGTCGGGGTGCCGTTCCAGGTGGTCACGATGTCCTGGGCGGAGGCGACGGTCACGTTCACGGACCAGCTGGTGATCGGCGAGCTTCCGGCGGTCACCGTGACCTGACCGTTGAAGCGGTCGCCCCAGGCGGCTGTCTGCCGGTAGGAGACCGAGCAGGTGGCTCCACCGGGAGTGCCGGGATCGGGAGTGCCCCCGGAGCCGCCGAGCGCGGCCAGCACCGAGTGGTACGCGGGCTTCTTGTTGTAGTTGCCGTCGAAGAGCAGCGGGGTGCCGCTCGCGCGCCACGAGTACTTGTCGGTGATGCCCCACACCGTGATGCCGGTGCAGCGGGTGACGGCCAGACAGGCGTTGACCGCGCGGCTGTAGCTGTCGGCCTGCGACGAACCGGACCCCTCGATGTCCAGCTCGGTTATCTGCACGTCGACACCGAGGTCGGCGAAGCGCTTGAGGTTGGCCTGGTAGTCACCGGGCACCGGGGAGGCGCTGTTGAAGTGGGACTGGAAGCCGACACAGTCGATCGGGACGCCGCGCTGCTTGAAGTCCTTGACCATGTTGTAGACGGCATTGCTCTTCGCGTTCTGGCCGTCGGTGTTGTAGTCGTTGTAGCAGAGCTTCGCCGCGGGGTCGGCGGCGCGGGCCGTGCGGAACGCCTCCTCGATGAAGCCGTTGCCCAGCTTGTCCTGGAAGGGCGAGCTGCGCCGGGCGCCGCTGCTGCCGTCCTGGAACGCCTCGTTGACCACGTCCCAGGAGTGGATCTTGCCGCGGTAGTGCTGCATCACCTGGGTGATGTGGTTGTTCATCGCGGAACGCAGCTCGGTCGCGTTCAGCGAGCCCACCCAGCTGGGCAGCTGGGAGTGCCAGACCAGCGTGTGGCCGCGCACCTTCATGTTGCGGCTCTGCGCGTGGCTGACGATCTGGTCGGCGGGGCCGTAGCTGAACGAGTTGCGGGACTTCTCCAGGGCGTCCCATTTCATTTCGTTCTCCGGCGTCACCGAGTTGAACTCGGTGTTCAGGGTGGAGACGTAGGGCGACTCACCCAGGTGGTTCGCGGCCACGGCCGTGCCGAAGTACCGGCCCTTCTCCGCCGCGGAGGCGCCGAGTGTGCTCGCGGCGTACGCGGTGCCCTCCATGGCGACGATGCCGGCGGCTGCCATGACGGCCGCCGCTCCCATCACAAGTGCCGTACGGGCACGTCGGCGTGCGGATCTGCTGATCACTGCGACCTCTTCTGCCAGAGACCGGGCGGGGAACGGGAATGCCGCCCGGGCAGGGTGGATGGACCTGTCGTGGTGCCTTACGTCCGCCTTGAGGCTCTGATTCCGCCTCGGCGGGAGGTGCGATCGCTGGTGAGTATGCGAGCGTCCTGATGTGCCGTCAACAGAAAATTTCTCGAAACTTATCGAAACATTCAACTGGCTCGAATTGTTTGGTATGGCCCCTGAAGTGCATTGATGCTGGCCATTGCAGAGAAGAAGGTATACAGGGGTGGCCGGATGGCATGCATTCCGGCCGGGTGACGGATTGCCTCTCCGAATGTTTCGGAGGGAAATTCAGCTTGCACGAGACGTATCGTCTCGCCTAGGGTGGCCGCATGACCGAACCCCAGCCTGCTCACATCGCCATGTTCTCCATCGCGGCCCCCGGGCATGTGAACCCGAGCCTGGAAGTGATCCGGGAGCTCGTCGCCCGCGGCCATCGCGTCAGCTACGCGATCCCCGCGTCATACGCCGACCGGATCGCCGAAACCGGGGCGCGGCCCGTCGTCTACCGGTCCACCCTCCCCACCGAGGACGAACCCGAGGCCTGGGGCACCGAACTGATCGACAACATCGAGCCCTTCCTGAACGACGCCATCCAGGTGCTGCCGCAGCTCGCCGAGGCGTTCGAGGGGGACGAGCCGGATCTCGTCATCCACGACATCACCTCCTACCCGGCGATCGTCCTCGCCCACCGCTGGGGCGTGCCCGCCGTCTCCCTCTCGCCCAACCTCGTCGCCTGGGAGGGGTACGAGGAGGAGGTCTCCGAACCGATGACCGCCGAACTCAAGGCGTCCGAGCGCGGAAAGGCGTACTACGCGCGCTTCACCGACTGGCTGGCGGAGAACGGGATCACCACGCACCCCGACCCGTTCGTCGGCCGCCCGCGCCGCAGCATCGTCCTCATCCCCCGGGTGCTCCAGCCGCACGCCGACCGCGTGGACGAGTCGGTGTACTCGTTCGTCGGCGCGTGCCAGGGCGAACGGGCGAGCCAGGGGGAGTGGAAGCGCCCGGCGGACGCGGAGAAGGTCCTCCTCGTCTCCCTCGGCTCGGCCTTCACCAACCAGCCCGGCTTCTACCGCGAGTGCGTGAAGGCCTTCGGGGACCTGCCCGGCTGGCACATGGTCCTCCAGATCGGCCGGTACGTGGACGAGTCCGAACTCGGCGAGGTGCCGGCCAACGTGGAAGTCCACTCCTGGGTACCGCAGTTGTCGGTCCTGCGGCAGGCGGACGCGTTCATCACCCACGCCGGCGCGGGCGGCAGCCAGGAGGGACTGGCCACGGGCACCCCCATGGTGGCCGTGCCGCAGGCGGTCGACCAGTTCGGCAACGCCGACATGCTGGTGGGACTGGGGGTGGCACGTCGCGTCGCGACGGAGGCGTCCGCGGAGGAACTGCGCGAGGCGGTGCTGTCGCTCGCCTCCGACCCCGAGGTCGCGACACGACTCGCGTCGATCCGGGACGGGATGGCGGCGGAGGGCGGCACCCGACGTGCGGCGGACCTGATCGAGGCGGAACTGGGCGGCGCGGCACGGTAGCCGCCGCGCGGCGCGAGTTCACCAACGCCGCCCGGCCGTCGGCGGAGTTCAGGGGGCCGGAGCGGGCCCCGCCGCCCGGGCGGCGGGCGGGCGGCGGGGGCTCCTCGCGCCGCGCCGTCAGGCGTGGAGGAGGAGCCCCCGGTGTCGGGAAGGGCGTCGCCCGTGCCCACATGCCCTCAGACGCGGACCGGGTCCACCCCCCGGGCGTCGTCCGCCCGGGTCGGTTCCGGTGCGTGCGGCTCGTCGTGGGTCATGTCCGGGAGGCGGTCGAGCCACTTCGGGAAGTACCAGTTCCGCTCACCCAGCAGTGCCATGACCGCGGGCAGCAGCACCCCGCGGATGACCGTCGCGTCGATCAGCACCGCCGCCGCGAGGCCGACGCCCATCTGCTTCATCGACTGCATCGACAGCGTTCCGAAGATCGCGAACACCGCGACCATGATGACCGCCGCGCTCGTCACCACCCCCGCCGTCGTCACCACGCCGTGCGTGATCGCCTCGCGGGTGTCGCGGCCCTGGGCCCTCGCCTCGCGGATACGTGACACCACGAACACGTGGTAGTCCATCGAGAGCCCGAAGAGGATCACGAACAGGAACAGCGGAAGCCACGCGATGATCGCGCCGACGCCTTCCGCGCCGACCAGTGACGCGCCCCAGCCGTGCTGGAAGACGGCGGTCAGGATGCCGTACGCGGCGCCCACCGACAGCAGGTTGAGGACGATCGCGGTGACAGCGATGGTCAGGGAGCGGAACGACAGCAGCATCAGGACGAAGGCGAACAGGACGACGAAGGCGAACACGGGCACGACCGCCCCGGTCAGCTGGTCGTTGAAGTCCTTCGAGCCGGCGACCTGGCCGGTGATCGGCGCCTCGACCCCGTCGACCTTGCCCAGGGTCGCGGGCCGCACCTGGTCCCGCAGTATCTCGAGGCTCTTCTCCGCCCGGTCCTGGTCGGATCCGCCGACCAGGGGGACGGACACGAAGGCGACGTTCTGCGCCTTGTGGGTGACGACCTCCACCGGTCCCTCGGACGCCCCGGAGCTGACCGCCCGCTCGCGGAAGCCGGCGATGGCCTGCCGTACCTGTACGGAGTCGATGTCGTCCGCCTTGACGACGACCTGCGCCGGGTCGGCGCCGCCGGGGAACGCCTCGTTGATCCGCTCGTACGTCGCCACGATCGGCACCGAGTCGCCGAACTCCTGGTCCAGGGTGAAGTTCTGCGTCTTCATCCCGAGGGCGGGCAGCGCGATCGCGACCAGCGCGCCGGCGGCGACGAGCAGGGACACCAGCGGCCGCTTGAGCACACCGCCGAGCACCCGGGTCCACACCCGGCTCTCACCGCTGTGCGCACCGGCGGCCCGCTTCCGGCGGCCGAGGAAGGGCAGCCGGCCCTTCTCCACCCGCTCGCCGAGCAGGGACAGCAACGCGGGCAGTACGGTGACCGATCCGACCATTGCCACCGCCACCACGGTCAGCGAGGCGAGTCCCATCGACTTGAACTCCCCGATGCCGGTGAAGAGCATGCCCGCCATGGCGACGCACACCGTCACACCCGAGACGACGACGGCCCGGCCGCTGGTCGCAGCCGCGATCATGATGGCGGTGCGGCCGTCGCGGCCGGCGGCCCGCTCCTCGCGTTCGCGCCGCAGGTAGAACAGGCAGTAGTCGACGCCGACGGCGAGACCGACGAGCAGCATCACGGAGCTTGCCGTCTCGCTCATCGGCATCACATGGCTGACGACGCCCATCAGGCCCATCGTCGCCATGATCGCGGTGATGGCGAGCAGCACCGGCAGCAGTGCGGCGACCAGCGCCCCGAAGGCGATCAGCAGGATGCCCAGCGCGACGGGCACGGCGGAGAACTCGGCCCGCCGGAAGTCGTCGCCGAACGCCTCGTCGAACGTCTTGCCCATGCTGGCGCCGCCCAATTCCTCGACCCGAAGGTCCGGGTGCCGGTCCTGGACGTCAGCGACTGCCTTCAGTACGGGGTCGATCCGCTCGCTCGCGGTCCCGGGGTCGCCGCGCACGTCGAACTGCACGAGGGCGCTGCGACCGTCCCGCGAGATGCTCTTCGTCTCGTAGGGCGATGTCACGGCGGTGACCTCGCGCGTTCCCTCGACGGCGCGCACGACGTCGTCGACGGCCTTGCGGAAGGCAGGGTCGTCCGCCTTGGTGGACCCGTCCTTCGCCTGAATGAGCACGCTCTCCGAGGCGGGCTCCTCGATGCCGGCCCGCTCGGTGATGCGTGCCGCCTGCGTGGTCTCGCCGGACAGTTGCTCACTGTCCTTCAGTTCGACGGTGCCCGCGGCCGAGCCCGCCACCATGGCGAGCAGCACGAACAGTACCCAGATCCCCACGGCGGCCCAGCGGTGCTGGGCGCTCCAGCCGCCCGCCCGCGCGGCGATACCGCGCGGACCACTTCCTGCTCTCCCCATGACAGGCATGTCCCCTCGTTCTGCGAGTGCGTTCGTCGGTGAATGTGTGAGCGAATGTGTGAATGGCGTGCGGGAATGCCCATATCCGTGATCCGCGCGTGAGGCAGCTGTGTGCGGAATCTGCGCAAAGGCCCTCTGCCCACTTCGAAGCTAGGGGCGTGTTCAGGTCGTCTCGTCCTGCCGGACGGTGACTTGGGGAGGGTGCCTTCTCCTTCTCCGGGACGGTGCGCATCCCTGACGGGACCGATGGAAGCCCCTTACATCTAAGGGAGTTCGAAGGTCCGGTCCGACTTGGGACGGCATGGCCGATTTCTTATTACGAAACCTTGTTGACTGAGTCACAGCTGCATGAAGGCCTTGATCTGGGCGCGTCAATCGGTCAGGGTTTCGAACCAGCCCCCGGAGATCTTCCGTCCGCGGGGCGATCCCCCCACAAAATTGATGACGAGGAGACCCCTCTTCATGGCAACTCACAAGCGCGCGAGCAGGATCAAGCTCACCGCCGCCATAACCGCCGTGGCCGCCGCAGCAGGTGTCACGCTTCTCAACACGTCCTTCGCCGGAGCGGCCGCTCCGGCCGAAGGCAAGATCTACGGTGCGAACGCCGAAGGCGCCGTCGCCGGCAGCTACATCGTCATGCTGGACGAGAAGGCCGACAAGAAGGGCCTGGCGAAGGAGTACGGCGGCGAGCTGCAGCGCAACTACAGCTCCGCCATCAACGGCTTCTCCGCCAGCGGTCTGACCGAGACGGAGGCCAAGCGCCTCGCCGCCGACCCGGCCGTCGCCAAGGTCGTCCAGAACAAGAAGTTCACGATCAACGCAACGCAGGACAACCCGCCGTCCTGGGGTCTCGACCGGGTCGACCAGGCCGACACGGCCGGCGACAGCAAGTACAACTACCCGGACAGCGCCGGTGAAGGCGTGACCGCGTACGTCATCGACACCGGAGTCCGCATCTCCCACAAGGACTTCGAGGGCCGCGCCACCCACGGCTTCGACGCCGTGGACAACGACGACTCCGCCGACGACGGCAACGGCCACGGCACGCACGTGGCGGGCACCATCGCCGGCGCGGCGCACGGTGTCGCCAAGAAGGCGAAGATCGTGGCCGTCCGGGTGCTCGACGACAACGGCTCCGGCACCACCGAGCAGGTCGTCGCCGGCATCGACTGGGTCACCCAGAACCACCAGGGCCCGTCCGTCGCCAACATGAGCCTCGGCGGCGGCGCCGACGAGGCCCTCGACGAGGCGGTCCGCAAGGCCATCGCCGCCGGTGTCACCTTCGGCGTCGCGGCCGGCAACGAGTCCTCCGACGCGGCCCAGGGCTCCCCGTCGCGCGTGAAGGAGGCCATCACGGTCGCCTCCTCCACCAAGGAGGACGCCCAGTCGGACTTCTCCAACTTCGGTGAGATCGTCGACATCTACGCCCCCGGCTCCGACATCACCTCGTCGTGGAACGACAGCGACGAGGGCACCAAGACCATCTCCGGCACGTCGATGGCGACCCCCCACGTCGTCGGCGCCGCGGCGGTCTACCTCGCGGGCCACCAGGACGCCACCCCGGAGCAGGTCGCCACGGCCCTCACCGAGGGCGCCACGGCGGACAAGATCACCAACCCGAGCACGGGCACGCCCAACAAGCTGCTGAAGGTCGTCGAGTGACCGACGGCCCACGCCGCTGAACCGGCGGTCGCCGTGCCCTCCCCCACGGGGCACGGCGACCGCTCTATCGTTCGGATATGACGAAGAGGTACGCGGCACTCCTCCGCGGGATCAACGTGGGCGCGGGCAAGCAGGTCCCGATGGCACGACTCCGCGGCCTGATCGGCGACTTGGGCCACGGCGATGTCGCGACCTACCTGCAGAGCGGCAACGCCGTCTTCAGCAGTGAGGAGAAGGACGAGGACGCACTCGCCGCCGGTCTCGAGCGGGCGATCGAGGAGACGTTCGGCTTCCATGTCGACGTCCTGGTGCGCGACGGGGAGTATCTGAAGGCCGTCGCCGACGCCTGCCCCTTCCCCGCGGCCTCGCTCCAGGGCAAGCAGCTGCACGTCACGTACTTCTCCGAGCGGGTCACGCCCGAACGGTTCGCGCCCGTCGACGCCGCGGCCTTCCTGCCCGAGGAGTTCCGGCTGGGCGACCGCGCCCTTTATCTGTACGCGCCGGAAGGCCTCGGCCGCTCCAAGCTCGCGGCGGCGCTCGCGAGACCCGGGCTGCTCAAGGGCGTCGTCGCCACCAGCCGCAACTGGAACACCGTCGTCAAACTCGTGGAGATGACCCGCGACTGACGGTGTGCCCGGGCCTCGCGCCACGAATGCCGCGTCGAGCGCGCGCTTCCTCGGTCCCTGACGTCGAACCTGATCGGTCCAGTGCATCGGCGGTCCGCTGGAGGTGCTTACGGACGCTGCGACGCAGTACGGCTCAACGAGTGTCTTTTCCCGTACCGGACGGGTGTTCCGCGGCCACGTACCGGACCAGCCCTGTATCCCTTGAGCGTATCCAAGGCGATCGGAAGGCTGGGAGACCATGGTCGGGCGACGAGAATTCCTCATGGCCGGTGCCGTGGGAGGTGCGGCCATGCTTTCCACGGGGTGTTCCGTGAGCACAGGCGGCACGCCGACGGGTAATGCGACAGGCGCGGGTCACGGTCACGGGGCAGGGTCTGACGACATCCCCCGAACGCCTCCGCTGGAGAAGTACGTCGATCCGCTGCCCAGACCCGTGACAGCCGTGCCGGATCCTTCCGTCTATCCGGGCGCCGACTACTACGACGTCACCATGCGGAAGGGCACGTGGCGCTTCCACCGGGATCTGGGGCCGGCGACCGTGTGGGGTTACTGGGCCAAGCACCCGCACGATCCTCACAAGGCGATCGGCATGGGCTATCTCGGGCCGACCATCAGCGTGACGAAGGACCGTCCCACGGTCGTCAAGTGGCGGAACGAGCTGCCGACCACCCACATGTTCCAGTCCGTGGTCGACGGCATTCGCGGCGGCGACCCCCAGCTCACCCCTGTCGCTCCGCCTCCCTACAAGAGCGAACCTCCCTTTCCCAAGAACGTCAACGTGTGGAATGTCGTCCATCAGCACGGCGGTTTCACAGCACCACAGTCCGACGGCGCGCCGCTGCATTCGTTCAGCCCCGACGGTGTCCATGCCGAGTCCTACACCACCCTGGAACCGGGCAAGGTCGAACCGAACGAAGCGATCTGCGCCTATACCAACCGCGAACTCTCGTCCATGCTCTGGTATCACGACCACGGCATGGGAATGACCAGCCTCAACGTCTACGCCGGTCTCGCCGGTCTCTATCTCGTCCGTGATCCCGCCGACGAGCGGCTGGGGCTGCCGCAAGGCGAATACGAGGTCCCCCTCGTCCTGCAGGACCGGACCTTCCACAAGGACGGCTCGCTCGCCTACACCATGACCCAGCAGGAAGGCGAGGACACACCGGTCGTCAACGGGAAGGCGTATCCATTCCTGGCCGTCGAGCCACGGCGTTACCGGCTGCGCATTCTCAACGCTTCGAACGAGCGATTCTGGCGGCTCAGGTTCGACGTTCCGAGGGACGTACTGCCGCAGCCCACGCTTCCGTTCTGGCTGATCGGCACCGACGGCGGCTTCCGCGCTCCGTTGCGCATGCTGAACTTCCTGATCGGGTCGGCCGAGCGCTACGACCTGATCGTCGACTTCAGCCGGATGCCCATGGGCACGAACGTCACGTTGACGAACTACAACGCGCCGGTCCACTACCCCGGCGGCGGCGGACCGGAGATCTCGGAGATCATGCAGTTCCGGGTCACCGAGCCGTTGTCCGCGGGCGGGGACAGGACGACGCCGCCCGAGAAGCTGAAGCTGCCCGAAGTAGCGCCCATCGAGCCGGAACCGGGCATCCGCAGGCGGGAATGGGTCCTGTACCAGCACGAGCTCTTCGGCACCATGACGTTCAACGCGGTGCCGTTCATGGAGCCGTCCCAGGACTTCATCAAGGCGGGCTCGACCGAGATCTGGGAGTACATCAACCCCAACCACGACGCCCACCCGATGCATGTGCACCTCATCAACTTCCAGGTGCTGAACAGGCAGCCGATCGACGCGGCCGGCTACCAGGCGGATTACGAGAAGTGGCTCGACGGTGGCCGCAGACCGGAGGACCGGCCGGTGTTGGCGAACTATCTCACCGGCCCACCGATTCCGCCGGACCCGGACGAAGCACGGTCCTACAAGGACACCGTCAAGTCCTATCCGGAGACGGTGACCAGGATCATCACCCAGGAGTTCAGCCCGCCGACGGGCACGATCGCGTCCATTCCGGGCAGCGGCACCACATTGCCGGCGACGTACATCCACCACTGCCACATCCTCGAGCACGAGGACGACGACCTGATGCGTCCGTGGACGATCGTCGGCACCGACGGCGACCACGAGGGCGACGGCCACGGCAAATGACGGGACCGGTCGGCCCGCGCATGCCGGTCCGTGAGCCACGGGTCCGGGCCGGGCGCCGCCGGACGAGGCTCCGGCCACCCGGCGGCGCGGCGGCGGAAGTGGCCCGGCCCGAAGGGGCGTGAATGGACCAGAAGCGCCTGCCGTCCGGTGGCTAGGGTCCTGATCATGACCGCTTCCGACACCGACGGCGGGACCGTCGTGGACTTCTACTTCGACCCCGCCTGCCCCTTCGCCTGGATCACCTCACGATGGATGCTGGAGGTCGAACGCGAGCGTGATCTCGACCTCCGCTTCCGGGTGATGAGCCTCTACCTCCACAACCTCGGCAACGAACTCCCCGACTGGTACCGCGCCTTGGTCGACAGGTCGATCGGACCCGTGAGGGTCGCCGCGGCCGCGGCCGCCGCGCACGGCGACGAGGTGCTGCGCGACCTCTACACCGAATTCGGCACGCGGATCCACCAAGGGAAGAACGAGGACTTCGACGAGGTGGTCGGGCAGTCCCTGGCCGCGCTCGGACTGCCCGCCGAACTGGCCGCCGCGGCCCATGACCCCTCGTACGACGACGCCGTGCGCCGCAGCCACGAGCAGGGGCACGATCCGGCGGCCGACGGCTATGTCGGTACCCCCACCATCCATGTGGACGGCGCCGTCTGGTTCGGCCCGGTGCTGAGCTCGATACCGCGCGGCGAGGACGCGGTGCGCCTCTTCGACAGCTTCCGCGTCCTCGCGAACCACCCGGACCTGTACGAACTCAAGCGCGCCCGCACCGGACGCCTGGTCTTCGACTGAGCAGCGCCGGCGCTCTCTGGCCGGGCCCGCACAGCGGCCGTCAGGCCGTGGCCGCCAGCAGACGCTTCGCCGCCGCCTCGTCGTAGCGGCGCAGCAGCAACCGCGCCAGCTCCGGCGACGCGCCCAGGACGTCCGCCACCACGTCCGCCTCACCGGCGCCCGCCGCGATGCGGTCGGGCAGCCGGCCCGGGGCGATCACGTACGGGGCCACGGCCACACGCGCGCAGCCGTCCGCCCGCAGCGCGCGGACCGCGTCCTCGGTGCGGGGAAGGGATGCGGAGGCGAACGCAGGCCGCACGGCGCACCAACCGGTGTGCCGCAGCTCCCGCGCTGTCTGAGCGATCACTGCGATCGCCTCCGGGTCTGTGGAGCCCGCGGCGGCCAGCACCAGGCCCGTCGAGCTCATGTCGGCGGGCGTGAGGCCCGCCTCGTACAACCGTCGCCGGACGGCGTCGAGCAGCAGCGGCGACGGCCCGAGGACCTCGGCCCGGCGGATCCGCAGCGCCGCCGGCGCCCGGCGCAGGACCGCCGGGATGTCGGCCTTGGCGTGGAAGGCGCGGGTCAGCAGCAGCGGCAGCGCCACCACGTCACGGACCCCCTCGGCGGCCAGCCGGTCCAGGACCTGTGGCACCGCCGGGGCGTTGAAGTCGAGGAACGCGGTCTCCACCCGCAGCCCCGGCCGCAGCGAGGACACCCGCCGGGTCAGCGCGTGGACGGTCGCCGCGTGCCGCGGGTCGCGGCTGCCGTGTGCCACGACAAGGAGGACGGAGTTGTTCATCGGCGGTCAGCTCCTGACGAGGAGACCGCGGCTGCGCAGGATCCACCGCTCCAGCGGACTGAAGACCAGCAGGTCGATGGCGATGCCGACGATCAGGATCAGAAGGATGGCGAGGAACACGCCCGGCATGTCGGCGTTGTTGCGGCCGTTCTCCAGCAACTGGCCGAGGCCGAGGCCCAGGTCGGGCGAGGAGGCGATGATCTCCGCGGCCATCAGCGAGCGCCAGGAGAACGCCCAGCCCTGCTTCAGTCCCGCCACGTAGCCCGGCAGCGCCGCCGGCATCACGATGTGCCAGGTGCCGCGCAGCCCGGTCGCGCCGAGCGTGCGGCCGGCCCGCAGGAACAGCGGCGGCACCTGGTCCACGCCGGACACCAGGCCGTTGGCGATCGAGGGGACCGCGCCCAGCAGGATGACGGCGAACATCATCGAGTCGTTCAGGCCGAGCCAGATCACGGCCGGCGGCACCCAGGCGACCGACGGCAGCGACTGGAGCCCCGACAGGATCGGACCGATCGCGGCGCGCACGAACTTCACCCGCGACACCAGCAGGCCGAGCGGCGTGCCGATGGCGAGCGCCAGCAGGAAGCCCAGCAGACCGCGGGAGACGCTGGTCCAGATGACCTCGAACAACGTGCCCTGAAGCCACATGTCGGACAGACCGTCCCACACCGTGGACGGTGCGGGCAGCTTGTAGTCCGGGGTGACCTCCGCCCACACGAGCACCTGCCAGGCCACCAGCACCAGCGCCACGGCGGTGAGCGGCGGCAGCACCTTCTTCAGCAGCACCTCGCGCACCGGCGTGCGGTTCACCTGCACCGCGTCGAGCGCGTCGAGGCCCGCCTCCAGCCCCGCCAGATCGTCGGACCTCGCCGCGCCCTTCCCGGTGGCCGTCCCGGTCGTGTCAGTGCTGGCCATGTCGGCGGATCTCCCCACGCAGTTCTTCGGTGATCTCGACGGACAGCTCCGCCACGGCGGGGTCCTCGATACGTCGCGGCTGGTCGATGTCCACGGTCCACTCACGCGCCACCCGCCCCGGCCGCGACGACAGCAGCACGACCCGCTGCGCCAGCCGCACCGCCTCACGGACGTTGTGCGTGACGAACAGGACGGAGACGTTCGTCTCCCGCCAGATACGGGTGAGCTCGTCGTGCAGCACATCGCGGGTGATGGCGTCGAGCGCCGCGAACGGCTCGTCCATCAGCAGCAGTTGGCTGTCCTGCGCCAGGGCGCGTGCCATCGCGACCCGCTGCCGCATACCGCCGGACAGCTCGTGCACCCGCTTGCCGTACGCGCCGCCGAGCCGCACCAGGTCCAGCAGCCGCTCCGCCTCCTGGCGCCGGGCGCCCTTCGGCACACCGCGCAGCCGCAGCGCGAGCTCGATGTTCTTGCCCGCGGTCAGCCACGGGAACAGCGCGTGCTCCTGGAACATCAGCGCCGGCCGCCCGCCCGGGGTCTCGATGGACCCCACGGTCGGCCGGTCGAGCCCGGCGACCAGGTTCAGCAGCGTCGACTTGCCGCAGCCCGAAGCTCCCAGGAGGGTGACGAACTCGCCCGGCGCGACATCGAGCGTGATGTCGTCCAGGACGAGCTGCGGCCCGGTGGGCCCGTTGAAGGACTTGGAGACATGCCCGATGCGAGCCGCGTACTCGTGCTCGACACCGACGCGGTCCTCGGCCTTGGCGATGGCAGTGGCCATGGTCGTCACCTCCTGGGAACTCGGCTGCTGTTACGGGTTACTTGACGCCGAGTCCGGCGTCGGAGACCTTGCCCCTGCCCTCGGCCGCGAGGACCTTGTTCAGCGGCCTCAGGTCGTAGATCCCGGCGAGGTCGGGCTGCTGGAGCAGGCCCGTCCGCACCGCGTGGTCCGCCTGCGCGTCGAGGGTGGCGGCCAGCGGGTCGTCGGTGAAGCGGATCGACTTCCACGCCGGGTCGATGACCTCGGGCGGCAGCGGCTTGCCGGTCAGCTCCTGGAGCTTCGCGTTCGCCGCTTCCTTCGCCTCGTCGGGGTTGGCGTTGATCCAGGCGTTGGTCTTCACCGTGCCGCGCAGCACCGCCTCGACGACCTCCGGGTGCTCGGCGAGGAACGTCTGCGACACGATGATGTTCGTGATCACGAACTTCTTGTCCGGCCACAGGTCCGACTCGTCCAGCAGCACCTTCGCACCGTCGCTCACCAGCTTCGACGCGGTCGGCTCCGGCACCCAGGCGCCGTCGACCGAACCGGACAGATAGGCGTTCGGGGTGACCTTGTTCTCGGTGCGGACCACGGAGACGTCGCCCTTGCCGGTCTGCGCGTCGACCTTCCAGCCCTGCTCAGCGATCCAGTTGAGGAACGCGACGTCCTGGGTGTTGCCGAGCTGCGGGGTGGCGATCCGCTTGCCCTTGAGGTCCCCCAGGCTCTTGATCTTCTCGGGGTTCACGACCAGCTTCACCCCGCCGGAGGCGGAGCCGCCGATGATCCGCAGGCTCTCGCCCTTGGACTTCACATAGCCGTTGATCGCCGGCGAGGGGCCGATGAAACCGATGTCGATGGACCCGGCGTTGAGGGCCTCGATCTCGGAGGGCCCGGCGTTGAAGGTCGAGGCGGACACCTTGGTGCCGCCCAGTTCCTTCTGGATGATGCCCTGCTGGTCACCGACCAGGGCGGTGGCATGGGTGAGGTTCGGGAAGTACCCGATCTTCACGGTGTCGAGACCGCCGGTCTTCTCGCCCTTGGCGGCGGGAGCGACCGAGTCGTCCTTCGCCTGGGAGCCGTAGCCGCAGGCCGTCAGGACGACGGCGAGGAGCGGAACGGCGGCGGCGGCGAAGCCGCGCCTCAGGAAGGTACGGGTGGCTGGCACGGGAGGATTTCCTCTCGTAGGCCCGGTCTCACGTCATCTGCGACGCTGCCGGGTCGGCGGCGGACAAGCGGGTCTTCGGCGGTGGGGGATGCGGGCGCGCATGCGGTGCGCGTACGTCATCGCGCACATCGCGCCACCCCGCCCGTGCCCGCGCCGAGCGCCCCGCTGCCCACGCGGCCGCCCTCCTTGGCGAAGGTCGAGTAGATGTCGGTCATCGTCAGAAGTCCCAGCCCTCGTCGTCCGCGGCGGGGGCCTTGTCCTCGGCGGCGAACGCGTCCCCGGCCATGCCGGCGGCGAGCGTGGTGCCGTCGGCCGGGTCGATCAGCAGGAACGAGCCGGTGCGGCGGGAGTGCGCGTACGAGTCGAGCGCCAGCGGCTCCGCGGTGCGGACCTTGACGCGGCCGATGTCGTTGGCGACGAGCCGGCCCGGCTCGGGGTGCTGGGAGAGGTCGTCGAGGGTGAGCCTGGAGGGGATCTCCTTGACGATCGCCTTGACCGTGCGGGTGGTGTGCTTGAGCAGCACCCGCTGGCCGACGGTGAGCGGCTCGTCCGCGACATGGCAGACCGTCGCCTCGATGTCCTGCGTGGTGGCGGGCGCGTCGTCGCTCGGGACGATGAGGTCGCCGCGGGAGACGTCGATGTCGTCCTCCAGCAGCAGCGTGACGGACTGCGGCGTCCAGGCCACGTCCACGGACCGGCCCAGCAGGTCGATCCCGGAGACCTTCGAGGTCCGGCCGGAGGGCAGGACGGTCACGGACTCGCCGACGCGGAAGGTGCCGGCGGCGATCTGCCCCGCGTAGCCGCGGTAGTCGGGGTGCTCGGCGGTCTGCGGGCGGATCACGTACTGCACGGGCAGCCGGGCGTGGCAGCCCGTCAGGTCGTGGCTGACGGGGACGGTCTCGAGGTGCTCGAGCACGGTCGGGCCGCCGTACCAGTCCATGTTCGCGGAGGGGTCCACCACGTTGTCGCCGGCCAGCGCCGAGATGGGGATGGCGGTGATCTCCGGGACGCCCAGCGAGGCGGCGTACGCGGTGAACTCCTCGGCGATCTTCGCGAAGACGGGCTCCGCGTAGTCGACGAGGTCCATCTTGTTGACCGCGAGGACCACATGCGGGACCCGCAGCAGCGCGGCGACGGCGGCGTGGCGGCGGGTCTGCTCGACGACGCCGTTACGGGCGTCGACCAGCACGACCGCGAGCTCCGCCGTCGAGGCGCCGGTGACCATGTTGCGGGTGTACTGCACATGGCCCGGGGTGTCGGCGAGGATGAACCGCCGCCGAGGGGTGGCGAAGTAGCGGTACGCCACGTCGATGGTGATGCCCTGCTCGCGCTCGGCCCGCAGGCCGTCGGTGAGCAGCGCCAGGTCGGGCGTCTCCTGGCCGCGGCTGCGGGAGGCGTGCTCGACCGCCTCCAGCTGGTCGGCCAGGACCGACTTGGAGTCGTGCAGAAGCCGCCCGACCAGGGTGGACTTGCCGTCGTCGACGGACCCGGCGGTGGCGAAGCGCAGCAGGGTGGTGGCGGAGAGCTGTTCGGCCAGCTGCTCGGTGGGGCTGGTCATCTTTAGAAGTACCCTTCGCGCTTACGGTCTTCCATCGCGGCCTCTGACAGCTTGTCGTCGGCCCGGGTCGCGCCCCGCTCGGTGAGACGGGAGGCGGCGATCTCCGCGATCACGGCGTCCAGCGTGGTGGCGTCCGAGTCGACGGCGCCGGTGCAGGACATGTCGCCGACGGTGCGGTAGCGCACCAGCCGCTTCTGCGGCGTCTCGGACTCCTTGGGGCCGCCCCACTCGCCGGCGGTCAGCCACATGCCGGACCGCTTGAACACCTCGCGCTCGTGGGCGAAGTAGATCTGGGGGAGTTCGATCTTCTCGCGCTGGATGTACTGCCACACGTCCAGCTCGGTCCAGTTGGACAGCGGGAAGACCCGGACATGCTCGCCGGGCGCGTGGCGGCCGTTGTAGAGCTGCCACAGCTCGGGCCGCTGACGGCGCGGGTCCCACTGCGAGAACTCGTCACGCAGGGAGAACACCCGCTCCTTGGCGCGCGCCTTCTCCTCGTCGCGCCGGCCGCCGCCGAACACCGCGTCGAAACGGTGCTGCTGGATGGCCTCCGTCAGCGGCACGGTCTGCAGCGGGTTACGGGTGCCGTCGGGCCGCTCGCGCAGCTTGCCGGCGTCGATGTACTCCTGCACCGAGGCGACGTGCAGCCGCAGCCCGTGCCGGGCGACGGTGCGGTCGCGGTACTCGAGCACCTCGGGGAAGTTGTGACCGGTGTCCACGTGCAGGAGCGAGAACGGCACCGGAGCCGGCGCGAACGCCTTCAGCGCCAGGTGCAGCATGACGATCGAGTCCTTGCCGCCGGAGAAGAGGATCACCGGGCGCTCGAACTCGCCCGCGACCTCACGGAAGATGTGCACGGCCTCCGACTCGAGGGCGTCCAGGTGGCTGAGCGCGTACGGGCTGTCGGTGCCCTCGCTCACGATGTCGACGCTGGTCGTCACAGCAGGCCCCTCTCTCCGAGCAGCGTGTGAACGGCTGCCGCTGACTCCTGCACGGTCTGGTTCTGGGACTCGATCCGCAGATCGGGCGTCTCGGGCTCCTCGTACGGGTCGTCGACCCCGGTCAGTCCGCTGATCTCGCCCGCGGCCTGCTTCGCGTACAGCCCCTTCACGTCCCGCTCCGAGCACACCTCGACCGGAGTGGCGACGTGCACCTCCACGTACGGCGTGCCTTCCCGCTGGTGGCGCTTGCGCACGGCCTCACGGCTGTCCGCGTACGGGGCGATGACCGGCACCAGGACCTTCACACCGTTGGACGCCAGCAGTTCCGCGACGAAGCCGATCCGCTGCACGTTCGTGTGCCGGTCCTCGCGGGTGAAGCCGAGGCCCGCCGAGAGGAACTCGCGGATCTCGTCGCCGTCGAGCAGCTCGACGCGGTGGCCCTCCGCGCGCAGCCGGCCGGCCAGCTCGTACGCGATGGTGGTCTTGCCGGCGCTCGGCAGACCCGTGAGCCAGATGGTGGCTCCGGTCACTTCCTTCTCCTGAATCTCCGGTGTGTACGTCATCAGCCGTGCAGCCCGCACTCCGTCTTGCCCCGCCCCGCCCAGCGGCCGGCGCGTGCGTCCTCGCCCTCGAGCACCCGGCGGGTGCAGGGCGCGCAGCCGACGGAGGCGTAACCGTCCATCAGCAGCGGGTTGGTGAGCACACCGTGCTCGGCGACGTAGGCGTCCACGTCGTCCTGCGTCCAGCGGGCGATCGGGGAGACCTTGACCTTCCGCCGCTTCTCGTCCCAGCCGACGACCGGCGTACCGGCCCGGGTGGGGGACTCGTCACGGCGCAGGCCCGTGGCCCACGCGTCGTAGGCGGTCAGGCCGTCCTCGAGCGGCTTGACCTTGCGCAGCGCGCAGCACAGGTCCGGGTCGCGGTCGTGCAGCTTCGGGCCGTACTGGGCGTCCTGCTCGGCCACCGACTGGCGGGGCGTGAGCGTGATGACGTTGACGTCCATCACCGCGTCCACGGCGTCGCGGGTGCCGATGGTCTCCTCGAAGTGGTAGCCGGTGTCGAGGAAGACGACATCGACGCCGGGCAGGACGCGGGAGGCGAGGTGGGCGACCACCGCGTCCTCCATCGAGGAGGTGACACAGAACCGCGGGCCGAAGGTCTCCGTGGCCCACTTGAGGATCTCGAGCGCGGAGGCCTCCTCGAGGTCCCGGCCCGCCTGCTCGGCCAGCGACTTGAGATCCCGCTCGGCCTGAACCGTCGTCATATCTCTTCCCCTCCACCGTCGTTGCGCTGAAGTCCCCGGGTCAGCAGACCGAGGAACTTCAACTGGAAGGCCCGATTGCACGCCGCGCATTCCCAGGCGCCGTGACCTTCTTCGCTGGGACGCAGATCCTCGTCGCCGCAGTACGGGCAGTAGAACGGCGCCGCCCGCTCGCTCACGACAGAGCCTCTTCCGAGGCGCGTGCCGCCCACGTCGCGAACCGCTCGCCGTCCTCGCGCTCCTCCGTGAAGCGCTTCAGGACCCGCTCGACGTAGTCGGGGAGTTCGTCGGAGGTGACCTTCAGACCGCGCACCTTGCGGCCGAACGCCGGGTCGAGACCGAGCGCGCCGCCGAGGTGCACCTGGTAGCCCTCGACCTGGTTGCCCTCGTCGTCCAGCACGAGCTGGCCCTTGAGGCCGATGTCCGCGGTCTGGATGCGGGCGCAGGCATTGGGGCAGCCGTTGAGGTTGATGGTGAGCGGCTCGTCGAACTCCGGCAGCCTGCGCTCGAGTTCGTCGATCAGGGCGGAGCCGCGCCCCTTGGTCTCGACGATGGCCAGCTTGCAGAACTCGATGCCGGTGCAGGCCATCGTGCCCCGCCGGAACGGCGACGGCGTGACCCGCAGATCCAGTGCCTCGAGGCCGGAGACCAGCGACTCGACCCGGTCCTCCGTCACATCGAGCACGATCATCTTCTGCTCGACCGTGGTGCGCACCCGGCCGGAGCCATGGGTCTCCGCCAGCTCGGCGATCTTGGTGAGGGTGGCCCCGTCGACCCGGCCGACGCGCGGCGCGAACCCGACGTAGAAACGGCCGTCCTGCTGGCGGTGGACACCGATGTGGTCACGCCACTGCTGTGCGGGCTGCTCGGGCGCGGGGCCGTCGAGCAGCGGACGCTTCAGATACTCGTCCTCGAGGACCTGGCGGAACTTCTCCGCCCCCCAGTCGGCGACGAGGAACTTCAGACGGGCGCGGTTGCGCAGCCGGCGGTAGCCGTAGTCCCGGAAGATCGAGACCACGCCCTCCCAGGCGGCGGGGACCTCCTCCAACGGGACCCAGGCGCCGAGGCGCACGCCGAGCTTCGGGTTCGTGGACAGGCCGCCGCCGACCCAGAGGTCGAAGCCGGGACCGTGCTCGGGGTGGTTCACGCCGACGAAGGCGATGTCGTTGATCTCGTGGGCGACGTCGAGCAGCGGCGAGCCGGAGACCGCGGTCTTGAACTTGCGGGGCAGGTTGGAGAAGTCCTTGTTGCCGATGTACCGGCGGTGGATCTCGTCAATGGCGGGGCTGCCGTCGATGATCTCGTCCGCGGCGATGCCCGCGACCGGCGAGCCGAGGATGGTGCGGGGCGTGTCACCGCAGGCCTCGGTCGTCGACAGGCCCACGGCCTCGAGCCGCCGCCAGATCTCCGGGACGTCCTCGATCCGGATCCAGTGGTACTGCACGTTCTGCCGGTCGGTGAGGTCGGCGGTGCCGCGGGCGAACTCCTGCGAGATCTCGCCGATGACCCGCAGCTGCTCGGTCGTCAGCCGCCCGCCGTCGATGCGCACGCGCAGCATGAAGAACTCGTCGTCCAGCTCCTCCGGCTCCAGGATCGCGGTCTTGCCGCCGTCGATCCCGGGCTTGCGCTGGGTGTAGAGGCCCCACCAGCGCATGCGTCCGCGCAGATCGGCGCCGTCGATCGAGTCGAAGCCCCGGTGCGCGTAGATCGTCTCAATGCGTGTCCGCACATTGAGACCGTCGTCGTCCTTCTTGGTCTGCTCGTTGCCGTTCAGAGGCGTGTGGTGCCCCATGGCCCACTGGCCCTCGCCACGGTGGCGTCCGGCCTTGCGGCGGGGCGTGACGGAGTCGGGCTTTTCAGGGCTGGCGGCCATGGTGATAGTCCTTCGAGACTGCAGGAGGGCGGCTCTGAGCTGCACACTCGCGGGAAGCGCGACGGTGCGCAGGGCGGGGTGAGGAAAAGTCGGAAGTGCGGCGGTGCTGAGCTCTCAGCAGGCCGGACAGATGGCGCTGGACATGCGGCCGAGGTCGACGTGCCGCCGACTCACCAAGGCAATTCCAGTGCTGGACATGACGGAAGCGTGTCATGGGACTTTGGACCCAGTCCACCTTCATCCAGAATGTGGACAACACTGTCCCGCATCGCGAGACAGTGTGTCATGGGTCACCGGAGAACGTACGCCGCGCCCCGCAAGGGGACGCGGAAGAGCGTCAGAGCGCGGCACCCGGCCAGGGGCCAGGAGCGGAGACCTCGGCCTCCTCCGTGACCTTCGTGTCGAAGACACGGAACCCGCGCCGCAGGTAGTTGTCCATCGCGTGCGGGCCGTCCAGGGAGCAGGTGTGCAGCCACACCCGCTTCGTCGGCGCGATGCCGGGCCACCGCTCCGCCAGGTCCCACGCGCGCGCCACCACGGCCGACAGGAGATGCCCGCCGATCCGGCGGCCGCGGAAGGCCGGGATCAGCCCGAAGTAGACGATCTCCACGACGCCGTCGTCCTGCGCCTCGAGCTCCACGTAACCGGCCGGCGTCCCCTTCTCGTACGCGACCCAGGTCTCGACCCCCGGGCGCTCCAGCAGCTTCTGCCACTCGGCGTACGTCATGCCCAGCCGGTCGGTCCACCGGACGTCCCCGCCGACCGCCGTGTAGAGGAACCGGCTGAACTCGGGCGAGGGCACCTCGGCCCGGACGACGCGTATGTCCTCCTCCGGGGCGGCCGCCGGCCGCTGGTCTTCGGGGGAGGTCTGTTCGAGGGACCAGGTGGTCACGGTGACGGTGCTCATGCGCGCCAGGGAATCACGGCACCGGCCCCCGGCGCACGGCCGGGGCGCTCGAGTGCGGCAGCAGGTCCGCCGGCCGCTCGGGCAGCACCAGCTCCACCTCGACCTCCTCCGCGAAGCGGTACGGCCGGTGGGCAAGGACCTGCGCGAGATGCCGCCGCAGCCGGGACATCTCGGCCCGGACGGTCACCGTCCGCGTCGGATCCTCGAAGATGTCCTGCGCCAGCTGGGCGGCCGACCGGCCTTCGCGATGTCTCGCCAGGACGTACAGCAGCTCGGCATGGCGCGGGCTGAGCTCGTGCGACCAGCTCCCCGAGGCGCCCGTGACGGTGACGCACGGCCGCCGCGGCCGGCTCAGGTCCAGCACCACCCGGCCCGGCTCCGCCTCCGGCGATGCCTCGTCGGGCCGGATCAGCCAGCCGCCCGGCAGCGGCTCCAGCGTGCACACACCGAGCGACGGCAGCCACAGCCGGCCGGCCCTGACCGACTTCGGCAGCGGCAGCCTGCCAGGCGGCGCCATGCCCGTCACCGCCGCCGGCCAGCCGTTCGCGTCCACCGCCACCGCCCGGCCGCCCAGCCGTCCCAGCAGCGGCGAGGCGACACTGCGGAGCCGGTCGAGCGCCTCGTGGTGGCGGTTGCGCAGCTCGGCCTCCGCGAGACGGGCCACCGAGGTGACCAGCGCCAGCGTCGCCGGGTGCATCGTGGAGAGCGGACCGCTGATGTCGACGACACCGATCAGCCTGCCGTCCCGCGGGTCGGTGATCGGCGCCCCGGCGCAGGTCCACGTGTGGTGGGTGGAGACGAAATGCTCGGCGGAGTGCACCTGCACGGGACGCCGGGACACCAGAGGAGTACCGACACCGTTCGTGCCGACCAGCTCCTCCTTCCAGTCGGCGCCCACCACGAAACCGTGCGAGTCGCCCTTGCGGAGGACGGCCGCGCTGCCCTCCCGCCACAGCAGCCGGCCCTCGGCGTCCGCGACGACCATGATGTGCTGCGCGCCCTCCGCCAAGGAGACCAGCCCCTCGCGCAGCACCGGCAGCACCTCCACGAGCGGCGAGGAGAGCCTGCGCCGCTCCAGCTCCTCCAGCGGAAGCAGCCCGGCCCTGCGGTCCCGGTCCGGGTCCAGGCCCCGGCGCAGCATCCGCTGCCACGACTCGTCGATGTCGGCGCGGGGCCCGACCTTCGGCCGGCGGCCGGACAGGGCGGCGTCCCGCACACCCTTCAGCAGCCGCAAGGCCTCGGCGGTGTCCATTGCCGCAAGCCCGGCCAGGTCGAGCGATGCATTCTTCACGGGGTCCTCCTCGGCGACGCCGGCGTCCGGTGTGCGGGGGTGGCCGACCCAATCCTCCACCCGCCCGGCCGCCGTGCGCCGCGTTATGCCACACAAGGATGCAACCCTTTGCAACCGTCGCGAAGGGGCGTGCGCGTGTACGAAGGTGACGGAACACCGGTTCGCCGGTGTGGGTGGTGCCGTGTCGGCGCAGCACCACCCGTCAACCGTCGCGGGTGCGGGCCGTCTTGCAGCGGCCCGCACCCGTTCGGTGTCTCCGGACGGCCGCATCTCCCGGAGCCGCACGCGGGCGCCCGGGGGACGGAACTCACACGGCCACGGGGCCGGCCCCCTCCACCGCGCAGGATCCTCGGCTCACACCACGGCGCGGGCACGCTCCACGATCGACGTCAGGTCCAGCGTGTGCGGAAGCGTGCCGAACACGGACCCGCCGTCGCCGCCGAGACGCGACGCGCAGAACGCGTCCGACACCTCCGGCGGGGCCCACCGCACCAGCAGCGACCCCTGCAGCACCAGCGCCATACGCTCCACCAGCCGGCGCGCCCGCGCCTCGATGCCGTCCAGATCCGCGAGCTCCGTCAGCAGCCCCTTGATCGCCCCGTCCAGCCGGTGGTCCGCACCACGCGCCCTGCCCACCTCCTGGAGGAAGGCGTTCAGCGCCGACGGCTCCCTCTGCAGCGCGCGCAGCACATCGAGCGCCTGCACATTGCCCGACCCCTCCCAGATCGAGTTCAGCGGTGACTCGCGCAGCAGCCGAGGCATGCCCGACTCCTCGACGTAGCCGTTGCCGCCCAGACACTCCGACGCCTCCGCGACCACCGGCGTGCACCGCTTCGCCACCCAGAACTTCGCCGCGGGGACCGCCAGCCGCAGGAACGCCCGCTCCTGCTCCGTGTCCGCGTCGTACGCCGCCGCCAGCCGCATCCCGAGCGTCGTCGCCGCCTCCGACTCCAGCGCGAGATCGGCCAGCACATTGCGCATCAGCGGCTTGTCGATCAGCAGCCCGCCGAACGCGCTCCGGTACGCCGTGTGATGGATCGCCTGCGCCACCGCCTGCCGCATCAGCGCGGCCGAACCGAGGACACAGTCCAGACGGGTCGCCGCCACCATCCCGGTGATCGTGCGCACCCCCCGCCCCTCCTCGCCGACCCGCCGCGCCCACGTCCCCTCGAACTCGACCTCGGCCGAGGCGTTGGAGCGGTTGCCGAGCTTGTCCTTCAGCCGCTGGATCCGGAAGACGTTCCGGCTGCCGTCCTCCAGCACCCGGGGCACCAGGAAGCAGGTCAGGCCGCCTTCCCGCGTCGCCGGCGCCGCCTGCGCCGACACGAGGAAACCGTCGCTCATCGGCGCCGAACAGAACCACTTGTGCCCCGTGAGCAGGTACTCGCCGTCCTGTGCCAGCGGCTCGGCACGCGTCGTGTTCGTCCGTACGTCGCTGCCGCCCTGCTTCTCCGTCATGCCCATCCCGAACAGGACCCCGCGCTTCTGCGACGCCGGCCGCAGACCCTCCTCGTACACGGTCGACGTCAGCCGCGGCTCCCACTCGGCCGCCAGCACCGGATCGGTACGCAGCGCCGGCACCGAGGCGTGCGTCATCGACACCGGGCAGCCGTGGCCCGCCTCGACCTGCGTCCACACCAGGAAACCGGCCGCCCGGCGGACATGGCCGCCCGGCCTGCCCCAGGCGTCCACCAGCCCCGCGGACACGGCACGGTCCAGCAGCCGGTGCCAGGCCGGATGGAAGTCCACCTCGTCGATCCGGTGCCCGTACCGGTCGTGCGTCCGCAGCCGCGGCGGATTCCCGTCCGCCTGCGCGCCCCACTCCTGGGCCTCCGCCGAGCCCGCCGCCCGGCCGAGCCCGGAAAGCTCCTCGCGCGCCGCGTCACCGGCCTCCGCCGCCACATGCCGGTCGACCGCCTCCGCGAGGGCGCGGTCGGCGGTGAACACGTCGTACCCCACCAGGGGCGGAGGCTGGTTGGTCACTGTGTGGGTGCTGGCTGCCATGCCGATACGGTAAGGAGGTGCAGGCAGCAAACGAAACACCCGAGCGGCCGTCGGGCCGGCTCCACCGGGCCCGAGTCCTCTACCGCAACGTCTCGAAGCGGAAGATGGTATGGCTGCTGCTGAAAGACACCGTCAATTCGTGCATCGAGTACCGCATTCTCGGCCTGGCGGCCGAGGCGGCGTTCTTCACACTGCTGTCCGTCCCGCCGCTGATGCTCGGACTGATCGGCCTCCTCGGCTACATCGACGACTGGACCAACACCACCACCGTCGCCTCCATCGAGGAGAACATCCTCACCGCCGTCGGCACCGTACTGTCCGACCGAGGCGTCAACGACATCGCCAAACCCCTCCTCGAGGACGTCACCCAGGGCGGCCGGCCCGACCTGATCTCCATCGGTTTCGCCATCGCCCTGTGGTCCGGGTCGCGGGCCGTGAACGTCTTCATCGACACGATCACGGTCATGTACGGGCTCGACGGGCACCGCGGCATCGTCGCCACGAGGCTGCTGGCGTTCCTGCTGTACATCGTCGCCCTGCTGATCGGTGCGGTCGTCCTGCCGCTCGCCGTCGTCGGCCCCGACCGGGTCGTGGAACTCATGCCCTGGGGCACGGAAGTCGTCCGGATCCTGTACTGGCCCGTCGTCATGCTGCTCTCCATCGCCTTCCTGACCACGCTCTACCACGTGTCCGTGCCCGTACGGTCCCCATGGGTAGAGGACATCCCGGGCGCCCTGGTGGCCCTCGGCATGTGGATCCTCGGCAGCTTCCTGCTGCGCATCTACCTCACCAGCCAGGTCGAAGGCCCGACGATCTACGGCTCGCTGGCCGCGCCCATCGCCTTCCTGCTCTGGATAGGCATCTCCGCCTTCGCCGTCCTCGTCGGCGCGGCGGTCAACGCCGCGATCGACCGGGTCTGGCCGTCGGTCGCCACGGCCGCGGCCCGCGCCGCGAACGAGCGGGCGCGCGCCGCCGACGCGGCGCAGCTGCTGGCACGGGCGCGGGCCGCGGAGATGTACGGCGACGCGGACGACGAGGAGGGCGGCGGGGACATGCCGTCCGAGTTCCCGGAGCGCTGGTCGAAGTTCCTGCCGGTGGACGACGTGCGGGCGCGTCTGCACACGACGAAGGAGAACGGCCGGGACGGCCGCGACTAGCTTTCCCGAGCGCTACGCCCGACGGCGGGCGCTGCGCTCCTGGCCCGGGGCGTGGCCCGGTCGGTGAGCGTGGCGCGCTCGGGGCGTTTCCGGGCGTGGCCCGGTCCGTGAGCGTGACGCGCTCGGGGCGTTTCCGGGCGTGGCCCGGTCCGTGAGCGTGACGGCTCGGGGCGTTTCCCGGGGCCCGGTCCGGCATGGGGGCGTTGCCCCTGCGGGGCTGGCTGCGCCGGTGGGGGTGCGGGTGGCGGGGCCTCCGGAGGGGACGCCCGGCATGGCTGTCCTCACCGCTCTCGCCCGGCACCGCCGCTCTCGCCCGGCACCGCCCTTCCCGGCCGGCACCGCCCTTCCCGGCCGGCACCGCCGCTCTCGCCCGGCACCGCCCTTCCCGGCCGGCACTGCCCCTCTCGCCCGCCCGCCCCTCTCGCCCGGCACCGCCCCTCCCGGCCGGTGGCCCCAGCAACGCCCCGCTTCCCCTCCGGCCAGGGTCGCCCCCTGTTCGTCCGGGGTCGGGACACCGGTGGCCGATCTTCGCCGGGGCGTGCGACGTGAAGCTGCTGTCCGCGGGGTGTCGGACGCGCAGTGCCCCCTTGTCGCCTTGGAGACCCCGGGGGCCCGGTCCTGTCCTCACTGGAGCGTGCGGCGCGAAGCCGCCGTTCCGGGGGTGTGGGGGCGGCAGCCCCCGCGGAAACCTTCCCCGCCCCGGACGGGGGGACGGGGCCCGCCCCGTCATGTACAGCGGAGGGGCGGAAAACGCCCCCGCAGGGGGCATAGCCTCGGAGGCATGTACGCGGAGCGCGCCTCGGTAGTCCCCGGGGCCGTCGTGTGGACGCGGAGTGCCGGGCCCGGTGCCAGGCCCGTGCTGCCCGACGGCTGTATGGACCTGCTCTGGTCCGAGGGGCGGCTGCTCGTCGCGGGGCCCGATACGCACGCGCACAGCACCGGCGCGGGCGGAGCCTGGGCGGGGGTGCGGTTCGCGCCCGGGAGCGCGCCCGCCCTGCTGGGGGTGCCCGCGCACGAGCTGCGGGACCGGCGGGTGGAGCTGGCGGACCTGTGGGGCGCCGCCGAGGCCCGCAGGCTCGCCGAGCGGATCGGCGAGGCACCGGACGAGGCGGTCGCACTGGAGGCGATCGCCCTGGAGAGGGCCGTGCCGCCGGACCCGCTGCTCGGGGCCGTCGTACGGCACCTGGACGCCGGCGGCACGGTCGCCGCGGCGGCCGAGGCGGCCGGGCTCGGCGCCCGGCAGCTGCACCGGCGGTCGCTGGACGCCTTCGGCTACGGCCCCAAGACGCTGGCCCGGATCCTGCGGCTGCAGCGCGCCCTGGCGCTGGTACGCCGCGGCGTCCCGTACGGGGACGCCGCGCACCGCGCCGGCTGCGCCGACCAGGCGCACCTCGCCCGGGAGATGCGCGCGCTGGCCGGGATCACGCTCGGCGCCTACGACAGGGCGGCGAAGAGCGAGACGCCGAGCCCGTCGGGATCGAGGACGACCGCGTAACGCTGCCCCCAGACGGCGTCCCAGGGCTTGAGGTGGCCCCGGTACCCGGCGGCGACGAGTTCGTCGTACAGCGCGTCGACCTCGGCGGCGCTGTCGCAGAGGAACGCCGGTGCCATCCGTTCGCCCCCGTCGGGGCGGGTCCAGTCGGGGTCGAAGGAGCGGACCGTCTCCTCGGTGTCCCACATCAGGCGCAGCCCGCCGGGCAGTACGGCCTCCGCGTGCGGCGCGGAGTCCGCCTCCGCGGGGATGTCGAGACCGAGGCGGCGGTAGAAGGCGAGTGAGGCGGCCATGTCGCTGACGACCAGGCCGATCGCGTCGAATCGTGGAGTCATGCCCACCAACGTAGGACCGGGCGGGCCGGAGGTCTTGAACGAATCGGACGTCACGGTTTCGTAAGGCGGCCCGGCCGGTGGGCGTCCCCGCGGGCGAGGACACTGGCACCATGCAGAGCATTCTGGTCGTGGACGACGACCCGACGGTCGCGGAGGTCGTCACCGGGTACCTGGAGCGCGCCGGCTTCGCCGTGGACCGTGCCGCGGACGGGCCGCAGGCGCTGCGGCTCGCGGCCGGGCGGCGGCCCGACCTGGTCGTGCTGGACCTGATGCTGCCGGGCATGGACGGCCTGGAGGTGTGCCGCCGGCTGCGCGCCGGCGAGCAGGCCCGGGTGCCGGTGATCATGCTCACGGCGCGGGGCGACGAGGACGACCGCATCCTCGGCCTCGAGGTGGGCGCGGACGACTACGTGACCAAGCCGTTCAGCCCGCGGGAGCTGGTGCTGCGGGTGGAGTCGGTGCTGCGCAGGGGCGGCGGGGGAGCGGGGGAACGGCGCGCCGGACCGGAACTGGCGGCGGCGGGCATCGTGCTGGACCCCGGTGCCCGGCGTGCGACGAAGGACGGGCATGAACTGGCGCTCACCCTCAGGGAGTTCGACCTGCTGGCCCATCTGATGCGGCATCCGGGCGAGGCGATCGGCCGCGAGCGCCTGATGCAGGACGTGTGGGGCTGGGAGTTCGGCGACCTGTCGACCGTGACCGTCCATGTGCGCCGCCTGCGCGGCAAGATCGAGGACGACCCGGCCCGGCCGAGGCTGATCCAGACGGTGTGGGGAGTCGGTTACCGCTTCGACTCGCCGGAAGAGGGCTGATCGCCGTGCGGGACATGCTGCTGATCGCGTGCTACGCCCTGATGGGCGCCGCCGCGGCCGGGATCGTCGGTGCCCTGGTGCTGCGGGTGCTGCGGCACCGCTCCGTCGTGGTGTCGCTGACCGTGGTCGCGGCGGTGACCGTCACCGCCATGCTGGCGGGCACCCTCGCGGTGGCGCAGGCGATGTTCCTGTCGCCGCACGACCTGACCGTGGTCACCATGGTCGTGGCGATGGCGGCCGTCGTCTCCCTGGCGACGGCCCTGCTGCTCGGCAGATGGGTCGTCGCACGCAGCCGTGAACTGGCCCTTGCCGCACGGTCGTTCGGGGACGGCGGTTCGTTCGCAGCGCCCGGCGTCCCTTCCACGGCGGAACTGGAGGCGCTCAGCAGGGAACTGGCAGCCACCAGCGACCGGCTCGCCGAGTCCAGGGAACGGGAACGCGCCCTCGAGACGTCCCGGCGTGAGCTCGTCGCCTGGATCTCCCACGATCTGCGCACGCCGCTCGCCGGTCTGCGCGCCATGTCGGAGGCGCTGGAGGACGGCGTGGTGCAGGACCCCGACCGCTACTTCCGTCAGATCCGCACCGAGGTCGACCGGCTCAACTCGATGGTCGGCGACCTCTTCGAGCTGTCCCGTATCCACGCGGGCGCGCTCGCGCTGACCCCGACCCGGATGTCGCTCTACGACCTGGTGGGGGAGGCTCTCGCGGGCGCCGACCCGCTGGCCCGTGAGCACGGGGTGCGTCTGGTCGGTGACGGCGTCGAGCCGGTCCCGGTCGAGGTCGACGGCAAGGAGATGACCCGGGTCCTCGCCAACCTGCTCGTGAACGCCATCCGCCGGACCCCCGCCGACGGCACGGTCGCCGTCGCGGCGGAACGGCGCGAGGACTGGGTGGTGCTCTCCGTGACCGACGGCTGCGGCGGCATTCCCGAGGAGGATCTGCCCCGCGTGTTCGACACGGGCTGGCGGGGCTCCCAGGCCCGTACGCCGCCTGCCGGCGCGGGTCTTGGCCTGGCCATCGTCCGCGGCATCGTCGAGGCGCACGCGGGCCGCGCGGAGGTGAGCAACGTGAGCGGTGGCTGCCGCTTCGAGGTGTCCCTGCCCGCCGCCGCGCCGCGCTGACCGGCTCCGTCCCGGAGAGCCGAAACAGCGGCGCCCGCGAGGCGTGAGGCGGCGGGCGGTGGGGCAGTCAAACGTGGACAGCGACACCACCGAACGACCGCTCGACGTGGGGGGCTCGGCCGCATGGCGCCACAATCGCACTGGGAGTTCTTCGACGACCGCGGGCGGCTGGCTTCCGCACCGCGCACCCCGGCCCGGACGGTCACCTACATACAGGCGGGCGCCGCGCTGTTCGACCACGGGCTCCTGCCGGCCGGAGTATTCGGCTCCGCCCACGACGGCGCGGGCCCCGACCCCGCCAAGTCCGGTGACCTGCCGCTGACCGAGGTGAGTTACCTCGGGTCGGGCCCGGGTGTCGACGCGGACGCCGTCCTGGCCGCCCGTCCGGACCTGGTGGTGGCCGTGGCGTACGGCTCCGACCAGATCTACGGCCTGGAGCCGGACACGGCCAAGTACCTGGAGGAACGCGTCCCGGTCGTCGTGCTCGACGTGGGCCAGGGGCGTTCGTTCGACGAGGTGCGTGAGCGGTTCGACGCGCTGGCGGGCTCTCTCGGCGCGGCGCCCGATCCGTCCGCCGCGGCCTCACTCGCGGCTGCCCGCGCGCGGTTGGGCGCCGCCGCGGCCGAGGCGGCCGGTGTGCGGGTCCTGGCGCTGTCGCCGGCGGGGCAGGACAGTGTCCATCTCGCCAGGCCCGGGGCGTGGTCCGATCTGCGGGCGCTGTCGGAATGCGGCGTCGGCCTGGCCGAGCCGGAACCGGGCGCCGGGATCAACTGGTCCACCACCGACTGGGCCGCAGCCGCCCGGCTGGAACCGGACGTGGTCCTGGTGGACGTGCGGGCCAACGCCTTCCCCGTCGAGCGGTTGCGGGGGGCGGCGCACTGGGACGAACTCCGGGACCGTGCCCGGCTCCTGCCGTGGAACCCGGAGATCCCGCCCAGCGCGTCCGCGCACGCACGCTACTTCGGAGCGGTCGCCGAAGTCCTCGGGGCATGAGGCGGGCGCGCCCAGGGGCCGGGACGCCGCCGGGAGACGGCTGCCGCTCCTGAGCGGCAGCCGCCGCAGCCGTGCCCTTCGGCCGGGCTGCCACTCGGGCGTGCCGATCGGCCGGGTGCCGGTCCCTCGCCCGTGTCCTCAGCGGCGGCCGAGGACTTCGGCGATGCGGACGAAACCGTCCGCGCCGTGTCCCAGTCCGACGGCGCGGCGTGCCATGCCCTCGGCGGCGCGCATCACGCCCGCGTCGATGCCGTGTGCCTCTGAGGTCTCGACGACATGGGCCATGGACGACACCGCCGAAGTGAGCGGGTTGCCCTCGCCGGAGAAGGTGCCGTCGTCCACTTCCCCGGCGACCTCCCCGAAGAGCGGTGGCAGGATCGCGCCGATGCCCTGGGCGAACGGCGCCAGTTCACGGGCGGTGACGCCTTCCGCACCCGCCACCGCGAGGGCGTGCGCATAGCCCGCCATCGCGGTCCAGAAGATGTCCAGCAACGCGATGTCGTAGGCCGCCGCCCGGCCGATGTCCTCGCCGAGGTGGGTGTGGGTGCCGCCCAGCGCCTCCCACACCGGCCGGTGCTCCTGGTAGAGCTCCTCGGGGCCGCTGTGGATGAACACCGCGGCCGGTGTCCCGATGGTCGTGGTCGGCGTCATGATCGCGCCGTCCAGATAGCGGATGCCGTGCTCCGCCGCCCACCGTGCGGTGTCGCGGGCCCGGTTCGGGGTGTCGGCGGTCAGGTTCACCACGGCGCGGCCCTTGAGTGCGTCCGTGACCGCGTCGCGCCGCAGCACGGCGTCCGCCGCGTCGTAGTTCACGACGCAGATTAGGGTCAGAGGGCTCGCGGCGACCGCCTCCTCGGGCGTCCGGGCGCCGGCCGCGCCCTGCTCGACCAGCTCGCGGTCCCTGCCGGGCGTCCGGTTCCAGACCGTGGTGGGCAGGCCCGCGTCCAGGAGCGCACGGGCCAGGGCACGGCCCATCGGCCCCAGGCCGAGGACGGTGACGGCAGACTGTTCGTAGCGCGATGACATGGCTCAACTCCTGTAAGTTTCAGGGTATATAGGGATGAACGGGGTGAAGATGACACGCAGTCGGTCCCAGGACACGGGTGTCTGCGGAGTGACCGCCGCGATCGCTGTGATCGACGGCAAGTGGAAGACGGCGCTGCTGTGGTTGCTGGAGTCCGGTCCGCAGCGCCCCGGTGAACTGCGCCGGCGACTGCCGGGCCTCAGCGAGAAGGTGCTGACCCAGGCGCTCCGGGAGATGGAGGCCGACGGGCTCGTGCACCGGGAGGTGCACGACGTGCTGCCGCTGAAGACGGTGTACTCCCTCACCGGCTTCGGCCGCGAACTCTCACAGGTGCTGGCCCCCGTCTCCGACTGGGGTCACCGCCGTCTGGAGAGGCTTGCGGAGGCCCGCTCGACCTCCTGAATTCCTCCCGTCCCCCTCCCGTCCGTCCGGATCCGGGCGCCCTTTCCGGCGCCCGTGATCAGATTCGCCTCGCGTGCATCCGGCGACAAGTACCCACAAAAAAGTGGCTATTACCTGGCCCCATGGGTGCGCGGAGGTCGGGCCCCGGCGCCGGACCCGACCCGCCGGCCGGGCACCGGGACCGGCTGCCGGGTGGCGTCAGTGCGCCGTGGCCGGGGTCCGCGGCGTATGTCGCACCGGAGTCCTCTTGTGCCGGGCGGGGCGCGCCCGTACGCTCACGACGACGTACCGACTGGCCGGTATGCCCGGTGGTGCGTCGGTACACGGCGACGGACAGCCTGCCGGCTGTGCCCGCCGGCCCGGATCCACCGCCGAACGCAGGAGCAGCCGGAGATGACCACAAGCAACCGCCAGGTGCGCCTGGCCGCACGTCCCGCGGGCGAGCCGCGGGACACCGACTGGCAGCACGTCGAGGAGCCCGTCGGCGAGCCGGCCGACGGGGAGTTCCTGGTGCAGGTCCTGTACCTGTCGATCGACCCGGCGATGCGCGGCTGGATGAACGCCGGCAGGTCCTACATCCGGCCGGTGGAGCTCGGTGAGGTGATGCGCGCCGGCGCGGTGGGCCGGGTGACCGCCTCCCGGCACCCCGGCTTCGCCGTCGGCGACCATGTGTCGGGCACCTTCGGCGTGCAGGAGTTCTGCCTCTCCGACGGACGCGGTGTCACCAAGGTCGACCCGGCCGCGGCGCCGCTGCCGACCTATCTCGGCACGCTCGGCATGTCGGGCCTGACGGCCTACTTCGGCCTCATCGACATCGGACGTCCAGAGCCGGGCCAGACCGTCGTGGTCTCCGGCGCGGCCGGAGCCGTCGGCAGCATCGTCGGCCAGATCGCCAAGATCCTGGGCTGCCGGGTCATCGGCATAGCCGGCGGTGAGCGCAAATGCCGTCTGGTGGTCGACGAGTTCGGGTTCGACGCGGCGATCGACTACCAGAGCGAGGACGTCCGCAAGGCGCTGCGCGAGCACGCCCCCGACGGCGTCGACGTGTACTTCGACAACGTCGGCGGCGACATCCTCGACGCCGTGCTGCTGCGGCTGGCGCGCGGGGCCCGCGTCGTCATCTGCGGTGCGGTCTCGCAGTACAACAGCACCCGGCCGCAGGGCCCCGCCAACTACATGTCCCTGCTGGTCAATCGAGCCTCCATGACGGGCATGGTGGTGTTCGACTACGCCGACCGCTACGCGGAGGGCATCGCGCAGCTCGCCGCCTGGCGGGCGGAGGGCCGGCTCACGTCGCTGGAGGACGTGGTGCCCGGAGGGGTCGAGGCGTTCCCGCGGACGCTGATGCGGCTGTTCCGCGGGGAGAACCACGGAAAGCTGGTTCTCGAGGTCGCGGATGGGCACAGTACAGGCACAGCCATAGGGGAGGGTGGGAGCCGGTGAAGGCGCTGACTTACCAAGGCCGTCATGACATCCGCTTCGAGGAGGTCCCCGACCCGGTCGTCGCCGCACCCACGGACGCGGTCGTCCAGGTCACCGCGGCCGGCATCTGCGGCAGCGACCTGCACATCTACGGCGGCAACCCGTTCAGCCCGGAGGTGGGCTACACGCCGGGGCACGAGTGCGTCGGCGTGGTCGTCGAGACCGGCGACCAGGTCACCCGTTTCAGGCCCGGGGACCGGGTCATGCTGCCCGCGTCGGTCGGCTGCACCCTGTGCCCGACCTGCGCGGCGGGGTTCACCGCCCGGTGCGAGCGCGCCAAGAGCCTGCTCGACCTCTGCTACGGCGTGAGCCCGCAGCTCCCCGGCAGCCAGGCCCAGGCCCTCGCGGTGCCCTACGCCGACATGAACCTGGTGGGCCTGCCGGAGGACATCTCCGACGAGGCCGCCGTGGTCCTCACCGACAACGCGCCCACGGCCTGGTACGGCTGCCGCCGCGCCCGCATCCGACCCGGCGAGACGGTGCTCGTCATCGGCCTCGGACCGGTCGGCATCATGACGGCCCAGTCCGCCTTCGCCATGGGCGCCGCGAGGGTGCTGGGTGTGGACCTCGTCGCCGAGCGTCGTGCCTTCGCCGCGACTATGGGCGTCGAGCCGGTCGAGGGGGCCGAGGCGGAGGACGTCCGGGCGGCCATCCGCGACATGACAGGGGGACGCGGCCCGGACGCCGTGGTGGAGGCCGTGGGCTCCGACGCGACCATCGAGCTCGCCCTCAGAGCCGTCCGGCAGGCCGGAAGGGTCAGTGTCGTCGGGGTCAGCCAGAACGAGGCCTTCCCCTTCCACATGGGGCTGGCCCAGGTCAAGGAGCTGGAGTTCGCCATCGGCCTGTGCTCCGTGCACTACGAGCTGCCGGCCCTCTTCTCCCTCACCCGCGCCGGCCGGATCACCCCGGAAGCCGTGGTCTCCCACCGCTTCGGGCTCTCCGAGGGCCCTGCGGCGTACGAACTGTTCAGCAGCCGCGCCGACGGTGTCCACAAGATCCTTCTGGATCCGTCCCGCTGATCGCCCTCGACGCCGCCGGCCGGGTCACGGCCTGGGCGGCGGCGTCGCTGTCGCAGGGGTGACGTCCCCGGAAAAGGTGCCCGGAAGAGGCGCCCGCCGATCCAGGCGGGCGCCTCTTCTTTCTCCCATTGCATACCCCCCATGGGTATCTGCTAAGGTGGCTCTCATACCCCCGCTGGGTATTTCTCCCGAGGAGACGTCATGAAGACCCCCATGAAGATCACCGCCTTCGCAGCCGCGCTCGCCGCCTCCTTCGGAGCCGCATACGGAGTGGGAAACGTGGTCGCGCCCGTCGACACGGCACCCCCGCCCGCCGCGCACTCCGAGCACCCGGCGACCGGCCGGGCCTCGGAGGAGCCCGGCGGCCACGGCCCCTCCGCCGCCGGTGGGCTGCAGATCTCCGAGGGCGGCTACACCCTCGACCTCGACACCCCGCGCGTCGTCGCCGGGCGGACCAGTGAACTGCGCTTCACCGTCCGCGACGGCGACGGCCGGCCCGTCACCGCCTACCAGCGCGAACACGACAAGGAACTCCACCTCATCCTCGCCTCGCGCGACCTCGGCACCTACCGCCACCTGCACCCCACCAGGGCCGCGAACGGCACCTGGAGCATCGACGCCGACCTGCCGAAGGCGGGGGACTACCGCCTCTTCGCCGACTTCACCCCGGCCGCCGAGGGCGCGAAGAACCTCACCCTCGGCGCGGACCTCGCGGTCTCCGGCGACTACCGGCCCGCCCCGCTGCCCGCCGCCACCAAGGTGGCGAAGGTCGACGGCTACACCGTCACCCTCGACGGCGCCCTGCGCCCCGCGAAGGCCGGCGAGCTGAAGCTGAGCGTCTCCCGCGACGGCCGCCCGGTCACCGACCTCGAGCCGTACCTCGGGGCGTACGGACACCTGGTGGCGCTGCGCTCCGGTGACCTCGCCTACCTCCACGTCCACCCCGGCGGCGAACCCGGTGACGGCACGACCCGCCCCGGCCCCGAAGTGACCTTCACCGCCACGGCCCCGAGCCCCGGCGCGTACCGGCTGTTCCTCGACTTCAAGCACGAAGGCAAGGTCCGCACCGCCGCGTTCACCGTCGTCACGGCGGACGCCCCCGGCCAGGGGACCGACACGCGGCAGAACACGCCGGGGAACACGGAGGAGAGCCATGACGGGAGCGAGGACGGGCACACGCACGAGTAGGCCCGAGGACCCCGCGGCGCAACCGGCCGGTGGGGCAGGGCAGTCTATGGGGCGTGTCCTCCTCCTCACTCCCTCATCAGGCGCAACCCCCCACCGCCCAGGGCCACATGATCGTGTGTGGGGACGACGCCCTCGTCCACCGGCTGGCCGGCGAACTCCGCGAGGTGTACGGCGAGCGGGTCACCCTCGTCGTACCGGCCGCCCAGGCCTCACGGAGCCCTGAACTGCCCCTGTCCGGGCGGGTCAGGGCCTCCGCCCTGTTCGGCCGGATGTCCGCCGTCATGACCAGGGCCGTCGGCACCACCGTGCCCACCGCTCCGGGCGACACCCCGCCGCCCGATCTGCCCAGGGTCATCGAGACCCTGGAGCTCGACGAGGCGGTACTCCTCGAAGCCGGCGTCGGCCGGGCCGCCGCACTGGCCCTGGTCCACGACGACGACGAGACGAACATCCGGGCCGCGCTCGCCGCACGCAGACTCAACCCCCACCTGCGGCTGGTGATCCGGCTCTACAACCGCAAACTCGGCCAGCACCTCACCGAACTCCTCGACCAGGCCGCCGCGCTGTCCCTCCCCGGCCTCACCGGTCAGGCGCTGGACGCCTCGACCACCGTGCTCTCCGACGCGGACACCGCGGCCCCCGCGCTGGCCGCGACCGCCGTCGCCGGCACCAGCAAGATCGTCCAGGCGGACGGGCTGCTGCTGCGGGCCGTCGAGCGCACCCCGCCCGCCCGCGGTGAGGTCGCCGACCCCGGCCTGTGCACGCTCGCCCTGCTGTCGTCCACCACCAACGACCCCGCCGGCGCCGAGGGTTCCGACCGGAGCGGACAGGAAGGGCCACGCCTGCTGCCCGACGACCGGAGCGTCGCCGAGGCCACCGGGCGAGGCACCGTCGTCCTCGAGGCCATCTCCCACCGGGCGGGGAGCGGTGGACCGGGTCCCCTCGCCGGCCGGAGCGTCCCCCTCGGCCGGCTGTTCTCCCGGCGGCTGCGCTGGTCGCTGGCCGGTCTCGGCGCCGTCGTCGTCGCCCTGGCCGTCGCCTCATGGATCACCACGGGAGACGACCCGCTGCACGCCACGTACCTGGTCCTGCTGGACCTGTTCGCCATGGGCGACCCGGCGACCGGCGCCGACGCCGACCGGCAGGTCCTGCAACTCCTCACCGGACTCGCCGGTCTGATGCTGCTGCCGCTGACGGTCGCGGCGGCACTGGAGGCCCTCGGCACCTTCCGCAGCGCCTCCGCACTGCGCCGCCCGCCGCGCGGCCTGTCCGGTCACGTCGTGCTGCTGGGGCTGGGGAAGATCGGCAGCCGGGTGCTGATGCGCCTGCGCGAACTGGGCATCCCCGTCGTCTGCGTCGAGGAGGACCCCGAGGCTCGCGGCATCGCCCTCGTCCGCCGGCTGCGGGTGCCCACCGTGATCGGTGACGTGACCGAGGAGGGCGTCCTGGAGGCCGCCAAGATCCACCGCGCGCACGCGCTGCTCGCCCTCACCAGCGTCGACACCACGAACCTGGAGGCCGCGCTCTACGCCCGCTCCGCCAAACCCGACCTCCGTGTGGCCCTGCGCATCTACGACGACGACTTCGCGACCGCCGTCTACCGGAGTCTGCGCGCCGCGCACCCCGACGCCCTGACCCGCAGCCGCAGCGTCTCCACGCTCGCCGCGCCCGCGTTCGCCGTCGCCATGATGGGACGCCAGATCCTCGGCGCCGTACCGGTGGAGCGCAAGGTGCTGCTCTTCGCCGCCGTCGACGTGGCCGGACACCCCCGACTGGAGGGCCGCACCGTCGCGGAGGCGTTCAGGCCCGGGGCCTGGCGGATCGTCGCCCTCGACGCGACGGAGCCCGACGAAAGGCAGCCGGACCTGGCGAACGCCCGCCGCGACCACGAGGGCAACCCCACCGGGCTGGTGTGGGACCTCCATCCCGGATACGTGCTCAGGCCCCAGGACCGGGTCGTCGTCGCCGCGACACGGCGGGGGGCCGCAGAACTCCTCGGACGGCGGCCGCAGTTGCGGACGGGCGAGTGAGAATGCCCTGTTCGGTGGGTAGTTCATCATTCGCGGCAATTGTCCTGCGGTAGAATTCTTTACCGAGTCATTGCCATGCTCCTGGAGCGAACGCAATGCGTGTCAACGGCAGGAGTGTGTGCCGGCGCCCATGAGGTGCCGGCCGGGCGGGGGGTGGGAGATGGCGCACGGCAGCCATGCCCGCGGCCCGTCGGTGACGCTCGTGCCTGCGGCGACGCCCGGGCGTGAGGGGTTCGGCGTGCCCGCCGTGCCCGTAGAGGCCGTCCACGGGTTCGTCCGCGACGCCGGATCCGTGCGTCTCGGCAGACCGGTGCGTCCCGGTGGGTACGGGCGCGGCCCTGGAGTCGTGCGTAGCGCCGGAATTGCGCGTAATGCCGGAATCGCGCGTGACGCCGGACCGGTGCGCATCGACGCGCGGGCGCGGGACGGCGTTCCCGATACGTCTCGCAGCGACCGACGACCGGACCCACCGGCCGGACCGCGTCCGACCGGGCCTGCCCGGCTCGACTGACCGACCCCCGCCGACCCGATCCAGGGCCGGCCGGTGCCCTGTACGGCGGTTGATGCAGAATCCCCCTCCGGTGGTGCCGCGGCGAACACCGCGCACCACCCGAACAGACAGCACAGCCGCCCGCACAGCGTCGACGACCGCCCGTATGGAGCCCTCCATGGAACCCACCGCACACGTCAGCAAAACCGCCCTGCCCGGAGTCGGCACGAGGTACGACCTCAAGACCGACGCCGGCGCGCACCTGTCCGTCGTCGTGCACCAGGACGGCCGCCGCATCCTCGCCTTCCACGACCCGGAGGACGACGACGCCTGCAAGGACGCCGCCGCCCTCGCCCCCCACGAGGCGACCGCACTGTCCAAGCTGCTCGTCCCCGACCCGGTCGCGCACCTGCACCAGCACATCGAGATCGACCTCGTCACCGAGCACATCCCCGTGACGAAACGGTCCCCCTACGCCGGCCGGCTGCTCGCCGACACCCAGGCGCGCACCCGCACAGGAGCGTCCATCGTCGCCGTACTGCGTCGCACCGCGGCGTTCCCCTCGCCCACGCCCGACTTCCGCTTCGCCATCGGCGACACGCTCGTCGTCGTCGGAACCCGCGAAGGCGTCGACGCCGTCGCCGAACTGATCACCGGAGGATAGCCACCCGTGCACGACACCACCGCGCTGCTCATCGAACTCGGGTCGATCATCCTCGCCCTGGGCCTGCTCGGCCGGCTCGCCGGACGCATCGGGTTCTCGCCCATCCCGCTCTACCTGCTCGCCGGACTCGCCTTCGGCCACGGCGGGCTGCTGCCGATGAACGCCAGCGAGGAATTCATCGCCACGGGCGCCGAGATAGGCGTCATCCTCCTGCTGCTGCTCCTCGGCCTCGAGTACAGCGCGTCCGAACTCGTCACCAACCTCAAGACGCAATACCCCTCCGGCATCGTCGACTTCGTCCTCAACGCCCTCCCCGGCGCCGTCGCGGCGCTGATCCTCGGCTGGGGTCCGGTGGCCGCCGTCGCGCTCGCCGGCGTCACCTGGATCTCGTCGTCCGGCGTCATAGCCAAGGTCCTCGGCGATCTCGGCAGGCTCGGCAACCGTGAAACGCCCGTCATACTCGGCGTCCTCGTCATCGAGGACCTCGCGATGGCCGTCTACCTGCCGCTGCTCACCGCCCTGCTCGCCGGACTCAGCCTCGCCGGCGGCAGCCTCACCCTGCTCATCTCGCTCGGCACCGTCAGCATCGTCCTCTACGTCGCACTGCGCCACGGCCGGCTCATCAGCCGGGCCGTCTCCTCCGACAACCCCGAGATGCTGCTGCTCGTCGTCCTCGGCCTGACGCTCTTCGTCGCCGGCATCGCGCAGGAACTCCAGGTCTCCGCCGCCGTCGGCGCCTTCCTCGTCGGCATCGCGCTCTCCGGCGAGGTCGCCGAAGGCGCGCACAACCTTCTCGCGCCCCTGCGGGACCTGTTCGCCGCGGTCTTCTTCGTCTTCTTCGGGCTGTCGACCGACCCGGCGGACATTCCGCCGGTCCTCGTCCCCGCGCTGATCCTCGCCGTCGTCACCGCGCTGACGAAGGTGGCAACCGGCTGGTACGCGGCCCGTCGCGCGGGCATCGGGCCGCGCGGGCGTCTGCGTGCCGGCGGCACGCTGGTCGCCCGCGGCGAGTTCTCCATCGTCATTGCCGGCCTCGCGGTCGGCGTCGAACCCCGGATCGGGCCGCTGGCCACGGCGTACGTCCTGATCCTGGTGATCATCGGGCCGCTCACGGCGCGGTGGACGGAGCCGATCGGCCGCCGCTTCCTGCGGACGGCGGCGACGCCGCCGAAGGAGCCCACCCTGCCGCTGGAACCGGCCGACACGGCCTCGACCCCGACCTGACGGGGCCGCGGCGCCGCGGGGGCACGGCGTGTCCGAGGGCGGCCCGGCCCGGTCCGGTCCGGTCCGGTCCGGTCCGGTTCGGTTCGGGGGCGTTGCGGGGCGCGGTGCGGGCCGGCCCGGCCGGGTCCGGGGGCGTGACGCCCTCGGGGCGCTTCCGGGCTGGGCCTGGTCCGGTCCGGGGGCGTGGTGGTCTCGGGGCTCGCCCGGCCGAAGCCGGGCGCTGGCACAGCTGCCGCTCGGGGTGCGGGGGCGTCAGCCCCCAGCGGAACCCTTTACCGCTCAGTCAAGGGCTGCCCTTCCCCCCTTGTGTTCGGACCCCTGGGCCGGTGGTCCGGTCCCGTTCCGGGCGGGGAGTGCGGCGTGCGGTGCCGTCCCAGAGGAGCGGGGGCGTGAGCCTCAGCAGAACCCGTCACAGAGCCGTGCCGGTCTCCTCCGCCAGTGCCCCGAGGAGCTCGTCCTGGAACGCCTCGTCGTGGACGGCGTGGTGCGGCTGCATGAGCTTTCGGTGGTACCAGTAGCCGCCCGTGGTCAGGGCCTCGGGTTCGTCGCTCGTGGCGAGCCACTCCTGTGTCCGGTGCCCGAGTTCGAGGTCGTCCGGTGCGCCCGGGCCGCCCATCCTGGTGGGGACCCAGCCCGGGTCGACCGCGTTGCTCCGTACGTCGGGACGCAGGCGGGCCACCGCCGCGGCGAGCGTGGTGACGAACAGCTTGCTGTCCGCGTAAGAGCCCGCGCTCCTGCCGAGCCAGTCGACTCCCCGCGTCGCCGGGCGCCCGCCGAAGTGGGAGCCGCTGCTCAGGTACACCAGTCGGCGCGGTGCCGACAGCAGGGCTGTGAGCAGGTAGGGGGCGACGATGTTGACCGGCATGACGGCCCGCCCCGTCCAGACGCCGGCGTTGTGGACGACCGCGTCCAGCGGACCGGCGTCGTTCAGTTCGGCGGCGATCCGCCGTACGGCGTCACGCTCGGTGAGGTCGCCGGTGACGGCGTCCGCGCCGCGGTCGAGCAGCGGCCGCAGAGCGGTTGCCCGCTGAGGGTTGCGGGCGTGTACCACCACCCGGTGTCCGGCGGCCAGCAGTGTCTCCGCGGTGGCCCGGCCCAGGCCCTCCGTGGAGCCGGTCACCAGAACGCGGCTCACCGCCGCACCGCCTGGTCCGCGTTCTCGGTGGCGGCCAGGGAGGCGAGAAGACGCAGGCCCTCTTCCGAGGGGGAGCCGGGTTCTGCGGTGTAGATGGTCATGCTGAGTCCCGGTTCGGCGGCCAGGTCCAGGGATTCGTAGGCGAAGGTGAGGTCGCCGACCGCGGAATGGCGGAACCGCTTGGTGCCGGTCCCGTGTCGGCGGACGTTGTGGGCGCCCCAGCGGGTGCGGAAGTCCTCGCTGCGGGTGGACAGCTCCCCGATGAGGTCGTGCAGGCCCTTGTCATGGGGGTCGCGTCCGGCCTCGCGGCGCAGGATGGCCACCGCCATGTCGCGGAACAGCTCCCAGTCGGGGTAGAAGCGGCGGGAGGCCGGGTCGAGGAAGTTGAAGCGGGCCAGGTTCCGCTGGTTGTCCCCGTTGGCGAGCAGGTCGGCGTAGAAGGCGCGGACGACGAGGGTCGTGAACTGCTGCTGTTTGACTTCGATGAGTGAGTGCTGCCGTGTAGGGGTGGGTTGTTGTGGGCTGTGGTGTGTGAGGTCTCGCGGGGTGGACGGGGGTTCGTGTGTCGAATGGGTGACCTTTGCGGGTGGTGGTCGTTGGGGGTGGTGGCGGGTGTGTGTGGTCCGGTGCGGAGGGGGTGGGCACTGTGGGTGGTCTGCGGGAGGTGGCGGCGCCGTTCGTGGTCACCGGACCTTCGGGTGTGGCAGTGCGTACCCGGCTCAAGGGCCTGACGGCCGGGGATGAGGAGGTGTTGCGGCTGGTGGGTGCGCATCTCGGGTCGCTGGCCTCGCGGGACTTGAAGGCGCGGTGTGTGGAGGGTCTGGAGCACTCCGCCGAGTCGTGGGCGGCCCGGAAGCGGGAGTTGACGGGGGTGTCGTCGTCGCGGTGGGCGGGGTCGATCACGAAGGCCACACACGATCAGTGGGCACTGGCCCGGCGCGGGCAGGCCGCCCACATCCAGGGCCTCGAAGCCGGGATCAGGACGATCGCTCACCGGTTGTCGCTGCCGGTCGGGGCGAAGGGCACGAAGCGTGCTCCGGGTGGTTACCGTTCGCGGCGGGAGTGGCATGCCAAGGCCCGGCGTCTGCGGGTGCTGGAGGACCGTCTGGGGCGGGTGCGGGCCGAGAGGGACGCGGGCCGGGTGCGTGTGGTGCGCGGCGGCCGACGGCTGGCCCGTACCCGGCATCACCTTGCCGATGCGGGGCTGACCGCAGCCCAGTGGCGCCGGCGGTGGGAGGCCGAGCGCTGGTTCCTGCAGGCGGATGGTGAGTCGGGGAAGAGGTTCGGCAACGAGACGATCCGCATCACCCCCGAAGGCGACGTCAGCATCAAGCTCCCGGCACCGCTGGCACATCTGGCGAACGCCGCGCACGGCCGGTACGCACTCGCCACGAAGGTCTCCTTCGCGCACCGGGGCTCCGAGTGGGCGGACCGGGTGGTCGCGAACCGGGCGGTGGCCTACCGCGTCCACCACGACACCGGACGCGACCGCTGGTACGTGACCGCCTCCTGGCAGATCCCGGCCGCCCAGGCCGTTCCGCTGGAGGCCGCCCTCGCCCACGGGGTGATCGGGGTGGACACCAACGCCGACCACCTCGCCGCCTGGCGCCTGGACACCCACGGCAACCCGTGCGGCGATCCACGCCGGTTCTTCTACACCCTGACCGGCACCGCCCCCCACCGCGACGCCCAAGTACGGCACGCCCTCACCCGCCTCCTGCACTGGGCCCACTCCTGCGGCGTGAAGGCGATCGCGGTCGAGGACCTCGACTTCCAGGCCGAGAAGACCAGGGAGAAGCACGGCCGCAGGCGAAGGTTCCGGCAGCTGATCTCCGGCATGCCCACCGGACGGCTCCGCGCCCGCCTGACCTCCATGGCCGACGCCACCGGCATCACGATCATCGCCGTCGACCCCGCCTACACGTCGAAGTGGGGAGCGCAGCACTGGCAGAAGCCCCTCACCAGCACCACCCGTAGGACCAGCCGTCACGATGCCGCGAGCATCGCGATCGGCAGACGCGCCCAAGGGCACCCGATCCGGCGACGGACGACACCGCCCCCGCACGACCAGAGCGATCGTGCGGGGCATCGGACCGTCCAGGCCGGCCCGGGCACCCTCGGGCGTGAGGAAGCCCGCCCCCGCATCCCCGGACCACGCACACGATGCGTGCCCCCGAACGCGGAACGAACGCGGGCAACCAGGGCATCCAACACCGTTCGGGGCGCCCGCAGCGACCAGGAATGGGTCCAAGACTCACTCCTGCTCACTGAATAGGAACGGTTGGCCGCCAGGATGTCCGGCCGGCCGTTGCACACGACCGCCGGCCCCGCTGTGATCGCGTCGAGGGTCCATTGCAGGCTGCGGTGCGGGGTCCACTGCCGGGCTGCGGCGCGTCGCCGGGGGCGGGTGACGGCGTCGGAGCCGTCGGCGGCCCGGGCGAGGTTCAGGAGGTGGGCGCGTTCGGCGTCGTCCAGTCGCAGGGCGCGGGCGACGGCCTCGAGGACGGCGGGGGAGGCGCCGGCCAGGTTGCCGCGCTCCAGCTTCGCGTAGTACTCGACGCTCATGTCGGCCAGCGCCGCGACCTCGCTCCTGCGCAGCCCGGGCACACGCCGCCGGGAACCGGCCGGCAGGTCGACCTGCTCCGGGGTGACCTTCGCCCGCCGCGAGGTGAGGAACTCGCGGACCTCCTCACGGTTGTCCATGTCTTCGACCGTACGGCCTGCCCGCCGTGGGAGGGATGTACTGGCGGTACACCTTTCGCTGGTGACTCGCTGACCGCACGGACGGCCGGTTACCTGGAGTGCGGGCCCTCCCGGGGCGGCGCAGCCGCCACGCGGGGGAGACCCGGCCGGGCAGCGCGCGTAGGACAACGGGGCCCTGACGCGTCCCCCGGCCCGTACCTGCACACGGTCGCGGCGGCCCGCGGGCCGCCCCGGACCTCTTTCCCAGAACGTGAGGACTTCCCCATGCGCGGAGCAGTGATCCACGCCCCCGGCGATGTGCGCTTCGAGACCCTGGACGACCCGATGATCCTGAAGCCGACGGATGCGATCATCCGCACGGCGGTCACCTGTGTGTGCGGATCCGACCTGTGGCCCTGGCGGGGCCTGGACGCGACCGACGAGGCGCACCCGATGGGGCACGAGTAGGGGTGCCGGTAAGAACGCTGTCACCAGCCGCAAACGGCGGTGATCTTGCAACGGTGTCACCCATGTGGGTGAGTCCCGGGCCGTACGGCTGCGGTGAGTGAAGCTCTGCGAGGACGATCGGCGATCGTGGCCCGTACTCCGTTGGACCTGGATGACCTCGTCGAGCACTGGACGCTGCTGAAGGACGAGCAGGCGCTCGTGTCCGGCAAGCGCGGTGCGACGCGACTGGGCTTCGCCGTGCTGCTGAAGTTTTATACGCAGTACGGCCGGTTTCCCCGGAACCGGGCAGAGCTGCCTGGTGAGGCTGTGGAGTTCGTCGCCCGGCAGGTGCAGGTTCCCGCCTCGGAGCTGGAGTCCTACGACTGGACGGGCCGCACGGTCGAGTACCACCGTGCACAGATCCGGGAGCACCTGGGCTTCCGTGAGTGCAGCGTCGCGGATGCGGAGAAGCTGACGGAGTATCTGGCCGAGCACGTCGCGCACAAGGAACGCAGGCCCGAGCAGGTCCGGGTGGAACTGCTGGCGCGTTGCCGCACAGAGAGCATCGAGCCGCCCACGACGGGCCGGTGCGACCGCATCGTGGCGGCTGCTCTGCGGACGGCTGAGGAGTCGCTGACTGTTCTGATTTCCTCGCGGCTGACCGCGGAGAGCGTGGAGCGGATCGTGGCCCTGGTGGCGGGTGGCACCGACGACCAGGACGACGACGGAACCGCGGGCGGCGGCGCGGAGGACGCGCCGCCGGTGCTGGCGAAGGTCAAGGAGGCTCCGGGCAATGTGAGCCTGGAGACGATGCTCACCGAGATCGACAAGCTGCTGGCGGTGCGGGCGATCGGTCTGCCACGGGATCTGTTCATCGACGTCGCGCCGAAGATCGTGTCCGGCTAGCGGGCGCGGGCTGCGGTGGAGTCGCCTTCCCACCTTCGGACCCACCCGGTCCCACTACGGGTGACCTTGCTGGCCGCGCTGCTGCACGAGCGGGAGCGGGAGATCACCGACACCTTGGTGGAGCTGCTGATCTCTACCGTGCACCGGATCGGTGCGCGGGCGGAGAGGAAGGTCACCGAGCAACTCATCAACGCGTTCAAGAAGGTGTCGGGCAAGGAGAACATCCTCTTCAAGCTCGCCGAGGCATCGCTCGGCACCCCGGAGGGAACGGTCCGCCAGGTCGTCTTCCCGGCGGTGTCCGGGGGCGAGACGACGCTGCGGGAGCTGGTGCACGAGTTCAAGACCCGCGGGCCGGTCTACCGGCGGACGGTGCAGACCACGTTGAAGGCGTCGTACACCAACCACTACCGGCGCGGGCTGATCAAGCTGCTGGGCGTGCTGGAGTTCCGCTCCTCCAACCACGCCCACCGGCCCGTGATCGAGGCCCTGTCACTGGTGGCGCGGTACGCGAGCGCGGGGAACACGACGTACTACCCGCTGGGTGAGACGGTGCCGGTGCACAAGGCGATGGGCGGGGGCTGGGCGGAGGTGGTGCACCGCGCCGACAAGCGGGGCCGGCACCGGGTGGTGCGCATGGTCTACGAGGTCGTCGCCTTCCAGGCCCTGCGCGACCAGCTCAAGTGCAAGGAGATCTGGGTGGTCGGCGCCGACAAATGGCGCAACCCGGATGAGGACCTGCCACAGGGTTTCGAGGCCCGGCGGGCGGAGAACTACCGGGAGCTGCGCAAGCCTCTGGACGCCGCGGTGTTCGTCGACGAGCTGCGCGAGCAGATGACGGCCGAACTGACCCTGCTCAACGATCAGATGCCCAAGCTGTCCTGGCTGGACATCGCCGAGCGGAAGTCCGGAGCGATCCGGCTCGCGGCGGCCGAGGCCCAGCCAGAGCCGCGCAACCTGCGCAGGGTCAAGGGCGAGGTGCAGAGGCGGTGGGGCATCGTGCCGCTCGTCGACATGCTGAAGGAAGCGGTGCTGCGGACCGGCTGCCTGGACGCGGTCACCTCCGTCTCCGGCGGCGGCAGCCTCTCGCCGGAGGTGCTGGCCGAACGACTGCTGCTGGTGATCTACGCGTACGGCACGAACACCGGGATCAAGGCCGTGGCGTCTGGCGGCCACGGGCACACCGAGGACGAGCTGCGGTACGTGCGGCGCCGGTATCTGTCGGCGGAGTCGGCCCGCGCCATCGCCGTGCAGATCGCGAACGCCACCTTCGCCGCCCGCAGCGCCGAGCTGTGGGGCCAGGGCTCGACCGCGGTCGCCTCCGACTCCACGCACGTGCGCGCCTACGACCAGAACCTGTTCACCGAGTGGCACTCGCGCTACGGCGGGCGCGGGGTGCTCATCTACTGGCACGTGGAGAAGAAGTCCCTGGCGATCCACTCCCAGCTGATCAACTGCACCGCCTCCGAGGTCGCCGCGATGATCGAGGGCGCGATGCGGCACGGCACCACGATGGATGTCGAGGCCAATTACACGGAGAGCCATGGCCAGTCGGAAATCGGTTTCGGCGTCACGAGGCTGCTGAGCTTCGACCTGCTGCCGCGTATCAAGCGGATCAACAAGGTGAAGCTGTACCGGCCGGTGGCCGGCGAACCGGGCGCCTACCCGCAGCTCACCCCGGCGCTGACCCGGCCGATCCGCTGGGAGCTCATCGCCCAGCAGTACGACCAGATGATCAAGTATGCGACCGCGATCCGGACTCGGACCGCGTCCACCGAGGCGATTCTGCGCCGCTTCACCCGCAACGCCTCCCACCCCACCTACGCGGCGATGTTGGAGGTCGGCCGCGCCCAGAAGACCATCTTCGTGGCCCGCTACCTGCGGCTCCGGGACCTTCAGCGGGAGATCGAGGAGGGCCTGAACGTCATGGAGTCCTCCAACGGCGCGAACTCCGTGATCGCCTACGGCAAGGGCGGGGAGATCGCCTCGAACCGGCGCGACGAGCAGGAGATGTTCGTGCTGTGCCTGCGCATCCTGCAATCGGCCCTGGTCTACGTGAACACCCTGATGCTCCCGGACATCCTCGGTGAACCGGAGTGGGCGGACCTGCTCACGCCCGCCGACCGGCGCGGCCTGACCCGCTGTTCTGGTCCCAGGTCCGGCCCTACGGCGAGGTGAACCTCGATATGGATGCGCGCCTCAACCTCACTGAGGTCGTCGTGCCCGGCCCCCGTACGCCGACAGAGGGAGTCCTCTTGACGGAACCAGGGACAACGGCGACGCGTATCTGATGGAGTGATGTGTCGAAGGCGCCGGTTGTCGCCGCGCCCCAGGGCAAATCTGATCTCTCAGGAGGATGGGCGAGGATGCTGTCGGAGGCGATGACCGCGCTTGCTGCGGCGGGGGGCACTGCGGTGGTGCAGGCCGCAAGCACAGATGCATGGATGGGTTTCCGCCAGCAGGTGGCTCGTTGGTTCGGTCGAGGAAACCCTCAGCGTGAGAGCGCCGAACTGGAGCGCCTTGACCAGACCGCAGCGGCGCTGGAGACCGCCGACGCGGAGCAGGCAGAGCGCGCACGGATCCGCCAGGAAGCATCCTGGGAGACCTGGTTCACTGCGTTGCTGGAAAGCTTGGACGACAGCCAGCGGGAGACGGCAGCCGAAGAATTGCGTGCTCTACTCGCTGAACACGTCCAAGCCGCAGGCGGAACGTCCGCTGAGACTGGCGGCCTCGCCGCTGGCAGGGACATCATCAACATCAACGCCACAGACAATTCGATTGCTGCTGGCACGATCTCTGGAGGGGCCAGCATCGGCCGCCCTCAGGTGCCGGATCCGTCCCAGGGCTAAACGGACCGGCCACCCCAAGCCCGCCACAATCACAGCCCACCAGTACCTCTGTGCTACGCAGCATCATCGCCTCGAACGGAAGTCTGGCGTTTGGTCATGCCAACGAGGTCCACTATCACGGGACTCCCCCGAAGTCGGGGCCGCGGGGGAGTCTCTGGAAATCACTGCTCGGAATTGCGTACGCCCTTCTGATGCCGTTAATGACCTGGCTTGTCCCGGCATCGTTCACGGCGGGAGTACAGGCCGACCCCGGACCGGCCATCTGGAAACTTGTAGTGTTCCTGGTTGTGGGGCTCGGGCTGATGGTGCCCCTCGGGGTCATCCTTACGATCTTGTCCTTGGAACTGACGGACATAGATGCTGGTAGCTCGGCGCTGGGTTTCTACGCTGCGTTCGCGCTGACCTTGATCGGAGGACCAATCGGCTTCCTCGCCGGGTTCACGGTGCCGTGGCTCACAGGCTCGCCGGGGCCTGCACGATGGTTCGCCAACCTGGTTGGTCTGCTGTAGCCGCTGCCGAGATCTCATGCGGTGATGATCTTGCCCAGCAATCGACCGATTGATGAGCGAGATCGGTAAGCGGCAGTGCGCGGCTGGATCGACGCCGGATCATGCCCATAAAACGGTGTCAGAAAATCGATGTGCTCAAGAACTTGAGGAGCACCGTTTTCTGTACGATCTGGCGGGTGCAGCCACCCCAAGATGACGACACCGCCGATCTCCTAGCCCCCGTTCCGGCCGCACGGACCGGCGACCTCGTGGGATACGCACGCGTGTCCACCAAGGGGCAGTTGCTCGACCGACAGATCCACGCACTCACCGATGCGGGATGCATCCGGATCTTCGCCGACAAGAAGTCCGGCAAGAACGCCGAACGCGAGGAACTGCGGAAGGCCCTCGACTTCCTGCGCGAGGGCGACACACTCGTCGTCCCGTCACTGGACCGACTCGGCCGCTCCATCCAGGACCTCATCGCCATCGTGTCCGGCCTGCGCAAGCGCGGCATCGGGTTCACCTCGCTGCACGAGGCGCTCGACACGACCACGCCCGGCGGGCGCCTGGTCTTCCACGTCTTCGCGGCCCTTGCGGAGTTCATCCGCGAACTCATCGTCCAGGGCACCAACGAGGGCCTGGATGCCGCCCGCGCCCGCGGCGCCCGGCTCGGCCGCCCGCCGGCGATGACCGAGGAGCAGGTACGTCACGCCCGCGACCTACTCGCCCGCCCGGGGAACACCGTCACCTCGATCGCGAAGCTCCTCGGCGTCTCCAGGAACACGATCTACAACTACGTGCCCGAGCTGAAGGGCGGTCGCCTCGCACTCGCTGAGGCGACGAGCACGCCAGAACTGCCTCAACCCACCAGGTCCGAGGACTGATCACCGCCGTTTGCGGCTGGTGACAGGGTTCTTACCGGCACCCCGAGTACGTCGGTTTCGTCGAGGAGGTCGGGGCCGAGGTCACCGCGGTCAGGCCCGGGCAGTTCGTGGTCGGCTCGTTCGCGACCTCGGACAACACCTGCGCCAACTGTCGCAACGGCTTCCAGTCCAACTGCCTGCACCGCGAGTTCATGAGCACCTGCCAGGCCGAGTACGTGCGTATCCCCAACGCCCAGGGCACCCTGGTCGCCACCGACGAGGTGCCGGACGAGGAGTTCTGGCCCGGCCTGCTGGCGGTCTCCGACGTGATGGGGACCGGCTGGTACGCGGCGGACGCCGCCGAGGTCCGGCCCGGATCCACCGCCGTGGTGGTCGGCGACGGAGCGGTCGGGCTGTGCGCGGTGATCGCCGCGAAGGAGATGGGAGCGGAGCGGATCATCGCGATGAGCCGCCATGAGTCCCGTCAGAAGCTCGCCCGGGAGTTCGGTGCCACCGACATCGTCACCGAGCGCGGCGACGAGGGCATCGCCCGGATCAAGGACCTCACCGACGGCATCGGGGCGGACAGCGTGCTGGAGTGCGTCGGCACCGCCCAGGCCATGCGGCAGGCCCTGCACTCCTCCCGGCCGGGCGGCAACGTCGGCTTCGTCGGCGTCCCCCATGAGGTCGCCGTTGACGGCCAGGAGCTGTTCTTCTCCCACGTCGGCCTGCGCGGCGGCCCCGCCCCCGTGCGCCGCTACCTGCCCGACCTGATCGAGCGCGTCCTGAGCGGCCGGATCGACCCGGGCAAGGTCTTCGACCTCACCCTGCCGCTGGAGCAGGTCGCCGAGGGCTACAAGGCCATGGACGAACGCCGTGCCGTCAAGGCACTCCTCAAGCCCTGACCCCGGGCTCGTCCGGGGCGCGTCGCCCTCGCGGCCCCGCGAGGCAGTGGCCCGGCCGTGCCCGGCAGCCCATGACGCTCACGGAGAAAGAAGCGGATCTTGCAGATCACCCGAAGTCCGGGCGACACCCTCAAGGGTCCGGCCGACTGGTTCACCGGCGACGTCTGCATCGACGCCGTCGCCGCCGCACCCTCCCCGTCCCGGGTCAGCGCCGCGCTGGTGCGTTTCATGCCCGGCGCGCGCACCCACTGGCACCGCCACCCGCTGAGCCAGACCGTCTTCGTCACCGAAGGGGTCGGCCTGTGCCGGCGCCGGGGCGGACCGATCGAGGTCATCCGGCCCGGTGACCGCGTCCTGTTCGAGGCCGACGAGGAGCACCGGCACGGCGCCGCGCCGAACCGGCTGATGGTCCATCCGGCCATCAACGAAGCCGACGCCGACCACGACGTCGTGCACTGGCTGACCCCGGTCACCGACGAGGAGTACGCCGCCGCACCGACGGTCGACTGACCTCCGTCCGGCTCCGCCCCCGCGCCCGGGCGGCGCAGCACACCGTCGCCCGCGGGCGGCCCTACGGGTACCTGTAGGGCCGCGCCACCGGGGAAGCGGCGCACCCCATGCCGTACGCGCCCGCTCCGCGGCGGCGGGGAGCGTGCCCGGCGCAGCGGACCCGGTCGTGCGGCGCCCCAACGCGGCCTCGTTTTGGTTCCTTTGGAGATCGTCAATACGATCCGCTGATGATCATAAGAAGACGGCCCGCGGCCCGGATCTGCGTGCTCCTCGCAGTCCTGGTCGCCGGGCTGTTCCCGACAGGGATCGCCGCCGCCGACGAACCGGTGGCGAAGGAATCCCCCAAGGTCGAGCTGGTGCTCGACGTCAGCGGATCGATGCGCGCCCGCGACATCGACGGCAAGAGCCGTATGGCCGCCGCGAAGCAGGCGTTCAACGAGGTGCTCGACGCCGTGCCGGAAGAGGTGCGGCTCGGTATCCGCACGCTCGGCGCCGACTATCCCGGCGACGACCGCAAGCGCGGCTGCAAGGACACCCGGCAGCTCTACCCCGTGGGGCCGCTCGACCGGACGGAGGCGAAGGCCGCCGTCGCCACCCTCGCGCCCACCGGATGGACACCGATCGGCCCGGCGCTGCTGGGCGCGGCGGAGGATCTGGAAGGCGGTGACGCCACCCGCCGGATCGTGCTCATCACCGACGGCGAGGACACCTGCGCACCGCTCGACCCGTGCGAGGTCGCGCGGGAGATCGCGGCCAAGGGCATCCATCTCGTCATCGACACCCTCGGCCTGGTGCCCGACGCCAAGACCCGCACGCAGCTCAGGTGTATCGCGGAGGCCACCGGCGGTACGTACACGTCCGTCCAGCACACCGACGAACTCTCCGACCGGGTGAGCCAGTTGGTCGACCGCGCGGCGGACCCGGTGGTCACGCCCGTCGCCACGCGGGGCGCCGGGCAGTGTGCCGACGCTCCGCGGCTCGAGCCCGGTCTGTACACGGACCGGGAGAAGTTCGGCGAGCACCGCTGGTACCGGGTGGACGTGCTGCCCGGCCAGGAGCTGCGCGCCTCCGTGAGCGTCGGCGCCGACCGCGCGGTGAACAAGGACTACGGCGTGCTGCTGCGCGCCGTCACCGTCCACGGCCGTGAGATCGTCCGCGGCTCCGAGGCCGGCGACGGCCGTACCGATCTCATCTCGACCGGTCTTCGCTACCCGAAGGCGGAGCTCGAGGACGCCGACGGCGTCAAGCCCGCCGCGGAGACCGTGTGTCTCCAGGTGAGCAACTCGTTCTCCGCGCCGCCCGCCGTCAAGACCGAGCCAGGACTGCCCGTGGAACTCACGGTGGACGTGGTCGACGCACCTGGAACGGCCTTCGACGTGGCCGCCTTCGGACTCGGGCGCGGCTGGTGGCTGCTGGGTGTCCTGGTGGTCGCCGGTTTCGTGGCCGGCCTGCTCTGGGGCTGGGTCTCACGCTGGCGCATCGCCGTCTGGAGGACCAACTGATGCGTATCCCACGCATACTGACGGCCGGCGCACTGACAGCCGCCGCACTGTTCGGCCCGGCGGCCGCCGCCCTCGCGGCCGACCCGTCCCCCGGAGTCGAAGGTGACGACCGGGCCCCCACGGAAGCCGGTACCTCCTTCCGTACGGCCACCCCGGTCGAGCAGGACCAGAAGGCCACGGCGAACGCGTCGAGCGGCGACTACCTGTACTGGGTGTTCCCCGCCGATGCCGAGCAGCGCCCCACCGTCAGGGCCAGGGTGACGCTGCCCGAATCCGCAGAGCGGCACGGCGCCTCGACGTGGCGGATCGACGTCTACGACGGACTGCGCCGCCGCCAGGCCTGCATGTACGGCATGCAGGCCCGGACGGCGGCCGTCGAGGCTTCGTCGGTGGAGCTGTCGTGCACGCTGCGGACCGTCCGCTCGCTGGCCGAGCCGTGGTCCGACGACCCGCTGCCCGGCAGCTATTACGTACGCCTGACCGTCACCGCCCTCCCGGAGGAGGACCTCGGTCTCCCCGTCGCCGCCGAGGTCGAGGCGGTGTCCAAGGACGCGGGCGGGGCGTACGCGGTCGACGGTGCGCTCGCCGAACCGCTGGTGCCGGGCGTCTCGGCCGACGAACGGCGGAACGAGGAACAGGCGGCCCTGGACTGGTCGTCCGGCCGCTGGTCCGACCGCTGGATCTGGACCGGTGCGGGCGGTCTGCTCGCGGCGCTCGCCGGCATCGGCGGCTACGTGCTCACGCGCGGCTCCGGCCGTCCCTCGCGGATGCCGCCGGGCGTGTGAGCCCCGGGCGGCCACGGCATCCCGCCGTGGCCGCCCGGCCCGCCCGGCCGCCTCAGAAGTCGAAGAGCACGCCGCTGCCGCTGCTCCTGATGCACGAGTTGCCGAAGGTGTGGGCGTACTCGACGCGCGTGCCGTTCCACACGCCGTCCACGGTCACCGTCACCGGATCCCACTGCTTGGTGCAGACGACGCTCGGATCCCGTGTGGTGATGGCGTCGAAGGCGCCCTCCGCGGCACGGAGTTCGGCGCAGGCGGCCTTCGCGGCGGGGTGGGTGCCGGTCGCCGTCGGCGTGCAGCTGAGCGTCACCGCGCGCAGCACCGTTCCGGCCGTGGCGTCGTCCCCCGTCGTGACGGTCAGCACGAGGGCCGACGGCGGGTACAGCCTCTCCGGGCCGGGCTGCGCGGTGTGCGCGCTGCCCACGGCGGGCGCCGCGACAAGGGCCAGCGTGGTGGTGGCTGCGAGCGCGAGGCCTCTGGCGATGTACCGCATTTCGAACACTCCCCTGGGTCGTTGTTTCGGAAATCGGACGGGAGTCTTGCTCAACGCGGTGAAGAACGCTTGGCCCTGTGCACGGTTTCGGTCACGTCGGGTGATGCTCCGAGGGCAGGCGGTGACCGGTGGGGCGATGCTGACCAGCGGTTCAGTAGCTCCTCGAATCGGCCGAAGAAAGACGTTCGAGGTAGTTGATCAATTGAATATAAGGCGTGCGAATTCTTGAACCATTGATTGAAAGGTGTGACGGTGTTCACGCCTGCGTCGCTCCGCGTTGGACGAGCGGCCGGCATCGGGGTTCACTGAGCTGAGGACCCCAGGAGGTGACGATGGAACCGGTCGAGGCCCTGAACCGGGTGGCCTTTCTCCTGGAGCGCTCACTCGCGGAGACCTATCGCGTACGCGCCTTCCGTACCGCCGCCGCGGCCCTCGCCGAACTCGACGCGCAGGAGATCGCCGACCGTGCCGAGGCCGGAACGCTCGTCAAGCTCAAGGGAATCGGCCCCAAGACCGCCCGCGTGATCGAGGAAGCCCTCGCCGGCGGAACCCCCGCGTACCTCGAGCGACTCGAGGAAGAGGCGGGCGGGCCGCTCGCCGACGGCGGCAGCGCCCTGCGCGCCGCCCTGCGGGGCGACTGCCATCTGCACTCCGACTGGTCGGACGGCGGCAGCCCCATCGACGAGATGGGGCGTGCGGCCGCCGCGCTCGGCCACGAATGGGCCGTCCTCACCGACCACTCGCCCACCCTCACCGTCGCAGGAGGACTCACCGCGGAACGGCTGCGCGCCCAACTCGACGTCGTGGCCGAACTCAACAAGGAGTGGGCGCCCTTCCGGCTCCTCACCGGCATCGAGTGCGACATCCTCCCCGACGGCAGCCTCGACCAGGAACCCGAACTGCTGGACCGCCTCGACCTCGTCGTCGCCTCCGTCCACTCCAAACTCCGCATGGATTCCGCCGCGATGACGAGGAGGATGGTTTGGGCCGTCGAGAACCCGCTCACCGACGTTCTCGGTCACTGCACCGGACGACTCGTCACCGGCGGCCGCGGCACCCGGCCCGAGTCGCAGTTCGACGCGGACGAGGTCTTCGGCGCCTGCGCGGAGCACGGCACCGCCCTGGAGATCAACAGCCGCCCCGAGCGGCGCGATCCACCGCGCCGGCTGCTGCGCAGGGCCGTAGAGGCGGGCGTCCTCTTCGCCGTCGACACCGACGCGCACGCGCCCGGACAGCTCGACTGGCAGATCATCGGCTGCGCCCGCGCGGAGGAGTGCGGTGTGCCGGCGGAGCGCGTGGTCAACACCTGGACCGCCGACGAGGTGCTCGAATGGACCCGGACCGGGCGCCCGCCCGCCGCGGGCGGAGCCGGCCGCTGAACGACAGCCCGGTCAGCCGCCGAGCAGCAGACGGGCCGCCAGGAAGATGATCACTCCGTTGCCGACCAGCGCCGTGCCCAGGCGGCCCTTGTCGCTGGTGAGGGCACGACCGACCAGCGCACCGCCGACGGCGAGCAGCGCCTGCCAGCTCGCCGAGGCGGCGAACGCGGCGACGACGAACATCAAGCCGCCCATCGGGGGCCAGTCGTCGTTCCTGAGCGCCAGCACCAGTGCGGAGAAGTAGACGATGGTCAGCGGGTTGAGAACAGTGAGTCCGAGGAACTGCAGGTAGACGCTGAACGGCCGTTTCTCCTCGACCTGCCGCACGGACCCGGGATCGAGCGAGCGGCGGACGGCGTCCGCCAGTCCCTTCGCCGCGAGCGCGAGCAGCACGACCGCCGCCGTCCACCGCATGGGGCCCGCCACGGGCCGGAGCAGGCCGGCGAGCGCGGCACCCGTCAGCGCGGCGATCAGCGCGTACAGCCCGTCGGCCGTCGCCGTCCCCATCGCGCCCGCGAGACCGGTACGCAGCGACGTCTGCGCGGACAGGGTGACGATCATGACGGTGACGGCACCGACCGGCATGGCGATTCCGAATCCGGCCAGCGCGCCGGAGATCAAGACGTCATCCACAACTTCCCCCGTGACGGGCGCAGTCCGATTGCGCCGATCAAACTGCGGGGCCGAAGGGCCGGTCAAGGCGATTTCCGACGCGGGCGACGAGGCCGTCGGACCCGGTACGACGGACCGCCGGGCACCAGGATCCGGCGCGCACGGACCGGCGGAAATAATCGCTGGCGCCCCGCCCCGGGGCCCGGTTATCGTTCTGCTCGTTCCGGGGCCGCGGCATGTGCCGCGCCCGGGGAACAGTGCTGGTTCGTAACCTGTGTTGCTTTGGTTGGTTCGTCGGGACGACGAGCAGGAGGTGAGGACATTGATGACTGTCACGGTGGCGGGCGCTGCCCGCGTTCAGAGGTTCATCACTGTTTCCACTCCTGTGGCCTCCGGCTGACACCCACTCGACTTCCGCGCGCGGAGCGCGCGCTGCCGGGGCCGCCCTTCGAAGGGTTCCCCTTGTCCAACACCCAGCCCCACACGTCTTCCCTCACCTCTGCCGCCCAGGACACGCTCGCCCCCTACGGGTGGGACACGGCCTGGGAAGCCGAGTTCGCCCCGTACGCCGCCCAGGGCCTGCTGCCCGGTCGCGTCGTACGCGTCGACCGCGGCCAGTGCGACCTCGTCACGCCGCGCGGTGTGATGCGCGGCGACACCGAGTTCGTCACGCCCCGCGACCCGATGCGGGTCGTCTGCACCGGCGACTGGGTGGCCGTCGACCCCGACGGCGACCCGCAGTTCGTACGGACCCTCCTGCCGCGGCGCACCGCCATCGTGCGGTCGACGTCGTCCAAGCGGTCGGAAGGCCAGGTGCTCGCCACCAACATCGACCACATCGTCATCTGCGTCTCGCTGGCGGTCGAACTCGACCTCGGCCGGATCGAACGCTTCCTCGCCCTGGCGTGGGAGAGCGGGGCGCAGCCGCTCGTCGCCCTCACCAAGGCCGACCTGGTGCCCGACGTGACCGGGCTGTCCTACCTCGTGCAGGACGTCGAGACCACCGCGCCCGGCGTCCAGGTCATCCCCGTCAGCTCCGCCACCGGGGAAGGCGTCGAGGTCCTCACCGCGATCGTGTCCGGCGGCACCAGCGTGCTGCTCGGCGTCTCGGGAGCCGGCAAATCCACTCTCGCCAACGCGCTCCTCGGCGAGGACGTCATGGACGTCCAGGCCACCCGTGACGTCGACGGCAAGGGCCGGCACACCACGACCACCCGCAACCTGCTCGTCATGCCCGGCGGCGGCGTCCTCATCGACACGCCGGGGCTGCGGGGCGTCGGCCTCTGGGACGCCGAAGCTGGCGTCCACCAGGTGTTCTCCGAGATCGAGGACCTCGCCGCGCAGTGCCGCTTCCACGACTGCGCCCACGAGGCGGAGCCCGGCTGCGCCGTGCTCGGCGCGATCGAGGACGGCACGCTGCCGGAGCGGCGGCTGGACAGCTACCGCAAGCTGATCCGGGAGAACCAGCGGATCGTGGCCAAGACGGACGCACGGCTACGGGCGGAGATCCGCCGCGACTGGAAACTGAAGGGCGCGCAGGGCCGCGCGGCCATGGAGGCCAAACGCGGCCGCGTCCGCTGAGCACCCGGACGCGCCCGGGCCCGGTGGCGTGACGTTTCCGGGCCTGGCCGCGTCCCCTGAGCGTGACGCTCCTGGGGCGTGGCGCGTGTCCGGGGGCGGCGGTCCCGGGCGTGGCCCGGGTCGTGAGCGTGAGGCCCTTGGGGCGCGGCGCGTCCGCGCGTGGCCCGGTTCGGGGTGCCGCCCGGACGGGTCCGGGTGCGGCGGTCCCGGGCGTGGCCCGGTCCGGGGGGCGACGCCGTTCGTGTGCGGCTTTTCCGGGCGTGGCCCGGTTCGGCGCGGGGGCGTTGCCCGTGCGGGGCGTTGCTGCGTCGGTGGGCCATTGCGGGCGCCGGGGCTTCGCGGCGCGGAGCTGCCGGGCGGGGGTGCGGGGGCGTCAGCCCGCAACAGCACCTTGCCCGGGAGGGGGTCCGGGGCGGAGCCCCGGTTTCGGGGAGGGGCGGGGTGGGGGACTACCCGCCGGACACCACCGCCCCCACCCACGCCCCCACCACCATCAAGCACCCCATGAGCTCCACCAGCACGCTCGTGCCCGCCGCGCGCATCACCGCGCGGGTCGAGGCCATCGCCGGGCCGTGACCGCCCAGCCGGAGGCGTTCCGAGCCGTAGATGCCGCCCACGAAGCCCGGTACCGCGCCGATGACGGGAATCAGGAAGAAGCCGGCCAGCGCCCCGAGACCCGCGGAGGCGGCCATCCGGCGGGTGACGCCGAGGCCCCGTAGTCGGCGGTTGGGCAGCAGCCACACGATGACCTGGTTGATCAGCAGGACCGCCGTGGCGCCGACGAGCAGGAACCACGCCACGCCCGTCTGCACGTGCAGGGACCACCAGAGCACGGCGGCCCACACCAGCCACGGCCCCGGGACCCCCGGGACGATCACCCCCAGGAGGCCCAGCAGCATCACCCCGCCGACCATCAGGAGCTGCCATACGCCCACATGCCAAGCGTGCAGGATCAGAGGCGGTCGTGCAGGTCGCGCGCCACCCAGCCCTTCGCGTAGGCGTGCCAGCCCAGCTGGAGGCGGGTCGTCACACCGGTGAGTTCCATCAGCCCCTTGACCCGGCGCTGCACGGTCCGCAGCCCCAGGTCCAGCTGCTTGGCGACGCTCGCGTCGGTCATACCGGCGAGGAGCAGCGAAAGGATCTCCAGGTCCGTGGCGTCCGGGCCGCAGAGCTCCTCCTCGATCCCGCGCGCCCCCAGCCGCAGCGGGAGCGCTTCACGCCAGACCGCCTCGAAGAGGCCCATCAGCGACTCCAGCAGTCCGCTGGCGTGGACGACCAGCGCGGCGGGCTCCGCACCGCGGCCGGTCAGGGGCACCATCGCGAGGGAGCGGTCGGCGATGACGAGCTTCGTCGGCACCCGGTCGACCACCCGGACCTGTTCGTCACGGCTCAGGGCCGCCGACAGCTCGGTGATGCCGTCGGGCTTCGTCAGCACCTCGCGTTCCAGTACGACCCGGTACGCCACACCCCGGGACGTGGCGTTCTCCTCGGCATCGTTGTCCATGCCGCTGACGGCGATGGGATTGCCGGTGACGAGCGCGCAGACCTCCTCCGTGGCGCCGAGCTGAAGCTGTACGAAGCGGTGCACCACGGCACTCGCACCGGTCACCACCTCGACCAGGTCGTGGACGGCCGGCTCGACGGACTCCGCCCGGTACTCCTCGGCGAGCAGCGCCGCCGCCAGTTCGGCCTGCTCCAGTTCGTGCCGCTGCTGCGTCAGCAGGGCGCCGAGCGCCACACCGGGCGGCGCCGCCACCCAGCGGCCGGTGCGCGCCGACGACTGCGCGGCCAGCCCCTGCTGCTCGAGCCGCCGCAGGGCCCGCTCCGTGTCCGGCTCCGGCATGGCCAGCCGGTGCGCGAGATCGGAGATCTCCGCCGCCCCGAGCGCCACCAGCGCGCGGTACGCCGACTCCTGTCTTTCGTCGAGCCCTATCGCTCCCAGCACGGAACCCCTCCCCGGACGTGCGCCTGTCCGCCGCCGTGGCGGAAATCGGCCACGGCGTGAACCCGCCGCGGACATCATCCCCGCATCGGCCGCCGCTCTGCCAATGTGGCGGCCACCGCAGCAGCAACAGCCTCCGGCAACGGGGCCTTTGTGCCCTTTTGTGGCCGGATTCAGATGGGGAGAGCGATGCGCCCGATAACGCGTACGGCACTGGGAGCGGCAACAGCCGCCGTGCTGACCGTCACGGCGATCGCACCGTCGGCGGCAGAGCCGCAGGACGGGGCGAGCCAGAAGAGACCGCCGGCCGGCAGCGAGGCCGCGGCACGACAGGGGGACCGCCCGGTCACGGTCACGCTCGTGACCGGGGACCGCGTCCTCGTCGGCCGGGACGCCTCGGGCGCGCCGTCCGCCACCGTACTGCCGCGTCCCGACGGCACCACGGCCACCACGCAGACCCGCCGATCCGGCCAGGACCTGTACGTCTACCCGGAGGACGCCGTCGCCGCGCTGGCGGCCGGCACCGTCGACGAGCAGCTCTTCAACGTCACCGGGCTGGTCCGCCAGGGCTACGACGACGCGCACACCACGGCACTGCCGCTGATCGCCACCTACGGCCGCGACGTGGCCCGCTCCGCCCCGGCCGTCCCGCGCGGCGCGAAGCGCGGACTCGTGCTGCGAGCCGTCGGCGGAGTCGCCCTCAAGGCCGACAAGAAGCAGGCGGCCGACTTCTGGGCCGACGTCACGAACACCCGGTCCCGGTCCGCCTCCGGGCTGAAGAAGCTGTGGCTGGACCGCAAGGTCGAGGCCACCCTGGACCGCTCCACGCGGCAGGTCGCGGCCGACCTGGCCTGGGCCGCCGGATACGACGGCAAGGGCACCAAGGTCGCCGTGCTCGACACCGGCGTCGATGCCGAACACCCCGACCTCAAGGGCCGGGTGGCCGCCGCGGAGAACTTCACCGACTCCGACACCCCCGGCGACAGCCATGGCCACGGCACCCACACCCTCTCCACCGTCGGCGGCTCGGGCGCCGCGAGCGACGGCAGGAACAAGGGGGTCGCCCCCGGTGCGGAACTGCTCAGCGGGAAGGTCCTGAACGACTACGGCAACGGCGCCGAGTCCTGGATCATCGCCGGCATGCAGTGGGCCGTCGACCGGAAGGCCGACGTCGTGTCCATGAGCCTCGGCAGCCCGCTGCCGACCGACTGCACCGACCCCATGAGCACCGCGGCCGCGGAACTCGCCCGCAACGAGGGCACGTTGTTCGTCGTCGCCGCCGGAAACTCGGGACCGTCGCACAACACCGTCTCGTCGCCCGGCTGCGTGCCCGGCGTCCTCACCGTCGGCGCTGTCGACCGTGACGACAGTACGGCCCAGTTCTCCAGCCGGGGCCCCGCGATCGTCTCCCACACACTGAAGCCCGAGATCGCCGCGCCCGGCGTCGCCATCTCCGCGGCAGCGGCGGGCGGCCGGGGCCCGTACGCGTACCGGTCGATGTCCGGCACCTCCATGGCCACCCCGCACGTCGCCGGCGCCGCCGCCATCGTCAAGCAGCGCCACCCCGACTGGACCGCGCAGCAGATCAAGGCCGCGCTGGTGTCCTCCGCCAAGTCGTCCGTCCCCGGCGACGTACGCGAGACCGGCGGTGGCCGGCTCGACGTCAAGGCGGCCGTCGACACGACCGTGACCGGCGCGCCCGCCGTCCAGGGCGGCACCTTCGACTGGCCGCAGCACCGCGGCGACCGCACCACCGTCCAGGTCCCCTACACCAACAGCGGCGACGAGCCCGTGCGCCTCGACCTGGCCGTGCGGAAGGTGACCGGCAACGACGGCTCGCCCGTCCGCTCCGAGATCGCCAGGCTCGGTGCGCGTTCGGTGACCGTCCCCGCCGGTGCCACCGTCGAGGTCCCCCTGACGCTGGACCCGTCGGCGCGCATCGAACGCGCCCAGTACGGGGACGTCACCGGCCGCGTCGTCGCCACCGGTGACGGCGTCACCGTCTCCACCCCGTTCTCGCTGTACGTGCAGCCGGAAACGGTCGGCCTGCGCGTCAAGCTCGTCGACCGCCAGGGTGAGCCGGCGGCCGGGTCGTCCTCGCTGGACGTCATAGGCACCGACGACGCGACCGGCGAGCGCCGCTTCAACGACGGCGCCGCCGACCAGGTCTACCGGCTCCGCCCCGGCTCGTACCTCCTCTCCTCCTTCGTCACGTCCGGTGACGGCACCGTCAGTTACCTCGGCCGCCCCGAGATCGAACTGACGAAGGACACGACCGTCGTGCTCGACGCGCGGGAGGCACACCGGCTGGGCATCGGGACCGACCGCAGGTCCGAGGTCCGCGTCGGCACGCTCGGCTTCGCGCGCAACTGGGACGACACCTGGCTGCACTCCGGCACCATCAGCGGCGGCCGCGCGGTCACCGGCTACTACGCCGACGTCCAAGGCCGGGCGAAGGACGGCGACTTCGAGTTCGCCAGCCACTGGCGCGCCTACGCGCCGCTCATCGAGGAACTCGCCGTCGAAGGCGGCCCGCGACTGCGTCCCGTCGCCGCGAGCGTCGGATCGGTCAACCTCGACGGCACCGGCACCGCGGGCCTCGTCGACGCGGGCACAGGAACCCCCGCGGAACTCGAAGCGGCGGGCGTCAAGGGCAAGTTCGCCCTGGTGCACGTCCCCGACGGTGGCGCGGGCGCCGTGAGCGCGGCACGCAACGCCAAGGCGGCCGGCGCGCTCGCCGTCGTCGTGCACCGTGACGCGCCCGGCGTGTACCTGCCCTCCACCGGCTTCGGCACCGCACCGCACCCGGTCATCGGCATCGAGGCCGCGGAGGCACGACTCCTGCTCGAGCGGCTGGCCGACGGCCCGGTCTCCCTGCGCTGGAAGGCCACCGCCAAGAGCCCGTACGTCTACAACCTGAGCTTCCCCGAGGGCGGTCCCGTCGCCTCCGACCGCACCTACCGGGTGCGCGACACGAAGCTCGCCAGGAACGACACCACCTACCACGCGATGGGAGTCACCGCCGACTACCGGGACGTGGTCGTCGCCCACCGTCCCAGCGGCATCCAGGCCTCCGTCTCCGGCGTCGACCTGGTGCCGGCGCCCGGCGAACGCGCCGAGTTCTACACCCCCGGTGACACCCGGTGGGAGCACCACGTGTCCTCCAGCTTCCCCTGGGGCGAGTACTTGTCCGACCCGGCCCGCGCCTACAAGGCCGGCGAACGGCGTGAGGAGAGCTGGTACGGCGGCGTCCTCGCCCCGGCCGCGCCCCTCGACGCGACAGGGGAACAGGCCCTCGCGGCCGAGCGTCAGGGCAACCTCCTCGGAGTGGCCCCCGCGTTCTGGGGCGACAGCGAACACGTCGGCACGGCCGGGTCGTTCGGCGACATCGGCAACACCCGTCTGGTCCGCGACGGCGAGGAGATCGGACGGACCGCGTACCCCTTCGGCGCCTACGAGGTCCCGGCCGGCGACGCCGCCTACGAACTGACCCTGACGACGATGAAGGTCGGTTCGCCGGCCGCGGTGTGGAAGCGGTCCACCCGTCTGGAGACGACCTGGAAGTTCCGTTCGAAGCTCGACGAGAACGTGTACTCCCAGGGCATCCCGCTCCTCTTCCCGGGCTACGAACTCCCCGAGGACGGCCTCAAGACCGTCGCCGCGGGCGACGGCCTGCGGATCGGCCTGAGCGCCACAGGGCACGCCGGTTACCGGCCGGGCGCACTCACCGGCGCGAAGCTGTCGTACTCGTACGACGGCGGGCAGACCTGGACGGCGGCGGCCACCGAACGACAGGGTGACGGCGCCTGGAACGCGACCGTGAACCACGCGGGCGCCGCCGGCAAGGCGGTCACCCTGAGAACCGAACTGACGGACGCCCGGGGCAACTCCGTCACCCAGCTCGTGATCGACGCCTACGCGGTGCGCTGACGCGCAGACGCGCCGATCACGACCGGTCCGCCGGGCGTCCTTCCCGTGGGGGGTTGGGCCGCCCGGCGGACCTTTGGCGGGTGTCTTTTCGTCAATGCCCGTTTTCTGGCCCGGACCGCGGTCGACAATAAGGGCATGAGTGAGCAGGGGGACAGGCCCAACAGGCCTACCACCGAAGACGACTGGTGGAGCCGGCTGTACGACGAGTCGGCCCCGGACACCGGTGGCCCGAGCACGTCGTCGGATTCTCTGGACGACCGCTTCGACTCGGCATCGGGCACGGTGACCACCCGCCCGCACGCGTGGTGGGAACACCCACCGCCACCGCCCACGGGGCGCGCGGGGCAGCGGGGCGTCCGTGACGACGGCCCTTCGTCGGGCGTCCCACCGGTGCCCGCACCGCCGTCCCCCGCGACGCGTGGACCGGGCGTCGGGGACGAGCCGCCGGGTGCGGCTCTCCCACCACCCGCCCCGGGGACGCGCTTACCCGGCGCGGCGCTGCCGGGTGACGCGACAGCGGAAGGCCGGTCCGCGCCGCCGGGGCACGGCGGAGAGGCGGCGCACACCGGGGCCGGTGCCACGCCGGCCGGTGAAGACCCACGCGGCCCGTCCGCCGCACCGCCGGCCCCGCCCCCGCCCGCGCAGCCGCCTACGACGTCGCCGGCCCGGCCGGACGGCACGGAGCGGCCGGGGTCGGCGGTGAGCAGTGATCGGCGTGACGGCGCGTCGGCGACGGCCGGTTCCGCCGCCGGAGGCCCGTTCTCCCCGGCGGGCGGTGGTGGTGCCGGTGCGCCTTCCGGGTCGGCCGGTTCGGGGCGGCCGCCGTCGGTCGCGAGTGGTGATCGGCGTGACGGTGCGTCGGCGGCGGCCGGTTCCGCCGACGGAGGCCCGTTGTCCCCGGCGGGCGGTGGGGGCGCCGGTGCGCCTTCCGGGTCGGCCGGTTCGGGGCGGCCGCCGTCGGTCGCGAGTGGTGATCGGCGTGACGGCGCGTCGGCGGCATCCGGCTCCGGCGGCGGGGACCGTGCCGACGGAGGCCCGTCCTCACCGGCGGGAGAGGGCGGCGCCGGTGCGCCTTCCGGGGCTGAGGCGCCGGTGCGACCGCAGCCGACCGCGGGGACCGATCCACGTGAAGACCCGACGACCCCGCCCGCCCCCGCTCCAGCCCCTGCCGCCGCCGGCACCCCGCCGTCCCGCGAGGGCGGAGCGCGCGCGGGGGTGCCGCCGCGCCTCGGGCCCGCCGGGGGCGGGAATCCGGCGGACCGCCCACCCGTGGCCGCCGGGGACGACGCACCCGGCGCGTCGGCCCACTCGGCGCGGCCGCTCGTGCCCGCGCAGGCGCCCCGCGGCGGCGTCGTCGGCGATGGCCCGCCCACCTACGACGCCGAGCCGACCGCGCTGCCCGCCGCGGAGGCGGACGGACTGGACCAGCTCGTCGCCGACACGGTGCTCGACGGCGCCAGGTACGGCACGTACACGCTCCGCGCGGTGTCCGTGCGCGGCGACTCCGCGCGGTTCCGCGGTGAGCCGCGCCGCGACGCCCTGCTCACCGCCCGGTTCGGCACCGGGCCCGCCGCGCTGGTGCTCGTCGCCGTGGCCGGCGGGATCCGCGGTTCGGACACCGCGCACCTGGCCGCCGCCGACGCCTGCCGGTGGATCGGCCGGGCCGTGGGCCGTAGCCACGCACGGCTGGCGGAGGACATAAGGGCCGGCCGGCGCGGCGATCTCAAGTCCGGACTGCACCGGCTCACCGACCGCAGCCTGGGCAAGTTGCGAGCCCGCGCCGCCGAGCTCGGTGTGGAGCCGGAGGTGTACACGGCCGGGCTGCGGTGTCTGCTGCTCTCCGCCGACCCCGCCTGCCGCACCCGCGTCTTCTTCGGCGTCGGCGGCGGGGGACTGTTCCGGCTGCGTGACGGTGCCTGGCAGGATCTCGAGCCCTCCGTCCCCGACCGGGCCGACGTCACCGGGGCGCCCGTCGTCGGGTTCGGGTCCGCCGTGCCGGAGGCCACGCCCGAGGGTGACCGGCTCACCATGGACCTCGGCATCCCGACGGGCCCGTCGCCGTACATCGAGACCCCGCCGCCCCCGGCCGCGGAGCCGTTCCGCTTCCGTGCGTCCGTGGCCCGTCCGGGTGACACGCTGTTGCTCTGCAGCCAGGGCCTCGCGGCCCCGGTGCGAGGCGAGGCGGCGCTCGCGAAGGAGCTCGCCGAGCGCTGGCGCGGTCCGAAGGCGCCCGGGATGGCGCAGTTCCTCGCCGATACCCAGCTCAGGGTGAAGGGCTACGCGGACGACCGGACGGCGGTGGCGGTATGGGAGGCGTGACCGCGCAGGCGTAACCGCACGGGCGGGACCGGCCCGGCCATGGGTTGATGGAGCGACGGGCCCCGACACACGGGAGGGGCCCGAGCGGACGTCCCCGCGGACGTCCAGGACCTCCACGGAGAAAGGGCGCGCACCCCATGGCCAGGAAGAACGTGGCGGAGCAGTTCGTCGACATCCTCGTCCGCGCCGGAGTCCAGCGGCTCTACGGCGTCGTCGGCGACAGCCTCAACCCCGTCGTCGACGCCGTCCGCCGCACGCCGGGCATCGACTGGGTGCAGGTCAGACACGAGGAGGCCGCGGCGTTCGCCGCCGGCGCGGAGGCCCAGATCACCGGAAAGCTGGCCGCCTGCGCCGGCTCCTGCGGGCCCGGCAACCTGCACCTCATCAACGGCCTGTACGACGCGCACCGCTCCATGGCGCCCGTCCTCGCCCTCGCCTCGCACATCCCCTCCAGCGAGATCGGCCTCGGATACTTCCAGGAGACCCACCCCGACCAGCTGTTCCGCGAGTGCAGCCACTACAGCGAGCTGATCTCGAGCCCTCAGCAGATGCCCCGGCTGCTCCAGACGGCGATCCAGCACGCCGTCGGCCGTGGAGGGGTGAGCGTGGTGTCGTTGCCGGGCGACATCGCGGACCGCCCGGCGCCGGAGAAGTCGATCGAGCACGCCCTGGTCACGACCCGCCCCACCGCCCGCCCCGGTGACGCGGAGATCGACAAGCTGGTCCGGATGATCGACGAGGCGGACCGGGTCACGCTCTTCTGCGGCAGCGGCACGGCCGGCGCGCACGCCGAGGTCATGCAGTTCGCGGAGCGCATCAAGTCGCCCGTCGGTCATGCGCTCCGCGGCAAGGAGTGGATCCAGTACGACAACCCCTACGACGTGGGCATGAGCGGGCTGCTCGGCTACGGCGCCGCCTACGAGGCCACCCACGAGTGCGATCTGCTCCTCCTGCTCGGCACGGACTTCCCGTACAACGCCTTCCTTCCGGACGACGTCAAGATCGCGCAGGTCGACGTCAGGCCGGAGCATCTCGGCCGGCGCTCCAAGCTGGACCTCGCCGTGTGGGGCGACGTGCGCGAGACACTGCGATGCATCACCCCGAAGGTGCGGGCGAAGGCGGACCGCCGGTTCCTGGACAAGATGCTGAAGAAGCACGCCGACGCCCTGGAGGGTGTGGTCAGGGCCTACACCCGCAAGGTGGAGAAGCACGTCCCCGTCCATCCCGAGTACGTCGCCGCCGTCCTCGACGAACTGGCCGACGACGACGCCGTGTTCACCGTCGACACCGGCATGTGCAACGTGTGGGCTGCCCGTTACATCTCTCCCAACGGCCGCCGCCGCATCATCGGTTCGTTCAGCCACGGCTCGATGGCGAACGCCCTGCCGCAGGCCATCGGCGCCCAGTTCGTCGACCGTGACCGGCAGGTCGTCTCCATGTCGGGCGACGGCGGGTTCACCATGCTGATGGGCGACTTCCTGACCCTGGTCCAGTACGACCTGCCGGTGAAGATCGTGCTGTTCAACAACTCGTCGCTGTCGATGGTGGAGTTGGAGATGCTGGTCGCCGGGTTGCCGTCCTTCGGCACGGCCTACCGCAACCCTGACTTCGCGGCGGTCGCCCGCGCGGCCGGCGCCTACGGTGTCCGGGTGGAGAAGCCCAAGCAGCTCGCCGGCGCGCTCAAGGACGCCTTCAAGCACAAGGGCCCGGCGCTGGTCGACGTCGTCACCGACCCCAACGCGCTCTCCATCCCGCCGAAGATCAGCGCAGAGATGGTGACCGGTTTCGCCCTTTCCGCGAGCAAGATCGTGCTGGACGGCGGCGTGGGCAGGATGGTGCAGATGGCCCGTTCGAACCTGCGGAACGTGCCGAGGCCCTGACCGTGCGGGGGCGACCGGCGGCGGTCGGCCCGGGACAAGCGCCCGTCCAGCGCCGCCGGTCGCCGGGACGAGAACCGGTGGAGCGCCCGTATCCGGCCATCGGCGTACCGGCGGCGGGCGGGCGGCCTGTCGGAGCGGCGTCCGTGCCGCTCACGGGGCCGGTGAACGGTCGCGGCGAGTGCCCTTTTGCCGACGCGCGGCTCCCACACATCAGCGTCGGACCGGGGAACTGTCGAAATAGGCATGAGTGGTGTCCCTCGGGCGGGGCATGCATCCGGTGACTACGAAGCCATAGCTCGTTCCGACGTGGGTGGGGGAAGATGACTGGACGTCACGGGGGCGCGGGAGTCCGGGGCCGGCTGCACCGCAGACTCGGCAACGGCGATCTCACGGCCGTGCCCGAAGTGCGGCACGCATTACGCGACCTGCTCGGCAAGTGGCCGGAGCGGACGGATGACGCCGGTGCGGCGGACGCGGCCGACGTGGCCGAGCTGCTCGCCAGCGAGCTGGTGACCAACGCCCTGATCCACACCGACCACGGAGCGGTGGTGACGGCCACCGTCGAGGACTCACGACTCCACGTGGAGGTCCAGGACTTCATGGCAGGACTGCCCGTGCCGGACCTACCGAACGCCGACCTCGGTACGGGCGGCAGGGGGCTGGTCCTGGTGGAGCGCCTGGCCGACGCGTGGGGCGTGCGTACGGCCCAAGGGGTGGGCAAAGTGATCTGGTTCGAGCTGCACGCGGGAGCGGCCTGACCGGCGTCCCCTGAAGCAGGGGCCGCTGACCGGCGGCCCTCGGGGCCGAAGGGCCGACCGCGGGCCCCCTTCCGGAAGCCCGTCCGGCCGGGGGACCGGCCAGGGGGCCCGGGCCGGGGCCGGGTGACCCGTGGACCGCTCCCGGTGCCCGGCGCCCCGTCAGCCGAACTGCTGCTCCAGATCCTTGAGTTTGCGCTCCAGGGAGTCGAGACGCGGCAGGGCCTGGGTGTCGTCCTCGGCCGTGAGGTCGACCGTGACGGGTTCGGGACCGGCCGGCTTCAGGGCCTGGAGCGACGGCCGGGTCCGCACGGGCAGTTGTCCGGGCTCCGCTATGACAGGCTCCACGACGGACGAGGACGAGCTCCCCGGCTGCTGGGCTCCGCCCGTGGCCGGTCCGAGTGCGGGAAGTTGCGTCCCGCGGTCCGCCCGGCTCAGCCCCCAGCTGCGGTGCTGCCGGTTGAGCGCCCTGATCTGGGCGCGCTCCAGCTTCTCCCGGTCGCGGCGGCGCATCCGGTTCTGCTGCTTCTGTCGCCGGTCCTCGCGCACCTCGTCCACGGCCTCGTCCAGGGTCCGCACGCCCTCGAGGAGCATCAGCGACCAGGCCGCGAAGGTCTCCCTGGGTGCCCGCAGCCACCGTACGATCCGGATCTGCGGCAGCGGCCGGGGCACCAGCCCCTGCTCGCGCAGCGCCGCACGGCGCGTCTGCTTCAGCGCCCGGTCGAACAGCACCGCGGCGGACAGCGACATGCCGGCGAAGAACTGCGGCGCGCCCGCGTGGTCGAGACCCCTGGGCGCGTGCACCCAGTTGAACCAGGCGGCCGCGCCCGCGAACGTCCACACCAGGAGTCGCGAGCCGAGGGCGGCGTCACCGTGGCTGGCCTCCCGCACGGCGAGGACGGAGCAGAACATGGCCGCCCCGTCGAGGCCGAAGGGCACCAGGTACTCCCAGCCGCCGGTCAGATTCAGGTTCTGCCGGCCGAAGCCCACCAGGCCGTGGAAGGAGAGCGCCGCCGCGACGGCGGCGCAGCAGAAGAGGAGTACGTACGAGGCGGTTCCGTAGACGGCCTCCTTGCGCCTGCGGCGCTCCTCGCTGCGCTCCCACGAGTCATCGGCCGCGGCCTTGTCACCGGCGCGCTTGCCGCGCGCGAGCACCGCCACCGCCGCCAGGACTCCCAGGATCATCACGGCGCCCGGAAGCAGCCAGTCCAGCGATATGTCGGTCAGTCTCATGTGCGGTGTCCCTTGCATCGCGGTAGGGCGTTTCGGCCGCCATACTGCCGAACGCGGGGGACACCCAGGCGCTTTCCGAGCAAGAGAACGCCAACGGGGCCGTCCCGTACGCGAATAGGTGCGATCTACTCGAACTGACGCTTGAGCGGCGGGAGTTGCGTTCGAATTCATGCCACTCGAAATGGTGGCGTGGAATCACGCGGTCTGTTGAAGGCGGGCGACCCGGTCGGCGTCGCAGGTGCGCGGGCAGGTGACACAGGTGTCCTCCGGCCGCAGCGTGTAGAACAGGCAGCAGCTGGCCCGGTCGCGGGTCGGCAGCCGTTCGCCGTTCGGACCGGTCAGCTCCCGGAAGCCGGCGGTGCCCACGTACGGCTTGGTCGTGCCCGGCAGCAGCTGCTCGAGCTCCGCCACCGCGCGCTGCTCCTCGCCGAGGAGGTGGGCGACGTACCAGAGGCCCTCGACGATCTCGTCGGTCGCCATTCCCCACAGGGCCCGCTTGCCGCGCCGCATCCTGGCCCCGAATCCGTCGAGGACCGGTCCGATGTGCTCGGCGACGGCCGCGCGGACCTCGCCGCGCAGTGCCTCCTCGTCCGGTACGACGCGGGCGCCGGGCAGCTGCGCGGCGGGGTCGTCGGGCAGGCAGGCGAACTCGCGGACACGGACCGTCATGTGACCCAGCGCACGCTGGAAGGAGACGCCCTCGACCGGGACCCGCGGCACCCTGCGCACCAGGAACCAGGGGACGGTGATCAGCAGACAGGCGGGCCAGGCGTAGCGGTGCAGACCGAAGCTGGCGACGACGTCGGGACGGGCCTGCTGTCCGTAGTCCCGGAGCACCTGGGCGTTGTCCCAGGCGAGGAAGGCGTCGAGCGGAGCGCCGCCGGCCGCCAGGTCGGCCGCACGGACCCAGCCGGCGCCGTCCGGTGTCGGTCCCTCGTCCGTCAGCTCCTTCACGCGCAGCCCGGGGAAGACCTCGGCGAGGCGCTCATAGGCGTCCGTCACGGGTGAGGTGAGGCCGGGCATCAGTGCAGGAACGGTCATGCTGGGGACCACCGAATCGCGATCGTTAGCAGGTAAGCCTTACCTTACCCGATGATCTCGATGTTTGAACTGGGGCCCCGGCCGCCTATCGTGCACTCAGGGCCCCTCATCCGCGAGCCGGGCCGGGCGGACTGCCGGAGGAGGACCCGAGTGGAGCAGGCCAGAGCGCGTGACCTCGCCGTTCCTCAGCCGTACGCCTCCGTCCACGTGCCCGCGCAGGGCGGTCCCGGGGCCGCTCGGGAACAGGTCCGCGGCGAGCACACCCACAGTGAGCCCCCGGCCCTCCGTCCCGTGCAGCGGCACTCGGTGCGCGGGCAGATCCTCGACGCGCTGCGTACGGCCCTGGTCGACGGCGACCTCGTCCCCGGCGAGGTCTACTCGGCACCGGTCCTCGGCGAGCGCTACGGCGTGTCGGCGACCCCGGTGCGCGAGGCGATGCAGCAACTGGTCATGGAGGGCGCCGTCGAGGTCGTGCCGAACCGGGGCTTCCGCGTCGCCCGGCGCACCGCACGCGAACTGGCCGAGCTGGCGGAGGTCCGCGCGCTGATCGAGGTCCCGGTCCTGCTGCGGCTGGCCCGCACGGTCCCGGCCGACCGCTGGAACGCGCTGCGCCCGCTGGCGGAGGCGACGGCCGCCGCGGCGGCGACGGGTGACCGGGCGAGCTACGCGGAGACGGACCGCGCCTTCCACCGGGCGGTCCTCGCCCTCGCGGGCAACGAGCAGCTGCTCACGGTGGCGGACGACCTTCACCGGCGCTCCCAGTGGCCCCTCAGCGGCGCGCCCACCACCCGCCGCGCGGACCTGGTCGCGGACGCGGCAGAACACACGGCGCTGCTGGACGCGCTTGCGGCCCAGGACCTGACGGTGGTCCAGGCGCTGGTGCGCGAGCACTTCGCGGGCTCCGACGTCTGAGCCCGCCCGGGGACCCGAGGGGACGACGACGTGCGCGGCACGGTGTGGGCGGTGGCGAACCAGCTGGGAGTCGTGGCGGGCACCCCCGCCGAACTGCTGTCCGCGCTGCTGGCGGGACCGCCCCGCACGGTGCGGCTCGGCGGCGCGGGCCACGATCCGGACGAAGTGGCGGAACTGGCCGACGTGCTGCGCGAGTTCGGGCACGTACGGGTGGTCGTGGAGGCTCCTGACGAGGACGCCCCCGTCAGCAAGCCCGGCGACGACGGGCCCGTGGACGTGGCCGACGCGGAGGCGGTCTGCGCGGCCGACCCCGTACGGGTGACCGCCGCCTACGAGGCGGCCGACGACGAACACGGCGGCCTGCGCAGTGCCTGGCTGCGGGCCGGACAGTCGCTGATCCGCGACCAGGACCCGGCCCGGCGGGCCCTGGTCCTCCGGACCGCCCTGCCCCCGGACGCCGACCCACGAATACGGCAGGCACTGGCCCGGTCCGCCGCGGCCGCGCCCTGGCACATGGAGTGGGCAGGCGCCTGCCCGATCGCCGCCCTGACCGTCCTGCCGGGCGGTGCGCCGGTGGTGGCCGATCCGGGCGGCGGGGTGCGCGTCCTTCCCGACGGTGGGCGGGAGCAGTCGACGGCCACCCGCGTCAGGGCCGCGGCCGCGTCGGGGGAGGACACGGTCCTGCTCCTGGACGAACGCGGCCGGCTGCACCGGCACGGCGGCACCGGGACCGCGTTGACGAAGGCCGTCGCCGCCACCCTCGCCCGCCATCCGGGCACCGCCCTCGCCGCCGCGGCGGACGTCGTGCTGGTCGGCGACCGCATGGGCTCGGTGCACGCCTTCGGCTCGGACGGCCTCCACCAGGCGGCCCTGCACTCCGGCCGTGTCACCGCCCTGGCGGCGACCGCCTCACCCTCCCTCACCGTGCGGACCGGGGGCACGGACGGTGCGGTCCGCGTTTGGTCGCCCGCGGACGGCGGGCACGGTTCGACCGTGTCGCAGCGGTCGTCGCCGGTCGTCGCCCTGCACATGGGGCCGACACCCCAGGGACCGGCCCTCGCGGCCGCCTGGGCGGACGGCCTCGTGGAACTGCACCGCCCGGGCAGGCGCGACGTGCTCGGTTTCCGTCCGGGTCCGGCGGTCCGGGCCGTCGCCGTCACACCCGACGGCGCCCTGTGGGTCGGCACGGAAGAGACCCTGATCCGCCTCCGGCCCCGCTGAGCCCGTCGACGGGGAAACCTGCCCAACAGGGCCCGGTCGGGGCTGCATTAGGGTGTCCGTTCGAGTTGTCCGACAGGGTGGGGGCCGACATGACCGCGGAATCTCCGGAGGTACCGGAGTCGTCCATTTCCGACGAGGAGTGGGCGAGGTTCCAGCTCGAGAGCGAGGGGCCCGCGCGGCTGGCCGCGCCCAAGGAACCGTCCGCCAGGGCGCGGATGGTCACCGAACGGCTGCGGCGCGCCGACGAGGAGGCCGCCCGGCAGCAGGGGCGGCTCCGGCGCTGGGCACGCCGGGGGAAGCCCGTGGAGGCCAGGCCGGACGGGTGGCGGGAGTGGCCCGGCCGGCCGCGTCCTGTGAAGCGGCGCAGCAGGGCGCGCGGGTTCGTCTGGGCGGGCGTCGTGGTCGTCCTCGTGCTGCTCGCCTTGAATCCGGGGCGGTTCCTCGCCTGGCTGACGTGATCAGCTCGCCGGCGGTGGTTCCAGTCCGGACAGCAGCGAGGCGATGTCCAGTCCCGTCAGCAGGTACTGCTCGAACGCCGCGTTGTGCAGGGCCCACGGCGAACGCCGCAGCCTGACCCGGTCGATGGCCCCCTCCGCGTCGTGCCCCAGTTCGATGAGCGTCTGGGCGGCCACCAGCCCGGCACGGTTGTAGCCGGAGTAGCAGCGCACCAGCACCCGGCGTCCCGCCCGTACGGCGTCGGCGGCGGTCAGCGCCACCCGGCGCACCCGGTCGATCTCGTCGGCGGTCAGCCAGTCGTCGGGGACGGGGACGACATGGTGCTCCACCCCCTCCGCGGGGCCGTGGCCCTCGCGGGTGTAGAGGCTGATCACGACGTCGAACTCGTCGGCGACCACGACGTCCTGGTGCCGGCCGTCGGTGTCCGCCCAGACGTGACCGCCGACCCACAGACCGGTCGTGATCTCGTCCCACCGGCTGCGCGGCTCGGGGACGTCGCCTTCCCTGCGGCGGGTCCTCACTGGCCGGCGGGCTCGGGCTCGGCCACGGACGGCTGCGGTGGCACCACGGGGGACAACTGGGCGCCCAGCCACACGGGTACGCCGCCCAGCAGGCGGAAGAGCCTGCGCGCCTCGGAACGCAGGCGGCCCGCCTCCGGCTCGGGCTCGCAGTCCGCGAGCCCGGCGAGCGCGGGCGCGGTGCCGATCAGATAGCCGAGGTCCTCCCGGATGCGCAGGCACTCGGAGAAGCCGTGCCGGGCCTGCGCCAACTCGCCGTCCCGCAGGGCGAGTCCGGCCTGCTGCTGCCAGGTGAACGACAGCAGCAACGGGTCGCCCTGCGCCGTGGCGCCCGCGTGTGCCCGCTGGTAGGCGGCGAGGGCCGCCTGCGGCGCGTCCGCGATGTGCTCGGAGACCAGGCCGCGCCTGAAGTCGAGCAGCGGGCGTCGCGGTGAGGCGGGGGAGAGCAGCGCGGTCGCCCTGCCGAGGGCGGAGCGGGCCTCGTCGGCCCGGTCCCGTACGCCGAGCCGGGTCGCCGCGTAGGCCAGCCGGCCCCGCTCGCTCGCGGCGCCACCGCGTTCCTCGTCGTCACGGGCGACGGCCTCCGCAGTGCGCAGCGCGTCCTCCGCCTCCGCCCAGCCCTCGCACGTGAACAGGCAGCGCTCGACGAGGAGTCCGGCCCGCTCCAGCGCAGCGGCGGGGTCCGCGGTGCGGGGCGCGAGCAGCGCCGCCGCATCGGTCCAACAGCCGCGCGAACGCAGCCGCCATACCGCGGTCTGGAGTGGATCGTCACCTGCTGTGGTTCCGGAACCAGACATGGCGGTATGCGCCACTTGCCCTCCCCGAGCACGCCATCGAGCTGTTGAGTCAGACGGCATCTCAGCACGGATCCGTATGCCTGGCCAAGGGTTCAGGTGAATCAATTCACAATCTTTCAGCGGCCGACCGGGTCACCATGGGCGCCGTCGCCGGGGGTGATCAGAGCGAGATGGCCCCCGTCGTTGAGCGGTGTGGGCACCTTCAGGGTCGTCACCAGGGGGGATGCGCCAGGGGCCGCTTCGGCGTCAATCAAGTGAATCTCTCCATGACCCCCACGGGTGACGGCGACGAGCGGTGAACCGGGTGACGCGGCGACCGCCCGGCGCTGCACCCCGTCCCACGGTGTTCCACCGGGCCGGGGCGCGCCGTCCATCGCGGGCAGCGGCAGCCGGGCGACGACGGCGGGGGAGTCCGTGTCCGTCGCGACGAGGACGAGTTCGTCGCCGTCGGGGTGCACCCGGGCGAACGCGGTGCGGCGCGCGGCGACGGCGAGGCGGAAGACCAGCCCGGGGCCGAGCGGAAGACGGCCGGTGCTGCCGCGCTCCAGCGAGTGCCACCAGGCGTCGTTGGTCCACTCCGGCCAGCGGCCCGGATCGGTGGGTCCGCCCCGTACGCACGACCAGAGCGTCCGGCGCGCCGGATCGAGGCGCAGGTAGTAGCCGCGCCCCTCGCCGGCCCACGGCAGCGGCTCCTCCGCCACCAGGCCGCCGCCATCGCGCCGGGCGCGCCGGACCCCGGAGCCGGTGGCCGCGAACAGCCGTCCGGAGGAGGGGTCGTGGGCGTCGCCGTGCCCGTCGTAGTCGGCGAGCGGCAGCTCGGCCGCGGGTACGGCGGGCGGGCAGGCCGGCGCGGCGCTCATCAGGTCGGCGTGGCGGTAGGCGGTGAGCGAGCCCGGCTCGCGGTGGCGCAGGACGACGAGCGCGTCCTGCTGTGCGGTGCCCCCGAGCACGGTGACGCCGGGCTCGCCCGTGCGGGTGCGGACCCGCACCGAACGCGGTCCGCCCGGTGCGCCGAGGTCCACCGCTGTCAACAGGTCGCTCCAGGGCTCCCAGTTGCGGCCGAGCCCGGTGGTGACGGCGAGCAGCCGCCCGGTCGGGTCGGCGGCCAGGTGCTCGGCCGGTACGGCGACCGGCACGGTCGCCGCCGTCAGCGGCCTGCCCGCGTCAGGGCCGTACGGGTCGAGGACGACCAGCTCGCCGGCGAGGTCGTCGACGAACGCGGTACGGCCGCCGGGCAGGGCGAGGAAGCCGGCGTGCTCGGCGAGGTGGCGCCCTTCGACGCGGCCGGTCTCCCGGCCGTCCGGGAGGCTCAGCACGTGCACCGCGCCCGCCACTTGGTCGGCGACGAGCAGGCGCGGAGAGGCGGGGGCAGGGCTCACGGGCACGGCGGTCTCCGGGGGTCGGCGGTCGCAGAGGGCCGCGGTCGGGAGTTCTGTTGATAATGATTATCATGTAGAAATGATGCCGGGTCACCCACCCGGCCCAGCCGAAACGAAAGAGATGCGATGCCGCGCAGAGCGATCAGGACCGTCCGTCGATGGGCAGCCGCCGCTGTCCTCGGAACCCTGCTGGCCGGCTGCGGAGCACCCGCCGACGAGGCCGGTGACAAGCCGGACGGCACCGGCCCGGCGGTCGACGTACGGGCCGAACCCATCACCCCGGCACGGAAGATCACCGATGCCGCCGGCGTCACCGTCACCACGGCCGCCCCGCCCGAGCGGGTCGTCTGCCTCGTGGCCCTCTGCGACGACATGCTCGCCGAACTGGGCATGCAGCCCGTGGCCACCAACTCGCAGCTGCTCGCCCGGGAGGAGTTCCTCGGCAAGGAGAAGGCCGGCGGTGTCCCCGTCGTACCCGGCGGATTCATCAGCCCGGAGGCGGAAGCGATCCTGTCCCACGAGCCGGATCTCGTCATCGGACTCGAGGACACCCACGGCAAACTCGCCCCCGCGCTGAAGGGCGCCACCGTCTTCTGGCCCGTGCAGCCCCGCAAGTGGGAGGACAGCGTCGGATATCTGCGCGACCTGGCGGCCCTGACCGGGCGTACGGAGCAGGGGGAGAAGGCCGAACTCGCCTTCCGGCAGAAGCTCGCGGACGCCCGGACCGCGAAGAGCGACAGCACCGCGCTGATCATCTTCGGGAGCGACGAGAACTTCGGCGTCGCCACCCCCGGCACCGACGTCGCCGCCGGACTGTTCCCCGGCATCTCCCACTACCCGTGGAAGAGCCGCGGCATCGAAGGCTCGTACAGCATGGAGGAGATCCTGGCGCGCGACGTCGACGTCCTCTTCGTCGAGACGCTGTCCTTCGGCGGCCCCTCCGAGGGCAAACTGTCCGACCGGCTCGCCAAGAACCCGCTCTGGTCGCAGATCCCCGCCGTCAAGAACGGCAAGGTGTACGAGGTCGACCCCGAGGTGTGGGCCAAGGGGCGCGGCACCCGGTCCCTGAGCATCGTCCTCGACGAGGCCACGGCCAAGCTGCGGTGAAGCGCCGGATCGCCGCCGCCGGCGGACTGCTGACGGCGGCGGTACTGTGCGCGCTGTCCCTGGGCACGCCGTACGTACCGCTGCTCGACCTGCCCGCCGCCCTCGGCGGCGACGGGCTCGCCGGACTCGTCGTCACCGAACTGCGCGTTCCCCGGCTCGTCCTGGCGCTCGTCGCGGGAGCCTGCCTGGGCGCCGCCGGCCTGGTCCTCCAGGAGGCGCTGCGCAATCCGCTCGCCGTCCCCGAGATGCTCGGCGTCTCCTCCGGCGCGGCGCTCGGCGTCGCCGCGCCGCTCGTCCTCGCCGTCTCCGTGCCGGCGGCCGTACAGCCGCTGCTCGCCATCGGCGGAGCCGCGCTCGGGGGCGTACTCACCCTGCTCGCCGCCGGTTTCGGGCGCAGCCCCTCGGCCGTGCTGCTCACCGGGGCCGCGGTCGCCGCGGCGCTGCAGGCGGCGCTGCTGGTCCTGATGGTGCTGGCCGACCAGCTCGACCTCCAGCTCATCTACCGCTACCTGCTGGGCAGTCTGTCCGCGCGCACCTGGCAGGACGTCACCGGGCTCTGGCCGTGGCTCGCGGCCGCCGTGCCCGCGCTGGTGCTGTGCGCGCCGGTGCTGTCCGTGCTGCGGCTCGGCGACGACGACGCGCAGGCGCTCGGCGTACGGGTGCGGCGCGCCAGGTTCGCCGCCCTCGCCATCGCCGTCCTGCTGATCGCGCCGGTCGTCGCCGTCTGCGGACCCGTCGCCTGGGTCGGCTTCCTCGCGCCCCACATGGCGCGGCGGCTCGACCCCGGGGGCGACGCGGTGCGCTGGCTGCCCTGGTCGGCGGTGTGCGGCGCCCTGGTCGTCGCCTGCGCGGACCTGCCCGCCCGGCTCGCGCTGGCACCCGTCGAGACACCCGTGGGCGCCTGGACGGCGCTTCTCGGCGTGCCGGCCGGGGTCGCCCTCATGAAAAGAAGGGCGGCCATGGCATGAGCGCACTCGTACCCCTCACCGCCCGGCGGTGGCCGCTCCTCCTGGCCGGACTGCTCGTCCTCGCCGTGGGCTGCGCCGACCTGGTGGCCGGGCGGTCGCTGGACGTCCGGGACGTGTGGCAGGTGTTCGGGGGCGGCGGCGACCCGGCGGCACGTCACATCGTGCTCCGGCTCAGGCTGCCCAGGGCCCTCGTGGCGCTGGCGGCGGGCGCCAGCCTCGGACTCGCGGGCATGATCCTGCAGTCCGCCCTCCGTAACCCGCTCGCCGGCCCGGAGGTCACCGGCGTCACCCCCGGCGCGGTGCTCGGCGCCGTCACCGCGACCGGCCTCGGGCTGGCCGGGTGGCGTTCACCCGCCGCCGTGGTGATCGCCGCCTGCATCGGCGGATTCGCGGGCGCCGGGCTGCTGTGGCTGCTGACCGGCCGGGAGAAGTCCGACCCGGCACGGACGGCCGTCCACGGCGTGCTCGTCTCCGCGGTCCTCACCGGACTCACGGCGATGGTCCTGCTCGTCGCGCCCGGGGAGCTCGGCAGCGTCGTGCAGTGGCTGGTGGGCTCCACCGAGGGCCGCGTATGGGAGCACTGGGTCCTGCTGTGGCCGTGGGCGTCGGTCTGGGCGATCGCCGCCTGGATCATGGCGGGCCCGCTGACGCTGCTGCGCTGCGGCGACGAACAGGCCGCCGCGGCCGGCCTGGCCACCGGCCGGGCCCGCGCGGCGGCACTCGGCTGCGCCGTCGCACTGACGGCGGGCGCGGTCTCCGCCGTCGGCGCGCTCGGCTTCGTCGGACTCCTCGTCCCCCACCTGGCGTTCGCCGTCTTCGGCGCCGACCTGCGCCGGGCCCTGCCCGGCGCGGCGCTGCTCGGCGCGGCGGTCGTCACCGGGGCCGACGCGGGCGCACAGTGGCTGTCCCGCGCGCTGGCCGGGGCGCTGGACATGGACCGGCTGTCGGTCCCGACGGGCGCGCTGACGACATGCGTCGGGGCCGCCCTGCTGCTGGCGGTCGCCCGGCGTGGAACGGGACCCGAGTGACGCGGCCGCACCCGGGTCGCCGAGCACGGGACCGGCCCCGCCCGAGCCCGCCGCACCCGCGGTCGCGCGGCAGAGGACCGGCCCCGGCCGACCCGGCCGCGCTCGCCCGGCCCCACGAGCGGCACCGCGCCGGCGGCGGCCGCAGTCAGAACCCGGCGGCCCGGGCCGCCCGTCACGGAGGACACCCATGACCATGGCCACCCGCCAGGAAGCCGGCGCCGGATCACGGAAGCCGGAGCGGCAGGGGACGGTGCACATCGAAGGACTGCGCTTCGGATACGGCCGCCGGGAGGTGCTCGGCGGCGTCGATCTCGACATCGGGGCCGGCGAGAGCGTCGCCCTGGTCGGCCTCAACGGCTGCGGCAAGAGCACCCTGCTGCGCCTGTGCGCCGGACTGCTCACGCCCGCGGCCGGCCGGGTCCTGCTCGACGGCGACGACCTCGCCCGGCTGTCGCGCAGGTCCACGGCGCGCCGGGTCGCCCTGCTGCACCAGTCCGCCCCGGCCGTACCGGGCATGACGGTACGTCAACTGGTGCGGCAGGGCCGCTACGCGGACCGGGGTCCGCTCGGGATGCTGAGGGACGGCGACGACGCCGTCTGTGCACGGGCCATGGCCGACGTGGGCGTCGGCGAGTGGGCGGACCGGCCCGTCGATTCCCTCTCGGGCGGCGAACGGCAGCGCGTGCGGCTCGCGATGGCCCTGGCGCAGGACACCCGTGTGCTGCTCCTCGACGAACCCACGACCTACCTGGACCTGCGCCACCAGCTCGAGGTCATGCAGACGGTCGTCCGGCTCCGGGAGGAGCGCGGGCTGACCGTCGTGATGGTGCTGCACGACCTCGGGCACGCGGCGCGGTTCGCCGAGCGGATCGTGGCCCTGCGGGCGGGAACCGTGGCCGCCGACGGCCCGCCCGCCAAGGTCGTCACGCCCGCTCTGCTGGCCGAAGTCCTGGGCGTGGCAGGGCGCGTGGGGAGGGATCCGGAGGGCGGCTGGCCGGTGTGTTACCCGGATCACCCACTTCCCCTCGGCGAACCCCTTGCAAAATGAAAATCATATTCATTAGTGTCCTGGGTGTCGCCGCCGCACAGTCCGGGCGGCGCAGCCAGTAACCGACGAATGGAGAGCAACTCATGGAGCAGCACAAGGTCTTCAGCCCGATCGCCGAGCAGGGCCAGCTCGCCCACCTGTCCGCCACCCACTCCAACGCCCTCGTCGAGAACCCCTTCGAGGACACCGCCGCCGTCGAGACCGACAGCGACAAGTAACCCCGCCCTCGGGCCCGCCCGGAACACCGTTCCGGGCGGGCCCGACCCGCATCCGACCTCGAACCCCAGGAGAACCCGTGGCCACCGCGCGACTCGCCCCCGGCGTCGCCCTCGTCACCGTCCCCGGCCAGGGCCTCGCCGTCCGGACGCCCGACGGCGAGTTCCTCCGCGTAGACACCGGCACGGCGGCACCGGACGCGGTCGTCGAACGCCTGACCCGTGGTCACGGCAGTCCGGGGGACACCGGCGCCCAAGTCCCGGCCCAGGGCCCGGACTCCGTGGGAGTCGGACCCTCGGCGCCCGACGCGCCCGACGCGCCGGACGGTGAACTCGAGCGCCTGGCCGCCGCGTTCGACGGCGCCGGCTATCTCGCCCACGAGGGCGACGGCACCCGCGGGCCGCTCGCCGGACGAACCGTCGCCGTCCTCGGTGACGACGTGCTGACCGAGCCGCTCACCCGGTTCGTACGGGCGGAGGGCGGCGAAGTGCGCCGTGCGAAGCGACTCACGGACCTGCCCGGCGAGCAGTCACCCGACGTCGTCGTCTGGTGCCTCGACTCGCCCGTGCCGCAAGGGCTGTGGGACGAGGCGGACCGGCTGCCCGCCGACGGCACCGGCTGGCTGCGCTGCCACCGCGAGGGCACCACGGCGTGGCTCGAACCGCTCGCGGCCGCGCCGGGGGACGTCACCTCGGCCGACGTACGGCTCCGGCGGCTCGCCGCGACCCCCGCCCACCGCGAACTCGCCGCCTACTGGGCCGGATCACGCACCGACGACACCGGTCCGGCGCACACCGCGGCCTCCGCCGCCCTCACGGCCTGCCTGCTGACCGCCGACCTCATCGCCTGGGCGGCGGGCCGGGGTGGGGCGCGCCGGCTGCGCCGCGTGGACCTGCGGGACCTCACCGTCGACGAGCACACCGTGCTGCCGGTACCCGCCGTCGCACCGCTGACGCGATGACGCCCGGATCCGTGAAGGGACGCGAGGCCGGGTCCGCGCCGGACCCCGTCTCCGGCCCGGCACGCGCCGGGGCCGTGTCGGAGCCCGTGTGCACGCTGCCGGAGTCCGCGTCCGCGGTGGCGGGACCCGGGGCCGTGCCGGAGTGCGCGTCCGAGCTGCGGGACCCCGTCTCCGGCCCGGCACGCGCCGGGGCCGTGTCGGAGCCCGCGTCCGAGCTGCCGGGGTCCGCGTGCGCGGTGGCGGGATCCGGAGCCGTGCCGGAGCCCGTCTCCGGCCCGGCACGCGCCGGGGCCGTGCTGAAGTCCGCGTCCGAGCTGCCGGGGTCCGCGTGCGCGGTGGCGGGATCCGGGGCCGTGCCGGAGCCCGTCTCCGGCCCGGCGGGACCCGCGTCCGCGCTCCCGGGGCCCGCGTCCGGCCCGGCGCGCGTCGGGGCCGTGCCGGGGCCGGCGTCCGCGTTGCCGGGGCCCGTGTCCGGGTGGGTGGCCGTCGAGGGGGCGAGCCTCGCCACCACCGTGCAACTGCCCGAAGGCGACGGGCCCTTCCCGGCAGTCGTCCTGCGCACCCCGTACGGCATGCGCGGCCACCGCGACGAGGCGTGTGGCTGGGCCGCCAGGGGCTTCGCCGTCGTGGTGCAGGACGTCCGCGGGCGGTACGCGTCCGACGGGGACTGGCAGCCCTACCGGTACGAGGAGGCCGACAGCGCCGCCACGTTCCGCTGGGTCCGCGGCCGGTCCTGGTCCGACGGACGGGTCGTCGCCGCCGGCGCCTCGTACGCCGCCCACTGCGCACTCGCGGCCGTCGGCGACGGCGACCCCCGGAGCAGGCCGGACGCCGTGATCGCCGCCGTGCCCGCTCTCGGCCTCGCGGAGACGGCCCGGACGGCCCGGGGGACCGGCGGCGTCGAGCGGCTGTCGGCCCGCGCGGGCTGGTGGGCGGCGCACGGCGACCGCCCCGACTCCGACGGGGCGGCCCTCGACGACGTCCTCGCGCGCGACCCCCGGCTCCTGGAGCATCTGCCCCTCGTCCGTCTCCCGGAGCGGCTCGGCCGCCCGCTTCCCTCATGGCCCGGGCTCTGGGCCGCGTCCCACCGGCCCACGCCCACGCCCCGCGGGCCGATCCCGCTCCTCGCCGTGGGCGGCACCCGCGACCCGTTCGCCGACGACACACTGCGGCTCTGGCTGGACTGGACCGGCCCCGCGCGGCTGCTCGTCGGCCCCTGGGGCCACGGCCTGACCTCGGAGCCCGCCCCGGAAGCCCGCCCAGGACACCGGACACGGCTCGGCGACCTGTACGTGCGGTGGGCGCGCGCCGCCCTCGACGGTGCCCTGGGCCGCGAACGCCGGGGCGCCGTCGCCCTCGGCGGCAGCGACCACTGGTACCCGGCACCGGCCGGCACCGGCGAACGGATCGCCTGGCCGTTCGGCACGCGGACCGGGCTGCGGCTCCTCCAGGGCGACATCTTCGTCGCCGACCCCGAACAGCCCGTCCGCTCCGACGACTTGAGCGTCGAACGCCGTGACGTCCCCGACCGCGCGCTGCTCGTCGGCCCGCCGCTGCCCCGGCCGCTCGACCTGTGCGGCGGCGCCGAGGCGGAACTGTGCGCGGTGGCCGACACCCCCACCGCCGACTGGGCCGTACGCGTCGTCGCCCTCGACCCGGACGGCCGGGCCCTGCCGCTCGCCACCGGCATCGTCCGCAGGACGGACCCGGCCGGCGAGGAGACCCGCTTCCGGGTGCCGCTCGGCCTCGTCGCCCGCCGGCTGCCCGCCGGGACCCGGCTGCGCGTGGAGGTGGCCGGACACCACTTCCCCGCCCACGCCCGCAACCCGCACACCTGCGAGGACCCCGTCCACGCCACCCGTCTCACCGCCTCGCGCAGGACCCTGCGGCCGGCCGGCAGCAGCCTCCTGCTGCCCGTCGTCCACGGCTGCCGGCCCATCGACCCCGTACAGGAGACATGCAGTTGACCAGCCCCCTGACCCTCGACGCGCTCGTGGACCCCGTCTGCGGGCTGATACGCGCCGTGGAGCCCGTACCGCACCCGGCCGGTGCGCCGCCCCGCTACACCGCCATGACCGCGGACGTCGGCGACGCACGCCGCTTCGGGGCGTGGCCGGCCGACCGGGTGTCGCTCGGCACCACCTTCGGCGATCCCGAAGGCGCGCGGATCGCCGCGGTCGCGGAGGCCGTCGAGCGCTACTGCGGCAACCGGCTGCCCCCTGCCGGACACCCCGACGCGCCCCGCCGGGCCACGGCCGCGGAACTCCTCGCGGAGGGCCGCACCCTCTACGGCCCCGGGGACCTGCCCGTGTACGCCGACTGGCAGTACGAACGCCCCCGGTTCGAGTACGGCCGCCTCACCCTTGACACCCCCGCGCTGTGGGCCCGCGCGCAGGAGGACGGCGAGGAGTGCTGGGCACCCGTCGCGCTGACCCATCTCAACTGGCGGCAGGGGGAGTTGCGCAGCCTGCCCCGCACCCACCACCTCAACTACGCGGGCATCGCCACCGGTCAGGGCTTCGACGACGCCGTGGAACGGGGCCTCCTCGAGGTCGTCGAGCGCGACGCCCTCGAACTGTGGTGGCACCTCGACGGCCCCACCCGCGGCATCGATCCCGCCTCGGTCCCCGGCCTCACCCGCGACCTGGACGGCTGCGGCCTCGAGGTGTCCGTCGTCGAGATGCCGTCCGAGTTCGCGCCGTGCATGGCCGCCCTCGTCCACGACCCCGCCCGCGGCATCCACGCAGCCGGGTTCGCCTGCCGCTACGACCCGGCGGACGCCGCCCGCAAGGCCGTCCTGGAGGCCGTGCACACCTGGGTGTTCACCCAGGGCGCGACCGACGCGGACGGCTGGGTCTTCCGGGCGATCGACGCCGGGATGCTGGCCCGCGGCCTCTACCTCGACCACCGGGCCGACCGCCGCTATCTCGACGACTGCGGCCCCGACTTCCGTGCCGTCCGCGACCTCGGCGCGCACGTCCAGGTGTGGCTGGACCCCCGGACGGCGCCGCTGGCCGAGCGGTTCACCCGGCCCGCCCTGGGCGTCGTACCCGTCAGCGAGGTCGCGCACGGCAGCCGGGCCGCTCTGGAGGAGCGGCTCGCCGCCGGCGGGCACCGGATCGTCACCCTGGACCTCACCACGGAGGACGTCGCGGAGACGCCGCTGCGGGTGGCCCGCGTCCTCGTGTCCGGGCTCGTGCCCAACGCACCCGCCGCGTTCGGCTACTTCGGCTGCCCCCGGTTCGCGGAGGCCGCACTCGGACGCGGCTGGCGCGCACACGCACCCACCGGGCCCGGTGACTTCACGCTCACGCCGCCCCCGCACATGTGAGGCGGTGACGGTGTCGGATTCGCCCCTGGTGACCGAAGCGCTGGCCCTGGCCCGTTCCTCGGTGGCCCCCGGCCCGGGCTTCCCCGCGGGGCCGGCGAACGTGCCCCCGCGCGGGGAGGCGCTGCCCGTCCCCGCCTGCCTGGACCGCATCCTGCGGCTCTCGCTCGCGGGCGGAAGACTGCGGCCGGCGCCCTCGGCCGGCGCGCTGCACCCGGTGGACACGTATCTGCTGCTCGGGTCCGGCTGCGGGCTCCCGCCGGGCGTCTACGCCTACCATCCGGCGCGCCACCGACTGCACCGGCACGGTCCGGCACCCGAACCGGCACCGGCGGGCGCCTTCGCCGTCCTGGGCGTCACCGCGCGCCGCACCGTGTCGCACTACGGCCACCGGGGCTGGCCCCTGGTGCTGCTCGACGCGGGCCACGCGGCGGCCGCGCTCGCCCTGTCGGGTGCGCACGCCGTCTGCCTGGACGCTGACGGCGGGCTGCTGTCAGCGGCGGCCGGAGGTGTGCCGGTCGCCCTCGCCGCCGTGCAGTTGCTTCCCGGGGATCACGGCGCGCTCGGGCGCTGGGCCGAGAGCCGGAACAGCTCCCCGCAGTCGCCGTCGCCGGGGGCGGGGGCGGAGGAAGCGCCGGAATGTCTGCGCACCGCCCTGCGCGTCCTCGGCGAGCTCGCCGACTCCGGCGGCGGGTACGGCACTTGGCACCCGGTCGCCGGTCGGCGACCGGACGACTCCGTGCTGTTGTCGCGGCGCAGCGCGGCCCCCGGCTTCCACGGAATGCCGTCGAACGCCGTGCTGGCACGGATCCTCGCCGCCGCGGAGACCGCGTCACCGGCGGGGCCGCGCTGGAGCCTGGCGGTGGGCGGGCCGCGACCGGGCCTGCTGACGAGCCGCCCGCCCGGCGGGTCGGCCGCGGGCGGGGGAGGCTTCGGCGCGTCGGCCGCGTACGAAGGTCCCGTCCCGGGCGACGGGACCGCCACCCTGCACCGTCCCGCCTCCGGCGATGTGCTGCCCACACTCGCCCACTGGGCCGCCCGGCAGGGCTGGATCGCGCAGGCGGGGGCCGTGCTCCTCGCGTACGGCTGCCCGGCCGGAGCCTCCGCCGCCCAGATCCGGCACGACCACCTCGCCGCCGGATACGGCATCGGCCACGCTCAGGCCGCGGCCACCGCCGCCGGCGTGCCGTCACGGCCGGTCGGCTCCTGGCAGGGCGCGGACCTCGGCGCCGCGCTCGGCGGACCGGCCGGACAGGACTGGGTGATCCACGGCCTGGCTCTCGGCCGCACGCCGGCCGTCGACCGAACGCCGCGACCGACGACCGGCCGTAGGACGGGCCCGGCGACGGGCCGTACGAATGGCCCGGCCGCCGGCAGTACGACAACCACCGCGACCGGTCGTGGGGTAGGCGCTGCGACGGTCCCTCATGCAGGCGCTGCCGCAGACGCTGGAACCGGACGTTCGGCAGGCACTGCGACCGGCCGTGAGACACCCGCTGCGCCCGGTCCTGCGCCCCGCCCCGCGACCGGCCGTGAGACACCCGCTGCGCCCCGCCCTGCGACCGGTCCTGCGACCGGTCCTGCGACCGGTCCTGCGACCGGCCGTGAGGCAGGGACTGCGACCCGCTCGGCGCCCCGCCCCGCGACCGGCCGGACGATCCAAGGAGACGAACCGTCATGATGCTCCACCCGGAGCTGCTGCGCGCCGCACGAACCGCGCGCCGCCCCCTGCTCACGGCCACCGCGCTCCTCGCGGCCGTCGCGGTCACCCATCTCGCGCAGGCCGTCCTGCTCGCCGTGGCCCTCGCCCGGATCGCCCGCGGGGACACCGGCGGCCTCCTGCCGCTGCTCGCCGCGGTGCTCGCCGCCGTCCTCGCCCGCGCCGTCCTCGGCCGCGCGCAGCGGCGCGTCGCGGTCGACGCCGGAGCGGCCGTACGCACCCGGCTGCGCGACGAACTGCTCGTACGCCTCGGCCGGAACGGGCCCCCTCAACAGGCCGACGCGCGTGCCGGAGCCGTACGGGCCACCCTCGTCGACGGCGTGGAGGGAGTCGACGCGTACGTCTCCCGATACCTGCCCCAGCTGCTGATCACCTGTGCCGTGCCGCCGGTGCTCCTGGTCGCCGTGGCGGTGGTGGAACCGTGGGCCGTCCTCGTGCTGGCCCCGGCCCTCGTGCTCGCGCTGTTCGCCCCCCGCTGGTGGGACAAGCTGCTCGAGCGCCGCGGGCAACAGCACTGGGGCGCGTACGAGGCCCTGTCCGCCGACTACCTGGAGGCGCTGCAGGGCATGCCCGCCCTGCGCGCGGCCGGCGCGGTCGGACGCACCAGGGCACGGCTGGAGGAGCGTTCACGGGAACTGCACCGCGCCACGGTCGCCAAACTCCGCGTCTCGCTCGTCGACACCGGACTCACCGACCTCGCCGTGCAGGGCGGCACGGTCGCCGCCGCGCTCGTCGCGTGCGGTGCCGCCGTGTCGGGGAACGCGCCCTCCACCGGCACGTATCTGGTGCTGATGCTCGCGGCCGAATGCTTCCGTCCCGTGCGGGACCTCTCCAGGGAATGGCACTCCGGGTACCTCGGGGTGTCGGCCGCCGACGGGATCGCCGGTCTGCGTACCGCGGAGGGCGGTGTGCCCGACGCGGGACGGACCGTCGCCGCGTGGTCCACCGCCCCCGAAGTCCGCTTCGAGGACGTGCACTTCACACATCCCGGTGGCGGACGCCCGGCTCTCGAGGGGGTGACCTTCACCGCCCCCGCCGGCCGTGTCACGGCGGTCGTCGGACCCTCCGGCGCCGGCAAGTCGACGCTCCTCGGCCTGTTGCTCCGCCGCGCGGACCCGGACCGCGGCCGGGTCCTCGTCGACGGCCTCGACACCGGCGCGTACACGCTCGACTCGCTGCGCCGCGGCATCGCGGTCGTCTCCCAGGAGACGTACCTCTTCCACGCCACGGTCGCGGACAACGTGCGCCTCGGCGCCCCCGGAGCGAGTGACGCCGCCCTGCACGACGCCGCCCGGGCGGCCGGCATCCACGACGAGATCGTCCGGCTGCCGGACGGCTACGGGACACAGGTCGGCGAACGCGGTGCCACCCTGTCCGGCGGTCAGCGTCAACGCCTGGCTCTGGCACGGGCGTTGCTCGCCGACGCGCCGGTCCTGGTGCTCGACGAGGCGACCAGCGCCGTGGACGAGCGCCGCGAGGCCCGCATCGTCGGCGAGCTGCTGTCGGCCGCCCGCGGCCGCACCTGCCTCGTCGTCGCCCACCGCCTCGACTCCGTACGGGACGCCGACCGCATCGTCGTCCTCGACGGCGGACGTGTCGACGCCGTCGGTGACCACGCGGCCCTGCTCGCGGGGGACGGCGTCTACGCGCGCCTCGTCGCGGCCGGACGCACCACAGAAGGAAGGGCCGCATGAAGACCGCGCAGGAGACCGGGCGGACGCCCGCGCAGGAGGCCGACCCCGGGACCGAACGAGGGGCGCTGCGCGCCCTGTTGCCGGTGCTCGACGCCCATCGGACGATGACCGTCCGCACCTTCGTCGCGGCCCTCGTCGACCAGGCGGCCCTCGTCGCACTCGTCACGCTCACCGCGCACACCGTCGGGACGGCCGTCGTCGAACGGCAGGCTCCCGGTCCCGTGACGATCGCCGCCCTCCTCGTGCTCGTCGCCGTGCGTGCCCTCGCCACCTGGCGCGAGATGGATCTCTCCCACGACCTCGCCTACCGTGTCCTGGCGGAACTGCGCGTCCGGGTCTTCGACGGCCTCGCCCGCAGCGCACCCGCGCGCATCAAGGGACGACGCAGCGGCGACCTGGCCTCCGCGGCGCTGGGCGACGTGGAGGCCCTGGAGTTCTTCTACGCCCACGCCGTGGCCCAACTCCTCGCCTCCGGCGTGGTGTTCGGCGGGGGGTCGGTGGCGCTCGCGCTGCTCGAACCGTGGCTCCTGCTCCCCGTGCTGCCCGTCGCGGCGCTGCTCGCCCTCGCCCCGGTGCTGGAGTCCCGCGGCCGCGCGGTGCGCGGCGCCCGGACCCGGGCCGCGGCGGCCGAGTTGTCGGCAGAGGCCGTGGAGAGCGTCGACGGACTCCGGGAACTGCTGGCCTTCGGCGCGCTCGACGCCCGCCGCGAACGGCTCCGGGCACACGGCCGCGCCCTCGGCGCGGCCCAGCGCTCGGAGCAGGCCTGGGAAGCGGACGCCGCCGCCGTGCGCGACCTGCTCGTCGTCGCGGCCGTCGTCGGGGTCGTCCTGGCGGCCGCGCACACCGTCGCCGGGGCCTGGGCGCCCGCGGCGATGGCGCTGGCGCTCGGCGTGCTCGCGCCGGTCGCCGACTCGGCCGCCGCGCTCGGCCAGGCGGGCGGACTACGGGCGGCGGCCTCACGGGTGGGCGCGGCCGTACGGGCCCCGGCGGGCGCACCCGCGCCCGCGGCGCCCCGGCCGCTGCCGGAGGGACCGCTCGGCGTACGGCTGCGGGGCGTGCGCTTCGACTACGGCGACCGGGCCGTGCTCGACGGCCTCGACCTGACCGTCGGCCCCGGGGAGACGCTGGCCCTCGTCGGCGTCTCCGGCGCCGGCAAGTCGACGTGCGCGCATCTCCTGGCCCGGTTCTGGGACCCGGCGTCCGGGACGGTGGAACTCGTCCCTGAGTCGGGGCCGCCCGTCGACCTGCGCGACCTGGCCGAACCCGACCTGCGCGGCGCCGTGTCCGTCGTAGGCCAGGACGCGCCGCTGTTCCACGGGACGCTGGCGGAGAACCTGCGCCTCGCCGCACCGGACGCGGACGCGGCGGCCTTCGCGGAGGCGGCACGGGTGGCCGGGGTCGACCGGATCGCGGCGGAACTGCCCGACGGGTACGGGACGCGCGTCGGCGAACGCGGCACGACCCTGTCCGGCGGGCAGCGTGCTCGTATCGCCCTGGCCCGGGCCCTGATGACACGCCCGCGCGTGCTGGTCCTGGACGAGACGACGGCCAACCTCGACACGGAGGGCGACGCGGCGGTGTCGGCGGCGCTGACGGACGGCGCGCACCTGCGCACGACCGTGGTGGTGGCCCACCGCCCGTCGACGATCCGCCGCGCGGACCGGGTGGCGGTACTGGAGTCGGGCAGGGTCGTGCAGACGGGGACGTGGGCGCAGCTGGTGGCGGAGGGGGGCGCGTTCGCGAGGGTGCTGGCGCGGCGAGGGTAGGCGGGCGGGGCCGTGCGGGTGTTCCCCACCCGGCCCCATCCCGTCGTTCCCGGAGCGGGCTCGCCCGGACCCGTACCGCGGGTCGCGCGGTGTCCCCGAGCCCGGGACGGGCCGGGTTGCCCGGCACTTCGGACTCGACGAGCGCCCGGAACGACCCGTCAGCTCATCCGCAGCGCCAGGAAGAAGTCCAGCTTGTCCTCCAGGCGCGACAGGTCACGCCCCGTCAGTTGTTCGATGCGGCCCACCCGGTACCGCAGCGTGTTCACATGCAGGTGCAGGCGGGTCGCGCAGCGCGTCCAGGAGCCGTCGCAGTCGAGGAACGCCTCGAGCGTGGGGATCAGCTCCGCGCGGTGGCGGCGGTCGTAGTCCCGCAGGGGGTCCAGCAGGCGGGCCGTGAACGCCCGGCGGACGTCGTCGGGGACGAACGGCAGCAGCAGTACGTGCGAGGCGAGCTCGTGGTGGCCCGCGGCGCACACCCGGCCGGGCCGGGCCGCGGCCACGCGGCGGGCGTGGCGGGCCTCCTCGAGGGCGCCGCGCAGGGCCTCCGCCGAGTGCACGGCCGCGCTGACACCGAGGGTGAGGCGCCCGTCGTCGGCCAGACCGGCGCCGAGCGGGGCGCGTACGGACTCGAGGAGCACGTCGGCGTGCAGGCCCGCGTCGACCGGGGGCGGATCCTGCTCCTCGAGGCCGCCGAGGCCCACCACCGGCAGCGGTACAAGGGCGATCGCCTCGTCGCCGGTGTGGGCGACGGCGATCCGGTCGGCGGAGTCGGCCCCGGCGGCCGACGGGTCGACAAGGATCTCCTCGAGGAGCGACTGTGCCACCGGACCGGTCTCGACGGACGTGTCGGCGCCCCAGTCCACGCGGGCGACGATCACCTGCCAGTGCGGCGCCGCGCCGAGGCCCGGGAGCAGCACGGGCGCGGCGACCCGCAGCCGTGCCGCGATCTCCGCGGGGGCCGCGCCGGTCTGCACCAGTTCCAGGACCTCCTGGGCGAGCCGCCGCCGTACCGTGCGGGCCGCCTCGCGCCGGTCCCGTTCGACGGCGATCAGCTGGGTGACGCCCTGGAGCAGGTCGAGCCGTGCCTCGGGCCAGTCGGCGGCGTCCGCCTCGACGGCCAGCAGCCAGTCGGAGAGCACGCCCTCGCGCACGTCCCTGACGGCCGGCGCGGCGCCCCTTCCGGTGTTCCGGATCGGGAACAGGGAGTAGGCCACGCCGCGTACGACGGTCCGGTGCGGCGCGCGCCGGCCGGTGCGCTGGGCGGCGAGGTGCTCACCGGCGAGCGTCGCGCCGACCTCCGCCGGCAGCCCTTCGCCGACGCCGGCGATCTGCCGTCCGGTGGGGGACAGGACCCATGCCCGCAGATCCAGGTCGGAGCCGAGGAGGTCGAGCACGGCGTCCGGGCCGCCGCCCGCCGGGCCGGACGTCATCAGGCGCCTGTGTCTGTCGACGACTGCCGCGAGGTCGCCGGCCCGTTCGCCGGAGACCTGCCGCACGACGTACTCGGTGATCGTCGCGAACGCGACGGACTCGTTCACTGCGAACAGCGGCAGCCGGTGGCGCAAACACGCCTGGACGAGATCGTCGGGGATGTCGCCGAGTTCCGCCTCGCCCGCGGCGAGTCCCGCGACCTGGGCGGCGGCGAGGATGCGGACGAACGGTTCCGAGTCCGCCGCGCTGTGCCGCCAGGCGAGCCCGGTGAGCACCAGTTCGCCGCCGGAGAGGTACCGGCTGGGGTCGCGCAGGTCCGTGGTCATCACGCCACGTACCCCGCGGTCGAGCTCGTCCTCGCCGCCGAGCAGCCGCAGCCCCAGCGCGTCGTTCTCCAGCAGTGCGCGCAGCCGCATCTCGTCGCCGCCGATCTGTCTCGTTGTTACCGGTCGTGGCCAAAGATCTGTCGCCGGCGTTTCCATGGGGAAACGGTGAGGTTGCTGATCTCCGCCTTTCGTTCGAATCTACAAGACGAGGGAGGCGACCAGCCAACTCCTTCATGGTTTCGGTGACTGCACCGTCCGGATCGGGCCTTGTGTACTGGACCACACCGCGTGAACAGCAGATGAACGATGGCACATGACAAGTCGAGGGCCGGCCGTCCCGGGTCCACTGCGACGAACGACCCCGATTGAGAAGAAGAGAGCCACTCATGGACTTCCTTCGCCCCGCCAGCTGGGAGGAGGCGCTCGCCGCCAAGGCCGAGCACCCCACGGCTGTCCCGATCGCGGGTGGCACCGATGTGATGGTCGAGATCAACTTCGACCACCGCCGGCCGGAGTACCTCCTCGACCTGAACCGCATCGGTGAGCTGACCGAGTGGGAGGTCGGCGGCGAGAGCGTCCGGCTGGGCGCCTCCGTCCCGTACACCGCGATCATGGAGAACCTGCGCGCAGAGCTGCCCGGGCTCGCGCTGGCCTCCCACACGGTCGCCTCCCCGCAGATCCGCAACCGCGGCGGTGTCGGCGGCAACCTCGGCACCGCGTCCCCGGCCGGCGACGCCCACCCGGCGCTGCTCGCCGCGGGCGCCGAGGTCGAGGCGGAGTCGGTGCGCGGATCACGCATGATCCCCATCGACGACTTCTACACGGGCGTCAAGCGCAACGCGCTCGCCCCCGACGAGCTCATCCGCGCCGTCCACATCAAGAAGGCCGACGGCCCCCAGCAGTACTCCAAGGTGGGCACCCGCAACGCGATGGTGATCGCCGTCTGCGCCTTCGGCCTCGCCCTGCACCCCGCGACCCGTACCGTGCGCACCGGCATCGGCTCCGCCGCCCCCACCCCGGTCCGCGCCAGGGCCGCGGAGGACTTCCTGAACGCCGCCCTCGAAGAAGGCGGATTCTGGGAGAGCGGGAACATCATCACCCCCTCCGTCGCCAAGCAGTTCGCGGAGCTCGCCTCAGGCGCCTGCAACCCCATCGACGACGTGCGCGGCACCGCCAAGTACCGCCGTCACGCGGTCGGCATCATGGCCCGCCGCACGCTCGGCTGGACCTGGGAGCAGTACCGCGGCACCGCCCGCACGCTTGAAGGAGCTGCATGACCATGCGCGTCACTTTCACCGTCAACGGACGCCGGCAGGAAGCGGACGACGTCTGGGAGGGCGAGAGCCTGCTCTACGTGCTGCGCGAGCGCCTCGGCCTGCCCGGCTCGAAGAACGCCTGTGAGCAGGGCGAATGCGGTTCCTGTACGGTCCGCCTGGACGGCGTCCCGGTCTGTTCGTGCCTCGTGGCCGCAGGTCAGGTCGAGGGCCGTGACGTCGTGACCGTCGAGGGTCTCGCCGACTTCGCCAAGCAGCGCGAGGAGTCCTGCGGGACGGGTGCCTGCGGCGGCAAGGGCACGTCCCTCCAGGACGCCCGGCAGTGGAGCGCCGCGCCTCGTGACGGGGCCACCGACTCGCAGACCGGCGAGGGCACCGAGCTCTCCCCGATCCAGCAGGCGTTCATCGACGCGGGCGCCGTGCAGTGCGGTTTCTGCACCCCCGGCCTGCTGGTCGCCGCCGACGAGATGCTGGAGCGCAACCCCTCGCCGACCGACGAGGACATCCGCGAGGCACTCTCCGGCAACCTCTGCCGCTGCACCGGTTACGAGACGATCCTCGACGCTGTCCGCCTCGCGGCCGCCCGTCAGGGAAATCAGGAAGCGAGGGTCTGACGATGGCCACCACCGGCACACCCACGAACCTCACCCAGAAGACCAAGGGCGGCATCGGCGAGTCCACGCTCCGGCCCGACGGCACCCTCAAGGTCACCGGCGAGTTCGCGTACTCCTCCGACATGTGGCACGAGGACATGCTGTGGGGCCAGATCCTGCGCTCCACGGTCGCCCACGCCGAGATCGTCTCCATCGACACCTCGGAGGCGCTCGCCCAGGCCGGCGTCCACGCCGTACTCACCTACGACGACCTGCCGACCGATGTGAGGAACTACGGTCTGGAGATCCAGGACACCCCGGTCCTCGCCCACGGCGTCGTACGCCACCACGGAGAGCCCGTGGCCCTCGTCGCCGCCGACCACCCGGAGACCGCGCGCCGCGCCGCCGCCAAGATCAAGGTCGAGTACAAGGAGCTGCCCGTCGTCACCGACGAGGCCTCCGCGACCGCGCCGGACGCGCCGCTGCTGCACCCCGGCCGCGACGACCACCACGCCGGCCATGTGCCGCACCCGAACATCGTGCACCGCCAGCCGATCGTGCGCGGCGACGCCGACGAGGCCGCGAAGCGCGCCGACGTCATCGTCTCCGGCGAGTACACCTTCGGCATGCAGGACCAGGCGTTCCTCGGACCCGAGTCCGGTCTCGCCGTGCCGGCGGAGGACGGCGGCGTGGACCTCTACGTCGCGACCCAGTGGCTCCACTCCGACCTGCGGCAGATCGCCCCGGTCCTCGGTCTGCCCGAGGACAAGGTCCGGATGACGCTCTCCGGCGTCGGCGGCGCGTTCGGCGGCCGCGAGGATTTGTCGATGCAGATCCACGCCTGCCTGCTGGCGCTGCGCACCGGCAAGCCCGTCAAGATCGTCTACAACCGGTTCGAGTCCTTCTTCGGGCACGTCCACCGCCACCCGGCGAAGCTCTGGTACGAGCACGGCGCCACCCGCGACGGCAGGATCACGCACATGAAGTGCCGGATCGTGCTGGACGGCGGAGCCTACGCCTCCGCCTCGCCGGCGGTCGTCGGCAACGCCTCGTCGCTCTCCGTCGGCCCGTACGTCATCGACGACGTCGACATCGAGGCGATCGCGCTCTACACCAACAACCCCCCGTGCGGCGCCATGCGCGGCTTCGGCGCCGTCCAGGCGTGCTTCGCCTACGAGGCGCAGATGGACAAGCTCGCCAAGGCCCTCGGCATGGACCCCGTCGAACTCCGGCAGCTCAACGCCATGGAACAGGGCACGCTGCTGCCGACCGGCCAGCCGGTCGACTCGCCCGCCCCGGTCGCCGAACTGCTGCGCCGCGTCAAGGCGCGCCCGCTGCCGCCCGAGCGCCAGTGGGAGTCCACCGAGGGCGCGGACGTCCGCGCCCTGCCCGGCGGGCTGTCCAACACCACGCACGGCGAGGGCGTCGTGCGGGGCGTCGGCTACGCGGTCGGCATCAAGAACGTCGGCTTCTCCGAGGGCTTCGACGACTACTCCACCGCGAAGGTGCGCATGGAGGTCATCGCGGGGGAGCCGGTCGCCACGGTGCACACCGCGATGGCGGAGGTCGGCCAGGGCGGTGTCACCGTCCACGCCCAGATCGCCCGCACCGAGCTCGGCGTCTCGCAGGTCACGATCAGCCCCGCCGACACGCAGGTCGGCTCGGCGGGCTCCACGTCCGCCTCCCGCCAGACCTACGTCACCGGCGGCGCCGTGAAGAACTCCTGCGAGCTGGTCCGCGAGAAGGTCCTCGAGATCGGCCGCCGCAAGTTCGGCACCTACCACCCGGCCTGGGCCACCGCCGAGCTGCTGCTCGAGAGCGGCAAGGTCGTCACCGACGGCGGCGAGGTCCTGGCCGACCTGGTGGACGTGCTGGAGGACGAGGCCGTCGAGATCGAGGCCGAGTGGCGCCACCGCCCCACCGAGGCGTTCGACCTGCGCACCGGTCAGGGCAACGGCCACGTCCAGTACTCGTTCGCCGCGCACCGCGCGGTCGTGGAGGTGGACACGGAGCTCGGTCTGGTGAAGGTGATCGAGCTGGCCTGCGCCCAGGACGTCGGCAAGGCCCTCAACCCGCTGTCCGTCATCGGCCAGATCCAGGGTGGCACCACCCAGGGCCTGGGCATCGCGGTCATGGAGGAGATCATCGTCGACCCGAAGACCGCGAAGGTCCGGAACCCGTCCTTCACGGACTACCTGATCCCCACCATCCTCGACACGCCGACCATCCCCGTCGACGTGCTCGAACTCGCCGACGACAACGCCCCCTACGGGCTGCGCGGCATCGGCGAGGCCCCCACCCTGTCGTCCACCCCGGCCGTCCTCGCGGCGATCCGGAACGCGACGGGCCTTGAACTGGACAGGACGCCGGTGCGTCCCGAGCACCTCACCGGTACCTGATCCTCTCCCCACTTCTCCGGGCGGTGCGTGCCATGCCTGCAAGGAACCTGCCGGTTCCCCGCCGGCCCGCGCCGCCAGGAGAGAACGAGTGCCGCACCGCTCGCGGCCGCAGCAGCACCGCAGTACCCCGAAGAGCGAGTTCGTCTCGGGCCGTCCCCCGGGTCGTGCAGCCAAGCACCATCCCAAATCCCGCCATCACCAGTCTCCACGGCGGGTGCCCCTGTGAACCTTGGGAGTAGGCACCATGACCCAGCAGTCCACCGAGCCCAGGACCACGGCGGAGGACGCCGGCGCGGGTACGCGCCAGCCCGCCGGACGCTCCTGGCTCGACCGGTATTTCCACATCACCAAGAGAGGCTCCACCGTCGGCCGTGAGGTGCGTGGCGGCATCACCACCTTCATGGCGATGGCGTACATCATCCTGCTCAACCCGGTGATCCTCTCGGTGCCCGACGCGGCCGGCAACAGGCTCGACGGTGATCAGCTGACCACCGCGACCGCCTTCGCCGCCGCGGCGACCACCATCGTGATGGGCCTCATCGGCAATGTGCCGCTCGCCCTGGCCGCGGGACTCAGCGTCTCCGCCGTCATGGCCTTCCAGGTCGCGCCCGAGATGACCTGGGAAAACGCGATGGGCATGTGCGTCATCTACGGCGCCGTGATCGTCCTGCTCGTGGTCACCGGTCTCCGTGAACTGATCATGAACGCGATCCCGCTGGCGCTGAAGCACGCCATCACCATGGGGATCGGCCTGTTCGTCTGTCTCATCGGCCTGGTCCAGGCCGGGTTCGTTACCTCCATGCCCGGCGACGGAGGCATCGCCGGCGCCAAGCCGATCCAGCTCGGCACCAGCGACATGCTGACCGGCTGGCCGGTGCTCTGCTTCGCCGTCACCGTCCTGCTGATCTTCATGCTCCAGGTCCGCAAGGTCCCCGGCGCCATCCTCATCGGCATCATCGGCGGCACGCTGTTCGCCGCCGCCGTCCACCAGTTCGCCGGCCTCGACAAGGCCGACTGGGGCGGCCTCAACGCTCCCGAGATCACCGGTTCCATCGTCTCCAGCCCCGACTTCGGGCTGTTCGGCGCCGTCTCCTTCGACGGTATGGGCAGCGTCGGCGGCATCACCGTCGGCGTCATCGTCTTCACCCTGGTGCTGGCCGGCTTCTTCGACGCCATGGGAACGATCATCGGCATCGGCCAGCAGGCGGGTCTCGCCGACGACAAGGGCAAGATGCCGGGCCTCAACCGGGCCCTCGCCATCGACGGCGCGGGCGGCGCGATCGGCGGTGTCGCGGGCGCCTCCGGCCAGACCGTCTTCGTCGAGTCCACCGCCGGCGTCGGCGACGGCGCGCGCACCGGACTCGCCAGTGTCGTCACAGGTCTCGCGTTCACGCTGTGCCTGTTCTTCACGCCGCTCGCCCAGGTCATCCCGACCCAGGTCGCGGCCGCCGCGCTCGTCGTCATCGGCTCGATGATGATGACCAACGCCAAGCACATCGACTGGAACGACTCCGCGACCTCGATCCCCGTCTTCCTGACCACGGTGCTGATGCCGTTCACGTACTCCATCACCGCGGGCATCGCGGCCGGAGTCATCGCCCATGTGCTGATCAAGGCCGTCCAGGGCCGGGCACGCGAGGTGGGCTGGCTGATGTGGGTCCTGGCCGTCGTCTTCCTCGCCTACTTCGCGCTGCACCCCATCGAGGGCTGGCTCGGGGTCAAGTAACCGCCCGTCACCGCAGAACACCCGAAGGAGACCGACATGCTGGACATCGCCGAAGAGCTGCACCGGTGGGTCGAGCAGGGCCGCGGTTTCGCCGTCGCCACCGTCGTGGCCGTCGGCGGCAGCGCGCCCAGGCAGCCGGGCGCCGCGCTCGCCGTCGACAGCGAGGGCACGGCGATCGGCTCGGTCTCCGGAGGGTGCGTGGAGGGCGCCGTGTACGAGCTGTGCCGGCGGGCCCTCGAGGACGGCGAAAGCGTCCTCGAGCGGTTCGGCTACAGCGACGAGGACGCCTTCGCGGTCGGCCTGACCTGCGGCGGCGTCATCGACATCCTCGTCACTCCGGTCCCCGCGGACGCGCCCGCCAGGCGGGTGTTCGCGGCCGCGCTGGCCACCGCCGCCCGTGGGGAGGCGGCGGCGGTCGCGCGGATCACGGACGGACCCGCCGGCCTCGCGGGCCGCGCCCTGCTGGTACGGCCCGACGGCACGTACGACGGGACCCTCGGCGGCCATCGCGAACTCGACCGCACGGCGGCCCGCGAGGCCGGGGCCATGCTGGACGCGGGCCGCACCGGAACCGTCGTCATCGGTGAGGACGGCTCCCGGTGCGGCCGGCCGCTCACGCTGCTCGTCGAGTCGAGCGTCCCCGCACCGAGGATGATCGTCTTCGGCGCCATCGACTTCGCCGCAGCCCTGGTGCGCGTCGGCAAGTTCCTCGGCTACCACGTCACCGTCTGCGACGCGCGGCCCGTCTTCGCGACCGCGAGCCGCTTCAAGGAGGCGGACGAGGTCGTCGTCGAGTGGCCGCACCGCTACCTGGAGTCGACCGAGGTCGACGGCCGTACGGTGCTGTGCGTCCTGACCCACGACGCCAAGTTCGACGTGCCCCTGCTCGAGCTCGCCCTGCGGCTGCCGGTCGCCTACGTGGGCGCCATGGGCTCCCGCCGCACCCACGAGGACCGCAACAGGCGGCTGCGCGACGTCGGCCTCTCGGACCTCGAACTCGCCCGGCTGCGCTCACCGATCGGCCTGGACCTCGGCGCCCGTACGCCGGAGGAGACCGCGCTGTCCATCGGCGCGGAGATCGTGGCGAACCGCCGCGGCGGCACCGGTGTGTCCCTGACCGGCGCGCACACCCCCATCCACCACGACGGCCCCGACGCGCCCACCGGGCGGATCGGTTCGGTGGCGTAGGGCGGCTCGCGGGACGCCCACGCCGAACTCGTGGCATCGTCCGGCACGGTCGCATCTGCCAGCGAGGAATGGCAGAACAGGCTGTACCTGCAAGCTCTGAGCGCCTATCGTGGCGCATATGCAGTCCTACACCATCGGTCAGGCCGCGCGGCTGCTCGGCGTCAGCGCCGACACGGCGCGGCGATGGGCCGACGCCGGACGGGTCGCGACCCATCGCGACGACAGCGGGCGGCGCCTCATCGACGGCCGGGACCTGGCCGCGTTCTCCGTCGAGGTCGCCCAGGGCGGCGTCGGCGACGAGGAGACCTCCTACACCTCGGCACGCAACGCGTTCCCCGGCATCGTCACCGCCGTCAAGCTCGGCGATGTCGCGGCACAGGTCGAGATCCAGGCCGGGCCCCACCGTCTGGTGTCCCTGCTGACCCGCGAAGCCGTCGAGGAACTCGGGCTCGAGGTCGGCATGCAGGCAACCGCCCGGGTGAAGTCCACGAACGTGCACATCGACCGCGCGTGAACCGGCCCGCCCGAGGCGGAACCGTCCGGGGCGCGCCGCACGCAGCACAGAGGAGTCCCGTCCCGTGTTCCCCACCCCCGGCGGACGCCGCCGCTCACCCGCTCCCGGGCGGCGCCGCGCCGCGGCCGCGGTCCTGACGGCCGCCCTGCTCGCCCCGCTCGCCGCCTGCGGCACCGGGAGCGGCGGCACTGCTTCCGGCGAACCGTCCGGGGCCCGCCTGACCGTGCTCGCCGCGTCCTCGCTCACCGACGTCTTCGAGACGGCGGGCGACGCCTACGAGAAGTCGCACCCCGGGACCGAGATCGCCTTCTCCTTCGCCGGCTCGCAGGAACTCGCCGCGCAGGTCAGGCAGGGGGCTCCCGCCGACGCCCTGGTCACCGCCGACAGCCGGACCATGGACGGCCTCGCCGGAGAGACCGGCTCCCCGGTCGTCATCGCGAAGAACCGGCTCGTCATCGCCACCGGCAAGGGCAATCCCCACAAGATCGGTTCGCTCGAGGACCTCGCCGCAACCGGGCTCAGGGTCGTGCTCGCCGCGCCCGGGGTCCCCGTCGGCCGCTACAGCAGGCAGCTCCTCCGGGCCGAGCACGTGGAGGTGCGGCCGGTGTCCGAGGAGCCGAACGTCCGGGCCGTGCTCAGCAAGGTCGAGATGGGCGAGGCCGACGCCGGCATCGTCTACCGCACGGACGCCGCAGTCGCCGCGGACAGGGTCGACGCCGTCGACATCCCCGACAGCCGCAACGCCGTCGCCTCCTATCCGGCCGCGACGCTGAAGTCGTCGGAGCACGCCGACGCGGCCGAGGCGTTCGTGACCTGGCTGACCGGCCCCGAGGCGCGGAAGATCCTCCGGGACGCGGGCTTCCAGCAGCCGTAGCCGCCCGCCCCGCAGCCGCCCTCTCTCCGCCCGAGCCCCCAGGACGCACCATGAAGCGCCTACGCGACACGCCTCCGCCCCGCAGCCCCCGCAGGCCGGAGCGGTCCGGCGGGGGACCCGGCGTCCGGACGCCGGTGGTCCTGGCCGTGCCCGCGCTGCTCGCCGTCGCGTTCCTCCTGCTGCCCCTGGCCGGCATCCTCGGCCGGACCGCCTGGAGCGACGTCGGCGGCCATTTGACCAGGTCCGGCGTCACCGAGGCGCTGCGGCTTTCGCTCGTCGTCTCCTTCTGGGCGCTCGGACTGTCCCTGCTGCTCGGCGTGCCGCTCGCCTGGGTGCTGGCACGGACCGACTTCCCGGGCAAGACGCTCGTACGCTCCCTCGTCCTGCTGCCCATGGTGCTGCCGCCCACCGTCGGGGGAGTGGCGCTGCTGCTCGCCTTCGGCCGGCGCGGACTGCTGGGCCCGTGGCTGGAGGACACCTTCGGCGTCACCCTGCCGTTCCACACCTCCGGCGCCGTCCTCGCCGCGACCTTCGTGGCCATGCCGTTCCTCGTCATCAGCCTCGAGGGCGCCCTGGGCGGTCTGCGTCCGGGCTACGAGGAGACCGCCGCCTCGCTCGGCGCCTCGCCGCTGCGGGTCTTCCTCACCGTCACGCTGCCGATGGTCGCCCCCGGGCTCGTCGCCGGAGCGGCACTGACCTGGGCGCGCGCGCTCGGCGAATTCGGTGCGACGATCACCTTCGCCGGGAACCTGCCGGGCACGACGCAGACGCTGCCCCTTCAGGTGTATCTGCTGCTCCAGGAAGAACCGGACGCGGCCACCTCGCTGTCGCTCCTGCTGCTGGTCATCGCCCTGGCGGTGCTGATCGCCCTGCGCGGCCGCTGGACGGGCGGGGCCCCGCCCGCCGCGGCCCGCCGCGCGCCCGTCGCCGTCGACGGGCCGGACGAACCCGGCCCGGTCCCCCCGCCGGCCCCGCCGGCCCCGCCGGTCCCACGCGCCGGGACGCCGGCGGCGGACGGGCGCTGGCCGCTGCACGCGGAGGTCACCGGCTTCGACGAGCTCACGCTCGACGCCGCGCCGGGCACCACCATCGCCGTCGTCGGTCCCAACGGAGCCGGCAAGACGACCCTCTTGCGTGCCCTCCTCGGACTGACCCCCCGGGCCCACGCCGCCCTGCGGCTCGGTGACTCCGACGTGTCCGCCCTGCCGCCCCACCGTCGCGGTGTGGCCTGGGTCCCCCAGGACGGCGCACTCTTCCCGCACCTGAGCGCCCTCGGCAACACCGCGTACGGGCTGCGCGCCCGGGGCGTCCCCCGTACGGAGGCCCGCCGCAGCGCGCAGGAATGGCTCGAAAGGCTCGGCGTGGGCCACCTCGCCGCCCGCAGGCCCTCCCAGCTCTCCGGCGGCCAGGCCCAGCGCGTCGCCCTCGCCCGGGCCCTGGCCGCCCGGCCACGGCTGTTGCTGCTGGACGAACCGCTCGCCGCCCTCGACCAGACGACCCGGGCCCACGTGCGCCACACCCTGCGCGGCCATCTCGACAGCTTCGGCGGCGTGTGCCTGATCGTCACTCACGACCCGGTGGAGGCCGTGTCGCTGGCCCACCGGGTACTCGTCCTCGACGACGGCCGCGCCGTCCAGGACGCGCCGCCCGCCGAGGTCACCCGCCATCCGCGTTCCCCGTGGGTCGCACGGATGCTCGGCCGCAACGCCTGGCCCGGCACGGCGGTGGCGGGCGGCATCGAACTGGGCGGCGGTGGACGGCTCGTGGTGGCCGACCCGCTGACCCCGGGCGCGGAGGTTCTCGCGATCATCGCCCCGGAGGCGGTGTCCGTGCACCGCGAACGCCCCGGCGGCAGCCCCCGTAACGTCTGGCCCGGCACCGTACGCGAGATCACCACCGTGGGCAGCCGGCTGCGCGTCCTCGTCACCTCGCCGCACGCGCCGGACCTGGTGGCCGAGATCACCCCCCAGGCGGCGGCCGAACTGGGCCTCGCCGAAGGGGAGTCGGTGTGGACCGGCGTCAAGGCCACCGAGGTCACCGTGGTCGGCCTGTAGCTCCGTGCGGGTGTGACCGCGCGGTCGGTGAACTGTGACGTTTCCGTGGGCGGCGACGCTGACCACTACGGGGGACATGGGTACGGGTGCGCCGTGCCGGCGGGAATGAAGAGGGCCGAGTGGGCAAGGGGCGGGGCAGCCGGCGTGCGGAGACGCACGACAAGGAGCTCGGCGACGCGGTGGCACGGGCACAACAGGGTGACGAGGCCGCCTTCTCCACGGCCTATCGGATCGTCCACCCCTCGCTGCTCGGATATCTGCGCGGCCTGGTGGGCGACGACGCCGAGGACGTCGCGTCCGACGCCTGGCTCGAAGTAGCCCGTGACCTCGGGCGCTTCCGCGGCGACGGCGCCGGCTTCAGGGCCTGGACGGCGACCATCGCCCGCCACCGCGCCATGGACCACCTGCGCCGGATCAGGAGCCGCCCGCGCGGGACGGCCCTCGAGAGCGAGCTCACCGGACTCCCCTCCCCGCGGGACACGGCGGCAGAGGCATTCGAGACCGTCTCGACCCGGCAGGCCCTTGCCCTCATTGCCCAACTGCCCCGTCAGCAGGCGGAGGCGGTGCTCCTCCAGACCGTCATCGGACTCGACGGACCGGCCGCCGCGCGTGTGCTGGGCAAGCGCCCGGGAGCCGTGCGCTCCGCGACCCACCGGGGGCTGAGACGGCTGGAAAGGTACCTGGCGTCGCTGCCGCGCGGCGGTGTGACAGATTCGGACTCCTCTTCGCTGGGAGATTCGAGATGACCGAAAACCGATCCGGAGATGCCGTGGGCCCCGGCGCGTCGCCGCCGCACGCCTCACCGCAGCCGCAGTTGCATCCGACGTCGCAACCGCCGTCCCTCGACGAGCTGCTTGCCGCCGCGACGCGCCCAGCACCCGTCGCACCCGATGCCGAGGCGAAGGCCCTGTCCGCGTTCCGCGCGGCTCGCGACGAGGGGGCCCTCGAACTGCCCACCAGGCCGGAGGACGACTGGCGGCCCGCGAAGAAGCGGACCCGTGCCCCCTGGGCCAAGGCCGGGCTCGGCACCCTCGTCGCCGGTGTGATGTTCGGCGGCGTGGCGATGGCGGCGGGCGGGATTCCGACCCCGTTCGACGGGCCGCCGCCCGAGAAGCCGGCTCCGGCGCCCAGCGCGTCCCCGTCCGTGCCGGACGGCGGGAGCGCGGGCACGACGTCGCCCGCCACAGGCTCCGCCGGACACCCGGACACCGACCCCGCCACCGGACGCCCGCCCACGGCCGGGGACCGGGCCGCCCACTGCCGCGCGTACGCGGCGGCCGGGAAGAGCGAGGGCAAGGGCAAGGCGATGGACAGTGCCGTGCGCGAGCGCCTCGAAGCCGCGGCGGGCGGCCCGGACGCGGTCGAGGCGTACTGCGCCCCGCTGCTGACGGCCCGACCGGCAGCCACGTCGGACGGCGGGCACCCTTCGAAGCCCGGCAGGGACCCCGACGCACCGCCCGCCGACCCAGGCAAGGGCGGCCGGGACAACGGACGCTTCCCGTCGCACCAGTAGGACGCCGCAGGGGTGATGCGACGTCGGCACTCCGGTGCGGCCCACGGGCGGGAGCCCGCAGCGGACCTAGGGTGCCGCTGTGGGAATGGAGTCGGACGACGATCTGGACACGCTGAGCCGCGACGAACTCGCGGCGGAAGTACGGAAGCTGCGCGCCGGCATCCGAAGACACCGGGACACCTCGGGTCATGACCTGTGCTGGCACCACCCGCAGTTGTGGGGGCTGCTGCCGGAGCGCGTGGAGCCCGAGGTGGCCGTGCCGCCGTGGCCGAAGTTCATGCGCGGATGTGTCCGCTACAGGGAGTCCCTGCAGGCGCAACTGCCCGACGCGCCGGTCGACGACCGGGAGTACCGCGAGTAGGGCAGGGTGGCCGGACCTGCCGGGCACTCCGGTGCGACCGGCCGATCAGACGCTTCACACCCGGCGATGGTTGTACGCGGACCGCCGGATTCGCTGTGAGAACGGCCACCCGCGCCATCCGTGATGATCCTGCCCGCGTTTCCGCTGGGAACGGCGAGACCATCGTTGTGGAAGGCGGGTGTCGTGGAACAGCGGGCAGCAGAACTGCCGGACGCCGAGGGCATGCGGAGCTACACCGCCCGGTTCGTCACGGACATGAGCGAGCGCAGCAGACTGCCGCTCGACTACACCGTCGCGAGCCTGAGACTCGTCGATCTCGTCGTCGACGGACTCAGACGCAACAGACCCGTCCGTGCCGGGGTGGACCGCTTCCTTCACGGGCTCGGCGCCTACACCGGCGAGGTGATGGTCAGACGTGCCGGTGCGCGCTGGGTCGACCTCGACGCCGGACAACGGGAGATGTTCGGTCAGCCGGTCGGGGTGCGGATGCCGGACGGGCGGGTGTGGAATCCGCTCGGCAAGGTCGTCAAGCGGTTCGAGCACGGCCCCGGTGAGTCGATCGAGCGGTTCTATCTGCTGCTGCACGGGCGGCAACCGCCGGGCTCACGCCGGGGAGCGGCGCAGCGGGCAGCATGCGGCCGATGACCTGAGCCGGGTGTCAGTTCGGGCGACGAGTACAACCACTTGGCCCGACCGGGAGTCAACCGGGTGGCGCGCACCGGCGTGCGCACCACCCGGCCCGCTCCAGGAGGACCCCTTGTATTCCGTACGCACGCATCGACGCCGCATCGCCGGCTGTGCCGCCACCGTCCTCGCCGTCACCCTCGGCGCGGGCTCCCTGACCGTCCCCGCCGCCACCGCCGCGCCTTCACCGGCGGCGAGCACCGAGGACGGCATCGTCGAGGTGCCGACGCACTCCACGATCGTGACCGGGGGCGCGGCCGGCTTCATCAGCACGAACGACTACCGTCGCGACTCCCGGGTCTGGATCCGGTACGAGGACGGGGTGCGCACCACGCTCGGGAGCCATATGGCGGAGAACCACCTCGCCGGGGACACGGTCCTGGAGTGCGGCACCTCGGACGCCACCGTGCGCAACCTGGCGACGGACACCGCCTTCACCGTTGCCAAGAACGGTCAGTGCGTGGGCCTCGCGGGCGGGGCGGCCTTCACCGAGCTGCGGTCCGGCGGCTCGAGCACGCTGCGGATGCACACCAGGGCCGAGGGCTCCCGCGAGGTCACCGGTCTCCCGGCCGGCGCCACGGACATGCAGGTGAAGCACGGCAACGCCGTGCACGGCCTTCTGCAGTACCTGGCCGACGGGGTCCTGCACCGTGCCGTGATCGACCTCGCCACCGCCACGGTCACGGAGGACCGCGCGGCACCGCTGGCCGACAGGTGGACGTTCGAGGTGGCCCTCTCCGCGACCCGGAGCGCCTGGACCGAGACCGACCCGACGTCCCGCAAGGCGTACCTGGTCGTGCACACCCTCGGCAGCGACGAGAAGGAGACCTTCCCCGTCGCCACCTCGCGCCCGCAGGTGGAGTTCCTCGGCGACTGGCTCGTCCACGCCACCTCGTACGGCGCCGACACTCTCGCCCCGTCGCCGGATCACGCGCTGAACTTCCGCAACCTGAAGACCGGTGCCACGGCCACACTGCTCGACCACGTCAAGGACGTCGTCGCCACCACCGATGGCGACCTGCTGGTCAGCGGAGGGAAACTCGGCACGGGCGACGGCGTCTTCCGCGTATCGCTCGGCCAGGACGGCACGCCGACCGCGGACTTCATCGCGGCCAGCGGCTACCCCGCCGGACTCGCGGAGGTGCACGAATCGCAACTGCCGCCGACGGCCGTCGACTTCGACAAGACCCGCAGGGTGCCCTTCACCCAGTACTTCAACCACCAGGGCGTGAAGTTCACCGAGACGATCCGCCACGTCCGGACCGGCAAGACCTTCCGTTACACGCAGGACGGCTTCTTCGAGGCCGGGGACGAGGGGTACTACCCCCACGGTTTCTGGATGGGGCTGGACTGGTACGGGCAGCTCGACGCAGCGAACCCCGCCGATCCGAAGGCGACCGTCGCCGCCTACAACGGCGCGTACACCTGGGAGACCACGGCGGAGTCGGGCGCGGGATTCGGCCCGGCGATCAAGCGGTCGGGCACCTTCACCGTCACCCGGGCGCCGAAGCAGCACGACTTCGACGACAACGGCTCCCCGGACCTGCTGGCCCGGGACGCCTCCGGTGTCCTGTCGACGCCCGACGCCGGAAAGATCGGCGGCGGCTGGCAGATCTACAACCGGATCGAGGCCGCCGGCGACATCGCCGGCTCCACCCACGCCGACATCGTCGCCCGCGACGCGTCCGGCGTCCTGTGGCTCTACCAGGGCAACGGAGTCGGCGGCTTCGCCGGACGCGTCAAGGTCGGCGGTGGCTGGCAGATCTACGACAAGCTGACCGGCGGCAGCGACTTCACCGGCGACGGGCGCCCCGACCTCCTCGCCGCCGACAGGTCCGGCGTCCTCTACCTCTACAGGGCCACGGGCAACGTGTCGGCGCCCTTCGCCGCCCGCAAGAGGATCGGCTCCGGCTGGGGCGTCTACAACCAGCTGACCGCCACCGGCAACATCGCCGGAGCGGGAGCCGGGGACCTCGTCGCCCGCGACAAGGACGGTGTCCTGTGGCTCTACCTCGGCAAGGGCGACGGAACCTTCACCGGCCGCACCCGGGTGACCGCCGGCTGGGGCCGCTACGGCGAGCTGATCGGATCCGGGGACTACGACAACGACGGGAAGAACGACCTGCTGGCCCATGAACCGGCCACCAGGACGGTCTACCACTTCCCCGGCACGGGCCTGCGGGCCACGCCCTTCGCGGGGCGCAAGGCCACCACCGACTTCAAGGGCGGCTCGTACAACCACTTCGGCTGATCAAAAGTCTGACCGGGCGTGGCACCGCCGTGCCCGGTCTTCCTGGGGGTTCACCTTGCAGAAGCGTTCTTCAGGACGCCGTCACGCCGCCGCCGTGACCGCCGTCCTCGCCGTCACCGCCGGGACGCTCACGGCCGGCCCCGCCGCCCTGGCCGTGCCCGCCGCGGGCCCCGCTGCCGTGGCCCCGGCCGCCGTGGCGGCCGACCCGGTCCCTTTCCCGTCGAACGCCAAGATCGCGGGCGCCGGTGCCACGGGCTTCCTCACGCGCTCCACCGACGAGTCGCGGGAGCTGCGCTGGACCCCGTACGCGGGCGGCGCGCCGACCGTGGTCACCCCGCCGGCCGGCGGCGCCGTGGCCGCCACGGGCACCGACGTACTCGTCCTCGGCGACGCGAACGCGCCCGCGTACTTCCGGTCCGTCACGCTCAGGAACATGGCCGATCCGGCGTCCCCGGGCGTCTCCATGGACCTCGGCTCGATCTCCGCGACGTACGTGGCGGCCGTGAGCCCGACGAGCGTCCTCGCCCAGGTGACCGCGGAGGACGGGACGAAGCAGTTGCACCTCGTCTCGAAGGAGGCCGGGGAACTCGCCGGCCGGAAGGTGACCGGACTCCCCGCCGACGCGGGCGACTTCTTCACCTCGGCGCCCGTCCGGGACGGCGAGGCGTTCGTCGGCTACGGGCAGGGGCCGGCCGGTGCGCGGACCGGCGGCCGGGCCGTGATCGACCTGGCCGCCGGGAAGGCGGTCGAGTCGTACGCGTCCGGCGAATCCGGCTACCTCGTCCACACGCTGGCGTTCTCGGACTCGCACGTGGTCTGGTCCGAGCACGACAGCGACGGCTGGACCGTCGTCTCCGTCGACCGCGGGACCCGAGCCGAGCGGCGGTTCCCCCTGGGCAGGGCGGAGGAGCTGTACATCGGCCTCACGGGCAGCCGGCTGGTGTACGCCACCCGGTCCGCCCTCACCGACAGCGCCCCGAGCCTCCACCAGACCGTGCGGGCCACGTCCCTGACGGGCGACGACACCGTCGACCTCGTCGCCTACACCTACGCGCCCCCGCAGCCCGCGGCGGACGGCAGTCTGCTGGTCGGCGGCGGCCGGGTCGAGGACGGCGAGGGACTCTTCCGGATCTCCACGGGCCAGCACGGGGTTCCCGTCGTCACGCAGGTCGCCAGTTCGTACCGGCCGACGGCGATCGCCTACCTCGGCAGTGAGCTGCCGGTCCTGAACTTCGACAGGAGCCAGGAGTACCTGCTGAAGTGGCGGCTCTCCCGGCTCAACGCCGACGTGACCGTCACGCTCACCCACCGGGCGACCCGGCAGAGCTTCACCCGTGAGGTGAAGCTGAACCCGGACTCCCCGTACGTACTGGACGCGCACACCTTCGGCATCCCCTGGCAGGGCATCCTCGACGACACGACCTCGACCGGGCGGTCCGCCTACAACGGACCGTACGACTGGTCGATCCGCGTCGTCCCGCAGAACGGGATCGGTCCCGAGCTGCGGCAGACGGGCGGGACGGAGGTCTACCGCCAGACCAAGCCGCACGACTTCAACTACAACGGTTCGCCGGACCTCCTCTCCCGGGACACCTCCGGCCGGCTGTGGCGGACGGACACCGTCTTCGACAAGGCCGGGAACCGGCTCGCCCTCCCGGACGGGGCGCGGAGCGAGGTCGGTGCGGGCTGGGGTGTGTACAACACCCTCGAGAACATCGGCACGGCCGGCAGCTGGGACGAGGCTCCCGGCATCGTCGCCCGGGACACGTCCGGTGTGCTCTGGCTCTACCCGGGCCTCAACAGCCCGACGGTGCCGTTCTCCCGGCGGCAGCAGGTAGGCGGGGGCTGGCAGGTGTACGACAAGCTCGCGGGCAGCGACCTCACCGGGGACCACGACGCCGACCTGGTCGCCGCCGACAGGTCCGGCACGCTGTGGTTCTACGAGGGGACCGGCATCTACAAGTCCCTGTTCAAGACGCGCAAGAAGATCGGCGGGGGCTGGCAGATCTACAACCGGATCACTGCCGTCGGCAACATCGCGGGCGGCCCCGGCGGAGACCTCGTCGCCCGCGACAAGGACGGTGTCCTGTGGCTCTACCTCGGCAAGGGCGACGGAACCTTCACCGCGCGCACCCGCATCGGCGGCGGCTGGAACGCCTACTCGGAGCTCGTCGGCATCGGCGACGGCAACCGTGACGGCAAGCCCGACCTGTACGCCTACGGACCGAACGGCACCGCCTACTTCTACGCCGGTACCGGAAGCCGGACGGCGCCCTTCGCGGGCCGCACCCCCACCAAGGTCCTGGTGAACGACGGAGCCCGCTACGACCACGTGCTCTGACGCGACGCACGTCCTCGTCGTGACGGGGGAACGGGCCCAGGGAGCCGCCGCCGGCGACGGGCGAACACCGGCCGTCGAACCACCGCCGGCGCCACGGGGCCGTTGAACGGCGCGTGACCTCCGCCCGTACCTTCTGGCGGCCCGTGTGGATCCGCACGGGCCGCCAAAAGGCAGGGAGGCACGTCTTGGCCGGCAGCAACGGCAGCAATGTCACCGCGCTCTTCCGCGCGTCCACCGCGCACAGCCCGTCCTACTTCACGCTGAACCGGGCGGGCGGCGGCGCGGCCGGCGAGATCGTGGACTTCTGCATCCCCTGCAACCCGTACTTCCCGACCCCCGCCATGTTCGACGAACTCGGCAGCAGGCTCAGGGAGATACTCACCTACTACCCGAGCGGCACCGAGACGATCACCGCGGAGCTCTGCCGACTGCTCGGCCTCAATCCCCAGACCGTCGCCATGGGCAACGGCTCCACCGAACTCATCACCTGGATCGACCATCTCCTCGTCCGTGAGTCGCTGGCGGTCCCCGTCCCCACCTTCGGCCGCTGGACGGACCAGCCGATGGAGACCGGCAAGCGGGTGGACATGCTGCTGCTGCCCGAGGCGCGCGGCTTCGCCCTCGACCCGGCCTCCTTCGTGCAGTTCGTACGGAGCAGAGGCTCCCGCGTCGCCGTGATCTGCAACCCCAACAACCCCGACGGCGGCCTGCTCCCCAAACCGCAGGTGCTGTCCCTCCTCGACCAGCTCCAGGACCTGGACCTGGTCGTCGTCGACGAGTCGTTCCTCGAATTCGCCGACGCCGGGCAGGAGACCAGCGTCGCGGCCGAGGCCGTGCTGCGGACGAACGTCATCGTGCTGCGCAGCCTCGGCAAGAACTTCGGCCTCCACGGGGTGCGTTTCGGCTATCTCGTCGCCAACCCGGGCCTTGCCGGGAAGGTCCGCGCCGCACTGCCGAAGTGGAACATCAACTCCTTCGCGGAGACCGTGGTGTTCATGCTGGGGCAGCACCGCCAGGAGTACGCGGAGAGCCTCGCGCAGGTGGGCCGCGACCGGCAGGACATGGTCTGGCGGCTCTCCCGGCTGCCCGGTCTCACGGTCTATCCCTCCCAGGGCAACTTCGTGTACGTGAGGCTCCCGGAAGGCGCCGACGGCGTGATCCTGCGCGACCGGCTGCTCGCGGAGCACGGCGTCCTGGTGCGGGAATGCAGCAACAAGATCGGCAGCTCCAGCCGGTTCGTCCGGCTGGTGGTGCGTCCCGAGCCGGACGTGGCGCGGCTGGTCTCCGCGATGGAACTGGTGCTGTACGGCGAGCACATCAGGGCCGCGCCCGCACCGCCGCCCGCGCCGGAGCCGCCGCAGCCGATGCTCGCGCGGATACCGGCGCGGTCCGAGCCGCTGCCCCGGGCCGACGCACCGGCACAACCGGCGCAGGCCCAGCAGCCGCTCGCCGCGCACCTGCTGACCCACGGTCAGGCCCAGCAGTCCGCCCTGGTCCCGATGCCGGCCGAGGAGCGGGCCGCCGCACCCATGCTGGCGCAGGTGCCCGCCCCGGCCGGTCCCGGACCTCAGCCGCTGCCGCCGCTCGCCCTCACCCGGACCCCGTCCGCCCAGCAGCCGACGGCCACCCGGGGCCAGGCGCCCGCTCCGGCCGCCGGACCCGGTGCGGCGGCCGCCGCTGTGTCCGCGCTCTCCGCGGGCTACACCTCGGGCACGGCGGCGGTGGACCGTCTGATCGCCCAGGCGTGAACGCGGTCGGCGTAGCGGGTGCGGCGCGGGCCCGCGTCCTTGGCCGGGGGCACCCGTGTCCGGCATCCCGCCGGGAGCTTCGCCCGTGCCCCGTACGCGAAGCGTTCAGCCTTCCACGCCGCCTCTGGAGCCGCCCCCGCCGGACGGGTGCTCGCCCGGCCCCTCCATGCGCCCGGCGAGCGGGGTCGGCGACAGGGACGAGCTCTCCTCACCCGGCTCCAGCAGCGTGTCGGCCGCTCCGACGATCAGCGGGTCGGGCCGTCCGATGGCCGCCGGGTCCTTGCGGTCGTAGTCCACGCGCCACAGCAGGCTGCGCATCGCCTCCAGGCGGCCACGGCGCTTGTCGTTGCTCTTGACCACCGTCCATGGCGCGTGCTCGGTGTCGGTGGCACGGAACATGTTGACCTTGGCGGTCGTGTAGTCGTCCCACAGGTCCAGCGACGCCAGGTCCGTGGGCGACAGTTTCCACTGGCGCACCGGATCCACCTGACGGATCGCGAAGCGGGTGCGCTGCTCCGCACGCGAGACCGAGAACCAGAACTTGACCAGGATGACCCCGTCCTCGACCATCATCTGCTCGAACTGCGGGCACTGGTGCAGGAACAGGTCGTACTGCGCCTTGGTGCAGAACCCCATGACCCGTTCCACACCGGCCCGGTTGTACCAGGAGCGGTCGAAGAACACGATCTCGCCCGCGGACGGCAGATGGGCCACGTAACGCTGGAAGTACCACTGCGTCGCTTCTCGTTCCGTCGGCTTCTCCAGTGCCACCACGCGCGCGCCGCGAGGATTCAGCCGCTCCGTGAACCGCTGGATCGTGCCGCCCTTCCCCGCCGCGTCGCGTCCCTCGCAGATCACGATGAGCCGCTGACCGGAGTCCTTGACCCAGCGCTGGAGCTTCAGCATCTCGATCTGCAGCACACGCTTCTGCCGCTCGTAATCGCGTCTGCGGATCTTGCGGTCGTACGGGTAGTTCTGCTGCCAGGTCTTGATCGGGAGGCCGTCCTCGTCCAGGAGGACCGGGCGCTCAGGCTGGCTCGCGTCCACGGTCATCCCGTCGAGCAGCGCCTGCCCGTCCGCGTCCCGCTCCGTCGCGTCACCCATGACTGCCACCTGCCCGGTCTGCCGCCGATCACGTATCCATCATGGTCCCATCCGGCACCTTTCGCCGTTGAGGACAGCAGCTGTCCGCAAGCCTCGGTAGCGTGCGGGCATGGCTTCGAAAACCGCGACCCACCCCGTTCTCGGCACCCGCGCACTCAACCGCGCCACCCTCGCCCGGCAGCTCCTGCTGCGGCGCGCTCCGCGGGCCGAGATGCCCGTCGCGGCGGCCGTCGCGCACCTCGTCGGGCTCCAGGCGCAGAACGTGAAGCCGCCCTACTACGCGCTCGACGCCCGGCTGGAGGCGTTCGACCCGCGGGAGCTCTCCACGCTGATGGAATCCCGCGAGGTGGCGCGGCTGGTGACCATGCGGTCCACCATCCACACGCACACCGCCGACGACTGCCTGCGGCTGCGGCCCCTCGTCCAGCCGGCCAGGGACCGCGAGCTGGCACAGTTCCGCGCCGGGCTGACCGGCGTCGACCTCCAGCGGCTCGCCGGCCTCGCGCGCGAACTCGTCGAGGAGGAGCCGCGGACGATGAAGGAACTGCGGGAAGCGCTGCTCGCGCACTGGCCGGACGCCGATCCGTTCGCGCTGTCGGTGGCCGCCCGGTGCTCGCTCCCGCTGGTGCAGGTCACCCCGCGGGGACTGTGGGGCAGGAGCGGCCAGGTGCGGCTCACCACCGCCGAGCGGTGGTTCGGCAGGCCGTCGGAGCCCGAGCCGGACGCGGAGGACGCCGTCCGGCGCTACCTCGCCGCCTTCGGTCCCGCCTCCGTCAAGGACTTCCAGACCTGGTCCGGGCTGACGCGTACGCGCGAGGTCTTCGAACGGCTGCGGCCCGGTCTCGACGTGTTCCAGGACGAGCGAGGTGTGGAACTCTTCGACCTCCCCGACGCGTCCCGGCCCGACGCCGACACCCCGGCGCCGGCCCGTCTGCTGCCCGAGTTCGACAACCTGCTGCTCTCGCACGCGGACCGGAGCCGGGTCGTGCCCCCGCAGCACAAGGCGCTCACCTGGCGGGGCAACCAGGCGTACTGCACCTTCCTCCTCGACGGCTTCCTCGCCGGGATCTGGCGACTGGAGGAGACCGGTGACACGGCGACGGTGACGCTCCAGCCGTTCGACACGCCGACGAAGGCGCAGCGCGAGGAACTGGCGGGTGAGGCGGAGCGGATGCTGCGGGCGATGCGGGTGGGGCAGGCGCACGAGGTGCGGTTCGGGCAGGTGCGGGCGGCGTGACGCCTGACGGCGGGCTGTTCCCCTACCCGCCCCTTCCCGAAACCGGGGCAAGCCCCGGACCCCGCGCCGCGCTCCGCGCGGTGCGCTCGAGCTGCCGCTACGGCCGGGCGGGTTGGATAGTGCGGCCTCGCCGGCGTTCGAGGCGCGGGGTCCGGTGGGGGTCCCCCATGCCGCCAGGCGGAGGCGAGGAGTCCCGAGACACCGCGCGGAGCGCGGGCGCCGGGTCCGCCGCGGACCCTGTACCGCCCTGCGGGCGCCGGGTCCGCCTGACGGCGGGCTGTTCCCCTACGCCCTTCCCGAAACCGGGGCAAGCCCCGGACCCCGTGCCGTGCTCCGCGCGGTGCGCTCGATCTCCCCCTACGGCCGGGCGGTCGTGGGGGGTGCCCCAGGCGGCTGGACACTCCAGCCTCGCCGGCGTTTGAGGCGCGGGGCTGGTGGTGCCGCACGCCGCCAGGCGTAGGGGCAGGAGCCCCGAAACACCGCGCGGAGCGCGGTAGCGGGGCCGGGGTCTGTCCCCCCGGGGCCGGGAAGTGGGCCCCAAGGGCCGCCGGGCCGTAGGGGCGGACGGGTCGGCCGTCACGGCAGGAGGCCGGCCCTTCGCGCGGCCACCACCGCCTCAAGACGCGTCCGCGCCCCCAGCTTCCGCATCGCCGACCGCAGGTACGCCTTCACCGTCTCCGGCCGCAGGCCCAGGCGTTCCGCCGCCGTCGCGTTCGTCGCGCCGGAGGCCACGCAGCCGAGCACGTCCAGTTCCCGGGGCGTCAGCGAGACCCCGCCGTTCGTCGGCGCCGGCGTGCTCGGGCCCGGGGCCAGCCGGGCGCAGGCGGCGAGGAGTTCCTCGCGCAGGGCCCGGTCCGTGATGCGCGGCGCCAGGGCGCGGAGTTCGCCGTGGACCTCGCGGACGGTCTCCCAGTCGCGCCGACCCACGGCGTCGCCCGTGGCCGGCGGGCCCGTCATCGCGAGCAGCTGCCGCATCTCGTCGCGGACGACCAGGGCCTGTTCCACGTCGCGTGCCGCGGCCACCGCCGCGTCGAGGACGCGGTCGCCGAGCACGAGCGGCCGGCGCAGCGCCCCGTACAGCAGGCCCCGTACGCGGCGGCGCACCACGACGGGGACGGCGACGACCGACCGCAGCCCTTCTGAGGCCACCGCAGCGTCGTACTCGTGGCTGATGTGCCGCGCCGCCGGGTAGTCGGTCACCGCGCACGGCCTGGCCAGGGCCATCGACTTGCCGCCGAGGCCGTTGCCCGCGCAGATGGCGAGCCCGCGCAGCGCGCCGGTCGCGGCGCCGTTCAGCTCGGCGATGCGCAGCTGCTGCTGCCGGCCGTCGGTGAGCAGGCCGCCGAACGCGACGGGTAGCCCCGTCGTCCGTCGCAGCCGGAGCAGCGCCGCCCGCATCTCGGCCGCTTCGCCGGTTCCTGTCACGCGCGCTTCCTCCCTCCGGTGCCCCGACCCCGGGGACGACACCCCCGTACGGGGGTAGTGAGACTTGGGTCACCGATTACACGATGTGGACGGCCGGTCCCGCAACGAGGAGGACACATGACGTCTGGCAGCGCGACGGAGAGGTTCCGTGCCGCACGGGACTTCCTGCTGGAGCACCGGGAGGACTACGTACGCGCGTACGAGGGCTTCGAGTGGCCCCGCCTCGAGCACTTCAACTGGGCGCTGGACTGGTTCGACGTCATCGCGGAGGGCAACGACAGGCCGGCTCTGCGGATCGTCGAGGAGGACGGGACGAACAGCCGGGTCTCGTTCGCCGAGATGTCGGCCCGGTCCGACCGGGCGGCGAACTGGATGCGCGCCCAGGGGGTGCGGGCCGGTGACCGGATCCTCGTCATGCTCGGCAACCAGGTCGAGCTGTGGGAGACCGCGCTCGCCGCGATGAAGCTGCGCGCCGTGATGATCCCGGCGACGCCGCTGCTCGGCCCGGCCGACCTGCGCGACCGGATCGAACGCGGCCGGGTGCGGCACGTCGTGGTGCGCCCGGAGGACACCGGCAAGTTCGACGACGTCCCCGGCGACTACAGCCGGATCGTGGTCGGTGGCGAGCGCCCCGGCTGGCTGCCCTACAGCGGCGTGCACGAGAGCCCGCGGGAGTTCGTGCCCGACGGTCCCACCCGCGCGGACGAGACGCTGATGCTGTACTTCACCTCCGGCACCACCGCCCGGCCGAAGCTCGTCGAGCACACCCATGTGTCGTACCCGGTCGGGCACCTGGCGACCATGTACTGGATCGGCCTCGAGCCCGGCGACGTGCACCTGAACATCTCCTCGCCCGGGTGGGCCAAGCACGCCTGGTCGAACCTGTTCGCGCCGTGGAACGCGGAGGCGACGGTCTTCATCCACAACTACACACGCTTCGACCCGGGCCGGCTGATGGCCGAGATGGACCGCGAGGGGATCACCAGCTTCTGTGCTCCTCCGACGGTCTGGCGGATGCTCATCCAGGCCGACCTCAGCCGGCTGCGGAAGCCGCCGCGGGAGGTCGTCGCCGCGGGTGAGCCGCTCAACCCCGAGGTCATCGAGACGGTGCGGCGCGAGTGGGGCGTGACCATCCGGGACGGCTTCGGCCAGACCGAGACGGCCGTGCAGGTCTCCAACAGCCCCGGCCAGCTCCTCAAGGCGGGCTCGATGGGCCGGCCCAGCCCCGGCTACAAGGTCGAGCTCCTCGACCCGGTCACCGGTGAACCGGGCGCCGCGGAGGGCGAGATCGCACTGGACCTGTCCGCACGGCCGGTGGGCCTGATGACCGGGTACCACGGCGACGAGGAACGCACCGCGGAGGTGATGGCCGGCGGCCACTACCGTACGGGCGACATCGGCTCCCGCGACGCCGACGGCTACATCACCTACGTGGGCCGGTCGGACGACGTCTTCAAGGCCTCCGACTACAAGATCAGCCCCTTCGAGCTGGAGAGCGCGCTGCTGGAGCACGAGGCGGTGGCGGAGGCCGCGGTGGTGCCCGCCCCCGACCCGGTGCGCCTCGCCGTCCCGAAGGCGTACGTCGTCCTCGCGGAGGGCTGGGAGCCCGGGCCCGGCACGGCGAAGCTGATCTTCGAGCACTCGCGCGCCGTGCTCGCCCCGTACAAGCGCATCCGCAGGCTGGAGTTCGCCGAACTGCCGAAGACCGTGTCCGGGAAGATCCGCCGGATCGAACTGAGGGAGCGCACGGCCCAGGGCTCCGCCGCCGAGTACACAGAAGGCAACCTGCGATGACACTCTCGTACGCACACGGCGTCAGCGGTACCCCGCTGCTCGGCGAGACGATCGGCGGCAACCTGGCGCGCACCGCCGCCGCGCACCCCGGCAGGGAGGCGCTGGTCGACGTGGCGGCCGGCGCCCGCTGGACCTACGCCGAACTCGACGCCGCCGTCGACCTACTGGCGCGCGGGCTCCTCGGCTCTGGGGTCGGCAAGGGCGACCGGGTCGGGATCTGGGCGGTCAACTGCGCGGAGTGGGTGCTGGTCCAGTACGCCACCGCACGCATCGGCGCAATCATGGTGAACATCAACCCGGCGTACCGCGCGCACGAGCTCGAGTACGTGCTGAACCAGGCCGGGGTGTCGCTGCTGGTCGCCTCGCAGACGCACAAGACCAGCGACTACCGCGCCATGGTGGACGCGGTGCGCCCCAAGTGCCCGCAGCTGCGCGCCGTCCACTACATCGCCGACAGTTCGTGGGACGTGCTGCTGGAGGCGGCCACCGGCGTCACGGACGAACAACTCCGGGACACCCAGGCGCAGTTGTCGTGCGACGACCCGGTCAACATCCAGTACACGTCCGGCACGACCGGCTTCCCGAAGGGCGCCACCCTCTCCCACCACAACATCCTCAACAACGGTTACTTCGTCGGCGAGATGATCGCCTACACCGAGCAGGACCGGGTCTGCATCCCCGTGCCCTTCTACCACTGCTTCGGCATGGTCATGGGGAACCTGGCCGCCACCTCCCACGGCGCCTGCATGGTGATCCCGGCACCGTCCTTCGACCCGGCGGCCACCCTGCGCGCCGTGCAGCAGGAGCGCTGCACCTCGCTGTACGGCGTGCCGACGATGTTCATCGCCGAGCTGAACCTGCCCGGCTTCGCCTCCTACGACCTGTCGACCCTGCGCACCGGCATCATGGCGGGCTCGCCGTGTCCGGTGGAGGTGATGAAACGGGTCGTCGCCGAGATGAACATGGCCGAGGTGTCGATCTGTTACGGCATGACGGAGACGTCGCCCGTCTCCACGCAGACCCGGCGCGACGACGACCTGGAACGCCGCACGGGCACCGTCGGCCGCGTCATGCCGCACATCGAGGTGAAGATCGTCGATCCGGTCAGCGGCGTGACCCTGCCGCGCGGCGAGGCGGGTGAGCTGTGCACCCGCGGCTACAGCGTGATGCTCGGCTACTGGGACGAGCCGGAGAAGACCGCGGAGTCGGTCGACGCAGGCCGCTGGATGCACACCGGCGACCTCGCCGTCATGCGCGAGGACGGCTACGTCCAGATCGTCGGCCGCATCAAGGACATGATCATCAGGGGCGGCGAGAACGTGTATCCCCGGGAGATCGAGGAGTTCCTGTACGCGCACCCGAAGATCGCGGACGTGCAGGTGGTCGGCGTGCCGGACGAGCGGTACGGCGAGGAGATCCTCGCCTGTGTGATCCCGCGCGACCCGGCGGACGCCCCGACGCTGGAGGAGATCACCGAGTTCTGCCGCGAGCAGCTGGCCCACTACAAGATCCCGCGCCGCCTGGAGGTCCTCGCGGACTTCCCGATGACGGTGAGCGGCAAGGTCCGCAAGGTGGAACTGCGGCGCCGCTTCGGGGACGGCTGAGAGGGCTGAGCATCGGACCCGGCCGGGTCGGCCGCACCGGATCCGGGCCGGGTCGGTCGCACGGGTCCGGCCCGGACACGGTGGTGGTCCTACGTCGTGAGGACCGTCCCGTCCGGGCCCTCCGCCCGATCCGGCCGGGTCGGCGGCGCCGTTAGCGTCGCACCATGCGAATCGGAATCCTTGGCACAGGAAACGTTGCCCGAGCACTGGCGGGAGGCTGGTCCGGCGCGGGACACGAGGTGGTCCTCGGGTCGCGTCGGCCGCAGGACAGGAAGGAAACCGGGCTCACCGTCGTGGGTCTCGACGAGGCGGTCACCCACGCGGAGGTGGTGGTCAACGCGACGCCGGGGACCGTGTCCCTGGACCTGCTCGCCGGGATCGGAGCGCCCGCCCTGACCGGAAAGACGCTGATCGACGTCGGGGTCGGACTCTCCGACGACTACACGGAACTCTCCCACCCCAACAGCAGTCTCGGTGAGCAGATCCAGGCGGCCTTCCCCGGGACGGCGGTGGTCAAGACGCTGTGCACCATGGACTCCACCGTGATGGTGGACCCCGGCGGCCTGGACGGCCCGAGCACCGTCTTCCTGTCCGGTGAGAGCACCGCGGCCAAGCAGCTCACCGGCCGGCTCCTCGGTGACCTCGGGTGGCCGTACTCCTCCCTGATGGACATCGGCGGCATCACCACGGCGCGGGGGCAGGAGCACTTCGCGCTGCTCTTCATGGGCATCGCCGCCGGCGTGGGGGGCCACATGTTCAACATCAACGTCGTCACGCCGTCGCACCCGCGGTGAGCCGCCCCGGTCGCTGACCGGACCGGCGGGGAACGGGGGAGAAGCGGGGAGGCAAGGGGGAGAGGCCGGGGGAGAAGCGGGGGAAGGCGCCGGCATCGCCGGCGCGGTGCGTCACACGCCGGTGGAGACCAGCTCGTCCGCGGGGGCGTTGATCGGCTGGGGGCAGCCGGTGAGGTCCATGACGAAGAGCGGGACGCCGAGCTGGTCCGCGCGGGCGCGGGCGTCGTCCGCGTAGCCCGCGAGGGAGAAGAAGACGCTCGCGGAGGACGAGTTGAGGCCGTTCAGCCACAGGCATTCGACGGCGCGCAGGTTCGCCGGTCTGGTCGTGGGGTCGACCTGGGCGACGATGCCGGGGCCCCTGAGGTCGATGCCGGACACGGGCCGGACCTCGGGCTGGATCACGTCGCGGAAGCCCAGCCATCTGAGGTAGAGGGCCGCGGCGGTGACCGCGTCGCGCGCGGTGCGGATCGTCACCGGCCGGAAGGAGGGCCGGGCGGCGACGGCCGTGCGCGGCAGCGGTATGTGCCAGGGGCGCCGGAGACGGCTCGGCCCCTCGACGGGGGCGGACGGCGAGCGTGTGCCGACGGGCCGGACCGGGACCCGAAGGACCGTGCCGCAGGGGCAGCCCAGCTCGGGCTGGGGCCACTGGTCCTGGCGGTCGCACTCGGGGCAGCGGACCGTCACCCAGTCGTCGGTCCAGGTGCGGTGCGTGATGGGTTCCGGCCGGGCCGCGCGCAGCAGGGGCGCCGCGAGCGGGGCACCGCACGGGCACGGGTAGACGGGTGCCGCGAAGAGGTGGTCGCGTCGGCAGACCGGGCAGCGCACCGGCACGCTCTCGGTCATCGCGGCCCCTCTTCCTCTCCTCGGCTGCCCCCATCGTCCATCAACCGCGCCGCGTTGGCGAGGTACTTCGCCGACTCCGCGGGCCCGCGGCCGTCGTGATGGACGTCCCTTGACGTGGCCCGGAGTGCGCCCCTACATTGCTTCCGTATAGCAAAACTGAACTTCCACTATGCGGAATAGCTGCTCTCAGGTGGCGCGACAGAGCCCTGTTCCGACCGTTCCGACCAGATCCGACAGGCCGAAGCAGGAGCACCCCATGCCTCGAATGACCGCCGCCCGCGCGGCAGTTGAGATCCTCAAGCGTGAAGGCGTCACCCACGCGTTCGGCGTGCCGGGCGCAGCGATCAACCCCTTCTACAAGGCCCTCCAGGCAGGCGGCGGCATCGAGCACACGCTGGCCCGCCATGTCGAGGGCGCGTCCCACATGGCCGAGGGCTACACCCGGACCGCCCCGGGCAACATCGGCGTCTGCATCGGCACCTCCGGCCCCGCCGGCACGGACATGATCACCGGCCTGTACTCGGCGATCGGCGACTCCGTCCCGATCCTGTGCATCACCGGCCAGGCGCCCACCTCCGTGATCCACAAGGAGGACTTCCAGGCCGTCGACATCGCCTCGATCGCGGCGCCGGTCACCAAGGCCGCCACGACCGTGCTGGAGGCCGGGCAGGTCCCCGGAGTGTTCCAGCAGGCCTTCCACCTGATGCGCTCCGGCCGTCCCGGCCCGGTCCTGATCGACCTGCCGATCGACGTCCAGCTCACCGAGATCGACTTCGACCCGGAGACGTACGAGCCGCTGGCGGTCCACAAGCCGGCGGCGACCCGGGCCCAGATCGAGAAGGCCATCGGCTTCCTGCTGGAGTCCGAGCGTCCGCTGATCGTCGCCGGCGGCGGCATCATCAACGCCGACGCCTCCGAGCTGCTCGTCGAGTTCGCGGAGATCACCGGCACGCCCGTCATCCCCACCCTGATGGGCTGGGGCACCATCCCGGACGACCACGAGCTGAACGCCGGCATGGTCGGTCTCCAGACGTCGCACCGCTACGGCAACGCGAACTTCCTCGAGTCCGACTTCGTCCTCGGCATCGGCAACCGCTGGGCCAACCGCCACACCGGCTACAAGCTCGACGTCTACACCAAGGGCCGTAAGTTCGTCCACGTCGACATCGAGCCCACCCAGATCGGCAAGATCTTCGCCCCCGACTACGGCATCGCCTCCGACGCGAAGGCCGCCCTGGAGCTCTTCGTCGAGGTCGCGAAGGAGCTCGAGGCCGCCGGCCGGCTGCCCGACCGCCGGGCGTGGGTCGACGCCACCAACGAGCGCAAGGCGACGCTCCAGCGGCGTACGCACTTCGACAACGTGCCGCTCAAGCCGCAGCGCGTGTACGAGGAGATGAACCGCGCGTTCGGCCCCGAGACGCGGTACGTCACCACCATCGGTCTCTCGCAGATCGCGGGCGCCCAGATGCTGCACGTCTACCGGCCGCGCCACTGGATCAACTGCGGTCAGGCCGGCCCGCTCGGCTGGACGATCCCCGCCGCACTCGGTGTCGCCAAGGCCGACCCGGAGGCCTCCGTCGTCGCCCTGTCCGGCGACTACGACTTCCAGTTCATGCTGGAGGAGCTGGCCGTCGGCGCGCAGCACCGCATCCCGTACGTCCACGTCCTGGTGAACAACTCCTACCTGGGCCTGATCCGTCAGGCGCAGGCCGGCCTGGACATCAACTTCCAGGTCAACCTGGAGTTCGAGAACATCAACTCCCCGGAGATCGGCGTCTACGGCGTCGACCACGTCAAGGTCGTCGAGGGCCTCGGCTGCAAGGCGATCCGTGTCACCGAGCCGGACCAATTGCTGCCGGCATTCGAGGAGGCGAAGAAGCTCGCCGCCGAGTACCGGGTCCCGGTCGTGGTCGAAGCGATCCTGGAGCGCGTCACCAACATCGCGATGAGCAAGACCGCGGACATCAGTGACGTCACCGAGTTCGAGGAGATCGCCACCGAGCCGGGCCACGCCCCGACCGCGATCAGGCCGCTGAAGGTCTGATCCCGCCGCACGTGCCCGAAGGGCCCGGTCCGCGACCTGCGGACCGGGCCCTTCCGGCATCTCCCGCGCTAGCGTGGGCGGATGGAAACGCTCGACGGACTGCCGTTGCTCGCCTTCGCCGGCCTGCCGGAGCTCGAGGCATGGCTGGAGAACAACCACGCGACCGCGCCCGGCCTGTGGGTGGAGCTCGCGAAGAAGGGGTCGGGGGTGCCTTCGCCGAGCGCGGGCGACGTCAACGACGCGGCTCTCTGCTTCGGTTGGATCACCGGCCTGCGGCGCTCCCGGGACGACGTCCGCTACCTCCAGAAGATCACCCCGCGCCGGCCGCGGAGCACCTGGTCGCAGGTGAACGTCAAGCGGGTCGCGGAGCTGTCGGCCGCCGGCCGTATGCGTGAGCCGGGACTCGCGGAGGTCGCGGCGGCCCGGGCTGACGGCCGCTGGGAGGCCGCGTACGCCTCGCAGCGCGACGCGGAGGTGCCGCCCGACCTGGAGGCCGCCCTGAACGAGAATCCGGAGGCGCGGAAGGCCTTCGAAGGCCTCGGCAGGACGGAGCGGTACCAGGTGGTCCTCGGCCTGCTGAAGGCCAGGACGGACCGTACACGCAAGGCCCGTCTGGAGCGGACGGTCGCCGCCCTCGCCTCCGGCGGCACGGTGCGCTGAACCGGAACGCGGACAAGGGCCCCGAGGCGGAGCAGGGTCCGAACGCCGAGCAGGGCCCGGACGCGGACCAGGGCCCGGCCGCTGTGCGATGGCCGGACCCTGATCTCGGGCGCGCGGCACGGGACCGTACCGGACCGTGCACCCTGTCTGTGAAGTTGATAGCGCAGTTGGTACCGCCCGACGGTGCGAGGCTGGCGCGACAGGACGTTCGCGCCGCCGGGCGGGGCCTTGGGGGTGGAAGGGGGGACCGCGGCGGGGCGATCGGCTGCACGGAGCGCGTTCTTCAGGTCAGAACGGGTCCGGGAGCCTTCACCACCGCACTGGCATCGCACGCCGCCGCGGTCCTCGCTTCAGCCCGCTTCACGCACCACCCCTCATCCGGGCTCGTGAAGCGGGCTCACGCCCGGGGCCGACCTCCCGTCGGTCCCGGGCGCGGTCTTGGGTCAGTCCTCGCGCAGGGCGCGGACCGCCTCCTCCACACGCTTGCCGTACTCGGGGTCGGCGGCGTGGAAGTGGGCCAGGTTCTTCTCGATCACGTCGTCACGCGTGACCTGGGAGAGGCCGCCCGCGATGTTGGCCACGAGCCGGCCCTTCTCCTCGTCGGACATCAGGCGGTACAGCTCGCCCGCCTGGAAGAAGTCGTCGTCCTTGGTGTGCGCGGGCGCCTCGTGGGTGCCGGTCCAGCCGTGGACGGCCAGCGGCGCGGAGAGCGCCGCGTCGCTCTGGGCGGGCCCGGAGTAGGAGTTGGGCTCGTAGTTCTTGTCGTGGCGCGAGCCGTTGCGGGTCGCCATCAGGCCGTCACGGCCGTAGTTGTCCGCCACGGTGGCCTTCGGGGCGTTCACCGGAAGCTGGGTGTGGTTGACGCCGAGGCGGTAGCGGTGGGCGTCCGCGTAGGCGAACAGCCGGCCCTGGAGCATCTTGTCCGGGGACGGGCCGATGCCGGGGACGAAGTTGTTCGGCGAGAACGCGGCCTGCTCGACCTCGGCGAAGACGTTGTCCGGGTTGCGGTCGAGGACCAGGCGGCCGACGCGCTGCAGGGGGTAGTCGGCGTGCGGCCACACCTTGGTGAGGTCGAACGGGTTGAAGCGGTAGTCGGCCGCCTCCGCCGCCGGCATGACCTGCACGTACAGCGTCCAGGACGGGTTCACGCCGCGCTCGATGGCCTGGAGCAGGTCCGTCTGGTGCGAGTTGGCGTCCTTGCCGACCAGTTCGGCGGCCTGCTCGGAGGAGAGCGAGCGTACGCCCTGGTTGGTCTTGAAGTGGTACTTCACGAAGAAGGCCTCGCCCGCCTCGTTGGTCCACTGGTAGGTGTGCGAGCCGTAACCGTTCATGTGGCGGTACGAGGCGGGGATGCCGCGGTCGCCCATCAGCCAGGTCACCTGGTGCGTCGCCTCGGGGGCGTGCGCCCAGAAGTCCCAGACGTTGTCCGGCTCCTGACGGCCCGTGAACGGGTCCCGCTTCTGGGAGTGGATGAAGTCGGGGAACTTGATCGGGTCCTTGATGAAGAACACCGGGGTGTTGTTGCCGACGAGGTCGTAGTTGCCCTCTTCGGTGTAGAACTTCACGGCGAAGCCGCGGGGGTCGCGGACCGCGTCCGCGCCGCCGAGGGAGTCGGCGACGGTGGAGAAGCGCAGGAAGGTCTCCGTGCGCTTGCCCACCTGGGAGAGGAAGTCCGCCTTCGTCCAGCCGGTGACGTCGTCGGTCACCTCGAAGTACCCGTACGCGCCGGAGCCGCGGGCGTGCACCACGCGCTCCGGGATGCGCTCACGGTTGAAGCGCGCGAGCTTCTCCAGCAGGTGCTGGTCCTGGAGGAGCAGGGGGCCACCGACGCCGGCGGTGGCGGAGTTCTGGTTGTCGGCGACGGGGGCGCCGGACTCGGTCGTAAGCACGCGCTTCGACATCGTGACCTTCCGTACGGGAGCTGCACTGGGACGGTTCGAGGAGCGTAAATACGAGCCGAACGAAACGTCAACAGTTTGTTGAAAACGAAGGGAGGGGTTCCGGTCGGTGCCGGCGCCTGGGCGCGACAGGACAGGTGTCAGCGCCAACACCGACCGGGGTATATGGGGCCGTGCTCGGCCTGGGCAGGGGCCTCGGGGGTTGCTGCCCGGTGGGTGGCCGGTCACGGGGTGGGCCGCTTTCGCGGGGCCGTGGTGGGCCTGGGCAGGGGCCCCGGAGGGGTCCCCGTGGGTGACCTGAGCAGGGGTGAGTCGTGCTCACGCGTGGTGAGCCGGGGCGGGGCCTCGGAGGTTGCTGTCCGTGGGCGTGGAGCCTGGCCGGGGGTAGGGCGGTGTGCCTGCCCCCGGCGCCCGTGGTCGGGGCGGCCCGGGGCGCCTTGCGCGGCCCACGCGGGCCGGGGGCGGCCCGGTGTCAGGAGGCGGAGCCGGAGAGACGCTCCACCGCGCGCAGCAGGGCCGAGTGGTCCAGGCCGCCGTCGCCCTGGGCGCGCAGCGACGCGACCAGCTGGGCCACGACCGCGCCGACGGGCAGCGCCGCGCCGACGTTGCGGGCGGCGTCCGTGACGATGCCCATGTCCTTGTGGTGCAGGTCGATCCGGAAGCCGGGCTTGAAGTCCCGGTTCAGGAAGTTGTCCTTCTTGCGGGTCAGCACGGTCGAGCCGGCCAGACCGCCGTTGAGGACGTCCAGGGCGGCGGCGGGGTCCACGCCGGACTTCTCCAGGAAGACCACGGCCTCGGCGCACGCCTGGATGTTGACGGCGACGATCAGCTGGTTGGCCGCCTTCACCGTCTGGCCGGAGCCGTGCGGACCGCAGAGCACGATCGTCCTGCCGAGAGCCTCGAGGATCGGCCTGGCGGTGTCGAAGTCCGCCTTCTCGCCGCCGACCATGATGGACAGTACGGCCTCTATCGCGCCGGCCTCGCCGCCGGAGACGGGGGCGTCGAGCACGCGGATGCCCTTGTCGGCGGCGGCCTTCGCCAGGTCGACGGAGGTCTGCGGGGTGATCGAGGACATGTCGATCAGCAGCGCGCCGCGCTTCGCGTTCTCGAGGATGCCGTCAGGGCCGTAGGCGATGGCCTCGACCTGCGGGGAGGCCGGGACCATGGTGATGACGACGTCCGCGTCCTCGACGGCCTCGGCGATCGAGCCTGCCGCGGTGCCGCCGGCCGCCGCGAGGCGGTCCAGCTTGTCCTGCTCGAGGGTGTAGCCGGTGACGGAGTAGCCGGCCTTCAGCAGGTTCTCGGACATGGGGGAGCCCATGATGCCGAGGCCGATCCATGCGATCTTGGGGGTGCTCATCGGGGGTACCTCTCTGAAAACGTGTAAGGGAAGTCAGCGGGCCGCGCGGGCCCCGGCCGGCAGCCAGTCGAAGGACTCGGCGCTCGGACGGTCGCCGGCCTTGTACTCCAGGCCCACCCAGCCCTCGTAACCGGCCTTCCTGAGGTCGTCGAGGAGCTGCTCCAGAGGGAGCGAGCCGGTGCCGGGTGCGCCGCGGCCGGGGTTGTCGGCGATCTGGACGTGGCCGGTCTGCCCGGCGTACTCCTCGATGACCCGGGCGACGTCCTCGCCGTTCATGGACAGGTGGTAGATGTCCAGCAGGAACCGGGCGTTGCCGAGACCGGTCGCGGCGTTGACCTTGTCGATCACCTCGATCGCCGCCGGGGCGCTGACCAGCGGGTACAGCGGCGACTCGGGCTTGTTGAGCGTCTCGACCAGCAGGATCGCCCCGACGCGGTCGGCGGCACGGGCGGCGAGGACCAGGTTCTCCAGGGCGAGGGTGTCCTGGACCTGCGGGTCGGCGCCCTCGACGCGGTTGCCGTAGAGGGCGTTGAGCGCCTTGCAGCCCACGGACGCCGCGAAGTCGGCCGCCACCTCGATGTTGGCGCGGAAGCGGTCGGACTCGTCGCCGGGCACGGAGAGCGCGCCGCGGTCGGGGCCGGGCAGCTGCCCGGCGTAGAAGTTCAGTCCCACCAGCTGGGTGCCGGCGTCGTCGAGTGCCTTCTTCAGGGCGTCGAGTTCGGCCTGCGGCGGGGTGGGGGTCTCGATCCACGGCCACCACAGCTCGACCGCGGTGAAGCCGGCCGCGGCGGCGGCCGCCGGGCGCTCCAGCAGCGGGAGTTCCGTGAAGAGGATCGAGAGGTTCACGTCGTAGCGGTGGTCGCTGTATCCCATGGGGTTGTGCGCCCCTTCCGTATTGCGGAAGTCTCTTTCTGTCTGACGGAATAATCTCCGGGCGGGGTGACGGCTGTCAAGAGCGACCACAAAAAAGCGCCTCCCGAGCGGGTCGTCGGAAGGCGGGTCAGGCCTTCTTCCGTCCCTGCTCGGGAGGCGTGCGGGGGGCCGGGGGGGTCCCCCCGCGTCTCAGGGGTGGTCCTCAGAGGGCGTCGACGGCACTCACCTTCCAGCCGCCGGACGTACGCGTCATCGTCATCCGGACCCGGTTCAGATCGACCCGCGACCCGGTGACCTGCGTACTGGTGGTGACCTGGTTGACGAACAGCAGCACCACGGCCCGGTCGGGGGACGCGGACACCACGGAAGCGGCGGGCGTGCCACCGTCCGGGGGCGCGACCACGCTCGCCTTGACGACCCCGCGGTACTTCTTCGCGGTCGGCCCCACCACCTTGCTCGTGGTCCTGCCGTACTCCTCCTTGAAGGCGCCGGTCAGATGGCCGCGCGCCGCGGCGAAGTCCGCCTCCAGCCTGCGGTGGTCGTACGACAGCACCACCGGCGCCGCCTTCCGCGCCGCCGCGACCGCCTGCGTCCGGGCCGCGTCGGTACGCCGGCCCTCGGCGTACTCCCACCCCAGCACCGCCACGGCGGTCAGCCCGAGGGCCACCAGGGCGGCGAGCAGGGCGCAGAGCCGCGCCCGTCGCCGGCGCCGGCGACGCTCCGGCAGGAGCGCCGCGGCCTCCTCCGCCAGCACGACGGGCCCCACATGCTGGTTCTCGTCCCGGCGTGCCTGCGAGGCGTCGTCAGGGGCCTCGAGCCGCCGGGGAGCCGGGCCGCGCGGCGTGTCGAGCAGGGCGGAACCGCCCGGGCCCGGCCGGACGCGGTCCGACCGCTTGGCGGCCGCACGCGCGGCCGCCGACATGGCGCGACGGCCGGGAGAGGTGGAGCCACGGCCCCGGATGGTCGGGTTCGCCACGGTCTTGCTCCTCACTGCTGCTGGTACGGGTGTGCTCTCGGGCGTGCCGCCCGCCGGGTCAGCCGACGAACTCGACATGGGACGTCAGCCAGCGGCCCTTCTCGAGCACGAGGTCGAGCTGCAGCCGGTAGGTACGGGACTGTCCCTCGGGCGCGGCCTTGTTCGTCACCTTGCTGTCGGCGACGACCAGCACCCGTGCCGAACGATCGTCGGCCCGCGCTATGCCCGCCTCGAGCACCTGCCCCTCCGAGACGGACCTGTTGGCGGCGACCAGCTTGGTCAACTCGCCGGTCTGCGCGGCGAACTGCTCCTTGAAGTCACCGGTCGCGCCCTTCAGCACGTTCTTGCTGTCACGGTCGTAGTGCCGGTAGTCCAGCGACGTGAAGTTCAGCGCCGACTGGCGGGCGGCTGCCAGGATGTCCTGGTGCCGCTGCGTCTGCGCGCGCTGCTCGTACACCTCGGCGCAGAGCCAGCCGCTGAGCGCCGTGACCGCTACGGTCGCCACGGCGAGCGTGGCCGGCAGTGCCCTGCCGCGCCGCGCTGCCTCGGCCGTCCTTCCGCCGATCCGCCGCAGCGCCGCCCCGAGCCCGGCCCGCCGCCTCCCTCCTCCCGGGGCGTCGTCCTCGCCCGCGGCGCCCCTGGGGGCGCCTTCCTCGGACGTGCCCTCGGGCGCCGCGCTGCCCTTGTCCGCGACGTCCTCCGCCGCGCCGTCGTCGCGTGCCGCGCGCTCGGGCGCAGCGCCGTCCGGTGCGCCGTCCACCGGCGCGGTGTCCGCCGCGGCCGTGTCCCTGAGGGCGCTCTCCGCGGGCGCGGTGTCCTCGCGTGCGTCGTCCGCGCTCATGCCATCGGTCCCACGAGCAGCCATTGCCACGAGTCCTTTCCGAACGTGCTCTGTTCTCCGCCCGTCGAGCCGATCTCGAGGAGCGTGCCGCCCGGCCCCGCGAGGGTGCCGGTCTCCGGGTCGTACGGGGTGACGTGCGCCGCCTGCCGTGCGCCGCCGGAACCCGAGGAAGGGCCGGGCGCGTTCTGGGCGCCGCGCACCGAGGTCTCGCTGCCGCGCGGCTCGGTGCAGCGTGCCCGCGTGTTGGCGGGCCGCTCCGAGGTGTCCGCCGGGTCGCGCCGCTGGGTGCCGTAACCCTGGCGGCACGGCGGCGGGTCGTCGGCGTTCACGACCATGCCGAAGTGGGTGGTGCCGTCGCCGGGGATCACCGTGTAGCTGCCGGCGACGATCACCGGGAACGTCACCAGCGCCTGCTCCACCCCGGGCAGACGGGCCACGGTGACCTGGCCGCCGCTGATCAGGTTGGAGAGCAGCACCGGCAGATGCGTCTCGTTGGCCTTCAGCAGCGAGTCGACCTCCTGCGCCGCCGGGGCGGTGTTGCCGACCAGCCGCCTCAGGTCGCCGTCGCGGGCCTTCAGTTCGGCGGTCAGCGCGGCCAGGTCGTCCGAGAACGACTTGATCGCCGACCCCTTGTCGCTCTGGGTCTTCAGCACCACCCTCGAGTCCTCGATGAGCGCGGTCGTCTCCGGAAGGTTCTCGGAGGCCGACTCGACCAGCAGGTTCCCGGAGTCCACCAGCCTGCTCAGATGCGGACCGGTGCCGGCGAACGCCTTGCCGAGTTCGTCGACCGTGACCCGCAGATCGTCCTTGCCGACCGAGTTGACCAGGCGGTCCAGGCTGAGGACGAGCGACGTCGTGGGCAGCGGGACCCTGGTGTCGGCGCGCGGGATCTCGCTGCCCTCGTCCAGGTACGGGCCGTCGGCGCGGCGCGGCTGGAGGTCGACGTACTGCTCGCCGACCGCGGAACGGTTGGCCACCACGGCCAGCGTGTCCGCCGGTATCCGGGTCCCGTCCTCGATGTCCAGCGCCACCGAGACACCGTCCGTGCCGGCGAGCCGCAGCTCACCGACCCGGCCCACCGGGACGCCGCGGTAGGTGACCTCGGCGCCCTGGAAGATTCCGCCGGAGTCGGCGAAGTCGGCCCGCACCGTGTACCCGCGGTCCAGCAGGCCGTCCACCAGGCCGGTGTAGCGGGCGCCGACGTACGAGCACCCCACGGCGGTGACCGCGGCGAAGGCGACCAGCTGGGCCCTGACCGTACGTGTGATCACGGCTGCATCCCCTTCAGCATCAGCTCGGCGAGCGACAGGTCGATCCCCGTGGGCAGCCGGCGTCCGTCACCTGCCGTGTCCCCGTAGGAGACCTGGCTGCCGGTGCACACCGGCGGACACAGCGGGCCGTCGCCGTCGGGGGGCGGGGGAGCGCCCGGTGCGGGCGCGCCGGGAACCTCGGGAGGCGCGGTCGGCAGGGGCGCCTCGGGCAGGCCGGGCACCCCGGGCAGGTCGGGCGTGCCGGGAGGCTCGGGGAGCCCGGGCTCCTGCGGGGTGCCGGGCTTCTTCGGCTCCTCCGCGAGGTTGCCGTAGACGCTCGCCAGGTCCAGGTCCGCGGTGATCTTGAGGTTGACGTAGTCGCCCTTGATGGCGCCGGTCACGTTCCGGGGGAACGGATAGGTCGTCAGGAGCTCCAGCGAGTTGGGGAGATCGCTGCCTGCTTTGTTCAGCTGCTGCAGGATGGGCTGCAGGCTCTTGAGGTTGGCCACCGTGTCCGCGCGGGAGGTGTTGATGACCTTGGTGCCCGTCTTCCCCAGCTCCGAGAGCGAGGTCAGCATCGCCGTCAGGTTGCTGCGCTGGTCGGCCAGGACCTTCAGCGCGCCGGGCACCGTGTCCACGGCCTGAGCGATCGTCTTCTTCTCCGAGGCCAGCCGCTTCGCCAGCCGGTCGATGCCCCGCAGCGCCCGGACGATCTCCTTGCGCTGCTTGTCGAGCCCGCCGATGAACGTGTCCAGCTCGCCCAGCAGCTCCTTGACCCGGTTCTCCCGGCCCTCCAGCGCCTTGTTCAGCTCCACGGTGATCGTCTTGAGCTGCGCCACACCGCCGCCGTTCAGCAGCGCGGAGAGTGCGGAGAGCACCTCCTCGATCTCGGGGTTGCGCCCGGTGCGCGACAGTGGGATGCGCGCGCCGTCGGTGAGCCGCCCACTGGCCTCGACGCCCACCGGCGGGGACAGGGCCACGTATTTCTCCCCGAGCATGCTGGTCTGCCGCAGCTCGGCGACGGCGTTGCCGGGCAGCTTCACGTCGTCCGCGATGCGCAGCCGCACTCGGGCGTGCCAGCCGACCAGTTCCACCTTCTCGACCGCGCCCACGGTGACGTTGTTGACCTTCACCGCCGACTGCGGGACCAGGTCGAGGACGTCCCTGAAATCGGCCGTCACGTGGTAGGCGTTGCCGTCGGCGGCCGCGCCGCCGGGCAGGTTCACGTCGTACAGACCGTTGAAGTCGCAGCCGGTGAGCAGCACCGAGCCCATGGCCGTCACCAGGGCCACGGCCCTGCGCCTGCGGGGTGCGCTCATGCGCGTGCCTCCAGGATTCCGCCGAGCGTCCGGTCGACCTGGCCGGTGCCCGACACGGGGCCGGAGGCCGGCACCTCGGGCAGCGAGTCGAACAGCTTGTCCAGCTCCGCGCAGTCGGGGTTCTCGCCCCCGGCGTCGCCGGTGGTCTTCAGCAGCGAGCACAGCAGCGCCGCCGGGTCCTGCGGATGGTCGGGGTTGTTGCGGGTGTCGAGGGTGCCGGACGAGGGGTTGTAGGCGTTCTGGAGGTTCGACAGGCCCGTGGGCGCGACCTCCAGCAGCTCCGCCAGCGCCGCCCGCTGGGTGACCAGCACCTTGGTGACCTTGCTGAGCCCCTTCACGTCCTCGGTCAGCGCCTTCTTGTTGTTCTTCACGAACCTCGAGACGTCGCCGAGTGCGACTCCCAGATGCTTGAGGGCCGCCGCGAGGTCCTTGCGCTCACCGGCGAGCTGGTCCGCGACCGCGGCGAGGGAGTCGTTGAACGACCGCACGCTCTTGTCGTCGGCGGCGAGCGCCGCGGTGAACACCTGAAGGTTGCGTACGGTGCCGAACAGGTCCTGGCGGCCGTCGGACAGCGTGGTGACAGCGAGGGACAGGTCCTCGACCGTCCGGTGCATCTGTTCGCCCTGGCCGTCGAGATTGCCGGCGCTCACCCCCAGCAGCCGTGAGAGCGAGCCGTCCTTGTTGGCGCCCTTCGGACCGAGCGCCTCGGCCGTCGTGTGCAGGCTGTCGAAGACCCGGTCCAGCTCCACCGGCACGGCCGTGCGGCTCTGAGGGATCACCGCGCCGTCGCGCATCACGGGCCCGCCCCGGTACACCGGCAGCATCTGGACGTAACGGTCGCTGACCACCGACGAGTTGATGATGGCGGCCTGGGCGTCCGCCGGGACCTTGCGCCCGGGCTCGTACTCGAGTTCCACGCGCACCCGGCCGCCCTCGGGGACGATCTCGGTGACCTCGCCGACGCGTACGCCGAGCACCCGCACGTCGGAGCCCGGGTAGATGCCCACCGTGCGCGGGAAGTACGCGGTGACGCGGACCGGTTCTTCGCGCGGCCACAGCACGACGGCGGCGCAGACCAGCATTACGCCGACGACGGCGGCGGCCGTCAGCCGGGCCGTGCGGCCCTTCGGATCGAAGCGGATGCGGGCCTTCATCGCGATCCTCCTGTCCGGGGAACCACCGGAGCGGCGACCATGTTCTGGATGTAGCTGTCGAACCAGCGGCCGTTGCCGAGGGTGTTGGTGAAGACCCGTACATAGGGGGCGAGCAACGCGACGCTGCGGTCGAGGCTCGCCTGATTGCGCTCCAGCATCCGCACCACCTGGTTCAGCCCCGCGAGCGCCGGGCCGATCTCCTTCTCGTTGTCCGCGACGAGGCCGGAGAGCTGGATGCCCAGCGCTGCCGAGCTCTTGAGCAGCGCGTGGATGGCCGCCCGGCGCCGCGAGATCTCCTTGAACAGGGCATCGCCGTCCTTCACCAGGGTGGTGAACTCACCGGAGCGTTCCGCGAGGATCCTGGTGACCGAGTCCGCGTGCTTCAGCAGCTCGCGCAGGTCCTCGTCACGCGAGGCCACGGTCTTCGAGATCGCCGACAGACCCTTGATGGAGGCGCGTACCTCCTCCGGCGAGTCCTCGAAGGTCGTGGAGATGGTGTCCAGGGCCTTCGCCAGCTGCTCGGTGTCGACCTTCTCGCTGGTGGTCGTCAGATCGCTGAAGGCCTGGACGACGTCGTACGCGGGGGTGGTGCGCTCCAGCGGGATCTCGCTGCCGGGCCGCAGCTGTCCGGACCCCTTCGGCTGCAGGGCCAGGTACTTGGCGCCCAGGATCGTCTTGATCCGGATGGCCGCCCCGGTCCTCGTGCCGAACTTCGGGTCCCCCTTGACGCGGAAGACGACCTTCACATGGCTGCCGTCGAGGTCGACCTCGTCGACCTTGCCGACCTTGACCCCCGCGATGCGTACCTCGTCGCCCGGCTTGAGCCCGCCGGCCTCCGAGAACGCGGCGCTGTAGGTGTCGCCGCTGCCGATGACCGGCAGGTCGTCGGCGTTGAACGCGGCCGTCGCCAGCAGGGCCAGCGTGGTGAGGCCGACCGCGCCGATCACCACCGGGTTCCTGTCGCGGAACGGGCCGAGCCTGGGCAGGAGCCGTGTCGTCATCCGCCGCACCTCGCCCGTGCCACGTGCAGCTCCGGAGTGATGACCTCTCGGGTCCTCGGCAGCACGATCCGGCCGTCGAAGTCACAGAGGTAGAAGTTGAACCAGGAACCGTACGAGGCGGTCCCCGTCAGCTTGTTGAGCTTGTTCGGCAGCCGCTTCAGCACGCCCTCCACGGTCTTCTCGTTGTCGTTCAGCGTCTTGGTGAGGTCCCTCAGTTCGGCGATGTCGCCCTTCAGCGGGGGCCGGGCCTCCTCGAGGAGCCCGGAGGTCGCCTCGGTGAGCGAGCCGATGTTCTCCAGCGAGGAGCCGATCGGCTTGCGGTCGGCGGACAGTCCCGAGATCAGCCTCTGCAGCTGCTTGAGCAGCCCGGAGAACCGGGCGCCGCGCTTGTCGAGGGTCTGCAGCGTGGTGTTGAGGTTGTCGATCACAGACCCGATCAGCTCGTCCCGGTCGGCGAGGGTCGTGGTCAGGGAGGCGGTGTGCGCGAGGAGGCTGTTGACCGTTCCGCCCTCGCCCTGCAGCGTCTTGATGATCTCGGTGGCGAGCTGGTTGACGTCCTTCGGGCTGAGCGCCGCGAACAGCGGCTTGAAGCCGCCGAGCAGCGCGTTCAGGTCGAGCGCCGGCTGCGTCCGGGCCAGCGGGATCGTGCCGCCGGGCCGCAGCCTCGTCCCGTCGCCCGCGCCCTCGGTGAGCGCCACATAGCGCTGTCCGACCAGGCTGCGGTAGCGGATGACCGCACCGGTGCTGGTCAGCAGCGGCCGGTCGCGGGTGACGGAGAAGGTGACCTCCGCCAGCGTCCGGTCCTTGATGCGGATGGCCTGGACCTCGCCGACCCGCACCCCGGCGACGCGGATGTCGTCGCCCTCCTCCAGGCTGGTGACATCGCTGAACACCGCACGGTAGGTGTGCTCGGGGGTGAAGGAGACGTTGACGATCGTCGCCGCGAGCAGCGTCGTCGCCAGGATCGTCACCGCGGCGAAGAGAAGGAACTTGACCAGCGGTGCCGCCGTCGCGGTGGCTCGTGAGGCCTTCATGCCACACTCACCGCCGTCCCGCGCGCCATGGGCCCGAACAGCAGCGTCGCCACCGCGGGCACCCGGTCGGCGGGGACACCGAGGACCGGCGCGACCAGCGAGCCGACGGCCCGCTGCTCGGCCGCCGTCGCGGAGACCGGGCCGGCCCCGGGCGGCCCTCCTGCGGAGACCTCCTTCGTCCCGTCGTCGAGCTTGGTGTGTCCCGACGGCACGGAAGGGTTGGGGATGCTTCTGCAGTCGGGGCCGGAGCGCTCGGCATAGCGCGGTTCCTCACCGGGTTCGTACGCGGGTCGCGGGTGGACGAATTCGAGGGTGATGCGCATCTCGCCGCCCCTGAACGCCTTCTCCGACTCCCTGCTCTGGCGCTCGAGGCCGGCCAGGAGACACGGGTACTCGGGCGAGTAGCGGGCGAAGAGGCCGAGGGTCGGTCGGGAGACCCGGCCCAGGGTGATCAGCCGCTCGCCGTTGGCGTCGAAGAACTTCTCCGCCGTACCGGCGACCTCGGCCGTCCCCGTCAGGGCGGCGGCCAGCTGCTCGCGCTTCTCCACGATCGTGCGGCTCGTGGTGACGGAGTCGCGCAGGATGTTCATCAGGTCCGGCGCCGCGTCGCCGTAGACCTCCGCCACGTCGGCGAAGCGGGAGATGTCCTCCTGAAGGGAGGGCATGTGGGGGTTGAGCTCGCTCAGATAGCGTTCCAGTCGCACGAGGTTGTCGCCGATGCGGTCCCCGCGCCCCTCGAGCGCGGTGGAGAACGCGTGCAGCGTGGCGTTGAGATCGGCCGGCCGCACGGTGCGCAGCAGCGGGAGCAGGTCGTTCATCAGGTGCTGCACCTCGATGCCGGCCCGGGTGCGGTCCTGGGTGATGACGTCACCGGCCCGGATGTGCCGGCCGGAGGGCCCGCTCGGCACCACCAGGTCGACGAACTTCTCGCCGAACAGCGTCTTCGGCAGCAGCCGGGCGTGCACATCGGCCGGGATGCGCGAGACGTGCTCCGGCTTCAGCGCGATGTCGAGCGTCGCCTTCTCCCCGTCGGCCCGCACGTCGCGCACCTCACCGACGAGCAGTCCGCGCAGCTTGACGTCGGCCCGCGGGTCGAGCTGGTTGCCCAGCGTGTCCGCCTCCAGCGTGATGCGCACGACCGAGGTGAACAAATGCTGGTACGTGGCCACGGAGAGCGACAGCAGCAGCGCGATGACGGCGAGGAACACCAGCCCGTACAGCCGCAGCCGGCCGGCGTGCGCCGCGGCGCTTCCTTGCATGCTCATCGGCCCCTACCCCGCTATCCGTACGGTCGTGTTGGCGCCCCAGATCGCCAGGCTGAGGAAGAAGTCGAGAATGTTGATCGCCACGATCGAGGTCCGCACGGCGCGGCCCACGGCGACCCCGACACCGGCGGGCCCGCCGCTCGCGTAGTAGCCGTAGTAGCAGTGCACCAGGATGATCACGACAGCGAAGACGATCACCTTGCCGAAGGACCACAGGACGTCGACCGGCGGCAGGTACTGCTGGAAGTAGTGGTCGTAGGTGCCGGCCGACTGCCCGTAGTAGCCGGTGGTGATCGTGCGGGCCGCGAAGTACGAGGACAGCAGCCCCACCACGTACAGCGGGATCACCGCGACGAAACCGGCGATCATCCGCGTCGTCACCAGGAACGGCAGCGACGGGACGCCCATCACCTCCAGCGCGTCGGTCTCCTCGCTGATCCGCATGGCGCCCAGCTGCGCGGTGAACCCGGCGCCGACCGTGGCGGACAGCGCCAGGCCCGCCACCAGCGGCGCGATCTCCCGGGTGTTGAAGTACGCGGACAGGAACGCCACGAAGTTCGACGTGCCGAGCTGGTTGAGGGCCGCGTAGCCCTGGAGTCCGACCTCGGTGCCGGTGAAGAACGACAGGAACGCGATCACCCCGACGGTCCCGCCGACGACGGCGAGCGCGCCGCGCCCGAAGCTCACCTCGGCGAGCAGCCGCAGGGTCTCCTTCTTGTAGCGGCGCAGCGTCCGGCCGGTCCAGGCCAGTGACCGGCCGTAGAAGACCAGCTGCCTGCCCAGCTCCTCGAGCTGCGGCGGCAGCACACGATTCATCAGCGGCATCGCTCAGCCCCTCTGCGGAACGATCTGGAAGTACACGGCGGTCATCACGAAGTTCGTCACGAACAGCAACATGAAGGTGATGACCACCGACTGGTTCACCGCGTCGCCGACCCCCTTCGGGCCGCCCTTGGCGGTCAGTCCCTTGTACGAGGCGACGATCGCGGCGATCGCCCCGAACACCAGGGCCTTCAACTCCGCCGCCCACAGGTCGGAGAGCTGGGCGAGCGTGGTGAACGAGGCGAGGTAGGCGCCCGGGGTGCCGTTCTGCAGCACCACGTTGAAGAAGTAGCCGCCCGCCACCCCGACCACCGAGACGAGTCCGTTGAGCAGCACCGCCACCAGCATCGTGGCCAGCACCCGCGGGACGACCAGCCGGTGGATCGGGTCGATGCCCAGCACCCGCATCGCGTCGATCTCCTCGCGGATCTTCCGCGCTCCGAGATCCGCGCAGATCGCCGTGCCGCCCGCGCCGGCGATCAGCAGCGCGGTCACGATCGGCGACGCCTCCCGCAGCACCGCGAGGACCGACGCCGCACCCGAGAACGACTGCGCGCCGAGCTGCCGCGTCAGACTGCCGATCTGCAACGCGATCACCGCTCCGAACGGGATCGACACCAGCGCCGTCGGCAGGATCGTCACACTCGCGACGAACCACGCCTGCTGGATGAACTCCCGCACCTGGAAGGGCCGCTTGGGGATCGTGCGCAGCACGTCCAGGCCCATGGCGAACAGGCTGCCCGACTGCCGCAGCGCCCCGACGGGTGACAGGCTCATGCGCCGCCCGCCTTTCCGCGCACCGAGGCCCGCAGTCGCCGCAGCGCTTCACGCTCGGCGATCTCCGCCCAGCGGGGCGGGCGTTCGATGCCCTCGGTGGGCAGCAGCCGCGGTGTCAGCTCGAGGACGTCCGGCACGGCGGCGTCCGCCGTCTCACCGAGCTCTGCGAGCTCCTGCTCGACCTGGGCGGCGTCCTTCTCCTCCGCCATGCCGATCGGCCCCTGCATCCGGCCGCCCAGGAACTGCCGCACCACGGGCTCGTCGCTGGTCAGCAACTGCTCCCGCGGGCCGAACATCACCAGCTCGCGGCGGAACAGCAGCCCGATGTTGTCCGGGACCTGGCGGGCGGAGGCGATGTCGTGCGTGACGATGAGGAACGTGGCGTCGATCTGCGCGTTGAGATCGACGATCAGCTGGTTGAGATACGCCACGCGCACCGGGTCGAGACCCGAGTCCGGCTCGTCGAACAGGATGATCTCCGGGTCGAGCACCAGGGCCCGCGCGAGTCCGGCCCGCTTGCGCATACCGCCGGATATCTCGCCGGGCAGTTTGTCCTCGGCGCCTATCAGGCCGACCATGTCCATCTTCTCGAGCACGATCCGGCGGATCTCGCCCTCCGGCTTGCGGGTGTGCTCGCGAAGCGGGAAGGCGATGTTGTCGTACAGGTTCATCGAACCGAACAGCGCGCCGTCCTGGAACAGCACACCGAACAGCTTCCGGACCTCGTAGAGCTCGTGCTCGCGCAGCGTGGTGATGTCCTGCCCGGCGATCCGGATCGACCCACGCTCGGGCCGCAGCAGCCCCACAAGCGTCTTCAGGAACACCGACTTGCCGGTCCCGGAGGGCCCCAGCATGACGGAGACCTCCCCGGCGGGCAGCGTCAGGGAGACGTCCTGCCAGATGACCTGGCGCCCGAAGGACTTGGTGAGTCCTTCCACGCAGATCTCGACACCCATCCGGTACACCCTTCAGCCGTGGAGCGGTCCGACAACTGCTCTACGGGGAGGGGAGGGGCGTCCGTCGCGACGGGGCGAAGTTTTTTTCGGCGGGGTTTCGCGGGGGTGCCGGGGCGGGTGCGGGTGACGCCTGCGGCGGGCTTGTCCCCACCCTGCCCCTTCCCGCACCGGGGCAGGCCCCGGTGCGGGAAGGGGCGGGGCAGGCCCCGGGCCGCCGTACGGGCCTTCGGCCGTGCCCTCGATCCCCCTACGGCCCGGCGGCCGTGGGAGGTACCCCCGGGCGGGCTGGATTTCGCTCCGCGAAATCAGCCGCGCCGGGGGCACTCCCCCTGCGCCCGGCGGCGTGGGAGATGCCCCGACCCACGGCCGCCGGGCCGCAGGGGGAGATCGAGGCGCGGGGGTCCGGGGGCGGAGCCCCTGGTTTCGGGAAGGGGCGGGGTGGGGGAACAGCCCCGCGCAGCGGCTACGGCTGTGCCGGCGGGACCGGCACGGTCGGGACCGGTGCCGAGGGGACCGGCACGGTCGGGACCGACGCCGAGGGGGTCGGCCCGGCCGGAACCGAAGACGGCACGGCCGGAACCGACGCCGACGGCACCGGTGGCAGCGAAGGCACCAGATCCTCCGCCTGCGGCACCGGCAGCCCCGACACCGGCGGCGTCGACAGGGGCAGCGCCGGCAGCGGCACGCGGGGGAGCTCCGGCAGCGGCAGACCACGCTCTCCGGCCGGGCGGGCACCGTCCGTCGCGGCCCGGGTCCCGGGGGGCGACGGGGCGGCGTTCCCCGGCGCACCCGTAGCGCCGGGCTCCGGCGCGCCGGACCCGGCCGCCTCCGTCACGGCCGGCGGCGCGGGGCGCGGCCGGGGGGTGTCGCCGTCATGGACGTACGGCAGGACCAGGCCGGCGACCGCGAGCGTCACCGCCGTCGAGGCGAGCGCCACCGCCTGGGCGTTGCCCCCGCCGTGCGGCCTGCCCCGGCCGCACAGCCACAGCACCAGCCCGAGCGTCGCCGCCAGCGAGTTGCGCAGGGTGCGGCGGGCGCGTGCCAGCAGGGACTCGACGGTCCGGTAGCTGAGGCCCATCTTCGAGGCCACCTGACCGACGTCGAGGTCCTCCGCCTTCAGCCAGAGGGCCTCGGCCTGCCGGGCGGGCAGCTCCGAGCTGCGTACGGCGAGCCAGTTCGCCTCCGCCCGGTCGCAGACCGCCTCCTCGACGGGGACCGGCCCCGGCGGGTGCAGCCTCGGGCTGCTGCGGACCTGCGCCTCCCGGTGGACCTGGCGGTGGCGGTCCACGCACAGCCGCATGGTCACCGTCGTCAGCCAGGCGCCCAGCCGTTCGTCGTCGAGGTCCGGGTGCTCCGCCGCGCGCAGCATCGCCTCGTGCACGGCGTCCTCGGCGTCCTCGGCACTCACCGACCGGCGGCGGGCCACCTTGAGCAGGTCCTCCCGGTGGCTCCAGGCACGCTGCCAGCGTTCCCTCGACTCCCGGCCCGGCCCGTCGGGCCGGTCGGGCTGCATGTCCGTAGCCATGACGGCCCCTTCGCTCACACCGCCGGTCGCGTCCCTGCCCGGCGGGTGGCGACATTACCGCCCGGTATCCGGAGTTGTGGAGGGGCCTGCGTCCATCGAGTCCGTACCGTTGCTGGTCAGTCCGCCGGGGCCGCCCGGCAGCAGGCCGTCGCCGGGCACCCGCACGTCGGGGAGCGGCAGCGACGGCTCCGCCGGTTCGTCGCCGCCGGCCGGGACAGTGCTGCTCGGGCGCGGGGAGGGTGTGGAGGAAGGCGCGGCGGCCGGCCGGGACGGGGCCGGTGACGGCGTGGGCGTCGGGGCCGCCGCTGGGCTCTGTCCGGTGGTGCGCCGCGGTTTTGGAGCGTCCGGCGCGGACGGGGACGGCGCGCCGGACGGGGCGCGGTCGTCCGGCACCACCCGGTGGCCGCCGAGGTAGTACGCGTACCAGGCCAGCACGGTCCGCAGGTACGCCGCGGAGTGGTTGTAGCCGAGGATCGCGCGTTCGAGGTCCGCCCTCTTGGACAGGTCCCGCCCGCCCGCGCACAGGTACCGTCCGGCCGCCAGCGCCGCGTCGAAGATGTTCCCCGGGTCGGCGCGGCCGTCGCCGTTGCCGTCGGCGCCCCAGTGCGCCCAGGTGGAGGGGATGAACTGCATGGGCCCCACGGCACGGTCGTACACCGTGTCCCCGTCGTACGCCCCGCCGTCACTGTCCCTGATGAGCGCGAAGCCGTTGCCGTCCAGCCGCGGGCCGAGGATCGGCGTCAGCGACGTGCCGTCGGCGAGGACACGTCCGCCGCGCGCCTGCCCGGACTCGACCTGGCCGATCGCGGCGAGCAGTTGCAGCCGCAGGCCGCAGCCCGGGGCGCTGCGGGCGAGTGCGGACTCCGCGGCCCGGTAGGCGGCGAACACCGTCGCGGGCAGCGCTCCGGCCTCCGGTGCGGCGGGAACCCCCGGGGCCCGGACGTCCGCCGGCCCCGGCGTGCGCAGCGGCGGCAGCTCGGTGCGGTAGGCGCTGCCGCCGGAGACGGTTCCTCCCGTCGGCAGCGGCGCCGGCTGCCGCTGCCCGGCCGGGACGGCGGTCCCGGGCCCTTGCGAGGCGGTGAGCGCCGCGACCGCCATCGCGGCGGCGGCCGTCGCCTTGACACCTCTGCCTACGCGTCCTGTCATGATGCAGACCCCTCCCTGTGCCACCGGTCCGGACGGAACCGGGACCGGCGTGGCTCTCGTCGTCTGCTCTACGCGGGACCGCCGCCGGTCCGTCGCGCCGCGACGCGTGTTCCGGCCGGTGCCGGTGAAGGGGGAGCGGGTCAAGGCCTACGGGACAGGCCCTAACGTGGAGGCATGGTGCGACTGAGAGTGGAGTTCACGACGGAGCCGTTCGACCTGGACGAGCCACCGCCGCACGCCGTGGCGGTGCGCGAGGTCGTGCAGGACGCGGATCTGGACGCGGTGGACGTCGGACCGTTCGGCAACACCGCGGAGGGCGGTGCGGAGCAGGTGCTCGGCGCCGTCGACGCGTTGCTGCGCAAGGCGCTGGAGAACGGCGCGACCCGGGTCTCCCTCCAGGTCAACGTGGTGGAGGGCCAGGGATGACGGCGCTGGACCACGCGCTCGCCCAAGCGGTGAAGCCCCTCGTCGACGCCATGGGCGGGGTGTTGATCGAGCCCGGCGAGGCCGCGGCGGACGACGTCGTGCTCAGCTGGGAGGGCGAGGAGGTCCTCGCGGTGCGCCTTCCGCAGCTCGCGGACTCGCTGGACCACATCCTCGCGGCCCTGGAGCGGCAGCACGGCCGGCCGCTCGCGGAACTCGACCGCAGGACCAAGCAGTCGATCGTCAGGACGCTGGAGGCGCGCGGCGCCTTCTCCGTCCGCCACGGTGTGGAGACGGTGGCCGGCGCGCTCGGCGTCAGCCGCTTCACCGTCTACAACTACCTGAACCGCGAGAAGAGCCCTTCGGACGGCTGACGCCGGTCCGCCGGCCTTCCACAAGGTCCGGCCCGGCACACGGCGGCGCCGCCCTCGACCAGCAGGCGAGGGCGGCGCCGCGGCGTTCCGGGGTCACTCCGTCAGGAGGCTCCGGCCGCGCCGGTGGCATCGGCGGCCACGGGGAGTTCGTCGGTGGCCGGCGGCTGCGCGGCCGGCAGGTCGGCGGCGGGCAGGTCTGCCGCCGGGGCCTCACCGGTCGCCGGCAGTTCGCCGAGCGCGGGCAGATCCACGAGCCCCGGGAGGTCGGCCAGGCCGGGGACGGTGCCGACGGCCGGGAGCTCTCCGGCCGCCGGAAGCTGGATCGCCGGAAGCTCGCCCGCCGCGGGAAGCTCTCCGGTCGCCGGAGCCTCGCCGGTCGCCGGAAGCTCACCCGCCGCGGGGAGCTCCCCGGTCGCCGGAGCCTCGCCGGTCGCCGGAAGCTCACTGGTCGAGGGGAGGTCCCCGGTGGGCAGGCCGGCCGCAGGGAGGCCGCCGCCGCCGAGCCCCGTGAGGCCGCCGAGGAGGCCGTTCAGGAGGCCGGTCACGGTGCCGAGGGTCCCGTTGACCGTGCCGAGCAGGCTCCCGAGGAGGTCGTTGACGACTCCCGTGATGTCACCGGCGGGGTCGGCCGCCACGGTCCGTGCCGGTACGGTGCCGGCCTGCGCCGGCGTGGCGAGGGCGATCGTGCCCAGGCCGAGGAGGGCGCTTGCTGCCGTGCAGGCGGCGAAGCGGCGAACGCTTTTCATGGGCATGCTCCTGGCGATTTTGACATCGTTGTCGGCGTTATGTGCGACCGGAGGGGGTGCTCCGATCGGCTGAGGACATTTCCGACATTAGGTTCTGTCGGGCGCGCCCGCCCCGGTGTGCTGCTGCAACGGTGTAAGGCTCGACGCGAGGCTCCTGGGCCGGTCGGGGCGGACGGGGTGGGTGCCGGAGCGGGCCCGCCGCCGGGGCGCCGTATTTGTAACCCCAAGTTTTCAACAAAGTGTTGACGTCGCGTTGCCGAAGGGCGTTAGCTATCCGCAGCCCGTCCAACGCACCGCGATGAACAAGCCACGGAGGCTCCCGTGACTTCACTTCCGAATCCGGGCCTTGCCCGGTTCAACGCCTCCGAGGACAGTGCGGCCCTGGCCGCACTGCACGAGGTGTGCGCCAGTTCGGCGTGGGGGAGCAAACTGCTCGCCCAGCGACCGTACGCCACCACCCAGGACCTTTTCGAGGCCAGTGACGCCGCCATGGCGGAACTGACCGCGGAGGACCTGGCCGAGGCGATGGCCGGCCACCCCCCGATCGGCCGGCCGAAGCCGGGGGACCCCACGTCCTCCCGCGAACAGAGCGGGATGGCAGGCGCGTCCGAAGCGCTCAAGGCGGAGATGCTCGAACTGAACCTGGCCTACCAGGACAAGTTCGGCCATGTCTTCCTGATCTGCGCCACCGGCCGCACCGGTGAGCAGATGCGGGACGCCGTACGGACACGGATCGAGAACTCGCCCGAGCAGGAGCGGGAGATCGTCCGCGCCGAGCTGGGCAAGATCAACCGCATCCGTCTGACCCGTCTCGTAGAGCAGGAAGAAGCATGAGCACGGAAACCACCGCATCGGTGTCCACACACATCCTGGACACCAGCGTGGGACGCCCCGCAGAGGGCGTCGCCATCTCGCTGTCGTCCCGTAGCGGCGCGGGGGCGCGGTGGGTGGCGCTCGGCGCATCGAAGACCGACGCGGACGGGCGCTGCAAGGACCTGCCGGCGCTGCCGGAAGGAACGACACACGTACGTCTCGACTTCGAGACCGAGGCGTACTTCGAGAACAAGCAAGCCGATGCGCAGCAGGACGCCCCCGCGAATCGGGACAGCGGTGCGGCCGGTGTGTTCTTCCCGGAGGTGGCGATCACGTTCGCCGTCGTACCGGGCGAGCACTACCACGTACCGCTGCTGCTCAACCCGTTCGGCTACTCCGTTTACCGAGGGAGCTAGCAGACATGCCCACGATTCTCGGCCAGAACCAGTACGGCAAAGCAGAGAACCGAGTCGTCAAGATCACGCGGGACGGCGACACCCACCACATCAAGGACCTGAACGTCTCCGTCGCCCTGTCCGGCGACATGGACGACGTGCACTACTCCGGCTCGAACGCCAACGTCCTGCCGACCGACACCACCAAGAACACGGTGTACGCGTTCGCCAAGGAGTACGGCATCGAGTCGGCGGAGCAGTTCGGCATCCACCTCGCCCGGCACTTCGTGACGAGCCAGGAGCCGATCCACCGGGCGCGCATCCGCATCGAGGAGTACGCCTGGGAGCGCATCGAGACCTCCGACGGCAACTCGCGGTTCATCGGCGCCGACGAGGTCAAGCACTCCTTCGTCCGCAAGGGCCAGGAGACCCGGACCACACAGATCACCTACGACGGTGAGCAGTGGGAGGTCGTCTCCGGCCTGAAGGACCTGACCGTGATGAACTCGACCAACTCCGAGTTCTGGGGCTACGTCAAGGACCGGTACACCACCCTCAAAGAGGCGTACGACCGCATCCTCGCCACCCAGGTCGCCGCCCAGTGGCGCTACAACTGGACCTCGGACGAGGCCCGGATGCCCAACTGGGACAAGTCCTACGACCAGGCCAAGAAGCACATGCTCGAGGCCTTCGCGGAGACGTACTCGCTGTCGCTCCAGCAGACCCTTTACCAAATGGGTTCGCGCATCATCAACAGCCGCAGCGAGATAGACGAGATCCGCTTCTCGCTCCCGAACAAGCACCACTTCCTGGTGGACCTCGAGCCGTTCGGACTGAAGAACGATACCGCCGAAGGCGCTGTCTACTTCGCGGCGGACCGCCCGTACGGCCTGATCGAGGCCACCATCCTGCGGGACGGCGTCGAGCCGAAGATCCCGGTCGACATGACCAACCTCTGACGCGGGACCGACCCGCCCCCGCCCGCCCGCAGCCGGGCGGGGGCCGGCCGGACCGGAGGGAAGAACCATGGCACAGCCTGCAACGGAGCCGGCGCAAGCGGCACAGGGCCCCGGCACCGCACCGCCCGTCCATCCCGTGGACGAGAAGCTCCCCCTCGCGCGGCTCGTTCCCGCCGCGCTCCAGCACATCGCCGCCATGTACGCGGGCGTGGTCACCCCTCCGCTGATCATCGGCCAGGCGGTCGGCCTCGACGCCGCCGGCATGACCCGGCTGATCGCGGCGAGCCTGCTGATCGCGGGTCTCGCCACCGTCCTCCAGACCATCGGTGTCGCGAACTTCGCCGGGAACCGGCTCCCGTTCGTCAACGCCGCCTCCTCCGCCGGCATCGCACCCATGCTCGCCATCGCGGAGACCAGTGCCCCCGGCCGCCAACTCCCCGCCATCTACGGCGCGGTGATGGTCGCCGGTGTCTTCTGCCTCGCCGTCGGGCCCTTCTTCGGACGGCTGCTGCGCTTCTTCCCGCCGCTGGTCACCGGCGTGGTCATCACCCTCATCGGTGTCACCCTGATGCCCGTGCCCGTCACCTGGGCGCAGGGAGGCGACGCCGGCGCCGCCGACTTCGGCGCCATGAAGTACCTGGCGCTGGCTGCCTTCACCCTCGCCGTCATCCTGGTCCTCCAGCGCTTCGGCCGCGGCTTCCTCAGGCAAGTGGCGCTGCTGCTCGGTCTGTTCATCGGAACGCTCGCCGCGATCCCCTTCGGCATGGCCGACTTCTCCGCCCTGCGGGAGGCACCGGTCGCCGCGCTGCCGAGCCCCTTCGCCTTCGGCGCCCCCGAGTTCCAGCCCGCCGCGATCCTGTCCCTGTGCATCGTGATGCTCGTCCTGATGACCGAGTCCAGCGCCGGGATGCTCGCCCTCGGTGAGATCTGCGACCGCCGCAGCGACGGCAGGACGATCACCCGCGGACTGCGCACCGACGGCATCGCGACGCTCCTCGGCCCTGTCTTCGGCGGCTTCCCCACCTCCGCGTTCGCCCAGAACGTGGGCGTCGTGACCCTCACCCGGGTCCGCAGTCGCTACGTCGTCGCCGTCGCCGGCGGCACCCTGCTGGTCCTCGGTGCCTTCCCGGTCCTCGGCGCCGTCGTCTCACTCGTCCCGATGCCCGTCCTCGGCGGTGCGGGAATCGTCCTGTTCGGCTCGATCGCCGTCAGCGGCATCCGCACCCTCTCCGAGGCCGGCCTCGACGACAGCTCCAACATCATCCTGGTGGCCGTCGCGCTCGGCGCGGGCATCATCCCGCTCGCCGCGCCGACCTTCTACGCCCAGTTCCCGGCGTGGGCGCAGACCGTGCTCGGCTCCGGCATCAGCGCCGGAGCGCTCGCCGCGGTCCTGCTCAACCTGTTCTTCCACCATCTCGGCACCCGCAGCCGCCCGGCTGTGGCACTCAAATCCTCCTAGGGTCCTGCCGTGCCCACCTCGCCGCCCACAGAAGAAGGAAGCACCATGGCACCTTCGGCAGCCCGGACCGACACGGTCGAACGCATCGTCATCGAGAACTGTGCGATCGCCACCGTCGACGCCGACGACACCGAGTACGCCTCCGGCCACGTCGTCGTCGCGGGCAACAGGATCGAGTCGGTCGGAGCAGGCAAGGCCCCCGAGGGTCTGACGAACGTGGTCCGCCGCATCGACGGCACCGGCCACCTCGTCACCCCGGGCCTGGTCAACACCCACCACCACTTCTACCAGTGGATCACGCGCGGTCTCGCCACCGACCACAACCTCTTCGACTGGCTGGTGGCGCTCTACCCGACCTGGGCGCGCATCGACGAACCGATGGTCCGCGCCGCCGCGCAGGGCTCGCTCGCGATGATGGCCCGCGGCGGTGTCACCACCGCCATGGACCACCACTACGTCCACCCCCGGGGCTCCGGCGACCTGTCCGGCGCGATCATCGGCGCCGCCCGTGAGACGGGCGTACGGTTCACCCTCGCCCGCGGCTCCATGGACCGCGGCAAGTCGGACGGCGGCCTGCCGCCGGACTTCGCGGTCGAGTCCCTCGAAGGGGCACTCGCCGGCACCGCGGAGACCATCGACAAGCACCACGACGCCTCCTTCGACGCGATGACGCAGGTCGCCGTCGCGCCGTGCTCGCCGTTCTCCGTCACCACCGAACTGCTCAGGCAGGGTGCGGAGCTGGCCCGGCGCAAGGGCGTGCGGCTGCACACCCACGGCTCGGAGACGGTCGAGGAGGAGGAGTTCTGCAAGGAGCTCTTCGGGATGGGCCCCACCGACTACTTCGAGTCGACGGGCTGGCTGGGCTCCGACGTGTGGATGGCGCACTGCGTCCACATGAACGACTCCGACATCGCGGCCTTCGCCCGCACGGGGACCGGCGTCGCGCACTGCCCCTCCTCCAACGCGCGTCTGGCGGCCGGCATCGCCCGCGTCCCCGACATGCTGCGTGCCGGTGTGCCGGTGGGACTCGGCGTCGACGGCACCGCCTCGAACGAGTCCGGCGAGCTGCACACCGAACTGCGCAACGCACTGCTGATCAACCGGCTCGGCGCCCACCGCGAGGCCGCCCTGAACGCCCGCCAGGCGCTGCGCCTCGGCACGTACGGCGGCGCCCAGGTCCTCGGCCGGGCGGACGCGATCGGATCCCTCGAACCCGGCAAGCTCGCCGACCTGGTGATGTGGAAGCTGGACACCTTCGCCCACTCCTCCATCGCCGACCCGGTCGTCGCGCTCGTCTTCGGCGCGGCCGCGCCGGTCACCCTCTCCCTCGTCGACGGCAGGACCGTCGTCGAGGGCAACCACCTCACGACGGTGGACGAAGACGCCATCGCCCGCTCCACGCGGGACGAGGCACAGCGCCTGGCGCGGATCGCCGCACAGGGCTGAACCCGGTAGTCCGGTCGAGGGGGACGGCCCTCGGCCGGCGGCCGTGGACCCGAGCGGGGTCCACGGCGGCCGTCGCCGGGAGGCGCGTACGACAAAGGTGCGTGCCTCCCGGTGGTGGCGCCCCTTGCCATCCGGCAGGGGCGCGCCGCCCGCACACCGGCTCGGGCGACCCGGTACGTGCACAACCGCACCACCTGCACCACCTCCTTGACACCACACGTCCACCGACGACGTGTAACCCGACCGGAGGCACCGCCGTGGCCGTGCACAACTCGACCGCCGAAGCAGAGGACCGGAAGCATCCGGTCGACGAGACCCTGCCCCCCTTCAAGATGTTCACCAGCGGCCTCCAGCACGTGGCCGCCATGTACGCGGGAGTCGTGGCCCCGCCGATGATCGTGGGCCCCGCCGTGGGCCTCAGCGCCAAGGACACCGCGTTCCTGATGGGCGCGAGCCTGTTCACCGCCGGTATAGCCACCCTGCTCCAGACCCTGGGCTTCTGGCGCGTCGGCGCCAGACTGCCCTTCGTCAACGGCGTCTCCTTCGCCGGAGTGACGCCGATGGTCGCCATCGGCAGGGACCGGGGCTACGACGGCATCGCCGTCATCTTCGGCGCGATCATCGTCGCCAGCGTGCTGGGCTTCGTCCTCACCCCGTACTTCTCCAAACTGGTCCGTTTCTTCCCGCCCGTCGTCACCGGCACGGTCATCACCCTGATCGGTGTGTCCCTGCTGCCCGTCGCCTTCAACTGGTCGCAGGGCGGCAACTCCACGGCGGACGACTACGGCTCCATGAAGAACATCGGCATGGCCGCGCTCACCTTCGTGATCGTGCTGGCGCTGCGCAAACTGCTGCGCGGCTTCATGCAGCAGATCGCCATCCTGTTGGGCCTCGTCGCGGGCACGGTCGTCGCCGTACCGCTCGACATGACCAACCTGGACGCCATCAAGGACGCCGGGATCGTCGGCTTCCCCACCCCGTTCCACTTCGGCGCACCGCAGTTCGAGATCGCCGCGATCGTGTCCATGTGCATCGTGATGCTGGTCTGCATGACAGAGTCCACCGCCGACATGCTGGCACTGGGCCGGATCGTCGACCGCCCCGCCGACGAGCGGACCATCGAGGGCGGCCTGCGGGCCGACACCCTCGGCTCCGCCATCAGCCCGCTGTTCAACGGTTTCATGTGCAGCGCCTTCGCCCAGAACATCGGCCTGGTCGCCATGACGAAGGTCCGCAGCCGGTTCGTCGTCGCCGCGGGCGGCGGCATCCTGATCCTGCTCGGTCTCTGTCCGGTCGCCGCGTCCGTCATCGCGCTCGTCCCGCTGCCCGTCCTCGGCGGCGCCGGCATCGTGCTCTTCGGCTCGGTCGCGGCGAGCGGTATCCAGACGCTGGCCACGGCGGCACTGGAGAAGGGCGAGAACGCGCTGATCGTCGCGGCCGCCGTCGGGATCGGGCTGATCCCGATCGCGGCGCCGGAGTTCTACCACGCCTTCCCCGAGGACGCGCTCGTGGTGCTCGACTCGGGCATCTCCACCGGCTGCATCGTGGCGATCGTGCTGAACCTGGCGTTCAACCACCTCGGCAAGCGGGGGAGCGCGACGGAGGAGGAGCCCTCGTCGGTGGAGAAGGGGGCAGCGGTCGCCGAGCCGGCCGCCGTGCACTGAGCCGTGCCGCCGCCGGGTGGAGCCGTAACGTCACGGCTCCACCCGGCGGCGTTGTGCCGTCCCGGGGCCGCCCGGGTCAGGCCGTGTTGTTCGCGAGCGCCAGCAGTCGCGTCATCGTGCCGTTGAACTTGTTCCGGTCCACGTCTCCCGCCACACCGCTGACCCGGCCGGTCGCGGTGTACTGCCAGAAGGTCCACGTGGGGAAGCCGCTCGGGACGTTCGGGCTGCTGACGCCCCAGTGGGCGACCCACAGAGGCGCCTTGGTGGACATGCCGGTCCAGTTGCCGGTGCAGGTGTTCCACCAGCTCGCGGTCGTGTAGATGACGACGTCCCTGGTCGTACGCGCCTTGTACGTGTTGTAGAAGTCGTTGATCCAGGTGCGCATCTGGGTCGTCGACAGGCCGTAGCACATGGCGCCCGACGGGTTGTGCTCGATGTCGAGGACACCGGGGAGCGTCCTGTTGTCCCGGGACCAGGCGCCGCCGTTGGAGGCGAAGAAGTTCGCCTGGGTCGCCCCGTTCGAGTAGTTCGGCCGGGCGAAGTGGTACGCCCCGCGGATCAGGCCGGCGTTGTAGGAGCCGGTGTAGTTCGCGCCGAAACGCGAGTCCTTGAAGCTGGTGCCCTCGGTGGCCTTCATGTAGGCGAAGTCGATCCCGGCGCCCTTCACCGAGCCCCAGTTGATCGCGCCCTGCCAGTGGGAGACGTCGATCCCCTGGACACCTGTCGTGTCCATCGGCGTGATCGGGCCGCCCGTCTGCGAGGCGGCCGGCTGCTCGATCCGGGTTCCGGAACCCATCCAGGCCTGGCCGGGCTTCACGGGCCTGTCCGGCGGTGGCGGCGCGGCGGCGGCCGTACCGATGGTGGTCATGAGCAAGGCACCGGCCGAGACGAGGGTGCCGATGACGGTGGCGGTCTTCGGTCTTCCGCGACGCGCGAATCCAACTCGTGACACAGGCATGACTGCCTCCTGGCAGGGTGGGGGATCGGCGGACGAGCGTCCGGCGCACGGCTTCGCGGGGCCCTCGCGAAGTCATGGACACGTCACATGAGTAAGTCACTGTGACGCCCGGGCGTAAAGGGGCGGTCGGAAGTCCCTGTGGCCCAGACCTGTGGCGCTTCGGCGGACCTGGGAGAACGCCTGTCCCGGCGCGGCAAGTTTCAGCGGTGGGGGCGGTGTCTCCACGCGGAGAGGGGCCGGGCGGCGGCCCGGGTTCGGGTTCGCCGGGCCCGTCGGCGGGCGATTCGCGGGGCGGCGGGTGCAGTATGGGCAGATGACGGATCGCCGGATGACTGCCGTGGTGCTGCGCCGGCACGGTGGCCCGGAGGCGCTCGAGGTCCGGACGGACTGGCCGCTTCCCGAGGCCGGCCCCGGGCAGGTCCTCGTGCGGGTCACCGCCGCAGCGGTGAACAACACCGACGTGTGGACCCGTGAGGGGGCGTACGGGCTGCCGGGGCGTCCCGAGGCGTTGGCCGGCTGGCGGGGAGCGGTCGACCTCCCACGCGTGCAGGGCGGCGACATCGCGGGAGTCGTCGCCGAAACGGCCGAGGACGTGCCGGACAGCTGGGTGGGCAGGCGGGTCCTCGTCGATCCGGCCTTCTACGAGGACGAGCGCGAGGACGCGCCCCCGGTCGGCCTGCTGGGCAGCGAAGCGGACGGCGGCTTCGCCGAGTACGTCGCCGTCGACGCCGACCGCCTCCACGACATGAGCGCTTCTCCTCTTTCGGACGAAGAACTGGCCGCCCTCCCCGTCGCCTACGGAACGGCCATGGGCATGCTCGAACGGGCCGCTGTCACCCGTGGTGAGACGGTGCTGGTGACCGGTGCCTCCGGCGGCGTGGGACTCGCCCTGGTCCAGCTCGCAGCGGCGCGCGGGGCCCATGTCCTTGCGCTCACCAGCGGGTCCAAGGCGGCCGCGCTACGAGAAGCCGGGGCTCTTGTCGCTCTGCCCCGGGACCTGCCCCCCGAGGAACTGCGGCGCCAGGTCCGGGCCGTGGCGCCCGGTGGGCTCGACGCCGTCGCGGACGTGGCCGCGGGGCCGTGGCTGGAGAGGCTCCTGCCGACTCTGCGGGACGGCGCGCGCTGGGTGATCGCCGGCGCGGTCGCGGGGCCCGTCGTCACCTTCGACCTGCGCCGTCTCTATCTGCACAACCTCAGCCTCATCGGCTCTTCCATGCACACGCGCGCCCACTTCGCGGCGCTGGCCGACCAGGCACGTACCGGTGCCGTGCGACCGCACATCGCCGCCCGCTTCCCCTTGCACGAACTGCGCGCCGCCCAAGAGGCGTTCCGCGACAGCGCCCGCATCGGGAAGATCGCCGTCGTCCCGTGATGACGGGGCCGTTCCGGCGCACCGCGGGCGCGCGGGCGCCGAAGCGCCCGGGGATCACCCCGGGCGCCCCGGCCCTACAGAGGGAACGTTTCAGCCCCAGATCGCGGTGACCCACTCGGGGTGGTCGACGAACGGGTTCCGGTTGTGCTGGAAGTCGTCGTAGATCACCTGGTTGCGCCGCTGCTCGAAGGCGTCCGGCGGGTCCTGCTGGTTCCACTGCTTCAGCACGGACAGCCGGCCGTGGTAGGGCATGGATCCGTTGTTCACACGGTCGTTGATCTCCAGGTCGGCGAAGGCGTCGTCGCCCTCGTAACGCACCGCCATGTAGAAGATCATGCGGGCCACGTCGCCCTTGACCGCGTCGCGGGGCTCGAACGAGTCGCTGTCGGTGTAGTTGCCCGGGGCCTCGCCGACCTCGGAGCCGCCCTCGTCGAAGTCCTTGTTGCCTCGTGTGCTGTTCACCGACACGTCCGTCGGCCGCAGGTGGTGGATGTCCGTACCAGGGCCGGTGGCGGTGCCGAAGTCGCCGTGCGACTTGGCCCAGGTGTGCTCGCGGTTCCACTGGTCGGGGTCACCGCCGTTGGAGGACTTGCTCTGGGACCGGCCGGTGTAGAGCAGGATCACGTTGGCGGAGTTGGCCGGATCCTCGTCGGTGGCCTTGAGCGCGTCCCAGACCTGGGAGTAGGACAGCTTGGTCTGGTCGCTGACGATGGTGTGGAGGGAGTCCTTGAGGTCCTGTCCGGTCCTGCCGATCGCGTCCTGGTAATACGTGTCGTCGTAAGCCGACACCGACGCGGCCGGGGCGACCGTGCTGTCGGCGGAGGGTGCGGTGATCGCCGTTGCCGTGCCGGTCGCGGCGATCGCCAGCGACAGGCCGCCTATGACCAGGGCGAGATGCTTCCAGCGGGTGACTGGTGTGGGGGGCATGTACGTCCTCTTCTCGGGTCTGTACCGCCCAGGGCAACGCGCGTAGAACACGGGCGGCACGACCGAACCTTCATTCGGTTGCGAAGAGTCTGCCCGTGGCCGGGCAACGAGACATGAAGAAGGCGCAGTGGTTGCGCGAAGAGAGCGTGAAGCTGACATGGCGTCAGTGAGCCCGTGCGGGGCGCACGTTCGGCTATCGGGATCGCACTCCCGGGCCACTCTCGGATCGCCGGCCACCGCTCGGACCGGCGATCCGCAGGCGGAGGACCGTTACCCGGCAGGCGGGGCCGCCGACGCGCCGATACGGTAACTCTCCCCGTAGACGCGCCAGTTCAGCGGCGGCTCGAGGTCGAAGTTCCGCTCCCGCACGAACACCCGCTGCGCCGTCTCCACCCGGCTCGTGTCGCTGTGCGACGGCTCCTCGCGGATCGCCGCGACGCGGGCGTCCAGGAAGGCGTTCAGGTAGTCCTCCTCGTCGCCGCCCTCGGCGGGCGGCTCCGCGCCGGCCAGCGCCTTCTCCCGCAGTGCGCGGAAGCCCGTGGAGCTCTCGGAGGCGTCGGCGCCGTGCATGACGTACGCGTCGAAGTAGATCAGCTGCCCGAGCGCACCGAGACCGTCCTGCTCGGCCCGGCGCACGGCGGGCAGCAGGTACGTCTCGTCCCGCTCGGCGTCCTGGGCCGTCCGGAAGGCCGCGTCGGACGTCGCGGCCCGCTGCCACGCCCTGGTGAACGGCTTGCCCAGTCCCTCGTGCGAGTCGCTTCCCTCGACCGCCCGCAGTGCGGGAAGGAAACGCTCCAGCGCGTTGCCCGGCCTGGCCTTCGCGTAGCGCTCGACCACTGCGAGCATGTCGCCGGTCCCCGAGCAGAAGCCGATGATGCCGGCGGTGTAGCCGCGGCCGTCGCCGATGTCCTCGATGTACTTGTACTGCGCCTTCCAGTCCAGCGAGGAGTTCTCCGCGCTGGAGACGATCCGCATCGCGATGTCCTTCTTCGCCGGGTCCTCCAGCCCGCGTCCGGACCCGCCGCCGGAGCCGTCGCCGGTGCAGGCGGTGCACGCCGCCACCGCGATCAAGGACGCGAGCAGTGCGCGCAGTACGGACTTCACGTGGGACCCCCTCCCGGGGTCACACCCCCGGCCATACCATCAGATTACTGAACAGCTCCGCCTGCTCGATCGCGTCGTCCAGGGCATGGTGGGTGTGCCGCCGCGCCGACAGCAGCTCACGCGGCATCGCCGACTTGGTGACGGCCCGCAGCGGCAGCCGGGCCTTCGTCGCGTACAGCGTCTTCATGTCGAGGCACCCGGAGTGCCCGAACGGGCTCGCTCCGGTGAACCGCAGCAGGTACCAGTACAGGAACGTCCAGTCGTACGAGGCCGGGTAGCCGCACATCACCGGCTGCGCCCCTCCGTACGCCGCGCACACCTCGCCGACCCAGACGCCGAACGCGGCCATGGCCGCCGCCGGTTCGCTGCCCTCTGCCGTCAGCCGCTCCCGGTCCAGGCCGCTCACGGCCAGCGCCTGCGGCACGAAGTCCGGGCTGATGGGCCGCAGTTCCCGGTAGAAGGTGTCCTTCTCGGGGTCGGCCGGCTCGTACCCGTCGACGTCCTGCCGGCCGGCCACGGCGGCGCCGAGGCTGAGCATCGAGTACGGGCCCGGAATCGGCCCGTCGGCCTCGATGTCGACGGAGAAGTAGAGGCTGGGCTTCACTCGGCGTGTCATGCCCGGAGCATCGCATCAGCGTCCCTGCGGGTTCATCCCCTTTCCGCCGGGGCGGGCGTCGGGCCCGGACGGGGCGCCGCCGCCCGCGCCGGCGCCACCACGTCCGGCACAGGCCCGCCGTCCGCCCCGTTTCCGGCGCCCGCCCCGCCCCGCCCCGTCCCCGCCGTCAGTCGCCCGGCCGCCAGTCGGGCCGCCGCCCGCTCATGCCGACGGCCCGGTCCAGCAACGGCGCGTCGTCCGGCACCGCGACCGGCGGTCCGAAGATCCCGTCGCGCAGCGAGTCGTCACCGGACGGCTTCACCATCTCGTAGGACACCGCCGCACTCGCCTCACCGGGGTCGTACTCCTGCCCCGTCGCCCTCGCGAGGTCCCAGCCGTGGAGCACCAGCTCGTTCAGCGCGACACGCCCGGCGATCTGCCCCGGCAGGTCCACCCCGCCGGCCTGGGTCATGCCGTCCCACGCCGACGGCTGCCGCCACGCCTGTGCCAGCTCGTCCAGCCGCCGGGGCAGCACGGTGCGCCACTTCTCGTCGAGGACCGGGAGCGCGCTGCCGGGGTCGTTACCGGTCGTCGGGCCGAAGTCCTTGCGCGCCGCGTCGCGGAAGGCGAGGGACAGGCCGTCGATGTGGGCCAGCAGCTCGCGCACGGAGTAGTCGGGACAGGGCGTCGGCGCGCCCAGCCGGTCGTCACCGATCGCGTCGAGCAGATTGGCGACGGCGCGGGCGGCGGGCGTGAGGTCGGGCAGGGGTGCGGTCTCGGAGGTATCCATGCAGGGGTGACCGTCCGCGCGGCCGGAACTCATCGCAGCGGACGGCACCGCGCCCCGCCGAGGTGATCGCCCCGGACGGCACCGCGCCCCGCGGAGGTGATCGCTCGCCCGATCGGGCTAACACCCGGCCCGGAAGGATCTCCGGCGCCGCCCGCCCTCATACGCTCCACAGGTGACTCGTACGAACGCCTTGAACACCGGCCGCGACGACTTCCTCACCTGGGTGTCCCGGGAAAGAGGCGCGGCGCTGCCCGTGCGCACCACCGACGCGGTGCTGACGATGCTCGCGCTGCGCGGCGCGGAGCGCAGGGCGGGCGTGCCGGAGCCCACGCCGCAGCTGGTACGGCAGGTCCTGCACGAGGATCTTCCGCAGCTGCTGTACGCGGGTGACGAGGAACTGGACGCCGTCCCCGCCGTCCTCACCGCCCTGGCCGACCGCGTACGGGCCGCCGGCCGCCTCAACGCCAAACGCCACGCGAAGCTGGTCGCCGCCGTCGAGGAGGCCGTCCCCGAGTTCCGCCGCGCCACGGCCGACCCGCTGAACCTGACCTGGCCCCGCTGGTACGCGTCCCTGCTGAGCGCGGACGGCGTGGACCGCGACGACGCCGACGCCGTACGCGCCTGGCTCGACGCCCACGAGAGCACGCCGCACGCGGAACGGCCCGCCCTCCCCGAGCCGCTGCACCGCTCGGACCTCGCCGACCGGACCTTCTCCGTACGCGCCCGGCTCACCGAAGCGCTGCTCGAGGCGTTCGCCCGCGACACCCGCGCGGCCTCACCGGCCGGCCCGCTGCTGCCCGCGCCGCCACTGGACGCCGACCGTCCCGACGACGCGCTCACCGGCGAACTCGACCACATCGCCGTCGAATTGACCGACCGGTGGACCGCGGCGGGACTTGAGGGCGAACTCACCGGGCGGCACGCCTCGCTCGCGCCCGGGCCCGAGGCCGTGCCGCACGCCTCGCTCGCCGACCACATGCTCGACGAACACCTCGACTACTACGGCGACTCCGCCGTCCCGCTGCCACCCCCGGCCGCCGTCCCCGCACCGGACGAGATCCAGGGCCTGCTGCACGCCGCGCCCCTGCCCGCCGCCCTGGCGTCCGGGAACTTCGACGACGAACTGCGCGAGGTCTCAGAGCGCTGCGGGCTCCCCGGCCCCGCCTCCGAGGTGTGGACCGCGGGCACCCCGCAGGAACTCCTCGAACTGGCCGCCGACATCCTGGCCGCGCAGGCCGAACGGCTGCCCCCGGTCACCGGCCCCGAGGACGCGTACTCGTTCGACGCCGCGCACCTCCTCTACTCGCTCTACGAACGCGGCAGCACCCCGGACTCGGTGGCACGCAAGATCTGCGACGCCAAGGACGACGGTGTGGCTCCCGAACTCGAGGACGCGCCGGCCCCCGTCCCGGGCAGTGCCCCGGCCGCGTACGAGACCCCGTCGCCCGACGAGCTCTCCGTGCTGCTCGGGATGCCCGGCCGCACCGAGGAGGACCGGGCCGAGATCGACGCCCCCGCGAAGGGGCTGGCGGCGGTGGTCGACCAACTGGCCCTGACCGGCTGTCTGTTCCGGACGGGCGACACGTACGGACTCACCCCGCTCGGCGCGGCCGTCATGCGTCACGTGATCACGGTCGGCCATGTGGCCGCCCCCGACCAGGAGACCGTCGCCGGCTGGGACGCGGCACAGACCGTCGCGGCGGTCCGGCACTGGCCCACCCAGCTCGCCGCCTCGGCCCTCGCCGCCTTCGCGGACCGTCGCGGGGGCACGGACCAGGCCTGGAAGGAACTCCTCGACGCGGTCGCCGCGGCCAGGTCCGAGGACGCCAACGCCGCCCGCACGGCCGAGTACTTCGCGCAGCTCGACCGGGCGGGCGTCCCCACCACCGCTCTGCGTGCCGCGCTCGGCGACCCGGTGACCGGCGCCGCCGCCCGGCGGCTGCTGCTGTCCCGGGGCGAGGACGTCCCCGAGGACGCGGTTCCGCTCGGCGCACGCGCCACGGTGCTCGTCGAGGAGCTGGACCAGCGCTGGATCGACGACATGCTCGTCCATGTGAAGAGCCGCGACGTCTCCGGTGACACCGGCATCCCGGGACCGGCCGACATCCCGCCCACGACCCTCCTTCCCGCCTTCGACGCGGCGGCCGCCGACTGGCCGGGCGGCGCCATCGCCCTCGTGGAGGCCCTGGCCGCCGCCGATCCCGCCACCTGTCTGCGCGTCCTCGACAGCCTGCACACCCACCATCCGGACCGCGCCGTGGCGGCCGCGGCGGGCCGTACGAGGAAGTCCGCGGAGCGCACCCTGTCCGGCCGGCGCTGACCCCTGGCCGGCTGCGGACCCGCCGGGCGCGGTCGATAGGTTGGCCGGAGGTCCACCGTCCGAGGAGATGCCCGTGTCCGCCCGCCCCCGCCTGCTGTTCGTGACCGACCTCGCCTATCCGGCCAGGGGACGGCGCTACTGCGACGAGGACATCTTCCTCACCTCACGCCTGCGCGAGGACTTCCGGCTTTCGCTGTGCCATCCGCTGGACGCCGCCGAGCTGATGGACGCCTTCGACGCGGTCGTCGTCCGCAACAGCGGCCCCGTGCTCCACTACCAGAAGGAGTACGACGCGTTCCGGGACCGGGCCACGGCGACGGGCACCCGCGTGTACAACCCGCTCGACGGCCGCGGTGACATGGCCGGCAAGCAGTATCTGCTGGACCTGACGGTGGCCGGTCACCCGGTCATCCCCACCGTCGACCGGCCGCAGCACCTGGCGCGGCTCCCGGAGACCGCCGAGTACGCGGTGAAGCCGAAGGCGGGCGCGGACTCCATAGGGCTCGAATTCGTCCCGCGACAGGACCTCGCCAAGCTCGCCGCGCGCGGTGACCTGCTCGTCCAGCCCCGGGTGGACTTCCGGTACGAGGTGTCCTTCTACTTCGTCGACGACGCCTTCCAGTACGCGCTGTACGCCCCCGACCCGGCGCAGCGGTGGGCCCTCGAGCCGTACGCGCCCACCGAGGCGGATCTGCGCTTCGCGAAGAGGTTCGTCGACTGGAACACGTTGGACCACGGCATCCAGCGCGTCGACGCCTGCCGCACGAGGACGGGCGAACTGCTCCTGGTCGAGCTGGAGGACCTCAACCCGTACCTGTCCCTCGACCTGCTGCCCGAGCCGACGAGGGACGCCTTCGTCACGGCGATGAAGGCGTCCCTGCACCGTTTCCTGGACCGGCCGGCGCCGCCTCGCCGCGGCTGACGCGGTCCGGCCGGTGACGGGGCCGCCGTCGGCGGCCCGGCCGCCGCGCCGCACGGAGGCGGCCGGAAAATCAGCCGGACAGCAGCGCCGCGGCCTCGCTCCGCGCCCGCCGCAGCCAGTCGGCACGCTCCCGCTCCGTCGAGTCGGTGACCGTGCGGAAGACGACCCGCCGTACGTCGTCGACGCCGACGTACGGCAGGACGCAGGCGGCCCAGACGCGCTGCAACGGGTCCCCGAACTCGCCGTCCTCCCGGTCGGCCGGGGTGTCCGAGGTGTTCAGCACGAGCGCCCTGCCTGCCGTCAGCAGCCCGACGGGCTCGCCGTCGGCGCTGCCGAGCTTGTACGCGACGCCGGGCACCAGCACGCGCTGCACCCAGCCGGCGAGGACGGCCGGTGGCATGCCCCACCAGTTGGGGTGGACGAGGACCAGCGCGTCGAGCGTGGCCACTTCCGCGCGGTGCAGGGCGACTTGGGGATCGGGTGCCTCGTCCGAAGCCCGGACCGTCTCCGTCTCCCCGGCGGTCAGCACCGGCGGGAAGCCCTCGGCACACAGGTCGTGCGCGAGCACTTCGGCCCCGTGCGCCCGCAGTTCGGCGACGACCGCTTCGAAGAGGGCGTGGTTGAAGCTGCCCGGCCGTGGGTGGGCGAGATAGACCCCGATGCGCATGTGCGTGATCCCCCCGGATCGTTGTGGGCCGGTTTCACTCTCGGAAGCGCCTCCTTGGACTCGTGGCCCCCGAGTGACCGACCTCCCCGTACAAACTTGCCACGGCAGCACCCGGAACGACCGGCGAAGTGAGCTTCTGCCACTGCGCGATGGCCATGGAGGCCGCGGCGACCCCGCCACACGCCTCGGCGCCCGCATGATGACGGCTGTCCTGAACTCGTTCCTGCTGGGGGTGTCTTCGGCCCCAGGCGCACCCGGGGCACGGGGACGGCCCGCACCGACCCTTCTCCGCTCGAAGTACCATTCCGCGGGGCTTTCCGGCCGGCTCTCGACCGCCGGACCGGTCAGGGACCGAACCGCGCTGACGAATCGAGGCCGATCTGCCTCGGGTTTCCAGCTGTGTGTCACGATGCTCCGATGGACGACCTCATGCGCGCCTGGGAACGCATCGAGACCTGGCTTCGAGAGCATCAGTGCACCAGTACTCTTTCCGAGCTGCACCCGCCGGCCTCCGAAGATGCTATCCAGACCCTCCAGGACGCCCTTCCTTATCCGCTTCATCCTCACCTTGCGCAATGGCTTCGGACTCACGACGGTGCCCTGCCGACGAGTTCCCTCTGGCCGTTCCGGTACTCCCCGATCAAGGCTGAGAGCATGGAGAGTGGTGCGCATTATTTCCGGGATGTTTTCGATGACTTCCGCAGTGAATTCACGGATGAGGGGTTGGATCCCGAGGGCCCGGAAGGACCGTGGGACCCGCCGAATGCGTACGAGTTCTGGGTTCCCGTTGCCGTCACCAATACCGGTGAGTACCTCGCGGTCGACCACCGTCCGGGCGACACCGACGGAAGCGTCCGGGAGATCGATTGTGAAGGTTCGGAGCCGTGGGGCGTGATCCGGTGGGCGAGTCTGGGCGCAATGCTCGTCGAGATCGCGGACGGCCTTGAATCCGGCTCGGGTGTCCAGGGCGCCGGGCGAACGTACCGCTACGTCCCTCAAGTGATCCAGACCCCACCGACCATCACCGACCCCCCACTGTCCGGGGCGCCGGTGGTGATCGACGGAGATCTGGTGAATCGCCTTGACTGGCGGATCGAGCGATAGCATCCGACCTGAAGAGGCTCCGCCCAACAGATGGGCGGGGCTGCTTCTTCTTACGCGCTACGGCCTGACCGGGCCTGGGGTAAGGAGACGTACGACCTCCTGAACAAGGCCGTGGTCGGCGGGTTGATCGCTCCCGGTGATGGTCACGATCTGCTGGGGGCGATGGTGGCAGCGGGCCGTCATCTGCACCGTCTGTCCGGGCGCCCTTCGGATCTCCAGCAATATGCCGTCACCCGGGCCGACCGCCACCCTCCGTTTCGCGGTGGAAGTAGAGTGTCAACTGCGACTCGTACAGGTCCGGCACGGCGTGGGACCGGATGGGAAGGAACGGCGGTGCTTGGTCATTTCCACCGTCTTGCGGACCGGAGACGACGCATCATCGGTCGCCTCCGCGTTGAGCCGGCAGCAGACAGGGCCGCCTGTTGATGCGCTCCCGCACCACCCGCGTGGCTCTCACCGCCGCAGGCCTGGTGGCCTTCTCCGGGGCGGTTGCCACGGCGCTCATCGAACGGAGCGCGCCTTCCAGTGTGCCGTTGTCGCCGTACGCCTCTCAGGAACCGGTCGACTGCAGTACCGCGGAACTCGAACCCGTACGCTGCCCTGCCGGGAGCGGACACGTCTGCCCCGACATCCCGGTCCGCAAGCCGCCCCCGACGCGGGTGCCGTCGGATCCGGAGGGAGATGCCCACTTGAGCGTCTGCCTGCGGGACGCAGCGGTTCCGGAGGACTGAGCCGCGCGACCGCAGAACGGCCGGCTACGGCCTGGACCCGGGACCCGTGAAGTCCTCGACGAGGGCCCCCGCCGTTCGTCTCACCACGGTCCGTTCCCCACGCCACTGCAATCCGCCCTGACAACCCGCCCGCCGGACACGGAGGAAGCGCAATGAAGGCAATGACGGAAGAGGACAGGGTCACCGGCGCATGGCGACGGATCGAGGCATGGCTCAAGAGCAATGCGCCCGAAACGGCTTCGTTCCTGCAGCCCGGGGCAGGAGCCGACCAGATTGCGCAAGCGGAAGCGGAGATGGCGAGCAGCCTGCGGGCGGCTGCCGCCTTCCATCGGACGCGGAACCCCGAAGGCGCCGCGCGCCTGGCCGAGAGGGTCACGATCCCCGGCCCCCTCGCCACTTGGTGGCGGCTCGTCAATGGGACGGGTCCGGAACTCGAGTGGGACGATCCGGAGGAAAGCCTGGTTCCACGGGCATGGTTGCCCGGATGGCAGACGTTCATCAGTGTTCAGGGGGCTGCGGCCCTGCACGCGCGGAACGTCGACGTGCTGATCGAGCACCAGGACCACACGGGCCGTTGGGTGCCGTTCGCCATGTTCGACCCGGACGGGATCACCGGACTCTTCATGGACTCCACACCGAGGGCGGGGACGTTCGGACATGTCGCCGACTGGAGCCTCGAGGACTGGTTCACCGCTGACGGCGTTCCCCTGCCCGCGTGGCTGGAGAGCATCGCTGCCGCTCTCGAGGAAGGCCAGGGTCTCGACCTCGGCGACGGCATCGCCGACCGGCACATGTGGCCGTGTCTGCGGGCGGGCTCGCTGCGCTGGCTCGACCTCGTGAGCGACGCCACAGAGTTGGCGTCGGAGGGCTGGCAACCCGTCAACGACCCACGGTGACACAGGAGCAGGCGCCTCCCGCACCGGCTGTGCGGGAGGCGCCTGCCCGGACGTCACCAGCGTGTCACGGGGTCATGGTGCACTTGACCGTGTCGGCGGATGCGTCGCAGTTTTCCAGGCCGGTCGTCCGGACCCAGTACGGATCACGGTCGAGCATCCGGAACTCCGGCACGAACACCGTGCCGAACCGCCCCATGGCCTGGGTGTTGACGTTGTTCGACATCGACGAGCGGCCGCACGACTCCGACCAGGTCGGCGCGGCGTAGCGCCTGTCGTCGTACAGCTTCCACGTACCGTCCGCCAGCTTCGGGACGTAGGTCTGCACGCACTCGGCGCCGCGCCCGGCGTCCGTGACCGGTTTCGAGTTCAGCCCCCCTTCGACCGCCGGCATTCCGGCCGACTGGTAGGTGGCGTTGAACGGGTACTCGTCGCAGGACTTCTTGTCGGAGTTCTTCGACGACAGCTCTGGAACGGCACCGGTGTCCTTGTGGTAGACCATGCCGTTGGGGCCGTAGCAGATCCGGTACCGGTTCTTCGACTCGCCCCATCCCGCACCGGTCTGCCCAGCAGAGTTCCGGGACGCCTTTGGCAGGTACATCAGAGGATGCAGCGGATCCCGGCCGTAGTTGCCGGCGAGCTTGTTCTGGATCAGCCAGGCGTGGGCCGCGGCGGCCGGGAACTTCTTCGAGTTGAGTGCGAAGCCCGGTACGTAGTCGGGGAACACGCATCCCGGCGCCTTACCAGTGAAAGCCACCTTGTCGCACCGGACGTCGAACGTGGGAGTGTCTCCGTGCGGGTCCGTAGGAATGGTCACGCCCGGGAGGTGCGTGGTGAAGTACGCATGTATGTTCAGGGGCAGTTCTTTCGACAGATCGACGTCCTTGGATCCGGACGCATTGGCGACGCTGCCGTTCCATTGCAAGGTGGCGTTGCCCTGGGCGAGATCGCCGTCGAGCGACCCGGCCCATGTCGGGGAACGTCCGTCCTGCCAGTCGAAGCCCGTGACGCCGTCCGCCTCAGTGCACCCGGTACCAGGGCACTGGGCGGTGATGTCCAGGTTGATCGCGCCCGGCTGGGCCGGGAACGGGAGATACGGGGACGACGATCCGGACAGAGGCATGAACTGGACGAACTGCTTGATCTCGTCGCCGACGGGATTCAGCTTCAACTGCCAGAGCATTTCGTACGACTGCTGGTAGACCTTCGGCGGCCTGGTCGCGTTGTCCGTGACCTGCACCGTCCAGGTGTACAGAAGGCAAGCCTCGTCACGGCTGAACATCGACTTCAGCCCCACACGGGTGGCGTCGCACCAGTAGTCGGTGATGACCGGTCCGGTGTAACCGGCCGCAGCCAGGGCGCTCCCGCTGCTCCTCGCCGGGGCTCCGCCCTCGGCAGCGAGCTTCTTGAGTTCCTGGTCGGCTGCCTTGGTCCGCTGCTTCACCGGGGTGACAGTGATCTTGGCGTTGTCCTGCTTTAATGTCCGCGCTCCCTGCGGTGCCGGCTCGTCGCCGCTCCCGGCCGCGGAGGACTGCCATCCGTTCCACCCGCCGAAGGCAGGCATGGGCGCATTGCTGTAGGCCGGGTCGGGAGCGTCGACGTCCGGCGCGGGCATCGTGATGTCGACCTTGTACGGCCGGTTCGTGTCCTGGCCGCCGGCCACGAATCCGTAAGGGGTGGTGGCACCGACGTTGTCGGCCCGGTCGACCGACCTGACCTCGACCTGGTGGTTGCCGTCCGTCTCGGGCGTGGCGGAGAACGTTCCGCTGGTGCCGCTGCTGGTCGTCGTGGTGTTCACCGATTCCCAGGTGCCGGCATCGACGGCCCCGGTCTCCGGGTCGGCATCCGATCCGTCGACGCGGTACTGCAGAGATCGGGAATCGGCGGTGGTGCCGGCTGTCCAGGTGCCAGGTGTTCCGGCCCCTCCACCTACCCAGCCCTCCGGGTAGGTGGAGGACACGACGTCGGTCGGCTCGCTGGGCGCTGTTGTGTCGACGACGAACTGGGTCCAGGGGGACCAGTTGAGGTTGTAGTGGGTGCCGTCGTAGGCGTTGGTGCGGAACTTGTACGTCCGGCCGTCCTTGAGCTGACCGGCCGGCACGGTCACGCTGACCGGCTTGCCCTGTTCGCCGTAGGGAGACAGGAGCAGCCCCTCGCCGAGCGGCGTTGTGATGGGCGTGTTCGTGGCGGCGTCGTAGACCTGGAAGGTGCCGTTGACCTGGTCGCCGTCAGCGTCAGCGAACGTGTCGCGCAGGATGGGTGTGGTGGTGTTGACGGCCCACACGCCGGCGTAGGACTTGAACGGCGCGCCGGCCTGGCGGCTGGTTCCGTCCGAGGGCCGGTAGTTGTACGTGACCGAGAGCTTGGGCTGATTGGCCGTGTTGTTGGCGGAGTTGACCCGCTTCCACTCCTGGATGTCGCTCTCGCTGGAGGCGCGCAGCCCCATGCCGGAGACATTCCACTTCTGGCCGGCCCAGTACTGGGCGAGATTGGTGACGTCGGCGGTGATCCAGCCGTCCGTAGCGGTGCAGGCCGGGTTACCGCGGGTGGCGGTGGAGGTCGCGTACTTAGCGCCCATGGTCGGCTGGTTCGTCCAGCGGCTGGAGGTGGTGGCGTTGTTCGCCGTCCACACCTCCCACGGCTGCGCGGTGCAGTCGGTGTTGCCCGAGTGGAAGTTCCACAGCGACAGGGTCGCCTTCGACACGAGGGCGTCCGCGATGGGAGCCGTGTTCCAGGTGACGAAGGAACGGGCCGTGCGGTAGGTGCCGTCCGCGTTCTTGGTACCCGGATTGCCGAAGTCCAACTCGGTGTCGCCGGACCAGTCGACCGTCTCGCCCTGCTGGACATACGTGTCGAACAGGTTGCCCAGGGCGGACGTCGACGGGTCGACCGTCACCGGGTACTGGGTAGCCGGGTCGGCGAGAAACTTCGCGTCGGGGGTGATGACCAGGTCCACGGCGCCGCGGCCCTTGTTGACGACCTTCATCCCGACGCGGGCCCGGTTCTCGTGCTTTCCGGACCGATTGTCCCTCGACGCGTCCCACATCACGGGTGCGGGCATCGTCGCCCGCACCTCGCCGGTCGAGGTGTCGGTGAAGGACACCGAGCCGTCCTGGTTCGCCTTTGCCGCCAGCCCTTTGGCCCTGACGGGCAGCGTGTACGAGTAGCCGCCGGCACTCGGACGCTCGGCGATCTCGACGAACTGCTCGAACCCGGTGCGGGTCGCTTCGACGATCACGTCGGCGCCTGGGACGGCGTTCTGGTACCGCGCTGTCGTGCCGTGAAGTTCGGGCTGGGGGAGGCCACCCTTCCACTGCAGTGTCACGGACCGGTCTCCGTCGCCCAACGTGACCAGGTCCGTCGGGGCGGCCTTGCTCGCCGCGCTCAGCGACGCCGCCGGCTTGCCCGCCTTCCCGGCCAGGCGGAGGCCGCCCGGGTGGGATCTTGCGCGGACCCCGCCGTCTGCCGCGGTGGTGAGGGTGGCATCGACCTTCCGCCACTGACCGTCACGCCACACCCGCTCAGGCCCGGTGGTGAGCTCGGTGGTCAGCGTGCCGTCAGGGTTCGCGACGGTGTGAGTGGTGGCCGTCGTCTCGTCGGTGACCTCCACCTTCTTCCCGGTGCGCCTCGCCTCTGTGACGGCCCATGCTTTGGAGCCTTCGGCGTGCTCGGCTGCCCAGGCGATGTCCGATTCGAGGATGTCGGCCTTCGACGGCTGCTGCACCGCCGTGGCCGCGTCCGGCTTCGGTGTCGACGCGGCGCTGGTCGGCTGTGTGGCGCCCGTTAAGAGCGCGACTTCGGCGACGAGGAGCAGCGAGGCACCGGCTGCGATACGTGCCCGGCGCCGTGCCGCTGGCTGTCTGTACGGAGACACGAACGTTCCTGCCCTTCCCTGTAAGGAATGCAAACACCTGTACGAATGCGTGTACGGGCACAGGACACTAGGCGGAAGCCGTGGGCGAGCGCAGCGAGTTATCGGCCATGGCTCGCATGTGACGTCGGGAGCGCGCGAGTTGCGGCGGCTGTCGGGTCGCAAACGCGGCAATGATCACACTGGCATACGCGGGTCGGACCGTCCCCACTCGTGTTGCGGAGCTCCGGTCGACGCCGGTGGTGGGTCTGCTCACCGGGAGCCCGACCGGTTCCTACGCTGCCGCCGGCTGCCGAGCCGCGGTCTCCGGGTGCGGTGTCACCGGCCTGCTGATAGCGCTTCAGCAGGCCGGAGAAGCGAGCAGACCGCGCTCCGCTGTGCGTGCGACGGCCGAGCGGTACTCGGCGGGGAGGCCGGCGGGCAGTCCGAAGTCGCTCGCGAACCGCTTCAGTCGCTTCTCCGTCGTCACCTTCGCGCTGCTGCCGACGGCGTCCATCAGCCAGTACTCGTGCGTGGTGTGGCACACAGCAGGTCCACCTCCGACGCCGTACCTGCTGCCACCGCGTCGAGCGGTTCGGTCGTCATCGACCCGGCCGGCCTCCCTTTCCGAGCCGCACCCACAAGATCATCCAAATCTGCGAACGCCAGGGCGTCCCGGCCCTCGCCGACCGCGCCCTACACCGGCGCCGGCCCCCATGGCACCACCGGCATCAAACGACCACCCGGCGGAGAACTCGCCCGCGCGCCCTCGTCCTCAATGGAATCCGGGAACGATCAGCGCTGAGAAAACGGCCGGGTACGCTGGTCCGTGATGACGCGGTTGCCCATCTTGACTACCGGATTTCCGTCGAGACCGGGTCGAGGTGGAAGAGGCACTGGACCGGGTTGAATTCGCCCACCTTGGCGATGAAGCGGAACTTGTCTCCTGTGCCGACGGTGGCGGGGATCTCCTCGCCGGTGAGGTTCAGGTTGAAGACGTTGACGTCCTCGTACTTGAAGGCCGGGCCGATCGTCGTCTGCGGTCCCTTGTCGCCTGGGCCCAGGAGGAAGTCGTAGTGGGTTTCGTAGTCACCGTGGGGCACCATGTGCACGATCGAGCCGTTGAACGCGACCGTCCGGCCCTCGTGCTTGGTCGCGAAGTCCAGGTTCGCTTCGTGGCACGTATCCTCCGTCAGCAGCAGCGCCGCGAAGTCCGCGTTGTTCTCAGACGTGATCACCTCAGCGGCAGCCGACTCGGCTGCGGTTGGCGTCGGCGTAGCGGAAGGCTTCTCGCTCGCAGCGGCCGTCGACTTGCCTGACTCGTCCGTCTTCTCGTCTCCGTCGCTGAGTGCAGAGGCAACGCCAATGACGCCGGCCAGGACCACGAGGACGGCGGCCGCCGAGCCGATCAGGAGCCACGGCAGCGGCTTCTTCGGTCGGCGGAAGTTAAGGGTGGTGCGAAGCGTGCCCTGGGCCTGCTCGACGAGCTCCCAGCCATCCTTCCGCATTTTCGAGGTCACCCAGCCGTCGGTGCCGCGAACTGTCTGCACGGTCTTGTACTCGTACTTGATCTCGTCGGCCACTCGGCTCCGCGCCCCCTCATCGGACTTTTCACATCAACTGCCGCGCGAGCATAGGGGAGTCCGCGAGGAACTCGGCACCACCGACGCCAACTCCCTGCGCCCCGCCCGACGGTCACGCTCTCTACCGCGTACACCGCCACGCCACGCCACGTACACCCCGCACCCGTCAGCGCGTCCCTGCTGGTCAACGGTATACACGGACCGCCAGCGTTTCCCCCATGAACGGAGCGATTCCCCCTCACACGGCACCAGCCCGACAGCCGGCGTCGCCCACCCGCGAGTTCTCGATGCGGTTCACGTCTTCTCCGCGCGGCGCGCGTCTCGCCCGGCGGCTCGTGTCGCACCGGCTCGACGAGTGGGGCTACCCGTACGACTCGACGCCCAACGAGACCATCACCCTCATCGCGGCCGAACTCACTGCGAACGCCGGTGCGCCATGAGGCGCTCTGTTGTATCCCCGGTTCAACCGGGAGGAACTGAAGGGAGGTTCTGGGTCTGATGGCTCACCTCGACCCGAAAGGTGAAGGGGGACAGCAGCATGCCAGGAAATCAACGATCACGTTCAGGTATGGAAGTGATGCGTTGAGGGACCCGCGCGATATGGCGAAAGCTGTACTGCCTGAACCCCAATCTCCAAGGGATGAAAGGGCTGGCATCCATCGGAAACAAACCTGACACCGATGCCGCGCCCTGCGATGGCGCGCCCGCTCGGTCTGCCGTCCCGGTCGGACAAACTCGTCGGTGAAGTGATCCGCTCTCTACTGGAGGCGTATTACGAGCCGCGTTTCTCCGGCCGCTCCCACGGTTTCCGCCCCGGCCGGGGCTGTCGCACGGCACTGTCCGAGGTGACATACAACTGGACCGGGACAACCTGGTTCATCGAAGGAGACATTTCCGACTGCTTCGGCTCGCTGGACCACGAGGTCCTGCTGTCCATTCTGTCGGAGAAAATCCACGACAACCGGTTATGCCGTCGAACCGACCGACAGCGGCGGGAAGGCCAAATGGACGGCTCTCGGGTTCGGGCGGGCCACGTCGTTCGAGCTGACGAGAGCGGTGCGGGAGGTGCTGCTCGGAACCGAGCTTCCGGTCAACGTCACCAAGCGGGCCACCGCCGCTATGGCCGAGGCCCGGGACCACTTCATCGAGGCCGTGCATCCTGGTGGCACTGTGGTGACCCGGGCAAGTGGCGGCCATGTTCGGTGGTGGACCTGGGCCGGTCACAAGGCCAACGCCACGCTGGCCGCGTCGCTCGGCACGGTCACGACCCCGGGGCAGCGCGTCAACGACTGCTGGATCAGGCTCAGGGAGGACGTTGACCCGAGTACCTGGAAGCAGGTTCTTGCCGACGCGTCGAGCCGACTGTGCCTGCCGGATATCGACGCGAAGGCGGCGAAGGGGCTGAAGTTCGCCGAGGCTCTGCCGCCTCGCCTGGCCACAGCGACGCTCGCGCTCCGGTTCTCCGACCTGCGAGGAGCGGAGACCGTGTTGGCGGAGCCGACGAGGTTCGTGGCGGCACCAGGTCTTTGAAGACAGCCCGGTAATAGCGAAACCGCGCTCCGCCGGCTACGGTCCCAGCGGCCGGTACTCGAAGTCGCCCCACAGCGGCCGGGTATCGGGCAGCGGGGTGCCGGCGTCGCCGTCGTCCGGTGCCCAGATGCGTGCCGGTCCCGCCCCTGCCCCGTCGAGGGGCCGCCACCCGGGATCGCCGGTCGCTGCGAACTCCGCCCACGCCGAGAGCATGCGCCGCGACAGGCGGTCGTCCGCCGCGGAGGGCGGGCCGCCGATGAGGAACTCCACCGCGGCCAGGCCGTGGTTGCCGAACGCCAAGGGCACATCGGCGGAGTGCCAGGCGAGCACCTCGCCCTGCGGGCCGCCGCGCCGCCGGTCGAAGCGGGACACGAACGTCCGGCCGCCCGCCCGTGCGTGCGCCTCACCGAGCCTGCTGCTGTACTCGGCGAACAGCAGGTCGCCGAAGACCGAGAGATACACGTCGAGCACCGGCGCGCCGTCCGGCAGGAGGGCCCGGTAGCGGTCCGGCAGATCGTCCGGCAGCCCGAAATCGGCTGTGAACCGCTTCAGTCCCTCCCACGTCGTGACCTTCTTGCTGCTGCCGACGGCGTCCATCAGCCGGTACTCCTGCGTGGTGTGGCAGACGAGCAGGTCCACCTTTCTCCCGGCCCCCGCGGCCACGGCGGCGAGCGGGTCCGCCGGCAGGACGACACCGTCGGCGACCGGAGCGTAGAGCACCGGGTCGTAGTGGAGGTGTCCCGACGCGGGGTCGTGGCGGTAGCCGTCCGCGACCGTGTCGGAGGCGGCGACCAATGCCTCGGGCGGTGTCGCGGCCAGGGCCGCGGCCGTCGCCGGAACGCCCGCCGCGGCCGCGACCCGCGCCGTGATCTCCCGTGCCTGCGCGGCCGACCAGCACGGTCCCACCGCACTGTGCGCGATCGCGCGGCGGAACAGCCCCCGGGCCTGATCCATCACCATCAGCGCGGCCACGGAGGTGGCCCCGGCGGACTGTCCGGCCGCCGTGACGTTGTCCGGGTCGCCGCCGAACGCGCCGATGTTCTCCCGCACCCACCGCAGCGCCGCGGCCTGGTCGAGCAGGCCGCGGTTGTCCGGGTGACGCACTCCCGTGCCGTCCTCGCCGGCCGGTACGTGCCCGAAACCCTCGAACCCCAGCCGGTAGTTGACCGTCACCACGACCAGCCCGCCGTCGCGGGCCAGGGCCGTCCCGTCGAAGTCGGGCTGCGCGGAGGACCCGAAGGTGTACGCCCCGCCGTGGATCCACACCAGCACGGGCCGCGAGACGGCGCCCGCCGGGGCCCACACGTTGAGCGTCAGGACGTCCTCGTCACCGGGCGACCACGACGGCGATCCCGGCAGCTCCGCCGACTGCGGGGCGACCGGCCCGAAACGCGTACAGTCCCGTACCCCGGTCCAGGGCTCGACGGGCTGCGGCTCGCGGAACCGCGCCGCCCCGAAGGGAGGCGCGGCGTACGGAATCCCGAGCACGGCCACCACATCGTCCCCGACCGGGCGTCCGCGCACAGACCCGTCGTTCGTCCGGAACACCACCATGGAAACGCAACCCCCACCTCGCCGTCGAGCCGCCCGCGGTCCCGGCCGGCTCTCGCGGGCCAGCATCCCAGCGCACCGGCCGCGGAGACCAACACCAAGATCGCCACGATTGACACGGCTGCGATGTCGATCCTTGGAAGAGCGGGCCACCGGCCGGGAACACACGCCTTGGCCCGACAGTTCGGACGGTCATGACGACGAAGCACGAAGTCCTGCGCTACACCGCCTTCTCCGGCGACCCCGAGGGCGGCAATCCCGCCGGAGTGGTCCTCGACGCCGCGGGACTGGACGACGCCGGGATGCTCGCCATCGCGGCGGAGCTCGGGTACAGCGAGTCCGCGTTCGTGACCGCGCCGCCCGAGGGGCTCGAAGGGGAACCGGGACGGACGTTCACCATCCGCTACTTCAGCCCCAGGGCGGAGGTGCCGTTCTGCGGGCACGCCACCGTGGCCACCGCCGTCGCCCTCGGGGAGCGGATCGGGGCCGGGGACCTCGTGTTCTCGACCCGCGCCGGGACGGTCCCGGTGACCGTGGCCGAGGAGGACGGCGCGCTGCGGGCGACCCTGACCACGGTCGAGCCCCACAGCGAGGAGATCGCGGACGCGGACCTCGCGGAGGCACTGGCCGCGCTCGACTGGCCGGCCGCGGACCTGGACCCCGCGCTGCCGCCGCGTATCGCCTTCGCGGGCGCACGCCATCTGGTACTCGGCGCCGCGACCCGGGCCAGGCTGGCGGACCTGGCGTACGACTTCGACCGCCTCGAGGCCCTCATGCGCCGGCTCGACCTGACCACGGTCCAGTTGGTGTGGCGGGAGTCGGGGACCGTCTTCCACGTGCGCGACCCGTTCCCGGTGGGCGGCGTCGTGGAGGACCCGGCGACGGGCGCGGCGGCGGGAGCGTTCGGCGCGTACGCCCGCGAGCTGGGCCTGGTCCCCGAGGCGTCGGTCCTCACCCTCCACCAGGGCGCGGACATGGGCCGCCCCGGTGTGCTGACCGTGGAACTGCGCGCGGGGGACAAGCGGGTACGGGTCTCGGGGGCCGGTACGCGGATCGCCTGACGCCGCCGGCTCCGCACCCTGGCCGGGCCCGTCCGCGCCGCCGGTCCGCGCCGCCGGTCCCGGGCCGCGTGGACCGTCACGCCTCGCGAGGGCGCCGCCGGACGGCGTGGCGTCGTCGCCACGCCGTCCGGCGCCTGTCCCGCGGGACGTCCGGCGCCTGTCCCGCGGGACGTCCGGCACCTGTCCCGCGGGACGTCACGCGGACGCCGCGCAGGTCACCCCGCGGTCGGGGTCCAGCCGCCGAGCCAGTCCGCGGGCTCCTGCCCGGCGGCCTGTGCGTCGGTCAGGTGGGGCCGGTCCGTGCCGGCCGGCCCGGAGCCGGGGCCGGTGTTGCGGTATTCGGCGAACCGGTCGTCCTTCCAGGAGAAACCGCCCATGTCCGTCCACGGCGCCGTCCGCACCGCGGCGCTCAGGCTGGTGTCACGGACCGTGGTCTGCGGATCGAGCGTGGCGTCCCCGCCGGCGTGCCAGGGCCGGCCGAGGTGGAAGGTGCCGGCGGACACGTCGCCGTTGACGGTGGAGCGGGTGATGAGGAATCCCTTGCGGTGCGCGGGGGTGCTCGGTGCCGTGACGTAGCCGGCGGACGTCCCGTTCCACCGCTTCTTGAGGGTGATGACGGACCTGTCGATCACGGCGGTCGCACGGCCGAAGATGAAGTCCACGTTGCCGATGACGTACGAGTTGGACATGTGGACCCGGCCGAGGGCGTCCTTGGAGGCGGTGTCGAGCAGCAGGGTGTCCTGGTCGCCGCTGACGATGACGCCGTCGAGGACGATCCGGTCGGCGGCGGTGCGCAGGGCCACCGCCTGGTGTCCGTTGAGGTGCTGGTTCCTCGCCTCGTCGAAGTCGTTGGAGACGGTGAGGTTGCGGGCCTGGAAGTCGTCCGCCTCCACCGCGACGGTGGCGCTGCCGCCGGTGCCGTAGGTTCCGGAGCCGTCCGGCTTCGGCGTACCCGCGGCGTTCCCGAAGACGATGACGGTGTCCTTGCGGCTCGCACCGGTCCCCTGGATCGTGATGTGGGGCTTGGTGGCGGGCACCTTGACCGTCTCGCGATAGGTGCCGGGCTTCACGGCGATCACCACGCGGGCGGTGTTGCCCGCCGGGACGGCGTCGACGGCCTTCTGCACGCTCGTGTACCGGCCGGTGCCGTCCTTGGCGACCGTGAGGGTGGTGGCTTCGGCCGCGAGGGCGTTCGCCGTTCCGATGGCCGCCCTCGGCCCGGCTCCCGACCTCAGCAGCGCGGGGACGTCCGCCGCCCGGTCGAGTGTGTAGTCGTAGTAGGCCCGGGGGTCGAACGCCGTGCCGCCGCTCTCGTTGCGGCCGCTCGTGCCGGAGAAGACGTTGCCGCGCTGGACGACGGCGGCCGTGGTGTCCTTGGTGACCGGGTTCCGCAGGCCCTGGAAGTAGCTGTTCTCCAGCACCATCCGGGTCCCGCCGCGGGCATAGTTGCCGTAGGCGGTGGTGATGTCCGTGCCGGGGACGTCCTGGAGGTAGTTGTTGTAGAGGTGGGCGTGGGCCACGTTGTCGGTGGACGGGTTGCGCTGCTCGGTCTCGTGGAACCAGTTGTGGTGGATCGTGAGGTCGGCCGTGACGTTCTCCGTCCAGCCGATGCCGAACGTCTTGTTGTTGTCGCTCAGCCTGTTCCAGGACACCGTCACATACGTGGTGTCCTTGCGGCTGTCGATCAGCCCGTCGGCCATGTGACGCAGGTCGTTGTGATCGATCCAGACGTGGTGCGCTCCGTCCATCTGGACGGCGTCCCAGTCGTGCTCCTTGTCGTTCCATGTGCCGTGGTAGGAGTCCCGGATTGTCAGGTTCCGGATGATCACGTTGTGGACGCCCTGCCCGAGGAAGAAGCCGCCCCCGACGATGTGGCCCGAGGTGCCGGAGCCGACGATCGTCTTGTCGGACGCGACCTTGATCTCCTTGCCCTTGGGGTTCATGGTGATCGTGCCGGCCACCACGATGACGTAGGGCTCGGCCGCGGTCGCGTATTTCTCCAGGTCCGCCTGCGTCCGTACGGTCACGGTCCTGCCGTCCCGGCCGCCGTACGTGCCCTTCTGGCCCAGGGCGTCGACGGACGCGAAACCGTCGGCGACGTCATCGGTCCACGCCGCCGTGCCGGAAGCCGTGCCGGTCGCTGTGCCGGCCGCTGTGCCGGTCGCCGTGCCGGCCGCCGAGGCTTCGGGCCGGGCGTCCTGGCCGAAGACCCCGAAGACCGTGCCGTACGCCAGGCCCACCGCTGCCGTCAGGGCCAGCGGCACACCGACCCGCAGCTTCCCGCTCCCGCGGCGGTGCCGCGCCTTGCCGCCTGTCTCAGTCATGCGTCGTTCCCGTTCTGCGTGGGGGTGCCCTCGTTTTGGTAGGGGCATGCCAAGCAGTGGGCGCCGGAGCCCGAAAGGTTGCCGACCGGAGAGCGCGCCGACCGGAGAGGTCAGAACGAGGTCTCGCGCACGCTCGCCCGGTCGGAGGGTTCGGTCGTGGCGGTGATCTCCGAGCGGTGGCGGTCGGCCGAGAAGGTCGCCGTCAGCGTCTCGGGCGCGGTCTGCGACGTGCTGACCGTGAAGCCCTCGTTCGGCACGGCCGAGATGAGGCACACACCACCGCTGCCGTAGCGCACGGTCGCCTTGCCGCCCTGGGACGAGATCGTGTGCACACCCGAGCCGCCCTCCTCGCAGCCCTGACCGCCGGCCGGGGGCGTGGCGGGCTGCTCCTCCGAGGGGCGCGGCGTCTCACGGGCCGCCGGGGTCGGCGTCGCCGTACGCGGCTTCTCGGTCGTCGGGGTCGGCGTCGGCGACGGCGTGCGCACACTCGGTGTCGGCTCGGCGCTGGGCGAAGGGGAAGGGCTCGCCGCGGGGGAGGACGACCGGGGCGCCGCCGCGAAGTCCCTGGGCGCGGACTGCGCGACCGGTGCCGTCGGTCTGGTCGAACCCACCACGAAATGGACCGTGATCATCACGGCCGTGACACTGGCCGCGGTGCACGACAGCCAGATGAGCAGATAACGCGGAAGGCGGGACACGACACCATAGTGACGGACCGGCTAACGTGCCTGCTCATGGCCTCCGTACTTGTCGTCGAGGACGACCCTGTCATCCGGGCCGCGCTCATCGAGGTCCTCACCGGACACGGGTACGCGGTGAAGACCGCCCACCAGGGCTTCGAGGCGCTGCGCGAAGTGACCCAGTGCCCGCCCGACATCGTGGTGCTCGACCTCGGGCTGCCCGATCTGGACGGGCTCGACGTGCTGAGGATGATCCGGGGCATATCCCGGGTCCCCGTGCTGGTCGCCACCGCGCGCGACGACGACACGGAGACCATCAGACTGCTCAACGCGGGGGCCGACGACTACATGGTCAAGCCGTTCTCCGGCGGTCAGCTGGCGGCCCGCCTCGCCGCCGTGCTGCGCCGGTCCGGGCCGGCGGTGGACGCCGTCGACCGGCAGCCCGTCGTCCAGGTCGGGGAGCTGCGGATCGACCCACGCGCCCGAACCGCCCACCTCGCCGGACGTGAGCTCGCTCTCACCCGCCGGGAGTTCGATCTTCTCGCGTACCTGGCGGCACACGCGGACCAGGTCATGTCCCGCAAGCGCATCCTCGCGGAGGTGTGGCAGCAGCCGTACCTGGAGGACCAGACCGTGGACGTCCACCTCTCCGCCCTCCGCAGGAAAATGGGCGAAAAGGCATCAGCTCCCCGATACCTCCACACTGTGCGCGGAATCGGCATCAAACTGGTCACCTCGCCCTCATGAGACGTGCGCTCGCCGGGATCGCGCTGGCCGTGACGTCGATGGTCGCGCTGTCCTTCCTCATCCCCCTCGCCCTGCTTGTCCGTGAGCAGGCCCGCGACCGGGTGACCACCGCCGCGGAACAGCGGGCGTCCGCCCTGTCGCCGGTCCTCGCCCTCACCACCCGCCGGAGCGACGTCCAGCAGGCCGTCGCGGAGCTGGACTCCCACGACCGGCTGGCCGTACGGCTCCCGGACGGCGGGTTCGTCGGCACCCCGCACGCCCCGCGCGAAGCCCTCGACCGGGCGGTACGCAGCCGGGGCACGCTGGCCATGGACACCGCGGAGGGATGGGTCTACCTCCAGCCCGTCGTCCTGCCCAGGGACCGGGTCGCCGTCGTCGAGGCGTACGTGCCGGCCGCGGACCTGACCCGCGGGGTGTGGGCCTCCTGGGGCGTGATGTCGCTGCTGGCGCTGGGGCTGGTGGGCGGCTCCGTGCTCGTCGCGGACCGGCTGGGCGCCCGGGTCGTCCGCTCCTCGCAGAGCCTCAAGCGGGCCTCACTGGCGCTCGGCTCCGGCGACCTGGACGTACGGGTCGAACCGGACGGTCCGCCGGAGCTCCAGGACGCCGGCGCGGCGTTCAACACCATGGCCGACCGGGTCGTGGAACTGCTCGCCATCGAACGTGAGATGGTCGCCGACCTCTCGCACCGTCTGCGCACCCCGCTGACCGCGCTGTACCTCGAGGCGGACCTCATGGGCCCTTCGCCGGGAGCCCGGCGGATCACCGCGGCCGTCTCGCAGCTGGAGAGCGAACTCGACTCGATCATCACCGCCGCCCGCACCCCGCTGGCCGCGGGCCAGGGCGGCGCCCAGGCGCCGGTGCGGCCCTGCGAGGTGACGGAGGTCGTCGCGATGCGACTCGAGTTCTGGTCGGTGCTCGCCAAGCAGCAGAACCGCATCTGCGAACGCTCCTTCACACCGCGGCGGACGCCCGTGCGGTTCCTGGAGGACGACCTCGCCGCCGTGGTCGACGCCTTGATCGGCAACGTCTTCCGGCACACCCCGCAGGGCACCGCCTTCGCCGTACGGGTGGAACGCGACGACCGGCACGTGATGCTGACCGTGGACGACGCCGGCCCCGGTGTCGCCGATCCGCAGGCCGCTCTCACCCGAGGCGTCAGCGTGGGCGGGGCGGGCAGCACCGGGCTCGGCCTGGACATCGTGGCGCGGGCGGCGCAGGCCGCGGACGGACATCTGGAGATCAGCCGGGCCCCGATGGGTGGCGCGCGGGTGCGGGTGTCCTTCGCGCTGGTGTGAGACCAGGGCGCTTCGCGGACGGCTTCCCGGTCATCGGTCGGTACGGCGGCGCCGGGGTGGACGCGGTGCTGAGCCGCGTCCGGTCCGCAACCGGACCGGGGCCGGCAACGGCAGCGCCGCCGCGCAGTAGTCGTACAGGCGGTGGCGATGATCTCCTCGACTCGGCAATGATGGGCCACGGAGAGCCAGTTCGTGGGATCGGAGCTTCGTGGCAGACCTGATGTGGGGCAGTCCCCTGGACGGCCGGGACCCGACGACGGTGGGTCCGTATACGGTCCTGCGCGTACTGGGGCAGGGCGGAATGGGTCGCGTCTACCTGGCCCGTGGCCTCGGCACGCGGTTGTACGCCGTCAAGGTGATCCGCCCGCATCTTGCCGACGAGGACGGGTTCCGGGCACGTTTCGTGCGGGAAGCCTCAGCGGCTCGGGCGGTGAGTGGAGCGTTCACCGCGCCCGTGGTCGAGGTGTCCCCGTCGGACGCGGAACTGCTCTGGATGGCCGTCGCGTTCGTCGCCGCGCCGCCGCTCGACACCCTCGTCGAGCGGGCCGGGGTACTGCCGCCGGCAGGCGTGTGGTGGGTCGCGGCCGGTATCGCGGAGGCCCTGTTGTCGGTCCATGGTGCGCAGTTGGTGCACCGTGATCTTAAACCGGCGAATGTGCTGGTGACCGCTGAGGGACCGCGAGTGATCGATTTCGGGATCGCCAAGGCACTGGACGCGGTGGGTACGGCTTCCACGCATGTGATGGGGACCGCGGGGTTCATGGCCCCGGAGCACATCCGGGGAGCCGCCGGGCCGGCCAGTGATGTGTTCGCGTTGGGTGCGGTGATGGTGTTCGCGGCAACGGGGCACGCACCGTTCACGGGGCCGAGCGCGGGCGATGTCCTGGCACGGACGCTGTATCAGCCGCCGGACCTGAACGGCCTGCCCGGCGAGCTGGCTGACGTAGTGGGGCGGTGCCTGGCCAAGGAGCCGGAGGCACGGCCGACTCCGAGCCAGGTGCTGGAGGAGTTCAGGCACCACCGGGACCGGACCGACGCCCCCCACGCCGCCGCAAGCTGGCTCCCCGCCAAGGCGCTCGCGGTGATCGAGGGCTTCGGCAGTCCGCCCTCCACGGCCCCGACCGCCCCGCTCCCACCACCGGCGACGACACGTCTCATCACAGCGGACCTGCAACAACGCACCCGTGAGGCACAGGCGCTGGGCGCGGCGGGGGATGTGGCAGCCGCGCGGGATCTGTGTGCCGATCTGGTGCGTGATCACGTTCGGGTGCTGGGGGCCGACCACCCTGACACTCTGTTTGCTCGGGACTGGCATGCCTTCTACACGGCCGAGGCGGGGGATGTGGCGGCCGCGAGGGACTTGTACGCCGATCTGGTTCGCGACCGTACGCGGGTGCTCGGCCCTGACCATCCCGACACCCTGCATGTACAGAACCAGCACGCCCGCTACACGGGCGCGGCGGGTGACGCGGCAGCCGCGCGGGACCTGTGCGCCGATCTGGTGCGCGACCGCACCCGGGTGCTGGGCGCTGACGACGCGCAGACCCTGCGCGCACGGGACTGGCACGCCCGCCACACGGGCGCGGCGGGGGATGTGGCAGCCGCGCGGGATCTGTGTGCCGATCTGGTGCGTGATCACGTTCGGGTGCTGGGGGCCGACCACCCTGACACCCTGTTTGCTCGGGACTGGCATGCCTTCTACACGGCCGAGGCGGGGGATGTGGCGGCCGCGCGGGATTTGTACGCCGATCTGGTTCGCGACCGTACGCGGGTGCTCGGCCCCGACCATCCCGACACCCTGCATGTACAGAACCAGCACGCCCGCTACACGGCGGAGGCGCAGGCGCAGTGACGTGGCCAGGACCTGTCCGGCCGCTCATGTCCCGAGCCGGAGTGCTCTTGCCTCACGTGACGAGACCTTCGACAGCGGGATCCACCGGCGTCAGGCACCGTCGCCCCAGAGGTCGCCCGGACACGTCCTAGCGGCCGGCGCCGAAGTTCTGCGTCCACCACGGGCCGCCGTCGCCGAAGTGGACGCCGACGCCGAGCTCCTTGAACGAGCAGTTCAGTATGTTCGCCCGATGGCCGGGGCTGTTCATCCACGAGTTCATCACGGAGGCGGCGTCCGCCTGCCCCCTGGCTATGTTCTCGCCCAGCGTCGACCAGACGTATCCGGCGGCCTCGACACGGCTCGTCATCGTGGAGCCGTCGGGCCCGGTGTGCGACATCACGCCGCTGCGGGCCATGACGTCGCTGTAGTCGTCGGCCGCCTGCGTCAGCTTCGCGTTGGCGGTGAGCGGCGAGCAACCCGCGGCGGCGCGCTCCTTGTTGACGAGCGACAGGACCTGGGCCTCGGGCCCGCTCGAGTCCGAGCCGCCCGAGCCGCCGGACGTGCCCGATCCGGAGCCGCCGGAGGACGAGCCGGGCCGGTCGCCGCCCGAGGAGGCGCCGGTCGCGGCCTGTGTCGTCGTCCGGGGCCGGGGCTTCGTCGTGGACGCGGACGGGCTCGGTGCCCGCTTCGGTGCGGCGGAGGCGGTGGCGCTCGGCCGCGGCGAAGCGCTCGCGCTCGCACTGGCCGAGGGGGAGGGGGACGCGAGGAGCGACGGGCTCGCCGCGCTCTGCTCGCCGCCCGCCTCCGCGGCGTCCGCGGCGGCGTTCGTCTCGACCCTGCTCGCTCCGCCGTCGTCCCCGTCGCCCGTGGCCAGCGTGACCCCGACCCCGGCGGTGACGGTGATCACACCGAGGGCCAGTACGGCGCTGCGGGCCCGAAGACCGGCTTTCGGGCGGGCATGCGAGCGGGCGTTGGGACGAGCGGTTCGTCGAGAACCCATGCTTACGACACCTCGGAAGAAGACGGCTGAGCAATCGTGATCCCGGGGGGCGCCGCTGCGCCCACCGGGATCACGGTGGGGGGTTGCCGAGATCGTAAGCCGGTTCGAACGGCGCCGTACCGTCCCTGAGGGCTTCTTCAAGAAGCCATAAGAAAGGCATCAGGCTCACACAAGGTACGAAGGCGGAGCGGCCGCCGGGCCTGCCCGTTCCCGGGCCGCGGCGTGCCCTGCCGCCCCCGGGTGCCTTGTGGGGAACACCGGACTGTGGCATACAGGTCTGGACCAATGCCCGTCGTCCGTACGCGGAGGCCCGACCGTGCACCGTCCCCCCACCCCTGTCACGCCGCCCCGCTTTGCCGTTCTCCTGCTGTCGGCCTTCGCCACCCTCGCCGCCCTCGCGACCCTCACCGCCTGTGCCGGTGAGGCCGAGGACGACAAGCCGCCGTCGACACCCTCCGGAGTGACCGCCCAGGCGGGCAGCGCCACCTCCGTGCACGTCATGTGGGACAAGTCCTCCGACAACGAGGCGGTCACCGGCTACGAGGTCTACCGCTTGGGCACCAAGGTGAAGTCCCTGCCGGGCAGCAAGCACATGGTGGACGTCGACGGGCTGGCGCCGCGGACCGCGTACAGCTTCACCGTGCGGGCGCGCGACGCGGCCGGGAACCTCTCCGAGCCCAGCGCCCCGATATCCGTGACCACCCCGGCGCCCGCCCCGGACGACCGCCGGGCCCCGAGCCGGCCGGGAAAGGTCCAGGGACGTACGGACGGCAGCACCGCGGTCACCCTGACCTGGGAGCGGGCCGCGGACGACACCGGCGTCACCTCGTACGACATCTATCAGGAGGACTCACGCGTCCACAGCGTGAGCGGCACGGAGACCGGCGCGCGGGTCACGGGCCTGCGGCCCGGCACCGTCTACACCTTCACCGTCCGGGCCCGCGACGCCGCGGAGAACTCGTCGCCCGACAGCGACCCCGTCGATCTCACCACCCCTTCCGCGCCGGGCCGCAGCGGCGGCAGCACGGCGCCCACGGGTCTCGAGGCGAGTGCCCGCAAGGGCGCCGTCGAGCTGCGGTGGACCCCGCCGCGGACGGGCGCCCCGGTCAAGGAGCACCAGCTCTACCTGAACGGCAGGCTCGCCACCACCATCGTCTGGGGTGCGGAACCGCCCGCCGGGACGGCCACGTACACGATGACCGTCACCGACGAACCCGGCACCCGCTACAGCATCAAGCTCCGGGCGAAGCTGCCGGACGGCAAGTGGGGCGACTTCTCCGCCCAACGGACGGTGGTGGTCCGCTGAGGCGGCCGGGGCCGCGGCCGCCTCGTGCCGCGGGACGGTCACCGCTACGCGCCGGTGACGCCGTCGATGCTCTCCCGGAGCAGGTCCGCATGGCCGTTGTGGCGGGCGTACTCCTCGATCATGTGGACCAGGATCCAGCGCAGCGACACTCCTTCGCCGCCGAGCACCGCCGCGTTCTCCTTCGAGAGCGTGCCGGACTCGTCGAGCGAGGCGTCCGCGATCAGTTCACGGCTCCGGTCGACCTCGGTCCGCCAGGCGGCCAGGGCCTCGTCGATCCCGCGGTCCGCGGCGAGGGCGTAGCCGTATCCGCCGTCCTTGCCGTAGAGCAGTGGGACGTCGTGGCCGGCGAACACGCGCTGGAACCAGTTCCGTTCGACCTCGGCCAGGTGCTGCACCAGGCCGAGGATCGTCATCGACGAGGGTGTCACCGCGGCGCGGCGCACCTGGTCGTCGTCGAGTCCGGCGCACTTCAGCGCCAGCGTCGCACGGTGGAACTCCAACCAGCTCTCCAGCATGGCTCGTTCACCGGCGTGCGGGGGCGGGATCGGGCGTCCGTCGGGTGTCGTGTCCATACGCAGCACCCTCGCACATGCCGATGACAGCCGGCCCGGCCCCGCCGCCCCCTGTCGGCCCGACAGGGCTACGGCGCCGGCTTGAGCTCCGCCATCTCGTTCCAGCCCTGGCCCGGCACCTCGACGTTGATGATCTCCGGCGTGGTGGCGATCGCGGTGGCCATCGACTCCATGCCCGCCCGGAAGTGGTCGGAGGCCACATGCGCCGCCCCCGCGTCCGCGTCGGCGAAGGCCTCCAGCAGCGTGAACCTGTTCGGATCGTCGACGCTGCGCGACCAGTCGTAGAAGAGGTTTCCGGGCTCGGCGCGGGTCGCGCGGGTGAAGTCGTCGACGATGTCGAGCCAGCGGTCGCTGTACTCGGGACGGACGGTGAACCTGACGGCGATGAAGATCATGCGTACACGGTGGCGCTCCGGGAGCGCCGCAGCCATCCGTGACGCGCCGGATTCCGGCCCTGCCGGAAAACGGCCCCGGCCCGTCGTGCTGCCCGCCTCACCAGGGCGCGTCGGAAGCGGCCCGCACCACCGCCGCCAGGATCTCGCCGTGCCGGCGACGGAACTCGCCGGTCGGCAGCGACACCGACAGGGCGTGGACCACGCCGTCGGCGCCGCCGGGCCGCTCCGGGAGGGTGGTGGCGAGACAGGTGAACGCCGGGTCCGCCTCGCCGATCGACACCGCGTAGCCCTGCCCCCGCACCCGCGCGAGCTCGGCCTCGAACCGCTCGGCGCCGGTGATGGTGCGGTCGGTGAAGCGGGCCATGCCGTGTTCGGCGAGATACCGCCGTCGCGCCGGCCGTGGCAGCGCCGCCAGCAGCGCCTTGCCGTGGGCGGTCGCGTGTGCCCGCGTCTCCGGCCCGGGCGCGAACGGGTGCGCGACGTCCGTGACCGGCACGGTGCTGTCGATCATGACGATCCGGCCGTCGCGGTACGCGGTGAAGTACGCCTCCGCCCCGGTGGCCCTCCGCAGCCGGGGCAGCAGCTCGGCGATCCGCGGCCCGAGCCCCAGATGCCGCCGGTACGACCGGTGCAGCGCGGCCACCCGCGGTCCCGGGGCGTATCCGGCGCTGGTGCGGACCAGGTGCCCGCGGGCGGTGAGCGGCCCCAGCAGGTGGTACACGGTCGACAGCGAGCACCCCAGCCGCCGCGCGAGCGCCTTCGCCCCGACCGGTCCGGGAGCATCCGCGACGGCGTCGAGGATCTCCAGCGCGCGATCGACCGACTGCGGCCCTGTGGGGCCGGCGGGCTTGGCCATGCTCATGTTCCTTCCGGGGCCGTTCTGCCGCTGACTTCGCTCCAGCCTACGAACGCCTGACGCGAGGAGGTCCGGCGTCGCTGCCGGACGAGTGCGCTGCCGAGGGGAAAGCCCACCCCTGGTGCGGCTGGGGGGCGGTGAGCCGGTGAGTCGCTTCCCCGATGCGCCGTGCCGCTCGTGCCGGCAAGCGGGCGGTCTTTTGGATCAGCCGGTTGCCGTCAGGGCCGCGCGTGCGGTGGTGAGGATCTCCTCCGAGAGTGGGGAGCCCTTGGTGGCGCGGGCCAGGACGAGGGCTCCGAGCATGGTGCACAGCCGGGTGAGGCCGTCCTCGTCCTCGGTGGCGAGCGCGTCGGCGAAGGCGCGCACGCCCTCGGCGTAGATCCGGTGCGCTTCGTGATTGCCGCTGGTGCGCGCCATGTCGGCGGCGAGTCCGGCGGCGGGGCAGCCGTCCGCCGCGTCGTCGCGGTGCTCGACGGAGAGGTAGGCGTCGATCAGCTCCCGCTGGGCGGTCTCGCGTCGCCCGGCGTTCCGCTCGATTCCGGTCGCGTGGAGCCGGGCGAGTTCGCCGAAGGCGTGGGCGGTCGCCTCGTCGACCAGTGCGTCCTTGGAGGCGAACTGCTTGTAGAAGCCGCCGTGGGTCAGGCCGGCGGCCTTCATGAGGTCGGCGACGCTGACATGGGTCCCCTGCTCGCGGAACAGCCGGGAGGCCGTCTCCACGACCCGCTGCCGGTTCTCCTGAGCCTGTGTCTGCGATACGCGACCCACCGGCCACCTCCCCGTTTGGATGTCAGTTGCCATCTATTCTAGACTCCATAATAGATTGCAGTCATAATCTAAATGGCAGGCCCGGTTCTCGGGCGACAGCAGTGCAAGGAGCGGACATGGAACTCAAGAACACGGTCGCCGTGGTCACCGGAGCGAACCGGGGGCTGGGACGGCACCTGGCCACCCAGCTCCTGGAGCGCGGAGTCAAGGTCTACGCGGCGGCGCGCCGCCCCGAGAGCGTGGACCTGGCCGGCGTCACCCCGCTTCGCCTGGATGTGACCGACGAGGAGTCGGTCCGGGCCGCAGCGCGCATCGCCTCCGACGCGACGCTCCTGGTGAACAACGCGGGGATCTCCACGGGCACCCGGTTGCTCGCCGGCGACCTGGACGCCGTGCGCCTGGAGATGGAGACCAACTTCTTCGGACCGCTCGCCGTGACCCGGACCTTCGCCCCGGTCATCGAGGGCAACGGCGGCGGCGCCGTACTCAACGTCCTGTCCGTGCTGTCCTGGCTGCACCCCGCCGGCCTCGGGGCCTACGCGGCGGCCAAGGCCGCCGCCTGGGCGCTGACCGACGCCGCCCGCGAGGAACTGGCCCCCCGCGGCATCGCCGTCTCCGCGCTGCACGTCGGATACATGGACACCGACATGGCCCGTGTCGTTCCGGCCGATCAGAAGGCCGACCCCGCAGAGGTCGCCGCCCAGGCCCTTGACGGCATCGAGCAGGGCCTGCCCGAGATCCTCGCCGACGACGTCACCCGGCTCGTCAAGCAGGGCCTGGCCCTGGCGCAGAGTGCGGCGTGAACGCGCAACCCGCCGTGGCCCACGCGGCGCGCGGCGGCGGTCCCGGTGCGCCCTGTCCAGGGAGCGATACGTTTCCCTCCATGTACTCGACGCAGGTCTCCCGGCATGTGAGAGCACCGCGCGCGGCCGTCTACCGGGCGCTGCTGGACGCGGAGGCCGTGGCGCGATGGCGGGTGCCGGAGGGCATGAGCGGTCACGTCCACGAGTTCGACGCCAGAGAAGGCGGCAGGTTCCGCGTCTCGCTCACCTACGACGCTCCGGCCGGCGCCGGCAAATCGGACGCGCACACCGACACCTACCACGGCCGCTTCGCCGAGCTGGTCCCGGACGAGACGGTGGTCGAAGTGCTGGAGTTCGAGACGGCGGACCCGGCGCTGCGCGGGGAGATGAGGATGACGACCACGCTCACGGACGCGGACGGCGGCACCGATGTCGTGATCCTTCATGAAGGCATTCCCGACGTCGTCCCGGCCGCCGACAACGAGACCGGCACCCGCATGGCACTCGACAACCTGGCACGGCTCGTCGAGACGGACGAGCGCCCCGTGTAGCCGGGCCGAGGAGCGGCACGCACGGTGACGGCCCCTGTCGGCCGGAGACGGACGACGGGGGCGGGCGACGGGGACGGGCGACCGGTGAGGCGGGAAGGCGCGGCCGCGCGGCACGGCCCTTCCCACCTCACCGGCAACGCTTGTGCATCCGGCGGGGCAGGCAGATTCTGAAGAGGATGAACGGGTCTGTTCAGGCTGCGGGCGCGTGGGACGCGGCAGGCGCCTGGCGGCCATGGGGATCGGCGGAGGCCGAGGATCTCCGTGGCCCGCTCGACATCACTGTCGCCGCCACGGTGGTCCTCGACGCCCGCGACAGGGTCATCGGGTGGAGCCCGGCCGCCGAGGCGCTGCTCGGACACGCCGCCGAGGACATCCTCGGACGGCCCGTCGACGTGTTCTTGTGCGGAACCGCGCCGGCGGCGGCTTCCGGACCTCCGTCCGGTCCGGCCGCCGGCCCGCCGGAACCCGGCCCTTCCCCGGCGTCCTCCGTGCTGCCCGGCGCACCGGGGCTGCCCTTCCGCGGTCATGAGCCCCGGCTCGCGCGACACCGCGACGGTCACGCAGTCCCGGTCGAGGCGGCGGTGTCGGAGCTGGCCGGCGGCGGGACGGCCGCGCGGGTCCTCGTCCTCGCGGAGACGGAACGGCTGCGGGTGTGGGAATCCCGCCTGGCGATGCTCGACGGGCTGGCCACACAGTCCCCGATCGGACTGGCGATCTACGACACGGACCTCCGGCTGGCCTGGGCGAACGCCGCTTCCAGCGCGGAGATCGGCCGGCCGTTCCCCCAGTACCGCGGCACGCACGCGGACGAGCTGTACCCGGGCGGCGCGCTCGTCACCCAAGGTCACCCCCGCACTCTCGACGCCGTCATGCGCCAGGTCCTCGACACCGGCGAGCCCGTGCTCGACGTGCAGTTCCTCGGGGAACTGCCCAGCGATCCCGGCAGGGACCATCTGTGGTCGTGTTCGTACTACCGGCTCGAGGACGCGGAGGGCCGGGTGCTCGGCGTGTGCGAGGACGCCTTCGACATCACCGACCGCTACGACGCCCAGAACCGGCTGGCCCTGCTGGTCGAGGCGGGCCGCCGCATCGGCACGACCCTCGACGCGGTGGTCACCGCTCAGGAGCTCGCGGACGTGGCGGTGCCCGGCTTCGCCTCCGCGGTCGAGGTCGACATCGTGCCGGGCGTCCTCGAAGGCGGCGAGCCCGAAACCGGCCGGCCGGCGAGAGGCGGTTTCGTCAGGGTCGCCAGGGCGCCGGCGCGGGCCGCCCGCACGGTCATCGAGTACCTGCCCGGGACCCCGCAGCTTCGCAGTCTGTCCTCCGGCGGCAAGGTGCTCGACGAGAACGCGCTCGTCGTGCCGCTGCGGGTCGGCTCGGAGACCCTGGGCCTCGTCACCTTCACCCGTGAGGGCCGGCCGGCGGTCTTCGACAACGGGGAGCTCGCCCTCGCCGACGAACTGGTGGCCAGGGCCGCCGTCCGCATCGACAACGCCCGCCGTTTCACCCGCGAACACGCCGCGGCCCTCACCCTCCAGCGCGAGCTGCTCCCGCAGCACCTTCCCTGGCACTCGGCCGTGGAGGTCGCCCACCGCTACCTGCCCACCGACGGGGCGACCGGGGTCGGCGGCGACTGGTTCGACCTCATCCCGCTCTCCGGCGCACGTGTCGGGCTGGTCGTCGGCGACGTCGTCGGCCACGGGCTGCCGGCCGCGGTCACGATGGGACGGCTGCGCACCACCGTGGAGGCCCTCGCCGAGCTGGACATGGCCCCCGACGAACTCCTCGCACGACTGGACGACCTGGTGGTACCCGCCTCCGACGCGTTCCAGGGGCCGGGGGAGGGGCGTACGGGAGAGGCGGCGGGGGCGTACGTCGCAGCCGGTCCGCATCCCGACGTGACGACCGGCGCGACCTGCATCTACGCGGTCTACGACCCGGTTTCCGGCCGCTGCACGATGGCACGCGCCGGGCATCTGCCGCCGGCGGTCGTGGCCATGGACGGCTCGTACCACTACCCGGAGCTGCCCGCGGGGCCGCCGCTGGGACTCGGCGGCCTGCCGTTCGAGTCGATGGAGATCGACCTGCCCGCGGGCAGCCTCCTCGCCCTGTTCACCGACGGTCTGGTGGAGGCCCGTGACCGCGACATCGACGAGCGGCTCGACCTGCTGGGCCAAGTGCTGGCCGCCCACCGGGAGTTGCCATTGGAGGAACTGTGCGACCGGGTGGTCGCCGAGCTCCTGCCGGACGGCACGACCGCCGACGACACCGCCCTTCTCCTGGTCCGCACCCGCGAGTTCGACGCCGGGCAGGTCGCGATGTGGGAGCTGCCGGCGGAAGCGGTGGCGGCCGGCCGGGCACGGGAACTCATCACCGGGCAGCTGAGCACCTGGGGCCTCGACGAACTGGCGTTCTCGACCGAGCTGGTCGTCAGCGAACTGGTGACCAACGCGGTCCGCTACGCGCAGGGACCGCTTCAACTCCGCCTGATCCGCGACCGGACGCTCCTGTGCGAGGTGGCGGACACCGGCCACACCTCACCCCACCTGCGCCACAGCACGGCCGAGGACGAGGGCGGCCGCGGGCTGTTCATCGTCGCCCAGCTCGTCCAGCGCTGGGGCACGCGCTACACCCGTTCCGGCAAGACGATCTGGACGGAACAGGCGTTCCCCGACGGTGTGCCCGCGGTGTGAGCCGCCGTGAGGCCGGTCAGGCACTCGGCGCGCTCGAACCCGCGGTGACCGCCGGCCGACCGGTGCGGCCAACTGCGCGGCGCGCGCGCCTGGTTCACGCCGACTCCCGCCCTGAAGCGGCATACTTCGCCACATGTCTGTGAAAAGCTTCGCGCCCACCACGGCTCCCCGCAGCCTGCGGGATCCCGTCTTCCTCACCGCGCGGCTCAAGGCAGTACGTACCGGTCCGTCGGTGCGCCCGCTCAACGACTGGGTGGCCGACCTGCGTGAGCGGCTGGATCAGGGCGAGTCCGTTCCGTGGTTCGACCCGGCCTCCGGCGGGGTCGAGGCGCGCAGCCTCTTCCTGCTGGAGGCGCCCGGCAGGAAGGCCGTGGGCAGCGGGGCGGGCCTGCGGCGCACGGGCAGCGGGATCATCTCCGTCGACAACAACGACCCGACCGCCCAGAACTGCTGGCTGCTCCGTCGCGAGGCGGGGCTGGCCTACGAGCACTCCCTGCACTGGAACATCGTTCCGTGGTACCTGGGCACGGCCGACCGGATCGCCGCGGCGGGACGTACCGACGTACAGCTCGCGGCGCCGTTCCTCCACGAAGTGATCTCGCTGCTGCCGAAGTTGGAGGTCGTGGTGCCCATGGGCCGCAGCGCCCAGGCCGGCTGGGCCGCGTACGTCGCCCGCTACGCCCCCGCGGTCCGCACCCTGGCGACCTGGCACCCCAGCCCCCGGGGCCTCGCCTCACGCCCCGCGGCGCGGCCGGAGATCCTGCGCACCATGCGGGAGGTGGCCCGGCTCACGGTGCGGGAGGACGCCGACCCCTCCTGACGCAAGGGCTCGTCACCCGCGGCGGCGCGAGGGCCTCGTCGTCCGGCGTACGCGGCCCACGAGGTGGAACGTGCTCACCCGCGCTCTTGTCGGTGGTGTCTTCTACGCTGCGGATCATGAGCAGATGGCTGAGCAACCCCGGAATCCTGCTGGAGCAGGGCGCGGCCCACCGCGAGTTCGCGGAGCGCGGGGACCTGGCCGGGCTCGCCCGGTCGGTCATGGAAGCCGCGTGCAACAACGGGTCCATGACCGGGCCCGGCGTCGAGGCCATGGCGTGGCTGCGGCAGCTGCCGGACCGTGACCGGCTGGAACTGGCGGGCATCTGGTCCGCATGGCATGCGCGCACGGCGGCGGATGCGCCGTCGGCGGAGGTCTTCCGCAGGAACACCTCCTACCTCAGGGCCGAGTTGCTGCTGGCGGCGACCGGCGTGGCCCGCGGCCTCGATCCGGACCTGATGGCGGCGGAGCGCCGGGCCGTCCTCGGGAAGACGGCCGGCGACCATGTGGCGTCCGGGCACCGGGAGTGGGAGCTCGCGGAGGCGGAGCTCGAAGCCGGACGCGTACCCGGACCGGAGGTCCTGGCCGTCTTCCGGCGCACCGTGATCGACTACCACGCCGAGCCGGCCCTGCGTGAGCTGCTGACCCGCTTCCCCGGCCCCGTGCTCAACCCGGGTGAGGCATGGGCCGATCAGGCTCTCGAGGACGCGGCGAGGGGCGGCGACACCTGGCACCGTCTGCTCGCCCACCGTGCCCCGCTCAGCGCGGGAGCGCCGTCGGCCAAGTGGCTGGACACGGGCCGGGACCTGCTCGACGCGGCGGGGCCGGAGCCGGTCCGCCGCCGTGTCCACCAGTGGTTCGAACTCGTGGGCCGGGAGCGCCCCGTGCCGCTGCGGGGCTCGCAGGGTCCCGCTGCCTACGACCCGTACAACGTCCAGGCGCTGCGGGCACTCGCCTGGCTGCTTTCGCTGCTGCCGCCCCGTGACGACACCTGCGACGCGCTCGCCCGGCTGGTCGAGACCTCGCTGAGGAGGCTCCCGTACTCCGGGCTGTACCCCGTCAGGGTCGCGGAGGCCGGCGTGGTGGCCCTCGCGCGCATCGGCACCGGGGACGCACGGCGGGAACTGGACGGGCTGCGCCGGCGGGTCACTCACAAGACGGTGCTGCGGCGCGTCGACCGCGCCCTGGCCGCATGACGGGCGGGCGCGCGGCGCGGCCCGCGGAAAATGCCCGGCCCCGCCCCGCCGCCCCCTGCTAGCCTCCCGGCATGACCACGCACTCGTTCCCGATGATGCCCCGCAGACGGGGCTGCTGAGTCGGACGTGTGACGTACCGAGGCCCCGGGAACGGGGCCTCTTTCGCGTACGCAGGTGGAAGCCCCGCCCGGCACAGGAGGAGGCTTCCGAATGACTGCCGCACGCACCTACATCACCACGACCGTCCCGTACGTCAACGCCCGGCCGCACCTGGGCTTCGCCCTGGAGCTGGTGCAGGCCGACGTGCTGGCCCGGCACGGCCGTCGGTCCGGCGAACAGGTCCGTTTCCTGACCGGCACGGACGACAACTCGCTCAAGAACGTCCTCGCGGCGGAGGCGGAGGGCGTCGGGGTGCAGGAGTTCGTCGACCGCAACGCCGCCGCGTTCGCCGCCCTGCGCGGACCGCTCGCCCTGTCGTCGGACGACTTCATCCGCACCAGCAGCGACCCGCGGCACCGCGCCGGTGTGGAACGGCTGTGGCAGCGGTGCGCCGAGGCGGGGGACCTGTACCGCAGGCATTACGAGGGGCTGTACTGCGTGGGCTGCGAGCAGTTCTACACGCCAGGCGACCTCGAAGAGGGCCGATGTCCGGACCACGGCACGGAGCCCCAGCGGGTGTCCGAGGAGAACTGGTTCTTCCGGCTCTCCCGCCACGCCGGCACCTTGCGGGACCTGATCACGGACGGCACGCTGCGGATCGAGCCCGCCTCACGCCGCAACGAGGTCCTCGGCCTGATCGAGGGCGGTCTGCACGACTTCTCCGTCTCCCGCTCCCAGAGCCGCGCCCGCGGCTGGGGCATCCCCGTCCCCGGCGACCCCGACCAGGTCGTCTACGTGTGGTGGGACGCGCTCGGCAACTACGTCACCAGCCTCGGCTACGGCACCGGGGACGACACGTTCGACGAGTGGTGGCGCGGGAGCGGCAGGCGGGTCCACCTGGCGGGCAAGGGTGTGCTGAGGTTCCACGCCGTCTACTGGCCGGCGATGCTCCTGTCGGCGGGGCTGCCGCTGCCGACCGACATCCTGGTCCACGACTATCTCACCGTCGACGGCCGCAAGATCAGCAAGTCGAGCGGCACGACGGTCGATCCGGTCGAACTGGCCGCCGACGCCGGCACGGACGCGGTCCGCTGGTGGCTGCTGCGTGACGTACCGCGGGTCGGCGACGCGGACTTCACGCGGGAACGCCTCGTGGACCGGGCCAACAGCGACCTCGCCGGCGGGCTGGGCAACCTGGTGAACCGCGTCGTCACCATGGTCCACCGCTACCGTGACGGCCGCCCTCCGGCGTCGCGCCCCCTCGGGCTCACCTCGAAGCCACTGGCCGAGGCGTGCGACGACAGCCCCCGCCTGATCGCGGCGGCCCTCGCAGGCTTCGACTTCCGCCGGGCGGCGGCCGCGGTATGGACGATCGTGGAGGAGGCCAACCGCTGCGTGGACGCCACCCGGCCCTGGGAGTCGGCCAAGGCAGAAAGGGCCGGAGACCCCGACGCCGGGCAGCGCCTGGACCGGGCTCTCGACGCCCTCCTGCAGGCGTGCCTGGTCCTCGCCGACCGGCTGGAGCCGTTCCTGCCGGGGGCCGCGGCACGCATCGAGGAGCAGTGCACAGCGGTCGGCGGAGTCCTTCCCGCTCCCGCTCCGCTGTTCCCCCGGATCGAGGCGTGAGGGGGCCGTCCTGCCACGGGCCGTCGGGGGAGGCGTTGACCTGCCCTGACGGCCCGTCCCGGGCCGGTCCCGTGACGGTGGTGTGAGTGAAGGATGATGCTTGTGCAGGGTCCCGAGTCATTTGTGGTGTCGCAGTGTGACTAATATTCACGCGTCGGAGCGCACCACGAATTTGACCAACCGTCAGGTCGGTCCCTCGTCAAGGAGCATTGCCCTGCGCACGCGCGCGTCACGGCGGACCGGCTCGGCATCCATGTCGCTGCGGACGGCTCTGCTCGTCCTCGCCTTCGTCCCCGGTATCGCACTGGTGGCCCTCTGGGGCGTCACCAGCGGCCAGACACTGTTCGACTTCCAACGACAGGCGGCCCAGGGGCTGTTGGCAGAGAAGGCGGGCCAACCGTCCAACGTCGTCTACTACAACCTCCAGGAGGAACGCCGGCTCAGCGCCGAGGTGCTCGCACGCCGCGACGGCGCCACAGCGGACCTGGCGCGCCAGCGCGAGCTGACGGACGAGGCGGTCGACCGGTTCCGGTCCCTCTCCGACGTCACCGAGGACGACGCGCCCCGCGAGGTCCTGGACGCGGTCGCCGGAGCCCGGCAGGCGATCAGCCAACTGCCCGCCCAGCGCGCCCTGGTGGACGGCGGCGACCGTGATCAGCAAGAGGCCGTGTACGACTACTACACCAACCTGATCGCGGTCGACCTGAAGCTCTTCACCGCGCTCAGCCACGTCGACAACGGGCGCATCACCACCCTGTCGCAGCCCCTCGTGGACCTGTTCTGGGCCAAGGAGATGATCTCCCGTTCCGACGCCCTGCTCGCCCGTGGCTGGGAGCGGGGCAGGCTGAGCACCAGGGAGTACCAGCAGTTCCGGCAGGCCGTCGCCGGCCAGTCGTTCGTGCACGCCACCAAGGTGGTGCCCTTCCTCCCGGACGACGAGAAGGCCGAGTGGGAGGCGATCACAGGCAGTGCGGCCTGGCAGGCGAAGACCCGCGTCGAGAACGCCGTACTGCGCCCCGCGGACCCCGACTCGTCCGGCGACATCAGGATCCGCGCCGAGGAGCGGACCTGGCGCGACGCGATGGACACGCTCACGCCCCGGCTGAAGACGCTCATGGAGCAGCGGACCGCGCACGTGGTCGAGGAGGGCAAGGGCAGCGTCATGTCGCTGCTCTTCCGGATGGTGCTCACCACGGTCGTCGGCCTTCTCGCCGTCGTCGCCGTCATCTGGACCACCTGGCGCCTCACCCGTAACCTGCGCCGGCGCATCAGCCGCCTCCAGGAACAGGCCGAGGCACTGGAGAAGGCCCTCCCCGACGTCGTGGAGCGGCTCGGTCAGGGAGAGCGCATCGACGTCGAGGCCGAGGCACGAGCCATCCAGCAGGACGACCAGGACCGTGCCTCCGACGAGCTCACCCGGCTCGGCGAGGCGCTCAACCTCGCGCGCACCAGCGCGCTGGAGGCCGCGGTCCGACAGGCCGACCAGCACCGCGGGTTCGAGCGGCTGCTCCAGCGCATCGCGCGACGCACGCAGCAGCTCATCGGCCAGCAGCTCAAGAAGCTGGACGAGCTGGAGCGCCGGCACGAGGACCCCGAGGTGCTGGACGGCCTCTTCGACCTCGACCACCTCACCGCCCGGCTGCGGCGCTACGAGGAGAACCTGGTGATCCTCGCGGGCGGCTCGCCGCACCGGCGCTGGCGCAAGCCGGTCCCGCTGCTCGACGTGATGCGCTCGGCCCAGGGCGAGGTGCAGGACTACCGTCGCGTCATGCTGGACCTCGACGGCAGTCCCTGGCTCTCGGCACGCGCGGTCGGCCCGGTCTCGCACGTCCTGGCCGAACTGATCGAGAACGCGCTCGCCTTCTCCCGCCCGCCGAGTCCGGTCGAGGTCAGGGCCGCGGCAGTGAGCCGCGGACTCGCCATCGAGGTCGAGGACCGTGGTCTCGGCATGGAGGAGGACCAGCTCGCCGACGCCAACGAACTGATGCGCCGCCCGCCGCGGATGGACGTGCTGGCCCACTCCGACGACATCCGGCTCGGCCTGCACGTGATCGCACGGCTCGCGTCCCAGTACGGGCTGCGGGTCGAGTTCCGCTCGTCGGCGTACGGCGGCACACGGGCCGTCGTCCTCGTCCCCCACGAGCTGACCGTGGCCGGGACGGACCCGGAGGCGCCGGCCCCGTCGGCGGTGCCGGTGCACGCCGTGGCGCCCCTCGCCGGGTCCGCCGCCACCGTGGCGGACACCGACGCGCTGCCGACCCGTGTGCAGGGCAGGGCGCTCGCCGACGTGACGACGCTGAACCCCGCCGCCGCGGCACCGCACGAGAGCGCCGCCCCGCCGTACGCGGAGGAGCCGGGGCACCCGTACGGGAACGACCCGGAGCCGAACGGCGCGGCAGGGGAGCCGTACGGGAACGGTCCCGGACAGTACGGGGAGTCCGCCGGTTCGTACGGGGGCCCCGGCCTGCCGTACGCGGAGTCCGGGCAGCCGTACGACCACGCCGGGACGCCGTACGACCTCGCCGGGCCCCCGTACGTTCCGGCACCCGCCGAGCCGTACGGGACACCGGAGCCGTACGCGACTTCGGCCGAGCCGTACGGGACTCCGGGCGGGCCGCACGTCGCCGGCCCCGCCCTGTACGCGACTCCGGGCGAGCCGCACGCGACCACCCCCGCCCCGTACGCGGCTCAGGCCGAGCCGTACGGAACCCTCGTCGCGCCGCACACGAGCGCCCCCGCCCCGTACGGGGTCCCCGTGCAGCCGGGTGCCGGGCAGGAGGTATCGCACGACGGCGCAGGCGGTCCCTCCGGCGGCGTGCCGGGCCTGCCCGGCCTCCCCGAGCCCGCGGCGGAGCCTCCGCTGCCCCGCCGGGTGCGGCAGGCCAGCCTCGTCGACGAGCTGCGCGTCGCCCCCGCCGACCGGCCCGTGGCGCCCAAGCCGCCGCGCTGGCAGGACGATCCGCTGCTCCGGCCGGCCCCGCGCCGTGCGGGCGCCACGATCGGCGCGTTCCAGCGACGGTCCCGGGCCGCCCGCGCGGGCGACGCGCCCACGGACCCGGCCGGCCCCCCGGACCGGCCCGACCCCACCGCACCGACCCGTCCCACGAGAGAAGAACGGTCATGACACGCACAACCGCCACTCACCAGGACCTGGACTGGCTGCTCGACGGTCTGGTGGACTCCGTGGCAGAGACCCGTAACGCCGTCCTGCTCTCCGACGACGGGCTGGTCGTCAGCCACTCGCGGACCATCGAGCGCTCCGCGGCGGAGCGGCTGGCCGCGATCTGCACGGGCCAGCAGAGCCTGGCCCGCGGGGTCGGCCAGCTCTTCGACGGCGGCGTCGTGCACCAGGTGATCGTCGAACTGGCCGACCTCTGGCTGTTCATCATCTCGGCAGGCCAGGGCACCCACCTTGCCGTGGTCGCGTCGCAGGAGGTGGACGCGGAGGTCATGTCGCTCGCCATGCACAACCTCGTCCAGCAGGTCGGCCAGAAGCTCGGCACGCCCGTGCGTGGGGAGTTCGACGCCTTCGGTACCGGGGAGGGACCGGTCGCGTGAACACCGGCTGGGAGGACGAGGACGACGAGGCCCTGGGGGAGGACGGCTCGGGGACGATGGTCCGCCCGTACACCATCACCCGGGGCCGTACGGCCCCCGAGCGGGACGACTTCACGCTCATCACGGTGCTGAGGACGGCGGACGAGCCGCGCGACGGGCGCGGTGTCCCGGTGCGCCCCGGGCGGTTGCAGCCCGAGCACCGGATGATCCTCGACCGTTGCCGGCGGCCCGCGGCGGTCGCCGAGGTCGCCGCCGACCTCGACCTCCCGGTGTCGGTGACCAAGATCCTGCTGGCCGACCTCGTGGGCCAGGGCCTGCTCACCGCCCGCGCGCCGCTGTCCGTGGCGCGGGCGGCGGGCGGCGCCGACAGGGGCCTGCTGGCCGCCGTTCGTGACGGACTCCGGAGACTCTGAATCACATGACCATCAGTCAGGCGGCGCCCGCCGCCGTGAAGATCCTGATCGCCGGCGGATTCGGCGTCGGCAAGACGACCATGGTGGAAGCGGTCAGCGAGGTCGCCCCGCTGCGCACCGAGGAGTACCTCACCAAGGCGAGCGTCGGCGTCGACGACCTGGCCGGCATCGGCGACAAGGACACGACGACCGTCGCCCTGGACTTCGGGCGCATCACGGTCAGCGACGAGCTGGTCGTGTACCTCTTCGGCACACCCGGCCAGGAACGCTTCTGGTTCATGTGGAACGACCTGGTCAACGGTGCCCTCGGTGGCGTCGTCATCGCGGACACCAGGCGCCTCGGGACGAGTTTCGCCTCGATCGACTTCTTCGAGAGCCGGGACATCCCGTTCGTGGTGGCCATCAACTGCTTCCACGGGCACAACACCCGTACGGCGGAGGAGATCAGGGTCGCCCTCGACCTCGACCCGCACGTGCCGCTGCTGATCGGCGACGTCCGGCGGCGCGAGTTCGGCAAGGACGTGCTGCTCGCGCTGGTCGACCACCTGATGAGCCTTCCCGCCGCGGTCTGAGCGACTGGGGCCCACCGTCCGCCTGCTGTCCCGCATCCTTCCGTCCCCGCTCCGCACCTTCCTGTTCCGGCCCGTCCTGTTCCGGCCCTTCCTGCTCTGGAGACTTCTGAGATGGCATCACCCCTGCGCGTCCTCGTCCACGGCGGCGGCATCGGCGGGCTCACCCTCGCCACGGCACTCGCGCGGCGCGGCCACACCGTGGAGGTCGCGGAGATCCGCGACCGGCTCGACGCGCTCGGCGTGGGCATCATCCAGCCCTCCAACGCGCTCCATGTGATGCGTGAGATCGGCGTCCTCGACGACTGCCTCAAGGCGGGGTACGAGTGGGAGATCCTCACCATCGCCGACCCGGCGGGGAACACGCTGGCGCGCATACCGCAGCCCCGGATGGGCGACATCCCCTCCAACAACGGCATCCCGCGGCCCGCGCTCGCCGCGGTGCTGGGCGCGGCGGCCACGGCGGCCGGCGCGACGATCCGGTTCTCGGCCACCGTCACCGAGCTGCACGACGACGGCGAGGGCGTCGACGTCACCCTCTCCGACGGCTCCGCCGGACGCTGGGACCTGGTCGTCGGCTTCGACGGCATCGGCTCGCCGCTGCGCACCCGCCTCTACGGTGAGCGCTACGCCCCGCAGTACACCGGCTTCGCCAACTGGCGCGTCACCGTGCCGCGGCAGCCCCAGGTGGACGGCGTCATGATGAGCACGGCGGGGCCGGAAGGAAAGGCGCTGCTGACGCCGATCACGGACGAACTGATGTACCTGGGCGCGGTGTTCGCCGAGAAGGAGGACTTCCGCCCCGATCCGCAGCGCGCCCACGAGCAGCTGGCCGAGCGGCTGACGACGTTCTCCGGCCCCGTGGCGGAGGCCCTCGCCACGGTCACCGATCCCGCGGCCGTCGTCCACTCGCGGATCTCCCAGGTGACGGTCGCGGAGCCGTGGCACGTGGGCCGGGTCGTCCTGGCCGGCGACGCGGCGCACGCCTGCACCCCGCACATCGCGCAGGGCGCGGCGATGGCCGTCGAGGACGCCGTCGTGCTCGCCGAGTCCCTCGACGCCGAGCCCTCCGTGCCGGCGGCCCTCGCGGCCTGGGAAGCACGCCGCCGGCCCCGGGCCATGTGGGTGCAGGCCATGTCGCACGCGGTGCTCAAGCAGGAGACGGGCGGGGGGACGACGCCCGAGGAGGACGAGCTCCTGAAGATCGGCATCCCGGGCGCGGCGCACGTGCTCGCGAAGCCGTACTAGGCCGGCGCCGGCCCGCAAGAGGGCTGTCGGGCCGTACCGACCCGGTGCCGGGCGGCCCGTACCCGGCCTGAGCCACACCTGTTCGAGCAGTGACCGCGGTCCCCGGCGTGCGTGGGCCCCCTTTGCTCAGAGGGGTGTCTAGGCCAGTGCCGCCACGACCACCTCGGTGGCCCGCGCGACGAGCCTGTCGTCGTACTCGGCGTCCTCGGTGGCGCGGCTGGAGAGGACGGCGATGACGACGGGCGCGGCGCCGGGCGGCCAGGCGACGGCGATGGCGTTGCGTGTGCCGTAGGCGCCCGCGCCGGTCCTGTCGCCGACCTGCCAGGTGTCGGGGACGCCGGCGCGGATGAGGGCGTCGCCGGTGGTGTTGCCCTTGAGCCAGTGGGTCAGCAGCGCCTTCTTCTCCGCGTCGAGGACGTCACCGAGGGCGTAGGCGCGCAGGTCGTGGGCGAGGGCGCGAGGGGTGCTGGTGTCGCGGATGTCGCCCGGCGTGGCCGCGTTGAGGGCGGTTTCGAGGCGGTCGGCGTGGGTGGTGGTGTCGCCCAGCGCCGCGAGCACGGCCTGGAAGGCCTTGGGCCCGCCGAGCTCGTCGAACAGGAGGTTCGCGGCGGTGTTGTCGCTGTAGCGGACGGCGGCGTCGCACACGGCGCGCAGCGTCATGCCGCTGTCGACGTGCTTCTCCGTGACCGGGGAGTGGGCCACCAGATCGTCACGGGTGTAGCGCACGACCTTGTCGAGGCCGGCCAGGGAGTTGTGCTCGAGCACCGCGGCAGCGGTCAGCGCCTTGTGGGTGGAGCAGTAGGCGAATCGCTCGTCGGGCCGGTGGGTGACGGTCCGCCCGCTGCCGGTGTCGACGGCGTACACGCCGAGCCGGGCGTCGAACTCCCGTTGCAGCCGGGCGAAGGCGCGGCCCGACGCGGCCGCCGAGACCTTCGGCGCGGCGGACGCTCCGGGTGACGTGGACGCGTTCGACGGTGCGGCGTCGGCGCGGCGGGCGGCGCATCCGGTGAGCGGGGCGGCGGCGAGGGCGGCCAGCGCGGCGAGCGAGGCACGACGGGAAACAGCCACGGAGATCCTCTTCGTATGCCTTCGGGGGACTCGTCGCGTCCGAGGCTAGCCGGTCGCCGGCATGAAGCCGGGTCACGATGCCCGGCGCATCGCGACGGGTCGAGGGTGCTCCGCGAGGGCGGCGGAGGCAGATGGACGGCTTTGGACCGGTGGCGACGGGCTGGGCGGGCCGATGGGGGTGCGTCCGCCGACGGCGTGGGAGTGTCCCGGACCGGCGGGCGGAAAAGCAGATGATCGGCCCGCCCGGCCGGTGCTAGCTTCATGCTGCGCGGGGCGGCTCCCGAGTGTGCTTCCTTCTCTCTTCTTCCGATGAATCAGCGTGCTCACTTCCCGCCCCGCGCAACACCCGGCCATGAGCCGGGAGGGGGGATCCGAACATGACCGTCACCGATGCCGGCACCGCCCGGCCGCGCGCTCTCGCCGCCGTACTGCTGTTCCGCCGGGGAGCCGTCTACCTGCCCGGTCCCGGCACCGTGTCCGACCCGGCCGGTGAGGCCGGCGCGGCGCTGCTGGAGGCCGATCTCGCCCAGCGCGGTCACCTCGTCGCACCCGCCCTGCGGGCCGCCTTCGCGGCACTCGACGCACGGGCCCTCGGAGCTCTCGGCCGCGCCCTGCTGCACGACATCGACCAGGCACTGGGCGCCGACCGGCCCCATGAGCCGCTGTTCAGCGGCTTCCCGGAGACCGTTCCGGCCGACCCGTACCGGTACTACGTCGACCGCGTCCTGACCGTTCTCTTCCAGCAGCCCGCGCAGCCGTGCGTGCTCTGCGGCACGGAGGGCTCCGTCGTGCCCGTCTCGCCGTGCGCCCATCTGGTGTGCGGTACGTGCTTCGACGGCGCCGACTTCACGGCCTGCCCGGTGTGCCAGCGCCGTATCGACCCCGCCGACCCGTTCCTGAAGCCGAAGCGCCCCCGGCGGCTGTTCGGTCGTCCCGATGCTCCCCGGCGGATGCGACTGCTCTCCCTCGGCGGTGACCTGATCACACGTCAGGCCGATGCCGTGCAGGAGCTGGACACCCTGCTGGCGCGCACCGGAGCCCTGCCTCCGCAGGACGCCGACGACCTGACGTCCCTGCTGGCCGCGCGTTCCCGCGCCGACCTGGACACGCTGCCCGCAGCCGTCCCCGGGCGGGAGACGAAGGCCCGGCTGATGGCCTGGCTGCTCGAGGACCCCGACGAGCTCACCAGGACCCTGCCGTACGCGGCCGGGCTCGTCGACACCGCGACGGACGTGCTGCGCGTGCTGTCCCTGCGCTCCGGCGGGGACGCGGGACTCGTGTCGGTCCCGCGTTTCGCGGCAGTGCCCCGGCCGCTGCGCCGCGCCCTGCTGACCCTGCTCGACGCGCTCGACCCGGCCCAGGCGGCCCAGGACATGCGACGCCACCGCCGCGCCTGGATCCACGCGGCCGAACGTCTGCACCCCTTCGAGTACGCGGACCGACACCCTCGCGCGGCGCTTGCCTTCGCCGCCCTGCGCGGCACACGCCTCGGCGACGACGCCCTCTCCGCCGTGCTGCGCGCGGCGGCGGCCGACGCCGAGGGGATCGACACCACAGGGCCGGCCGTCACAGCCCGCAGCTGGAGCCGGCACGTCGAGGCCGCCCTCACGGCGGGCGACGTCACCGGCGCCCTGGCGCTGCTGGCGCGGCGGCCCGGCGAACTGGTCCGCAGGCTCGACCATCTGCTCCGGCTCGCCGTCGGTGAGGAGACCGCCGGGCGGGCGATCGTCACCGCGCTCGGCGGCGTGACCGGCCGGGTGGCGCCGGCGGTGCTGCTGTCCGCGCTCGGCGCGATCCGCGTCCGCACGCGAGAACAGCCGGTGCGGGTGTTCTTCCCGAAGGGCGCGTCCGCGAAGGCGCACGTCGCCGACGACGAACGCGCGGCACTGCCGGCCTCCCTCGTGCGGGACGTCGTCGGCGTCCTCTCGGCGGAGCTGTCGCGCCGTGCGGACACGGGGCGGCGCGTGGACACGGCCGTCATCGACGCCGAACTGGACGGCGTCATGGCTCCATTCACCGAGCGGACCGCTTCCCGTGCCTTCGTGACCCTGCCGCGCGGCAGTGAACTGGCGGTACCGGAAGGCCGGATCCTGCGCCTGTTCCTCCACTGGACGGAGAGCGCCGGCTCCGGCCGGACGGACCTCGACCTGTCGGTGGCGATGTTCGACGCGGACTGGCAGCAGCTCGGCGTCTGCGACTACACGAGCCTGCGTCACGCCCGTGACGCGGCCGTGCACTCGGGCGACCTCCAGGACGCGCCGCCCCCGCTGGGCGCGAGCGAGTTCGTCGACCTCGACCTGGAGCGGCTCGCAGCTGCCGGGGTGCGCCATGCGGTCGCGGTCGTCTACTCGTACAACAACGTTCCCTTCGGGGAACTCGCGGAGGCGTTCGCCGGGGTCATGGTCCGCGACCTGCCCGGCGGCGCCGGCCCGGTCTTCGAACCGCGCTCCGTCGAGCAGCGCTTCGACCTGACCGGAGGCGAACGTGCCTGCGTGCCGCTCGTCGTCGACCTGCGGGCACGGACCATGCGCTGGCTCGACGTCACCAAGGGCGTGACCGGCTCGCAGCACTCCGTGTGGCGGCACTCGACGGCCCTGGCCGCGCAGGGCCGGAGCCTGACCGGGCTGTTCGCGTCGGGGGCGCGGGTGAGCCTGGGCGAGCTGGCCCGCCTGCGGGCCGCGGCCCGCGCGTCCCGGGTGGTGCTGCGCCGTGAGGGCGCGGCGTGCGAGGTGTACGTCCGCCGGGACGGCGAGGACGTGTCCGCCTTCGCGGCCCGAATCGGCTCACCGGACACGGACACGGACATGGAGCCGGACGCGGACAGCGATCGGGGCGCGAAGCGCCGTACGTCCGGGGCGGGGCTGGCCTTCCTGCTGCGCGGGGACGCCGAACTCGCCGACGGCTGCGAGGTCTTCGCGCTGTACCCGCAGCGGCTGGACGCGTCCCGCGTGCGGCTGCTCAGCGCCTCGGACGTCGTCACGGCGTTCGCCGCCCGCTGAGCGCCCCGTCCGGACGGTGCTGCGGCAGGCCCGCGGGGTGAACAGGCCCCCGCGGGCCTGCCGCCCACCGGACGAAGCCCTGCTGTTCCGAGACACGCCCCTCACCGGTCGGGGGAGGCGTCATCCACGGGCCGGGGCCGGCACGGGACGGCGCGGCAGGTCACCGGCCGGGTGCCGGGACCAGGCCGTCGGCGACGAGCCCGGCGAGGACGGCCTCGCCGAGCGCGTGGACGGCCGACTGCGGCCGCACCATGACGGTGAACTCCTTGATCCGGCCGTCCTCGGCGAAGTGGAGCAGATCGATGCCGTGGATGTGCTTGCCGTTCACGGTCGCCCGGAAGGGCAGGACCGCCGACGGTGCCTCGACGCCGTCCGCGCCGGTCTCGGCCGCGCCGTCGTAGTGCCCGATGTAACGGAAGTCCTCGAAGACGCGCAACAGGACGCCGAAGAGGCCGAGGAGCATCGGCTTCCCCTCGAACGGGGTGAACTTCACAGGGCTGTAGAAGCGGATGTCATCGGTGAACAGCTCGTCCAGAGCGGTGAGGTCACGGGTGTCGACGGCGATGCGGAAGCGCTCTGCTGCGGTAGCCATGGTGTCTCTTTTCTCCCTGTTCCTGCCTGGTCGTCGAGATATTTCTCTACTCATGAAAGTGACTAGTCAGATTCATGAGTATCATGGGCGGTGTCCGTGGACGAGCGCAAGAAGGAGGCGGGCCCGATGGCCTTGCGGCACGCTGTTCTGGCGGCGCTGCTCGACGAGGAGTTGAGCGGATACCAGCTGGTGAAGGCGTTCGACCTGGGTGTGGCGAACTTCTGGCACGCCCAGCCGCAGCAGCTGTACGCCGAGCTCACCCGCCTGGAGAAGGACGGGCTGATCACGGGCCGTGAAGTCGTCCAGGAGAACCGGCCCAACAAGCGCCTGTTCAAGGTCACCGACGCCGGCCTCGCCGAACTGGACCACTTCACCGGTACGGCCGCCAAGCCGTCGTTCATGCGCGACGACCTCGTCGTCAAGGTCCAGGCAGCAGATCACGTCGACACCGGGACACTGATCAGCCGGCTCGCCGAACGCGCGGCCACGGCCGAGGCCAAGGTCGAACTGTTCGGCAAGCTGCTGCGCACCATGCGGGGCGACCGTACGGAGGAGGATTTCCTCCGCCACGGGGAGCGCGTCGGCCCCTACCTGACCTGCCTGCGGGGCCTGGCCTTCGAGCAGGGCAACCGCGACTGGTGCGAACGCACCATCGCCGTCCTGCGGGAGAGGGCCGGCCACTGATGTACGTGAACGACCCGGAAGCCCCGCGCTACGTCGCCCTGGGGGACAGCCAGACCGAGGGACTCGGCGACGGCGACGACACGATGGGCCTGCGCGGCTGGGCCGACCGGCTCGCCGAACACCTCGCACAGCACCACCCGGGCACGCGGTACGCCAATCTGGCCGTACGAGGACGCCTGGCCCGCCACGTCCGCACCGAGCAGCTCGCCCCCGCCCTCGCGCTCCGCCCCGACCTGGCCACCGTGGTCGCCGGGGTCAACGACCTGCTGAGGCCGCGGTTCGACGCCGACGAGGTCGGCGCCCATCTGGAGGCGGTGTTCGCCGCGCTCACCGCTCAAGGCGCCCGCGTCGCCACCGTCACCTTCCCCGACGTCACCCTCATCACCCCGCTCGCCAGACCGCTCGCGCCACGTGTCGCCGCGCTCAACGACCGGATACGCGACGCCGCCCGGCGCCACGGCGTCGTCGTCGCCGAGACCGGCAGCCACGCGGTGGTCACCGACCTCCGGCTGTGGAGCCCGGACCGCCTCCACGCGAGTCCGCTCGGACACGCACGGATCGCCGCCGCCGTCGCACACGCCCTCGCGCTGCCCGGCAGCGACGACACCTGGACGCACCCGCTGCCGCCGGTCCCGGCGGCCTTGCCGGCCCGGGGGAGAGCTGCCGCCGAACTGCGCTGGGCGGCGGCCTTCCTCGGGCCGTGGCTCGGCCGCCGGCTGCGCGGCCGCTCCTCGGGCGACGGCCGCACGGCCAAACGCCCGCAGCTGCTCCCCGTCCTGGCGCCGGGCCCGCGGGACTCGGCGCGTCGTGACCGGGAGGAACCGCCGCGCGGGGAAAACTGACCCTCATGAGCGACGCGAAGAAGGCCGTCCTGGAGGGCGGCCCGGATGACCTCCCCCAGCGAATCGTTGCCGTGGACGACCCGGGGCAGGAGCTCAAGATTCCGTTCCGCGGGGGATACGAGCACTTCAAGTCCACGGCGCGCACGCGGAACACCGACGAGGGCCGACTGCCGGTCTACGAATGGTGGGAGCGCACGGAACTTCCGGGCTGAGACGATTACATCGCCGGGCGGACGGCGACCTATGCTGCGCTCATGAATTCAGCGGGCCCCCATGTGATGGCCGGAGACGTCCGACCGGCCGCACCCCGGCCCCCGCGAGGGCGGGTGGGAACGTCGTTCCTGGCGACCTTCGGGGTGCTGCTCCTCGCCTGGGCGATCGCCGCCGGCAACACCGGCATCGCGTACGTGAGCCTCGGCAACGACGTCGTCCCGATCGTGACGGGCTGCCTGGCGGTGCTCGCCTTCGTGGTGGTGCTGCGCGTGCTCCACCACGCGTGGTGGCTCGCGTTGCTCTCCCTCGTACCGGGCCTGTTCCTCCTCGTCGGCACGGTCCAGTACGCGCCGGAGGCGGCACTCGAGCGCCGCGGTGTCCGGGAGAGCGTCGTCGTCACGGCGGACAGCGCCGAGGGGACGTCGAGCAAGGACCACCGCTTCACCCTCGTCGGCCCGGACGGCGAGCTCGAAGAGACGCTGCGCTACCGGGGCAGCAACCCCGGGATCCGTGTCGGCGACAGGCTCGAGGTGATCCGCGACCCCGAAGGCGTCGTGCCGCCGGCAAAGGCCGACGACGTCGACCCGAAGGGCCGCCTCAGCGGCCTGATCACCGGTGTCGCCGGCTGGTCGGTCATCACCCTGGCCGCGGGCTGGCGGGGCCACTACCTCCGGCGCAGCGGCCGGGAGCCCCTGCTGGAGCAGTTCGCCTGACGCGAGCGTCGCCGAAGACCCGTTGCGGGAGTCGTGGCGACCGGCGGGAACGGCGGCCGGGCGGACGTCGGCCATGGCCCGCCCCGCCCGGGCCGTGACCGGCGCGGACAGGACGGGCCATGGCCCGCTCGGCGGCGGGCCCGCCCGGTACCGGAGCAGAAGCGGTCCGGTACCGGAGCCTGCGGCCCCGGGTACCGCCGCTCAGGACACGGGCGCCCCGTACACGCCCATCTCGTGGATCGAGTAGCCCCAGGTCGTCCTGCGGTCGACGCCCTGCATCCGCACGTAACGCACGGCTTCGGCGTCGGCCGGGAGCCGGACGACGTCGTTGCCGCAGCCTTCGGGGCGCTGCGTGGCAACCGTCTTCCAGTCCGTGCCGTTCACCGACGTGCGGATCGTGTACTCGGTGGCGCAGGCGCTTTCCCAGGCGAGCGTCACGGCGGCCACCTTCGACGGGGCGGCGAGTTCGATCTGCACCCACTCGTCGTCGGTGTAGCCGGACGCCCAACGGGTGCCCATCAGACCGTCGTTGACATGACGAGCGGCCAGGCGGTCGAGGTTCTGCTCGACGCTGGAGGCCGCCGCCGTCCCCTTCGGCGCGAGGTTCTCCCCGCCGCCGGCGACGTCCCACAGCTGGAGCCGGACCTCGGCCTGTACGAGGAACACGTCGAGCACCCCGTCGCCGACCCTGGGCTGCGCGGAGCCCCACGAGTTGCGCGGCGGGTCCACCCGTACGGCCGTGGCCTGCCGCTGGAGCTCGACCGACTCGGCCCGCAGCTCCTCGGCCCCGTCCCGGTCGCCGGCCTGCCGGGCCGCGAGCGCGTCCAGCATCCGCACCGTCGCCCTGCCCCACAGTTCGGTGGCGTCGAGCCACGGTGCCGCGTCCACGGTGAATCCGCGCTCGACCGAGCCGCCACGGATGACGGCCGGCGCCTGCTCGATCCTCTTCGCGTAGCCGCGCAGGGACGTGACCGCCTCCGCACGCGCCCCGGCGTCCCACGACGTCCAGAACCGGGCGACCCGCCGGGCGAGTTCCGGCGCCTGCTCCTGCCAGGGAGTGGCACCGAACGTGGGCGCCATGTGCTCGAGGTCGCCGAGGACCAGCAGGGCCTCCGTCGCCTCGCGATCGCCGCCCGCGAGGTACGCCATGGCACGGGGCCAGCTCGCCCGCGCGTCGTACGCCGCGTCGTTCCAGGCGAAGTCGGCCGCGCCGAAGACCGCGACCTTGCTGGCGTACGGCTGGTTCATCGGGTTGGCGACGATGCCGGTGAGATGCGCGGACAGGCCCGCTTCCCGCTTGTCGTACGGGGCGAGCAGCAGCCTGCCCCGGGTGTTGCCGAAGTCGTTGACGGGATAGTTGTCCCAGACGAAGACCTTGCGCCCGAACAGTCTCGCCGCGCCTTCCGCCTGCTGGTCGGTGATGCTCGGCGGCACGACGTCCGTGCCCGTCCACATCACCTCGACCGCGGGGTCCAGAGTGGCCCGCATCGTCTGCTTGTACGCGGTGTCCGTCAGGTCGCCGTACTCGGTGGGCACCATCTGCAGGGGCTGTGCGCCCGGGTGGGTGGCGACGAAGGTGCGCTGCACGTCGTTGAGCAGGTCGACCTGGGCCCTGGCGGCGGCCTGTCGGCCGGGTTCGCCGTAGGCCGCCCTGTCGCCCTCGCAGTTCCAGCGGGTGTAGCTGATGTCGTCCAGCGGGACGGAGAACGCGCGGGTGCCCAGGTCGTACATGGCCTGGAGTTTGGCCTTGAGATCCTTGCGGTGGGCCGCGTCGGAGTAGCAGATGGACTCGCCGGGGGAGACGGCGAAGGTGAAGCGGACGTGGTTGGCGGCCGCCCGCCGCACCAGCTCACCGAGCTCGGCGAGCTTGTCGGCGGGGTAGGGCTCGCGCCACTTGCCGCGGTGGTAGGGGTCGTCCTTGGGCGCGTAGACGTACGTGTTGGCCTTCACGTCGCCGTAGAAGTCCATCTGGTCGAGGCGTTCGGCATGCGTCCAGGGCGTGCCGTAGAAGCCTTCGATGGTGCCGCGCAGCGGCATGGAGGGGAAGTCGGCGACCCCGGCGCCCGCCACCTTCCAGCCGTCGTCACCGCGGACGAACAACTGCCGCAGCGTCTGCACGGCGTAGAACTGGCCTGCCGCGTCCTTGCCCGCGAGGGCGATCCGATGCCCCTCCCCACCGGAGCCCGCGACGCGCACGGCGTAGCCCTCCGCACGGCCCGGAACAGCGGTGTCGCCGAGGGCGGCGGCGATGTCGGGGCGGTCGCCCGGCCCGAGGCGCACGGTCAACAGCCCCACGGCGGCCGCCGGTTCGCGCCCCGGGGCGACGACGTCGACCCGGTCGGCGCCGTGCCTCTTCAGCTCCGCGACGAGGCGGTCGCGGGCGGCGGCGTCGGTGCGGGCGTCGGCGACGACGAGCACCCGGTCGGTGACCACCGCGTCGTTGCCTACGCGGCCGATCGACTGCGGGGTGGGGGAGACGGGCGGAAGCGGGGTGGGGGACGCCGCTTCCGCCTGCGGGACGGGGGAGAGGACGCCGACCGCCATGGTGGCGGCCGAGGCTGCTGCGGCGAGGGACAGGCGGACCGTTCTTCCGTGCCTTCTCACGAGACCTCCAGAGTGGTCTAGACCGCGAACTGCCGCACACCGTACCGGCGGTGTGTCCGCGTCTGTCCATGGATGCACCGGCGGCGGACTTGGACTTTTGCACGGGGCCGGCGTGGGGTCCTCGCGGCGCCGGCCGGGGCGCCGGCCGGCGGTCGGAGGCGGCTCGGGGCGTGGCCGCGCCCGCGGGGTCGTGATCCGGACCGTCCAGGCCACCGGTCACGCACCCGTCCAGGCGCACCGGTCACGTACCCGTCCAGGCAGGCCGGGGCCCACCGCGGCCGGGCATCTCCTGGACGGACGTCTTCGGTGCCGCGAGCATCCGTGGACGCCGGTGAGGAGCAGGCCGGGGTGGGCCACCAAGGTGTGGCAGGGGCGACCGGATCCGGCCGCAGACGCCGGCTAGGCCGCCGATTCAGCGGTGGCCGGCGCCTCGCCGCGCCTGGCCTCCAGCAGTTGCCGGCGCTTGGCGCCTCCCGAGATGCGGTGCAAGCCGTACGAACCGGGCTTGTGCGCCTCATCGGCCAGATGCTTGATGATGCCCTTGCACACGAACTCCTTCAGCTTCGCGCCGGGGCGTCCGTCGATGTGGAACCACAGCGCGACGTCGTGCCGGTGGGCGAACTGGAAGATGCCCGCGCGCCGGCCCAGGCTGATGCACTGGCCGGCGAAGGCCTGGTTGAGGGTCTGGGGCTGCTCGCCCGCCATCCGGCTGAGCACCGTGTCGGCGGCCCGCGCGCCCAGCGGCATCGCGGCCTGGCAGCTCATCCGCAGCGGCAGGTCCGACGGCGCCGCCGAGTCGCCGGCAGCGACGATGCGTGCGTCGTCCACGCTGGTCAACGTCTCGTCCGTGAGCAGGCGGCCCAGGGAGTCGGTGCTCAGGCCGCTGCGCGCCGCCAGGTCCGGGACGCCGAATCCGGCGGTCCAGACGGTCACGTTGCTCGGCAGCTCACGGCCGTCTTCGAGCCGTACGGCATGCCGGGTCACCGCCGTCACCTTCGTGCCGGGGCCGTCGAGCACGGTCACCCCCAGTTCGGCCATCCGCTCGGCGACCGAGCGCCGCCCCCGAGGGTGCAGATACGGGCCGAGCACCCCGCCGCACACCAGGGTCACGGCGCGGCCCTCCTCGGCCAGCTCGGCCGCCGTCTCGATGCCGGTCGGACCGGCGCCGACGACCGTCACCGCGGCCGACGCGGGTGCGGCGTCGACGACCGCGCGGAGCCGCTGTGCCTCCTCCAGGGACGCGAGCGGGTAGGCGAATTCCGCCGCTCCGGGCACGCCCGGGTCGGCGCTGCCACTGCCCACCGCGTAGACCAGGTAGTCGTAGCCGACCGTGTCGCCACCGGTCAGCGCCACGCTGCGCCCGGCCGCGTCGATCCGTGCCACGGTGTCGACCACCAGCCGGACACGCTCGGCGAGGACCTCCCGGTAGTCGACGACCGCCTCGTGGGAGCCGCCCACCAGCTGGTGCAGGCGGATCCGCTCGACGAAGGTCGCGCGCGGGTTGATCAGCGTCACTGTCACGTCGTCGCGCAGGCTCAGCCGATTGGCGGCCATGACGCCGGAGTATCCGCCGCCGATCACGACCACATCGGTGTTCCCGGTCATGGTGTCTCCTTCGTTTCGAGGTGTTCGGCCTCAAGACACCGCGCGGTCGATCCCTGTGACAGCGTGTGCGGCAGATCACTGCGCGGGCGGCCGCTGGGTGCCGGGCGCCTCGTACCGCACGTTCTCGGCCTTGCGCAGAGCGTCCATCGTCTCCTCGACGGTCAGGAGGACGGTCGTCTCCAGTGAGCTCAGCGCACCGCCGCCGGTGATCGCCAGGGCGACCGCCGCCATGGACACATTGTCGGGGGCTTCCCAGAGGGTGCAGCCGTCGTGTCTGCCGAAGGCGTACCAGAAGCCGTGGAGCTTTCCGCCGACCGACTCGATGTACGCCCGAGCGGCCGTTCTGCGGTCCTCCGGGTTGCCGATCATCCTGGCCCAGGTCTCCGGCGTATAACTGAACTTCGACAAATAGAGCGGCATTGTCTCTCCCTTTTCGTTCCCCGGTCCGGGCGAGGTGCGGACGGGCGTCGACTTTATCCGGCCACATCGGCCAGGAATGGGTGCCGCGCGCTCGAGTGCGCTGCTTCTTCTGATGCATGAGTGACCCAAGAGGGGGAAAGCGCTGCTGCGTCGAAGATCCCGCCTCAATGGCCGGCAATGGAAGGAGACGACCGTGTTGATGGCTCACCCCGCCGTCCTCGGAAACCTGGTCGAGCAGTACGAGACGCTGAAGATCCTGCACGCCGAGAACGGCAGCGCCGAGAGCCGGCAGCGGATGGACGACGTCGCCTACACCCTGTGCGTCTCCACCGGCACGCGGGACATCGACGCGGCCCTGATCGCCGCCCGGCTCCGGCTGCCCGGCGCCCGGCCCGAGGACGATTCTCTGCTCACCGCCTGAACGACGGCATCGCGCAGGCGTGGAGACGTGACCGCGGGCAAGAAGAACTGCCATGGGAATGCTGAGCCGATGGGAACTGGCCCTCGAGCGCCGGCAGGACGCGCTGCTCGACAAGGTGTTCCGCAGGGAGCCGGTGGAAATCATCGACGCCCTGCGGCGTGAATGCGACGACCACGCCGTGGTCTGCAGCGAAAGCCGTGTGGTGGTACCGAACGCCTACGAGATAGAGCTCGCCGACAGCGTGCACAGAGAACTCGCGCGCGAGGAGGAGGAAGTGGGTCAGGCGCTGATCGACACGCTTGCCCGGCACGGTGAGGAAAAGGGCTACGAATGGGCCGGCCCGCTCACGGTGCACATCACCGACACCCCCTCCGCACACCTGCCCAACGGGCGCTATCGGGTGTCCAGCACCCCCGCGCCGCAGGTCCGCGCGGACTCGTTCCCCGCGCACTGACCTGCAGCCTGCCGCCTCCCGTCGTAGCCCGTCTCATGGCCTTCGGGCGTGGCTCTACGACGGGACGGCGGCAGCGGCGTGCGGCTCGTCGGTCCCCGGTTCCTGCGACGGGTCGCCGAGCTGCTCGCGCAGGTAGTTCCAGACCACCGCGATCAGCGCGGCGACCGGTACGGCGAGCAGGCTGCCCACGATGCCGGCCAGGCTGCCGCCCAGCGTGACCGCCAGCAGGATCACCGCGGCGTGCAGGCCGAGCCCGCGGCTCTGGATCATGGGCTGGAACACGTTGCCCTCGAGCTGCTGCACCACGACGATGATCGCCAGCACGATCAGCGCGTCCGTCAGGCCGTTCGACACCAGCGCGATGAGTACCGCGACCAGACCGGCGAACAGGGCGCCCACGATCGGTACGAACGCGGAGACGAAGGTCAGCACCGCCAGCGGGAGCACCAGGGGCACGTCGAGGATCCACAGGCCGATGCCGATGAGGACGGCGTCGAGCAGTCCGACGATCGCCTGGGAACGCACGAACGCGCTCAGGGTCTCCCAGCCGCGCGCGGCGACGGTGGGGACGTCGGTGGCGAGCCGGCCGGGCAGCTGGCGGGCGAGCCACGGCAGGAACCGCGGGCCGTCCTTGAGGAAGAAGAACATCAGGAAGAGTGCCAGGACGGTGGTGACCACGCCGTTGACCACGGTGCCCAGCCCGGTGACGACGGCCGTGACCATGCTGCCGACGCTGTCCTGAATACGGGCGACCCCGGCGTCGAAGGCTCCGCTGATCTGGTCGTCCCCGATGTTCAGCGGCGGCCCGGCCGCCCATTCGCGCAGCTTCTGGATGCCTTCGACCACACCGTCGGTCAGCTCGCCGGACTGGGACGCCACCGGCACCGCGATCAGTGCCACGACGCCGACGGCGGCCAGGAGGAACAGCACGGTCACCGTTGAAGCGGCGAGGGCGGGGGGCCATCCGTGCCGGCGCAGGAAACGGGTCACGGGCCACGTGAGCGTGGTGAGGAGCAGGCCGACTATGAGCGGCCAGACGACCGACCACATCCGGCCGAGAAGCCACAGGGCCACCGCGGTCATCACGAGGACGAGCAGCAACTCGCCGGAGATACGCGCCGATGCCCGGAGCGCGGCGCGGGTCTTCGTGGAACTCAGCGTGACAGACATGGGATCACCCTATTGGCTGCTCCGTTCGTGCTTCGCCATCGCGTGTGGCGTCCGAGGACTTGTACGGTGGCCGGCGAGATACCGATCACGAAGGGGGCGGCGGTGCTCGGGCACAACGACCGTCATGCGCACGGAAGTCGACGATGCATGGGGGGAACGGGCAGGTGAGCCGTCACCGCCCCGCGGCCCTGGCGTCGGCCGCCGCCGCGCTCGTCGCCCTCTCCGGATACGCCGCCACCGTGCTCATCGAACGCAGTGCCCCACCGGTGACGCCCCCCTCGCCGTACTCGGCACCGGAGCCCTCCGCCGACTGCGGCACACCGGAGCTCGACCCGGTGCGCTGCCCCATCGGTGGCGGATGCCCCACAGCGGCACCCGGCCCTGCCGGAACCGCGCCGCCGGTGGCGACCGCCGGGAAACCCACGGCGGGCACGGTGCCCGTACCCTCTCCCACGCCGCGACTCCCCGGCGAGGAACCCCTGGTGGAGCCGGTCGTGACCTCCTGCTTGGTGGACCGGGCCGTCATCGTGGACTGATCCGTGCCCGGTCCGGCGCTCGTTGTGACGGGTAATCAGCCCCGCGTGCCCTGGCCGGGGTTGCGGCGCTTGACGTACAGGCGATTGCCCTGAGGGCCGGTCCATTCCATCCGCACGACACCGGGCACGGCGGCGTCGGCGACGCGCGACGGGTCGGACCAGTGGCCGGCGGCCGGGTTGCGGAAGAACGTCGCCCACGGCCGCCCGCTGTGGTCGGTGAAGAAGTTGTTGTGCCCGGCGCCGACGCCCGCCGTCCACCGCTCGGAGTAGGGGCCCTCGAAGTGGTCGGAGACGGCGACGACCGCGTCGTACTGGTACTGCACCCGTCCGGGGCCGGGCGGGTCGTAGGCGTACCGCGTGCTGCCGTCCGGATTGATCGACGTGCGGTCCCACGCGGCATGGAGGAGGTAGTACTTGCCCCCGTACTTGAACACGTGGGCCCCTTCGAGATACGGCTCGGGGGAGTAGGGCGTCTGCCGGAACCTCGGGAGGTCCGTGCGCGGGACGATGTCCTCCATGTCGTCCCTGAATCCGGCGTACAGATCGTTGTGCAGCACGAGCCACGCGTCGTCGCCCTCGGTGTAGAGGCCGCCGTCGATGTGGTGGTAGGCGCCGGGTTCGATGAACTTGGGGCCGCCGATGAACGGGTCGCCGAAGGGCTTGTCGAGGTTTCCCTCGACGAGCCGGTAGGGGCCCTCGACCCCGCCCTCGCTCACGAGCATGAACGACCCGACCTTCCGGGAGTGGTCGCCCATGCACGCGACGATGTACCAGGTGCCGCGGAAGAGGTGCAGCTCCGGGGCCCATGCCTCGCCGCGCTTGCCGAACCGGTCGTCGTACCAGTACTCCTGCCAGGGCGCGACCACCGTGCGTCCGGGCCGGTTCTCGCCGACGAACTCGGGCGACCACACCTTGCCCTTCTCGGCGCCCGGCCGGACGCCCGTCGTGTCGGCCAGCTTCCACGGTCCCTGGAGCGACGGGGACGTCCACACGAAGATGCCGTCGTTCCACGGGGCCGCCGCCTCGAGCCCGGGCACACGGGTGGTGCCCGTGGCGACATAGAGGGGGCGGCCGTCGACGACGAAGCAGTTGACGTAGGTGTCCCGCATCCAGACCCGGCCGCGCTCCTCGTCGCGGGGCCGCAGCTCGAGCGGGAGGAGGAACGAGTTGTCCTCCCGCGGCCACAGGTCCGGCCGGGCGTCCGCGAGGCCGTAGGGCTCGGGGTCGGGCCAGTTGGAGGGGTGCCGCCGCGTCGGTGTGGCCGGCGCGGGCGCCGCGGCCGGTGCCGCCGCCCGTGCGGAGGTGGCCGGCAGGGCCGCCGCCGCTCCCAGCGCGGCGACACCGGCCAACAGGGACCGCCGGTGCAACCCGTTCTCGGTGCTGGTCATCAGTCGCGTACTCCTTCGTCGAGGACGCCGGTGCCCTGCTCGGGAGCACTGCCGGCGGTGGTCGGTGGAGGTCGGGAGGTGCCTTCTGCTTCTCGCGTGCCGTGACGCCGGCCTCGGATGCGGCGGCGCGGCGGTCGGGCGGCCGGAGCGGGTGCGGGCTCAGTCGACCGCCCGCCCCGCCTCGGGGCAGGCGGTCAGCTCCTGTGCCGGACGGCCGGGCCCGCGCCGGACGGGGTCCGGCGGTGAGGCGACGACGGCGCCGTCGTCGACGAGCGCCGCGACGGTGTCGTACAGGGTCGTCCGGGACAGCCCGCTGAGGTCGCCCAGCCTGCTTCGGCTGAGGGAGCCGTGTCTGCGCAGCAGTTCGAGTACGAGCTCTCGGTGCCCACGCCCCGCCCGCCCGAGGCGCGTCGGAGGGCCGTCCTTGGATGGCATGGCGCACAGCATGCGAACGCCCGTCGTTTTCGGTCAACACACCGAATAAATAATCCGGAGTGCCCGGTGCTGCGACGGCGCGGTACGCCGACAGGTTTTCGCAGGTCGTCGCGGCTGTCGATGAGCGAGCGGCCAACATCACGATTATGTAACGCGGTTGAGCGGATGGGCGGCGTCACGGTGGCAAGGTCCTTCGGTGCGGCAGTCAACCCCGTCCGTACGGCCCCGTGGACGGGGTCAGGGATCGGCTCCCGAGCTCCACCCGGCCCGGCGGCCTGCGCCGTAGCCCTCTCGCCGAGCTGGGCGGACCGGCCCGCCCACGGGGCGAGCACCCCGTCGTTCTCCTTTTTCTGTCGGAGTGTTGACGGAATAATCGAGCCCTCTCTACGTTGACCGGCATGCAGATGCCAACCGGAGTGCACGCGCTCGTCAGGCGTACCCATGAGGAACGTGTGATGCGTGCGCTGAGGGAGAACGGCGCCATGAGCCGCGGCGAGATCGCCCGGGTCGTCGGCCTGTCACGGACCACCCTCTCCGAGATCACCGGCAGCCTCCTCCAGAGGGGCGCCATCGTCGTCGTGGACACCGACGCCTCCAGGCGCGAGGGCAGCGGGCGGCCGGCCGAGCGGCTGGCGCTCGACCCGGCGTCGGCGCAGTTCATGGGCGTCGACTTCGGTCACCGGCGGGTCCATGTCGTGATCGCCGACGCCTCGCACGAGATCATGGCCTCGGATTCCGTCCGGTACGACGACACGGCCGACTGGCGGACCAGGACGGAGCTCGCCCTCGGTCTGGTGGACCGGCTGGGGACCGGGACAGGGGTCCACTACGGGGCGCTGCAGGGCATCGGCATCGGCGTGCCCGGGCCGTACCCCGCCCCCGAAGGGGCCGCCTGGCCCCGCGCCACCCCGGGGGCGACGGTGCTCCGCCCGGCGCCCGAAGGAGTCGACGTGGCCTTCGCGGAACGCTTCGACGCACCGGTGATCGTCGACAACAACACCCGCCTCGCCGCGCTGGCCGAGGCGATCAGCGGCGCCGACAGCGTGGCCGACCTGGTGTACGTACGCCTGTCGGACGGTGTCGGCGGAGGGCTCGTCGTCGGCGGCCAACTGGTGACCGGCTCCGCCGGGTTGGCCGGCGAGCTCGGGCACGTGACCGTCGAGCCGGCGGGCAGGCCGTGCCGGTGCGGCAAGAGGGGCTGCCTGGAGACGGTGGCCTCGGTCCCCGGAATCCTCTCCGCCTGCTGGGAGTTCGGTCTCCGACTGGAGAACCTCCAGGACCTGGCGGCCGCCGTGGCCGCCGCGCACCCCGTCGCGGACCGGGTGCTGCGGGAGGCGGCAGCGGCGCTGGGGCGCGTCGTCGGAGCGGCGACGATGACCCTCAACCCGGCGAAGGTGGTCATCGGCGGCGAGATCACCCGGCTGGCGCCCGTGATCGTCGAGCAGGTCGCCGCCACCCTCGCCGCCGAACTCTTCCCGACCGCCCCGGCCGGTCCCGTGGTCGAGGCCGCGCGGCTCTCGGACGACGACGGCGCCATCGGCGCCCTCGCCGCGGTCTTCCACAGTTCCCCCCTCCTGGCGAGGTATCCCGGGACCACCGACGTGAAGGGCCGATCCGATGCACGCCGATCCACCACCGAAGGAGCCGCCCATGTCCGTCCTTGACAAGCGGGGCGCCGGCCGGCGAGGACCCGTACCAGGGAAGACGCCCGGGACGGCGGCCGACCAGGAAGCCGCCGACGGGACGAACACCCTTGGCGTGAAGGCCGGCGGCGGGAAGAACGGCGACGCGAAAGCCGCACCGGAGCAACCGCGTCCGGGCCGGCGCGGGCTGCCCCTGGCCCTGAACGCCGTGTCCGTCGTGCTGGGCATCGGCGTCTGGTGGGCGCTGTCGGCCGCGGGCTTCAAGCTGCCCGCACCGCCGGAGGTCGTCTCGCAGGCCGGCACCCTGATCGGCAACGGCATGCTCGCCGACGACATCCTCGCCAGCCTGACGCGCGTGCTCGCCGGCTTCGCGCTCGGCACGGCCGCGGCCGTCCCGATCGGCTTCCTCATGGGCTGGTATCCCGTACTGCGCGGCCTGATCGAGCCGTGGATCCAGTTCTTCCGCACGATCCCGCCGCTGGCGATCATCCCCCTGGCCATCGTGGTCATGGGAATCGACGAGACACCGAAGATCTTCGTCATCTTCCTGGCCGCGTTCCTGGCGTGCGTCATCTCGACGTTCCAGGGCGTGGTGAACGTCGACCGCACGCTGATCAACGCCGCCCGGGTGCTCGGCGCCAAGGACGTCACGATCTTCGCCCGAGTCGTGGTGCCGGCCTCCACGCCGTTCATCCTCGTGGGCATGCGGGTCGGTCTCGGCTCGGCCTGGGCCACCCTGGTCGCCGCCGAACTGGTCGCGGCCCAACAGGGCCTCGGCTACCGGATGCAGAACGCCCAGCTCTACTACGACCTTCCGACGATCTTCGTCGGGCTCATCTCCATCGGGATCCTCGGTCTGCTGATGGACCGCATCCTGCTCCTCGCAGAACGCAAGCTCACCGGATGGCAGGAACGCCGATGACCAGCACCCCGGCCAAGATATCCGTCCAGGGCGTCACCAAGACCTTCGCCCTGGGACGCGAGACCTTCACCGCTCTCGACGACGTCTTTCTCGACATCGCGGACAACGAGTTCGTCACCGTCGTCGGCCCCTCGGGGTGCGGCAAGTCCACCCTGATGAACATCCTCGCCGGACTGGAGGAGCCGACGCAGGGCCGGGCCCTGGTGGACGGCGTACCGGTGTCCGGGCCGGGGCCCGAACGCGGTGTGATCTTCCAGCAGTACGCACTCTTCCCCTGGCTCACCGTCCGCCAGAACGTCGAGTTCGGCCTGCGGACCGCAGGGGTCTCCAAGGCCGAACGCCGAGCCCGGGCACAGCACTTCATCAAGCTGGTGGGACTGGACCAGTTCGCCGACGCGCTCCCGAAGACACTCTCCGGCGGCATGCGCCAGCGGTGCGCCATCGCCCGCGCCTATGCCGTCGACCCCTCGATCCTGCTGATGGACGAGCCGTTCGGCGCGCTCGACGCTCTCACCCGGGTCAAGCTCCAGGAGCAGCTCCTGGACACCTGGAGCAAGGAGAAGCGGACCGTCATGTTCATCACGCACGACGTGGACGAGGCCGTCTTCCTGGCGAACCGCGTGATCGTCATGGCCGCCCGCCCCGGACGCGTCTACGACGTCATCGAGGTCCCGGCCCGCACACGCGACGAGGAGTTCCGCCTCAGCCCGGAGTTCGCCGACCTGCGCAACCGCGTCTGGCACTCCGTCTACCACCAGGACGGCCGCACCGCCGCCACCGTGCCGACAGGCACCGGCCCCGCGCCGTCGTCGACCGCCGCCACCGTGCCGTCGACGACGGCCTGAACCGAAGGACCACTCATGCCGCTCACGACCTCCCGCAGACGCTTCACCGCAGCGGTCGCCGGCCTGGCCGCCACCGTCCTGCTGACCGCCTGTGGCGGCGACTCCTCCTCCGGCGCCGGCGGTGAGAAGGTGCGCATCGGCTACATCGGCGACTTCAACGGCACCAGCCTGATCGCCATCGCCGACGCCAAGGGCCTGTGGAAGAAGCACGGCCTCTCCGCCGAGAGCAAGGTCTTCACCAACGGCCCGCTGCAGATCCAGGCCCTCGGCACCGACAACCTCGACGTCGGCTACATCGGCCCAGGTGCGATGTGGCTGCCCGCCTCCGGCCAGGCCAAGGTCGTCGCGATCAACACCCTCGGCAACGCCGACCGCGTCATCGCTCAGCCCGGCATCACCTCGATGGAACAGCTGAAGGGCAAGACCGTCGCCGTCCCCGAGGGGACCTCCGGCGACATGATCCTCACCCTCGCCCTGGAGCGGGCAGGGATGAAGAAGAGCGACGTCGAGATCGTGCCGATGGACCCGTCGACCATCGTCGCGGCCTTCTCCTCGAAGAAGGTCGACGCCGCCGGCTTCTGGTACCCCGCGGCCGCGACCATCAAGAAGCAGGTTCCGGACCTCGTCGAACTGGCGAAGAACTCCGACTTCGCCCAGGACGTCTCCTTCCCGACGGCCTTCGTCGCGGGCAACGACCTCGTCGCCGAGCAGCCGGAGAAGGCGAAGAAGGTCCTCGCGGTGCTGCGCGAGGCGATCGCGTACCGCTCCGCGCACACCGAAGAGGCCGTCGAACTCACCGCGGACAAGCTCGGCATCCCCGCCGAGCAGGTGAAGGCGGACGCCGCCAACGTCGAACTGCTCGACCTGGAACGGCTGGACGCGCTGACGAAGGACGGCACCGTCGACAAGTGGCTCCAGGGCATGAACGACTACTTCGTCGAGGCGGGCAAGCTCAAGCAGCCGGTCGACCCGAAGACCTACTACACCGGCGACCTCTTCATCGGAGCAGGCAAGTGACCCCGTCCGGCACCCCCAGCACGTCCAAGACTCCCGGCACCGCCGGCACGTCCAGGAAGAACATCCTCTTCCTCATGACCGACCAGCACCGGGCGGACACCCTCGGCGCCTACGGCAACCGGCTGGCGCACACCCCGGTCCTCGACGAACTCGCCGCGACCGGCACCCGCTTCGACCGCTGGTACACCCCCACGGCGATCTGCACCCCGGCCCGGGCCAGCCTGCTGACCGGTCAGGCGCCCTTCCGGCACAAGCTGCTCGCCAACCACGAGCGCAACGTCGGCTACCTCGAGGACCTGCCGGAGGACCGGTTCACCTTCTCCCGGGCGCTGCGCGAGAGCGGCTACAACTGCGGCCTCATCGGCAAGTGGCACGTCGGCAACGAACGGACGGCGGCCGACTACGGCTTCGACGGCCCGGAGCTGCCCGGCTGGCACAACCCGGTGGACCACCCGGACTACCTCGCCCACCTCGCCGAGCACGGTCTGCCGCCCTACAGGATCAGTGACCGTATCCGCGGCACCCTGCCCAACGGCGGCCCCGGCAACCTGCTCGCCGCCCGGCTGCACCAGCCGGTCGAGGCGACCTTCGAGCACTACCTGGCCACCCGGGCCATCGAGCAACTGGAGCGGTACGCCGCCGACTCCCGCGAGCACGACCGGCCGTTCTTCCTCGCACTGCACTTCTTCGGCCCGCACCTGCCCTACATCCTCCCGGACGAGTACTTCGACCTGGTGGACCCGGCGGACGTGGAACTGCCCCGCTCCATCGCGGAGACCTTCCAGGGCAAACCACCGGTACAGCGCAACTACAGCGCGCACTGGACCTTCGACACCATGCCGATCGAGACGACCCGCAAGCTCATCGCGGTCTACTGGGGCTACGTAGCCTTGATCGACCGGCAGATCGGCCGGGTCATGGACGCCATGGAACGCCTCGGACTGGTCGACGACACCGCCGTGTTCTTCACCTGCGACCACGGTGAGTTCACCGGATCCCACCGGCTGCACGACAAGGGGCCGGCGATGTACGAGGACATCTACCGCACGCCCGGCCTGCTCCGCGTCCCCGGCGCGCCCGGCGGCGTCGTACGCCCCGAGTTCGTCAGCCTGCTCGACTGCACCGCCACCATCCTCGAACTGGCGGGCGCCGACCCGAAGCCCGCCGTCGACTCGCGCAGCCTGCTGCCGCTCGTGCACGGCGAGGAGACGGACTGGGACGAGGACATCGTCTGCGAGTTCCACGGGCACCACTTCCCGTACCCGCAGCGCATGCTGCGCGACGAGCGGTACAAGCTCGTCGTCAACCCCGACTCGGTCAACGAGCTCTACGACCTGCACACCGACCCGGACGAACTGCTGAACATCTACGCCCACCCGGAGACGGCGCAGGTCCGCTCCCGGATGCTGCGCCGCCTCTACGACGTCCTGCGGGAGCGCGGCGACAACTTCTACCACTGGATGACGTCGATGTACGACGTCGGAGAGGTGGGACACGACCCGACCCTGAGCGGGCTCGACGAGTCCACCTACCAGGCGCCGGAGGCGTGAGGCGTGGCCCGTTACCGAGGACTTCGCGCATGACGCTCGTCCACCGCCCGTGCTGCGCCCCGGCCGCCGCCCCCGTCTCCCTGTCCCCGGCGCCGACGGTCCCGGGCCCGGCCGCCGGGAGGCGCTCGCTGCGCGGACAGGTCCGCCTGCCCGGCGGCGAGTTCGCCATGGGCGACGCCTTCGGCGAGGGCTACCCCGCAGACGGCGAGACTCCCGTGCACCCCGTACGCCTCGAGCCGTTCCACATCGACGAGACCGCCGTCACCAACGCCCAGTTCGCCACCTTCGTCAAGGACACCGGTCACATCACCGACGCCGAGCGCTACGGATCCTCGGCGGTCTTCCACCTCGTGGTCGCCGCCGCGAACGCCGACATCCTCGGCAACGCCGCCGGCGCCCCCTGGTGGATCAACGTCCGAGGCGCCCACTGGCGCCGCCCCGAGGGGGCCCGCTCCGACATCACCGACCGCCAGAACCACCCCGTCGTCCACGTCTCCTGGAACGACGCGGTCGCCTACGCCCGGTGGGCCGGCAAGCGCCTGCCCACCGAGGCGGAGTGGGAGTACGCCGCACGCGGCGGCCTGGCCGGCCGCCGCTACGCCTGGGGCGACGAACTCACCCCCGACGGCAGATGGCGCTGCAACATCTGGCAGGGCCGCTTCCCCCACACCAACACCGCAGAGGACGGCCACCTGACAACCGCGCCGGTCAAGGCGTACCGCCCCAACGGCTTCGGCCTGTGGAACACCGCCGGCAACGTGTGGGAATGGTGCACCGACTGGTTCTCGCCCACCTATTACGCCGAAGCTCCCCCGGACGATCCGTGCGGTCCGCAGACCGGGACGGCACGGGTCATGCGCGGCGGTTCCTACCTGTGCCACGACTCGTACTGCAACCGCTACCGGGTCGCGGCGCGCTCCTCCAACACCCCCGAGTCCTCCTCGGGGAACCTCGGCTTCCGGTGCGCCAACGACGCCTCTGCGGTGTGCTGAGGCGTCGTCGGCGCAGGCGTCAGGCAGGTCGGTCCGGTCCGGTCGGCCTGCCCCGGTCCGGCCGGGCCGGTGTGGCCGGCGTCGCCCGTGCCGGTCCGCGGTTCCGTGGTCCGGTCGGCTCAGGGGACCTCGTCCGTCCGAGGGAATTTGTCCCGAAGAGGGCATGCCGGGACGATCCCGTGCACGCCGCCGGACCACCGTGGTGCAGCCGGTGGTGTGCAGCCGGCTCGGACCACGGACGGGGTGCACGGATGTCGGAATCGAGCCGGGCGATGAGCCGGCGCAACCTGCTCGTCGCCGGCGGAGCGGTCGCTTCCGCCGCCGCTGCCACGGGCGGGTCGAGCGCCCTCGCCCGGGCGGACGAGGCGTTGCGGGGCCCGGACAGAGGTGACGGAGCGGCACGGGCGAGGATCGACGTCCATCACCATTTCACCGCTCCTGCATGGGTGGACTGGGCAGAGCGTGAGGGACTGGTGCGGCGGGAGGAACTGCCGTGGTGGGCGCGCTGGGATCTGGACGCCACGCTCGCGATGATGGACAAGGCCGGGATCGCCACCGCCGTCCTCAACCCCACCATGCAGGACCGGTACCGCTCCCCGGCGCAGGCCAAGGAAGGCCTCACCATCGTCCTCGAGGCGCTGACCGGCCTGGTGGCCGCGTATCCCGGCCGTTTCGCCTTCCTGGGCCCCGCCCTCATGGACCATCCCGACGTCACCCCGTGGGCTCTCCGGCGGGCCCTCGACGAGCTCGGTGCCGTGGGAGTCGGCGTGAAGGCCAACTACCACGGTGTCTACCTCGGTGATCCCTCGTATGACCGCTTCCTCGCCGAACTCGACGAACGCGCCGCGGTCCTTGTCACGCACCCGCTCGATCTCCCCGGCGGACCGCCCGGCGTGCCCACCGTCCCGGGCATCCCGAACTTCATGTGCGATTTCCTGCTGGACACGACGCGCGCCGCGGTGAACCTGATCCGCACCCGAGCACTCGACCGCTATCCGCGTCTGTCGATCGTCCTGCCGCACGCCGGGGGATTCCTCCCGCAGATCGCCACCCGCATGGAGGCCTTCGGCGACTTCTGCACCCCACCCCTCGACGCCGCCCGCGTGCGGGACCACCTCCGCCGCTTCTACTACGACACGGCGGCCCCGATGGCCCCCTCGGGCACCCTGGTGGCCACCGCCGGTGCCGAGCGGATCCTCTTCGGCACCGACTGGCCGGCCGCCTCGGCCGACATCGTCACCGACATCGCACTGCCGGCTCTCGACGCCGACCCGGTGCTCACCCGTCACCAACGCCGCGGGATCGACCGCGACAACGCGCTCCGCCTCTTTCCCGCACTGGACCGGACCCGGGACCCGTCCACGAAGTGATCCGGCCCCGATCCGGCCCCGACCCGGCCCCGACCCGGCCCCGACCCGGCCCCGACCCGGCCCCGACCCGGGCCCGGGGGCCCGGGTAGAGCGTGACGGGGGCTTCCCTCGTGCTGCGCGCCGGGGGGCGTCCAAGAGCCGCGCAGTGCTTGCGGTTGCCCCGCACGGGTCCGTAACCGCCCCTTGTGCAGCGGCCGTCCGGCCCCCGGATCGCGCCGGTGGCGGTAACTCCTGGAAGACGGCGGTGAGGCACGATAAGATCGCCGCGATGATGACTCATTCTGTTTTCAGATTGGGGGTCCCATCCGCGCAAGGTGAGTGCTGATGCTCACCTCGAACGCGAACGGGGACTCCCGGCTTTCCTTCTGGCTGCGCGTGCGTGAGTACGCCGTGCCGCCGTCCATGATCGAGACTGCGACCGCCCGCCGCCGTGCCGGTGACTGGGCCGGGGCGTGTGCCGCCGCAGGCTTCGACGTCGATCTGAATCTGCGTTCGGTGGCGCGCACCCACGGCCGTGAGCTCGCGACCCGGGTACGGGCCGACCTCCGCCGTCTCGCACCCGACCTGTTGCGCTGGCACATGCCGAGGGTCGCTCCCGACGGGCTGCTGCGCCCGGGACTGACCGTCGCCCTGGCCCGGTACCACCCCGAGGGGCGCGACGGCGAAGGCCCGGTGCACCTCGTGGCCCGGACCCCGCCTGCCTGGGCGGATGCCGGTCAGCGGATCAGCCTCGCGCTGTGGGACGGATCCCACGCAGAGGGCGCCGCCCGCCGCCACCCGCACCCCTTGCCCAGCCGGCGGTTCCGTCTCGACCTGCACCGTCACCTCTGGGACGCGCGCAGGACCGACGAACTGCGCACCCGGTCCGGGGCCGATCGGCCGGCCGCCGACGGCCGTCCAGCGACGGACCCGGATCCGCCGGCGAGGGTGCCGCACGGGCGCCACTGCGCCGTCGACCGGTGGGCGGACGAGGCCCGGCTGCTGCTCCAGGCCGAAGGACGCAGCACCGGCGCCGTCACCGTGCGGTTGGGCGGCCGGCACCGGCTCGCCCTGGACCTGGCTGCGGACGGGGACGGCACCGGGCCGCCCACGTTGCGGATCGCGGCGGCGGCCAAGGACGGCGGCGGTGGCACGCCGCCGGTCCTGCCGGACGCGGCGACCTGGGTGCTGCCCGACCTGGCACTGCTCCGCACCGGTGCGATCGAGGTCGATCGGCTGCACCCGCTGGTCGCGGCAGCACTCGTACCGGACCGTACGCCGGCCGGTCCGTCGCGGCGTGGCGACCGGGCGGGGCAACCGCGCTTCGTCGAATGCCGGGGGGCCCGGCACAGGATCGGCCTGGTCGACGGCGTGCTGGCCGCGCTGGACCACGACCCGGCCGAGATCCGGCGCGAGGAACTGCTGGCCGCGCTGACCGGTACCCCGCTGCCCTGCCTCCGGGCGATCGACGAGGCGCACCGCCGTCCGGACTGCCTCACAGGCGTACGCGAACGCCTCGACCACGGCGACACCGCCGGCGCGCTCGCCGTCGTCGAGGGACTGCTGGGACCGGACGCACTCCTGCGCAGCGGCGCCCTGCGGGACGAACTGGAGGCGGCCGCCCTGCGGCGGATCACCTACGGGCTGTTCAGGGCGGACCTGATCGGCCGCGAACCGGGAGCCCGACCCGTCCCGGACCCCCGGCATCCGGACCGTCGTGGTCCACGAGACCGACGCTCACACCCGCGCCACGCGACCCGCGTCTGAACCGGGGCCTTCCAACCCCGCACCCACACTCCGCTCACCACGAGACACACAGGTGATCACACATGCCCACGTACACCCCGTTCGTCGCGCACGACACCACCTCCGACCCGGCCCCCGTCACCCAACTCGACGTCGCGGGCGAATTGCTGACCCTGCTGCGCGACGCGACCACAGAACCGCGCCCCGACACCCGACTGGAGGCACTGACCCTGGCGGTGGCCGCAGACCTGCCCGTGCTCCTGTGGGGCGAGCCGGGGATCGGGAAGACCGCCGCCCTGACACAACTCGCCGAGGCCCTGGACCTTCCGCTGACCACGGTGATCGCCAGTGTGCACGAGCCGTCCGACTTCTCCGGGCTGCCCGTCGTCGGGAACGACCCCGCGGTGCAGGGCGTCCCGATGGCCCCGCCGGACTGGGCGGTCCGGCTCGTACGGGCCGGCCGGGGGCTGCTGTTCCTGGACGAGCTGTCCACCGCGCCGCCGGCCGTGCAGGCCGCCCTGCTCCGCCTCGTGCTCGAGCGGCGGATCGGCGCGCTCCGGCTGCCGCCGGGCGTACGGATCGTGGCCGCCGCCAACCCGCGGTCCTCCGCGGCCGACGGCTGGGAGCTGAGCCCGCCCCTCGCCAACCGGTTCGTCCACCTCCACTGGACCCACGACCACGAGGTCGTCGTGCGCGGCCTCGGCGGGACATGGCCGCGGGCGACCATGCCACGGCTGGCACCGGAAAAGCTGCCGGAGGCCGTGGACTTCGCCCGCCGCGCGGTGTGCGGGCTGCTCGCCGTTCGTCCTGAACTCGTTCACCGACTCCCCAGCAGCGAAACGCGCCGGGGCGGCGCCTGGCCGTCCCCCCGGAGCTGGGAGACGGCCCTGTGCCTGATCGCCTTCGCGACCGCGGCCGGCTCCTCCCGGGAAGTGCTCTCCCTGCTGGTCAGGGGCGCCGTGGGAGACGGCCCGGGGCTGGAACTGCTGGCGAGCCTGGACCGGATGGACCTCCCGGATCCCGAGGTGCTTCTCGCGGACCCCGCGGCCGCTGTCCTGCCCGATCGGGGGGATCTGCGTCAGGCCGTGCTCGACGGTGTGGTGGCGGCGGTCCGCACACGACCGGACAAGTCCCGCTGGGACGCGGCGTGGGCGCTCCTGGTCCGGGCCGTGGAGACCGGCGCCCCGGACCTGGTCGTCGTCCCCGCGACCACACTCGCGACCCTTCGCCAGGAGGACTGGGACGTTCCGGCGTCGATCGAACAGCTCGCCGGAGTGGTGTCCCTGTCCCGGCGGGCGGACCGGGCGGCGACCCGGTCCGCGGCCGTCGCCGCGAAGGCCGGCCGATGAGCGGGGAGGCGCCGCCGAACGGGGCAGCGGCCGCGCCCGAGGACGCCGCGAAGGACGAGGTCCCCGCGACGGGGCAGGCCGCCTCGGCCGCCGGGGGAGCGCCGCCGGCCGGGGCGGTGGCCACGGCCGGCGACGCGCCGGGCGCTCTGGACGTCGACAAGCTGTTCGCCGCCCGGCTGCACGCCGCCCGTGTCCGGCCGTTCCTGGCGACGGCCCTGTTCGCCCTGCACGCCGTCGAGTCGCGGCGGGTGCCGACGATGGCCGTCGACCGGCACTGGCGGTGCTACGTGTCGCCGGCGTTCGTCGACCGGACGCCGGTGGAGGACCTGGCCGGCGTGTGGGTCCACGAGGTGTCGCACCTGCTGCGCGACCACCACGGGCGCAGTGACCGTCTCGCGCGGGAGCGCGGGCTGACCGGCCCGGGTGAACGGCTGCGCATGAACATCGCGGCGGACTGCGAGATCAACGACGACGCGTTCGGCGACGGGCTTCTCCGGCCGGAAGGCGCCGTCACGCCTGCGTCCCTGGGGCTGCCCGAGGGGGAGCTGATGGAGGACTACCTGCGTCAGTTCCGGCTCGGTCCGCGTACGCAGGAGCTGTCCTGGCTGGACTGCGGCAGTGGCGCCGACGGGCTGGAACGGGGCTGGGATTTGGGCCCGGACGGCGCGCACGGCCTGAACGCGCAGGAACAGGACGCGGTCCGGTTCCGGGTGGCACAGGGCATCAACGGCCGACCGGGGAACGCCCCGAAGGGATGGAAACGATGGGCGGAGGAGGCGTTCCATCCGCCGCAGCCCTGGCGGGAACTGCTGGGAGCAGCCGTCCGCTCGGCGGCCTGCGGAACGGGCGCGGGCGAGGACTACACCTACGGCCGGCCTTCGCGCCGCTCGGCCGGGCTGCCCGGCGTCGTACTCCCGAGCCTTCGACGCACGCCGCCCCGGGTCTCCGTGGTCATCGACACGTCCGGCTCGGTCAGCGACGCCGAACTGGGCAGTGCGCTCCTCGAGGTCGCTGCGATCGCCCGTGCCGTTGGCGGCCGCCGCGACCTGGTCACGGTCGTGCCGTGCGACGCCGCGGCGAGGATCGTGCACCCGCTGTGCCGGGGCGAGGGCATCCCGCTGATGGGCGGTGGGGGCACGGATCTGCGCTCGGGATTCGCCAAGGCGCTCCGGGCGGGTCCACCTCCCGACGTCGTCGTGGTCCTGACCGACGGACAGACGCCGTGGCCGGCAAGGCGTCCACCGTGCCGGACGGTGGTGGGTCTGTTCCCCCGGCAGCGGCGGCTCCGGTCGTGGGACGAGGACGATCCCGATCGCGTGCCGGACTCGCCGCCCGCCTGGGCACGGGTGGTCACCATCGGGTAGGGCCGCCGCCCGGCGTCACCTCTCCAGTTCCTTGTGCGCGCTCTCCGGAAGCCGCAGGTACACCGCGGACGACACGAGGCACAGCACCGCCACGTACCAAGGGAACAGGCCGGGGCGGTCCAGGTCCTTGAGGAGCGTGCCGACGTACGGGGCCGTGCCGCCGAAGACGGCCACCGTCAGCGAGTACGGGAAGCCGATGCCGGCGGCCCGTACCCGCGCCGGGAACACCTCCGCGTTCACGGCCGCCGAGATCGAGGTGAAGCCGGTCAGCAGCAACATGCCCGCGCAACTCACGAGCAGCAGCGAGAGGAACGAGCCGTCCACCGCCCGCAGCAGCGGCACGCTCAGCACCGCGAAGCCGACCCCGAAGAACAGCAGCGACGGCTTGCGCCCGAAACGGTCGGACAGGAGCCCGCCGAGCGGCTGCAACAGGGTGAAGAACGCCAGGGACAGGGTCCCGGCCAGCAGTGCCTCGGCCTTGTCGATGTCGGTGTTGAGCTCCGCGTACGTCGGCAGGTAGGACGTCCACGTGTAGTACGCGAGCGTGCCGCCGGCCGTGATGCCGCAGATCAGCAGCGACTCGCGCGGATGGTGCCGCAGCGCGTCGAACAGGCCGGGCCGTTCGCCCTGTTGCTGCTCGGCGCTGCGCGTCTCGTGCGCGCTGCGCCTGATCCAGAAGCCGACCAGACCGAGCAGCGCGCCGATGACGAACGGCACGCGCCAGCCCCAGCCGTTCATCTGCCCCTCGGCGAGCCCGCCCACCAGCAGGGCGGCGATGCCGGAGGCGGCGAGCTGCCCGATCGAGGTGGAGACGTACTGGAACGACGAGAACAACCCCCGCCGGCCCGGGCCGGCCGACTCCACCAGGAACGTCGTCGACGCGGCGAACTCCCCGCCCACGGACAGGCCTTGCAGCAGCCTCGCCAGTACCAGCACCACGGGCGCGAGGATGCCGGCGGCGGCGTACGTCGGTGTGAGGCCGACCAGCAGGCTGCTGCCGCCCATGAGGAGGATCGTGACCGTGAGCGCCGCGCGCCGTCCGTGCCGGTCGGCGACCGCGCCCATGAGCAGCCCGCCGACGGGACGCATGAAGAAGCCGACGGCGAAGACGGCGAACGTCGACAGCAGCGGCACCAGGGAGTTGCCGGAGCTTCTGGGGAAGACCTGGTCGGCGATGTAGGCGGCGAGGAAGGTGTACGCGTACCAGTCGAACCACTCGACCGCGTTGCCGACGGACGCCGCGAGCAGTTGCCGTACGGGATGACCGGCGGCGGCAGGGGCGATCGTCGGTGCGGGGGCCGTCTTCGTCAGGGGCGTTCCTCGTGGGGGGATCTTGGCCATGGTCACGGCCTCCCCAACTCCGGCCGCCCGCACGCATGTTTCCGCGCGGTCCGCCGCGTCCGCCGCCGGAGGTCCGGCCGAGCGTCCGCCGCACGACGGCCGCGGGCCGGTGTGTGCCGCGCGTCGGCCGCGGGCCGCTGAGCGCCGCGCGTCGGCCGCGGGCCGCTGTGTGCCGCGCGTCGGCCGCGGGCCGGTGTGCGCGCCGCGCGAGGTCCGCGGATCCGATGGCCGCGGACCGTTGTGCGGCGGACGCCGCCGTGCTTCTAGGACCCTTCGACGGTGTCGAGTTGGCCGCGCGCCGGCTCGTCCGGTGTGGACGGCAGCTCCACGGAGATGTGCGAGGACAGCGCGCGAAGGAAGTCGGGCGCGTCGAAGATCTCGCCGGCGGAGGCGACGCCGACCGTCCTGGTCCGTCCCGTGAGGATGCGGTCGACGGCTTCGACCGCGAGCGGCGCGGTGACGGCGTAGATGTCCTGGCCCCTCGCGACGGCGCGCCGCTCGGTGCCGCCGGAGCGCACGACGACGTCGACGAGGAAGGTCTGCGCGGACCGCCCATCGTCGTCGACCGCGGTAGGGGCCGGCGTGTCGGGGGCGGACAGGTCCCGGGCCGCCTCGACCGTCATGTAGGTGCGCACCTCCGGGATGGACAGGTGGCTGGGGACGGTGACGACGTCGGCCATCGTGAACTCCCCGATGACCTCCCGGGTGCCCAGCGGTTCGGGGAAGGACCACTTGAGGGTCGTCGCCTCGTCCTGGCGGTAGTCCAGCCGACCGTTCCGGTAGACGACGCGTGCGCCGCCCCGTCGCTGCCGGGAGACCGCACCCGCGTCCCGCGTCCCGCCGGTGGGCTGCCAGCTGCTCAGCCCGTACGCGACATGCGCCTCGTCGGCAGCCGCCCACTCGCCCATCGCCGCGGTGGCCAGCAGGTCACCGAGGGCGCCGAAGAAGGCCATCGCGGGGACGATCACCGCTCCCGCGGCGCGGGCGCGGTCCGAGAAGTGCGCGAACGTGTCGGCGTTGGCCTCGATCTCGGCCGCCACGTCCACGTACGGGATCCCGGCCCGCAGCGCCGCCTCGATCACCGGCGCGGCGGTCGTGGCGAACGGTCCGGCACAGTTGACCACCGCAGCCGCCCCGGCCAGCGCTCGGTCGAGAGCGACCGGATCGTCGACCGACGCCGGCCGGGCCTCGAGGCCGGGGAAGGACGCCGCCAGCGCCTGCAGCTTGCCGGCGTCGCGGCCGGAGAGAACAGGGACGAACCCGCGTTTCCGCAGCTCCGCCACCACGAACCGTCCGGTGTGCCCGTACGCGCCGAACACCGCCACCAACTGTCCCGATCCCATCGGTTCTCCCCTGTGCTCGATCGATCTTCTACGTACATCCTGGCGAGGGCGGAAAGCCGGCCGTGAGTGTCTGGAACGACATGACCCGTACAATTTCCGACATGAATACTGTCGCGCTCGCCGTCACCGACGGGATGCTGCACTTCGAACTGTCCCTGGCGTACGAGGTGTTCGCCGCCGCACCGGCCGCCGTGACGGTCCCCTGGTACGACGTCACCGTCTGCGGACCGGTCCCCGTACCGGTCGGCCGCTTCCTGCTGGCGCCCGACTCCGGGCTCGACCGGCTCAGGCACGCCGACACCGTGATCGTGCCCGGCTGGGCCGACGTCGACGAGGACCCGCCCGCCGAACTGGTCGACGCGGTGCGCGCGGCCCACGAGGCGGGAGCGCGTGTGGTCTCCCTCTGTACGGGCGTGTTCGTGCTTGCCGCGGCCGGCCTGCTGGACGGGAAGCGCGCGACCACGCACTGGGCGCACACCGAGGCCCTGGCCGACCGTTACCCACGGGTGGAGGTCGACCCGGACGTGCTCTACGTCGACAACGGCAGCGTGCTCACCTCCGCCGGCAAGGCCGCCGCGCTGGACCTCTGCCTGCACCTCGTCCGCCTCGACCACGGCTCGTCCGTCGCCAACGCAGTCGCCCGCCGACTGGTCGTCCCACCGCACCGGGCGGGCGGCCAGGCCCAGTTCGTCACCACCCCGGTGCCGGCCCAGGACGACCATCCGCTGGCCGCCCTGCTCCCCTGGATCGTCGAACGGCTCGACCAGCCGCTGACCGTGGAGGACCTGGCCCGCCAGGCACGGATGAGCTCACGGCACCTCGCCCGCCACTTCAGGGCGGCGACCGGCACCACCCCGCTGCAGTGGCTGCTGACGCAGCGGATCCGCCACGCCCAGGAGTTGCTGGAGAAGACCGACGACAGTGTCGACGCCGTGGCGGCCGCCACCGGCATGGGCACCGCGACGACGCTGCGCCGGCACTTCAACCGCACGGTCGGCGTTCCCCCGGACACCTACCGCCGCACCTTCCGCTCACGGCCCCGCTGATCGCACAGGGGCGCTGACCGCTCGAGCGGTGTACGGCCTCGTGCGGGAGACGCCGGACAGCGGCGAGCGGGGCGTGGCCCACTCGCCGGGATCCGGACGGCCCGTCGGCACGCTGTCGCGCAGCCCGTCCATGGGGTGAGCGGGAGCGTCGGTCATTCCTCCTCGTGCCGGGCGAGAACCCGGCCGAGCAGGCGGGTCAGGGTCCGCCGTTCCTCTGCCGACAGCGGCTCGAGCAGGTCGTCCTGCACCTGATCGAGAAGCCCGTCCATGCGCCGCAGTTGCCGGGCACCGCCCCTGGTGAGCGTCACCTTGTTGCGCCGCCCATGGTCCGGGTCCGGCGTCCGGTCGACGAAGCCCTGCTCGACCAGCTCGTTGACGGCCGCCACGACGTCGCTGCGGTCGACGCGGCACCGGCGGCCGAGCTCCGCCTAACTCGCGGGCCCGAACTCGTGCAGAGCGGCCAGGATGCGGTAGTGGTACCCGCGCGCCCCGGCAGCGCTGAAGCCGTCGAACACCAGCCGGCGGACGTGCACGGCCAGCTGGCTGATCAGCCAACTCGGCTTCGCTGCCAGGCGTTCGGGAATCTCGTCCATGGTCAGCACTCTAACGATATCTGTGTTGGTGGGACCAACACTCGGCCATAGTGTGGGTGCCACCAATGTTGGACCGACCATCAAAGGAGACGTCGTGCCCGCTGCAGACCGGATCGCGGACCGAGCCGAGATCGCCGACCTGTTCGCCCGCTTGGCCGACCTGCTGGACGCATGCCGCCACGACGACGCCGCCACCGTCTTCCACGACGACATCGTGGGGAGCTCACCGCGGGGCGAACTGCACGGCATCGGCGAGATGACCGCCCTCCTGGAGCGAAGCCGGGTCGAGGGACAGCACACCCAGCACGTGCACGGTGACGTCCTGGTGCAGGTCGACGGCGACCGGGCGGAGGCCACCGCCAACCAGCTCGTGTACTTCTACCGCGACGGCGAAGCACCCCACCGGACAAGCGGTCTGCGCGTGGCGTGCACGGCGCTGCGGACGCCGGCGGGCTGGCGCTTCAGTGACATGCGGGTCACTCTGGCCTGGACACAGGAGAATTGACGCGGTGAGTCGGGCGGGCCCTCACGCGTCGAACCGGTCGACGTGCCCGCGGCCCGGGGACCGCGTCTGCCGAACGGCGCCGCTCCCGATCACACGGAGCGTGAGAGCTGTTCGCGCACCCATCGGGGGTCGGGATTGACATGAGGTCGTCCCGACACGAAGACGGTCGGCACGGTCTCGTTGCCGTCGTTGACCGCCCTCACCGCCGCTGCTCCGGCCGGGTCGCGCCAGATGTCGACCCAGTGCAGCCGGCGGGCGCGGCGGCCCAACCGCATGCGCAGCCTCAGGCAGTACACGCACCCCGGCCGCCAGAAGACGACCGGCCGGCCGTCGGCCGCGCTTCGGCGTTGTGCCTCCACGGCGCCGATCGACCTCGGGAAGATCAAAGGCGAGTTCACGCCTGCGAGCAGCACGAACACCAACAGGAGCGCCGCGGCTGCGCCGGGAGACCCGTCGAGGGCCCGTTCCGTCGCGAGGAACGAGCCGCAGAGCACCAACAGTGTCGGCAAGAGCCAGGCGCGCGTCATGAGGATGAAGGCTATCCGGGACCCGCCTCGACCGTTCGACCCGCCGAGCTCGGCGCGAACTCGGCTCCTGGCCCGGGCCCGGTCTGGGGACGAGCCTTCCAGGGAAGGACGGGGCCATGGAACTTTGGGTGGGCGTCATCGCTGTCGTCGGCACACTCCTGGGCGCCGTTGTCTCGCACAGTCTGCAGTCCCGTACCGCCCGCAGGCTTCACACCGAAGCGCTGAGCGCCGAGACGCGTCGCGAACTGCGCCAGGCTGCCGCTCGATTGCTCGCGGCCGAAACCGTACTGCGCCGCCTGCAATACGACCGATGGGCCGCACGGAACGCCGCCCTTACCGAGCGGAACGCGGCCGACAGCGCAGCCCTCGCAGCACGCTCGGACGTCATCGCCGCGCTGGCCGAGGTCCAACTGCTCACCGAGGACGGGGAGGTGCGTGAACGCCTTGCCGATCTGGCGGATGCCACCTTCACCCTCCACCAGGCCTCGGACGAGGAAGACCTCGCCGCGCGCTCACATCGGGCTCGCGCCGCCGCCGACGGCGTGGTCGACACCGTCGGACGCCTGATCCGCTCCTGATCGGCCTCGCTGCGACCGCCGTCCGACCCGCGCGTGACGGCTCAAAGGGCGCGGAACCGTCACGCCCCGCCCCGTCGATCACGGGGGTGATCTCCGCAAGGCACAGGTGAGGCCGGATCAGGTTGGCGTGATCGCATGGTTCTCAGACCGGCTGCGCGGCAGGCGGTGCCACAATCCGGCCATGGATCAGGGGGAGGCGGCCATCTGGGCCGCGGGCATCGGCGTCGGTGCAACGCTCGTCATGGCGCTGGCGGCCTTGCACACGGGCCGCCGCGCGAACAAGGCCGCACTCGATGCCGCGCGCGAGGCGGGGAGGGCACAGGTCGAGGCAGCGTTGGCCGGTGTGCGGCTCCAGTTGGACGGGCATCGCGAGGACGCGCTGTGGCAGGCCCGGCGGGATGCGTACGCGCAGTTCCTGAACGGCGTCGAGAACGTGCGTATGGCGCTCGTCCACCTGGCGGCTGCGGGGCCCCGGTACTTCGAGGAAGGACTGGGGCGCGGGAACGCGGTGGGGGAGGGGCTCACTCGAGCCCAGGAGCTGTACCAGGGCCTCTTGTTGCGCCACTCCGCTCTGCGTCTGTCCGCGGACGATCCCGAGGTGGCGGACGCGGAACGGCTGTCCCGACTGGCCGGCCGGCTCCTGGAGGACTTCGACGATTACGCGGGAGCGTTTCCGGCGGGGGACCCGGCTCCGGCGTGGCGGCGGTTCGACGAGGGACTGCACGAGCTGCGCGACGGGGTCGAGGAATGGGCGCTGAACGCGCGGCGGCGGGTGCAGGAGCAGCGCGGGTCAGGGGCGCCGCCGCCCCGGCCGGGCGACGGCTGATCGTCGCGTGGCCGCTCACCGTCGTGGTCCTGCGGGTGGCTCACCACCGACCTGCTCGACGGCCGACCGGTGGTCGTGAACACGCGACGGGCCCGGCCGGTCCCACGACCGGCCGGGCCCGGCCTCGTCATGAGAAGCACCACGGCCGTGCTGCCCGGGCCGTCCACGGGAGCCGGCTCGTACCGACCGGCCCGTCCACGGGAGCCGGCTCGTACGGACCGGCCCGTCCATGGGAGCCGGCTCGATTCCACGGAGCCGACCGGTGGCGCGCTGTTCGCACGGCGTGCGCGGCAGGAGTCGCATCGGACGGCCGCCCATGGGCCGCCCGGTGCGCGTGCCGACGGTTACGCCCGGTAGTAGGCGTCGATGGGGGCGCGGGCCTCGTCGAACAGGGCCGGTCCGAGTTCGGTGACCGTCGGCCAGGACCCGGCCGGGTTGAGCTCGATGAGCTGCTCGGTGGAGAGCGCGTAGACGACGCGACCGAGACCGGAGCGGACGATGCCGCCGGTGCACATCCCGCAAGGCTGACAGCTGGTGTACAGGGTGGTGCCCGAGGCCGTGTCCTTGTCGAGTTCGCGGGCGGCCCAGCGTGCGAGCTTCAGTTCCGGATGGGCGCTGATGTCGTTGTCGCGCTGCACCGTGTTGTGCGCCTCGGCGAGAGTCGCGCCGTCCGGGCCGACCAGCAGGGAGCCGTACGGCGCGTCGCCCAGCGTGACGGCGTGGGCCGCGATGGCGACCGCCCGCCGCAGGAACGCCGCGTCGGCAGGGGAAATCATGATCGTGTCCTCCAGTGTGTGGCCACGGCCGTGAGCGCCTGCCAGGCCACATGCGGCCGGCGGGTCTCCTCGGGATCTTCGTGGTAGGGGTCGAGCACGACGGTGTCGGCGCCGAGCCGGCGCAACTCGTCGAGATCCTCGAGGATCTGCTCGATGGTTCCGACGCCGGCGAGCCGGTCAGGGTCGTCGACCGGCTCCGTCGTCAGCCGCAGCTCGATGCGGGGCGCGAAGCCCGGCAGGGAGTGGTTCGCCACGGCCGAGCGCAGCCACGGCATCGTGTTCCTCAGCGGATGCCAGGCATCGCCGAACCTGACGGCGCGCCGCACGGCTGTCGCGCTGTTGCCGCCGACCCAGATGGGCACCGAGGGGGTGGGGCCGTCGGATTCCTCGTGCCAGGCGTCCCGCAGGGCCGCCAGGTAATCCTCGGTGAGCCTGCCGCGTCGGGTGAACGGCACGCCGAGCGCCTCGAACTCCTGACGTGCCCAGCCGACGCCCACCCCGAGTACGAGCCGCCCGTCGCTGATCCGGTCGAGGTTGGCCGCCATGCGGGCGACCAGCAGGGGATGCCGGTAGGGCATGACGAGCACGGACGTGCCCAGGCGCAGCTCGGTGGTGACACCGGCCAGCCAGGACAGTGCGGTGAACGGTTCGTAGAAGGGCTCCGGGTACTGCTCGGCGACGTCCGGGGTGACGGCCACATGGTCCGACACCATCAGGAGGTCGAAGCCGAGCCCTTCGACGATCCGCGCCCACTCGCGCAGCACGCCGGGATCGGTTCCTGGTCCGAAGTTGGGTACGTTGACGCCCAGTTGCATGAGCCGAGGCTATCCCGGCGAACCAGGAGGACGGAACGAACTCTTCCCGGTCGTTCCGACGATCTCCCACTGTTTTCCCGGTAGATTCGTGGCATGACCGTGAATCTCGATGACGTCGATTGGGCGATCATCGCCCAGTTGCAGCAGGAAGCACGCATATCGCTGAGCGAGTTGGGGCGGCGCGTGAGCCTCAGTCCTTCGGCCACCACGGAACGGGTGCGGCAGTTGGAGGCGCTGGGCGTCATCACCGGATATCACGCGATGGTCGACCTGACCAAGGTCGGCTACCCCGTCCTCGCCATCGTCCGGTTGAAGTACCCGGGCAACCACCACCAGCCGCTGCGCCGGCTGCTCGCCGAGCGGAGGGAGATCCTGGAGTGCCTGCGCACCACGGGTGACGACTGCTACACCCTCAAGGTGGCCGCGGCCTCGATGGGGCATCTGGAGACACTCATGGACGAGCTGGCGGGTTTCGGCAGCACGACCACCAGCGTGGTCTACAGCCAGCCCCTGCCCTACCGCGGACCCGACCGGCCGTGACCGGCGACGACACGGGCAACCCTGGCCCTCACCGCATGGCGGCTGCCCGACGACTGAGAAGTCCCGCCTTGCGAGCAGCTGCCGACGGGTCGCGTGAAGATGTCGAAGACGGCGAGAGTCGAAAGCAGCGGCACGCGACGTGAGGGGTGACCACAGCTCCTGGCGGGCATTTGCCTGCGGCGACGGTTCGACCGGCTGGGCGGCTGGCCGAAGGGCATGCGGTTGGTGTCCGAGGGGAACGTTCGCAGCCCGGGGCCCAGTTGAGAATCACCGATGCGAACGGCATGCGGATCACGTGCTTCGCGCCCCCGGACCGGCCGATCGCCGACCTCGAGCTCCGCCACCGGCTGCGGGCCCGCGCAGAAGACCGGATCCGGGCCGCCCGCGCGACCGGCCTGCGCAGTCGGCTCCTCTGCGCCCCGGGGACAGGGTGACGCCACCCGCGAGCATCTCGCTCATGCCGGCATCACGGCACCGCGAACCAACAGATGTCGCCAGAATCGGGCAGGCGGGAATGCTGCTCGACATCTGCTGTGATTCGCGTCAGAACCTCTACCTTGTCCCATGGCCAGGGAAGAAAAGGGTCCTTCGTCGACTCCGTGAGTTCGCCGGCTCGTGCTCCTGCGTCGTACAGGTCGCCGACAATCCGCAGGAGCAACGCCAACTGCTCACGGAACGACGCGCCGCGCCCGAGGAGGGTGCCCACGGAGCCGCTGACAACAGAGAATCCCAGCCAGTCGTCCTCGGCGTACTGGGTCAGATATTCCAGCTCGCGGCGGTATGCATCCTGGTTCACCATGACTCGGTCCCATTGCTGCGGTATGTGGAAGCGTTTCATGTCCAGGCCGTCCACGCCGTTGTAGTCGATGGGTGCTCCACCGGCTTTGCTGAACGGCCGATAGGTGACGGTCGCCTTCGGGGCGTCCGACAACTGCCACACCTCTATGTTTCCTTCGGCGTGGTCTTGACATCGGGCTCGCCCAGTTTGGCATGCAGATCCAGGCGGATCCTCTCCAGCCGCACTTCATCGATCATTCTGACGCCGGGGCGGCGGCGACTTGGTCGTCGTAGTAGCGGAAGTAGTTGTAATTGAGGTCGGTTTCCGAATCGCGGTACTGGCCCGGAAAACGGAGAGGGCAGTCGACCGACGACGAGCCGGGCGGTGCCGGCAGGCGGGTGCCCCAAACGGTGGTGCGTTCCTGCCTGGCTATGCGTCCGTCCGGTGTCACCAGCTCCGTGGGGGTCCCGACGACGTCCGTGATCACCGCGTGGAAGCGCGCTTCGCATTCCGTCCGGGCGTCCGTCGCTACGACCTCGATCCGACCGGTCGGGTCACCGCCGTCCACGCTCACGGCGCTGGTCAGTTCCCGGATCTCGGTGACGTGGTTGTCTGCCCGGTAGGCGTAGGTGTGGTGTTGGAGGAGATCTTCGCCGGCCTCCGGACTGTTGGTGAGCGACGGCACCGTGAGGCGGTCGACGGCATCGCGATGGCTCAGAAGACGTCGAAGGTCTCGATGTGCCGCCGGATCTCCGCCAGGACCTCTTCGCTGCCTCCCGTGGCCGGCAGGACCCACGGCGTCTCTTCGCCGCCGGCCATGGCGAGGCTGCTGATGAAGCGCACGAGATCGGGTGACGGCACGAACGAGTCACGCAGCCACGTCGCGAAGACGGCTGCCTCGTCGGCGGTGGCATCGACGAGGGTGATGTAGGCGTAGTCGGGTTCCTCCATGGACGAGGTGCCGGTGAGCCACACCTCGGGAGCCAGCGCGATCTCGAAGTCGAGCGCCTGCTCGCCGTGCAGCGGAGAGATCGAATGCTCGATGACAGGGTCGGGGAATGACTGCCGGAGCGCATCCTCCAGCGATGGCAGGTTGGAGCGCCAGGCGCCGCCGTCCTCCTGAGGAGGATAGAAGCCGATGTTGGTGCGGACATTGCGTTCGGTGGCCACTGCGTTTCCTCTGGTTCACGGCTGATTCACGGTACGTAGCGCGTCGATCCGGGAGTCCCTGTCATCGCCATCATGGATTGCCAGTAAGCGGCTTGGTCCTTGCCGTTCGTGACGATCTCCAAGCCCCGGATCTCGTTGTTCGCCGGGTTGTCCATGGCCTGCTTGTACCGGTTCAGCTCCCTCTGGTCGCCGCGATACATGGAGTCGACCATGGGATCCCATGCGATCTTGCCCTGGCTGTTGATTTTGACGGGCTTGACCAGCGTCTCGTTCACCCTGTCGAGAGATCTGAAACTCTTCTTCGTGCAGTCAGGGTCCCGTACGTGCTTCGCTTCGACGAGGTGGCCGTCCGCAGGGCGTATGCCGTCCACCATGAGCCCTCGCCTCTGACCCGCCAGCGGTACCTCACGCTCGGGGTAGCCCGCGATACGCAACTGGTAGGCGTTGTCCGGATTGTGGGGCCCGCCGCCCCCGGCCAGTCCTCCGGGGCGCAGAGTATTGGCCCAGGTGCGGAACTGCTGTTGCTCCGAAGCGGTGAGGAGGCGAGTACTCCCCGGGGCGGGAGGTATGGGGTCGGCGAACGGGATGCCGGGGTCGACCGGATTGACCGTGGGAAGCAGCATGGGAGCCGATGTCCCCGAGAAGGACGCCAGGCGCACAGGGACGGGCACAGGCACCCTGATGAACGGCGGCAGGAAGGGTACCCCGGGCAGGCCGGGAGGTGTCGGCCCCTCGGGCTGCGGCAGTCTGACTCGCCCGGCCGCCGAGTCGAGTGCGTGCGCCACGTTGCCCAGGTCCTGTATCCAGGGGTCGCTGAGCACCGCGTCGTGCAGGCCGCCGTCGTATCCGTTCGCCCCGAACATCGGCTGGTCCCATGGCATGTCGACTGTGAAGAGATCGTTCTGGTGCTGCTGGATCCTCTCCTTGGCCGCCTCGACGTGGTCCGCGTACCGGTCGCACGCCTTGGCGAGTTGTGAGCACGCGGCGACCAGGTTCGTCACCAGCGGTTCGTCCGCCTCTGCCTTCGCAGGCGGGCAGGTGAGACCGACGAAGTGTTTGACGTACGCACGGAAGGCGTCGGCCGCCTCACCGGAATGAGCCTTGCCGGCAGTGCTGGAGTACGTCTGCGCGTCTTCCAGGAACCGCTGCATCAGGGAGCCGGCCTGTCGCCAGGACCCGGCGACGTCCCGGATCTTCTCCTGCGACCCGCGAAACCGATCGCTTCTTCCTGAGGGTGCGTACTGGTCGTACCAGGCGGTTTCACCGACCACCTCGGGCAGGTCACGGCCCAGGCCCAGGTAGTTCTCCGTGCAGTCGGCCCCAGGGTCGCCCATGCCTACGGTCAGATCCACCTGCTTTCCGAGAAGCTGGGCGACCAGCTTGCTCTCCTGGGCCATGAACTCGCGCGCGGTGCGCATGAGACCGCGGCTCGTCTCCCCAAGGACGTAGGAGCTGAAGCCCATCTGGTTCAAGGTGGCGGACGCGGCCGACACGTACACCTTGGCGAACGCACGCCCGGCGTCGTCGTCTCCGGCCATCCCGTGCTGCCGCGCAAGCTCGTGACCGAGGGCAATGGCGGTGTCGCGGGCGCCGCGCATGGACTCGATGAGCCCCATGGAGCCGCGAATCATTCCTTCGGCGACGAACTTCAGATCAGGTGCGAGTCCGCTCACTGTGCTGCCTCCCCGTTGCAGACGTGAGTGATCAACTTAGTACGAGTCGGTTGGCACGTCTGTACGGGTATCGGCCGACTGCGGGCGGCTGCAGGGGCTTGCCGCGTCGAGTCGGAGCGCCGTCTGTCCGGGCCCCGCCCCGCAGGCACAGTCCGGGGCACCCGGAGATCAGTTGCGGTCGCGAGACCCTTCAGCCGCTCGTGGGATAGGCCATCAGGATGTCCCCGCTCTCGTCGAGGGCGAGCCCCACCGTCTCGTTGACCAGGATCGGAGCGATGGCAGGTGCCGTTGGGAGATCCTTCCCGGTGCGTGCGTCGAGTGCGACGATTCCGTTGCCCGTGGTTCCGTAGACCCGGCCGTGCCACGCGGTGGAAACCTTCGGTGCGACGCGATCGGCAGCGTCGTCGGGCAGTTGCCACAGAATCTCGCCGCTGCCGGCGTCCAATCCCGCTGCTACATCGCCCTCGGCTCCCTTGCCGGAGCATACGAGTGTCCTCCGGTCGTCGTATGTGCAATCAGCGCCGGCAAGGTCGGCCGGCATCTCACGTCTCGTTGTGCCGGTGCGCGCGTCCACAAGGCGGTGGTACGCCTCACCCGAGGCATAGTCACGGCCACGGAGGATGATCAGGTGCGGACCAGCGGAATAGGCGCTGAGGCCGAAGCTGTCCGTGCCGATCCAGCGCCGCCTTCCGTCGACGATGCCGTGCCCGGCCACCCGCTCATGGGCCGTCCCATCCTCGAGGGTCGCACCAAACGCAGTACCTGCCGCAATGCCGATGGCCCAGAACCCGTCCAGTGTCCAGAGGACCTTGTGCGTGCCCACGTCGACCGCGAACGTGATGGCGTTCGTCCGGTCCCAGACGGTGACCAGCGCCTTCCCGTTCTCACTGCCCGAGACTCGGGTGTACAGCGTACTGAGAGAGGTCTCCGCCCACTTCGGGAGATCCAGCACGAGCCGCCATGTCACTTCGTGGGAGTCCGTGTCGCTGCCGGTGAGCTCGACCGCCGTATGGTCCGCCTGGGTGCCGGTGCCGGACTGCTCGACCAAGAACGGAGCCAGAAGCGTCGACGCGTCGCCGTGAGGGACGACAGCGGGAGCCTGTGCCGAGTCGTCGACGTCCCACTCAGCGGAGTTGCGCACCGCCTCTTCGCGGGGCGCGATGGTCGCCAGTACGCGGCCGTCCGCCGTGTCCACTGCCTGGACGCGGTCTGGTAGTGCCACGTAGGCCGTCGACTTGTGCAGGGCGATCGGGAGTGGGTCTTTGAGGGTGCCGCCGACGGTCAGACGTCCGGCCGTTGCTTCCTGCGGCATGGGGCTGCCGGAGCCGAGAGCGAACTCGGAGGGAGGATCATGAACGGGGCGGGATGGCGACGCCGGTGTCGTTGTCGCGTTATTCGGCGAGTCCAGTGGCGAGGTGTCGCTGCCGCTACTGCACCCGGTGCCGACGAGCAGTGCTACAGCAGTTGCCAACAGCAGCACTCTTGTGACAGCAGGCCTTGCCGTGGTCCGCACGATTCCTCCCCGTTCTTGCGCGAATGCTCTGAGTGATCGTAGGCGACGTCAACACCCCTCGGCGCTGGCGCTGCTTGTCCCTGGTGCCGGTCGAGCAGAAGCCGCCCGGCCCCGCGCATGCCGTTGTCGAACGGGGCACTGACACTGCATCGGCTCCCTGGAGTTGTGAGCCGGACCGGGATCGAGGGAGGGCAACGGATGGAGGCGGAGCTCACCCTCTTAGCAGGCGCCGCAGGGACGACGATCGCGACGCTGCTGGCGACCGACACGTGGAACGGCATGCGGAACGGGGTGCTCGCACTGTGGCGACGCGTCCGACCGGACCACGAGGAGCAAGTCGCCGCCCAACTCGACGTCGCGCCGGGACCTCCTGGACGCGCGGGCCGGCGGTGACGAGGAGACCGAGCGGGAGATCGCTGCGGAGTGGCGAGGCCGCATCCGCCGTCTCCTGGTCACCCACCCCGAGCTGATGGCGGAACTGCGCTCCCTGCTGTACGAACTCGCGCCCGACACCCACACCACAGCGACCGTCACCCAACTCGCGAAGGCTTCTGGCAGCGCACGCGTCCACCAGGCCGGCCGCGACCTGAACGTCGACGAGCGGTGACCGGCCGCAACGACAGCCGGGCCACCGATCAGGGGCGCGTCTACCAGGCTTCAGGCGACCAGCGCATCATCGAGCACCACCATCACGGCACCGCCTGGATCGGCCCGGACTCGGTGCGGCGTCCGCCCATCGGCCGAGCACCGGCCATCCTCCGGGATGGCCACGAACTCGTCGGGCGCCTGAAGAAGGCGGTGACCGAGGACGCCGGAAACACCGTGTTCGTCCTGCGCGGCCTGGGAGGATGCGGCAAGACGGCCGTGGCGTGCGCACCCTTCGAACACGCCACCCGGGAACGCGGACGCCTGGGCCTGTGGGTCAACGCTTCCGATCAGGCATCCCTGCGGGCCGGGATGCTCGCGGTGGCTGCCGACCGCGGCGCCAGGGACGGCGAGCTGATGGCCGCGCGCAACGGCCCGCGCGCGGCGGCCGACCTGGCTTGGGACCATCTCGACCGGTCCGACCTGCCATGGCTGCTGGTATTGGACAACGCCGACGACCCGGCGGTGCTGCGGGACGGTGGGTGGCTGCGCACCACCAGCCCGCGGAACCGTCCTCATGACCACACGGCGGGCCGCCGGCCACCGATTGCCCGCCGCCGAGTTGCTGTATGCGGGTGTCCTGCCGCGTGACGAGGCGGCCCAGGTCCTGCGCGATCTGGCCCCCGGAACGGGCTCCGCCGACGACGCGGCCGCCATTGCCGACCGCCTCGGCCGCCTGCCGCTCGCCCTGACCCTGGCCGGCGGGTTCCTGGCCCACCAGGTGATCACCCCCTGGACGATGGAGGAGTACGGGCGTCGGCTGCAGGAGCGTCCGGATCCCATTGAACTGATCGACCAGAGCGTCACCGACGCGAGCAACGATTCACGTCACCTGGTGAGCGGAACGTGGCAGCTCGCCCTGAACTCCCTGGTCGGGCAGAACCTGCCCGAGGCTGCCACCCCGCTCCGCCTGCTGGTCGAACGGCCCGCTGCCCCTGTCGCTGCTGGCCGACGCCCGGCTCGACCTGCCGCTGCCTGCCGACCGGATGGAAGGGGTTCGGGGACTGCTCGATCACTCGTGAGCCGGGGCAACTACGCGACTGTGCAGACCGGCCCTATGTCAGTTCAGGAGACCTGTCGCTTCGAGGTGAGCCAGGAAGCCCGCGACGACGCGTGGCCGGGGCGCATCGGCCACGGCCGCGTCCGGCAGGCCGGCCTCAAGGCCCCACTCCGTGTTGAACCAGATGGACACGCCGTCGGCCACCACGGCGTTCCGCAGCCATTGGACGAATTCCGCCGCTGATTGAGCGGTGCAGTCTTCCAGGGAGATGCCCTCGGGGGCGAGCTTCGCCGTTCCCTCCAGCGTTTCCTCGCCCAGTGTGAAGCCGAAGTACATCGCCGATCCGCGCACCGGGCCTTCGTCCTCCGGTTGCAGACAGCGTGAACTCAGCGCTGGTGCGCTCCCGCAGGCTGGTCTCGACGAGGTCGTAGGTCAGGCCCCAGGTGGATGCTTCACCGGGGGTGAAGATGTATGTCGTGCGCAGCTCGGCGAGTTCAGAGGCTTCCATGGTGCAGGGTGCTCCAGAAGGGGGTGTTGTCAGTCAGAAGCTGTGTCAGAACCCATGTTTGACGCTCCGTGATTTGTGGACCAGCTGACGAGGTCGGCGTCTCGGGACGCGGTACAGGCCAGAAGCAACCATGTTGGCTTGGCATCTGGTGATGGTGGTGGTGTGAGGTGGACTCTGGGCGCATCGCCGGGCCGGGGTCCGCAGCCGCCGCAGGGACGCCGACGCTTCGGCCCCCGCCGGGTGGTGCGCCATGGCCCCAATGGTGGAGATGGTCGGGAAGGTCACACGGAGCCGTTACGACGAGCTGGTGGCCGAGTCTGTGGACATGGTGGAGGAGGACACCCGCTGCCAGTTCGCTCTCGGGGATGCGGCTCTGGAGCTGGTGCCGCTTCGCGGGCATGGCGGTCACCTGCCGCTCGACGAGGGTGCCCAGGGTGTGGAGGAGTCGCTGCGGCTGTTCGCCGAGGAGATCGGGCTGTCCTTCTATACGGTCCGTACGCACCGGTGGGTGGCCGCGCAGTGGCCCGCCGAGCATCGGCAGACAGGGGTCTCCTGGGAGGTGCACCGGATCCTGGCCTCCGTACCGGTCGTTTCGAGCTGATCGGGAACCCGCCGTTGAGCGAGCGCACCGGTCGGCGTCGGTGGAGTGCGGAGGTGGCCAAGAAGTTAGTGGGCTGGAAGACCGAGGAGGTCCTGGTCCTGGTCACCGCGCAGGAGAAGGTCGAGGCGATCCGTGAGCTGGCGCGTGATGACGAGGCGGTGGCGGCGCAGGTGGCCACCGACTTCCTGCGCCAGCCGGAAGTGGCGTTCAAAGCGATGCGCGACCCCGAGGCCCGGGAAAACGTGAACGAGGCCCAGTTCGAGCAGGCCGAACTCGAAGACGACGGTTCGAGGAGGACGGGTTCGAGGAGGACTATGACAACACCTTCGGTGCCGGCGAGGACGGGGCCCGGTTCGACGACCCGGCCCGCATCATGTATGTGCTGCGGACCGGTGTCGCGTGGCGCGATGTTCCCGCGGAGACGGTGGGCTGTTCCGGCGTGACGGCCTGGCGTCGGCTGCGGGACTGGACCGAGGCCGGCGTCTGGCCACGCCTGCACGCCGCCCTGCTGGCCGAGTTGCGCCGCGACGGCCTGCTGGACCTGGACGACTGCTCCGTGGACGGGTCGCATGTCCGGGCTCGCAAAGGGGGGATCATGTCGGCCCTTCACCGGTCGACCGCGCTCGCCCCGGCTCCAAGCACCACCTGATCGTCGACCGGCACGGAACCCCGCTCGCCGTCACCCTCACCGGCGGCAACCGGCACGACGTCATCCAGCTCCTGCCGCTGCTGGACGCCATCCCATCGATCCGGGGACTGCGGGGACGCCCCCGCCGCAAACCCCGGCGTCTGTGTGCGGACCGGGGCTACGACTTCGACAAATCCCGCCGCCTGCTGTGGAAGCGCGGCATCAAACCCCTGATCGCCCGACGCGGCATCGCCCACGGCTCCGGACTGGGCAAGGTGCGCTGGGTGGTCGAACGAGCCTTCGCCTGGCTCCACCAGTTCAAACGGCTCCGCATCCGCTACGAACGACGCGCCGACCTCCACCAGGCCTACTCGAACTGGCATGCAGCCACATATGCATCCGATGTCTGTCCGGCGCTCCAAGTGATCGACTAGGAGTCTGAGCGCAGTCCCAGGGTGCTGTGCTGAATCACGCCGGCCGGGGCATCTGCAGAACGCGGCTTTCGACGAGTCAACTCCACCAGCTTCGAGCGGAGCTCAGGCGCTGGTTCGCCAAGCACGATGGCGGTGATGACCAACTCAAGCATGACGCAGTCGTAGGCATCGTCCGTGCCTCCGTAGCGCTCGCCATCACGCTCTACCACGGCACTGACGATCCGCCATCCACCGCCATCAGCCGGCGCAAAGGTTGCCGCGAATACTCCGTAACCGGTCCAGCTTCGATGCAGGAAGGCAACCTCACCCTCTGTGAAGACGTCCCACTTCTCATCCATGTCCCGTGACGCGTAGCCACGCTGGATCCGCTCCCAGTCCTCATCTGACCAGATCCGCTGAGGCAGCTCCGGCATCGGCCGAGGAGCTGATATCGGCTGGACACGACACATGGACCGAGTTACAGGTTCGTCAGCAGGCATGGAGTGATCTTACGGACGAAGCCGAGCACGACAGCACTCTCTTCGCCATCCTCATTCTGAAACGATCAGTTACAGCAGACGGGACGGGTTTCAGATGTCGGAGGAGAGCCAGATGTGGATCTCCTACGAACGGGCGATCTTCCAGGCGGAACTGCACCGAATCACCAACTTCATCACCGGATCACCGCCCCGCACGCCAAGAAAGTCCCGGACGCCGAATGGGCCGTCCTCGAACCGCTCTTGCCCGTCCCGGCCTGCGAGTTGCCCACGGGCGGGCGTGCGGAGAAACATCCGCGCCGCAACGTCGTCGATGCCATCCGATACGTCAACGACTGGGTGCAATTGGAGGGCGGTTCCGGTTGACTCCGGCATCCCCTGGCGCACGGTTTACGGGGTTTCCAGCGATGGCGGGCGAGCGGGGACCTGGCCCGTATCCATGCCGAGCTGCACCAGATGGTCCGTGTTCATGACGGCCTCAATGCCCGCACCGTCGCGGTGATCCTGGACTCCCAGTCCGTCAAGGGTGCCGAGACGGTGGGCCAGGACACCCGCGGGTTTGACGGCGGGAAGCTGATCAACGGGAGGAAGCGGCACCTGGCGGTCGACATGCGCGGCATGGCCCTGGCCGTCATGGTCATCCCCGCGGCACCATACGACAGTATCCCCGCCCGCGACCAGCTGTTCCGTTTGCGACTGACCCATCCTGAACTCGCCGTCGCCGTCGCCGTCGCCGTCGCCGTCGCCGTCGCCTGGGCCGACTCGGCCTACGGCGGAACCCTTGTCGGCTGGTCCCACCCCTTCCTCGGCATCACCCTCAAGACGGTGCCCCGCCGCAAGGACCAGGACGGCTTCGCCGTTCTGGCAAAAAGGTGGCGTGTCGAGCGGGCGATCTCGTGGATCAGGAGAGCCAGGAGAACGTGCGCGACTACGAGAGGCTCGTCTCCCACGGCGAGGCCCACATCTCCTGGACCTTCATCACTCTCATGGTCCGCCGTCTCACCCGCCCGCCCCGCCCACCGCGCACGTCACCACATACCGTCGAGCCAGTGAAAGCAGTCGGCAGACCCAAGCCCATAGGCCTCCGAATGCAGCAGCCGACGGTCCGACTGGCCCCCACGGCCCTGCGCTGATTCCGAGGGTTCGAGGAACACCCCGTGTCGGATCGTGGCTAAGAACTTCTGTCTGGGCAACAGAAGACGCCGGGCAGGTCCCGTGACCGGGTTGACCAATGCTGGTCAGGAGACAGGCGCGTTTTCTTCAGAAGACGCCATGCCTTGTTGCTCCATGCCTTCGGGCGGGGTCGCCTTGAGCAGGACGGTGCCAATGACCAGGGCGGTCAGCGTGAATCCGGCCGCGGCGAGGAAGGCCACATGGTAGCCGCCGGCCAGCGATTCCGCCTCGGTCTTCCCTGCGGCGGTGAGGCTGTTCGTACGCGCGCTGACGAGAGCGCTCAGCACGGTCAGGCCCATGGCGCCCCCGATCTGCTGAGTGGTGTTGAACAGCCCGGAGGCGATGCCGGACTCGGCGGGCGTAACGGCAGACATACCGAGCCCCATGACGGCGGGCGCGGCCAGGCCGAAGCCCAGCCCCATGACAAGACTGGCTGGGAGGAAGTCCACCAGGTAGACGCCATTGACGCGGGCGAACGACAGCATGACGAACGCCCCGATGATGAGGGCGAGCCCCAGCAGGAGCATCGCGCGCTGGCCGAACCTGGTGATGAGCCGGGTTGAAAGGCCGAGGGACACCACCGCGATCACCACAGCGATGGGCACGAACCCCATACCGGCCTGCAGCGAGCTGTACTTCAGCACTTGCTGCAGGTAGAGCGTGCCGAAGAACAACAGGCCGAACATGCCGCCGATCATCAGGAACTGGACGATGTTGGCCGCGGTCAGGCTCCGCGAGCGGAAGAACCTCAGCGGCAGCAGCGGCTTGGCAGCCGTGGCCTGGCGGGCGACGAACCCGATCAGCAACAAGAGGGACACCGGACCGAGCAGCAAGGTCTGGAGCGCTCCCCAGCCAACACGCTCAGCGTCCACGATGGTGTACACCAAGAGCATCATGCCGGCCATGACCAGCAAGGCTCCCAGGAAGTCGGTGCTCTTGCCCATCCCCTCGCCGCGGTCCCGGGGGAGCACTCGCGCGCCGACCAGAACGAGGACGGCACCGATCGGTGCGTTGATGAAAAAGATCCAGTGCCAGCTGAGCAGATCGGTGAGAACGCCGCCGAGCAGCGGCCCTACCGCTCCGCCGCCCGCGGAGGCGAAGCTGTAAGCAGCGATGGCCTGGGCCTGCTCGCGACGCTCGGAGAACACGGTCGCGACCATTCCGAGGATGCAGGCTGAGGCGACCGCCCCACCGATCCCTTGGAGGAAGCGCGACGCAATCAACACAGTCTCACTGGCCGCGGCACCGCACAGAACCGACGAGGCACTGAACAGCACGATCCCGGTGAGGAAAACGGCCTTCCGTCCGATCAGGTCACCGAGCCGTCCGGCCAGCAACAGGAGCCCACCGAACGGGATGACGTAGGCGTTGACCACCCAGACGAGGTTCTCGGAGGAGAATCCGAGGCCACGCTGCACAGCGGGTAGCGCCACGTTCACGATGTTCTGGTCAAGGACGATCATCATCTGGCCGACACAGAGCAGGATGACGGTCAGCCACGGCGATGCACTCGCCCGTGCGTTGGGCAGGGGCATGGTCGAACCTCCCTTTGGGGAACTATTTGTTACAGCCGTCATCTTCTGTAACCATGAGGCGCTGGGGAAGGAGGCACTTTTATGTCACGCAGTCACACGCATGTGTCCCAGGAGGTCACCGCCCAGGCGTGTCCGCTTGTCGAGGTGATTGATCATGTGGCGGGCAAGTGGAGCATCAGCATCCTGGTCGCTGCCGCGCATGGCCCCGTCAGGTTCACCGAGCTGGAACGCTCCATCGAAGGCATCAGCCGGCGGATGCTCACCTTGAACCTGCGCAGACTCGAACGCGACGGCCTGTTGACGAGGACCGTTCATCCCACCGTGCCGCCGAAGGTCGAATACAACCTCACTTCCATGGCACGAGAGCTGCACTCATACCTCACCGGCCTCGTGGAGTGGGCGGAGCGGCATCGTGGTTCCATCGCCCAGGCCCGAACTGCCTACGACTCCACAGCCGCGGCCACGCAAGCCGGTCAGCCTCACCCGTAGGCAGGGGGCGACAGGTCAGCCGACCTGATTGCGCCTGCAGCCTGAGGAGGACGAGCAGGGGCTCGGTGTCGGGGTATCGACCGGGCGGATGAGCTGCTGGGCGCGCGGGGCGTGTTGCAGGAGATGAAGGAGGAGGTCGCGCGGGCGCGGTATCCGGCGTTCTTCCGCGACGCGGCGAAGTTGGAGACTGAGGCCGTCGACCTGCACGCGTACGCGAACCAGGCGGTGCCGGGGCTGTTGCAGACCGAGGAGTACGAGCGCTTGCCGGTCACCGCGGCTGGAACTCGACCTCCGGACGATCAGGCACGGGGCCGTCGAGCAGGGGGCGTGACATGCCACGCAGATGCATGTCGAAGAAGGCGGCCGTGTAGTCGCGCGTGTGCTGCCATGCGCGCTCCGCCGACAGCGGCGCCGCGGGATCTGTCAGACCGAGCTGCTCCGCCAGGAACAGAAGATCCGTGAACGAGAAGTGTTCGGCGCCCGAGACTGTCAGCCGGCGCTTCCAGCCGTCGAGACGGGCCCAGGCCTCCTGCCAGTCGCTCTCGGTGTCGCCGGGGCCGTGGTCGGCTGCGGACCCCGTCCTCATGAACGGGTGGGCGTCCAGGCCCGTTTCGGGAAGACGGGCGAAGAAGTCCCCGTCCAGGTTGACGCCGGCGCGCACACGCCGGTCCTGAGCCATGAGCGTGGCGGCGGAGGCGCCTCCGACGGAGTGTCCTGCCGCGCCGATCCGCCTCGAGTCGATCATGAGCGCGTACGAAAGGGTGCGGTGCCCTTGCGTCGTCCGTCGAGGCGTTCGCGGCGACGTCAATCGGTCGATCACGAAGGACAGGTCCTGCGCCCGTCTCAGGGCGACCCGTGCCCGCTCCTCTCGTGTGGCCACGTGGTCGCACGCCAGACAGGTGAGCACGCGACCGCCGGGGAAGGCCGTCCCGACGGACTCGTAGGCGTGGTCCACGGCGGCGACGACGTACCCCCGGCTCGCCAGGTCCTCCGCCAGGGCGGTGAGCGAACTGCGGGACACCGAGAAGCCCGGTGACAGCACCATCAGCGGGAAGCGGCCGCCCGCAGGGCGGGCGTTCACGCGTGCATGGGTGCGGGTTCCGCTGAGGGCCGTGGCGGGGACGACCCCGTCAAGTCCCCGCGACTCCAGCAGAAGCCGGGCTCCTCCTCGGTCATGTAGGCCGCCGAACGACCCCTTCCGGCCTGTGCGGGATAGTGCACCGACACCATGAGCTCCCGGGCGGCCGAGGGCATCCACGGGTCGCTGCGCCGGTGGTCGGTCAGGTGCAGGGTCTGCGTCCCGACGGGGTGGCGGCCCGTGGGGCGGGGCAACTCGATCCCGGCTTCCCCCTCTATGCCGGCCGAGAAGGCGGCGGGGACGGGGGCGGGGACGGCCGAGGCGGCCCCCGGGCCTTGGAACGCGAAAGTCAGCGAAAGCCCGAGCAGGGCGGAAACGGTGGCATTGCGGTGTCTGTCCATGCCCCGCACGCTAGACGGCAGGTACCGTGAACTCGTCGCTCTGCAGGGGTAGTTGAAGCGTCGGCCCGGAGAGGTACCGGCTCCGCCTCAGGGCGCACGTACACCGCCCGGGCGCCCCCTGCCCGTACGTCCCGGCCGACGCCGCGCCCAGCGCCAGGACCGCGACCGGCCTCACCGCCGGGCGGGTGCCCGACCGGGGGTGCCCCCGGAAGCGGTCGGCGCGACCCGGATCGTGTGGAGGTCTCGTACCGGCCCTCGTCTGCTACTCGCCGGTAAGGAATGATGCCGGACAACCATCCACGCGTCCACGGGCGGAGCCAGCGGTGACGACATTCGAGGAACAGACAACGGTGCACGCGTTCCGCGACGATGCTCTCGGGGAGCACGACGCGGTCGGGCTCGCCGAGGCGATCCGGCGCAGGGAGGTCGGCGCCGCCGAGGCCGCCCGTGACGCGGTGGCGCGGGTCAGGGCGGTGGAGGCGCGGCTCAACGCCGTCGAGGTGCACATGGACGACCCCGCACCCGACCGGGAGGCCGGCGGCGCCTTCGCGGGGGTGCCGACCTTCGTCAAGGACAGCACCGACTACCGGGGACTGCCCACCGGACACGGCAGCGGCGCGTTCGCTCCGAGGGCCGCTCGCCGGCACGCGCCCTTCACCCGGCAGTACTTGAGCAGCGGCGTCACCGTGCTCGGCAAGACCCGGTTGCCCGAGTTCGGGTTCAGCCCGACCACGGAGTACGAGGACGCGGAACCCGTCCGCAACCCGTGGGGCACCGGTCACTCGGCGGGCGGTTCGTCCGGCGGCAGCGCGGCGCTCGTCGCGGCCGGGGCCGTGCCCATCGCGCACGCCAACGACGGCGGCGGCTCGATCCGCATCCCCGCCGCCTGCTGCGGACTCGTCGGTCTGAAGCCGACCCGCGGCAGGGTCGTGGCCAACGCGCAGAGCCGCCAACTGCCGCTCGACATCGTGGGCGACGGCATCGTGAGCCGCACGGTGCGGGACTCCGCCGCGTTCCTGGCCGCCGCCGAGACGCACTGGCGGAACCCGAAGCTGCCGCCCGTCGGCCTGGTCGAAGGCCCCTCGGGGCGGCGGCTGCGCATCGGGCTCATGCTCGACTCGCCGAACGGTGTCCGAACCGACGACGCCGGCCGCGCGGCCGTCATGGACACGGCGGCGACGCTCGAGCGGCTCGGCCACACCGTATCGCCGGTCCGACCGGCGATCGACCCCCGCTTCACCGAGGACTTCCTCACCTACTGGGGCATGCTGTCGTTCCTGATCGGCGTCACGGGCCGCACCCTCGGCGACGGCTTCGACCGGCGCCGCATGGACGGTCTCAGCCGAGGACTGCGCGAGATGTACGTGAAGAAGTGGTCGAGCACCCCTGGTGTGGTGCGGAGGCTGAGGCGTACGCGCGAGGCGTACGCTGCGGCGTTCCGGGGGGTCGACCTCGTGCTTTCACCCGTACTCGCCCACACCACGCCGCCGATCGGCCACCTCGCCCCGACGGTCCCCTTCCCGACGCTGATCGAACGGATCCTCGCGTACGTGGCGTTCACGCCGGTCAACAACGTCGTCGGCACGCCGTCCATCTCGGTGCCCGCCGCGAGCGTGACGGACGAGGGGCTGCCCATCGGTGTCATGTTCTCCGGCCGCCCCGGCGACGAACGGACCCTTCTGGAGGTCGCGTTCGTCCTGGAGGCCGACCGTCCCTTCCGGCGCATCCAGGACCTCTGACCTCGGGGGCCGGCGTCCGCGGCACCACAGACGTAGGCCACCGGTGCCGCGGCCGGCGGCTCCGGGCGGTGACCGCCCTCCTCGGCGCGGACGCTCCTGTGTTCAGACAGTGCCGCGGAAGACGTATGCCGTCATCTGGGCGGTGACCGGGCCTGAACCCAGACGGGCCGTCATCTCCTCGATGACCGTGGCACGGGCGGCCGGCCCGCCGCCGCGCTCCTCGACGGCCGCGCGCACCGGTGTCCCGGCGAGGAACCCGGTGGCGACGTCGGTGGCCGACGCCGCCCGGCCCTCCAGCGTCAGCTCCTGCTCCTCCTCAACAGCGAACCCGGCGGCCGTCAGGTCGGCGGCCACGACAGCGGGGTCGGCGTAACCGTGCGGGACCGTGGGGAGGAACTGCGGCGGGTCGACCGGAAAGGCCCGCTCCAGCCCGTACTGCAGCGCGGCTCCGAAGGCGTGCGTGCCGAGCGGGCCCCAGGTGTTGAACAGAAACCCGCCACCCGGTGCCAGCACCCGGCGGACCTCGGTGAAGGCCGCAACCCGGTCAGGGAAGAACATCACGCCGAACTGGCAGACCACCAGGTCGAAGCCGCCGTCCCGGAACGGCAGCCGCTGCGCGTCGGCCTGTCGCCACGCCGCGTCAGGGGACCGGGCCGACCCGAAGGCGACCATGGCCTCGTTGAGATCGGTGGCCGTCACCTCGGCCGACGGTGCCGCCGCGATCAGCTCCGAGGTCAACACGCCTGTCCCGGCGGCGAGTTCGAGAACACGCCGGGGGTGGAGTGCCGCCGCTCGGGCGGCCAGATCCTCGGCGAAGGGCCGGAAGACCACCGGCACGAGGTACTGCTCGTAGGCCGCCGGCATGGACTCGGACCACCGCCGCTCGGCGTCGATTCCTGTCACCTTCATCACGGTAGCGCCGCCTCAGGAAATCCCCGCCCAGCCGCGCCGCCATGCGACCTGGAGCCGACCGTGCCTGCCGACGCGACAGGCGAACACTGCCTGACGCGGCACTGGGCGACGGCGGCGGCGAGCGGGCAGCGTGGGGCGCGGCCCAGGAGTCGGCGCAGGTCGCCACCGGTGGGGGACAGGAAGCCGGCCGCGACGGCGGAGCAGGTGCCCACCAGCATCGGCACCTGGAACGGCTCGGCGCCACCGGCCGCGATGCGCGCGCGGGTCCGGGCGAGTGTCTCCGGCTCGTAGGTGACGTGCGGTCCGTGGGCCCGCGCCAAGTCCGCTCCGCCCACGGCCTGTTCGCCGACGAGTTCGTAGACACGCCCCGCATGGGCGGAGGCCTCCACCGTCACGCGGACCGCCGCGTCGGCCAGATCCGCGCGGGCCACGGCCGCCAGGCGGCCCTCGCCGAGCGGGGCGGTGATCCGCCCGTCCGCGGACGGAGCCGCGATCCGTGCGAGCAGCTCCGCGTAGAGGCCGTTGCGCAGGATCGTCCAGTCCATGGTGCTCTCCTGGATCCGGCGCTCGGTCCAGCGGTGCGGCAGGGCGTAGGGGAGGTGGTCGCCCGCGGCGGTCAGGCTCGTATAGACGACGTGCCGCACCCCGCTCTTCTCCGCTGCGTCGAGCGCGGCGCGGTGCCGGGCGATCACGGTGTCGTCCTCGCCGTAGCCCGCGGAGATCAGCAGCAGCACGTCCACGCCTTCGAAGCCCTTGACGAGGGTGCGCGGCTCGTCGAAGTCGAGGCGGCGGACAGGCAGCGGGGCCTGGAGCTGTCCGGGATCCCGAGTGCCCAGGATCGTGTCGTCGCGGTCGCCCAACCGCTGTGCGATCAGTGTGCCCAGGGCGCCGGCGGCTCCGGTGACCAGGATCATCAGGGTATTTCCGTTCCGGTAGGTTCTCTTCGGTGACCGGGACCAGCCTGCGGGTTCGTGTCAGGGAGCGTAAGGAGGCACTTCGATGTCAGTGGGGCACACGGAAGTAACCACCACCGCACCCGTCGTCAGTTGCGGGGAGGAACACGAAGACTGCGGGATCCGTGATGTGCTCGACCGGATCGGCGACAAGTGGTCGGTCCTGATCGTGGTCGAACTGGCCCAGGGAGTACGCCGCTTCCGCCAGTTGCAGCGTGCCGTACCCGGTATCTCGCAGCGCATGCTGACCCTCACCGTGCGCCGGCTCGAGCGGGACGGACTGATCACCCGGACCGTGTATCCGACGGTGCCTCCACAGGTCGAGTACGAGCTCACGACGATGGGCCACGCCCTCACCCACCTGGTGAAGGCCCTCGCGGACTGGTCGGCCGAGCACCGCGACGCCATCGCGCGAGCACGCGAGGCATGGGATGCCGAGCACCCCGGCTCCGGCATCCGCTGACCGGGCGGTGCCGACGGGCGCCCCAGCCGCATGCCAGGTCGGCCGCCGCATGGGCCGGGCCGCCGGCGCGCGGCCACCGCACCCGATTCCGTCGTCCTCGTCCTCGTCCTCGTCCGCGACGGCGCCTGCCGCGGGTACGGGCGATTCGCCGAGCGCCCCGAGGCCACCGCGCTCCGGACGACCTCGTGATCCGTCATGGCAATTACCCACCAGGAAGGTGACCCCGACGTGACCGCCAAATACGACGTCAAGCGCGCGCTGAAGACGTGCTACGCGCCCAAGAACACGGTCTGGGAACTCGTCGACATCCCCGAGCTCCACTTCCTCGCCATCGACGGGCACGGCGACCCGAACACCACCGACGAGTACCGCCGAGCGGTCGAGGCGCTCTACGCGGTCGCCTACACCGTCAAGTTCGCGAGCAAGGGCGACCTCGGCAAGGACTTCGTCGTGGGCCCGCTCGAGGGACTGTGGTGGGCGGACGACATGGACGACTTCCTGGCCAGACGCAAGGACAACTGGCGGTGGAGACTGCTCCTCAACGTCCCGGACTGGATCACCGGCGACATGATCGACGGCGCCCAGCACACCGCCCTGACCAAGAAGAAGCTGCCGGCAATCGAGAACGTCCGGTCAGAGACCTTGCACGAGGGCACCAGCGCCCAGGTCCTCCACATCGGCTCCTACGACGACGAGACACCGATCCTGACGAGCCTGCACCACGAGTACCTACCCGCCAACAACCTGCGGGAGGCGGGGCTGCACCACGAGATCTACCTCAGCGACCCACGCAGGACCGCGCCCGCCGGGCTCAGGACGATTCTGCGGCAGCCCGTGGAAGGGCGGTCCGGGTGAGTGGCTGCGGGGTGTCCGGAAAGACGGCTGCCTCGTCGGCGGTGACGTCGAAAAAGATTGACTGCGCTCCTGTCGAGCCGGGTCAGCCCAGGAAGCCGGTGACGGCACGGACGAACCCCTCCGGGGCGTCGTGCCAGGGGAAGTGGCCGGCGCCCGGCAGCACGACGGTCTCGGCGTGAGGGAACGCCTCTGCGGCCGCGGCCACCGTGCGCGGCGGTGCGGCGACGTCGAACTCGGCCGCCAGCAGCAGAGTCCGTCCCTCGAACCCGGCCAGTGCTTCGCGAGTCGCCGCGGGAGTGAAGGCGCCCTCCGCGTCGTACACCGCCGCGGCCTCCCGGTTCCGCTGATCCGCACCCGCCGCACGGTGCGCGCGGGCCGCAGCGTCCCACCGTCCGTGGGTGAAGGGGGCGACCGCCTCCCAGTCGGCGTCCGTCGCCCGGTTCTCGGTGATCGCCTTCAGCGCCTCGAAGGCAGCGGGGAACCATTCCTCTTCACGCCGCAGCCGCGCGATCTCCAAACGGTCCTCGGGCGTGACCCGGCCGCCGACGGCCTGGGCGGCGGGCGTCACGAGCACCAGGTCGGAGACCCGCTTCGGGTACCGGGCCGTGTAGAGCGTCGCCAGCTCCGCCCCGGCCGAGTGTCCGAGGAGACGCATCCGGTCGAGACCGAGGTGCAGGCGCAGCGCCTCGACGTCGTCCACCTGGCGGTCACAGCGGTACGAGGCGGGGTCGGTGGCGGCTGCGGACGCGCCCGTGCCGCGCAGGTCGAGCCCGACCACCCGGTGGCCGGCCGCTGCCAGGCCCCCGAGGTCGCCGAAGTAGGCGGATGCCCGCATGGGGCCGCCCGGCAGGCAGATCAACGGCGGACCGTCACCGGAGACATGGCAGGCGAGAACGGTCCCGTCAGGGGCGTGGAAGGTGGGCATGGCCCGACCCTGTCAGCACCTGCCAGGAGGGTCAAGCGAGCCGCTGCCGTACGCCGGTCGGGGCCGCCCGGGTTCCGGGACTGCAGAGGTGGCACAGGCCGTGGGCGCCTCGGTCGCTCCCGACGCTGCCGTGATCGCGCCCGTCCCCTTGACTCCGGCCCGCCGTCCGCGGCACCGCCCGGAGGGGTCGGTGGCGCTCGACGAACTGCTCCACTGCGTCGGACACGTGGTGCTCCCCGTAGCGGGTCCGGACCGCGTCGGATTGCCGGGCACGCGTGATCGGCGCGCTGTGGCGTCGAGGTGCCGCTGTTCCGCGCCCGCCCGGTGCCGTGGCGTCACCACGGATCGACCGGCAACCGGTCCTCGACATGGTCCTCGCTGTAGCCGAGCCGTTCGGCGATCGCCTCGAAGCGGGCCCGGCGGGCTTCGTCGATCGTGACGTCGCAGGTGCCGAGAGTCTGCAGGAGCAGGCGGAACGCGAGGTCCGGGTCGACGGCCGTGACGCACGCCTCCAGCGCCGGCACGGCGCTGCGGAGCGCCGGGGCTCCGGCGTACTCCGGACGGTCCGTCAGTTCCGGGGCGGCCTGCCGCACCTCGCGCAGGACCGGGTCCGCCGACTTTGTCCGGGCGGGCGACACGAAGGGGACGTAGGCGGGGTCCACATCCTTCAGCCGCTCCAGGCACACCTCGGCGATCTGCTCGAGCCACGTCCGGCCGTCGGCGTCGAAGTCGTCGGTGTCGTTCCACCGTCCCGACGCCGCTCGCCACAGTGCGGTCACCGCGTCGTCCGGCAGGGCGGAGCGCGACAGGCGCTGTACGTCCTCCAGAAGCACCGCCGCCTGTGATCCCGGGACGAGCCCGGCGTCGGCATGGGCGACGCGCTCGATGTTCTCGCGCAGCGTCCCTTCCTGACGCCAGCCCGACCCGTGGAAGACGGCCGCGAGGACGGGCAGCCCGAAACGCCCGTACGCGAAGTCGCGCCGGCCGGGGTCGACGGGGGGCCACCTCACGGTCAGCCCCTCGTACACGGCGGACCCCGGGTAGGCCAGGCGGTCGCCGATCTCAAGGAGCCGGTCGTACCGGTCCGCCTCGATCGGAACGGAGTAGGCCTTCGCGGCACGCAGGAACATCCGGAACCCCAGGTCCGCGTCCGCATTCCGCACGACCCGGCGCAGGGCCGCGACGACGCCGGGTACGGCGACGCGGCGCTCGAGACCGGCCGCGGCCAGGTCGATCTCCGCGGTGACGGCACGGCTCAGTTCCTCCTCCGGCACCACCGGCCCGGCCTGCTCCGGTGCGTCACCGTCGAACTCCGGCACCACCGGCCCGGCCTGCTCCGGTGCGCCACCGTCGAACCCGCCAGGCTCCGCCCCCGGCGCCGGGCACACATCGGCGACACGGCGCAGCCACGCCCGCATGTCCGTGCCGTCCTCCACCGGGTCGAAGCAGCCGCGCGTGGCGGCCAGCCACACGGTGTGGAGGACCGTGTCCGGAAGCCGGGAGTCCAGCAGCAGCCGGGCGTCCCTGCCCAGTTGCTCGTCCTCGTCCTCGGTCGCCGCCCGCCGCGCGAGGGCGAGCACGGTCGGCCCGTCGAGGCGCAGCGTCGAACGGGAGCACACGGTCCCGGCCAGGCCGCTGAGGCCGAAGTCCGCTTCATGGCTGACGTAGTGGACCGGGCGTGTCCGGTGCGTCATGGGGCCTCCTGATGGGTGCGGGCACCCCTCCGCCCGGAGGGGTGCCCGCTGTTCTCGTCGGTGCGGATCAGTGCGGTGCTGTCACGGAAGCGGGTAGGCCGTGAAGACGACGTACTTGCTGGGCTTGTGCTGCTTGCCCACGTACTTCAGCAGGATCCTCACCTTGTTGCTCGCCGCTTCACCGGCAGCGGGGCCGCCGACCTTGAAGACGGTGCCGAGGGACCCTTCGTTCCTGAGCGTCCACTCGATGGGGAGGGCGTCCCGCTTCGCGTCGAAGATGTAACCCGGCTTGCCCTGCTTCTGGGCCTCCTTCTTCACCCAGGCGTCCAGCCGCTCCGCATTGCGGGGCTCCCGGATCCACTGCTGCATGGCCTCGTCCACCGCACGGGCCGCGGTCGCCTCGTCGGTCCACCTGCCGGCGACCCCGCCCTGCGCCTTCCTGGCCTTCTCCATCATCTGGGCATCGGTCTTGTTGACGTGCTGCTCCAGGGTGTGCGCCCCTCCGACGCCCTCGTCGGCCACGATGTTCGTGCAGTTGTGGACGAGGAGGTCCTGCGCGGACCCCTCGGGGCGGACGTAGAACGTGCGCAGACCGCCGACCGTCAGGTCGAACACCTCGGTGGGGGAGAGGTCGCCCCGCTGCGCGAGTCCGGTCACGGGACGGAGCGAGCCGTCCGGTGTGCGCATCCGGTCGCCCACCCGGAGGTCGGAGACCAGCACCCAGCCGCGGCCTTCGACGTAGAACCTGTGGCCGACGGTGCTGGCCAGCTCACCGCCCGCCACCGAGATGTCCACGAGCCTTCGCGTGTCGTGCCGGAAGGTGTCGACCACCGGCCGGGCGACGGACCGTCCGGACGACAGGTCCGTCGCGAGGACGAGGTCACCGGTGCGTACGTCGCGGATGGCCTTGCGGGTGCCGTCCGGCATCCGGACCTGCGTGTCGCCGGGGAAGCTGTTGACCCTGCAGGCGGTGGCCACGTCCTCGTAGGTGTTGACCGTGCTCTGGAGCTTGGCCAGCGTCGCCGGGTCCAGGTCCAGGGTCTTGAGCGCCTTGAACGCGTCGGCGACGCCGACACCGGTGTGCATGGCGGCGTCGAGGGCACGGATGCCCTCGGCGATCTTGGCGAAGGCCTTGCCCGGGATGAAGTTGGACGCGGCCCAGGCACAGGCGCCGGCGCTGCCGTGATAGCAGTCGACGAAGTCCTGGACCAGGACGGCCTTGATGAGCTGGTAGACGACCGTCTGCTGGATCAGGTCGAGCTTGCTGAAGTACCGCGTGACCTTCTGCTTCAGACCCGGGAAGGTCTTGGTCTCGAGAAGCAGGGTGTTCTCCGGCGGGCAGCCGGACGCCGTGGCCGGCACCTCGGGGTCGGTGCAGAGGTAGAAGTCGACGGTCGCCGTGAACGTCACGTCGAAGGTGACGGTGCAGCCTTCGAAGCCGATCTCGATGACGCAGTCGCCCAGCTGCTTGGCGTCGGTGACCTTGATGGTGTCCTCGTCGACGACGTACCAGGTGCCGCCGATGCCGGTGCCGGCTCCCGTGGAGACCTGCTGGTTGGCCTTCTTGCGTTCTGCGGACTCCGCTGCCTGCTGGGCGGATTCGGCGTACTTCTGGGCGTCCTTCGCCGCTTGTTCGGCGGCGGTGGCGGCGGCGTCGGCGCGGGTGGCCGCCGCACGGGCGTCCTTGGCGGCCTGCTCGGCCGCGGCTGCGGCGTCGCGGGCGGCCTGGGCGTCCAGCGCGGCCGCGTCGGCGGACGCGCGGGCGTCGGCGGCGTGGCCCTCGGCCCGGCCGGCGGCCTTGTCGGCGGCCGCCGCGTCCTCGGTGGCCTTGCGGTCGTACTCGATGGTGCGGGCCAGCGACGCCGAGGCCAAGGACGCGGCCTTGGCGGCGTCGGCCGCGTGGCCGAGTGCCTCCTTGGAGTAGGTACGGGCGCGGGCCGCATGGCCGGCGGCGTTCGCGGCGTGCTGGTAGGCGGCCTTCGCGTCGCCCTGCGCGGCCTCGGCCAGGCTCTGGGCGAGCGCGGCCTCCTGCTGCGCGTTCTTGGCGTGCGCGTCGGCGACTGCCTTCTGCTGTTCGGCTATCGACTTCGATGCCTGCCCGGTCAGCACGACCAGGCTCGCGGCCGAGTCCGTGGTGACGTACGGGGAGCCGAGCTGGATGGCGTCGTTGGCGGGCTTGGCGACCTGCGCCGCTGCGTTCCCGGCGTCCACGGCGGCCTGGGCCGTGACGTGCGCGAAGCCGGCCGCCTTCGCCGAGGCCACGAGCGCCTTGCCTGCCTCCTTGTTCGCCTCGTCCGCGTGGGCTTTGGCGGCCTTGGCGTCCTTCTCCGCCTCGTCGGCCAGCTTGACTGCCGCCGCCGCTTCCGCGGAGGCGTGCGCGGAGGCGTCGATCGCGTCCGCTGCGGCGCTCGTCGCGGTCCGCACCGCGGCGTCCGCCTTCAGCTTCGCCGCCTGCGCGGCATTCGCGTCCGAGCGGGCCCGCTTCGCGGCCGCCTCGGCACGGGTGGCCGCCGCGTCCGCGTCGGCCGCCGCCTGCGTCGCAGCGTCGGCCGCGGTACGGGCCCGGCCCGCCGCAGCCTCCGCGTCATCGGCGTGCCCCGCCGCCGCGTCGGCCGCCGCCCTCGACTCCTTGGCGTTGGCATCGGACTCGTGCGCCTGAGCGAACGCCTCCTTCGCGATCGCCTTGGCCCGCGCCGCGTTCGCCTTCTGTTCCGCGTCCCACGCGTCGTCCCGCAGATCACGCGCCTTGTCGCGGGACTTCTCCGCCGCGTTCTTCTTCTCGACCGCGGTGCCCTCGGCCGACTCCGCCGCCTCCTTGGCCGACTGCGCCTTCGACGCCTCGGCCTCGGCGGTCCTACGGTGCTGCGCCGCCTCGGTCTGCCTGGCCGCCGCGGTCGCCTTCTCCTTCTCGGCCGTCTTCTCCTCGGCCTCCGCCGACAACCGCTTGGCGTGCGCCTCGGCGGCGGCCGCCTTGGCGTCCGCCTCCGCCTGCACCGCGACCGCCAGCTTGGCCTCGGCCGTCTCCTTGTCCTTCTTGGCGTTGTCCCGGTGCACCTTGGCCGCGTCGGCCGCCGCTTTGGCCTGCAACTCGGCGGTGTACGCGGCCTCCTTGCGGAACTCCGCCTTCGACTGCGCGGCCTGCGCCAGCGCACGCTGCGCGATGGTGTGGCTGTCGCCTGCCGACGCGCGGGTGGCGGCCTCGGCGGTCTCGCCGGCCTTCACCATCGCCTCCAGCGCGGCTGCCGCACCCTGGGTGACCTGCGCCTTCTGCTGACCGACCAGCAGACCACGACCTCGCGGCGCACCGATCTTGTCGGCGACGGCATAGGCGGCCTGCTCGGAGCTGTCGGAGGCGGTCGCCGACGCCTTCGCCGCGGCGGCGTGCTTCTTCAGGACGGCGAGCTGTGCCTTCGCCCCTGCCTGCGCCGCGGCCACACCACGCTTCGCCTTGTCGAACTGCGCCTTGTCCGGGTAGGAGAGGCTGTCCGTCCCCTTGTGGCCGGACGGCTCGATGCCGAACCGCTGCGGCGCGGCGCCGCTGCACGTCCACAGCCGGGCGTTGACGCTGTTGTCGTACTTGGGCATGTCCAGGCACTTGCCGGTGCCGCTGTTCTTCAGCGGGCCGGTGGCGCGGATGTTGGACTCCCACGTCTGCGCCGGGCTGCTGTTGCACGTCCAGATCCGGATCTTCGTGCCGTTGGCGCTGTCGTTGCCCGCGACGTCCAGGCACTTCTGGGAGTTGACGTTGCGCAGATGCATGCCGAGGTCGTCGCCCTCGAGCAGCCACTGCTGCGCGGCTGACCCGTTGCACGTGTAGACCTGCACCGGGGTGCCGTTGGCCGTCTTGGCGCCCTCGACGTCGAGGCACTTGCCCGTGGTGCCGCGCAGCTCGATCACGACCGGGCTGTCACCGATCCAGCCGAGTCCGCCGGCGGACCAGTAGTTCTGCCAGCGGGCGAGGCGGTCGGCGACCCAGGAGTGTCCCAGCATCTCGCCGAGCGCCTTCGAGCCGGAGGCGAGGGCCTGCGTGGCGTCCTTGTTGGCGTTCAGCAGTTGGTTGCGCTGCGTGGCCTGGGAGGCGATCTCGTGCTGCCACTCGGCGGCGGCGGTCTCGCTGATCGGCGCGAGGACGTTGCTCGGGTCGAGCGGGTCACGCCAGGCGCAGGAGGCGAAACGCGTCTTCAGATCCTCGACGGCGATGCGGAATTCGGCCGACCCCGCCACCGGCGCGGTACGGGGGAAGCCGCCGGAGGTCAGGAACATCCGGGCGTCGTCCGCGCCGGTGGGGTGGAGCCCCGATTCGGTCAGCCACTTGAAGGCGTCGCGCTCGGCGAGGGCCCGGTTCCACTCGTCCGAGGGGAGCGAGGGGTCGGGGTCCTCCGGGTAGAGCGGGGTGCCGAGGTCGGTGACGGCCTTGCGCGTCGCGTCGTCGGCCTCGGGGGTCGAGTCCTCGTAGAAGTCGAACTCGTCCTTCCAGAACCGGTCGGCGGTCCACCGCGTCAGACCGGTCTGGGTGTAGAAGTCCTCGCCCTCGCGGGTCCCGGGCGGCCAGTGGAAGCCGGTAACGGTGAACCCGGCGGGGGTCTCCAGCCCGTCGAGAGGCGCCTTCCAGCCGTCCCGGACGGCGTGGAGGGCGTCCAGCTCCTTGCCGGCCGCGTCGCGGTCCTTGGTGTACGCCTTGGCGAGCGGTGTGTCCTCCCAGTGGTCCCGGTCGGCCAGTGCGTGGAGCTTGTCCTGCGGCTGGTTGAGGCCGTCCTGGCCGATCGCGGCCATGGCCGGACCGCCCACACGCAGCACGTCGGACATCAGGCACTGGTCCTGCCGCAGCTGTTCGGCGGCGGTGTCGTCGTACCAGTCGTGGGAGTCACTCGCCGCAGCAGTGCGCTGTCCGGCGAACCGGTCCGCCGCAGCGGGCTGGGCCAGGCCGCCGAGGACGGCGAGCGCCGCCACGGACGTGACGAGGGGGGTGAGTATCGGAACTTTGCGTGCTCGGGTTCTGAGCAACCCTGGTCTGGGGCGCACAAGACATCCTTCGTGGTGGACGAGGGCAGTAGGGGTGGCCCGTCGGAGGAGGCGGAACCGGTGCGCGCCGATCAGGCCGTTGTCCCGGCCTCGGCACAGGCACGGCAGGCTGCTTGGTCCAAGTCGGCCTGTGTGGTGAGCCGGTGTCGTGGCATGACGGTCCATCCCTCCCCGTGGCGGCACCGTTCCCCCGGCCGCCGGTCGGTGTGCGCGCCACGGTGGAGCGGTCAAGGTCCACCACGCGCGCGGCGATCACCATAGGCACAGGTCAGCGTGGGTGAGCAAGGGCCGATTTCAGCGCCCGGGGCCCCACTTCACGGCCGTGTGCGCGGCGTTCTTCGCGGCATCTGCTGTGCAAGTCCCGTGCGTGCGCCAGGAGTTATCTGTGTGTCTTCTGTGAAGACGGAGTGGCGGTGCGGGGGAGTCCCGGCCAGAAGTTGACCGATAGTCACCCCATCGCCGTGGGCGTGCATGTGCCGGGGCCGGACCGATGGAACCGCACGACAGTGGACCTCGGCTCCTTGAGGGTTGCCACGGCGAAACGCGGCTCCCTGAGACCGTCCACGCCGCGGAAGGGCTCACCGGGGAGCGGCTGCACGGGGGCGCCGTACGCAGCAGCGCACCGCCCCCGGTGCTGTGCGGTACCGGGGGCGGTGCGGGAGTGGTGCGCGGGTGCGGGACGACGCGGAAGGCAGGCGTCAGCCGACGAGTTGCTCGTACGCCGGCAGCGTCAGGAAGTCCTCGTAGTTCTCGTCCAGCGCCACCTTCAGCAGCAGGTCGTGCGCCTGCTGCCAGTTGCCCGCCGTGAACGCCTCCTCGCCGAGCTCCTCGCGGATGGCGGTCAGTTCCTCCGCCGCGACCCTCCGCGCCAGCTCCGGAGTCGCGCGCTCGCCGTTCTCGAAGACGACGCCCGCGTTGATCCACTGCCAGATCTGGGAGCGGGAGATCTCCGCCGTCGCCGCGTCCTCCATCAGGTTGAAGATCGCCACCGCGCCGAGGCCGCGCAGCCACGCCTCGATGTAGCGGATGCCGACCTGGACGGCGTTGCGCAGGCCCTCGTACGTGGGCCTGGCGTCGAGGGAGTCGATCGCGATCAGGTCGCCGGGCGCCACGGAGACGTCCTCGCGCAGGCGGTCCTTCTGGTTCGGCCGGTCGCCGAGGACCGCGTCGAAGGACGCCATCGCGATCGGGACCAGGTCCGGGTGGGCGACCCACGAGCCGTCGAAGCCGTCGCCGGCCTCGCGGTCCTTGTCCGCCTTGACCTTCTCGAACGCGACCTTGTTGACCTCGGCGTCCTTGCGGGACGGGATGAACGCGGCCATGCCGCCGATCGCGTGCGCGCCGCGCTTGTGGCAGGTGCGCACCAGCAGTTCGGTGTACGCCCGCATGAACGGGGCGGTCATCGTCACCGCGTTGCGGTCCGGGAGGACGAACTTCTCGCCGCCGTCGCGGAAGTTCTTGACGATGGAGAACAGGTAGTCCCAGCGGCCGGCGTTCAGGCCGGAGGCGTGGTCGCGGAGCTCGTAGAGGATCTCCTCCATCTCGTACGCCGCGGTGATCGTCTCGATCAGCACGGTCGCGCGGACCGAGCCCTGCGGGACACCGACGTGGTCCTGGGCGAAGACGAAGATGTCGTTCCAGAGGCGGGCCTCCAGGTGGGACTCGGTCTTCGGCAGGTAGAAGTACGGGCCCTTGCCGAGGTCCAGCAGGCGCCGGGCGTTGTGGAAGAAGTAGAGGCCGAAGTCGACCAGCGCGCCGGGCACCGGCGTGCCGTCCACGGTCAGGTGGCGCTCGGCGAGGTGCCAGCCGCGCGGGCGCATCACGACGGTCGCGAGCTCCTCCGCGGGCTTCAGGGCGTACGTCTTGCCCGACCTCGGGTCGGTGAAGTCGATCCGGCGCTCGTAGGCGTCGATGAGATTGAGCTGGCCGAGGATCACGTTCTCCCAGGTGGGGGCGGACGCGTCCTCGAAGTCGGCGAGCCAGACCTTCGCGCCCGAGTTGAGGGCGTTGATGGTCATCTTGCGGTCGGTCGGTCCGGTGATCTCCACGCGCCGGTCGTTCAGGGCCGCGGGGGCCTCTGCGACCTTCCAGGAGTCGTCCGCGCGGATCGCGGCGGTCTCCGGGAGGAAGTCCAGCGTGGAGGTGCGGGCGATCTCGGCGCGGCGTTCTGCGCGGCGGGCGAGCAGCTCGTCACGGCGCGGGGTGAAGCGCCGGTGCAGCTCGGCCACGAACGCGAGGGCCGCGTCGGTGAGGACCTCTTCCTGCCGGGGCAGGGGCTCGGCTTCGACGATGGCCAGCGGGGACGGCGCTGGTGCGGACATGAGCTGTCACTTCCTTCAGCGAGCTTCACATGCTTCGCATGCTTCACGGGCGGTGCGGGGGCGCCGTGCGGCCGCCGGGTCGCCGGGACGGCACTCAGTGCCAGTGGCTCCGGGGTACGGCCGAAGGCGCCGTCCGAGCAGTCAGGCGCTTCTGATCAGTGGATACTAGTTATCGCATGGTGGAAGTTCAATGGTTTGTTGATGTCGAGATTCTCCGGGTCGACAGACCGTGGCGCACCGTGCCACGCCGTTCACCCGAGGTGCCGGAGATCCTCGGGGGTGTCGATGTCGTACGGCTCCGCGACGTCACCGCACTCGACGAGCGTGATCGCGTCGGCGTGGGCGCGCAGATACGCCCGTGCCCCCTGATCGCCCTCGGCCCCCGCCGCGATCTCCTCCCAGCGGTCCGCGCCGAAGAGCACCGGATGCCCCCGCCGCCCCCCGTACGCCGCGGCCGCCAGCGACGAACGCGATCGGTAGGCAGCACGCACCCGGGCCACCGCATCCGCACCGATCCCCGGCTGGTCCACCAGCAGCACCAGCGCCGCGTCCGCCGCTCCCAGCGAGGCGAGCCCCAGCCGCAGCGACGAACCCATCCCCTCCTCCCACGCCGGGTTGTCCACCACCACGCAGCCGGTCAGGTCCGCTTCCACCCGTACGCGCTCCGCCGCCGCGCCCAGCACCACATGCACCGGACCGCAGCCGCCCTCACGCAGCGTCCGTACGGCGTGCTCGACGAGCCGCCCGCCGCGGTGTTCCAGCAGCGCCTTCGGTCTGCCGCCGAGCCGTCTGCCGCCACCGGCCGCGAGCAACAATCCGGCGACGACCGGCTCCTGAGGGCCCGTCGGAGTACGAGGAGATGACATGGGGACTCCTTATCCCAAAAGAGGGTGAAAACACGGACAGGCGCCCTGTGGGGCGCTGCTCCGAACGTGCGTTGCCCGCGCGTTCCCGCAACCGTCCGTGCGGCGTACGTCGTCCGACGTGGAGAGCGGGGTGCTACTTGGATAAGGTGCACCTTCCATACTGAGGTTCGCCATGGGGGATCAAGAGTCGATGAGTGGCCGCGCACACCAGGGAACGGTCTTCAAGCCGCTGGGTGAGGACGATCCGCAGCACGTCGCCGGATACAAGCTCGCCGCTCGCCTCGGCGCCGGCGGCATGGGCAAGGTCTACCTGTCCTACACGCCCGGGGGGCGCGCCGTCGCCATCAAGGTGATCCGGCCCGACTTCGGCCAGGACGCCGAGTTCCGGCGCCGGTTCGCGCAGGAGGTACAGGCCGCGCAGCGGGTGCAGGGCCTGTTCACCGCGCCCGTCATCGACGCCGACGCCGAGGCCGAGCAGCCCTGGCTCGCCACCGCGTACGTCCCCGGCCCGTCCCTCGCGGACGCCGTCGCCCAGCACGGCAAACTGCCCGTGCAGACGGTGCTGTTGCTGGTGGCCGGCATCGCGGAGGCGCTGCAGATCATCCACGGCGCCGGCATCGTCCACCGGGACCTCAAGCCCGCCAACGTCCTGCTCGCCGCCGACGGGCCGCGCGTCATCGACTTCGGCATCGCGCGCGCCGCCGACGCCACCTCGCTGACCAGCAGCGGCGTCACCATCGGCACGCCCTCGTTCATGGCGCCCGAGCAGGCCGCCGGCAGCCATGTCACGCCGGCCACCGACATCTTCGCCCTCGGCCAGCTCACGGCCTACGCGGCGACGGGCAAGGCGGCGTTCGGCGAAGGCACTTCGCACGGCGTGCTCTACCGGATCGTGCACGAGGAGCCGGACCTCACCGGGCTCCCCGACGAGCTGCGCGAGCTGGTCACCCGCTGCATGGTCAAGGAGCCGGAAAGCCGGCCCTCGGTCGCCGAGATCCTGAGCATCTGCCAGGCCGCCAACGCGGAAACGGTGCTGCGACGCCCCGAGGAGTGGCTGCCGAGCGCCGTGGCCGCCGAGATCACGACCCGCAAGGCGGCGCCCGCGCCGCCGGTCACCCCGGCGGCCGGCCAGCCGCCCGTGACCCCGCCGGCGCCCCAGGCCCCCGCCCCGGCCGCGCCCGCCCCGACCCACCAGCCGACCGCGCACGCCGCGCCGTCGACCCCGCCGCCCGGATTCGGCCCCGCCCCGCAGCCCCAGGCGCACCAGCAGCCGCCGGTCCAGCCGCAGCCGCACATGATGCAGCAGGCGCAGCAGGCGGCCCACCAGCAGCCCGGGACGCAGCCGCAGCAGCCCACGTACGGCTATCCGCAGGCGGGGCCGCAGACGCCCGGTTACGGCTACCCGCAGACGGCGCCGCACCACCAGCACACCGGTCCTCAGCCGTACGGCACGGTCGCGCAGCCCGGACCGGCCGCCGCGCAGAAGAAGAACAAGGGGCGCAATCTCGCCCTCGCCCTGGTGGCCACCCTGGTGCTGGGCGGCGCGGCGGGCGGCGGCGCGTATCTCGCGCTCTCGGACGACGACCAGGGCAAGAAGAACCAGAGCCAGGACAAGAGCGGCCCCGAATCGTCGAAGCCCGCCGGCACCACGCCCTCCGGCGGCGCCACGACGCCCGCCGCCGAGGGCGACGGAATCGACACCGCGCCCGGCGACGTGGTCCCGGACCCCGAGCCCAAGACGTACACGGGGCTCGACATCGTGAACAACTACCACATCTTCCTCGACCACGATCCGGTCAAGCCCGTCAACGACGACTCCAACGCGGACTTCGAGTACGAGGGCGACCTCAACCAGGTCGAGACGGAGACCGGCCGGATGATCCTGCTCCGCACCGGGCAGACCGGCGACCTGGACACCTGCCGGAGCGACACCCGCTACACGACCACCATCGAGACGGGACTGCTGTCCAAGGGCTCCCAGATCTGCGTCCTGACGGATTCGGGCCATGTCGGTCTGCTCACCTACCAGGGCAAGTCCCCGGAGAACGACCCCAGCAAGTTCATCTCCGTCGATGTGACCGTGTGGCGTAACGCGATGGACGTCGTCCCGACGTCCTGAATTGTGTCCGCACGGTGGCGCACCGTAGCCCTGATGGCGTTAACTGGCCCGCACCCCTCGGGCGTTGACCACGGCCCCCGGCGGGGCCGTGGAGTGCACAAGGACGTGCGAGGGGCTGGCTGTGTTGCGGAGCGTGGGGCAGACGCGGGTGACAGGCAGTGGCAGCGGCGAGGAGCCGAGAGCGGCGGAGCTGAGAGCTGCCGTCGCCCGGCTCCGGCGCGAACTGGCGGGCTATCCCGCCGAGTTCAGCGACCGAGGGATCGCGGAGGACGAACTGGCGGTGCTGGCGGCGATGGTGGCGGCGGGAGACCCCGAGATCCCACGGATGCGCCGCTCGCTGCTGCTGATCGCGGGCGCCGTCGGATCGGTGAGCGCGCTGTCGCCCGCGCTGATGCAGGTGCGGGCCGCCGTCGACCTCTTCGGCGAGGCACCGCCGCAGCGCCGCTGACCCGGCGGACGCGCGCTTTCGGCCGCCGCTGAGGGTGGCAGAAAGCGCGCGTCCGCCGGTCTGTGGGCACACGGTACGGGCGGCGCCGGGCCGGCGAACGGGGTGAACCGGGAACCCGGACCTACCCAGTTGTCATCCGGTGCTCCGGACCGCTCGCCGCCACGAACCACGTGAACACGCGCGTCTCTTCGTTCCTGGTGCTCCGCACGCGTCCGGTCCGCCGGGCGGCGGGAACGCTGTGGCGGGCGTGTCGGCGGACGCGGTGACGCGGTCAGCGCCGGAAGCCGTGCTTCGAGTTCTCCTTGGTCTCGCGGGCCCTGCCCCGTGTCTCCAGGGCGGCGCCCTTGGCCGCGGTGGTCTCCTTGCCCATCGCGTGGGCCGCCTTCCGCACGGCCCTGCCGACAACCTGCTCGGCCTTGGCCTTGGCCTTCTCTCCGGCACTCATGTCGGTCCTTTCGTAGCCTCCACCCCTGCGGCTGCCCGAGCCTCAAGGGGTGGAAACCGGTCGCTTCGCGTGCGTGGGGAACGCCGCGGGCCCCGGCAGCGTCGCGTTCGCGCCTCCGCTGCAGGGACGTGCGCGATCACCGCCGGATCAGCCTCCGCGCCGTCGCCGCCGCCACCGCGGACGTGCGGGAATCGACGCCCAGCTTGGCGTAGATGTGCACCAGGTGGGACTTCACCGTCGCCTGGCTCAGGAAGAGCCGCTTGCTGATCTGGAGGTTGGACAGGCCGTCGCCCACCAGCTGGAGCACCTCCAGCTCGCGCTTGGTCAGCGCCTCGGCCGGGGTGCGCATGCGGTCCATCAGGCGGTGCGCCACCGCCGGCGCCAGCGCCGACCGGCCGGCCGCCGCCGTGCGGACCGCGGCGGCCAGTTCCTCCGGTGGGGCGTCCTTCAGAAGGTAGCCCGCCGCACCGGCCTCCACGGCCGCGATGATGTCGGCGTCCGTGTCGTACGTGGTGAGGATCAGAACCCGCGGGCCGTCCGGGAGCGCGCTGATCGCCGCCGTCGCCTCGCAGCCGTGCATGCCGGTGCCGAACTGCAGGTCCATCAGCACGACGTCGACGCCGCCCATGGCCGCGCGCCGCACCGCCGCCTCCGCGGTGGCCGCCTCGCCGACGACCTCGAAGCCGGTCTCGGTGTCGAGGACCGCGCGCAGTCCCGCCCGTACGACGGGATGGTCGTCGGCGAGCAGCAGACGGACGGGGCCGACGGGGCCGCTCATGCCGCGCGCTCCGGGACCGACGCGGGCAGCGGCAGGGTCAGGGCGACCGCCGTGCCCTGGCCGGGCGCGGACTCGACGCTCAGCGTCCCGCCGAGCGAGCTCGCCCGTGAGCGCATCGCGCGCAGCCCGAAGCCGCCCTCCCGGCGTTCCCCGCGGGGCGCCGCGCCGGGGTCGAAGCCCCGGCCGTCGTCGACGACGTCCAGCGACACCGAGGTGTCCATGTAGCTGAGGGTGATCTCCGCCCGCGAGGCGGCAGCGTGGCGCTCGGTGTTGGCGAGCGCCGACTGCGCGGTCCGCAGCAGCGCCACCTCGTACGGCGTGGGCAGCTCCACGGGCGTGCCGCTGAGGCAGAACCGCACCACCGGGCCGTGGGCTCCGGCGCACAGCCGCTCCAGCGCCCCGGCCAGCGAGCCGCGTTCCAGGTCGGGAGGGGACAGGGCACGGACGAACCGGCGGGCCTCCGCCAGGTTGTCCTGCGCCGCCCGGCGCGCCTGCCGGACGTGCCGGGCGGCCGGGTCGTCCTCGTCCAGGACCCGTTCCGCGGCGCGCAGCAGCAGCTGGATGCTGGACAGGCCCTGCGCGAGCGTGTCGTGGATCTCACGGGCGAGCCGTTCCCGTTCGGCCAGCGTCCCCGCGGTGCGTTCGGCGGCGGCGAGTTCGGCGCGCGTGGAGACCAGCTCTTCGATCAGCCGGCGGCGGCTCTCGCTCTCCCGGTACAGAGCCTTGTAGCCGAGCACCGTCGCCACCGCGACGGCCGCGCCCAGCAACGGTCCGATGAACGTGCCCGGTGTGACCGTCTGCCCGTGCAGCAGGAAGCTCCCGATCGCGGCGGCGGCCGTCGCCGCCACCGCGGCCGGACCCCACCGGCCCGGCAGCAGATGCAGCTGGAGGAAGTACAGCGGGAACGCCACCCACAGCGCGTCCGGCGACAGGACCAGCAGCGCCAGCCACGCCGCCCCGAGTGCCGCGAGCCACAGGGCGGCGGCACGCCCGGAGCGGTGCACCGCGGGGGTGAGGACACCCGCCGCGTACACGGCCGCGACGAGCGCGGCCACGGTCACGACCGCGTACGCGTGCGGCTCGCCGCCGGTGACGGCCCGTACGGCGGTCAGCGCCAGCAGTCCGGCCAGCAGGGCGTGCAGGCACACGCGCAGTACGCGCACGACGGGGGTCAGGGTCCGGGAGTCCATGGTCACTCCAGCGTAAGCAAGGCGCCGGGCGACCGGCTCAATCAAAAGGTTGAGACGGATACGCACCGGAGTGCGATGCCCCGGCCCGTCGCGCCGACCAGGCTGGGAGCCATGTTCGTCGCATGGAGAGACCTTCGCTTCGCCAAGGGGCGGTTCGCGCTGATGGGCACGGTCGTCGTGCTGATCACCCTGCTGGTGGGACTGCTGTCCGGGCTCACCGCCGGCCTGGCCAGGGAGAACACCTCGGCCCTCACCGGCCTGCCCGCCGACCGGATCGCCTTCGCCGCGCCACCGGGCGGCGAGTCGGTGTCGTTCGCGAACTCGGCCGTCGCCGAGGACCAGTGGCGCGACTGGGCCGCCCTGCCCGGTGTCACCGCCGCCGCCCCGTTGGGCATCCGTACCCTCAACGCGACGGCGGGGGAGCGCACGGCCGCCGTCTCCGCCTTCGGCAGCGAGCCGTCGGCCGGGCTCGCGCCGCGCCCGGTGCGCTCCGGCGAGGTGGTGCTCTCCGAGCCGGCCGCGGACGAGCTCGGGCTGCGGGCCGGCGACCGCGTCCGGCTCGGCACGCTCGACGCCGCCGTCTCCGCCGTCGAGGGCGACGCCTCCTACTCCCACACCCCCGTGGTGTGGACGGCGCTCGACGACTGGCAGCGCCTCTCCCAGGGCCCGGCGGCGACCGTGATCGCGCTGACCACCACGGGCGGCGCCGACACCGCCGCCGCCGACGAGGCGATCGGCACGCAGACCCGCACCGTCGACGACGCCCTGAGCGCCATCGGCTCCTACCAGTCGGAGAACGGCTCGCTGCAGCTGATGCGCGGCTTCCTGTTCGCGATCTCGGCCCTCGTCATCGGCGCGTTCTTCACGGTGTGGACGATCCAGCGCAGTGGCGACGTGGCCGTGCTCAAGGCCCTCGGCGCCTCCACCCGGTACCTGCTGCGTGACGCCCTCGGCCAGGCCGTGGTGATGCTCGCGGCCGGAACTCTGCTCGGCACCGGGCTCGCGGCCGGTGCCGGGGCGCTGATCAGCGGCGGCGACGTGCCGTTCGTGCTCGACGCGCCGACCGTCCTCGTCCCGGCCGCCGTGATGATCGTCCTCGGCGCGGCCGGGGCCGCCCTGTCCATCCGGCGGATCACCGCCGTCGACCCCCTGACCGCACTCGGGAGCGCACGATGAGCCTGCTGCTCGACGACATCACCCTCACCTACCCCGACGGCAGGGGGCGGCTCACCGCACTCGACCGGGTCTCGCTCGATGTTCCGGCCGGGTCGCTGACCGCCGTCGTCGGACCGTCCGGTTCCGGCAAGTCCAGCCTGCTGGCCGTCGCGGCGACCCTGGTCACCCCCGACAGCGGCCGGGTCGTCGTGGACGGCGCCGACACGGCCGGGCTCAATCCGGCGGCGAAGGCAGCCCTGCGCCGCGAGCGCATCGGCATCGTCTTCCAGCAGCCGAACCTGCTGCCGTCGCTGACGGCGGCGGAGCAGTTGCAGGTGATGGCCCATGTCTCCGGCCGGGTCGCGCGCACCGCCCGCGGCAGGGCCCTCGAACTGCTCGACGCGGTCGGCCTCGCGGCGGAGGCCGGCCGCCGGCCGCCGGCCGCACCAGCTGTCGGGCGGCCAACGCCAGCGGGTGAACATCGCCCGCGCGCTGATGAACGACCCGGCCGTGCTCCTCGTCGACGAACCGACCAGCGCGCTCGACCACGAGCGGGGCGCGGCGGTCCTGGACCTGCTGGTGCGCCTGACCCGCGAACGGGCCACCGCGACGGTGCTGGTGACGCACGACCGGGCGCATCTGGAACGGATGGACCGCACGGTCACCATGACGGACGGCCGACTCGCGCCCACGCTCACCGCGTCGCTCTGAGCGCGACGCCACGGACCGGTTCCCCCGGGGAGGGGAAATCGGTCCAGGGCGTTGACAACGATGTCAGATGCATGGTCAAGTCTCCGCGCCGGTCCATGGATTCAGAGAGGGACGCTCATGACGCCCATGCATCAACTGCTGAGGAGAATACGGGCGCGCACGTCGCGGGCAGCCGTGGTCCCGCTCGCCGCCGCTCTCGCCTGGGGCGGCCTGCTCGCCCCGGCTCCCGCCGCCGAGGCCGCCGCGCCGGTGGCCGACGACCCCGCCGCACTCGTCAATCCCTTCGTCGGCACACAGAACTTCGGGAACACCTTCCCCGGTGCGAGCGCCCCGTTCGGGATGGTGCAGGTCAGCCCCGACACCGGCGGACAGGGCGGCTACGACTACCAGCAGGACAGGATCCACGGGTTCAGCCAGACCCACCTCTCCGGCGTCGGCTGCTCCGTCGCCGGTGAACTGCCCCTGATGCCCACCACCGGACCGGTCGACACCGTCGATCCGTCCCGCTACCGGTCCGCCTACTCCCACGACGACGAGAAGGCCGAGCCCGGCTACTACCGCGTCGGCCTGAAGACGTACGGCATCGACGCGGAGCTCACCGCCACGCCCCGCACCGGCTGGCAGCGCTACACCTTCCCCGCCACCGGTGAGGCCAACGTCCTGTTCAACACCGGCAAGGCCAACCAGCGGGTGTACGACTCCGAGGTGCACGTCGTCGGCGACCGCACCGTCGAAGGCCGCGTGGAGGCGGGGAACTTCTGTGCCGGCAAGGACCGCCACACGGTCCACTTCACCGCCACCTTCGACCGGCCCTTCGCCGCGCACGGCACCTGGCGCGGCGACACCCGCACCCCCGGAGGCCGTGACGCCAAGGGCGAGGGCGGCAACGGCGCCTGGGTGACGTTCGACGCGGCCGACGACCGCGACGTGGTCGTCAAGGTCGGCCTGTCGTACACGGGCATCGAGGGCGCCCGCAAGAACCTGGCGGCCGAGACCGGTGACTCGTACGACTTCGACGCCACCCGTGCCGGTCTGCGTGCCACCTGGCAGCGTCAGCTCCGCTCCGTCGAGGTCGGCGGCGGAACCGTGGAGCGGCAGCGGGCCTTCTACACGGCGCTCTACCACGCCCAGTTGCACCCGAACGTCGCCGGCGACGTGGACGGCCGGTACGCCGGCTTCGACGGCAAGGTGCACACCGCGGACGGGTTCACGCCCTACCAGAACCTCTCCCTGTGGGACACCTACCGGCCGCAGAACCAGCTGCTCGAGCTGCTCCAGCCGCAGGTGGCCCGCGATGTGGCCCTGTCGGTCGTCGCCGCCGGGCGGGACGGTGGCTGGCTGCCGCGCTGGGCGCTCGCCAACAGCGAGACCAACATCATGACCGGCGACCCGGTGACGCCGTTCCTCGTCGAGGCATGGTCCAAGGGGCTCCTCGCGGGCCACGAGGAGGAGGCGTACCGGCTGCTGCGCGAGAACGCGACCAGCACACCGCCGGCCGACTCGCCCTACAACGGCCGTTCCGGGGTGGAGCAGTACAAGGAGCGCGGCTACCTCCCCTCCGGCCTGGAGATCGGCAAGGACTGCGCGGACAAGGGCGGCGACAACGACTGCAAGCACCCGGCCTCCGCGACCCTCGAATACGCGGCGGCCGACGCCTCGCTGGCCCTGATGGCCCGCGAGCTCGGCCACGCGGCCGACGCCCGGACGTTCGCGGCGCGCGGCCAGTGGTACCGCAATCTGTGGGACTCGGGCATCGGGCAGTTCCGGCCGCGTACAGCAGAGGGGACGTGGCTGACGCCGTACGACCCCGTCGAGGCGGCCCACCAGTTCCACGAGGGCGGCGCCCACCAGTACCAGTGGCTGGTGCCGCAGGACCCGGCCGGGCTGGTGGCCCTGATGGGCGGCAGGTCCGCCACGGAGAAGCGGCTCGACTCCTTCTTCGCGTACGACAAGCTGCTCACCGACCCGGAGCGCACGGCCCGCGAGGACTGGATCTCCGCGCCGTACGACTACTACGGCAAGCCCACCTACAACCCGAACAACGAACCCGACCTGCACGCCCCGTACATGTACCTGTGGGCGGGAGCGCCGGCCAAGACGGCGACCGTCGTCCGCGCGGCGATGACCCTTTTCACCAACGGCCCCGACGGCATGACCGGCAACGACGACCTGGGCACCATGTCCGCCTGGTACGTCTTCTCCTCCCTCGGCCTCTATCCGACGATGAGCGGCGGCGACTTCCTCGCCGTCTCCAGCCCGCAGTTCTCCTCCGCCGTCGTCCGCATCGGGAAGTACGGCGAGGAGCAGGGCGGCACCCTGACGATCAAGGCGCCGGGAGCGAGCGACACCACCCGCTACATCCAGCGGTCCGCGTTCGACGGCCGTGACCTGCGCCGGACCTGGCTCGACTGGGACGCCGTCGCGCACGGCGGCACCCTCGCCCACGAGCTGGGCGAGGCGCCGTCCTCCTGGGGCACCGGCAGGAGTGCGGAGCCGCCGTCGGTGAACCGTGCGACCGCCGACTCCCGCAGCCGGCTGGACGCCTCTTTGCGGGCCGGCTCCGACGTCGTACCGCAGGGCGACACCCCGCAGACCGCTCACCTGACCCTCGACGTGATGGGGCAGGCTCCCGGCGCGCTGCGGGTCACCGTGCGGGCGCGGACCCCTGAGGGCTGGGGGGTGCGGATGCCGTCCTCGTTCACGCTCGACTCCCGCCGGCTGCCCGTGCAGCGCACGGTCGAGGCCGAGGTGAGCGTGCCGGCCGGGACGAAGGCCGGGTCCTACCCGGTGCGCGTCGAGGTGGCCGGCTCCGGCGTGGAGAGCCTGGTGCGGGAGGCCACCGTCGAGGTCCGCGAGCCGAACCGGTGCGCGACACCCGCCGACGGGCAGTGCGCGGTGGACCTCGCCCGGGAGGCGAACCACGACGGCACCGCGACCGTGGCCGCCTCCGGTGAGGGCGACTTCGACGGCGGCGGCTGGAGCTACGACGCCGCGCTGCTGCCGAAGACCGGCCCGGTGACCTGGGGCGGCGTCACCTACCAGGCGCCCGACGCGTCGGGTACGGCCGCCAACTTCACCGAGGCCCGCGGGCAGTCGATGCTCCTGCCTGCGGGGCGGCACAGCACGCTCCGGCTGGTGGCCGCGGCCCACAACGGCACGGTATCCACGACGCTCACCGTCCGCTACACCGACGGCACCAGCGCCGAGCTGCCCGTCACCGTGGGCGACTGGGCGGGCTCCGCTCCCGGTGGCAGCACCGTCGCGCTCGACATGGACCACCGGATCCGGCGGGGCCAGGGCGTCGACGGTCCTTCCGTACGGCTGTTCGCGACCTCCGCGCCGCTGGACGCGGCGAAGACGGTGCGTTCGCTGAGCCTGCCGGACGACCCGCGGGTGGAGGTGTACGCGCTCACGCTGGTCTGAGGCACGGCGAAGGGCCGGGACCGCGTTCGCGCGGTCCCGGCCCTTCGCCGTCGTCAGCTCTGCGCGTTGGTGTTGGCCAGCGCCGCGGACAGGTCGAGCGCGACCTCCTGGAGGATGGGCACGATCTTCTCCGTCGCCGCCTCCGTCACCCGGCCCGCCGGACCGGAGATCGAGACGGCCGCGGCGGTGGGGGAGTCGGGCACGGAGACCGCGAGGCAGCGGACCCCTATCTCCTGCTCGTTGTCGTCGACCGCGTAGCCGGCGCGGCGGACCTGTTCGAGCGCCTCGAGGAAGCCCTCCGGCGTGGTGATCGTCTTCTCGGTCGCGGCGGGCATGCCGGTCCTGGCCAGCAGCGCCCGCACCTCCTCCGCGGGGGTGTGCGCGAGCAGCGCCTTGCCGACACCGGTGGAGTGCGGCAGCACCCGGCGGCCCACCTCGGTGAACATGCGCATGGAGTGCTTCGAGGGCACCTGCGCCACGTAGACGATCTCGTCGCCGTCGAGCAGCGCCATGTTCGCCGTCTCGCCGGTCTCCTCGACGAGGCGGGCGAGGTAGGGGCGGGCCCAGGTGCCGAGGAGGCGGGAGGCGGACTCGCCGAGTCGGATCAGCCGGGGGCCGAGCGCGTAGCGGCGGTTGGGCTGCTGGCGTACGTAGCCGCAGGCGACCAGCGTGCGCATCAGACGGTGGATCGTGGGCAGCGGCAGACCGCTGCTCGCGGAGAGCTCGCTGAGGCCGACCTCGCCACCGGCGTCGGCCATTCGTTCGAGCAGGTCGAAGGCGCGCTCAAGGGACTGCACGCCGCCGCTGGCGGCGGGCTTGGCTGCGTCGGTGGCGCTGGCGCTGGACGTCGGCACGTCGGCGGTCCTTTCGGGCAGGCAGGGCAAGGCTGCAGCCTACCGGGCGCGGGTCCGGGGCACATCGCCCGCAGAGTCGCGTCGTGGCCGGTCAGGGCGTGTTTGTCCCTTGTCTGCGGTGATGCGTGGGCCGGACTCCTGGCTGAAGTGACCACGTCGCAATGGAATTGTACTTCCACTTTGTGGAAACGTACAAGCGTGATCTTCCGACCCGGGCGGGTCTTGACGGGTATCGACGAGAGGGGAAGACTCCTTCAACAGTTCGTTGAATTTTCGCTGAGCAGTGGAAGTGAGGGGAGCGGGTGTCCGACGTGGAAGTGGACCTGGTGCTGCGCTCGACGCGTGTGATCACCCCCGAGGGGACGCGCGCCGCGACGGTCTCCGTCGCCGGCGGGCGGATCGCCGCGGTGGGTCCGTACGACGCCGGCGTGCCGGCCGGGGCCCGGCTCGAGGACTTCGGCGACGACGTCGTCCTCCCCGGCCTCGTCGACACCCACGTGCATGTGAACGACCCCGGCCGCACCGAGTGGGAGGGCTTCTGGACCGCCACCCGCGCGGCCGCCGCCGGCGGCATCACCACCCTGCTCGACATGCCGCTCAACTCCCTGCCGCCCACCACCACCGTCGAGCACCTCGCCGTCAAGCGCGACGTGGCCCGCCCCAAGGCCCACATCGACGTCGGCTTCTGGGGCGGCGCGATCCCCTCCAACGTCAAGGACCTGCGGCCGCTGCACGACGCGGGCGTCTTCGGCTTCAAGTGCTTCCTGTCGCCGTCCGGCGTCGAGGAGTTCCCCGAACTCGACCAGGAGCAGCTCGCCCGCTCCATGGCCGAGATCTCCGGCTTCGGCGGCCTGCTGATCGTGCACGCCGAGGACCCGCACCACCTCGCCTCCGCGCCGCAGCGCAGTGGGCCCCGGTACGCAGACTTCCTCGCCTCCCGCCCCCGGGACGCCGAGAACACCGCGATCGGGAACCTGATCTCGCACGCCAAGCGGCTCGGCGCCCGCGTCCACGTCCTGCACCTGTCCTCCAGCGACGCGCTGCCGCTGATCGCGGAGGCCCGTCGGGAGGGCGTCTCGATCACCGTCGAGTCGTGCCCCCACTTCCTCACCCTCACCGCGGAAGAGGTCCCGGACGGGGCGACCGAGTTCAAGTGCTGCCCGCCGATCCGGGAGGCCGCCAACCAGGACGCGCTCTGGCAGGGCCTCGCCGACGGCACGATCGACTGCATCGTCTCCGACCACTCTCCCTGCACCACCGACCTCAAGACCCCGGACTTCGCATCCGCCTGGGGCGGCATCTCCTCGCTCCAGCTGGGCCTGCCCGCGATCTGGACCGAGGCCCGCAAGCGCGGCCACACCCTCGACGACGTCGTCCGCTGGATGGCGAAGGCCCCCGCCGACCTGGCGGGCCTCGGCGCCAAGGGCGCCATCGAGGCCGGCCGCGACGCCGACTTCGCGGTCCTCGCCCCCGACGCGACCTTCACCGTCGACCCCGCCGAACTGCACCACCGCAACCAGGTGACCGCCTACGCGGGCAGGACGCTGTACGGGGTCGTCAGATCGACGTGGCTGCGCGGCAGGCGGATCGTGGAGAACGGCAACCTGGCCGAGCCGACGGGCCGGCTGCTCGAAAGGAACAACTGAACCGTGTCTGCATCCTCCATCCCCTCCTTCACCGGTGACGCCAGCCCGTACGGCGGCGGCGACCCGTACGCCGACTACCGCACCCCCGGCCCCTCCGGGTTTCCCTTCGCGCACCTCGCCGACCTCGCCGACCGCCGCCTCGGCGCGGGCGTCGTCGCCGCGGGCGACGAGTTCTTCGCCGAGCGCGAGAACCTGCTGAAGCCGGAACCCGCCGAGTTCGACCCCGAGCACTTCGGCCACAAGGGCAAGATCATGGACGGCTGGGAGACCCGCCGCCGCCGCGGCGTCTCCGCCGAGCAGCCCCACCCCGCGGACGACGACCACGACTGGGCGCTGGTACGCCTCGGCGCCCCCGGCGTCGTACGCGGCATCGTCGTCGACACCGCGCACTTCCGTGGCAACTACCCGCAGGCCGTGTCGATCGAGGGCACCTCGGTCGCCGGTTCGCCCTCCCCCGCGGAGCTCCTCGGTGACGACGTGAAGTGGACGACGCTCGTCCCGCGCACCGCCGTCGGCGGCCACGCCGCCAACGGCTTCGCCGTCGACGTCGAGCAGCGCTTCACGCACCTGCGCGTCAACCAGCACCCCGACGGCGGCATCGCCCGCCTGCGCGTCCACGGCGAGGTCGTGCCCGACCCCGCCTGGCTCGGCGCGCTCGGCACCTTCGACCTCGTCGCGCTCGAGAACGGCGGCCAGGTCGAGGACGCCTCCGACCGCTTCTACTCCCCGGCCACCAACACCATCCAGCCCGGCCGCTCCCGCAAGATGGACGACGGCTGGGAGACCCGCCGGCGCCGCGACAAGGGCAACGACTGGATCCGCTACCAGATGGTCGGACAGGCGGAGATCCGGGCGGTCGAGATCGACACCGCGTACCTGAAGGGCAACAGCGCGGGCTGGGCGGCGCTGTCCGTACGGGACGGCGCGGAGGGCGAGTGGCGCGAGGTCCTGCCGCGTACCCGGATGCAGCCCGACACCAACCACCGGTTCGTGCTCGACGCCCCGGCGGTGGGCACCCATGTGCGGATCGACATCTACCCCGACGGCGGCATCTCCCGCCTGCGGCTCTTCGGCTCCCTGACCGAGCAGGGCGCGGCCCGGCTGACGGCCCGTCACCAGGAGCTCGGCGGCTGACGGTCCGCGACCGCGGCCCGGGGCCGGGACTCTGCCCGGCCCCGGATGACGACTCGTCACCATCACCTCGACGGCCGGCGGTCTCACCGTCTCGGCCCGGCGGGCAGATGTGCGCCGGGAGCCCGGGAGGCTCGCAGCCGTCACTGAACGGGGAGGTACGACACCCTCCCTGCCCCGCGGGGCGCACCGGCCGACAGCAACGGTGCGCCCCGCGCGCATGCGTCAGGCGGCGTGCCCGCCGTCCACGGAGAACTCGGCACCGGTGATGTACGCGCCCTCGCCGCTCGCCAGATAGGCGACCATCGACGCGATCTCCTCCGGCCGGCCGAAGCGGCCGAGCGCCGTGTCCGCCTTCTGCGGGTCCGCGTACGGGCCGTCCGCCGGGTTCATGTCGGTGTCGACCGGACCGGGGTGGACGATGTTCGCCGTGATGCCCCGCCCGCCCAACTCCCTGGCCAGCGCCTTCGTGAGGCCGATCAGCGCCGACTTGCTCATCGCGTACAGGGTGCCGCCGGGGCCCGGCACCCGCTGGGTCATACAGGTGCCGATCGTGACGATCCGCGAGCCGCTGCCCATGCGCGCGGCGGCCGCCCGGGACGTGAGGTACACCCCCCGCACGTTCACCGCCAGCACCCGGTCCACATCGGCCGGCGTGATGCTCTCCAACGGCCCGAGCAGGCCCACGCCCACGTTGTTGACGAGGATGTCGAGCCCGCCCAGGGCCTCCACGGTGCGGTCGACGGCGTCCGCCGCCTCCGTGGCGTCGGCCGAGTCCGCGCGCAGGGCCACCCCGCGCCGGCCCGTCTCCTCGATCCGCCGCACGACCTCCTCCGCGGCCTCCTTCCCCGCCACGTAGGTGATCGCGACGTCCGCGCCGCCGCGGGCCAGCCGCAGTGCGGTTGCCGCGCCGATCCCGCGGCTGCCGCCGGTCACCAGAGCCACCTTGCCGTTCATCGAGCCTCCAACATCGTCAAGTGGTTGCGGCTTCAAGCACACCGTGTCCGGCCGCCCGGCGCTGGCGGCGATCGGACATCGCGCTCGGCACGCCGATGAGTTCCGGGACCCCGCGCGGTCAGAGCTGTGAGACTCATCGAAACCCGTTAAGACGCGTTGAAACGCGGTGAAAGGCGAAAGAACCATGGCAAAGCTCTCCCTCACCCAGTTCCTCACCCTCGACGGCGTCTACCAGGCCCCCGGCGGGCCCGAGGAGGACACCACCGGCGGGTTCGACCTCGGGGGCTGGTCCGTGCCGTACGGGGACGAGGACTTCGGGCGGTTCATCAACGAGGTCTTCGGGCGGGTCGGCGCCTTTCTGCTCGGCCGCCGCACCTACGAGATCTTCGCGAGCTACTGGCCCAAGCAGACCGACCCCGCCGACCCGGTCGCCACGAAGCTCAACTCCCTGCCCAAGTACGTCGTCTCGACCACCCTGAAGTCGGCCGACTGGGAGAACACCACCATCATCGGCGGCGACCTCGTCAAGGAGGTCACCACGCTCAAGGAGCGCACCGACGGGGAACTCCAGATGCACGGCAGCGGCAAGCTCGCCCAGACCCTGATGGCGCACGACCTCGTCGACAAGCTCCACCTGGTCGTCTTCCCCGTGGTGCTCGGCAAGGGCATGCGTCTCTTCCCGGAGGGCGCGACGCCCACGGCGTTCAAGCACATCGAGGCGCGGACCACCGGCGCCGGGGCGGCGATCCACACCTACGAGCTCGCCGGCCGTCCGGAGTACGGCAGCTACTGACGAAACATGTAGCACCCACGCGGTCGTCCCGGTACGGTGATCGCTCCCGTGTGCGAGCCGCTGAAGTCTCCACCCCGTCGTGTCCGCTGGAGACCAGGTGTCGTCGATCGCCGTACCCGCGCCCGCACTCGCCCCCCGCCGGGCCTGGCTCACCGACCTGCCGGTGCTGCTCGTCGCCGTGGTCTGGGGCGCCAGCTATCTCGCGGCCAAGGGCATCACCACCACGCACACCGTCGTGGCCGTCCTCGTCCTGCGGTTCGCGCTGGTACTGCCGGCGCTCGCCGTGGCGGGACGGCGCAGGCTGCGGTCGCTGACCGCGGCGCAGTGGCGGGGGGCCGGACTGCTCGGGCTGATCCTCAGCGCCGTCTTCCTGCTCGAGACCTACGGCGTGGTCCACACCTCGGCCACCAACGCCGGCCTCATCATCAGCCTCACCATGATCTTCACGCCGCTCGCGGAGGCGGCGGTGACCAGGCGTCGGCCCCCGTCGTCCTTCCTCGCCGCGGCCGCCGTCTCGGTCACCGGCGTGGTGCTGCTGACCCAGGGGGCGGGCTTCACCACCCCCTCCGCCGGCGACCTGCTGATGCTGCTGGCCGCCGTGGTCCGCACCGTCCATGTGCTCGCGATGGCCAGGATCAAGGCGGTCCGCGGCGCCGACTCACTCTCCCTGACGACCGTCCAACTCGGCGCCGCGGTGGCCGTGTTCGCCGTGCTGGCCGTCCTGCCGGGCAGCGGCGCGTCACCGTGGGCGGTGGCCGTCGGCTTCGGGCCACGCGAATGGGCCGGGCTGGTGTTCCTGTCCGTGTCCTGCACCCTGTTCGCGTTCTTCGTGCAGATGTGGGCGGTACGCCGCAGTTCGCCGTCCCGCGTCAGCCTGCTGCTCGGCACCGAGCCGCTGTGGGCCGCCGCCGCGGGCATCGCGATCGGCGGCGAACACATCGGCACGGTCGGCCTGGTGGGGGCGGCACTCGTGCTCGCGGGGACCACCTGGGGGCGCCGCGCCGCGGACAGGGCCGACTGCTAGTTTCGACGACCATGCGATCGCTTCAGTACGACCTGGCCTTCCGCGCCCGCGCCAAGCGGACGCAGACCTGGGGCTTCGCCCTGCTGTCCGTGGCGTCGCTGCTGTGGGTGTGGTTCGGCGTGCTGCTGCTCCTGCCGTACACCCTGGACGGCACGTACGGCGAGGGCAAGGAGTGCCAGTCCCGGCTGCTGACCGAGTGGGGCACGGCCAACGAGGGCGGGGAGGACATGACCTGCGAGTCGGAGCGGGACTGGCCCGAACTCCTCGGCGTTCTCGGCCTGTCGGTGCCCGTGGCGGTCGTCGGCACCGCGCTCTACACCAGCGGCAGCGTCGGCAACCGCCTGAGCGAGCACGCGGCGGAGGTCTTCCGGCTCATGGAGGCGGAGCGGCCGGCGAAGGACAACGCCTGACGGGAGCGGCGCCGGGCGTTGTCCGGCAGGCCCGGGAGCCGGTCCGAGGCCGCGGTCACCCGGTCACCTCAGCGGAACCGGTCCGACGCCACCATCATCACCCCGCCCAGCACCGCCAGCACGATGCTCGCGTAGAGCTCGTGGCCGTCGAGGAAGCTCAGACGCCGCACGACCCCCCAGAATCTGAACCAGCCCGTGAGCTCGTGGGCCACACCCGCCGCGCCCCACACGAACAGCAGGAATCCGCCGACCTCGAGAATCTTCTTCATGCCCGCAGCCTCGCGCGGCGGGGCGCCCGCGCGCGTCCGGCTTCGGCACCGATCACGGCCGACGAAAGTATCCGGTCCGGCGACTTCGGTCGCTTCCTCGGCCCGGAGAAGCACATCCGGGCCACGGGCCTCGTAGCTTTGCCGACATGACCCGCGCCGAATACCCATGGCTGCTGCCCTCCGTCATGGCCGACCCGCCCGACCCCGACCTGCCGGGCAGGCAGGGCAGGACGAGGCCCCGGCGCACGGTCCGCGACTGGGTCGTCGACACCTTCGTCTTCCTGGCTGCCGCCCTGATCGGCGCGCTGGCCAGCGACGCCAGCGCCCAGGCGGGGAACTCCGAAGCCGTGGTCCTCGCCGATCAGCTGCTGGGCGCCGTCGCCTGCTGCGCCCTGTGGGTCCGCCGACGGGCGCCCGTCGCGCTCGCCGCGTCCCTGGTCGCCGTCTCCGCCGTCGCCCCGGCGGCCGGCGGCGCGCTGATGCTCGGACTGTTCAGCCTCGCCGTGCACCGTCCGTTCCGGCCCGTCGCCGTCATCGGGGTGCTGGCGATGGTCTCCGGCGCCGTACAGGCCCTCGTACGGCCGGACCCGAGCGCCTCCTTCCTCATCTCCACGGTCGCCGGGGTGGTGCTGGTCCTGCTGATGGTCGGCTGGGGCATGCTGGTGCGCGCCCGCCGTCAACTGGTCCTGGCCCTGCGCGAACGCGCCAGGCGTGCCGAGGCGGAGGCCGCCCTGCGGGCGGAGCAGGCGCAGCGGCTCGCCCGCGAGGCCATCGCCCGCGAGATGCACGACGTGCTCGCGCACCGGCTCACGCTGCTGAGCGTGCACGCCGGAGCGCTCGAGTTCCGTCCCGACGCGCCCCCGGCGGAGGTCGGCAGGGCCGCCGGCGTGATCCGCGACAGCGCCCACGAGGCGCTCCAGGACCTGCGCCAGATCATCGGCGTGCTGCGTGCCCCCGATGACGGTGGCGGCGACGGCCCCGCCCGGCCGCAGCCCACACTCGCGACCCTCGGGGCGCTGGTCGGCGAGTCCCGGGAGGCCGGTATGAGGGTCACGCTCGACAACACCGTCACCGACCCCGACGGCGTGCCCGCCGCCACCGGCCGCACCGCCTACCGCATCGCCCAGGAAGGGCTGACCAACGCCCGCAAGCACGCCCCGGGCACCGACGTCACCCTCTCCCTGAGCGGGGGCCCGGGGGAGGGGATCACCGTGCGGGTCGACAACGAGGCCCCGGCCGGCGAGGTGCCGAAGGTGCCCGGCTCCGGCCAGGGCCTGATCGGTCTGACCGAACGGGCCACCCTCGCGGGCGGGCGGCTGGAGCACGGTGTGCGGGGCGACGGCGGATTCCGGGTACGGGCCTGGCTACCGTGGTCCGTATGACCATCCGGCTGATCGTCGTGGACGACGACCCGCTCGTACGGGCAGGCCTCGCCCTCATGCTGGGCGGGGCCGGCGACATCGAGATCGTGGGGGAGGGGGCGGACGGCTCCGAGGTGGCGGAACTCGTCGAACGGCTCGGGCCCGACGTGGTCCTGATGGACATCCGGATGCCGGTCATGGACGGCCTCGCCGCGACGGAGCGGCTGCGCCGGCGGCCCCACGCGCCGGAGGTCGTGGTGCTGACCACGTTCCACGCCGACGAGCAGGTGCTGCGTGCCATGCGGGCGGGCGCGTCGGGGTTCGTGCTGAAGGACACGCCGCCCGCGGAGATCGTCGCCGCGGTGCGCAGGGTCGCCGCCGGCGATCCGGTGCTCTCCCCGGCGGTCACCCGGCAGCTGATGACGCATGTGGCGGGCAGCGGCGCCGACACCCGCAGGGCGGCCGCGCTGCGGCGTCTCGAACCGCTCGCCGGCCGCGAGAGGGAGGTGGCGCTCGCCGTCGGCCGCGGCAGTTCCAACGCGGAGATCGCCGCGGCGCTGTACATGAGCGTCGCCACCGTCAAGACGCACGTGTCCCGCATCCTGGCCAAACTGGACCTCAACAACCGTGTCCAGATCGCGCTGTTGGCGCACGACGCGGGCCTCCTCGACGACGAGCCGTCCACGTAGGGTGATCCGGTGACCATCGTTGATCTGGACCAGTACGGGCCCGACTTCACCGCGAACCCGTATCCGTACTACGCGCGACTGCGGGAGTCGGGCCCCGTGCACCGCGTGCGCGGCGCCGACGGCGGGGAGTTCTGGCTGATCGTCGGCCACGAGGAGGCACGGGCGGCGCTTTCCGACCCGCGACTGTCGAAGTCGCCGGCCACCATAGGCGTGACGATGCTCGACGAGCAGGTCATCGGCCCCAATCTGCTCGTGCTCGACCCGCCCGATCACACCCGGCTGCGCAAGCTGGTCAGCCGTGAGTTCACCCCTCGCCGGGCCGAGGCGCTGCGGCCCCGCGTCCAGCGGATCACGGACGATCTCCTGGACGCGATGCTGCCGGCCGGCCGGGCCGACCTCGTCGACGCGCTGGCCTTCCCGCTGCCGATCATCGTGATCTGCGAACTCCTGGGCATCCCCGCCGCCGACCGCGACGCCTTCCGCACGTGGTCGAACGAGGTGGTCGCCCCGACCTCCCAGGAAGCGGGAGAGGACGCCGTCCGGCAGCTCGCGGCCTACCTCGACGAACTCATCGAGGACAAGCGCAGCACCGCACCCACGGACGATCTGCTCTCCGCCCTCGTCCGCTCCCTCCCGCTCCCCGCGGAGGCGGACGGCGGCGCCGCGGAGGACGACCGGCTCTCCACGGCCGAACTGCGCGCCCTCGCCTACCTCCTGCTCGTCGCCGGCCACGAGACGACCGTCAACCTGATCTCCAACGGTGTGCGCGCCCTGCTCACCCACCCCGACCAACTCGCCGCGCTGCGAGCCGACTTCTCGCTCCTCGACGGCGCCGTCGAGGAGATGCTCCGCTACGACGGACCCGTGGAGACCACCACCGTCCGCTTCAGCGCCGCGCCCGTACCGGTCGGGGACCAGGTCGTTCCGCAGGGCGAAATGGTGCTGGTCGGCCTGGCGGCCGCCGACCGCGACCCGGCCCGCTACGAGGCCCCCGACCGCTTCGACATCCGCCGGGACACCCGCGGCCATCTCGCCTTCGGGCACGGCATCCACTTCTGCCTCGGCGCGCCGCTGGCCCGTCTGGAGGCACGGATCGCCGTCCGCTCCCTCCTGGAGCGCTGCCCGGACCTCGCCCTGGACACCCCCGCGGACACGTACGAATGGCTCCCGGGCCTCCTCATGCGCGGTGTCCGCCGGCTGCCGGTGCGCTGGTAGGGCGACCCGTGGCCGAGCGGGCACGCTATGTGGTGGTCAGGGACGGGGCCTGGCAGCAGCACTACTTCCGCTGGGGCGGGCGGCGCCTCGCCGTCGATGTGGCGGAAGGGCCCGAACAGTTCGGCCGCTTCGTCGCCGGCCTGGAGCCCGTGGACCCCGGCAACTGGATGTACGACGTCGATTGCGAGGCCGCCGCGGTCGTGGACCACGACAGGCGCCTCCTGCTGCTGTTCACCTGGCACCTGGAGACGCACGCGGAGCGACTGACGCTGTTCGCCGTCCTCGCTCGGACCTGGCCGGGCTGGGACGTCCGCTGGGCGTACGACGGGCTGGAGGACGTCTTCGCCCACGTGGGCGAGGAACCGGAGTCCGTGCGCTCGGAACTCGGCGCCCGGCCCGGCGGCCCGCTGCACGCCGCCCTCCCCGACGAGCCGGACTTCACCATCGCCGTCACGGTGACCTACCGGGACGGTCGGCAGGCGCACGCGGTCACGGGGGAGAACGTGGCCGACGTGCTCGCACACGGCCCCGGCGTCGTCCGCCGACTGCTGCCCGCCACCCGCGTGTCCAGGCTGTCCCACATCCCCTACGGCGGGGTGCACATCGACGTGCCCGCCCGTCGTGTCGCCGCCTGGACCCGCGGCAACTTCCTCGGCGGGGCGGCTGCCGCCGGCCGGCTGCCCGGCTGGCCCGGCTGGGGCTGGACCTGCTGGTACGACGCCCACGAGCGGCAGCGGGAGGCGAGCGCCGGTGCGCTCGCCTTCGCCGCGCCCGACCCGGCCGCCGGAGTCCGGGCCTGGACCGAACGGCTCGACGAACTGCGGCCGGCCGACGGCACGGAGAGCGAGGCGCGGACCGCGCTCCGCTCCGTGCTCGACGCTCTCGACCCGACTTCCATGGAGTGCGCACATGACCGGACTTGATCTCGACACCGCGCGCAAGGCGCTCGACAGCCAGCCGTTCAGCAGACTGCTGGGGGCGCGGCTCACCGCGTTCGGCGACGGGGAGGCCGTGCTCGAGGTGGACGTCCGGGAGGAACTGCACCAGCAGAACGGGTATCTGCACGGCGGTGTCCTCGCGTACGCCGCCGACAACTCGATCACCTTCGCCGCCGGGACCACCCTGGGACCGGCGGTGCTGACCGGCGGCTTCTCCGTGCAGTACGTGCGGCCCGCCGTCGGGCGCACGCTTCTCGCCCGTGCCGCCGTCGTGCACAGCGGGCGACGGCAGGCGGTCGTCCGCTGCGACCTGTTCACCGTCGGCGCGGACGGACAGGAAACCCTCTGCGCCGTCGCGCAGGGCACCGTCCTGTCCGCGGGGGCCTCCTGACAGCAGATGCCGGTCGACCGGCAGGCCGCCTCGGTGCCCGCAGGAGGCCAGGTGACCGGCCGCCGCGGCGGTGCCCGCGCAGGAGGCCAGGCGACCGACCGGCCGGGTCAGTCCGCCGGGATCTCCGCCAGCCGGACCGGCCGGTGCTCCCGGCGTGACAGTTCGCAGGCCTCCGCGATCCGCAGCGCCGTCAGCGCCTCCCGGCCGTCGCACGGGTTCTGTGCCTCGCCCGCCACCAGACGCACGAACGCGTCGAGCTCCGCCTCGTACGCCGGGGCGAACCGCTCGAGGAAACCCGGCCACGGCTTGTCGACGGGCGGCAGGCCGTGCGGCTCGGTGGAGCTGATCGGCGTGCGGTCGTCGAGGCCGACGGCGACCTGGTCGAGCTCTCCGGCCAGCTCCATCCGCACGTCGTAGCCGGCGCCGTTGCAGCGGGTGGCGGTCGCCGTGGCCAGCGTCCCGTCGTCGAGTGTGAGCAGCGCCGCCGCCGTGTCGATGTCGCCCACCTCCTTGAACATCGGGTGGCCCGCGTCCGAGCCGGTCGCGTACACCTCGGTGACCTCGCGGCCCGTCACCCACCGCAGGATGTCGAAGTCGTGGACCAGACAGTCCCGGTAGAGGCCGCCCGACAGCGGCAGGTAGGCCGCGGGCGGCGGCGCGGGATCGGAGGTGATGGCCCGTACGGTGTGCAGCCGGCCGAGGCGGCCGGAGCGCACCAGCTCGCGTGCCGCCGTGTAGCCGGCGTCGAAGCGCCGCATGAAGCCCAGCTGAAGCTCGGTTCCCGCCTCCTCGACCGCCCGCAGCGCCCCCAGGGTGCCCGGCAGGTCAAGGGCGATCGGCTTCTCGCAGAACGCCGGGATGCCCGCCCGTGCGGCGCGGGCGATCAGTTCGGCGTGCGCGGCGGTCGCGGAGGCGATCACCACCGCGTCCACGCCCCACGTGAAGATCTCGTTGCTGCTGGGCGCCGCGGTGGCACCGCAGCGGTCCGCCACCTCCGCCGCCCGGACGGCGTCGGTGTCCGCCACGACCAGGGAACCCACCTCACGGTGGCGGCTGAGCACCCCCGCGTGAAAGCTGCCGATACGTCCCGTCCCGATGAGTCCGATGCGCATGGCCCAAAGGTGGAGGTGGGGCCACCGCGCTGTCAAGACTTTGTCCTGACAATCGAACCTCACGACTTCCCGTCAACATGGCGTGCGACTACGCTCCCTCACGTGCCCAAGCAGCCCAGACACGAGACGGGACCGTCGCGCTCGCTCCAGCTGAGCGTGGACCGGACCAGCCCGGTCCCGCTCTATTTCCAGCTTTCGCAGCAGCTGGAATCAGCCATCGAGAGGGGTGCGCTCACCCCGGGCAGTCTGCTCGGCAACGAGATAGAGCTCGCGGGCCGGCTCGGGCTGTCCCGGCCGACGGTCCGCCAGGCGATCCAGTCCCTCGTCGACAAGGGCCTGCTGGTGCGCCGCAGAGGCGTGGGTACCCAGGTCGTGCACAGCCAGGTCAGGCGCCCGCTGGAGCTCAGCAGCCTCTACGACGACCTCGAGGCGGCCGGTCAGCGACCCGCGACCGTCGTGCTCACCAACGAGATCGAGCCCGCGGGCGCCGTGGTCGCGGCCGCCCTCGGCGTCCCGGAGGGGAGCGACGTGCGGCTGATCGAGCGGCTGCGCTACGCCCACGGCGAGCCGATGGCCCGGCTGCGCAACCATCTGCCGGCTGGCCTGCTGGAGTGCGACACCGAACGGCTGGAGTCCACCGGCCTCTACCGGATGATGCGTGCCGCGGGCATCACCCTGCACAGCGCCCGCCAGTCGGTCGGCGCCCGCGCGGCGACGGAACAGGAGGCGGAACTGCTCGGCGAGCCCGCCGGAGCGCCGCTGCTGACGATGGAACGCGCCACCTTCGACGACACGGGCCGGCCCGTCGAGTTCGGCTCCCACGTCTACCGCGCCTCGCGCTACGCCTTCGAGTTCCAGCTCCTGGTACGGCCGTAGACAGCCCTCGTCCGGCTACGGGCCGAGCGCTCGCGTAAGAATGTTCGGACAAAGTCTTGACGGGGTCGCGGCACCGCCGTAGAAACTCACCCAGCCGCAACCGGGCGGCCGGGAGAGAAGGCGGACCCACCATGCGTAGCCCCCGCACGGCAGCAGCCCTGCTCGCCGCATGTGCCCTGGTCGTCGTCGCCGGATGCAGCAGTTCCGGTGGCAAGGAGGCCGACGAGAAGCCGTCGGGGGACGGCGCCGGCGGCGAGGCCGCCAAGACCCCCCGGATGAAGATCGCCATGGTGACGCACTCCGGTCAGGGCGACACCTTCTGGGACATCGTCCAGAGCGGCGCCAAGGTCGCCGCCCGCAAGGACAACGTGGACTTCCTCTACGCGGCGAACCCGGAGGGCAAGGAGCAGGCCCAGCTGGTCCAGACGTACATCGACCAGAAGGTCGACGGGATCATCGTCACCCTCGCCAAGCCGGAGGCGATGAGCGACGTGGTGAAGAAGGCCGTGGCGGCGGGCATCCCCGTCGTCACGATCAACTCCGGAGCGGAGTTCTCCGACGGGCTCGGCGCGCTCAGCCACATCGGCCAGGACGAGTCGGTGGCCGGCGAGGCCGTCGGAGACGAGCTCGACGCCCAGGGGAAGAAGAAGGCGCTCTGCGTCATCCACGAACAGGGCAACGTCTCCCTCGAGGCCCGCTGCGCCGGCGTGAAGAAGACCTTCGACGGCACCGTGGAGAACCTCAACGTCGAGGGCACCAACATGCCCGCCACCACCTCCTCGATCGAGGCGAAGCTCCAGAGCGCCAAGGACATCGACGCCGTCGTCACCCTCGGCGCGCCGTTCGCCGCCGCGTCGGTGAAGGCCAAGCAGGGCGCCGGATCCGCGGCGGAGATCAGCACCTTCGACCTCAACGCGGAGGTCGTCGCCCGCCTCAAGGCCAAGGAGATCGCCTTCGCGGTCGACCAGCAGCCCTACCTCCAGGGCTATCTCGCGGTCGACGAGCTGTGGCTCAACAAGGTCAACGGCAATGTGATCGGCGGCGGCAAGCCGATCCTCACCGGCCCCGCCCTGGTCACGGAGAAGGACGTCCCCGCCCTCGAGAAGCTCACGGCCGACGGCACGCGGTGAACGCGCTCGATGCGGCCGCCGCAGCCGCCTGTCCGCCCCCGCTGCCGACCCCGCGACCAGCGATGACCGATACTTGGGCGGCCGGCCGGGTCCGTCCCGGGGCCGGCCGCAGCAGGCAGGACAGCGAGTACGGCAAGAAGGGCACCACGTCGTGGCAAGGGCAAGGACAGGGGTACGCGCGCTCGGCGCGGTGCTGGCGGCGGTACTCGGAGTGTCCCTCGCGGGATGCAGCAGCACCGGCGGCAAGCGGGCGGAGGACGCCCGCAAGGCCCAGGCCGCGGCCGGGAAGGCCGCGGTGAACACGCCGCGCTGGACGTTCGCGATGGTCACCCACTCGGGCGACGGCGACACGTTCTGGGACATCGTCCAGAGCGGTGCCGAGCAGGCGGCCGCCAAGGACAACATCAACTTCCTCTACGCCCACAGCGACGAGGGACAGCAGCAGGCGCAGCTCGTCGACTCCTACATCTCCAAGGAGGTCGACGCGCTGATCGTCACGCTCGCCAAGCCCGACGCGATGAAGGCCGTCGTCGCCAAGGCCCGCAAGGCCGGCATCCCCGTGATCACGGTGAACTCGGGCTCCAAGCAGTCCAAGGCGTACGGAGCCCTCACCCACATCGGCCAGGACGAGACGATCGCCGGCGAGGCCGTCGGCGACGAGCTGGACGCGCGCGGCAAGAAGAAGGCCCTGTGCGTCCTGCACGAGCAGGGCAACGTGGGCCACGAGCAGCGCTGCGCGGGCGCGAAGAAGACCTTCGGCGGCGACATGCAGAACCTGTACGTCGACGGCACCAACATGCCCGACGTCCAGGCCTCCATCGAGGCGAAGCTCCAGGCCGACCGGTCCATCGACTCCGTCGTCACCCTCGGCGCGCCCTTCGCGGACGCCGCCGTCCAGGCCAGGAAGACCGCCGGGTCCAAGGCCGAGATCGACACCTTCGACCTCAATCCCAAGGTGGCGAAGGCGCTTCAGGAGGGCACGCTCGGCTTCGCGGTCGACCAGCAGCCCTACCTCCAGGGCTACCAGGCGGTGGACCTGCTGTGGCTCTACAAGTACAACGCCGACGTCCTCGGCGGAGGGCGGCCCGTCCTGACCGGACCCCAGATCATCACCGAGAAGGACGCCGCCGAACTCGAGGAATTCACGGAGCGGGGGACCCGATGAGCACGAGCGCACCACCGGCCACACCCGACAAGGCGCCGGACAAGGCGGACGAGCGGCTGCTGCGCACATCACCGCTGCGCAAGCTGATGGGCCGCCCCGAGCTGGGCTCGGTCGTGGGCGCCGTGGCCGTCTTCGTCTTCTTCTCCGTCGTCGCGGACGCCTTCCTGCGGACGTCCAGCCTCGCCACCGTGCTGTACGCGGCCTCGACCCTCGGCATCATGGCCGTGCCGGTCGCGCTGCTGATGATCGGCGGGGAGTTCGACCTCTCCGCCGGTGTCATGGTGACCAGCTCCGCGCTGATCTCCTCGATGTTCAGCTACCAGATGACCGCCAACGTCTGGGTCGGGGCCCTGGTCTCCCTGCTGGTCACCCTCGGGCTCGGCGCCTTCAACGGCCTGATGCTCACCCGCACGAAGCTCCCCAGCTTCATCATCACGCTCGGCACGTTCCTGATGCTGACGGGCCTCAACCTCGGCCTCACCAAACTCATCAGCGGCACGGTCTCGACCAAGTCCATCGGCGACATGGAGGGCTTCCCGTCCGCCAAGAGCGTCTTCGGCGAGTTCACGGTGGGCGACACCACGGTCAAGGCGACCATCGTCTGGTGGATCGTGCTGATCGCGCTGGCCACCTGGATCCTGCTCCGGACCCGATTCGGCAACTGGATCTTCGCGGTGGGCGGCGGCGCCGACGCGGCCCGCGCGGTGGGCGTCCCGGTCAAGCGGACCAAGATCCTTCTGTACATGGGGGTGGCCTTCGCCGCCTGGGTCTCCGGCCAGCACCTGCTGTTCTCGTTCGACGTGGTGCAGTCCGGCGAGGGCGTCGGCAACGAGCTGACGTACATCATCGCCGCGGTCATCGGCGGCTGTCTGATCACCGGCGGCTACGGCTCGGCGATCGGCTCGGCCGTCGGAGCGCTGATCTTCGGCATGACCAGCAAGGGCATCGTCTACGCGGAGTGGAACCCGGACTGGTTCAAGTTCTTCCTCGGAGCGATGCTCCTCCTGGCCACCCTGCTCAACGCATGGGTACGCAAGCGTGCGGAGGCGACGACCTGATGAGTGCCCTTGTGGAGCTCGACGACGTCAGCAAGTACTACGGCAACATCCGGGCCCTCGAAGGCGTCTCCCTCGAGTGCCACGCCGGTGAGATCACCTGCGTCCTCGGTGACAACGGCGCCGGCAAGTCGACCCTGATCAAGATCATCGCGGGACTGCACAGGCACGACACCGGCACCCTGCGCATCGAGGGCGAGGAGACCTCCCTCGCGAGCCCCCGCGAGGCGCTGGACCGGGGGATCGCCACCGTCTACCAGGATCTGGCGGTCGTCCCGCTGATGCCGGTCTGGCGCAACTTCTTCCTCGGCTCCGAGCCGACCCGCGGCAAGGGCCCCTTCAAGCGCCTCGACGTGGAGACGATGCGGCGGACCACCCGCGCCGAGCTGCTGCGGATGGGTATCGACCTGCGTGACGTCGACCAGCCCATCGGGACGCTGTCCGGCGGCGAGCGGCAGTGCGTGGCCATCGCCCGAGCCGTCTACTTCGGCGCCAAGGTGCTGGTGCTGGACGAGCCGACGGCGGCGCTGGGTGTGAAGCAGTCCGGCGTGGTGCTGAAGTATGTGGCCGCGGCCCGCGACGCGGGTCTGGGCGTGGTGCTCATCACCCACAACCCCCACCACGCCTATCTGGTCGGCGACCGATTCGTGCTTCTCAAGCGCGGTGTCATGTCGGCGAGCCACACCAAGCAGACCGTCACACTCGACGAACTCACCCGGCAGATGGCGGGCGGCAGCGAGCTGGAGGACCTCCGCCACGAGCTGGAGCGCGCCCCGGCGCCCACCCACCTCGGCGGCCATCCCTCCGGCAAGGAGCGGCCCACCGACTGACGCGCGGGTTCGGGGACGGGCCCGTACGCCGACTAGCATCGAGGAGGCGGGCCACCGCCCGCCCGGACCTCCTGGACCGACCCGCCCCGGGCCCCGACCGGCCACCACGACCCCGCAGGGACGACTTGAGTACGTACCGCGACTTCACGAACAGAGGCACCGCACGCGCCACCGTCCTCAAGACGGTCGGCACGCGCGAGCGGCGCTCGCACCTCACCGCGCCCCGCGTACCCACGGTCGGCATCGACATCGGCGGCACCAAGGTGATGGCCGGCGTCGTCGACGCCGACGGGATCATCCTCGAGAAGATCCGCACCGAGACCCCCGACAAGTCCAAGAGCCCCAAGGTCGTCGAGGACACCATCTGCGAGCTGGTGCTCGACCTCTCCGACCGGCACGATGTGCACGCCGTGGGCATCGGCGCGGCCGGCTGGGTCGACGCGGACCGTTCCAAGGTGCTCTTCGCACCTCACCTCGCCTGGCGGAACGAGCCCCTGCGCGACGCCCTGACCGCCCGCCTCGCCGTCCCCGTACTGGTCGACAACGACGCCAACACCGCCGCCTGGGCGGAGTGGCGCTTCGGGGCCGGGCGTGGCGAGGACCACATCGTCATGATCACGCTCGGCACCGGCATCGGCGGGGCGATCCTCGAGGACGGACAGGTCAAGCGCGGCAAGTTCGGCGTCGCCGGCGAGTTCGGCCATATGCAGGTCGTGCCCGGCGGCCACCGCTGCCCGTGCGGCAACCGCGGCTGCTGGGAGCAGTACAGCTCCGGCAACGCCCTGGTCCGTGAGGCCCGCGAGCTGGCCGCCGCCGACTCGCCGGTCGCCTACAGCATCATCGACCGGGTCGGCGGCAACGTCGGCGACATCACCGGGCCGCTCATCACCGAGCTGGCCCGCGAGGGCGACGCGATGTGCGTCGAGCTGTTCCAGGACATCGGGCAGTGGCTCGGTGTCGGCATCGCCAACCTCGCCGCCGCCCTCGACCCGTCGTGCTTCGTCATCGGCGGCGGCGTCAGCGCCGCCGACGACCTGCTGATCGGCCCCGCGAGGGACGCGTTCCGCCGTCATCTGACCGGCCGCGGCTACCGCCCGGAGGCCCGGATCGCCAAGGCCCAGCTCGGCCCCGAAGCGGGTATGGTCGGCGCGGCCGACCTCGCCCGGCTGGTGGCCCGGCGCTTCCGCCGGACCAACCGCCGCCGTGTGGAACGCCACGAACGCTACGAGCGCTACGCCCAGGCCCTGCGCAACCCGAGCTCTGTACGCCCCACCCAGGAACCGCCGTCATGACAACGCTGACCACCCGCCAGCCCACGCCGCAGCCGACCCCGCCGACCCCCGAGGGCCGGCGCCACATGATCGTGCGCCGCTGGATCACCGCGATCGTCATCGTGCTGCTCATCGGCATCCCGGCCGGCTACCTCGCGATCTCCGCCGGGCAGAGCCGCGCCAGCGGCCGTGACAAGGAGGCGGAGTCCGCCGCCCAGGGCCTGCGCGACTTCTGGCCCTCGATCATGAAGCGCCGCATCTTCGAGGTGCCGGTCCCCGAAGGCGCCACGCGGGTCTCCTACTTCGAGACCAGCAACTGGAAGACCAGCCGGCTGTACGTCCAGTTCCGCACCTCGCCGAAGGGCCTCGACACCTTCCTGAAGGGCGCCGGGACGAGCCGCGCCGCCCTCGAGAACGGCAAGGTCACCATCAGCGACCGGGACTCCGCCGTGGTCGGCTGGAACTTCAAGCTGAAGGGCCGTGCCTGGGCCGGCACCGTCCACACCCAGAAGGACCCGCGGCCGAGCAAGGACATCACGGTCGACCTGACCGAACCGGACCGCCCCTGGGTGTACGTCGTCTCCACGGCCAACCCGTAGGAGCCCGCCGGGCTGTCCGGCGGCCCGCCTCCGGCGAGCGCCCTCGGCTCCTCATGAGGGCCACGGTTCGGTGGGTCGGACGGTGTCGAAGGCGAGCCCGCTGGAGCTCTCTCCGGTGCCGGGCGCCTTCTGCCTGCGCACCCAGCTGTGCCAGGAGCCGTCGGACCAGCGGGCGAGCACCGGGCGGCGTGTCACGATCACCCCGTCGCGCGGCACCTCCTCCTCGTACACCCACAGCCCGGGGGTGATGAGCAGACCCTCCGGGCGGGAGTCGACGCCGGGACCGGTCAGCCCCACCAGCCGGAACCGGATCATCGCGGTCCGGACCTCCTCCGGGACCAGCGGGAACCAGTTGTCCGGCACCAGGGTCTGCACCCCGTACGCGGGCGGCCCGCCGGCCGTGACCGGCTCGGGCGCCGCCGTGCGCGCCCACCGGTCCCGGCGGTCGATCAGTTCGCCCCGGCCGTCCGTGTAGCGGTGCTGTACGGCCCAGAGTGTGTTCGCCAGCTCGTCGCGGGACAGCGTCACCTGCTCGAGCACCTCGCCCACCTGACCGCGTTCGGTGGGCAGCACCAGCAGCCCGGACGCCGCCGGGTGGTCCGGGTCGGGACTGTGCAGGCTGAACATCGACCAGGACGGGTCGTCCCGGCCGGCTCGTCCGACCAGGTGGTGGCGGCCGAACACGTCGCGTACGAGCAGCCGGTCCAGCACCGTCAGCGAACCGGTCGGTACCTCCAGCGGCGTCAGGAACCAGTCGTTGCCGTAGACCGTCGCGAACGAGATCAGCAGCAGCCGGCCGGTGTCCAGCGTGGACACGTCCACCGAGCCCAGGTCGACCCGCGCGTCCTCCATCTCCCAGAACCGGTCGGCGGGCAGCCCGCCGTAGCGCACCGTCGAAGGCAGACCCTCGTCGGTGAACGTGTGCCGCGGTCCCGGCGGCGCGGCCGGGTGCTCGGGTTCCGGGTCCACGTCCAGGGCGTACCAGTCCAGGCCGTCCCCCTGGTACTCCTCCGCGCGCAGCACCGTGCCGCCGGCGGACAGCTCGGCGGCGTGCTCGAACCGGTGCGGGTCGAAGCAGTCCAGGCCGCGCTCGGCCAGTCGCCCGCCCCACCAGCGCCGCCAGCGGGCGGCCACCTCGCCCAGCTTCGGGTCCGGTCCGCCGGCGAACGTGCCCGCGTCCAGCGCTGCCGCCACCGACACCGCGTCGGGCACCCGGCCTTCGAGCAGGCCGACCAGACTCGTGTCCAGCTCGCCGGCCGGCAGCCGATGCGGAGCCAGCGCCGCGACGGCGGCGGTGAGCACCCCGGCGTCGTCGGCCATCCGCAGCAGCGCGGCGCCGCCCTCGGCGCGCAGCCGCTCGTCGACCTGGACCGGCTCGTCCTCGACCTGGACGTCGAGCGGCCCGAGGCGGGGGGCGTAGGGCACCCAGTCCACGGCCCCGGACGGCCGCCAGGCGTCGACCGGCGCACTGCCGCCCGTCATCCGGACCACCGCGGGGGAGCCGGCGTCCTGGGCGGCGAACTCCCCGAACTGCCACTGCCGGGTGAGCAGCCAGAGCGGGTCGTGCACCCGCGCGGCCAGGCCGGATTCGACGTCGCCCGTGCGGTGCCCGGGCTCCAGACGGAACGGCCCCTCCGGGTCGGTGTTCGGCCGGCGGGTCTCGATCCTGGACAGCGCCTGCCCGGTCGCGCCCTGCGGGGAGATCCGGACGGCGGGGACCAGATCGTCCAGCATCGGCAGGTCGGCGAGATCGACGGCCCGCAGCTTGGCCAGTTCCAGGGTCTCCCGGAGCACCTGGACCAGGCCGTCGGAGGTCCAGCCGCGATCCAGGTCCGGGGGGACGGCGATGAGCACGTTGTGCGGGGCCTTGGCGTCGGGCCGGTCGTAGTGGAACGCGACGCCCGTGAGCTCGGTCTCCGGCGGTGTCTCGGCCGGTGGTTGCGGCGGCGCCCCCGCCGCCGGCGCGGGTTCGGCAGGCAGGCGCAACGCGTCCGGACCGGGCAGCAGCTCGATCCATTCGTCGAGCAGCAGACCGGTCACGGCCGCGTCGGGCGCGGCGTCGGCCGGGGCGTGCCAGACCAGGTGCGTGGTGGCCCGCGGGCGACGCCCGGCAGGGAAGGTGCCGCCGATCCAGAGGTCCGCCTCGCCGGGCGGATCCTGTGCCGCGCGCAGCCGTTCGACCCGTCCGGCCCGGGCCCCGGCCAGCATCAGCGTCTCGTGCAGGGCCCGGACCACCGGCCGCACCGCCGCGTTGCGCCGGAGCCAGTCCTCCACGTCGGCGCCGGGCACCTCGGGCCGGCCGGCCGGCGCCGCTCGGCCGAGCGCGGGCAGCAGCGGCACGTCCGCACCCAGCACCTCTGCGAGCGCCGTCCGTGCCCGGGACAGCCAACTGTCGGCCCCGCCCGGTCCGGCCGGCTCGGAGGCAAGGGCGGCGAGCGCCGCCGCGCCGGGGTGCGCGGCGACCAGCGGGTCGGCCGCGAACTGCGCCAGCCGACGCTGCAGATCGGTGATCTCGACCGGCTGCCCGCCGGGGCTCTCCGACAGGTGCGCCGGCAGCAGCGGCTGTGCGGTGGCCAGCAGGGAACGGATCCGGACCGCCCTGCCGCGCAGACCGGTCCAGCCCAGGCCGGTGAAGGTGACCGGGGTGTCCGGCGCCGCGCCCTGGGCGTCCAGGACCGCGCGGCGCAGCCGGGGTTGCTCGCCGCCGCCCGCTTCCAGCACCGTGCTCAGCGCGCCCAGCCCGAGCCGGTCGGCGGTGATGTCGAACGCCAGGCCGCCGCCCTGTTCGTCGGGCCCGCGCTCCTGGCCGCCGCCCGGGTCCGCCCCGGGCCCGCCCAGCACGCCGGCCAGACTCCAGCCCGCCGCCGGTCCGAGCAGGTGCGCGACCCACGCCTCCACCGCCGGCTGCAGCGCGGCGACCGGGTCGGCCGGCCAACCGGTCGGCCCGGCCGGTACGGACGGCAGGACCGCGGCCACTCGTTGGGTCACTGCGCGGGCCCGGCGCGGTGTGCGCAGCACCTGGAACGTGTCCGGCACGTCCTCGCCGCGGCCCAGGGTGTCGGCGGTCAGCCCCGCACGGATCGGGTTCCCTCCGACCAGCTGGTGGACGCTCTCGGCCAGCACCAGGTCGCCCACCGCGTCCAGCGCGTCGGCGAGGTCGTGCAGCAGCGGTTCCACCGCTCCCCGGTCGGCCTGCGGCACCACCGGCGCGCCGTCGATGACACTGGACAGATCGGCCGCGCCGGCACCCGCACGCACCAGGGCCATCCCGTCGACGACATTGCGCGCGGAGACGGCCTCCGCGCTGCGCGCCCACAACCGCGCGTCGGCCTCCTCCCCTTCGGGGTCGGGCACGACCGGGAGCGGGAACTGTCGCCGGAACCGTTCGACGAGGTGGTCCAGCTGCGCATCGTGCAGTGCCCGCTCGAACCGGTAACCCAGCAGGGAGCCCAGGTTCTGACCCTGGCGTACGCCGCCGAGCAGGAGGCGGGCGATCCGGGCGCGACGGGAGGTGAGGCCGACCGCGTAGGTCTGCTCGCCGGGGTGGCCGAGGAAGCCCGAGCGCAGCACGGCCGCGGTTGCCGCGTGCTGCAGCGACGGTGCGTGGATGTAGCCGTCCTGCCCGGCGACCTCGGCCGTGGTGGCCTCGTCGTCCACCTCGATCTCGACCTGCTCCCTCGGCACCGCCGGCCGCAGCTCCTCCACCCAGCCGTAGCAGCCGTACCGGACCCCGCCGGCCCCGGATGCCCGCAGCTCGGCCAGCCGCCGCGACGCCAGTGAGGTGATCCAGGCGTCCAGCCGGTGCGCGTGGACGTCGACGACCTCCAGCAGCAGCTCGGGCAGGCGGGTCGTCGGTACGGCGGCGAGTGCCCGCAGCGCCTGCTCCAGCCGGGGGAGCGCGGCCGTGGCTCGGGTGGCGGCAGCGACCCTTTCCGCGCGCTCGCTCTCGGACAGCCCCTCCAGCACGTCGGCCACGAGCTGGTCCACGTCGCCGGTGGCGGCCAGCGCCTGGCGAAGCGGATCGTCCTCACCCTGGTCGAGGAAGGCCCAGTTGGGCAGGAACAGCAGCGCGTCGAGGACCCCACTGGCATCCGGCGGCTCCTCCGGCGAGGACTCCGGCGGTGCCCCGTCGTCCTCGGGCGGCGGAGCGCCTTCCCCGGGCGGCGTGGCACTGTCCTCGGGCGGCGGTGCCTCGTCCCCGGGTGGCGTGGCACCGTCCTCCGGCGGCGGCGCGCCCTCGTCGGTCGGCCCGCCGCCCTCGTCCGGCGTCTCGCCGCCGCCGACGGTCGGGAGGTCGAAGAACGTGCTGGGCCGAGGCGGGGTCTCCCGGCCGGAGGACAGCTCCACCGGCCAGGCGCGGTCGTAGCCCTCGGCGTCCAGCTCGCCGGCCAGGAAGGCGCGTACCGCGGCCAGGTAGTCCGCGGTGGCCGACGCCCGCGCCGGGAAGCCGACCGGGTCCGGGGCGAGCCGGGACACGAACGCCGGGACACCGGTCGCCTCGTCCAGGCCCCAGCCGAGATCGGTCCAGCCGTCGGAGCCCGTGGTCCAGCGCAGTACGCCGTCAGGAGGCAGGCCGGGCAGGCCCGGCTCGGCGGGAGGCTGGTCGCGCGGAGTCTTCGGCACGGCGAACCCGGGGCCGTCCAGTCGGCGCATGGCCAGGCCCGTTGCCACCGGCAGCCGCTGCAACGCGTCCACGGCGACCTGGTCGACCGGCCGGTCGGGCCGCACGCCGGGGATGGACTCCTCGGTGTCCAGCACCGCGCGCCAGCGTTCCCGCAGTCGCAGCAGCCAGGGCGCGAGCAGCGCGTCCGCGTCGTTCTCCCGCCGGGCGCGCCAGTCGCCCAGTGCCGTCGCGGGCAGCACTCCGTACGGCTGGCGGCCGACCCGCAGCATCGGCAGCGGTCCGCGACTGCGGACGTGCTCGGCGAGATGGTCCCGGACCGCGCGCCACGGCCCGGCGGGGCCGGACGCCCGGACCCCCCGGGTGCCCAGGTCCAGCTGGGACACCGCGGCCTCGGCGAAGCCCTGGCCCAGCGTGGGCCAGGTGAGCAGGGTCAACGCGGCGACGGCCGACGGCTCCGCGTCGCTCGCGCCGGAACAGCCGCGCAGGAAACCGGCGTCCGGCAGGCCGAGCGCGCCGGCCAGCGCGTCGGCGACCTGCGGCTGCCCTGCCGGCGGCTCCGGGTCCGGGTCCGGCCCGGGGTAGGCCGGGGCAGAGGACCAGCCGGACCGGGCGCGCGGGGTGTTGTTGGTGGGGGTACCGGCCGTCAGCAAGCCGAGCCCGCCGCCGAATCTGTGGCCGTGCAGCAGGTCGCGCAACCGGGCGGCACCGTCCGCCGCCGAGTCGTCGCGCACCCCGACGACCAGCAGCTCGTCCAGGTGATCGGTGCCGTCGGTGAAGGTCAGCTCGACACCCATGCCGGCCTTGACCGCCTCGAACCAGTCGGTTTCCCAGCCCTCCTCTTCGGTGCGGAGCATGCTGATCGGCAGCGGGTCGGGCACCGGACGGCCGAGCTTGTCCACCGCGACCCGGCCGTCGACCAGCCCGACGAAACGCCAGCGCCCGGGCATCGCGACCACCCGCCGCCGGTGTTCGTTCGGGTCGTCGGGACGCAGCGCGGGCGGCGGGGCGCCGGGGCGGCAGGCGCGGACCGCCCAGGCGGCGCGTGCCGGGCGCAGCAGTGTGAGCACCTTCTGCCAGGCTTCGGGGCTCGGACCCTGCCAGTACTCGGTGCCCGCGGCGGCCTCCGCGGGGGTGAGCTCCGGGTCGAACTGCGAGAGCAGGATGTCGTCCGGGTAGATGCGCACCCGAAGCGTGCCCGGCTCCCACCAGATGGTCTCCAGCCGCACCGGCAGGAGCGCGATCGGGGCGGTGTTGTCGTCGGGGAACAGCGCGGCGCCGGCGGCCAGGGTCTGCGCCAGTTCCTCCGCGGCGCTGCCGACGGAACCGTTCAGCTGGTCGGCCGTGCGCTGCGACTCCGCCTGGGCTGCCTCCGCGGCGGCGAGCATGTCGGGTGTGGCGCGCTCGTCGCCGGCCTGGACGGCGGCCTGGAGCCGCCGCACCACGGCCAGTTGCTCGTCCGCGCGGGCCTGCGCGGTGTCCGCCTCTGCGCGTGCCCGGTCCAACTGCGCGCGGGCGGCGAACGCGTCGGTCATGTCCGGGGTGCTCCTGTCCTCGACACGGTGATCAGCCGCCCAGCAAGGTGGTGGCCCTGAAGGCCAGTTGGAACGGCTGTTGGAAGGTGATACGGGCCATGTCGGCCGCGTCGCGGCCCCACACCGGCGGATCGGCCGGCGGCAATTCGCCCGGTACGGCGGGTGCCGGGGCGAGCCGGACGCACCTGGCGGCGTCCAGGGTGACACCGCTCCAGGTGAGGTCGGCCCAGGTCTTCAGCGGGACGGGCGGACCGGAGTCGAAACCGAACTGGGTGCCGCGCATCGGTTCGCGGAACACGAAGAACCAGTCCTCGGCGCGGGCCCGTTGCTCGTCGATACCGGCGAACAGGTAGAGCACGGTGGACTCGTCCAGGGCCAGCGGGGTGCCCGGCAACCCGCCGAACGCGGCGGGCAGCCTGCCCTCCTCGCCGCGTACCGCGAGCAGCGCGGTGCCCGGGAACCGGCGCAGCAGTTCACCGCGCACGAGCAGGACCAGGTGTCCCTCGCCGCCGGTACGCAGTCCGCTGCCCAGCGGGGCGTCCAGCGGCCAGCGGGCGATCTCGTCGACGTCCGCTTCGTCGCCGGGCCAGAACCGGGCGAACGGGGTACCGCGCTGGTCGGTGGGGAACTCCCGCCACAGCAGCTCCCGGTTGAACTCGTGGTTGAGCCCGACGAGCAGGGCGGCGGCGAACTCCGGATTGGTCTCCAGCAGCGTCACCGAGTCCGGCGGCAGCGCGCCGATCCCGGGTACCGCCCACTCGGGCCAGCGGGCCAGCAGTTCCTCGGCGATCGGAACGGTGAACTTCGGGTGCGCCATGATCGGCCGCAGCGGGCGGGCCTCGCTCTCGCTGCGCCGCGCCCAGAAGCCGGCGGGGATGCGGTCGGTCATCCGCAGGAGCTGCAGACGCTGCGGGCCGACACCGGCGCGCAGTTCGCCCGGCAGGCCGGCCTCGGGCGCTTCCGCTCCGACCAGTCCCATTTCGCTCAGCCGCTCCTCGATGACCGGCCTGGGTCCCCCGGCGACGGTGGCCCCGCCGGTCGCGACGCGCCCGGCGCGGCGGGCCAGCGCACCACTGCGGCGGGTCAGCCGTACGAAGGAGGTGTCGGCCGCCCCGGTCGGCACGGGGGACGCGGCGAGCATGGTGGCCAGTGTGGTCGGGGCTCCGACGGGCCCAGCGACGGCGTCGGACAGCGGCATCCGGTTGCTCACCGGCGCCATCACGGTGACCAGGTCGGCCACGTCCAGCGGCGCGAGGTGCTTGCTCTGGGCCTGCTCGGCAGCGGCCGCGGCGAGTTCCCCGACGGCCAGCAGCCGGTTCGCCTGCCGGATCTCGCCGACCTGCTCCCAGGCCCTGGCCATCAGGAACTCCTGCTCCAGCTGCACATAGCGGGCGCCGAGCGCCGCGGCCACCCGGCGGCGGACCTCGAGGTTGAGCGTGCTCATCCAACTGTTCGGGTCGTCGGGCACGGTCTGTTGGCCGGTGTGGTGGCTGCCGTAGAGCGGCGGGGCGACAGCGGCGGTGTCCCGGTCCTCGACCGGGGATCCGGTCTCGGTGCGGCGCAGGGCGGGAGCGTCCAGACGCATCCGGGCCAGGGCCCGGAACCGGTCCTGTGCGGCGGTGTCGGACCACACCTCGGGCGCCGCCGTCCCCGGCACCCGCAACGCTCCGTCCAGCGCCACACTCGCCGGCCCGGTTTCCTGTTCGGCGGGCCACGGCCGCCCCACGTCGATGGTCCTGGTGCCGAGTCCGGCCTCGGCGGCCGGCCGGAAGCGCAGCCGACGGGCCAGCTCCTCGAACGTGCCCGCCGCGGCGGTGCGGAAGGTCCACCAGTGGTAGACGGGCAGGTCGACAGTGGCGCCGTCGCCGGCAGGCCAGGCGTCCGCCGTACCCGGCCCGACCAGCGGCGTGTTCAGGCCGGCGGCCCGGCCGGCCGCGGTGGCCGGCACCACCGCGGCGATCCATCCACGGTCCGGCTCCAGCTTGCGGGGACACAACAGCCGAGCGACGACGTCGGCCGAGTGGTTGCGCACCCCCTGCATGGCCAGCTGCTGCGCGGCGGCGAGGTCGGTGACGCTGTCCGGTAGGCGGGCCTCCACGTGCGCCCAGGCCCAGCGCTCGGCCGGCGGGGGCAGCGCGGCGACCGGGGCGGTGAGCACCGGCAGCGGACCGGCGGCGCGCGGCGGGGCCGCCTCGTCCTCGGCCAGCACGATCAACGAGATCCACGGCAGCGGGGTCGGCCCGGACGGTGTCGTGGCCTGCCCCGGCGAGAGCAGCCACGGCAGGTCGGCGTGCGCCAGCTCGACGCCGGCCAGCACGTTCTCCGCCGCCGGGGCCGAGCCGGGCCGCGGCTCCTCGCGCAGCACCACCGCCCGGTCGAAGCCGAGGACGTCCCCCGGCCCGACCAGCGACAGCGTCGGTCCCGCCGCCGTCTCCCGCTTGTCCTCGCCGCCGATCTCACGGGCGAACAGCACCGACGTCTGCAGCGCCTGGCCCGACGCCGCGGCCGCCGCACCGACCTGCGCGCAGGAGAAGAACCATCGAGTGCTCATGCATCGCTCCAGCTCGGGCCGTGCGACCCTGACGTGCCTCTCCGGCGCTTCACCATTGCGGTGCCCAACAGGAGACTCATGTGCGCTGCTCCCAGCTCTCGACGAGCTGAACGGGCGCGGACGGGTCGCCGAGCTGCGCCCGTACCGCCTGCCAGGCGTCCGCGGTCGCGTTGACGAGGGAGACGTCCGCGAGCATGGGGTGCAGGTCGTCGGCGGCGACCACGCTCATCGTGGGTGGGCGTACCCGGACGGCCGCCTCGGGTGTGCGCCACCGCTCCAGCCGCTCGGCGGCGCTGAGCGCGTACACCGCCTCGCGGCGGAAGAGCCCCGGCCAAGGGGAGAACTCCCGCGACGGCAGGGGCGGCTCGTAGCCGGTCTCGTAGCCGTCGTCGACCCGGTGACCGGCGCCGAGCCGGGCGCCGTCGGTGCCCACCCGCACCCCGCCGGCGTGGCGGACGAACGCGGGCTCGGTGAGCTGCTGGTCCTCGGTCAGGTCGAAGAATTCGCCGGGCACGAACCGCTCGGGCAGCGAGGGAAGACCGTCGGCGGGCTGCGGCGTCCCGAGCGTGACCTCCTTGATCGTCCATTTCTGCACCGGTACCGGCCGACGCTCGAAACGGGAGATCGGCACGCCCAGCGGGAGCACCTCCTGACTGACCCGCAGGGTCGCGTCCGGGTGCACGATGTCGCCCTTGGCCAGCTTCTCGACCGCCGCGGGGGTGAACGCGAGCGCCGTGCGTTCGGCAGCCGGCCGTTCCGCCACCCACGCCTTCGCCCGACCGACGGCGGTACGCAGCGGCTCCAGCGGATCGCGCCCCGCCCGCGGCGGGACCGCCGGCGGGGAGCCCCAGCGGATGTCGAAGTCGAGCTCGACGTCCCAGAACAGCACCGAGATGCTGCCCGTGCCGAACGCGTGCCAAGGCGCCGGGCCCTCCAGGGTGAAGTCCAGGCCGACGCTCGCCAGCCGGCGGCCGAAGGCGCGGACCGCCACCCCGGCCCGTACGTGCACCGCGAACGCGAACACCGGGTCGAAGACGAACAGCGCGTCCAGTCCGAGCCAGCCCTGCACCCCGCAGCCGGCGATCATCGCCTCCAGCTGCACCTGGCCGCCGAACATGACCGCGTTGGACGTGACCGCGAAGTAGGCCTCCATGCGCAGCCCGAAGCCGTTGCCCGGGGCCAGGTCCACCTGGAGCCGTCGCAGCGCGGGCACCCCGGCGGGACGGGTGTAGCGGGGGTGGAAGCCGCCGGCGGACATGACGAACTCCGGCTGCCGGCCGCCGCGCACCAGCAGGTACATCTCGCCACGCACGGCCAGTCCGACGATCCAGGACCCGGCCAGCGACACCAGCAGCTCGAATTCGGGGACGGCCGTGTCGATCCGGCCGAGCACGGTGGCCTGCAGCCGGATCAGCGGCACCACCGGGTCGGGCAGGCCGACCAGGAGCCGCCCCACCAGCATCGCCCGCACCGGTGCGGGCAGTTCCAGGATCAGTGCGCCGGACAGCGACACCATCCGACCGCCCCAGGTGATGCGCACCATCGGCCCTACCAGCACCCGGCCCGACGCCACCGGGAAGACCGAGGCCAGCGACTCGATGATCTCCCCGGCGCGTTCCACCGCCCGGTCCGGGAACATCACCCGGTCGGCGTCGCCGTCGCACACCAGCCGCTGCAGCGCGGTGACGTCCACGCGCCGGTTGACGCCGACCAGCCCGCCGACCGCGTCCAGGGCGAACCCCAGACCCAACTGGATGCCGGGAGCGGGGAACGTGGCGGAGAGCAGCACCAGGAAACTGGTCGGGGCGCCCGCGACCGGCGGCCGGAACAGGGCGACGGCCTGCAGTCGCAGCACACTCAGGTCGATCGAGATCAGCCCGGCGTAGCCCTGGTCGGGGGTGCGCCGCACCACGCCGCCGCCGGACACCGGCGGCAGGTTCAGTTCGGTGCCGATGCCGTCGGGGAACAGCTCGCGCAGTCGCCGCGGATCGAGGCCCGGCCTGGCCGCCGGTGACAGCACCACCGGCAGGTCGATGCCGGCCCTGTCCAGCGAAGCCCGCAACGGCAGTCCCGGAAGGCCCGCCGTGACCGACACGGACAGGGCCAGTCGTGGTTCGCCGCCGTCCAGGGTCAGTTCCAGGGCAGCCCCCCGGGTCTGCACACCCGGAGCGTTCAGGCGCAGCGGCAGCGGGGCCTGAAGCGCCCCCGTACCGGCGAAGCGCAGTCCACCCGCCCGGTCCGCGCGGACGGTGACGGTGACCGGCCCCTGACCGCCGGCCATCGGGCCGGACCCGCCGACGCCGATCAGCCGGGCCAGCGCCGCCGGCAGGATGGCGGCCTCGAGTTCGCGCAGCTCCACCTCGACGGCCGGCGGCGTCCCCGGATCGGCGGTCACGGTGAGCGCGATGCCGTTGACGCTGATCCCGGGCCCGTCGGCGGTACCGGCGGCCAGTCGGCCGGTGCGCTGGAACCGGATCGTCGCGGTGCCGCCAGGCGGCGTGGGCGGCAGACCCGGACCGAACGCGGCGTCCCAGCCGCCCGGCGCGGCGATCGTCGCCTCCGCACTCCACGGACCCGTGGCCTTCGGCGGCATGGACAGGGCCGCCCCCGGGGTGACCACCACGTCGAACAGCGGCCCGCCAGGGGTCACCCCGAGCACCGCACGCCCGGCTGCCGCGCCGGACGGGTCGGTCAGCACCAGCGCCACCCCGAGCGGCGCCCCGGGCGCCCGCCGCCAGCCGTGCAGCCGCACCGGCGAGCCGGCGTCCAGGTCGCCGAGCATCTCCCGGACCAGTTCCACCAGCGAGTTCCCCGGCGGCAGCCGGTCGTACGCCGCGAGCAGCCGTCCGGCCAGTACGGTGCCGGCGGCCGACGGTTCCTCGGGCAGCTCACGGACGAGGCCCTCCACCGCGTTCTGGGCCAGCGCGCGCAGTTGGCCTGTGACCTGGCTCAGGAGTTCGTTCGGGTCCATGCCGCGTCACCCGGGCCCGGGTTCACCGTTGTCGATCAACAGCGCACGGCCGAAGGAGCCGATACCCAGCCAGCGGCCGTCCGGGCTGAACTCCATCGCCAGCACCTCGTCGGTGGGCACCGCGTAGCGCTCCTTGCCGTCGAGGTTGAACAGGCGCACCACGTTGTCGATGGATGCGCTCGCCGCGACCTTGCCGTTCGGTCCGAAGGCCACATGCGTGACGGCACCCAGGCCGGGGTCGGGGAGACCGGGGGCCAGCTTCGGCGCCCGGCCCTTCTCCACCCCCGACTCCGCTTCCAGCACCCGGGCGAACCCGTCGGAGCCGCCCACCACGGTCCACTTGCCCTTCGGGTCGAACGCCAGGCAGTTCGGCGCGGTGACCTGGTCTTCGACGTCGTCCGCCGTCGGCCACAACTGCGTCCCGTCGTCCGCCTGGAACATCCGGGTGGTGTCGTCGGCGGCGCAGCACAGCACCAGGGAGGCGTCCGGGCTGAACGCGACAGCGAGCACCGCGTCGTCCGGGGTCAGCCGCGTGATCTCGGCGCCGGTGGCCAGCTCCAGCACCCGCGCGGACCCGGCGTTCCGGTGGTCGCCACCGTGACGTTCGTCGATGGCCAGCACGACGCGGGTGCCGTCCGCGCTGAGGTCGACGTCGGCGATTAGGGGCGTGTCCACGGTGATCTTCCGCGACGTCGCCCCGGTCGCACCGTCGAGCAGGACGAGAACCTGGTCGGTGGTCGCGACCACCTTTCCGTCCGGGGCGAATCGCACCGTGTTCACCGAACTGCCCGGCTCGAGCGGCCCTTGCCAGATCACCGCCCCGGTCGCGCCGGAGCGGAGGAACACCTGCTCGAAGTCGGCCACCGCGAGCGCGGCGCCGTCCGGACCGAACGCGATGGCGGACACGGATCCCTCGCACGGCACGTCCAGCGGCGCACCGACGCCGGTCCCGCGCACCCGCAGCACGGAATCGCTGCCGCCGCTGGCGAACCGGGTGCTGTCGGGGCTGAACGCGATCGCCTGGACCGAGCCGTCATGCTCGACCGTGAGCGCCACGGTACCCGGCTGACTCATGACCAGCTCCTCCTTGTGCCGAGCCGTGCCCGGCCGACCGGCAGCGGGTGGGATCGTCCGGATCGTCGGACCGGTGAGGCGCGTGAACGGCGGACGGAATCACGATGGCGAAAAGTGGTGCACTCGTCACGCTCAGTCATGAGCGTAAGTGACCGGGGGGATCACTGCGAGCCTCTGCGAACCCGGGGCCGCAGATCCACTCGGTTGGGCCTCGTCGGACGCGGGTCGGGCGCCCGCTAGGCGGCTCCCTTCTTCTGCTGGGCCATCTCGACCCAGGTCCCTGCCTCGATCCCTTGCCGGTCGAGGTGCCAAGCGGCCTGCAGACAATGGAGCCCCGGGATGCCGAGCTGCCCGAACAGCTTCTTCGCCGGCACGAGTTGGGCGAGACGCGCGGTGAGCTGTCCCACGTCGAACGGCGCATCGGTGTGCTCTCCGTTCTGCAGCTGCGCCATGACGTCGAGCGAGTCGTCCTCCTTCTCGCGCGCTTTCCAGAAGTCTTCAACCCCTTGGTTCTCCCACTTCGGGGGAAGGAGGTTCTGCAGGGTCCGGCCGAGAGCACGATCGGAGACGGTCGCGAATATGGCGTTGGTGCACACTTCGGCCGCCTCGCCGAGTGGTACGTCCGGTACGCCCCGTGCGGAAGCTGCCTTCTCCTGCGCCTTCTTCATCGCTTCGGACTTCTGACGAAAGACCTCCTGAGCTTTCGCCTGATCGCTCTGCGATCCCCCAGGATCACTCAGCGCGGGCAGCGTCGCGGCGGCCTGAGCTGTGGCCCTCGCCAGCTCACTCCGCTGCTGCGGAGGCGTCTTCGGGTCGCTGACCATTTCCGTCGCCCGGGCCACTTCCGCCGCCGGTCCCGCCAGCCGTCGCATTTCCGCCGGACTCGCTGATCGGCCGGACACGCCGTCGCTTCCCTGAGCCAGTACGGCGGTCAACGGCTCAAGGATCAGGTTCAGCTCCTCCTGGAGTTCGGGGGGCGTCCCGGGATCGCCCATCAGGTCCAGGGCCGAAGTCGCCTTCTCCGCCGTCGAGACGGTGGTGGCCCGCAGCTCGGGCGACACCTGCGGGTCGTGGCTGCCCGCGAGGGCGGAGGCCACCTGCTGCACGATCACCGTCAGCTGCTCCCGCAGCTCACGAGGTGTTTCAGGGTCGGCGATCCGCGCCAGGGCGGAAGTCACGTGCTCCGCGATCTCGGTGACCTCTTCCCGCTCCTGCGGTGGCGTCCTCGGGTCCTCCACCGCCTTGAGCGTGGCGGTCAGCTTGTCCACGGCGGGCGCGAGTTCCTCGGGGACGTTCTTGCCCGCCTCGGCCAGGTTCGCGGTTGCCGCTTCAACCTCTTTGCCCTGCTGGGCCAGTTCGCCGGTCACCGCTCCGCCCGGTTCCGGTTCTCCGGGGTCTGGTGGCCCGTCAGTGTCCGTTTCTCCCGGCGGGGCGGTGTCGCCCGGGGTGGTCGTATCGCCCGGAGGGGGCGTGTCCGGCGGCGGGGGCGGTTCGTCCGGCTGCGGGGGAGGCGTGGGGGTCCCTGGAGGAGGTGGCGGGGGCGTGTCCGGCGGCGGGGGCGGTTCGTCCGGCTGCGGGGGAGGGGGCGTTGTCTGCACGGGTGCTGCCGCCGTGTCACCGCTGCCGGTAGGCGCTTCCGCAGCGCTCACCACTCCTGCCGGAAGTGCGAGCGAGGCGGCCAGCGCGGATGCCCCGAACAAGCGGAAGAGGTTGCGCCGGGCGACTATGGCCATGATGGTTCCAGATGCGCTTCTCGGTGGTGTCGGCTTGTCCGTTGCGGACCGGCCCCTTGAGAGCGGGACCCGCTCCCAGGTCATCTCCAGCTCAACAGTGCACAAGGGATCCGATTTCCACTCTTTACCCGTATGGCGCATTCTGCAACGCGGCCGCGGCGGCGTCGGCCAACCTGGCTCCGCACACGGCCCGCAGGCGACAACGCTCGCCGCCCATGTGCGAGGAGGAGAGGGCGATGAACAGACGAACAGGCGGGGTGGTCTGCGACATCACGGTCTCCGCCGACGGGTACTCGGCCGGTCTCCACCAGAGTGAGGAACGCCCGTTCGGCGACGACGGCGGCGACGGCTCGGGCGACAAGCTGCACGCCTGGATGTTCGACACTCCCGACGAGAACCGGGCCGAGGTCGACCGGCTGACCGCAGCCGGCGCGTTCATCATGGGCCGCAACATGTTCGGCCCCGTGCGTGGCGAGTGGGACCGGCGGTGGAACGGCTGGTGGGGCGACGATCCGCCGTTCCACGGGCCCGTGTTCGTGCTCACCCATCACGCGCGCGAGCCGCAGCCGATGGACGGCGGCACCACGTACCACTTCGTCACCGACGGAATCACGTCGGCACTGTCACACGCGCGAGCGGCGGCCGGCGACGGAGATGTCTCGGTCCTGGGCGGCGCGACCACCATCAACCAGTACCTCGCCGCCGGTCTGGTCGACGAGCTGCGACTGCACATCGTGCCCCTCACGCTCGGCGCCGGCACACGGCTGTTCGAGGGCGTCCCGCCGCTGGAACTGGAGCAGGTGACGTCGCGGCCGGCAAGCCTGGTCACGCACGTGACCTACCGCGTGCTGTCCTGACCGCCGGCGTTCAGCAGCTGCGAGAAAGGGATGGCGGTCATGGTTTCGGCCAGAGCGACGCCATATCTTTTCCTTTCTGTTTCGTCCTCTTCCGCCGCCTCTTTCTTGAAGCGGAGGACTTCGCGGGGCTTGTGCGACAAGATGTACGACCGGAATTCGCCGCCGGCTCCGTTCCACCCGTAGTACGAGAGAACGTATCGGGGCTGGCGAGTCACGTTGATCATGTTGTTGTTGTGGCGGACTCTGCCGCGATGGATGATGTGGTCGTCACATTCAAGGGGGGAGCAGAAGAACTGTTTCTCTTTCGGCCGCCAGGAATGATGAGGGGTCGAGAATTCCTCGTCGATTCTCCCGCGGTCCTTCCTCATGAGGGTCATGGTCAGGTATGCCTCGATCACGTCGTACTTCGCCGACGTGGGTACCTGGATCACCCTTTCCTGGGTGTATCGCTCGCCGGGCTCGAGCCACTTTCCGGGTCCGTAGAACGGGGCGGCGCTGATCGTCTCCCGAATGGGATCCTTGATGTAGCGCCCCACGCTCGATCCGTCCGACTTGGCGTCGATCCTCCTTCTCCACTCCAGGAGACCGCTCCCGTCGCTCGCGTACTCGGCGGAGACGCCGTAGATCCCGTAACCGTCGCTGGTGATGTAAGCCGGTACCTTTCCTGAATTCTGGGCCCGGAAGGTCACCGGGAGGTGGATCAGGGGCCGGCCGGCATCCATGTGCGGTGTCCCGAACTTTACGCTCAGGTCGAACAGGACCGGAGCGGACGTCGGCTGGTAGAGCGCGGAATACGCCAGGTTGAAGGTGGCCAGAAGCGTGGTCGCCGTCACTCCGGCCGCGAACTGCTTAGGATACGGAACACCCCTCCACGCCTTTTCCCTGATGAGCAGTTGGAGTGCCCACAGGGACCAGCACCAGAGCGGAAGGTACGTCAGCACATAGGGTGTGTACTCCCTTTCCTGGAGCCACATGAAGAGCAGCAGGCCATTGGTGACCAGCGCGATGAACGCGCCCAGAAGGATCACTGCTCCGGAAAATTTCAGCTTTCGCTTCCCCCAGTAATCGAGGGCCGCCACTGCCGCCACGCCCTGCACCACGCCCGCGAAGGCGAACAGGAAGCCGGTGACGCGTCCGGCGAAAGTCAGCGCCCCGATCGCATCCGGCATCCCCACGGCGACGAGCAGGGCCATCGAGCCCAGCAGCCCCGTCGTCATGAGCGCGACGGTCCAGCGCCGCCGCCCCGTGCGGGCGGGCCACGTCCCGCTGTCCCCGCCGAGCCACATGATGAGCGACCGGTCCTCCACATCCACGTCCTCGGGGTGACCGAGACGACGGAGAACCTTGCGTAACTCCCGCAGTGACCAGGCGCTTCCTACCGTTTCGCCGCCCATGGTGACCTCGCGCAGGCCGCGGCTGTCCGGTGGCCGCACGACGACCTTGGGTTTGTTCATGCGGCCACGATCAGTTTCGCCCCAGGTCCGTGCAAACCAGGTTGGACCGTCCAGCGCAGCATGATCGCCGGGGGCCCGGCGTCAGTAGCGGGGCTTGGCGACTTGGCCGTAGGCCCATTCACGGCCCTTCGACATCTCGAAGTGCAGGTGTGGTCCGGTGGAGTTTCCTGTGTTTCCCACCTTTCCGATCTGCTGGCCCGCGGCCACCTTCTGGCCCGGCTTCACCTGCCGCTGTGAGAGGTGGCAGTAGGTGTAGATGTGCCCGTTGTCCCCACGCAGTCCGATCCACTGGCCGTACGCGCCGCCCTCGCCGTTGGACCAGGCGATGGTGCCGTTGCGCACGGCGACCACCGGGGTGCCCGACCGGGCGGCGAAGTCCTGGCCGGTGTGCCGGCCGATACCGTCCGGCTTCCACGCGTACGGACCGGGGGAGAAGAACTCGAAGGTGACCTTGTGGCCGGGGACGGGCGACTTCACGTGGCCCTTGCTCGGGGGGGCCGCGCGGCCGGCGGCGGGCCGGGCGCCCTTGCAGTCGACCTTGAAGCCGGCGTGACGGCCCAGTGTGGTGAGGGACGCGCAGCCGGGCACACCGTCGGCGTCCGATCCCTTGAAGCCCTGGGCGATCTGTTCGGCACGGTAGGCGGCCCTGGTCTGTTCGCCGAAGAGCCCGGTGGCTCCGTCCGGGATCTTGCGGCCCCGGGCGATCAGGGCCTTCTGCACGGTGCGGACGTCCGCGTTCTTCTTGCCGAACTGGACGTTGGAGAGTGCGACCATGGCGGTCTCCTTAGTATCCGCGGGCGGGCCGGTCGGGGTCCGCCTGCTGTACGCGGGCGGCGAAGTTCGATCCCGACCGGTTCACGTCATAGCGGTCGCGCACGTAGTTGATCGTCGCGCACATGTCCGCGACCACGTCGTAGGGTGTGGTGGCCGTGCCCGCCTGGTGGTAGGCGGCGAACGTCGCCGGGACGCACTGCGTGGCGCCTCGGGAACAGTTCTGCGGGTGGCCGTCCGGGGCGAGCCGGCCCCGCGCGTTGGCGTCCGACACGTTCACCCGGAACCTCGGGTGGTTGTGGACGGACTCCCGCCGGGTGATGGTGGTCAGCGCCGGGACACCGAACCGCGGGTCCATGCCCGTCAGTTCGCATGCCTTCTTGGCGTAGCGCCGCATGGCCGCCTCACCGGAGTCGTCGTCGGGGTCGTGGTACGTGACCTGGCTGAGGCTGATCCCGCCGTTCCCGGCGGCGGGAGCGGCGCCCGTGCAGTCGACCGTGAAGCCGGCGTGACGGCCGAGGGCGGTGAGGGACGTGCAGCCGGGCACACCGTCGGCGTCCGATCCCGTGAAGCCCTGGGCGATCTGTTCGGCACGGTAGGCGGCCCTGGTCTGTTCGCCGAAGAGCCCGGTGGCTCCGTCCGGGATCTTGCGGCCCCGGGCGATCAGGGCCTTCTGCACGGTGCGCACGTCCTCGTTCTTCATGCCGAACCGGACACTGGACAGGGCGACCATGACCGGTCTCCTCCTCTCGTCGCTTTCAGGAGGCCGCAGCTTTCAAGGGGCCGCGGGGTGGGCCGGTGCGGGTGTGCCGCCGGGGCTTTCGCCGTCGGGACACGATCCGCGCCGGTTCAGCATTCACCGATGCCCGGAAGCCAGGCGTCCGGGTGGTCGATGAAGATGTTGGATACGTAGCCGCCGAGCGCGGGGACGAAGGACCAGGCGTCGTTGGTGTGGCCGGAGGCGTTCACCGTGTCGCCGTGCGTCTGGCACTGCACCAGCACCCGCGTCGGCCCCGACAGCACCGTGACGACCGGTGCCCCGACTCGCGGCTCCGCCCGTACGTTGACGCTCGTACCCCAGGTGACGAAGTTGCCGACCACGCCGTCGCCGCCCCCGTCGTCCGGCGTCTCACCCAGGACGGGGGCGCTCCAGTTCTGTGCGTCGTCGCAGAGCGGATCCGCCACCACGGAGAGATGGAAGTGCTTGTCGTGCGGGTTGGGACCGTCGTACGGCTCCCACTGCCAGCTCCGGTTGGTGGCGATCCGGCCGTTGGCGATCACGTACTTGATCCTCGGGTCGCGCGTTTCGAGCAGTTGGTCGGCCACCTGCTGGATGTCGAGACCGTGAGCGGGATCGTGGGTGAAGTCGCGGGCGGTGACGATGCCGGGCCCGTACCAGGGATTGTGGTCACTGGCGCTGCCGCGCGCCCAGTGGGCCTCGTCCCCGATGCCGCCGTCGAAGGCGAGGCTGCGTCCGGGGAAGCGGGCGTCGAGCTGCCGCCGAAGGGTTTCCAGGCTGTTCGCGACGCGCCACGACATGGTGGCCTCCTCGTCGATGTCGACCCGGCACTTCGTCGTCCCCCGGTTGCGGAACGACGGTCGATGCCGGCGCGCCTCCAAAGCCAACGTTACGAACGTGGTGTCAGCACGGCGTCAACCGGCCGTCGTCGGCCCGAGGACCCGGCTCACGGCCGGTCACGAAGTGCGCGGTCCTGCCGGTGCACGGGAAGCATCCGGGCGAACTGAGGGGACGGTTCAACCCCCAGTTCCTCGTTCAACAACCGGCGGAACGCCTGGTAATGGTGGACCGCCTCGCTGACGTTGCCCTCCGCGAGGTGCACCGACACGACGACCCGATGGCCGCTCTCCCGCAGCGGCTCGGCCCGTACGCCGGCCCAGGCCGCTTCCAGCGCAAGGGCCGGATTCCCCTGCCTGACGAGCATCTCTGCCAGCGCGTCGAGGGCGTGCAGCCGCAACTGCCGCAGGCGTTCACGCTCCAACAGCACCCAGTCCTCGTCCCAGCCGGTCAGCAGGTCCTCGCCTCGCAGCAGACCCAAGGGCAGACGGCCCGGGGGCGGGGAGCCGTAGCCCTGGACGACGCCGAGTGCCGTCTCGGTGAACGTGTGCACGTCCACCTGCAGGGTTTCCGCGGCCACGAGCCAGTCCCCGCAGCACCGGATCAGCGGTTGATCACCGCGCGGCAACTTCCACAGCGTCGTACGCAGACTGCCGCGGGCATGCTCCTCCGTGACCTCGGGCCACAACAGGCCGGCGAGTACCGTGCGGGACACTCGTCCTCGCAGTCCGACGAATGCGAGCAGTCGCTGGGCGTTCCGGCAGAGCTCGACGTGCTCGGCACCGAATTCCAGCCGGAACTGACCGAGCAGCCACAATCGAGGGGCGGGAGATGCCAGTTTGATCGCCTCGCTCAACAGTGCCTCGCTGACCGCCATCCTGCTGAAGAGGATGCCTGTCGTCTTTCATTTTCCGGCTCTCGCCCGAGGAGTGCAAGCGGCGAAGCCGCCCTCGCACCGCGGTGTTTCCACCCGCGTCTATCTGCTGGCCGGCCCCGGGGCTCGTGCGCGTTTTTCCTCCTTTTCCTTTTCTGCGTCTCCGACATTGCTTCCCGGCGCCTTGACGTTGTCGATCAGATGCTGGCCCTGCCGGTCGACGGCGCGAGTGACGGACTCCTGCAGGACTCCGAAGGCGAAGGCCCACGCACACACCTGCGTCGCCGTATCGAGGTTGGTCAGGCCGGGGAGGAACTCGCCACTCATCAGAAGTATCCCCGCCACTGCCGTCAGCGCTCCGACGGGGAGCCGCAGGATTATCAGTCCTGTCGCCACGTGGTAGGGCCCGGAAGTGCCTCTGACTCCCTTCAGCGACACGGCTCCCGCCACGGCTGCCGCGAACAGTCCGATGAACTCGAGGAAGAAGATGTTCGCCGCCTTCGGCGTCTCTCCCAAAGGGCAGACCCTGGTCATGCTTCCCCCGCCCTGCGTCCCCTCCATGTTCGTGAAGCACACTCGCTCTGCGACATCCGGTGCGAGGGCTCCCCAAATGCCCAGGGAAACGGCTATCAGCCAGAGGGCTCCTGCGGCCATGACGACTATCTGCGTAAAACTCCGGACCCGTGCTCTCTCCGCTTCTTCCGCCTGATAGGCGGCGTGCAGGGTCAGGGCCGCCAATTCCCTGCCGCTCGAATCCAGCGGTTTCGGCTGACGGCTGTAGCCGAATATTTTCCGCGGCGGGCTGTTCAGTGCGGCACTGAGTTGCTGCAGAAGCACGTCGTCGTGCATGAGGTGCAGCTTGGCGTGGGAGAGGGCGTACAGGCCCTTGTCGTGCAGCTCGCCTTCGGGGGCTATTCTGAGCAGGGCGACTTCGGCCTCGTGCACGTTCGCCAAAGCCCTGTCCGCCGATGCGCCCAGAAGCCGTTGCCACCTCGAGCAGTCCCGCAATGTGTTCCGGGCCGCCTCGAGGTGGGCATTCGCCGTGGCCACGGTCCTGGCGTCGTCGGGAGAAATCCGGCCCCCGGACTTCCGTCGTTCTTCGAACTTGTTCAGCTGCCCTTGCAGGTGCGCCACGTGAGCATTTACGCGCTGGTACCAGGAGGATCCCTTGACCGTGACGTCAGGGTTGTCATCACCTCTGCCACCCGTCATGGGTCCGTCCTCCTCGGCAGATACCTCAACTTCAGTGAACGCCTATGGGGTTTTGTGAGCAACTCAGGTCGAGGCCACATGTGGTGAGGGGTTACCGGTCCGGTCATGGAGCGGTCCCTGCAGCCGAGTTGCACACAGACCGGGGCGGACAGACGCTGAAAACCGATTTCCCGACTCCGCGGCAGAGAGGCCGGCGCCATGCATCAGACCGTGCGCGACCATTGGATCGCATTCAACAATCCGCTTGAGGGCAGGGTCGACTTCATGTACCTCGACCAGAAGGGATGGGTGAGCACCGGGATCGGCAACAAGATGGATCAGACCGCCGCGGCCAATTCTCCGCCGAGTCCGGCGGAACGGTCCGCCTCCCTGGCCCTGGCCAACGAGTTGCGATGGCTGGACGGCAGCGGTTCGCCGGTGTCGGCGGACCTCGTCGCCGCGGAATGGGACAACGTCAAGGCCCGTCTCGATCTCGCCCCGCAAGGGCACACGGCCTTCAAGCCCCCCTTCACGTCCTTGCATGTGGAGAACGACGAGATCGACCGCCATGTGTTCGCCAAGCTGGACCAGATGGAGTCGTTCCTCACGCAGCGCCCCGAGTTCACCGGCTTCGCCTCTTGGCCGGCCAACGCACAGCTCGCGACGCTGAGCATGTGCTGGGCGCTGGGACCGGCGTTCAAGTTCCCCAAGCTCCAGGGTCATGTGTCGGTCAGGAACTGGATCGGTGCGGCCGACGAATGCCATTTCACTCCGGACGAAGGCACCATCAGGATCCGGAACAAACTCGACCGTGCGCACTTCCTGCTGGCACGGACCGTCGAGGACCAAGGCCTTCCTGGCGACCGGCTGGCCCTCGACCTGTCGGACGTGTTCGGGGTCCAGGGCGCTCTGCTCGTCCTCGGCCACGACCCCGGACCCCAGGACGGCGCGGACGGGCCGCGCACCCAGGCGGCGGTCCGCGAGTTCCAGGGTGACAGCGGACTCGACCAGAACGGGTCCGGTGCCGACCCGGCCACCCTCGCCGCGCTGAGCTCCCGGCTCTCGGAGTCGGGCTTCACCGTGCTGGGGGTCTGACCGGCGAGGTCCGCGGCTGCGGGGTCGGTCCGAAGTCCGGGCGCGACCCCGTGTCTTCACCTGGTGCCGGCTGCCGCGACGCCCAGGCGGTCGGCGATGCGGCGGCGTACGGCCGCCATCTCGACACCTTTGGGATCGACCTTGCCCGGCTGCCATTCCAGGTGGCCTATCACGCTGCGCTCGCTCCAGCCGTGCGCCCGGCAGATGGCGGCGGCCGCCTTCTCGATCGCCTCCACCTGTGCCTCGGGCCACGGGTCCCGGCCGTCGCCGAGGTTCACGCACTCGAAGCCGTAGAAGTGGGCGTTGCCGTCGGCCTTGGCCTCGTTGTCCGGAGGCAGCGCGACCTCGTCGATGACCGCCTGGAGGACGTCGGGGTCGCCCAGCCCCGCGTGGTTGGCACGGCCGTTGCCGACCATGTGGACCGTGCCGTCCTTGGCGATGACGCCGTGGCACAGCGGGCCCGGCAGCGAGGAGTGCCCGTTGTAGCACAGCTCCACGCTGTTCTTCGTGCCCGAGGTGACCGTGTGGTGGATCATCACGCCGTGCATGGGGCCCCAGGCGCCCTTGTGGTTGCGGTTGTGGGTTCGCCACGACCGGTGTTCGACAACGGTGAGACCTTCTGCGCGCATCGCGGCGAGCAACCGGTCCGCTGAAAGTGGAGTAGCCATGATTCTCCTCGGGGAACTCGACCGGCGCCCCCGCTTCGAGTTGCTTCGAAATCCGAGGAGCCGCGAAGTCTGACATGCTCAATTCCCACTGTAAACCGGTTCCAGAGGGCCGGACCACCATCGATTCGGTCCAGTTGATTGAAAGCGGATTCATCAGCCCGTGTTCGTTGAAGGTGAACCGGTTGCCGCGCAAAATCACCCGTCAATCATTCGTCAACCACCCGTCACCGAACCGAAACTCCGGTAGTACTGCACGTTGCTCGCGCCTAGAATGAAGTCAATATCGCCGTCCCGTCTTCGGGAAAACCCTTGGAGCGATCAAGGGCGGCAGGCGCAGCGCGTGGCCGTCCACCGATCGGAACGGTAATGGCGCGGATCCAGTGTTTGCACGGCGGAACGAGCTGGAGGCGGAAGTGACTGCCATCGACGAGAAGTGGGGGCAGATCCAGTGGATCGGCGCCCCGTTCGACGCCGGCGCGGGAAGCAACGAGGGACCGAACCCCGACGGACGGGGCACTTCGCGTGACTTCGTCAACGGGTCCATCTACTGGTCGGCGGAGACCGGCGCGCACGAGGTGCACGGGGACATCCGGCTCAAGTACGCCCAGCTCCGCGGCTCCAGCGGATTCCTCGGGTACCCGGTGACGGACGAGACGGGCTGTCCCGACGGAAGGGGCCGGTTCAACCACTTCCAGGGCGGCTCGATCTACTGGACACCGTCGACGGGCGCCCATGAGGTGCACGGAGCCATTCGCGACCTCTGGGCGAGCATGGGCTGGGAGACCAGCTTCCTCGGCTATCCGGTGACGGACGAGATCGGCACGGGAGACAGCCGCTCCAGCCGCTTCCAGGGGGGCCACATCGCTTGGTCGCCCGCGCAGGGGGCGGAGGCGCACCGCAGTACCCCCTTCGACTGATCGGCGGCGAGGAGCGAGACGGGCGGCACTCGGAAGCAGGTGCCGCCCGGGAACAGCGAGGTTCCCATGCCCGGCAGTACCAAGCTCCCGATCGTGTACGTCCGGGGATTCGCCGGCGACACGAAGGGGATAGACAAATCCGTCAAGGACCCGTTCTACGGATTCAACGAGGGTTCCACCCATGTCCGGGTAGGAGCGGGAAACGTACCGAGCTTCCACCAGTTCGAGAGCCCCCTGCTGCGGCTCATACTCGACGAGGACTACAAGATCCTGGTCGAGGGCGGCCAGGACGCCTACCTGGACAGCCATGACAGCATTCCCTCCCATTCGATCTGGGTTCTGCGTTTCTACGACGCCTCCGCCAGCACATGGGGAACCGAGCCGAAGGAATTCCGGATCGAGGACGCCGCCGCGGACCTTCTGACGCTGGTCGACAAGCTTCGCGAAAAGTCGGGCGCGCCCCGTGTCCACCTGGTCGCCCACTCCATGGGCGGGCTCATCTGCCGCTGCCTCCTGCAGAAAGTGCTCCCCGACGCCGGCCGCGACCCGGCCGACTGCGTGGAGAAGGTGTTCACGTACGGATCGCCGCACGGCGGCATCACCTTCGACGCCGGGTTCGGTCTCTTCGAGAGGGTGCGCGACGTGACGGGCCTCAACGGTGCCGAGATCTTCGGGCCGGAGCGCATGTACGAGTACCTGACGTCGACGACGGACCTCGATCCCGACGGACGCCCACCGGACTGGCGCGCCCGGGACATGCCCGAGCGTGACAGCGCGCATCCGAAGGCGTTCCCGCTCTCCCGGATCTTCTGCCTGGTCGGCACCAACCCCAAGGACTACGACGTCGCCTTCGGCCTCTCCGCCGCGGTGGTCGGCGCCCACAGCGACGGGCTGGTGCAGATCGAGAACGCCTATGTGCCCGGCACGCACAGGGCGTTCGTGCACCGCAGCCACAGTGGCCGCTACGGTCTCGTGAACTCGGAGGAGGGCTACCAGAATCTACGGCGGTTCCTCTTCGGGGACCGCAAGGTCGAGGCGACGCTCACCGGCTGCCGGCTTCCGGCGATCGAGGGGACCACCTGGCAGGCCGAGGTCCGGCTGTCGGTGCGCGGGCTGCCCATCGTCATGCACGAGCAGACCGCGGAGCACTGGTGCCCGGTCCAACTGCCGTCGTCCGGCGACCTGGCGGACGTTCCGCTGACCACCGCGTTCCTGTGCAGCGGCCTGCGGCCGCACGGCAGCGACACCACCATGCGTTACGCACTTCAGCTGCGGATCCTGTCGCTGCGTGAGCAGCGAGGGTTCCTGAGCTTCGGTGACCACCTCGAGCAGACCCCCGACTTCGACGACACCCTCGTGGTCGACATCGGCGAGGGCACATGGGCCACATGGAACTCGCTCATCCCCGGAACGATCAGGAACCATGAGCCCGGCGGCGCTTCACTGCGGGACGAGGACAGCGGCGAGGGCAGCTGGATGGCACACATCCCGCTGCCGGACTCCGCGAAAGCGCTCCTCGGCGACCAGGCCCGGATCCGGCTGGCGGTCACCGGGTGGACCTGACGGCGCCGCCGCTGCCGAGGCATTCCGGCGGGGCGTCCTCGCCGTGACGGCTCAGCGGAGCAGGGCTCCCCGCAGGGTGATGCCGTGTCGCGTGCGCAGCCGCCGCAGCTCCCACATCGCCACGAGGGTGACGGACAGCGGCGCTCCCAGGGTGAAGGTCATCCGCACCCAGAACGGCACGCTGTCGTAGGCGCCCCGGAACAGGTCGAAGAGGGCGACTTCCCACACGAGCAGCGTCGCGAGCAGCGGCGGAACGGTCTCGTGGAGGTCTGCCGTACGGAAGACGTGCACGAGCGACTGCGCGATGCCGTAGAGACCGAACGGGCCGAGCCACAGCAGGAAGGCACCCAGGGCGAACAGCAGCACCACCCGCCCCGCGGAAGCCGTCCAGTTCGTGTCCTCGGTCACGTACCCCAGGCCCGTGATCAGTCGCGGAACGGCGAGCGTGACGACCAGCGCGAGCAGCGCCCCGGCGGGCTTGCCCACGCGGCGCAGGAACACGCGCCGGTTGGGCGGGCGGGCGGCCGCGATGAAGACGGCGACGGCGACCGGGAAGGTCACCGCCAGCACGATCAGGGTCGTACGGATCTGGCCGAAGCGGTCGTCCATCACGGCGTCGGCGTCCGACGCCAGCCCGTAGGACACCAGCATCCAGGTGACGGCGACCAGGCCGATGATCGTCCGAAGGACCTGGACCTTCTTGACCACCGGGTCGTGCACGCGGTCGGGCCGGGACGGCGTGAACACCGCGCGCCCGACGGCGATCGGATTGAAGAGACGCCCGAAGGTCAGCCGGCGCACCGGGGCAGGCGGCCACGGGCCCGGCGGCGGTAGGGGTGGCCCACCCGGTCCCGGCGGTCGTCCTCCGCCGTACGGGTTCCACGGCGCTCCGGCACCGCCCCCGTTTCCGCTCATCCCCGTGTCCTTCGCGTCGCCGTGCCAAGAGGTCACCAGGAGACTAGGCAACGGAAGCGCCTGAAACCATCTCCGTGCCGCTGCAGTTGCGCTGCAGTCGTGTGCCGACACGCCTACTGGGCCGCCACCGCCGGACATGCCGGGCCGGCAGGCGTTCCGTGGCACGGGAGGCCCGGCCGTAGCGCACGGGCAGCCACGCCGACGGGCGGGTGTCAGTGCCTGGTGTCACGCTGAGACGAAGGACCTGATCTGCGAAGGGAATGTTCGTGATCACCACTGATTTCGTCCCGGGCTCCCCCTGTTGGCTGGACCTCGGCACCCTCGACATCCCGGCCGCCGCGGCCTTCTACGGTGCGGTGCTGGGGTGGGACTACGAGTCCATGGGGGAGGGGGAGGACATGGAAGGCGGGATGTTCCGGAAGGACGGCAAGATCGTCGCCGGTCTCGGCAAGCTCACCGAGAAGGGCGCGCGCCCGGCCTGGATGATCTACTACTGCGTCGCCGACGCGGACGCCACGACCCAGGCCGTGGAGAGCGCGGGCGGCACGGTGCGGGTGGCGCCGAGGGACCTCGACGAGTGGGGCCGGATGGCGCAGTACAGCGACCCGCTGGGGGGCCAGTTCGCCGTCTGGCAGCCCGGGCAGAACAAGGGCGCCGACCTTGTGGACGAGCCGGGCTCGCTGTCCTGGACCGAGCTGTACACGAGCGACGTCGCCGCTTCCAAGGATTTCTACGGCCGGGTCTTCGGCTGGCAGTTCGGCGACATGGAGCTGCCGGGCGGCGGGGGCACCTACTCCCTCGTCACTCCCGCCGGGCTTCCGGAGGAGCGTATGCAAGGCGGCCTGATGGAGCTCCGTAAGGAGGACCTGGCTCTTGCGAACGGGCAACCGTACTGGCACCCGGTCTTCGCCGTCGCCGACTGTGATGCCGCGGTCGCACAGGTCACGGAGAAGGGCGGCAGCGTGCAGATGGGTCCGGAGGACGCGGAGGGCGTCGGCCGTCTGGCGGTCTGCCTCGACCCGTCGAACGCGGACTTCGTGGTGCTCACCCCGACCAGGAGCTGAACCCGGGCAGACCGGGTCGGCGGGCAGCCTCCGCACCGAGCACCGACCGGCAGGATTGCCGCTCATCGGCCGGGATCGAGTCCTCACCTGCGACCGCCGGCCGGCGCCCCGGCGACGGCGCCCGCTGCGCACGGCCACGTCGCGAGCCTCTGAGCCGTGCGGACCGCCCTCAGGGGCGTGGCGCGGACGGTGCTCCGTGACCGGCCGACGATGCGTCAGCGTGTGGAGCGGGTCGTCGCCGGGCTGTGCGGCGTGGTGGAGTGGGACGCGGCCGGCTCCTGGGCCGGCGTGGCTGATCGGGCCGCGCGGCGTGCGAGCAGGGGAGTGAGTACGGCTCCGGCGGCGATGAGGCCGGCGGAGACGAGGAACGCGGCCCGGTAGCCCTCGGTGAGGGCCTCGGTGCGGGAAAGGTGAGGCGCAGCGCCGGCTGTGGTCGAGGCGGCGAGTGTGCCGAGGAGGGCGAGGCCGATGGCGCCGCCGATCTGGCGGGTGGTGTTGACCAGGCCGCCGGCCAGGCCCGCGTCGGCGGGGTCCACGCCGGTGACGGCGGCGCTGGTGAGCTGGACGAAGGCGACGCCGAGTCCGAGGCCGATGACGAGGGTGGGGCCGAGCACGTCGGCGAGGAACGATCCCTGCGCCGAGACGCGGGACAGCCACAGCAGTCCGGACGCCTGCGTCAGCAGGGCGGCGGCGAGGGTGACATGGGCTCCCAGCCGGCCGGCGAGGCGTGGGGCGAGGGAGGAGCCGAGCATGTTCGCCGCGGCGAGAGGCAGTTGGGACAGCCCCGCCTCCAGCGGCCCGGCGCCGAGCACCTGCTGCTGGTAGAGGGGGAGGAAGAAGAACAGTCCGACCCACACGGCGCCCAGCAGCGTCATGACGAGATTGGCCGGGGCGACCGTACCTGTCGTCAGCAGCTGCGGCGGGATCAGGGAAGCGGGGTGGTGCCGTTCGACCACGACGAAGAGCAGGAGCAGAAGGGTGGCGGCGGTCAGGGAGGTCAGCACCAACGGATCGGTCCATCCGGAGCGCCGGGCGGCGGTGAGCCCGTGGACGAGGGCGACCAGCCCGAGCGTGACGGCGAGCGTTCCGGCGAGATCGAGCCGGCGGGCGGCTGGGGCGGGAGGGGCGGTCGCCGGCAGCAGTGTGGCGGCGGCGGCGCAGACGCAGGCCGCGCCGAATCCGGAGACGTGGAAGATCCAGGGCCAGCCGAGGCTCTCGGTGAGCAGTCCGCCCGCCAGTACCCCGGCCGCTCCTCCGGCGCCGGAGACGGCGCCCCACACCCCCAGCGCCCTGCCGCGGCCGGGACCGGGCGGGAAGAGCTGCATGACGAGGGCGAGTGCCGCGGGTGCGACGGCCGCGGCGCCGATCCCCTGGGCCGTACGGGCACCGATCAGCAGCCACGCCGTGGAGGCCAGTCCTGCGGTGATCGAGGCCGCCGCGAAGAGAGCGAGGCCCGCGAGGAGGACCCGCCTCCGCCCCAGGAGATCGCCGGCTCTCCCGCCCGACAGAAGCAGCGCCCCGAAGGCGAGTCCGTAGGCGTTGACGACCCAGGACATACCGCTGTCGGACAGACCGACCCCGTCGCGAACGGCGGGCAGAGCGACGTTGACGATGGATGTGCTCAGCGTGACAACGAATTGCGCGCCGGCCAGAACGATGAGAGCCGCTCCCCTGCGCGTGACCGACAGGGAGTGTGAGCTTCGGGTCGGGCCGATCGACTTCACGACAACTCCTTTGTGCGGTGGGACATCGGCTGTGCCGTTCCGGGATGCACGGGAACGGGCCCGTCGCGCTCCGGCGGGCACCGGAGGCGCGACCGCTTCCGGCGCCCGTCGGGTGAGCGCGCGGTCAGAGCGTGGTGTCGGGGATCCAGGAGCCGTGGATCATCGCGGGGACGCGGCGGGGCAGGTGGATGGTGGCGACCGGGGGGACGCTGAGGTCGGAGGCGTCGAGGATGAGCATCCTGGAGGCGTCGGCGTCGAGGTCGCTGACGACGGTGAGCAGGTATCCGGCGTCTTCGTCGGTGGCGGCTTCCGCCGGCACGAAGACCGCCTCGCTGGGCAGCTGACCGGTGCCGAAGGGCAGCAGCTGCCGGGTGCCGGTCGTGCGGTCGTACTTCACCAGCGTGTGGTTGCCGATGCCGAGGTCGTCGGGGAACGACAGCGCGTACTGGTAGCGGTGCTCGCGGCCGAGGAACGCGTCGTTGATGGTGGGGAACTCCACGGTCAGGTCGTCGGTCTGCTCCTCCGTGACGCGACCGGCCGCGAGATCGACGGTCCAGCGGCGGCTTCGCGAGCCGGAGTTGGGATCGGCGCCGCGGTCGGGCGCGCCGACCCACCAGTTCCAGGAGCGCTGCCAGCCCTCGCGGCCGACCGTGGGCCCTTCGACGACGATCCGGCCGAGTGCGTCCTCGTAGGCGTTGGCGAAGTGCATGCCGTATCCCTGGGCGATCTCGAACCAGCGCACCTTGCCGGCGCCGCCGATGCCGCGCGGCATGACCCCGATCCTGGTCGGCTGGGCGTCGCTCCAGGCGTAGGGGATGCCGGAGTGTTCGGACGGGTCGAAGGTGACCGAGCCCTCCAGGAAGACGACGTGGTGCTCGGTGAGGGCGAAGTCGTGCTTGAGCGCGGCCGTGGCGCCGGGGACCTCCTGGCTGTCGAGGACCTGTCCGTCGGGCGAGGCGACGTGGTGGATCAAGAACGGAGGGAAGGGCGAGGAGGCGAAGAAGTGCAGCTCACCGGTGACCGGGTCCTCCTTGGGATGGGCGGTCATGGCGGAGGTGAGCTTGCCGCCGAAGTCGAAGGCCCCCACGGTCTCCAGGTCGGCGGTCAGCTCGAAGGGCAGATTCGACTCGCACAGGGCCAGCAGGCGTCCGCCGTGCTCGATGACGTGGGTTCCGGCAGTGCTCGCGGTGAGGTCGGGGCCGTGCGCGGTCATGTAGGGGGCGCCGTCCAGGGCGGGGGTGTGCACCCAGCGGTTGCGGTACCACTCGGCGCGGCCGTCCCGGAGACGGATGCCGTGGACCATGCCGCTGCCCTTGAACCAGTGGGTCGGGGTGATGCCGGGCTTCGGGTTGTGACTGTTGCGGATCAACCTGCCGGTGAGCTCGGGCGGGATGCTGCCCTCGACTCCCAGGCCGGTGGCGGTGATCTCGTCGGCGACGGGGGTGTAGTGGCCGGTCAGGTAAGGCTTGTCGGTCATGACGGTGTCCGTTCTCCTGAGTCTCTTTGCGGGCGCGGGTGCGGGTGCGGGTGCGGCGAACGAAAAGCACCGCCGCGAATGCGTGGTCAATCACTCACTCTCGAGCGAAGAAATGTCGTCGGCATGCCCGGTGTTCAGGGGCGCCGCTCGGCCCGCTGCTTGAGGTTGTGGAGCCAGTGATCGAGGGAGGCGTCCAACGCCTGCTGGAGGACGGCGGTGTCGGCGGTGACCGGGTCGCCGGTCCAGGACTCCTCGGTGTGGACCTTCACCCCGTCCTCGGTCGGGGTGAAGGTCCACATGTGGACGGCGGTGATGCCCTGGGCCGGGCCGCCCCACACGATGCGACGCCCGGGCTCGATCTGCTTGACCGTGGAGGTGATCCCGTCGAGGCCGTCGGTGGACCACAGCCATGACGAGCCCGGCCTGAGCGGTCCCGGAGTCTGCTTGACCGACGAGTGCACCGCGGGCTGCCAGGCCGGCCACTGTTCGACGTCGGTCTGGATCCGCCACACGTGGTTCAGGGGTGCGTGGATGACGATGTCGTCGCGGGAGATCACCGGAGCGTTCCGGTCGATCTCGACGGGCTCGCGGTCGGGGTTGCCCGGCCCGAGGGCCAGGGGAAGCGCGGTCAATGCGGCGGTGGCGAGGGTGAGCATGGTGTTCCTCCGTCGGTTGTCGAGGGCTGTTGTGGGCCCTGCGTTCATGTGTGTTCGACCACTCACTCCTTCGGCCTGCGGAAACCAGCGGCCCAGGCCGAAGCGGGGGACGTAGAGGGAGTCGCGTGCGGCGTTTAAGGGTCAGTAGTGTCGGATGCCTGCCGCGAGGGTGCGTGTCCACGGGGCGTCCACGGTGTCGACGTCCATCGACACCAGAAGGTGACAGAGCATCCCGACGGCGAAGAACTCCTGCACCTGTCGGTCGTCACCCCCGGAGGCTCCGCGCACGTACTCCACCAGGCGTGCGTACCCGGCGCGTACGGCATCGCGGACGGCGGGCTCGGAGACCGCGGCGGCCTGGGCGTGCGTCTGCACCAGCATGAGGTCGTTGTCGCTGATCAGGCGGGCGTACGCGTCCCCCATCGCCGAGAGCACCGCCTCGGGCGAGCTGCCCTTCGCGGCGGCCGCACCGGCCTCCAGGCTCTCGCGGACCCGGACGAAGCAGTGCTCGACGACGGCGACGAAGAGGGCTTCCTTGTTGGGGAAGAGCCGGTAGACGTAGGCCTGGGAGATGCCGGCGGCCTTGGCCACCTCGGTGGTGGTGGTGCCGAAGTACCCCCGGGCCGCGAAGGCGCCGATCGCCGTGCGCAGCACGGTTTCACGACGTTCTTCGGCGGTGGACAGTTGGCGTCGGCGTTCCGTGTTCATGTGAGTACTTAACCACTCACTCTTTTCGCGTGTCAAACACGCTCAAAGGACGACTGATGCGACCGGCTGGTGGCCAGCTCGCTGTCGGCGAGCTGGTCACCAGTGCGCGGACGTCGACCGGGCCGTCCGTCAGGGCCTCTCGGCCGGGATACGGGTCGGGACGGTCGGGAGCACCACATGCTCCTGCACCGAGGCCGGTAGGCGGCCGGAGCGTGCGATCTCGAGCAGATTCGGCAGCTCGTAGTCCTGTGCCGCGTCGAGATCGACCGTGTATCCGAGGTCGCCCAGGCTCGCCACCGTCAGCCGGCTCAAGGGGTTGTTGCTGCCGTCGATGTTCGGTGACATCAGCTCGTTGTCGAAGACGCTCTCGCGCCAGTGGCCGCCCGCGCTTCCCGCGCCGCCGACATTGGCGACCGGCACCGGGGCGGGTCCTTCTCCGGTGAGCCTGCCGAACTCCTTCATGGCCTCCGGTCCGACGAAGGTCGGGTCGTCGCCCGGGAAGTCCTTCAGGACGGCGAAGTCGTCCCAGACGGTTCCGATTCCCAGTACGTGTCCCATCTCGTGGGTAATGACGTCGAGGAGTGAGCCTCCCTCTTCCATCTGGGTCAGGTCGGCGCTGTCGAACCTCATGCGCCCCTTCGCGGGAAGTCCGGCTCCGCTGGCCGCGTCGTCCCTCCGGAACCGCGTCGGGCCGGCCTGTCCGAGGATGTTGGGGACGTTGTTGACACCGTCGATCGGGACGCCTTCGGCGTCGATCAAGAGATCGTCGATCACGACCCTGCCGGTGAAGTCGTTGATGATCGCGGTCTCCAGGTCTCCCACGATGACGTGAGCCCAACGGTCCGCGGCCTCGGCGAAAACGCTCTTCTGGCTGTTCGTCAGCCCTCCGAGGAACCGCACCTCGATCTGGAACGGAGACGTGGTGGCGGCGAGTTCTGCGGCGCGGCCGCTGTCAGCGACTGCCCTGTACGTTTCAAATGGGTCATTGATGTGCCTGCCCATGGCTACTTCTCCCATCGCGTGCAGCCGGCTTTGTGCCCCCTGAATAACGTTAGGCGTGTTCAGAGTTGTAGGCGATGCAACCAAATATCGTTGAAAGTTCGCCTGTTTTCGCAGTGCATGGCATTACATGTCCGGGGCCCGGCCGTATCCTGGAAGGTGCACGGCAGAGCGGGAAGTCCAGGCCGTTCGCTTCCGGTTCAACCACCGCTGGGCGCCATGATTCCGGCAGGGCTTCTCACGCCTGAACTTCATGCGTGAAGGGAGCCTTCCATGGCTGCCAAGAAGCGGCGGTCCGCCGGTCCAGGCCCCTCCCCGAGCGGCCAGGACAAACTGATCAGCGACCTCAAGCAGTTCATCCGTACCCGGGGGCCGGGCTTCCTCAGCGACCCGAACGTGTCCTCGATCGGTATCGGGTACAAGGAGAAGAACGGGAAACGGGGCAAGGAACTGGCCCTTCAGTTCACGGTCGACAAAAAGGTCCGGCCGGAGGGACTGGACGAACTGAGGACCGCCGAGATCCCCGCCACCATCGACATAGGCGGCGTCCCGGTGCCGACCGATGTCGTCCAGCGCACCTACAAGCCGCACTTCCTCGTGGTGGCCGAGGGTGAGACGCCGCAGCGGCAGAAGCGCGTCGATCCGGTCCGCCCCGGGGTGAGCGTCGGCAACATCAAGGTGACCGCCGGCACCTTCGGATGCATCGCCTTCGACAGGAACGACGGCTCGCCCTGTGTGCTGAGCAACTGGCACGTGCTGAACGGCCGTAAGGGCGAGCTCGGCGACGTGGTCGTGCAACCCGGCACGGCCGACGACAGCCGCATCGCGATGAACCGGCTCGGCAGGCTCAAGCGCGCCCACCTCGGCAGGGTCGGCGACTGCGCTGTGTCGACGGTCACCGATCGTGAATTCACCAGGGACATCCTCGACCTCGATGTCACGCCGACGAAGCTGGGCGAACCGCAGATCGACGACAAGGTCGTCAAGAGCGGCCGCACCACGGGCGTCACGCACGGCCTGGTGAGGAGGCCCTTCGCCCTCGTCGGCATCAACTACGGCGGGTCGGTCGGGGTGCGCGAGATCGAATGCTTCGAGATAGGTCCCGACCCCAGGCATCCCGCGGACGGCGACGAGATCAGCCTGACCGGCGACTCCGGATCGGTCTGGATGTTCACGACCCGGTCCGGCAGGCCCACGGACGTCATGGCCGGTCTGCACTTCGGTGGTGAGGGGGACGGGGACCCCGAGGACCGCGCTCTGGCCTGCTTCCCCCAGGCGGTCTTCGACGAACTGAAGATCACCCTCGTACCGCCGGACCCCGAATCGCTGGAGGCCCTGACCGGCTACGACCCGGGCTTCCTCGCGGTACCGATCGGAACGCCGCAGCTCAACCCGTCGATCAAGGAGGACGCGGTCCGGATCAACGGCTCCGAGGTGATCCCGTACACGCACTTCTCGCTGGCCCTCAGCACGTCGCGGCGCTTCGCCGTCTGGGTGGCCTGGAACATCGACGGCGGCACCCTCAAGAAGCTCGACCGGAAGGGCATCGGCTTCGCCAAGGACCCGCGCCTTCCCGCCGCCGCCCAGGTCAGCAACGAGCTGTACAAGGGCCGCAACAACCGGCTCGACCGCGGCCACATCGCGCGCCGCGCCGACGTGGTCTGGGGCTCGTTGCCCGAGGCGAAGAAGGCCAACAAGGACTCGTTCTTCTACACCAACATCACCCCGCAGATGGACGACTTCAACCAGAGCGGGCGGAACGGCATCTGGGGCCACCTCGAGGACGCGGTCTTCGAAGACGTCCGCGTCGACGAGCTCAAGGTCAGTGCGTTCGGCGGCCCGGTCTTCCACGAGGACGACCGCGTCTTCCGGGGGGTCAAGCTCCCGCGCGAGTTCTGGAAGGTGCTCGTCTTCTCCGAGTCCGGCAAGCTCAAGTGCAAGGCGTTCCTGCTGACGCAGAACCTGGAGGTGCCCGAAGCCCTCGAACTCGACGAGTTCCGGGTGTTCCAGGTCAAGCTGTCCGAGATCCGGACGCGGACCCACCTGCGCTTCCCCGACGCGATGACCGCGGCGGACACGCTGATGGTCCCGGAGTCCGTGGAGGACCGGACCCCACTGGAGCGTCAATCCGACATCGACTGGAGCTAGGGCCTCCGAGCAGTCCGGGACGAAGACCCGACGCGTCCTCACCGCCTTGGCGGGTGCCCGGGCCGGTGGAGCCGGGGCGCCGCCCGGCGGGCGGCGCCCCGACATCGCTGTTCCGTTGTCAGTCGGCCGGGGTCAGCGCTACCTCGGCGCTGCTCGAGAGGGCGGGCAGGCCGTTCGGGGGCGTGTCCGTGTAGGCGGCGTTGAACACGGCCTTCAGGTTGTCGGCACCAGCGTGTCCGCCGTCCACGAAGGTCTCGAACGATCCGCTGCAGCCGTTGCTGGTAGAGAGCGGATGTCCATGGGTGTCGTGACCGAGGATGAACGAGACGGTCACCTTCGAGCAGTCCACAGGCTGATCGTCCGTCACGGTGACCTTCCACGTGACGGTGTCACCCCAGTGGAACGCCGTGCCGCCGTGCGGAGCCGGATCGGTCGTCAGTGAGACGACCGGCGCCTTGTTGCCCACGACCACCGGCACCGAGGCCGCGGCCGAGCGGCCCGTGCTGTCGGTGACCTTCAGCGTGGCGTCGAAGACGGCGTTCCTGGTGAACGTGTGCTTCGGGTTCGGCTCGGTGGAGTCCACGGTGCCGTCGGCGTCGAAGTCCCACGAGTAGCTGAGGGCGTCACCGTCGGCGTCCGTGGTGCCGGCGCTGGAGAACTGGACGGTCAGCGGGTTGGTGCCGTTGGTCACGTCGGCGGCGACCTTGGGCTCCGGGGTCCGGTTGCCCCTGGTGTAGTCGATGCGGGCGAGCTGGGCTTCGGGGAGTTCGGCGAAGTAGCCGGTGCCGTACTCGAGGACGTAGAGCGCGCCGTCCGGGCCGAACTCGGCATCGATCGGGCCGTCGGTGGTTATCGAGGGGATCGCGTCCTCGATCTTCTCGACCTGGTTCTTCCTGCCGAGAGTGATGGCCTTCATCTGGTCGCGGGTCCACTCGTAGAAGAGAGGCTTGCCGTCGAAGTAGGCGGGCCAGCGGTTCTCCGCGGTGTTCCGGCGGTCGTAGCGGTACGCCGGACCGCCCATCGGGCCGATGCCGCCCGTGCCGAGCTCCGGGAACTTCTCGGAGGCGCCGTAGCCGTACACGATCTCCGCGTCGGTCACCGGCGGCAGTTCGCGCAGGCCGGTGTTGTGGGCCGAGTCGTTGACCGGCCTGGCGCAGTCGAACGGACCGGCGGACTTCTTCGTGGCGAAGTCGTAGTCCTGGTACGGCATGTCCTGCGTGACGCAGAACGGCCAGCCGTAGTTCGCCGGACGGTCGATGACCATCCAGCGGCCCTGGCCGGAAGGCCCGCGGCCGGGATCCGCCTTGCCGGCGTCGGGCGAGTAGTCGCCGAGGTAGACCTCGCCGGTCCTGTCGTCCACCGCGAAGCGGAACGGGTTGCGCAGACCCATGGCGTAGATCTCGGGACGGGTCTTCGGTGTGCCCGGCTCGAAGAGGTTGCCGTCCGGGACGGTGTAGCCACCGTTCTTCTTCACCTTGATGCGCAGCACCTTGCCGCGCAGGTCGTTGCTGTTGCCCGAGGTGCGGCGGGCGTCGTAGGCCGGGTTCCGGCGGGGGCTGTCGTCGATGGGGCTGTAGCCGTCGGAGGAGAACGGGTTGGTGTCGTCACCGGTGGACAGGAAGAGGTTGCCCTTGTGATCGAAGTCGATCTTGCCGCCGACATGGCAGCAGGTACCGCGGTCCGCTGGGACGTCGAGGATCTTCTGCTCGCTGGCGAAGTCGAGCCGGTTCCCCTCGAGCTTGAAGCGGGAAAGGCGGGTGAAGCCCTTGTACTTGGCGAAGTCCTCGGCCGTGCCCGCCTGCGGCGCGTCACCCTCGTTGACGCCCGGCGTGGCCGGGTTGTCCATGGGGGTGTCGAGACGGGGTGAGTAGTACAGGTAGACCCACTTGTTCTTGCCGAAGTCGGGGTCGACCGCGATGCCCTGCACGCCCTCCTCGTCATGCTGGTAGAGGCCCGAAGGGCTCTTCTTCAGGTCGGCGGCGAGGAAGTTCACTCCGCTCTTCGGATCGTGGATCCGGACCTCACCCGTGCGTGCGGTGTGCAACACGCGCAGATCGGGCAGGACGGCGAGGGCCATGGGCTCGCCCGGGCGGTCGTTGAGAGTGACCTTCTGGAAGGCGGAGGTGACCGGCGGGTCCGAATCCACCTTCACCGGCTGGCCGTTGGCCGTGGGCTGGAATCCGACTGTCAGGGCGAGCGCCCCTGCTCCCATGAGGGTGGCGATCCTTCTCTTGCGCACTCAGAACTCCTCGGTCCTGGACGGCTGCCGCGAGACATGGGACATGCCGCGCGCAGTGCAAGGGGGTTGTCGCCCGTGCACTGTTGAAAACCGGAGCAGACGCTAGGGTCCGGCTTTTGCCTCGTCAAGGACAAAGATTGCTTTCTGTTGGAAGAACTAAGGATGGGTCGAGCTCAACTTCCCCAAATTTGCCCCTATATGAGGATGGCCGGCCCTCGCTGCCCCTTGCCTGGGAGCCGTTCTCGGCTGCAGCGAGATGAGTTGGGGGGGACGGTCGGTCCGGCAGGCCTGAAAGGAGCAGGCCCAGTGGTCCGGTTGACCGTCGCGGGGTCGCCGGCGGCCTGCACCGTCACGACGGGGCCGTCATCGACGGTGAGCGCCCCGAGGCGCGAGGGTAGGCAGCGCTCGGCGATGGCCGGTCGGCCCGTGGAGCGTGTCACCGCGGCTGCGGGTGGGCATGGCCCCACCGAGTACGGCGGCCGACGGACCGTTGACGTCGTGTGGCCCGCCCTGATCTGCTGCCTTGATCGACGTAGGGATCAACGCAGCGATCGCAGATGCCGAGCAAGGGAGCTGAGGCGATGACGCCCTCGCATGCACCGGGCCGACCGACTGCCGTGGTCGTACAGAACACCAGGAGCGGCGGTCCCGGCCGGGTCGGGGTCTGGCTGCGCGAGGCGGGAATCCGCCTCCACGTGCTGCGTCCCTACGAGGGTGAGGCACTGCCCCGGACGCTCGACGGCAGGCCGCTCCTCGTGCTCGGCGGCGGCTTCCTGCCGGACGACGACGAGCGCGCGCCCTGGCTCCCGGCAACCCGACGCCTCGTCGCCCAGGCGCTGGACGAGAGCACGCCCGTCCTCGGCATCTGCCTCGGGAGCCAGTTGCTCGCGCAGGTCGCGGGCGGCATAGTACGGGCGCGTCACGGTCGGCCGGAGTTCGGCAGCACACAGATCCGGCTGCGCCCCGAAGCCGCCGACGATCCGCTGCTGTACGGGCTCGGCCCGGCGGTTCCCGCGATCGAGCGGCACGTCGACGCGATCACTGAACTCCCGCCGGACGCAGTGTGGTTGGCCTCCAGCGAGGCCTGCCCCCACCAGGCGTTCCGGGTCGGCGCGCGGGCCTGGGGTGTGCAGTTCCACCCGGAGGCGGAGGCCGAGCGGATCGCCGGTTGGGACCGGGAGACGCTGGCCCGGCAGGGCTTCGACAGGGACCGGCTGCACGCCCGGGCCGTGGCCGACGAGGGCGCGGCGGTCGCGGGGTGGTCGGTGTTCACGCGGCGGTTCGCCCAGGTGTGCGCGAGGCTGCCGTGACCGGCCGGGCCGGCGCGGATGCGGCGGCTCGGCGCCCCGTTCCAGCGACGCCGGGTGCCACCTGGCACAGGTTGTAGATCGCGTCTTGTGTCGTCCAGGGGATCCAGGTGGTCCAGGGAGGAGCGTTTACAGGGTCGGCTCCTCGTGGTCCAGGTGCGTCGACGCTGTCGGTGAGACGCGTGTGACGGCGCGTGAGAGGTGGGATACGCCTTCCTTGGAACCCAGAAGGACACCTGGTACTGGACGGCCGGTGCCTCCGACCCCGAGCCCGCCGTGCGCCGGCCCTGAACTACGACGACGGCTGCCCCGACAACCGCAGGCCCACCGCCGGATACGTCCGCTGCGTACTCTGGACGCAGCGATGTCCGGTTCTCGCCGGTCCGCGGTAAATGCCTGGACCGAGAACCGTCCCCGACGGGACACTTCCGACTTCCGAACCTCCGGGAGTGTGATGGGGACAACAGATTCGCGAGGGCCGACGCCGGCCAGGAGCGCGGTCGTTCTGGCACTGCGCCGCTACGGCCGGGAACTGTTGCGACTACGACGGCTGGCCCTGCCCGCGCTGCTGCTGCCGGCCGTGGGCAACATCGGCATCCGCTACGTCGCCCCCCTGCTGATCGCCAAACTGGCAGGACAGGCTGCCGACGACGGCGGTCTCACCCTCGGCTCGGCGCTGCCGTACGTGCTGGGCTTCGGCGTGACGCTGCTGCTCGCCGAGGCCGTGTGGCGGGTCGGGCAGCACTGCCTGAACCGCGTGGACGCCCTCGGCATGGAGCACCTGTACGTGAGCGGCATGGACGAGCTCCTCGCCAAGGACGCGGCATTCTTCCACGACAACTTCGCCGGCTCCCTGACCAAACGGGTGCTGAGTTTCGGCAAGCGCTTCGAGGACTTCGTCGACACGGTGACGTACCGGATCGTGGGCAGCCTCGTCCCCCTGTTGTTCGGTGCCGTGGTGCTGTGGAGCTACGAACCGATGCTCGTCGCCGGCCTTCTTGTGATGATCGTGCTGACCGTGGTGGCCGCGACACCTCTGATCCGTCGCCGGCAGAGGCTCGTCAACGACCGTGAGGCGGCGATCGCCCGGGTCTCCGGCCACGTCGCCGACAGCCTCATGAACATGGAGACCATCCGGGCGTTCGCGGCCGAGCGGCGGGAGGCCGACGAACACCGCAGCCGTGTCGCGGACTCCCGGCGCCTGACGCTGAGGTCGTGGGACTACGGCAATCTGCGCGTCGACACCCTGATCGCCCCCATGTCCGTGCTGACCAACGTGCTGGGCCTGTTGGTCGCCATCGCCTTCGGTGGCCCGGGCCGGGGAGTGGAGGAGGTCGTCGTCGCCTTCACCTACTACTCCAACGCGACCCAGATCATGTTCGAGTTCAACCAGATCTACCGGCGTCTGGAAAGCTCGATGACCGAGGCCGCGCAGTTCACGGAGCTGCTGCTGGATCCGCCCACCGTGCTCGACCCGACGGAACCCGAACCACTCGCACCGCGGGACACCGGCATCAACTTCGAGGCGGTGACCTTCGCCCACGCGGGTGCGAAGCCGATCTTCCAAGGCCTTGACCTGGACGTGCCCGCGGGCGCGAGGATCGGTCTGGTCGGCAGGTCCGGCGGCGGCAAGACCACACTCACCCGGCTCCTGCTGCGGATGTCGGACATCGACGCCGGACGCATCCTGATCGGTGGTCACGACATCAGCCGGCTGCGCCAGACCGACCTGCGCTCACTGATCGCCTACGTCCCGCAGGAACCCGCCATGTTCCACCGCAGCCTGCGGGACAACATCGCCTTCGCCCGGCCCGGTGCCGGCGACGACGAGATCCACGCGGCCGCCGCGGCCGCGCACGTCACGGAGTTCGCCGACCAACTCCCCGACGGCTTCGCCACCCTTGTGGGGGAGCGGGGAGTCAAACTCTCGGGCGGCCAGCGCCAGCGCGTCGCCCTCGCCAGGGCCATCCTGCGCGACGCCCCGATCCTGCTGCTCGACGAGGCGACCAGCGCGCTGGACTCGGAGAGCGAGCTCCTCGTCCAGGACGCCCTGTGGCGGTTGATGGACGGCCGTACGGCTCTCGTGGTCGCCCACCGTCTGAGCACCGTCGCCGGCATGGACCGTCTCGTCGTCCTCGATCGCGGAAGCGTCGTCGAGCAGGGCACCCACGAGGAGCTCCTCGCGGCGAACGGTGCCTACGCCAAGCTGTGGCAGCACCAGTCGGGCGGCTTCCTCGGTGAGAGCACCGAGTCGGCCCCCGGACGCCCGGTCCCAGGAGCCGGCACCAGCGGGCTGCCCGGACCGGCCGACCCGGTGCCGGACGCACACCACAGGACGTCGTCGCACGCGCAATCGGCCGAAGCTCCGGATGGGGCGCCGCGGTGGTGCCGTGGCTGACGGGCGACGAAGCCGGCCCCGAGTCCGGGCACTACGTGGGCGCGGACGGTGTCGGCTACTGGTCGCTGCCGGACAATCCCGCATCCGACAGGCCCGGCCGTCGGAGCTCGCGTCGGCCCAACCACGGTGGGCGACCGGCAGGCTGACGCCGCTGCGCACCGCATCGTGTTCACCCGGCTGCGCTTCGATCCCCGCACCCAGGCGTACTACGAACGCTGCATCCAGGGGGGAGGACCCGACGTGAGATCATCCGATGCCTCGAGCGACATGTCGCCCGAGATGTCTGCAACCTGGTCAGGACGGTATCCACTGAACCCCAGTCATGGGGGCGTCCGTAAGAGATGAGAGGGTCTGACGGGTGAGCGAGACACCACCGAACACCCTGCAATACCGCGTCGACGGGCCGGAGGACGCACCGATCCTGGTCCTGGGGCCCTCCCTGGGTACCACCTGGCACATGTGGGACCGGCAGATCGCCGAGCTCTCCGAGCGGTGGCGGGTGATCCGCTACGACCTGCCGGGCCACGGCGGCGCGCCCGCGTACCCGGCCTCGTCCGTCGGTGACCTCGCGGAGCGGCTGCTCGCCACCCTGGACCAGCTCGGTGTGCAGCGGTTCGGCTACGCAGGCTGCTCGGTCGGCGGCGCGGTGGGCATCGAGCTGGCGCTGCGCCACCCGCAGCGCGTGGCGACCCTGGCGCTCGTCGCGGCCTCCCCCCGGTTCGGCACCGCGGACGAGTTCCGCCAGCGCGGTGTCGTCGTCCGCACCAACGGGCTCGACCCGATCGCCCGCAGCGCGCCGGAGCGCTGGTTCACCCCGGCGTTCGCGGCCGCCCAGCCGGCGATCGTCGAGTGGGCCGTCCAGATGGTCCGCACCACCGACCCCGGCTGCTACATCGCCGCCTGCGAGGCGCTGGCCGCGTTCGACGTCCGCGCCGGCCTCGGCCGCATCCAGGTCCCCACGCTCGTCGTGGTCGGGTCCGAGGACCAGGTCACCGGACCCGCGGAGGCCCGCACGCTGGTCGCCGGGATACCGGACGCCCGGCTCGCGCTCGTGCCCGGAGCCTCCCACCTGGCGCCCGTCGAGCAGCCCGCGGCGGTCACGGACCTGCTCGCCCACCACTTCGCCACGGCGTGGCACGACACCCTCGCGGCGATCCCGGCCCCGTCGGCTCCCGTGACCTCGGCACCCGTCGCGCCGGTCGCCGAGATCGCGCCCGCCGCCGCCACGGAGCAGCCGCAGGCCACCGGGCCGGGCAGGGCCGACCCGTACCAGGCGGGCATGAAGGTGCGCCGCGAGGTGCTCGGCGACGCGCACGTCGACGACGTGCTGGCCGACGGCGACGACTTCACCGGCGACTTCCAGGAGCTGATCACCCGCTTCGCCTGGGGCGAGGTGTGGACCCGCGACGGCCTGGACAGACGCATGCGCAGCTGTGTGACGCTGACCGCGCTGGTCGCCGGGGGGCACCTGGAGGAGCTGGCCCCGCACACCAGGGCGGCGCTGCGCAACGGTCTGACCCCTTCGGAGATCAGGGAGATCCTGATCCACACGGCCGTCTACTGCGGCGTCCCCGCGGCGAACTCCGCTTTCCGGGTGGCGCAGGCGGTGATACAGGAGGAGACGACGCCCCGGGCGTAGCAGGATGGTCGCATGAGGCTCACCAAGCGGATCCACGCCTGCGTCCAGCTCGAGAAGGACGGGCGGCGTCTGGTCATCGACCCCGGCGGCTTCAGCGAGCAGGACGCCGCCGTGGGGGCCGACGTCCTGCTCGTCACGCACGAGCACCCCGACCACTTCGACGAGGGCAGGCTGCGCGCGGCCCTCGAGGCGAACCCGTCGGCACGGCTGTGGACCCTGCGCAGTGTCGCCGAGCGGCTGTCCGCCGCGTTTCCCGGGCGCGTGCGCACCGTGGGGCACGGTGACACCTTCACCGCGGCGGGCTTCGACGTCCAGGTGCACGGCGAGCTGCACGCGGTGATCCATCCGGACATCCCGCGGATCACCAATGTCGGATACCTGGTGGACGGCTCCGTCTTCCACCCGGGCGACGCGCTCACGGTCCCCGGCCGGCCGGTGGACACGCTGATGCTGCCGGTGCACGCCCCGTGGAACAAGATCTCGGAGGTCATCGACTACGTCCGCGAGGTGGCGCCGCGCCGGGCCGTCGACGTCCACGACGCCCTGCTCACGGATCTGGCCCGGCCGATCTACGACCGGCAGATCGGCGAGCTCGGCGGCGCCCGGCACGAGCGCCTGGCCGCCGGGCGAACGCTGGAACTGTGAGGGTCCGGCGGCGGGCCGGGTGACTGTCACACCCCGCGGTTAGGCTTTGGGTCATGCGCATCGCCACGTGGAACGTCAACTCGATCACCGCCCGGCTGCCCCGGCTGCTGGCCTGGCTGGAGAGCAGCGGCACGGACGTGCTGTGCCTCCAGGAGACCAAGTGCACCGAGGAGCAGTTCCCCGCCGCACAGCTGCGTGAGCTCGGCTACGAGTCCGCGGTCAACGCCTCCGGCAGGTGGAACGGCGTGGCGGTGATCTCCCGGGTGGGCCTCGACGACGTCGTGCGCGGGCTGCCCGGCGCCCCGGACTACGAGGGCGTGCAGGAGCCGAGGGCGATCTCCGCGACCTGCGGCCCCGTCCGTGTCTGGTCGGTCTATGTGCCCAACGGCCGCGAGGTCGCCCACGACCACTACGGCTACAAGCTGCGCTGGCTGGAGGCGCTGTCCGTCGCGGTGACCGACGACGCGGCCGCCGGGCGGCCGTTCGCCGTCCTCGGTGACTTCAACATCGCCCCGACCGACGACGACGTGTGGGACCCGTCCTTCTTCGACGGCATGACGCATGTGACGCCGCCGGAGCGCGCGGCGCTGGAGGCACTGCGCAAGCGCGGTCTGGCCGACGTGGTGCCGCGCCCGCTGAAGTACGAGCACCCCTTCACCTACTGGGACTACCGCCAGCTCTGCTTCCCCAAGAACCGCGGCATGCGCATCGACCTGGTCTACGGCAACGAGCCCTTCACCGCGGCGGTCAAGGACAGCTTCGTCGACCGCGAGGAGCGCAAGGGCAAGGGTGCCTCCGACCATGCACCGGTCGTTGTGGATCTCGACATGTGACGTTGGTTGACGCGCCCTGTGGTGCGTCCGGGTGCAGGGATGCGAGGCTTTGCAGTATGAACATCCCCTTCTTGGATCACTGGCTGGGACGCCACGGCGAACGGGACAAGGGCGATGCGGCCGCCACCGTGCACGATCCGGAGCGCGCGGCGGCCATTACCGAGCTGCTCTCCGAGTGCGAACTGCTGCGTTCCAGAGCGGCCCAGGCCGGACTCGAACTGGACGACTCCCCGCAGTCCTTGACCGCCCTGGACCAGCTTCCGCCGCGCTGGCGCGACGATCCCGAGGAGCTTCCCTGGCTGGGGAACGACGCGGGTCTCTATCTCGGCACGGTGATCGTGCGCACCGTGCCCGGTGCGGCCTGGCACATCTGGCCGGGCGGCCACCCGGTGGTCCGGCTCGCCTCCGGACGGGAGATCGGTGTGGTCGAGGCCGGTGTGGAGTGGGCGTTCAACGGGGCTCCCGAGCTCTCCCAGGTGTACGCGGAAGCGTCGGAAGCCTAGATTCCTTATTAGTACGGCTTTTGATCCACTTGTGCGTGTCGGTGTGAAGTGCCTTGGCGGGCCGGTTAGTTTGCGCTGGCCACGACACACAGCTGAGAGTGGGTAGAGCAGCGTATGGCCGTCGATCCGTTGATCGAGCTGCGCGGGGTCAACAAGCACTTCGGGCAGTTGCACGTACTCCAGGACATCCACCTCACCGTCGGCCGCGGGGAGGTGGTGGTGGTCATCGGTCCGTCGGGCTCGGGGAAGTCGACGCTGTGCCGGATCATCAACAGGCTGGAGACGGTCGAATCGGGTGACATTCTGATCGACGGACAGCCGCTGCCCGCGGAGGGCCGCGATCTCGCGCGGCTCCGCGCGGACGTCGGCATGGTCTTCCAGTCGTTCAACCTCTTCGCCCACAAGACCGTGCTGGCCAATGTCTCGCTCGGCCCGGTCAAGGCCCGCGGCCGCAAGAGGGAGGAGGCGAACCGCCGCTCCCGTGAACTGCTCGAGCGGGTCGGGCTCGCCGACCAGGCGCACAAGTACCCCGCGCAGCTCTCCGGTGGTCAGCAGCAGCGCGTGGCCATCGCCCGCGCACTCGCCATGGACCCCAAGGTCATGCTCTTCGACGAGCCGACCTCGGCCCTCGACCCGGAGATGATCAACGAGGTGCTGGAGGTGATGCAGCAGCTCGCCGCCGAGGGTATGACCATGGTCGTCGTCACCCACGAGATGGGCTTCGCCCGCTCCGCCGCCAACCGCGTCGTCTTCATGGCCGACGGCCGCATCATCGAGGACCGCACCCCGGACGACTTCTTCACCCACCCGGAGACCGACCGCGCCAAGGACTTCCTCTCCAAGATCCTCAAGCACTGATGGGGTCGCCCGCACCGATGGGGCAGGTAAGGAAGCACACGGAACACAAGGAACACCGGGTCCGGACCCGCCCGCACGGCGCACGGCGATGCCGTATGCGGGCAGGACCGGCCGGGAACGCCGCTGCCGAACACTGCCCGGGCCCCCTGGCGGGCGCGGACGGGCCGGCGCAGTGGCGCATGGAGCACCACTCGGCCCCTGCTTGAGCGGGGGCCGGGCCGGCAGCGGCCGGTGATCACTTCTGGCGCAGCGGGACCGAGAGGTACGACGGGTCGGCCGCCGGCGAGGAGAAGGTCAGCTGCGCGCCGGCCGGGTTGTGCTCGATGTAGAGCGGGTCGACGGTGTCGACGACCAGGGCGAGACGGTGGCCGGCCGGTACGTCGTAGGCGGTGGAGTGCAACTCCAGGTCCACGGCGAACGGCTGACCGGGCGTCCTGCCGTGGAACGTGTACGGCGCGCCTGTGACCAGCTTGCCGAGGCCGAGCGGGCCCACGTCGTAGAGGTACGCGACGAGGGTGCCGCTCCCCTTGGTACTCGTGACCGTGGTGTGCAGCTTCGCGGTGCCGCGCACCTGCTGCTCCGTCCAGTACCGCTCCGACTGCCACACGGCCGTGACGGAGCGCGGCAGCAGCGGGATCGACGCCATGGGGGGCAGCTCGGCGAACTGGTCGAGCAGGCTGGACAGGAAGATGAGCCCGCCGTTCGCCCCGGAGTCGACGCCGGTGCCGATGTGCTGCGACCCGCCGAGAGCGATCTTCTTCCGGTCCGCGCCCACCGACTTCCAGTCGGGGTAGTTCTCGTACACGCCCCCCGAACGGGTCTTGACGCGTACGGGCTGCTCACGGTTCACGCCGTTGTCGGCGCCCTTGAGGTGGTGGTCGAACCACCGGTGGGCGCTGGTCCAGGTGTCGTTGGGCAGACCGAGCAGACCGGTGCCCTCCGCGGTGGCGTGGTCGCCGGGGCGGAACTCCAGGCGCTTGGGGCCGCTGAGGCGTTCGTAGAAGTCGGCGTACTGGTTCGGCGGGAAGAGCGAGTCGCCCCAGGCGTTGCCGAGCATGACCGCGGCGCCGTTGGCGTTGATCTCGTCGACGTAGGTGGCGGGGGAGCGCTTGCGCCCCCACTCGATCATCGCCTGCTCCTTGGTCAGGTCCGAGGTCAGGAAGGCGGTCATGATCTCCTGGAGCTCGGCGCTGGGGCGGCCCGTGAGGTAGCCGGCGCCGCTGAGGAGGGCCGCGGCCTGCAGATGCTGCGTGCGGCCGTTGTAGATGGAGTCGATGAGGTCCGCCCAGCCGCTGAGTGCGGCAACCGCCTTGATGCGCTTGTCCTTCGCGGCGGCCAGCAGGCTGATACCTGCGCCGTAGGAGACACCGGCCATGCCCACCCGCTCGGGGTCGGCCGGGGTGTTGGCGAGCGCCCAGTCGATCACCTTGGACGCGTCGGCGATGTCGGGCGGTCCGGCCGTCTCGATCTCGCCGCCGGACTGCCAGAAGCCGCGGGAGTTGTAACTCACCACCACGTAACCGGAGTCGGCCAGCTTCTGTGCCTGAACGAGGTACTCGATCTGCGGCATCCCCCAGCTGGTGGGCAGCACGACGACGGGATACGTCCGACGGCCGTCGGCGTCGGCGGGCGTGACGACGTTGGCCTTCAGCACGATCCCGCCGTCGCCCTCGATGTCGACGAAGCGGACGTCGGGGGAGGCCGTGGCGGCGCCGTTCTGCGCGGTAAGGGCCGGGAGGGCGACGGGGGCCGCGGCGGTGGCGGAACCGGCGAGCAGCGCGGCCGAGACCGTACCGATGGCGGTGGTGCGCAGAGCCTTGCGAGGAAGTCCCACGGGTCACTCCTGACTCATCTGTCCCTTTGAAGTGACCCGACGGTAAGGTCGCGGTGCTACCCGAGGTAACTCCCCGGTAAGTTACGCCACCGTAACAATTATTGGACGTCGTGTCAGTGAGGTGTGCGGCGGTCCGCCACAGGGACCGGCTCGAACAGGCGTCTGTGGCACCGCTAACATGCGCGCCCATGACTGACGACGTACGCAACATCGTGCTCGGTGTGGTGGCCGCGGGGATCAGTGCCACGATCGGCTGGCTCGCCCGCACCTACCTCTGGCGCCGTCGACTGCGCCGCAAGCAGGGCTTCTTCGGGCTGCCCGGGAACTCCGAGTCCCTGCTCGTCGTCAACCGCGAGGCGGGCCGCGACGGTTCGGTGCACCGCTTCGACGTCTTCGCGCTGCTGGAACTGTCCGCGCTCATCAAGGACTGCGGAGCGAACGCGCAGATCGTCTGGCACGACACGGCCCAGCAGGGCTTCGGTGAGCGCACCGAGTTCTGCGTCGGCGGCCCGGTGTCCAACCGCCGCATGGCAGCGCACCTGCACTCCATGCTGCCCGGGGTGAAGGTGAACACCGACCCCGAACCGGGACCGGACCAGGGCGCCTTCCAGATCGGCTCCGAGCGTTACCGCATGGAGCCCGGCGCGGCCGAGTACGTGCTGCTGGCCCGGCTGACCGCGGGCGAGGACGCCCGCCCGGTGTTCCTGTTCTGCGGGCAGCGCGCCATCACCAACCAGGCGGCCACCCGCTATCTGGCCCGCCACCACGAGAAACTGGCCCGCAAGCACGGCAACGGCTCCTTCTGCCTGCTGCTCAAGGTGGTCAACTCGCAGGCGTACGGCCCCGATGTGGTCGAGCTGGTAGCCGACGTGACGCGGGCGGCCCAGAGCGCGGTGCCGCAGGCGCGCAGCTCCCACCGGGCGGCCGGCTGACTCGGCGACGCGCCCGCGGGCACCAGGGACTCCCGCCCCGCGAACCGTTACGCTGCGCCGACACCGGCTGACTGGAGGTACGAATGCGTCGCTCCGCCGCACGGAAAGTACCGGTCGTGGCCCTTGCCGCGGTCGTCGTCTCGATCGGCGCGGCATCCCCGCCCACGCCCCGCACCGCCCCTCCCACGGCACCACCCGTCAAGAGCCCCGTGGCCGTCGGTCACGGTGGGGCGGTCGCGAGCGTCGACGCCGACGCCTCGGCGGCGGGCATCGAGGTGCTCCGCAACGGCGGCAACGCCGTGGACGCGGCGGTGGCGACCGCCGCGGCGCTCGGCGTGACGGAGCCGTACTCCGCGGGCATCGGCGGCGGTGGCTACTTCGTCCACTACGACGCCAGGACCCGTACGGCGCACACCGTCGACGGCCGGGAGACCGCCCCGCTTTCGGCCGACGCCTCCCTCTTCCTCGAGAACGGCACGCCCGTCCCGTTCGCGGAGGCCGTGACCAGCGGCCTCGGCGTCGGTACGCCCGGCACTCCCGCCACCTGGGACACCGCCCTCGACGCGTGGGGCAGCCGGCCGCTGGGTGAGCTGCTGAAGCCCGCGGAGCGCCTGGCGGAGCACGGGTTCACCGTCGACGACACCTTCCGCTCGCAGACCGCCGCCAACGAGGCGCGCTTCCGTGACTTCCCCGCCTCCGCGGAGCTGTTCCTGCCCGGCGGTCGTCTCCCGGTCGTCGGATCGGTCATCAGGAACCCCGATCTGGCCCGCACCTACAAGGAACTCGGCAGAAAGGGGGTCGGCGCGCTCTACGAAGGTGCTCTCGCCGAGGACATCGTCAACACCGTGCGCAACCCGCCCGTCGACGAGGACGCCACCAGGGTGGTCCGCCCGGGAGACCTGACGGAGCAGGACCTGAGGGCGTACGGGACGGTGCGCCGTGAACCGGCGAAGGTGTCCTACCGGGGCCTCAACGTGTACGGCATGCCCCCCTCCTCCTCGGGCGGCACCAGCGTCGGTGAGGCGCTCAACATCCTGGAGCGCACCGACCTGTCGGACGTCTCCCAGGAGCGGTATCTGCACCGTTTCATCGAGGCGAGCCGCATCGCGTTCGCGGACCGGGGGCGGTGGGTCGGCGACCCGGCGTTCGAGGACGTGCCGACCGCCGGTCTGCTGTCCCAGCGCTTCGCCGACTCGCGGGAGTGCCTGATCAAGGACGACGCGGTGCTCACGAGCCCGCTGGCGCCCGGCGATCCGCGCCGGCCCGAACGCTGCGGGTCGTCCGGGGCGGCGGCCCCGACGACGTACGAAGGTGAGAACACCACCCATCTGACGACCGCCGACAAGTGGGGCAACGTCGTCGCCTACACACTCACCATCGAGCAGACCGGCGGCAGCGGCATCACCGTCCCGGGGCGCGGATTCCTCCTCAACAACGAGCTGACCGACTTCTCCTTCCGGCCGGCCGACCCCGCGGTGCACGATCCGAACCTGCCCGGTCCGGGCAAGCGGCCGCGTTCGTCCATCTCGCCCACGATCGTGCTCGACCACCACGGCCGTCCCGTGCTGGCGCTCGGCTCACCGGGCGGCGCGACCATCATCACGACGGTCCTTCAGACCCTGACGGGTCATCTGGACCGGGGACTGCCGCTCGTGGACGCGATCGCGGCGCCCCGTGCCAGTCAGCGCAACCAGCCGACGACCGAGCTGGAACCGGCTCTGTGGAACAGCCCGTTGAGGCAGCGTCTCGAGGCGATCGGACACCAGTTCCGGCTGAACCAGGAGATCGGTGCCGCCACCGGCGTCCAACGGCTGCCGGACGGCCGGTGGCTGGCGGCGGCGGAGAAGCAACGGCGCGGCGGCGGTTCCGCGATGGTGGTCCGTCCGTCCCGCTGACGAAGCCCCGGGACGCCCCGGCGGGTAACCCGTCCGGCGGTGCGGCTGTGGCTGTTCGCGCATGTGCGGGTAGGGAGCCTTTCGACAGAAAGGCTCCCTGTGCGCATTCGAAACACCGCTCTGACCGTGGCGGCCGGTTCGGTCATGCTCGGAACGGCGGCGCTCCCGGCGGCCGCTCAACCGGGTCCCGTGCCACCGCCACCGGCGCCCGGCCACTACCGCACGGCGCCCGCGGCGGGTGTCGACGCGGCAGCGCTGCTGGCCGGGGTGGAGCACTGCACCCGGATCTCCAAGGGCGACTACGCCACCGACCGGGGCAGGCCGGCGACCATTCCCGTCTGCGAGCACGACGGGGCCGTCTTCTGGCAGGCGGACATGGACATCGACTGCGACGGCCGGCGCAGCACACGGTGCAACAGCCGTACCGACCCCTCGTTCCAGCAGGCGACGGCGTTCACGGGGTCGGACGGAAAGTATCTCGACGCGGCGGAGCTGCCGTTCGTCGTCGTGCCCGCCCCCGGCCCGGTCTGGAACTACCTGTCGTCGGGCATCAGAGGCGGTTCCGCCGCCGCGATCGTCCACGACGGCAAGGTCGTGTACGGGGTGGTCGGCGACACGGGGCCGAGCGGCATCATCGGCGAGGCGTCCTACGCGGCGGCCGAGGCGCTCGGGATCGACCCGGACCCGGCAAAGGGCGGAGTTCCCTCCGGAGTCACCTACATCGTCTTCAAGGACTCGAAGGTGTCACCGATCGAGAGCCGGGCGGCGGCCGAGAAGCTCGGCGAGGAACTGGCCCGGCGGTTCACCGGCGGAGGCTGACGGCCCGCGGGGCCCGTCGGCCGCGGGCCCCTGGCGTCGGGGACGGTCACGGCGCCGTGAGGATCCGGGGACCACCGTCCGTGATCGCGACCGTGTGCCGGCGTGGGAGGCGCGGCTGCCGTCCGCCGTCCGCACCGGCCGGCCGTCCCGGGCGGTGTACGTGCCGTCCCGGCCGCCGGCGATCACCAGCGGCTCGATCGCGAGCACCATGCCGTGCCGCGGTGGCATGCCCCTGCCGGGCCCCTCGTTCGGCACGCCCAGGCCGTCGTGCATACTCCGGCCCACGCCGTGGCCCCCCGAAGCCGTCCGGGACGCCGTGGCCCGCCGCGCGGCACACACGGCCGACGGCGCAGGCGGTGTCGCCCACGCGGTTGCCGACGACGGCGGCGATGCCCGCGTCGAGCGCCCCTCCGCCGTGCGGATCAGCCGCTGGTCCTCGGGACGCGCAGGGCCCGCGGTGGAGCTGACGGCCGTGTCGCCCACGCGGTTGCCGACGACGGCGGCGGTGCCCGCGTCGAGCGCCCCTCCGCCGTGCGGATCAGCCGCTGGTCCTCGGGACGCGCAAGGCTCACGGTGGAGTGACGGCCGCGTCGCCCACCCGGCCGTCCAGGACGGCGCCACCGTCGATGCTGACCAGGTCCCCGTCACGGAGCCGGTCGTCGCCCCGGCGTGCCGTGGACGACCGCGTCGTCGACGGCCACGCACAGCACGGCGGGAACGGCACCGGCGCCCGGTCCGGGACGTGGCGTCGGCGGCCTCGAGCACCGCAAGGGCGGCTTCGTCCAGGTGACGCGGGCGCACGCCCGCCGCGGCGGCCTCCTGGGCGGCGCCGAGCGCCCGGGCGACGATGCGGCCCGCCTCGCGCACCGCCCCGATCGACGTATCGGTCCTGATCTCCACCATGACGCCGACCCTGCGCGCCGAGGCGGTATTTGAATACCGGGATATGAATACCGGCATTAGAATGGGCGCATGGTGCGCACCCCTCTCACCGCCGAAGAGCGTGAACGCGGCGAACAGCTCGGCCAACTGCTCCGCCAGGCGCGCGGCGACCGCAGCATGGTCGAGGTGGCCGCCGTCGCCGGACTCTCCCCCGAGACGCTGCGCAAGATCGAGACAGGGCGGGCCCCGACCCCGGCGTTCTTCACCGTCGCCGCGCTGGCCGCGGCGCTCGGACTGTCCATGGACGAGATCGCCGTCCGCTGCGCCCCTGTCCCGATGGCGGAGCCGCTGCCGGTTCCGGAGGCGGTGGCCTGAGCCCGCGGCAGGGGGCGTAGTCTCGCGGGCGTGAGTGCCGAGATGTTCGCCAGCGCCAGGTACGTCAGTGTCACCACGTTCCGCAAGAACGGGACCGGAGTGGCCACACCCGTGTGGTTCGCGGTGGACGGCGGTGAGTTGTTCCTGTGGACCCGCACGGACTCGTGGAAGGTCAAGCGCCTGCGCAACGACAGCCGGGTCGTCGTCACCGTCTGCGACGTGCGCGGCAAGGTCGAGGAGGGCGCCCCCACCGCGGAGGGCACCGCCAGGCTCCTGGCCGGGGCCGAACTGGGTGCGGTCCGCCGGCTCCTGTCGCGCAAGTACACCTGGCAGTTCTGGGCCGTCGACTGGCCGGCGATGATCGTGCGGCTGGGCAAGCGCCCGCACACCGGTATCGCGGTCACGTTCTGAAAAGGCGCCGTAGCAGCCCTGTAACACCCCTGCGGTCGAATGCCTGCGGTGCCCTCGGAGCGGAGGGCTCCATTCGGCAGTGGGGCAGGGGCGGCGATGACGGTGCATCAACTCCCGGCGGAAATCGGGATGTTCGCGCGGTACTTCGGGCAGCTGGTGGAGCGGCTCGACCCGGCCGGGGGCTGGTACGCGATCTTCCAGCGGCGTGACCCGGAGGGTGTGCGGGCCTGTCTGGACGGCAGCGAGATCCCGCCGTGGGACGTGGTCGAGTCCCTGCTGCACGATCTGCCGGTGTCGGACGCCGCGGAGTCCGCGCGGGCGGCCGCGCTGCACGCGGCGGCCGCCGCCGCGCACGACCGGCTGCCGGGCGGCCGCGAACGGCTCGAGGAGCGGGCCGAGTTCATGCGCGGGGAGCGTCTGCGCGCACAGAGCCGGGCCGAGGAACTGCTCCGGCTGCTGCCCGGGTGCGCACAGGGCTCGGCGGAGGCGGAACGCCTCACCCACGAGCTGGCATGGACCAGGGACGACCACACCCGGGCGGTGCGCCGCCTCGCCGAACTGGACGCCCGGCTGGGGGCCTTCGCCCCCAACGGTCCCGGGCCCGCGCACGATCCGGAGCGCCGGCCCGTGGAGTCCGCCGGCGCCGTGTCGCGGTCCGAGGAGCGGCAGCCGCCCCGGGCCCCGCAGGCCGAGGGGAAGAGGCGGGGCGCGGGAAAGAAGCGCCGAGCCCGCGGCGGGGCGCGGTTCGCCGGCATGGAGGACGCGGGGGAGGAGGCCGTCGCCGTGCCCCTGCTGCCGGTCGCGGAAGACGTGCCGCGCGGCGCCCGCTACGGCGGTGCCGCGACCGAAGCCGTCCCGGAGGCGCCGCCCGTGCCCGAGGGTGCGTACCGCGCCGCCAGGGACACCGTCGCCGCGCTCGGCCGGCTCCGCGCGGAGGGCCGTGGCGGCGACGCGCACGCCCTGATCTGCGAGGCCGCCGCGCGCCCGGCGGCCTGGCTGCCGGCGCTCGCCGACGAGCTGAACCGCTCCGGCGCGGCGGCGGACTGGGCCACCCTGCTCTGGGAGGTGGCGTCGCAGCCGGCCCTGCGGCTCGCCGCCGCCGCGGAGGCGCTCGTCGCGGCGGGCCGGCGTGACGACGGCGGTCAGTTGCTGCGCCAGGGCAGCTTCCGCTCCGCCGACGAGATCGCGGACGCCGTCCTCACGCTCGAGGAGGCGGGCACGCCAGACAGGGCCCGTGCGTTGCTGGCCGCGTTCGTGCAGGTCCGCTCCGCCGCGGACACCGCCGCCTGCGCCGTACTGGACCCCGCACGGCTGGTGCCGATGCTGCTCGACGCCGCCCGGGACGTCTCGCCGGCCAGGGAGCGCGACGTCGTCCACGCACTGCGCGTGGCCGGACACCTTCGAGGCTGAAAACGATCGATGTCGACCGCTCGGGTACGAAACAAGATCGACTCAGCGGGTTCACGACGATGGTCTTGCCCCAGTGTGTGACGAGGCTTACGTTCTCCTCCTACGCACTGTGTCTACGTGCGTAGAAGCTCTCGGACGTCCTGTCGAAGGAGCAGCTCATGGCCACTGTCGTACGCGCCGCACTCGTCCAGGCAACCTGGACCGGCGACACCGAATCCATGATCGCCAAACATGAGGAACACGCCCGGGAGGCGGCCCGGCAGGGCGCCAAGGTCATCGGCTTCCAAGAGGTCTTCAACGCCCCCTATTTCTGCCAGGTCCAGGACCCCGAGCACTACCGCTGGGCGGAGCCGGTTCCCGACGGGCCGACGGTCCGGCGGATGCAGGCGCTCGCCCGCGAGACCGGCATGGTGATCGTGGTCCCGGTCTTCGAGATCGAGGGCGCGGGCTTCTACTACAACACCGCCGCCGTGATCGACGCCGACGGCAGCTACCTGGGCAAGTACCGGAAGCACCACATCCCCCAGGTCAAGGGCTTCTGGGAGAAGTACTACTTCAGGCCCGGCAACGCCGGCTGGCCCGTGTTCGACACCGCGGTCGGCAAGGTCGGCGTCTACATCTGCTACGACCGCCACTTCCCGGAGGGCTGGCGGCAACTGGGTCTCGGCGGCGCCCAGTTGGTCTACAACCCGTCCGCCACGCACCGGGGGCTCTCCTCCTACCTGTGGCAGCTGGAGCAGCCCGCCGCCGCCGTCGCCAACGAGTACTTCGTCGCCGCCATCAACCGCGTCGGCATCGAGGAGTACGGCGACAACGACTTCTACGGCACCAGCTACTTCGTCGACCCACGGGGCCAGTTCGTCGGCGACGTCGCCAGCGACAAGGAGGAGGAGCTCGTCGTAAGGGACCTCGACTTCGACATGATCGAGACCGTGCGGCAGCAGTGGGCGTTCTACCGCGACCGCCGGCCCGACGCCTACGAAGGGCTGGTGCAGCCGTGACCGACCTCTACGAGCGGCACCGTGCCGTCATCCCCGACTGGGTGGCGCTCTACTACAAGCAGCCGATCGAGATCACCCACGGCGAAGGACGCCATGTGTGGGACGCGGACGGCAACCGCTACCTGGACTTCTTCGGCGGCATCCTCACCACCATGACCGCGCACGCGCTGCCCGAGGTCACCAAGGCGGTGAGCGAGCAGGCCGGGCGGCTCATCCACTCCTCCACCCTCTACCTCAACCGCCCCATGGTGGAGCTCGCGGAACGGATCGCCGCCCTGTCGGGCATCCCGGACGCCCGCGTCTTCTTCACCACCTCCGGCACGGAGGCCAACGACACCGCCCTGCTCCTCGCCACCGGCCACCGCCGTTCCAACCAGATCCTGGCGATGCGCAACAGCTACCACGGCAGGTCGTTCTCCGCGGTCTCGATCACCGGCAACCACGCCTGGTCGCCGACCAGCCTCTCGCCGCTCCAGACGCTGTACGTGCACGGCGGTGTCCGCAGCCGCGGTCCCTTCGCCCACCTCTCCGACGCGCAGTTCGTCGAGGCGTGCGTCGCCGACCTCGAGGACCTGCTCGGACACACCCACGACGTGGCCGCGCTGATCGCGGAGCCGGTACAGGGCGTCGGCGGCTTCACCTCACCGCCCGACGGCCTGTACGCCGCCTTCCGCGAGGTCCTGGACCGGCACGGCATCCTGTGGATCTCCGACGAGGTGCAGACCGGCTGGGGACGCACCGGCGAGCACTTCTGGGGCTGGCAGGCCCACGCGGAGAACGGCCCGCCGGACATCCTGACCTTCGCCAAGGGCATCGGCAACGGCATGTCGATCGGCGGCGTCGTCGCCCGCGCGGAGATCATGAACTGCCTCGACGCGAACTCCATCTCCACCTTCGGCGGCAGTCCCGTCACCATGGCCGCCGGCGTCGCCAACCTCTCCTACCTCCTGGAGCACGACCTCCAGGGCAACGCCCGCCGGGTCGGCGGCCTGCTGATCGAGCGGCTGCGCGGCATCGCGGCGAGCGTCCCCGCGGTGCGGGAGGTTCGCGGCCGGGGACTCATGATCGGCATCGAACTGGTCGAACCGGGCACCGACGAGGCCGACCCGCAGGCGGCCGCTGCCGTCCTCGAGGCGGCACGCGAGGGCGGGCTGCTGATCGGCAAGGGCGGCGGCCACAACACCAGCGTCCTGCGCATCGCCCCACCGCTCTCGCTGACCGTCGCGGAGGCGGAGGAGGGCGCCCTGGTCATGGAACGAGCTCTGCGCCGCCTGTAGTCGAGCGGCGACCGCACTCCACTTCCCACGCGAGGAGACCATGAGCAACCGCACCCTGATCCGTGGCGGACTCGTCGTGACCGCGGCCGACGAGATGCACGCCGACGTGCTCGTCGAGGACGGCCGCATCGCCGCGCTCGCCGCGCACAACTCGCCCGTGGCGCAGACGTGGACGGCCGCCCGCACCATCGACGCGACCAACAAGTACGTCCTGCCGGGCGGTGTCGACGTCCACACCCACATGGAGCTGCCGTTCGGCGGGACCTTCGCCTCCGACACGTTCGAGACGGGCACCCGCGCCGCCGCCTGGGGCGGCACGACCACCATCATCGACTTCGCCGTGCAGTCGGTGGGACGGGCACTGCGGGAGGGCCTGGACGCCTGGTACGCCAAGGCCGACGGCAACTGCGCCATCGACTACGGCTTCCACATGATCCTCTCCGACGTCAACGAGCAGTCGCTGAAGGAGATGGACCTGCTGGTGGAGGAGGGCGTCACCTCCTTCAAACTCTTCATGGCCTACCCCGGTGTGTTCTACAGCGACGACGGCCGGATCCTGCGCGCCATGCAGCGCTCCGCCGTCAACGGCGGCCTGATCATGATGCACGCGGAGAACGGCATCGCCATCGACGTGCTCGTCGAGCAGGCGCTCGCCGAGGGCCGTACCGATCCCCGGTACCACGGCGAGGTCCGCAAGGTCCTGCTGGAGGCCGAGGCCACCCACCGGGCCATCCAGCTCGCCCGCGTCGCCGGCGCCCCGCTGTACGTGGTGCACGTCTCCGCGGAGGAGGCCGTGGCGGAGCTCGCCACGGCCCGCGACAAGGGGCTGCCCGTCTTCGGCGAGACCTGCCCGCAGTACCTCTTCCTGTCCACCGACAACCTGGCGGAGCCCGGCTTCGAGGGCGCCAAGTACGTCTGCTCCACCCCGCTCAGGCCCCGCGAGCACCAGGCGGCACTGTGGCGGGGCCTGCGCACCAACGACCTCCAGGTGGTCTCCACCGACCACTGTCCCTTCTGCTTCACCGGGCAGAAGGAACTCGGCCGCGGCGACTTCTCCAAGATCCCCAACGGTCTCCCGGGCGTGGAGAACCGCATGGACCTCCTCCACCAGGCCGTCGTCGACGGGCACATCAGCCGACGCCGCTGGATCGAGATCGCCTGCGCCACCCCGGCCAGGATGTTCGGCCTCTACCCGAAGAAGGGCACCATCGCCCCCGGCGCCGACGCCGACATCGTCATCTACGACCCGCACGCGGAACAGACCCTGTCCGTACAGACGCAGCACATGAACGTCGACTACTCGGCGTACGAGGGCAGGCGGATCACCGGGCAGGTGGAGACCGTGCTGTCCCGGGGTGAAGTGGTCATCGACGCCCGGACGTTCACCGGCCGCGCCGGCCACGGCGTCTACACCCCCCGCTCCACCTGCCAGTACCTGAACTAGGAGGCCATGCCGTGGACTTCGGACTCGTCCTGCAGACCGACCCGCCGGCGTCGGCGGTCGTCGGACTGATGCGGCGCGCGGAACGCAACGGCTTCCGCTACGGCTGGACCTTCGACTCCGCGGTGCTGTGGCAGGAGCCGTTCGTCATCTACAGCCGCATCCTGGAGCACACGACGAAACTCACCGTCGGCCCCATGGTGACCAATCCCGGCACCCGCACCTGGGAGGTGACCGCCTCCACCTTCGCCACCCTCAACGAGATGTACGGCAACCGCACCGTGTGCGGCATCGGGCGCGGTGACTCCGCCATGCGGGTGGCCGGACGCAGTCCCAACACCCTGGCCAGGCTCGGCGAGGCGATCGACGTGATCCGCGACCTCGCGGAAGGCCGGGAGGCGGTCGTCGACGGGCAACCGCTGCGGATCCCGTGGGTCAGGGACGGGAAGCTGCCCGTGTGGATGGCGGCCTACGGGCCCAAGGCCCTGGCGCTCGCCGGGCAGAAGGCCGACGGCTTCATCCTCCAACTGGCCGACCCGTACCTGACGGAGTGGATGGTGAAGGCCGTACGCAACGCGGCCGCCGACGCCGGACGCGACCCGGCCTCCGTCACCGTCTGCGTCGCCGCGCCCGCCTACGTGAGCGACGACCTGGCGCACGCCCGGGAACAGTGCAGGTGGTTCGGCGGGATGGTGGGCAACCATGTCGCGGACCTCGTCTCCCGCTACGGCGAGCACTCCGGCATGGTCCCGGAGGCGCTGACCGCGTACATCAAGGAGCGGCACGGCTACGACTACAGCCACCACGGCCGCGCCGGCAATCCGTCCACCGACTTCGTCCCCGACGAGATCGTCGACCGGTTCTGCCTGCTCGGACCGGCCGAGGCGCACATCGAGAAGCTCCAGGCACTTCGCGACCTGGGCGTCGACCAGTTCGCCCTCTACAACATGCACGACGCGAAGGAAACGACGATCGACGCGTACGGCGCGGAGATCATCCCGGCACTGAACCGCTGACCTCCTCCGAAGGGCCCTCGCCGCCATGACCGCGACCGTCCCGCCCGTGCCGTCACAAGAACCGATACCGGACCCGGCGGGACGCGTCGAACTCCCGCCGGGCACCACCCTCGCCGACAACCGCTTCGTCAACGACGACCTGCTGCCCGTGCCGGTCGCCCGCCGCCGCTGGACCACCTACAACTTCGCCGCCCTGTGGGTCGGCATGGCCCACAACATCCCGTCCTGGCTGCTGGCCTCCGGGCTGGTCGCGCTCGGCATGGACTGGAAACAGGCGGTGTTCACCATCGCCCTCGCCAACGTCATCGTGCTGCTGCCGATGCTGCTGACCGGCCACGCCGGCCCCAAGTACGGCATCCCCTTCCCGGTGCTCGCCCGCGCCTCGTTCGGGCTGCGCGGTGCGAACCTGCCCGCGATGATCCGGGCCGCGGTGGCCTGCGCCTGGTTCGGCATCCAGACCTGGATCGGCGGCCAGGGCATCTTCGTCCTGCTCGGCAAGATCTTCGGCGGCTGGGCGGAGGCGGCCGAGGTCGGCGGGCAGCCATGGACGCTGTGGGTCTGCTTCGTCCTCTTCTGGGCACTCGAACTCGCCATCATCTACCGGGGTATGGAGGCGCTGCGCCGGTTCGAGAACTGGGCCGCGCCGTTCGTCATCGTCGGCGCGGTGGTGCTGCTCGTGTGGGTCACCGCCAAGGCGGGCGGCGTCGGTCCGCTGCTCGACCAGCCGTCGCGACTCGGCTGGGGCGCCGACTTCTGGCCCGTCTTCTTCCCGTCGCTGATGGGCATGATCGCCTTCTGGGCGACCCTCTCGCTGAACATTCCCGACTTCACGCGGTTCGGGGCGGGCCAGCGCGCCCAGATCTGGGGCCAGACGCTGGGCCTGCCGACCACGATGACCCTGTTCGCGCTGCTGTCGGTGTTCGTCACGTCCGGCTCGCAGGCGGTGTACGGGGCGGCCGTGTGGGACCCGGTGGCGCTCGCGGCCAAGACCGACAACGTCTTCGGTCTGCTCTTCGCCCTGGTCACCGTGCTCGTCGCGACGATCTCGGTGAACATCGCGGCCAACGTGGTGTCACCTGCGTACGACCTGGCGAACCTGGCGCCCAGGTTCGTCAACTTCCGCACCGGCGCCCTGATCACCGGCGTCGTCGGTGTGCTGATCATGCCGTGGAAGCTCACCGAGACGCCCGAGCTGTACATCTTCACCTGGCTGGGCCTCGTCGGCGGGCTGCTGGGCACCGTCGCCGGCATCCTCATCGCCGACTACTGGATCGTCCGGCGTACCGTCCTCGACCTGCCCGGCCTCTACACGCCGGGCGGTCCCTACTGGTACACCTCCGGCTGGAACCTGCGTGCCGTCGCGGCGTTCGTGGTCGGCGGGGTGCTCGCGGTGGGCGGCTCCCACTCGGCCCCGGGCAAGGGCCCGTTCCCCGAGGACGGACTGATCCCCGCCCTCGAGCCGCTGGCCGACTACGGCTGGGCGGTGGGCCTCGCGGCGTCGCTGGTGCTGTACGTGGCGCTCATGCGGTTCGGCGGCCCGCCGCGAACAGCGGACCGAGGGCGCTGACCAGCCGCCCGCGCCAGTGGTCCGGACCGCCCCGTGGCGAGGGACGGACGGCCCGGAGGTCGTCCGGGTCGACGGGCAGGGACTCCAGCACCTCCGGGCGGAAGCGGCCGGCGTGCTCGCCGAGCACGGTCCGCAGCAGCCGTGCCCCGAGCCGGGTGCGGGGCGCCTCCGCCAGCAGCACGGCGTCGTACAGGTCCTTGGCCCGTGCGACGCCGTCGCTGCACAGCCACAGCAGTTTCCAGGCGAGCGAGAGCTCCGGGCTCGCCGTCACCGCCACGGTCGGCGGCCCGCCGTCGCCGCGCGGCACCGCCGTCCACACCGGGGCCTGCGGCAGTGTCTCGTCGCTCGCGAAGTCCAGCTGGATCCCGCCCGCCCGGCCGTCCGCGGTGCGGTACGGCAGAGTCAGCCGTATGCCGGGCGTCTCGTGGACCCGATAGGTCCAGGTGCCGTCCTCGCGGATGCCGTCGACGTCCAGGACGACCCCGCCGCCCGCGTGCGGGTCCGCCGCCACCGCCTCGTACAGCCGCACGGCCGGTGACTCGCACCCGAAGTCGTCGGCGTCCATCCAGCGCAGCCCCTCGGGAGGCAGCCGCGGCCGGGTGCCGTAGGTGCCGAAGTTCCCCTCCGGGTCCCACAGTTCGGCGCCTGCCGCGGCGTGCGCCGCCTCCGGCCACTGCTGGACGTCGGCCACCTGATCGATGTACGGGAAGGGGGCGAGCCGGTCCACGGCCGAGCCCTCGCCCGGCTCCAGTACGACGAAGTCCAGGTCACCGGGCTCGCGGGCCGCCGCACCGACCCACGCCGGGAGGGTCATGGAGCCGCGCAGCACCAGGCCGCCGCTCCAGGGCGCCTCGGCGATCAGACGCAGCACATGGTCGAGGGCCGCCCGGCGGGCGCTCTGCACGGTGACCTCCCCTGCTTCGACATCGTGGGAGACCGTAGCAACGCCCGCCGACAACACCGCCTAGCGGCGTGAGCGCTGCGCCGCCACCACCTCGCGCAGGGTCCGCTCGCCCGGTCCGCCGCGCTGGAGGCGCTCGGCGAAGCCGGGGAACTGGCCCCCGATCGCAGCAAGCAGCCGCAACTCCACCGGCGCCACGTTGACCTCGGCGACGTCCCGCTCCACCGCACGCACCACGCCGGCGACGACCTGCCGCGGGGACACCGTCCGCATCCCCGTCGGGGGCTTCGCCCCGGTCACGGCGAACATGCCGACGTCCCGCACGAATCCGGGCTGGACGATCGACACGCCGACGCCGGTGCCGTGCAGATCCTGGCGCAGCCCCAGGGCGAAGCCGCGCAGGCCGAACTTGCCGCCGCTGTAGAGGGACATGGACCTCGTGGTCACCTTCCCCGCCATGGAGCCGATGAAGGCGAGGTGGCCGCCGCCGGACTCGACCATCGACGGAGCGAGCAGCCGGGCGAGCACGGCGGGGGCGCGCAGGTTGACGGCGAAGGCGCGGTCCAGCTGTTCGGGCGTGCAGTCCAGCAGATCGCCGCTGCCCGGCAGGGCGGCGTTGGATATGAGGATGTCCGTGCCGGCGGCTTCTGCGGCGAGCCGCTCGACATCGGCCGCATCGGCCAGATCGGCGACGACCGCGCGGGCGCCGTAGCGCTCCACCAGCGGTTCGAGGGCGTCGGCGCGCCGGCCGCTGACGGTCAACCTGGCTCCACGAGCGGCAAGTTCGGCGGCGAGCACGCCGCCCAGACCGCCGGTCGCCCCGGTGAGCAGAACGCTTGCTCCGCTGATCCGCATCTGGTTACCCTCCAGTCCTGTTCGTTCGAACGAACAATAGGGAGGCGGGTGCGGCGTGTCCACGGATGAAAAGGGCGAACTGGCCAAGTACTGCGGGGAGTTGGCGGCAGGAGACACGACTTCGCAGGCACTCGTCGCAGAGGCACTCGCCCGCATCGAGGCAACCCGGGGCAGCATCAACGCCTTCAGGACCGTCCGGGGTGAACAGGCCCTCGAAGAGGCACGGGAGGCGGACCGGAGGCTCGCGGCCGGGGAGCGGCTGCCGCTGCTCGGCGTCCCGATCGCCGTCAAGGACGACACCGATGTCGCCGGCGTGCCCACCTACTTCGGCTGCCCCGGGGATCTGCCGCCGGCCACGGCCGACGGTGAGGCGGTACGCCGACTGCGGGCCGCCGGAGCGGTCATCGTCGGCAAGACCAACTCCTGCGAACTCGGCCAGTGGCCCTTCACGGAGGGCCCCGCCTTCGGCGCCACCCGCAACCCCTGGTCCACCGACCGCACCCCGGGCGGTTCCTCCGGCGGCTCCGCGGCCGCCGTCGCCGCCGGTCTCGTGCCCGCCGCCCTCGGTTCCGACGGCGCCGGTTCCATCCGCATCCCGTCCGCCTGGACCCATCTCGTCGGCATCAAGCCGCAGCGCGGCCGGGTCTCCGTACACCCCTACACCGACTGCTTCCAGGGCCTCACCGTCAACGGTCCCCTCGCGCGGACCGTCGCCGACGCGGCCCTGCTGCTGGACGCCGCCTCCGGCGCCCACCCCGACGAGCGGTACCACCCGGACGCCATCGACGCCTCGGCCGCCGCCCGCCGCGAACCGGGCAGGCTGCGCATCGCGCTCGCCCTCCGCCCGCCGCTGACCCTCACCGGCACCCGCCCCCACCCCGAAGTGCGCCGGGCCGTCACCGCGCTCGCCGAGACCCTCGCCCGCCTCGGCCACCACGTGGAAGAGGCACGCCCCCGCTACGGCCTCATCGGCCTGAGCTTCCTGCCCCGCGCCGCGACCGGCATCGCCGAATACGCGGACCGGCACCCCGACCCCTCGCTCCTCGACCCGCGCACCCGCGCCTCCACCCGCTCCGGGCACCGGCTCGGCGGGCGCGTCGTGCGCGCCGCCCGCGCCCGCGAGGCCGCGCAGCAGGGCAGGATCGGCGCCTTCTTCGACCGCTACGACGTCCTGCTCACCCCCAGCACCGCCACCCCGCCCCCGCCCGTCGGCGCCTTCGACGGGAAGTCCGCCGGAGCGACGGACATCGGCATCGCCGCCGCCTGCCCGTACGCCTGGCCGTGGAACGTCCTCGGCTGGCCCGGCGTCGCCGTGCCGGCCGGCCTCACCCGCGACGGACTGCCGGTCGGGGCCCAACTGCTCGGCCCCGAAGGCGGCGAGGAACGCCTGATCTCCCTCGCCGCCCAGCTCGAGGCGGAGCTGCGCTGGTACGAGAAGCGCCCGCCCACCCATGTGACCGGCGAAGGTGCCCCGATGGGACAATGAAGGCCATGTCCACCGCCGCCCGTTCCGCGCCCACCAGGCAGCGCATCATAGAAGCCGTCCTGCACATCATCGGCAGGGACGGGGTGGCCGCTGTGACCAATCGCAGGATCGCCAAGGAGGCGGGCGTGTCGCTCGGCTCCGTCACCTACCACTTCGCGACGCAGCACGAACTGCTCCGCGAGAGCCTGCTGCACTTCGTGCGGGACGAGACCCGGCGCTTCACCGAGCTCGCCGACGAGTGCCGGAACGACGGCATCGACATCGCGGGCGCCGCGGCCCTCGCCGGCCAGGTCGCGGGCGGCACCGGCTTCGACAGCGGGCACATCGCGACGTTCGAACTGTACGTCGAGGCGGGCCGGGACGAGCGGCTGCGGGAGGCGGCCGCGGAGGCGTTCGCCGCGTACGACCGGCTCGCCACGCAGATCCTGACCGGCCTCGGCGTGCCGGACGCGGAAGGGCTCGCGGCGACGACGGTCGCGCTGGTGATGGGGCTTCAGCTCCGCCGGCTCGCCACCGGAGCCCCGGCCGAGGACCTGGTGGACGCGCTGCTGCTGCTCGCGCGCGGCGCCGTCGCCCCCGGGACGCTCAGCTCGCCCGGCGCGCAGTGACCACCCACACCCCCGCGTTCAGCAGGACGCCCCGGTCCGTCTCGTAGGGCCGCAGGACGTCCCGCATGGCGCTCAGCGTCTCTTCGGGGACCTCGGCGCCCGGGCCGCGTGAGACGTAGAAGTCCACGGCGTCGCCGGCGTCCCGCCCCCAGCAGGCGGGCGCGTCGACCGCCGTGATGCCGACCGGCCCGAACCCGGCCCCCTCCAGCATCTGCCGGGTCCGGTCGGGGGCGGACAGGGAGGCCATGGCGGCGGCGAGGTCCGGCCCCGGTGCCGGCCGGGGGGCGGAGGTCCCCGCGGCCGAGGGCCGCGTGGCGGACGCCGTCAGCAGGGAGGCCAGCAGGCCCAGAGCGCGTCCCTCCTCCCCGTCCGGCGCGGCCGGCCGGGGGCAGACGAACGCGAGGCGCCCGCCCGGCCGCAGGGACCGGCCGATGTTCGTGAACGCCGCGGTGTGGTCGGCGAAGAACATCACCCCGCCCCGGCTGATCGCCACATCGTGGCCGTCGGCCGGGAACGGGTGCACCTGGGCGTCGCCCCACTCGTAGGAGACGTTCCCGATGCCCGTGGACAGCGACCGCGCCCGCGCCAGCATCGGCTCGGAGATGTCCACGCCGACCGCGTGACCGCGCGCCGCCAGCCGTGCGGCACGCCGCGTCGTCGAACCGCTGCCGCACCCGACGTCCAGGACCCGGTCCGCCTCCCCGATGCCCGCCGCAGTGAACAGTGCCTCGTCGAAGGACGCGAGCATCCCGTCGTAACGCTCGTGGTGATTTGCCCAGTGCTGCCCGACCGGGCCGTTCCACGCCTCGGCCTGACCGGTGTTCACGACGGTGCTCACAGCTGCTCCTCGATCCGTTCGACGGCGGTGATCGCCCCGTAGGCGGTCAGATGGACCAGGCAGTGGTCCGTGTGCCGCGGGGTGCGCCAGGCCCGCACGTCCTCCTCGGTGATCCGGTACGGGGCGAGGGCCGCGAGGAGTGCCAGCCGCGCCCCGGGGCTCTCCTCGCGGTCCGGCAGCCACTCGGCCGACAGCGGCGGGTGGGCGACCCCGTCGTGGTCGGCCACCGTCTTGCGCACCAGCGCCCGGTCGTCCTCCGACAGCAGCCCCGCCCCCATGAGCGCCGCCTCGCGCAGGGCGGCGTAGGCCGTGCCGACCGCGGTGCCCGCCGCCCAGGCGGGCTCGGTGCCGGAGGTCCGCAGCAGCTCCAGGCTCTCGCCGGGCGGCACTTCGCGGCGTACGGTGCGGGCGAGGGAACGGCCCGCCGCGCTGCGCACCAGCCGGTACTTCTGCGCACCGCCCGGCAGCATGTTCTCGTTCAGCAGCGCGGAGACGATCCGGTTGATGAAGTGGAACGCGAGCGCGGTCCCCAGGTGTTCGGGGGTCTGCTCCGCCGGGAACGGCCGGGGCCCGCGGATGTCCTTGCCCCAGGCCAGCAGCCGCCGGTGCCCGGCGTCGGCCGGCTCCTCGCCGCGTGCGATCGTCTCCGCGAGCGCGTGGTCGCCGGTGGCGTGCAGCAGGACGGTGTGCGCGTCGACGCAGAACGGGCAGCGGTTGGCCAGTGACACGCCCGCGGCGACGACCTCCTTGTCCGTCCGGGAGACGCGGCCGGCCAGCAGGGATTCCCGCAGCAGCGCCCACGCGCCGGTCATCAGCGGGGGAGAGTCGGACAGCACCACGAAGGTCGCGGCGCGCTCGATACCGAAGTCGCGGGCCATTTGCCCGTAGACGTCGGCGGTCACGCCGGTGGCCGCGGAGGGCGGCGCGGGATCGGTGAATCGGAAGGCTCTGGTCATGCCCCGATGCTGGCCCGGCCACGGTGCCCCGGTCGTCGTACGTCCGAAGGCTTTGCCGGCCGGTCCCGGCGGGTGGGAACTGCCGTCGACTACTGCGCCGGAAGTAGTGCGGATGCGGTCTCACGGGACGAGGCGCCGACGTGTCGCACCGTCATAGGCTGCCGTCCATGCAGGCGGATCCGGGGCGAAGGCACGCCCTGCTCGACACGGCGCTCGCCGGGCTGATCGCGGGGGCGGTGACCCTGGCGGCGTACGCCGGCGGCCCGTCCCCCGGTGTGCCGGACGTGCTGCTGATCGTGACGGGTTCGCTGGCGCTCGCCGGCCACCGGCGCGCACCTCGTGTCGTCCTCGTCGTCACCACGGCCTGCATGATCGGCCACGTCCTCAACGGCACGCCCGGGTCATGGGCGGCCTTCCCGGTGCTCGCCGCCGTGCACGCGGCGGCGCGAGGGGGGCGGCGCCGGGCGGGTGTGGTGGCGGGCGCCCTGTTCCTGGCGGTCTTCTTCGCGGCCGACACCGCCCGTTCCTCCGAGGGCAGCGTCGAACGCGCGGTGCTGTTGCTCGGCTGGTTCCTGTGCGCCGGGGTGACCGGTCTGATCGACAAGAACTGGCAGGCGTATCTGCGCCAGACCGAGCAGCGGGCCCTGGAGGCCGAACGCGGCAGGGAGGAGGCGGCGTTGCGCAGGGCCGGGGAGGAACGGCTGCGGATCGCCCGGGAGTTGCACGACACGCTCACCCACTCCATCTCGATCGTCAAACTCCAGGCGGGAGTCGCCGTGCACCTGGCCCGTAAGCGGGGCGAGGACGTGCCGGCCGCGCTGCTCGCCATCCAGGAGGCGAGCGGGGAGGCCATGCGGGAACTGCGCTCGACACTCGAGGTGCTGCGGACGGAGGAACGTGAGCCGGCCGCCGGTCTCGTGCGCGTCGGCGAACTCGCCGAGCGCGCGCGGGCCGCGGGCATCCCCGTCTCCGTGACCGTCAGCGGCGAGCAGCGTGCGCTGCGGCCCGACGTGGACCGGGCCGCCTTCCGGATCGTGCAGGAGGCGCTGACCAACGTGGCCCGGCACGCCGACCGGGCACGGACCGGGATCCGCCTCGAGTACGGCCTTGACGACGTCGCTGTCACCGTCGAGGACGACGGCCCTGCCGCGCCCGGCGTCACCGTCGTGCCGGGCACCGGTCTGACGGGCATGCGGGAGCGCGTCACCGCGCTCGGCGGCACGCTGGACACGGCGCCTCGGCCCTGCGGCGGCTTCGCCGTGCACGCCCGTATCCCGCTGGACGGGCGCGCGGCGTACCCCGACGGCCGGGGCGGCGTCGCGGACGGCGGCGGCCCCGAGGACGCGGCCGACCAGGCCGCCGTGGAGGCGTTGTGATCCGCGTCCTGATCGTGGACGACCAGGCGCTCATGCGCGCAGGCTTCCGTGCCCTGCTCGACGCGGAGGACGGCATCGAGGTCGTGGCGGAGGCCGCGGACGGCCGGCAGGGCCTCGAGCAGGCCCGCCGCCATGTCCCCGACGTCGCGCTGGTCGATGTGCAGATGCCGGTGATGACCGGCATCGAGGCGACCCGGCACATCGCCGCCGACCCGCTCCTTACGGACGTGCACGTCGTGATCCTCACCAACTACGGCCTGGACGAGTACGTCTTCGACGCGCTGCGCGCGGGGGCGGCGGGCTTTCTGCTCAAGGACACGGAGCCCGCCGAACTGCTGCACGCCGTACGCGTCGCCGCCCGCGGTGACGCGCTGCTGTCGCCCGCCGTCACCCGGAGGCTGATCGGCGAGTTCGTGGCGCGGCCGCCGGACCGGTCCACCGCACGCGGCATGGAGAACCTCACCCGGCGGGAACGTGAGGTGACGGCGCTGGCGGCCCGCGGTCTGACGAACGAGGAGATCGCCGCCCACATGGTGATCAGCCCCTTCACCGCCAAGACCCACATCAGCCGGGCGATGAACAAGCTGGGTGCCAGGGACCGCGCCCAGCTGGTCGTCTTCGCGTACGAATCGGGCCTGGTGGAGCCGCGCGACCCGCTCCGCTGACCGGGCCGGGAGCCCGTGGCAGCACACCTCGGCCCCGAAATCGTTTACTGGTGTAACACTTGCTAAAGTAAATGAGTGAGCGATACAACCATCCGATTCCGAAGGCCGCCGACACCGCCACTCCCGGTCGCCGCCGCGCTCCGCCTCGCCCGGCCCTCCGACCAGTGGTTCAAACCGGCACTGAGCGTCGTCGGCGCCGCCCTGGCACCGAACCTGATCCTCCTCGCCGTCGGACGGCTCGACCTGGTCATGTACACCATGGCCGGATCGCTCTGCGCCCTGTACGGCCACAGCCTCCCGTACGCCCGCCGGGCCGGGACCGTCGCCCGCGTGGTGCTCGGCATGGTCGCGGGCCTGGCCGTCTCCCTCGTCACGGCCTCGCTCACCGACTCGGTGGCCGTGCTCGTCGCCGTCGCCGCCCTGATCGCGGCCGTACAGAAGGCGCTCTGCGACGCCGGCCGGACCGGACCTCCCGGCAACGTGATCTTCACCTTCGTCGCCACCGCCGCCCTGTTCGTGCCGCAGCGGCTCGACCAGGTCCCCGGCCATCTCGCGGCGGCCCTCGGCGCCGGAATCATCGCCTGGCTGGTCACCGCGGGCCCAAGCCTGCTGCGGCGGGAGGGCCCGGAACGGCGCGCCACCGCCCGCGCCCTGGAGGCCGCGGCCGCCTGCGCGGCCGACCCCGGCCACCGCAGCCGGCACACCGCGTCGGCGGCCGTGCACGCCGCCCGGCAGTCCCTGCTCGACGCCGGCCGCCCCACCCCCGTACGCCGGCAGCTCGACCGCCTTCTCCTGCACGCGGAGGCGACCCTCACCGGCGAGGCCGTCTCCCAGGGCCGGGCGGACACCGACCGGGCCGCCCGGCTGCGCGCCTGGGCCGACCTCACCCGCGCCCGGGGGCCCGTACCCGCCACGCCGCCGACCCCCGGAGAAGCGGCGGGGACGGCCGGCCACGACGCCTGGCGGACCGTGCGCCGGACCCGCCGCCGGGAGGCCCGCCGCGCACTGCTGCGCAGCCTCGGCCCCGGCTCGCCGCACCTGCCCATCGCGCTGCGCACCCTCATCGGCTGCGCCCTGGCCGGCTACGCCGCCGTCGCGCTGGGCGTCGACCGGCCGTACTGGGCCGTCGTCACCGCCGCCTCCGTCTTCCAGATCAACGTCACCCTCAGCTGGAACCGGGCCCTCCAGCGCACCCTCGGCAATCTGCTCGGCGTCCTCGCCTTCGCCGCAGTCGTCCCGCTGATCAGGACCGGACCGGCGGCCCTCCTCGGATGTCTGCTGTTCTTCAGCTTCGCCGCGGAAGCCCTCATCACCCGTAACTACTGGCTCGGCTCCGTCGCCGTCACGCCGATGGCGCTGCTGCTCGTCGAGGCGGGCGGCCCGCACCCGCCGGGCACGCTCATCGGCGACCGGGTGCTCGACACCCTGATCGGCGTCGTCCTCGGACTCCTCGCCGCCGTCGTCGTCACCAACCGCAGGGCCGCCGGCCGGGTGGAGCAGGCGCTCGCCGCCGCTGCCGCCGCCCGGGCCGCCGCGGAGCGGACCCTCGCGGGACCGGACCCCGCCACGGCCGCCCTCGACGCCGACAGCCGCCGGCTGGCCGCCGCCCTCGTGGACCTGCGTGACGCCCGGGACGCCGCGGCGGGCGAATGGTGGCAGCGGACCCTCCCGGAGGAGGAGGTCCTCGAGGCCGAGCGGGCGGGACACCGTACGCTCACGGCGACAGCACAACGGCGTGGGCTGCACGGCCCCGCCCCCACGATCGGAGCGGTGTGACCGACGACATCGTCGCCTCGGTGGTACGGCAGTGGCAGGCAGTGCACCCCGGCCTGGACACCGGGCCCATGGAACTCATCGGCCGCATCAACCGCTGCGCCGCACTCCTGCAACAGGCGGAGGACGCGCCGCTGCGCTCCGCCGGGCTCACCCGCGCGGAGTTCGACCTGCTCGGCGCGGTCCGGCGCACGGCCCGCGAGCTCACGCCCGGCGAGCTGGCCAGGGAGACGTTCTCCTCCGGTGCGGCCGTCACCAAACGGCTGCGAGCCCTCCAGGAGCGCGGTCTGATCGACCGCCGCGGCGACGACCGGGACCGGCGCGTCGCCCACGTCCGGCTCACCGACGAGGGGCGCACGCTGGTCGACCGGCTGCTGCCCGAGCAGCTCGCGTACGAGAGCACCGTCCTCTCCGGCCTCGACGAGCCGGCACGCGCCGGCCTCGCCGCGCACCTCAGTGACCTGCTGGTCCAGCTGGAGGGCCGCCTCGGCACGCCCCGGCGCTGACGCGGGCCACGCGCGCGGAGCGGCCGACAGGCCGCGATGTCCTTAACCTGAAAGGGTGAACGTCGTGCGCCGGGCCGCCGCGCCCGTCCTGGCCCTCGGGCTCACACTCGGCGCCGTGCCCGCACAAGGAGCCACGGGCGGCGCCGCCCCGCAACTGTCGGCCACCGTCAGCGACGTACCCCCGTCCAAACTCGGCGCGAGCCACGAACCGGGCTGCCCGGTGCCCCCGTCCCGGCTGCGGCTGATCAGCATGAACCACTGGGGGTTCGACGGCCGTGTCCACCGCGGAGAGCTGATCGCCCGTCAGGACGAGGTCCGGCCCCTGCTGCACGTCTTCGAGAAGGCCTTCGAGGAACGCTTCCCCATCCGCCGTATGCGGGTCATGGCCGAGTACGGCGGCGACGACGCCGAGGCGATGGCGGCCGACAACACCTCGGCCTTCAACTGCCGCCGGGTGACGGGTGACGCCCGCAATCTGTCCCGCCACTCCTTCGGTGACGCGGTCGACATCAACCCCGCGGAGAACCCGTACGTCGACCGCTCGGGCCGGGTGCACCCGCCGGGCGCCGAGCAGCACCTCGACCGCGACCGGCCCGCCAAGGGCATGATCACTCCGGGCGACGCCGTCACCACGGCGATGGACGACGCCGGCTGGGAGTGGGGCGGCCGCTGGGCGCCCCCCGATTACCACCACTTCTCCGCTGACGGCACCTGACTCCGCCCGGTCCCGCCCCTCGGGCGGTCTCTCACTCGAACAGTCCGCACCGCGCGGCCGGCGCAGGCGGTGCGGAGTGCATGGACATTACGTTTCCCGTATGGCCTTGCAGAGGCCGAACGACCTTCCGTTCCCCGGGAAAGGTTCCCCCACCATGCCGCCAGTGCCTACGGACACTCCTGCCCGCATACGCCGCTCACCCGTCCCCGCTGCCCGCACCGCCCGCGCCGCGCGAAAACCCCTGTCCCTCGTCGCCTCCGCCGCCCTGGTCATGCTGTTCCTCGCCCCCGACGCCGCCGCCGGCGGACCACCCGGCCCCGGTGCCGGCGCACGGACGGGAGCGCACCTCCAACTGGTCCTGGACGGTGAGTCGCTGACCGCCCAGGACATGTTCGACGTCCTGGACGCCACGTCGGTCGCGGTGAAACTCTCCGACAGGAGCCGCACACGCATGCGGCAGATCCGCGACGGTGCACTCGACGAGCTCGCCAAGGGCGCTCGCGTGTACGGATGGAACCAGGCCCTGGGGCCCCTGAAGGACAAACAGCTCGACGACGAGCAGCAGAAGGAGTTCCAGAAGCGCATCCTGCGTTCGCATGCCGCCGGGGTCGGGCAGCCGCTGCCCGAGCGGGTCGCACGTCTGGTCATGGTGCTGCGCGCCAACCAGATGGCCCGGGGGGCGATGGCCGTCCGCCCGGAACTCGTCGACCGGATGAACGAACTGGTCACCGCCGGCGTCACCCCGGTCGTACCCCACATCGGCTCGCTCGGCTCCGGCGACCTCCAGCCCATGGCCGCCGTCGGCATGGTCCTCACCGGCGACCAGGCGCCCGCCCGCTACCGCGGCGAGCAGGGACCCGCCTCGCAGATCCTCGCCCGCGCCGGTCTCGCACCGTCCTTCGAGCTGCAGCAGGGCGAGGCACTGCCCATCATCAGCGGCAGCACCGTCGTCCTCGCCTCCTACGCCGACGCCCTGCACCGGGCCACCAAGGCGGCCGCGCTGGGCGAACGCATCCTCGCCATGTTCATGGACGCCACCCGGGCGGAGATCAGCAGCCTGGACGCCCGTACGCACGCCGAACGCCGGATCCCGGAGGAGGCAGAGGTCGCGGAACGCCTCCGGGGCCTGCTGCGGGGCAGCGGGTGGACGACCGAACAGGGCCGTCGGCGGCTCGGCGAGGACCACCCCCGCATCCAGGACGCGGTGTCGCTCCGCGCCGCCCCGCACATCTACGGGGCGCTGCGCAGGACCCTCGCCGAGGGCCGCCGGAACATCGAACACGAGGCCAACGCCTCCACCTCCAACCCGCTGGTGTTCGCCCGCGGCCCGGGTAAGGGCCACGAGTTCGTCATGGGCGGCAACTGGGACGGAGCTCTCCTCGGTCATGCCGCCGACACGCTGAACGCCCAGATCGCCGACTTCGGCGTGCACACGCAGGAGTTGTCGGCACGGCTGCTCTCCCCGAAGTGGAGCTACGGCCTTCCCGCCAACCTCGCGGGCGGCACGCCGGGGCTGAACTCCGGCATGGTCCAGATCCAGACCGTGGCCGCCGCGCTCGTCCCGGAGATGCAGGTCCGTGCCATGCCCGCCGGCGCGCTCTCCCGGCCCGCCAAGGACGGGCAGGAGGACCACAACACCATGGCGATGGCCTCCGTACGCCACCTCGACGAGAATCTGGACCGCCTCGGGATCGTGCAGGCCGTCCTGGCGTTGATGGCCGCGCAGGGCGTCGACCTGATCGAGGAGAAGATGGCCGGCCTGTCCCTGGGTGAGGGCGTCCGTTCGTTCCACGACGCGGTCCGTGCGCACATCGAACCGCTCCACGACGACCGCTACCTGACTCCGGACCTGGTCGAGATGACCGAGCTGGTCCGCGGCGGCGAGCTGATGGACCGGGCTGCGCCGCCGGGACGTTGACGCTCGGGGGAGAAGCGGTTTCGGTGCGCCGTCCGGGAGACGGACGGCGCGGGCTGCCCGGCGCGGCGTGCTCCTCGGAGCGTGGCGCGCCGGGCAGCCGCCGCGTCAGCGGTGACGCGGGCCCTCGCGGCGGGTGCGTACACGCAGCAGGGCGACGCCCACGATCAGCAGCACGGCTCCTGCCGCCGACGGCCACAACTGGGCGCCGGTCTCGGCCAGGCCGCCCTCCACGGCCTGCGGCGCGGCCTCACCGGCGGGTACCGGGATGTTCGACCCGCCGGCCGTGGGCGGCGCGGGGGTCTCTGTCCCGGCCGGGGCCTTTGGGCTCTGCCGGACGGATGCCGTGGCCGGCTCGCTCCGCGCGGGCGACGGTGCGGCGGCCCGGTCGGCCGGTGCGTCGGGGGCTGCCGGTTCCGCCGCCGGTTCCGCGGGTGCATCCGCCGCTTCGGGCCGGGCCCGGTCCGCGTCGGGGGTTTCGGGTGCGGGCTCGGCCGGGGGCCTCTCGGCGGCGGGCTCCTCGGTCGCGGGGGCGGCGGAGGTGGCGGGCGTCGCGGGCTCATAGGGATCCGCGGGCGCCGGAGCCGGATCGGCGGTGGGCGCGTCCGGACGGGCCGGTGCTTCGGGCTGCTGCTCCGCGGGGGCGGCGGGGGCAGGCGCGGGCGAGCCGGTCGGAGCCGCGGTGGCCGTCGCGGGGGCGTCCTTCGGCTCCGGTCCGTCACCGCCGGGCGCCTGCGCCGGATCGCCGGGGCCGCAGCGGCGGCCCTCGTTGAGACAGCTCACCAACTCCCGCATCAGCTTCTCGTCGAAGACGTTGATGAAGTCACCGTGGTCGGTGACCGGTTTGTGCAACTGCTCCGGGAACGAGTCGAGCGCGAAGACGGCGGCTTCCGCGCCCCCGAAGACCGGCGGCGGCACGTCGTAGACGATCCGCTGGACGAGCTGGGGAACGGGGACGAAACCGCCCGGGCAACGGCCGCTCGCGTCCGTGAAGGCCACATGGGTGCGGTGGTTGGCGCTGTCGGCGTTCCGGCCGTCCCAGCAGCTCTGGAACTTGAAGCTGCGCACCACTTTGCTGCCCTGGGGACAGATCGGGTACTTGTCCTTCAGTTGCCGGTCCTCGAAGCCGGTGCAGCTCCAGGAGGCGTTGGCGTTCGCGTTGCCGTTGACGAAGGCCTTCGCGTCACCGGTGATGATCCGCAGGAAGCGCGGCATGGCGGTGACCTTGCCCCGCGGGTTGCCGACGAAGTCGAGCGTCACCTGGGACGGGGTGAGGATCTTCCCCACGTTCTGGTCCTTCCCGCCGCCGTCCGCCTGGGCGTCGTCCTCCGCCGCACCGTTCTGGAGCCGCAGCACGGGCCAGTAGTACGTCGACCGGTCGCCCTGGTCACGGCAGGTCGTCGCACCCGCCGCGAGATCGTCGTCCGAGGCGAACGCGTCGTTGGCCTGGTTGCCCACGTAGTCGTGCATGTGGTGGGCGCCGTTGCTCACGCCGGGAGCGACGATGACGTTGTCCGGGTTGAACTTGCCGTTCGCGTTGACACCGCAGTCCGTGGTGAACGTGCCGCGGGAGGCGCCGCGCAGCAGCGGGGGCTCCTGCACGTCGGGGGAGACGGTGCGGATGTCGGCGAAGTCGGACGCCTCGGGGCCGTTGCCCGCCTGGCCGCCGTTGCCTCCCTGCCCGCCGTCGCCGTTCTGATCGTCCTGGCCGCCGCCGTCCTGGCCGCCGTTCTGATCGTCCTCGCCGCCGCCGTCCTGGCCGGGTTCGTCCGCGCCGTCGGTCTGCAAGGTGCAGGGAGCAAGGGCCCCCAGGTCCTGCGGGCGTTCCCCGGTGATCCGGCCGATGGCCTCCGCGATGCGGTCGAGGCCGGCTTCCCGCTTGCTCCGCAGAGGCCCGAGAATCGCGTTCTGCACGAACTGCGGGTCCCGTTCGATCTGTTCCCGCTCTTCGGCGAACCGCTGGTAGGCCTCGGTGATCCCACTGTCCATCGTCGCCAGTTCGCGGTCGACCTCCGCCCTGGCCGCCTCCGGCACCTCCGGCAGCCCGTTCGCCACCTCCGGGCACTTGACCGTCGCCGGGACGGGTCCGGCGCCGAGGGTTCCCGACTGCGTGGTCCCGCCGCCCGGCCAGGGGCCCTGTCCCTCACCGGCGGCGGCATAGGAGTTGACCGCGATGAGACCGCCGCCGGCGAGGATGAGGGCGATCGAGGCCGCGGCCGTCCGCCTGCCTGCTCTTGGGCGTCTTCGCGTTGTTCGTCCCATGGAGAACTCCATCTGCTGCATGGTCGGTGGGCATGACGGTGTCCGGAAAGGGGCACGTCCAGTTCCATACGCGCGCGAAGGGCGACGTGTTCAACGCCGGCGTGGACCGCGCGCCCGACGGGGCAGTTCTGATCGATCCGGACGAACAGCGAGGTGAGAGGGCCACATGTTCACGACCCGGCCGACGCTCCAGGGCACCTTCGGGATGGTGTCCTCCACGCACTGGCTCGCCTCACAGTCCGCGATGGCCGTGCTGGAGCGGGGCGGCAACGCCTACGACGCCGCCGTCGCCGCCGGCTTCGTGCTCCACGTCGTCGAACCGCATCTGTGCGGACCCGCCGGGGAGGTGCCGGTCATCGTCGCACCGGCCGGCGGCGAGGTGCGCGTCCTGTGCGGTCAGGGCGTCGCGCCTGCCGGGGCCACCATCGCGCACTACCGCTCGCTGGGCCTGGAACTCGTGCCCGGGACGGGGCCGTTGGCCGCCGCCGTGCCGGGCGCGTTCGACGCGTGGATGCTCCTGCTGCGCGACCACGGCACCAAGTCCCTTGCCGAGGTGCTCGATCACGCCATCGGCTACGCCGAGCACGGCCACCCTCCCGTCGAACGGCTCTGCGAGACGGTGGAGACCGTACGCGGACTCTTCGAGACCGAATGGACCTCCTCCGCCGAGGTGTACCTGCCCGGCGGGCAGGCCCCCGCCCCCGGCACGCTGTTCCGCAACCCGGCGCTCGCCGCCACCTGGCGGCGGCTGATCGCGGAGGCCGAGGCCGCCGCGTCCGACCGGACCGGGCAGATCGAGGCCGCTCGGGAGGTGTGGCGGGCCGGCTTCGTCGCAGAGGCGCTCGTCCGCCAGGCCGGGCGGCCCACGATGGACACCAGCGGCGCCCGCCACAGCGGCACCCTCACGGCGGCGGACCTGGCCGGCTGGTCGGCCACCTACGAGGAACCGGTCACCTACGACTGGAACGGCTGGACCCTGTGCAAGGCGGGCGGGTGGAGCCAGGGGCCGGCGTTCCTCCAGCAACTGGCCCTGCTGCCGCCCGAACTGCCCGCCTACGGGTCCGCCGAGTACGTCCACCTGCTCGTCGAGGGCTGCAAACTGGCGATGGCCGACCGGGAGGCCTGGTACGGCGACGCCGCCGAGGTCCCGCTCCGCGACCTGCTGTCGGAGCCCTACAGCCGGGCCCGCCGTGCGCTCATCGGCGACAAGGCCTCCTACGAGCTGCGGCCCGGCCGCCCCGGCCGCCGCACCCCCGTCCTGAGCCCCCGGGCCGCCGACGTGCTGGGCGACGGACCCGGTCCCAGCGCCGGCGCGATGGGCGCGGGGGAGCCGACCGTGGCACGGGACGGCGCGGTCCAGGGCGACACCTGCCACCTCGACGTCGTCGACCGGTGGGGCAACATGGTCGCGGCCACCCCCAGCGGCGGCTGGCTGCAGTCCAATCCCGTCGTGCCGGAGCTGGGCTTCCCGCTCGGCACGCGGCTCCAGATGACCTGGCTCGAGCCGGGCCTGCCGAACTCCCTCACCCCCGGCCGCCGCCCGCGCACCACCCTGACACCCTCGCTGGCACTGCGCGACGGTGTGCCCGTGATGGCGTTCGGTACCCCCGGCGGCGACCAGCAGGACCAGTGGCAGCTCCACTTCTTCCTCGCCGTGGCGCTGCGGCCGCCGGTCCGCGGCGGATACGACCTGCAAGGCGCCGTCGACGCTCCCAACTGGCACAACGACGCCTTTCCCGGCTCGTTCTACCCGCGGGGCATGCGGCCCGGCAGCGTCACCGTCGAGTCCCGCACGCCTCCTGAGGTCGTCGCCGGTCTGCGCGAGCGCGGACACGACGTCACCGTGGGCGGGCCCTGGTCGGAGGGCAGGCTCTGCGTGGTCGCCCGCGACCCTCGCACCGGTGTGCTCTCCGCCGCGGCGAACCCCAGGGGAATGCAGGGTTACGCGGTCGGACGCTGAACGCATCCCTCGATGTCGGACGGGCATGATTGTCTACAGGCATGATCGATGACTTTCTGACCGGGGACCTGTCCGACGTCGAGGAGGCGGTCCGTAAGGCGGCGGCCGCCGAGATCGTGCCGCGCTACCGCCGGCTCGCCGCGCACGAGGTCGACGAGAAGACCGGCCCGCACGACCTCGTCACGATCGCCGACCGCAGCGCGGAGGAGCACCTCGCCGCCTCGCTCACCGCGCTCGTGCCGGGCTCCGTCGTCGTCGGCGAGGAGGCCGTGCACGCCGACCCGGCCGTCGCCGACGCACTGCACGGCGACGCGCCCGTGTGGATCGTCGACCCGGTGGACGGCACCCGCCAGTTCGTGCGCGGCGAGCCCGGGTTCTGCACCCTCGTGGCGCTCGCCGTGCGCGGTGAGCTGCTCGCCTCCTGGACGTACGCGCCGGTCCTCGACGAGTTCGCGGTCGCCGTGCGCGGCGGTGGCGCCCGGCTCAACGGCGCACCGCTGATATCCGGTTCGCCCGGGCCCGGGGCGGTGCTGCGGGTCGCGATGTCCCACCCCGACTACACCACCCCGGAGCAGAAGCGCGCGCTGCTCGGGCTCGCCGAGCCCGGCGTCGAGGCGAGGCCCTGCGGCTCGGCGGGCCTGGAGTACCTGGCCGTGGCACGCGGCGACCTGGACGCGGTGGCGTTCTCGTGGGAGCTCGCATGGGACCACGCGGCCGGTCTTCTGCTGGTGACGGAGGCGGGCGGCGCGCATCTCACCGTCGCCGGCGAGCCGTTCCGCATCACGGGCCCCAACGTCCTCCCGTTCACGGCGGCCCGCGACGAGGCCACGGCCCGCCGGATCCGCGAACTCCTGACCTGAGACGCGGGGGCGGGGCGCGCGGCGCGGCGGCGCGGGACCGGGCCGCCGGGATCGACCTGCGTCACCGACGGTCCGGCCCGAGGCGCGGCCGGCGCCCCCGGCCGGAGCGCCCCTCAGGCCGGGGTTGTCAGCTGCTTGCTGGTGAGCGTGTAGGAGGGCTGTTTGACTCGATCGGGTGCCAATCCGCTCCCGGGCTTGCGGCCTGCTGGGCTGTTCGGGCTAACGTGATCATGCGTTCTGGGACACAGGGTGCGGTGCCGGTAAGCGGGGCCCCTGCTCCACCGGAGAGATGGTTCAGGGCCTCCCCGTCACCTTTGGCCGCGCCCATGTGGCCCGGGTCGCGCAGGGGAACCGGCCTCCCGGGACCGGACCACGCACCCGATGCGTGTCGCCGCCCCGGGGTCGAGTACGCCGGGGACCAGTGCGCCCAAGACCGTTCGGGGCGTGCGACTGAGCAGACTCACTCCCGCTCAGTCCAGAGGAACGGTGTCCGTGGCCAGCAGGGCCCTGATGTCGCGGACCAGCGCGGCCGCCGACTCCACCGCGGCCTGGTCCAGGCCGGTCAGGGACGCGGACACGCGGGCGGTGAAGTCCGCGGGCATCCCCGGGAGCGCCGCGGCCGCCGCCAGCGCGCCCTTCTCGTTGAGGAACCACACCCGGTGGTGGGCGTGCACGGCCTGCACCAGCACCCCGAACGCACGGGACAGGCACAGCGACACATGGAGCGTGTCCGCCGCCCCCACCGACTTCGCCGCGGCGGCGACCGAGAAGTCCGCCTCCCACGCCGCGTCGACCAGCGCACGGCGCAACGGCTCCGGATACTCCTGGGTCCGCTCCCGCAGCGCCGTCAACTCGCCCGCCGGGTCGGCCAGTACCCGGCACAGTGCCACCTCGCCCACGTACGTGGGGGAGGCGAAGCCCAGCGGGTGCCCCGGCTGGATCCCCGTCTCGAACCGCCCGGCCCAGCAGTCGGCCCGGACCCGTTCGACCCGGTCCAGGTCCCGCAGGATCCAGTCCACCCGGGCGCCGTTCACCGAGAGCCACGCGCCGCCGTTGACCCACGGTCCCCAGCCGCCGGGCCCGGCGACCTCCACCGGCTCTCCTGTCACGTCCGCCGCCAGCGCCGCCAGGGCCGCGACGTCGACCTCACCCCGGTAGTAGACGCCGAGATCCCAGTCGGAGTCGGGCCGGTGGGTGCCCCGCGCCCGGCTGCCGCCGAGCGCCACCGCACGCACCCCGGGCACCTTCGCGAGCCGCGCCGCCATGTCTTCGATCATGTTGTTCATCGCCCTCGGACGGTACTCCGCCCGCGATGAGGGCGCCCGGGAATAAGCTTGGGTCTCTTGGCCGTCGGCTGACGAAGGAGTCCGAAGGTGCCGTCGATGCTCGATGCCGTCGTCGTGGGAGCCGGCCCCAACGGGCTGACCGCCGCGGTCGAACTGGCCCGCCGCGGCTTCTCGGTCGCCGTCCACGAGGCCATGGACACCGTCGGTGGCGGTGCCAGGACGGAGGAACTGACCCTCCCCGGCTTCCGCCACGATCCGTGCTCCGCCGTCCACCCGCTCGGCGTCGGCTCGCCCGCCTTCGGCCGGATGCCGCTCGAGCGGCACGGCCTGACCTGGCTGCACCCCGAACTGCCGCTCGCCCATCCGTTCCCGGACGGCACGGCGGCCGTGCTCAGCCGCTCGGTCGGCGAGAGCGCCATGTCGCTGGGCGCGGTGGACGCCGGCGCGTACCGCCGTCTCCTCGCCCCGTACACCGGTCACTGGGACAGCATCGCCGCGGACTTCCTGCGCACCCCCTGGGACGGGATGCCCACCGATCCGTACCGCTACGCCCGCTTCGGCCTGGACGCGATCCGGCCCGCGAGCATGCTCGCCCGCCGCTTCCGGGGCGAGAAGGCCCGCGGTCTGCTCGCCGGGCTCGCCGCGCACGCCATCGCTCCCACCAGCGGCTTCGCCACCGGCGGCATCGCCCTGCTGTTCGCCCTGGCCGCGCACGAGGTCGGCTGGCCCGTCCCGCGCGGCGGTTCACAGGCCATCGCCGACGCCCTCGCCTCCTATCTGCGCTCCCAGGGCGGCACCATCCACACGGGCAGCCCGGTCCGGCGGCTCGACGAGCTCCCGCCGGCCAGGGCGTACGTCTTCGACACGTCACCGACCGCGCTGGCCAGGATCGCCGGGCTCGGCCAGGCGTACTGGCGCTACCGGTACGGCGCCTCCGCGTTCAAGATCGACTACGCGCTGTCGGGGCCGATGCCGTGGCTGTCCAAGGAGGCCAGAACCGCGGGGACCGTGCACATCGGCCCCACGGCGGCCGAGATCGAGAGCGCCCTCGGCGCGGCGGTCTCCGGCCGCGCTCCCGAGGTCCCGTTCCTCATCACCGCCCAGCCGAGCGTGATCGACCCGACCAGGGCGCCCGAAGGCAAGCACGTCCTGTGGGCGTACGGCCATGTCCCGGCCGGCTGGGAGGGCGACGCGACCGAGGTCGTCGAACGTCAACTGGAGCGCTTCGCACCCGGCTTCCGCGACCTGGTCCTGGCCCGCGCCGTCGCCGGCCCTCCCGAGATCGCCGCGCGCAACGCCAACTACGTGGGCGGTGACATCGCGTGCGGCGCCTTCTCCGGACTGCAGACCGTCATCCGCCCGAAGCTGGCCCGCGTCCCCTACGCGACCGCCCACCCCGCCGTCTTCATCTGCTCCTCCGCGACCCCGCCCGGACCCGGCGTCCACGGCATGCCCGGCCACCACGCGGCGAAGGCGGTGTGGCGCAGGCTGCGGCAGCGCTGAGCGGAACGGGGCTGGTCAGCGCAGTAGCGAACGGTTTACGCTGCGGCGCCGACGTGATCACTCCTCGCCGTTCGAGGAACGGTCCGGTCACGTCGCACATGTGGCGGCCTCCGGGGAGTGGCCGCGGGAGGGGGACCACGGCGTGGACACCACGATGGAGACCGTGCGGCAATGCCCCGGGTGCGGGGCCGAGGTCCGCACGGACCGCCGCTTCACCGCGTGGTGCGCGGCGTGCGACTGGAACGTCGACCCCCGAGGCTCCGACGAGCGGCACGGTGCGCTGGAGCGGCTGCGGCGCGGGCTCGCGCTGCGGAACGGTGAGAGGCTGCTCGCCGAGGTGATGTCCGGGGCCACGCTGAAGCCGCAGGGTGACGCCGCGACCGTCCTTGCGTACGCCCTGTCCCTCGCCGTCCACGGGACCACCGTCGCCCTGCTCGTCACCGGCGTGCTGCTCGCCGTGCTCGGCTGGGGCACGGCCGCCCCGCTGCTCGGCGGTGTCCTGCTGCTGCTGGCCTGGCTCCTGCGGCCCCGGTTCGGCGAACTGCCCGACGATCTGCCGGTACTGCACAGGGCCGACGCGCCCCAGCTCTTCGCCATGATCGACGAGGTCGCCGACGTCGCCGGCACGGCAGGGGTGCACGCGGTCGTCGTGAGCGACGAGGTCAACGCGAGCGTCACGACGTACGGCATCCGGCAGCGCCGCTTGCTGGACATCGGGCTCGGACTCTGGGAGATCCTCACACCCCAGCAGAGGATCGCCCTGATCGGCCACGAACTCGGCCACTACGCGGGCGGCGACACCCGCCGCGGCCTGATCACCGGCAACGCCCTCCGCTCGCTCGGCATCTGGCACTTCATGCTCCAGCGTGTGCCGAGCCCGACGATCGGCGAGATGTTCCTCAACGCCGTGTACTTCCTGCCGCGCTGCGCGGTCCTCGGACTGCTCATGCTGCTCGACCGATTGACACTGCGGGCGGCGCAGCGCGGCGAGTACCTCGCCGACGCCGCGGCGGCGAGGGCGGGATCCACCGAGGCAGCCGTCGGTCTGATGGACCGGCTCCTCGTCGCGGACTCCGCCGAAGCCGCCCTGCTGCGCGAGTCCAACGCCGGCCGGATGCGGCGGGCCGGGGACAAGTCGTACCTGGAGAAATGGCGCGGGCTCTGGGAGCGGCTGGCGGCCCAGATCGAGTCGATCCCGGAAAGCGAGATCGAGCGGCAACGCCGAGCGAGCGAACTGCGCGGCCACACCGTCGACGCCACCCATCCGCCGACACACCTGCGACGCGCCTGCCTGCTCACCGGTGAGCCGCTCACGGCGCTCGTCGTGCCGGACGAAGCGCGCCTCGCCGCGGTCGCCGACGAGCTGGCCGCGCCGCGGGAGCGGCTCGCGCGCCGGATTGTGAAGGACGGGCGCCGGGAAGGACGATGAGTTCCATGACACAGACCGCACCGACGGTGACCCTCGTCCGCGGGGACATCACCGAGCAGCACGTCGACGCCGTCGTCAACGCCGCCAACTCCTCCCTGCTCGGCGGCGGGGGAGTCGACGGCGCCATTCACCGCAAGGGCGGGCCTGAGATCCTCGCCGACTGCCGTGCCCTGCGCGCCTCCCACTACGGCAAGGGGCTCCCGACCGGGCAGGCCGTCGCCACCACGGCCGGGCGCCTCGACGCGGAGCACGTCATCCACACCGTCGGGCCGGTCCACAGCGCCTCCGAGGAGCGCTCGGCGCAGCTCGCCTCCTGCTACCGCGAGTCGCTGCGCGTCGCGGCGGAGCTGGGCGCGCGGACCGTGGCGTTCCCCGCGATCTCCACGGGGATCTACGGGTGGCCCATGGACGACGGCGCCAGGATCGCGGTGCGCACCGTCCGCGAGGCAGCCGTCGCGCCGGTCGAGGAGGTGCGGTTCGTCCTGTTCGACGACAGGGCCTACGCGGCCTTCGAATCGGCCCTCGCCTCGACCGGCTGAACCGCGCGCGGCCCTCGCCTCGACCGGCTGCACCGCGTGCGGCCGTGCCCCTCGACCGGCCGAGTCCCGCGCGGGCCCAGGCAGCCGGACGCTGATGTCGGATTCCTGCCAGCCGGCCGGCATCGGCACCCGCCATCCTTGAGGCATGCACACCGACACCGAGCGTTGCGTGCGCGCCGTCCGTTCCAAGGACGCGCGGTTCGACGGATGGTTCTTCACCGCCGTGCTGACCACCCGGATCTACTGCCGTCCCAGCTGTCCCGTGGTGCCGCCGAAGGCCGAGAACATGGTCTTCTACCCGAGCGCCGCCGCCTGCCAGCAGGCCGGATTCCGGGCCTGCAAGCGCTGCCGGCCGGACACCAGCCCCGGCTCGCCGGAATGGAACGCCCGCGCCGACGCCGTCGCACGGGCCGTCCGGCTCATCCAGGACGGCGTCGTCGACCGCGAGGGCGTGCCAGGGCTCGCCGCCCGGCTCGGCTACTCGACCCGGCAGGTCGAGCGCCAGCTGCTCGCCGAGCTCGGCGCGGGACCGCTCGCCCTGGCCCGGGCGCAGCGGGCGCAGACGGCCAGGCTGCTCATCGAGACCACGCCGCTGCCGATGGCGGAGGTCGCCTTCGCGGCGGGCTTCTCCTCGATCCGCACGTTCAACGACACCGTCCGCGAGGTCTTCGCGCTGGCCCCGGGCGAACTGCGGGCGAGGGCCGCACGCGGCCGTTCCGCACCGGCGGCCACGCCCGGTGTCATCGCGCTCCGGCTCCCGTACCGCGCACCGCTCGAGCCCGGCAACCTCTTCGGGCACCTCGCGGCGACCGGCGTGCCCGGTGTGGAGGAGTGGCGGGACGGCGCGTACCGGCGCACGCTCTCGCTGCCGTACGGGCACGGCATCGTCTCCCTCGCCCCGCACCCGGACCACATCGCCTGCCGGTTGTCGCTGACGGACCCGCGCGACCTCACCATCGCGATCAGCCGCTGCCGCTGGATGCTCGACCTGGACGCCGACCCGGTCGCAGTGGACGACCAGTTGCGCGACGATCCGCTGCTGGCGCCGCTGGTCGGCAAGGCACCCGGCCGGCGCGTGCCGCGCACGGTCGACGCGGCCGAGTTCGCCGTACGGGCCGTGCTCGGCCAGCAGGTCTCCACCGCCGCCGCCCGCACCCACGCGGGGCGCCTCGTCAGGGCGCACGGCGTACCCGTGGAGGACCCGGAGGGCGGCCTGACCCACCTCTTCCCGGCCCCGGACGCGCTGGCGTCCCTCGATCCCGAGGCCCTGGCGCTGCCCCGCAGTCGCCGGACCACCCTGACCACCCTCGTCGCCGCCCTCGCGGACGGCACGCTGAAGCTCGACCCCGGCAGCGACTGGGACCGGGCGCGCGCCCAGCTCGCCGCCCTGCCCGGCTTCGGGCCGTGGACCGTGGAGGTCATCGCGATGCGTGCCCTCGGCGACCCCGACGCCTTCCTTCCCACCGACCTCGGCATGCGGCGCGCCGCCGCAGCGCTCGGCCTGCCGTCCACCCCCGCCGCCCTCACCGCACGCGCGGCCGCCTGGCGGCCGTGGCGGGCCTACGCCGTCCAGTACCTGTGGGCGTCGGACGACCACCCCATCAACCACCTTCCCGCGTAAGGAGACCGAACAGACATGACGACCCGGCAGCACACCGTCGTCGACAGCCCGTACGGCCCGCTCACCCTCGTCGCCACCGACGGCGTGCTCAGCGGGCTGTACATGACCGAGCAGCGGCACCGCCCCGCCGAGGAGACCTTCGGCGAGGAGGACGAGCGGCCGTTCGGCGAGACGATCCACCAACTCGACGCCTACTTCGCCCGCGAACTCACCGAGTTCGACCTGCCGATGCACTTCGCGGGCACGCCGTTCCAGCGCGGCGTGTGGGAGCAGCTGCGCCGGATCCCTTACGGGCAGACCCGCACCTACGGCGAACTCGCGGAGATCCTCGGCAACCGGGGAGCGTCCCGCGCGGTGGGTCTGGCCAACGGCAAGAACCCGATCGGCATCATCGTGCCCTGCCACCGCGTGATCGGCTCGTCCGGCAGCCTCGTCGGCTACGGCGGCGGCCTCGACCGCAAGCAGCGGCTGCTCTCGTTCGAGCGCGGCGGCTTCGAGGACGTGCTCTTTCAGCCCGCGAGCCGCTCCAGCAACGCGGGCAGCGCCGTCCCGATGGGCTCGCGCACGACCTCGTCGGCCAGCTCGTCGTAAGGCGTCGGCTCTGCGTTCACCACGATCAGCCGGGCCCCGTGCTCGGCCGCGACACCGGCGAGGCCCGCGGCGGGCTGGACCTGGAGGCTGGTGCCGACGGCGATGAAGACCTGACAGGCCTTGGTGACCGCGACGGCCTCACCCAGGACGACCGGGTCGAGGCGCTGGCCGAACATCACCGTCGCCGACTTCAGGATCCCGCCGCACTCCAGGCACGGCGGGTCGTCCTCGCCGGCCTCGACGCGGGCGAGGGCGTCCTCCATCCGACCGCGCGCGTGGCACTTGGTGCACACGAAACTCCGGGCGCTGCCGTGCAGTTCGAGGACCTTGCGGGCGGGCAGCCCGGCGAGCTGGTGCAGTCCGTCCACGTTCTGCGTGATCACCCGCACCGGCACCCCGGACCGCTCCAGCTCGGCGACCGCCCGGTGCGCCGCGTTCGGCTCGGCCCTCAGCGTCCGGTTCCCGCGCCGCATCTGCCACGACCGCCGCCGGATCTCCGGATCACCCATGTAGTACTCGTACGTGACGAGCTTCTGCGCGTCCGGGTCCCGCCGCCACAGCCCGTTGGGGCCGCGATAGTCGGGGATCCCGGAATCGGTGGAGATACCCGCCCCACTGAGGATGGCGACGAGGGGCCGGTCATGGCGCGAGGTCACTTCTGCCATTGCTCTGCTCCGTGGAGTGCCGGCGTCGCCCTCGCCGCTGCGCCCGCGGGTGCCGGGCCCGGATCGCGAGGGCTGTCATATGACCGAATGTACGCAGAGCGCGCCACCCGTGGCGAACCGTTTGCGCACCGGTGCTACCGTCCCGCCCATGCCGAAGGTCACGATCAGTCTGGATGCCGAACTCGTCGTCGAGGTCATGGTGCTGGCGGGGGTGGGCAGTCCGCAGGACGCCGTCGAACTGGTCGTGCGCGACTACATTGCGCGGGGCCACCGCACGGAGGCACGGGTGGCCGCACGTGACGAGCCCGAGGGCAAGCAGGACGTCCGGCCGCCGGATCCCCAGGCCTGACCGACGGGGCGACCGGGTCAGGAGACGGGCGGCCGCCCGTTCTCGAGCTCGACCGTCCCGGTCCCAGCCTCCAGCGCGTCGAGGGCGGCCAGAACCCGGTGCCCCAGCGAATTGAGCAGATACCGGGGAATGTCCTTGCGCGCCACCAGCCGCCAGGAGATCAGCTCCTCCTCCTGGAGCCGGATCGCCTTGAGGCGGTCCTCGGACAGCACCCCGCCGTCGTACACGTACGCGGTGATCGGCGGCCTGCCCTCGCCCGGCACCCAGTCGACGGCGAGCAGCGCCCCCGGCTCGACGTCGAGCCCGATCTCCTCCAGCGTCTCCCGGCGGGCGGCCTGGCGCGGGGTCTCGCCCAGATCGGACTCGATGGTGCCGCCCGGGAGCGCCCACCCCTCGCGGTAGTTCGGCTCGACGATCAGCAGACGGCCCTCGCCGTCCCGCAGCAGCATGGCGGCGCCGGCGAGGACGCGGGGCAGGGAGGCGATGTACGCGGCGTAGTCGGAGGTCGTCACGGTACGCAGCGTAGGACATACGGCGCAGGGAGCCGGACGATGTGGGACTGGCATGCCCTCCGGTGCTGCCGATAGGGTCGACCCGGCGCGACTGCCTGTTCGATAGCAAGGGATACAAGGTGACGGACGGAGCAGTTACTCAGCCCGCGCGAGTGCTCGTCGCGGCTGACAAGTTCAAGGGCTCGCTCACGGCCGTACAGGTCGCGGAGCGGGTGACGGCCGGCCTGCGGCGGGTCCTGCCCGGGCTGGACGTCGAGGCACTGCCCGTCGCCGACGGCGGCGACGGCACGGTCGCGGCGGCGGTCGCCGCCGGCTTCGAGCGCCGCGAGGTGCGGGTCACGGGGCCGCGCGGGGAGTCACTGACCGCGGCGTACGCCCTCCGGGACGGCACCGCGGTGGTCGAGATGGCCGAGGCCTCGGGCCTCCAGCACCTTCCGGCGGGTGTCTTCGCCCCGCTGACCGCCACGACGTACGGCTCCGGTGAACTGCTGCGCGCCGCGCTCGACGCGGGCGCGCGCACGATCGTCTTCGGCGTCGGCGGCAGCGCCACCACCGACGGCGGCGCCGGAATGCTGGCCGCGCTCGGCGCGCGCTTCCTCGACGCCTCCGGGGCGCCGGTGCCGCCCGGCGGGGGAGGCCTGCGCGAACTGGCGACGGCCGACCTGTCCGGGCTGGACGCCCGGCTGAAAGACGTCGAACTGATCCTCGCCAGCGACGTGGACAACCCGCTGACGGGCCCGAAGGGCGCGCCCGCCGTGTACGGGCCCCAGAAGGGCGCCACGCCGGAGGACGTCGCCCTCCTCGACGCGGCCCTCGCGCACTACGCCTCCGTCCTCGGCCCCGAACACGCGGACTCGCCCGGCGCGGGCGCGGCGGGCGGCATCGGCTACGGCGCGCTGGTCGCGCTCGGCGCGAGCTTCCGGCCCGGCATCGAGGTCATGCTCGACGTACTCGGCTTCGCCCCCGCGCTGGAGAGGGCGACCCTCGTCATCACCGGCGAGGGCTCCCTCGACGAGCAGACCCTCCACGGCAAGGCCCCGGCGGGCGTCGCGGCAGCGGCCCGCGCCCGCGGCATCGAGGTCGTCGCGGTCTGCGGCCGCCTGGCCCTCCCCCCGGAGGCCCTGGGCCACGCGGGCATCCGCCGCGCGTACGCCTTGACGTCACTCGAACCGGACCCGGCGAAGTCCATGGCCCGGGCGGGCGACCTCCTGGAACGCGTGGCGGAGTCGATCGCGCGGGACTTCCTGACCTGACGGTCGCGGGGCGTTTCCCCACACGGGGCTCCGCTCCCGGACCCGTCCGGCGGAGGGAAGGTTTCGCGGGGGCTCACGCCCCCACACCCCGGGAGCGGCAGCTCCGCGCCGCGGCGAGGGATCGCCGGTTCTGTCGGGGCCGGCGCCCGATGCCGGTACGGCAGCTTCGCGCCGCACCGGGCGAGCCACGCCCGCAGACCCGGTCGCACCGGGCCGGGCCATGCCGGCGCACCCAGCCACGCCTGCGAACCCGGTCGCAGCGGGCGGGCCACGCCCGCACCGCAGAGCCGGGCCACGCCGGCGGACCCGGTCGCACCGGGCGAGCCACGCCCGCGGACCCGGTCGCACCGGGCCGGGCCACGCGGGCGCACCCGGCCACGCCCGCGGATCCGCCGCGTCGGGCGGGCGGGGCACGCCCGAGTACAGCGTCGCGTCGGGCCGGGCCCGGTCGTGGTGAGGGGTGGCGGGTCGGCTGTGCGGGTGCACAACGTGGGGGTCCCGCCGCTGGTCAGGCGCAGCGAGTCGGGTGGCAGCCGTGGACCCCGCAGGCACGCCGGTGCTGGTGTTGGCCCCCGAGAGGCGAGCCGACCGTTGGCGAGCCGGACAAGGGGTTGTGTATGGCCGCCGCGTTGGAGGTGCGGGCGCTGTCCGTGGGGTACGGGCCCGTGCGGGCGTTGCGGGACGTCTCCGTCGAGGTGCCCGAGAGTGCCGTCGTCGCCGTGCTCGGCGGCAACGGCGCCGGCAAGTCCACCCTGCTGCGAGCGGTGTCACGCACACTGCCGTTCCAGCGTGGGCATGTCACCGCCGGAAGCATCAGTTTCGAGGGCCGTCCGCTGGACGGCCTCAGCGCCGCCCGGGTCGTGGCGGCCGGAGTCGTCCAGGTCCCGGAAGGCCGCCAGGTCTTCGCACGGATGACCGTGGCGGACAACCTGCGGGCCGGCACGCTCGGCGTGCGCGGGCGGCGGGAGTCGGCCGCCGCGCTCGCCCGCGTGCACGAGCTGTTCCCCGTGCTGGCCGACCGCGCCCAGCAGAAGGCCGGTCTCCTGTCCGGCGGTGAACAGCAGATGCTCGCCATGGGGCGGGCGCTGATGGCCCGTCCCCGGCTGCTGCTGCTCGACGAGCCTTCGCTGGGCCTCGCCCCGCTGATGGCGGCGCGGATCGCCGAGACCATCACGGAGATCAACGCGGCCGGCACGCCCGTCCTGCTCGTCGAGCAGAACGCGGCGATCGCCCTGCGCCTGGCCTCCAGGGCCTATGTCCTGGACGTCGGCGAGGTCGCACTCGAGGGACCGGCCGACGAGCTCGCGGCCTCGGACGAGGTCCGCCGCCGCTATCTCGGGGTCGTCGACGAGGACGCCGCACAGGACGCCGTGCAGGCCCAGCACGCGGCGCCCACGCTGCGGAGGTGGTCCGCATGAGCGCGACGACCACCACGGCGGTCGCACCGCTCGTCGTCGAGGACGTGACGGTCCGCTTCGCCGGCCTCACCGCGCTGGACGGGGTGTCCTTCACCGTCGAGCCGGGCAGCGTGCACGCCGTCATCGGGCCGAACGGCGCCGGCAAGTCCACCACGTTCAACGTGCTCTCGGGCGTGTACCGGGCGACGGAGGGCAGCGTCCGCTTCGGCGACGACGAGCTCACCGGTCTGCCGCCGCACCGCATCGCGGCGCTCGGCGTGGCCCGTACCTTCCAGAATCTCGCGCTGCCGCCCCGCGCCACCGTCGCCGACAGCCTGCTGCTCGGCCGGCACCGGCTCACCCGTACCGGGTTCGTCGCGGCGGGGCTGCGGCTGCCGTCGGCGGCCCGCGAGGAACGCCGGCACCGCGAACGCGTCGCAGAGATCGCCGAGTTCGTCGGCCTCGCGGACGACCTCGACCGGCCTGCCGGTGAACTCCCTTACGGAAAGCAGAAACTCGTGGAACTGGCCCGCGCCCTGTGCATGGAGCCGCGGATCCTGCTCCTCGACGAGCCCGTCGCGGGCATGACCGCCGACGAACGGCGGCAGACCGCCGCCGTCGTCGCGGGCGTACGCGACAGCCTCGGCATATCGATCGTGCTCGTTGAACATGACATGGGGGTGGTGATGCGGCTCGCGGACGCCGTGACCGTGCTCGACTTCGGACGCCGTATCGCGGGCGGCACGCCCGCCCAGGTACAGGGTGATCCGGCGGTAGTGCAGGCGTACCTCGGTACGGAGGCCACGCCATGACCACGTTCACAGAACTGCTCCTCGGCGGACTGTCCATCGGCTCGGTCTACGCGCTGATCGCCCTCGGCTTCGTCGTCATCTTCAAGGCGACGGAGGTGGTCAACTTCGCCCATGCCTCGCTGCTCCTCGCGGGCGGCTACATCACCGCCGTCCTCCACGACGACCTCGGCTTCTGGCCTGCGCTGGCCGTCGGGATCGCGGGCGCCGCGGTCGTCGGCTCCGCCGTCGACTTCCTGGTCATGCGCCGTTACCGGGGCTCCGACCACAGCGTCCTCGCCATCGTCACGATCGGTGTGGACATCCTCCTGACGACCGAGCTGACCCGGCTGATCGGCACGGACGTGATGGCGCTCGGCGACCCCTGGGGCGACCGGGTGGTGAACCTCGGCGAAATCACGATCGCGCAGACCCGGATCGCGGCGTTCGTCGCCGCCGCTCTGCTCATCACGGCGTTCCTGCTCGCCTTCCGCTACACCTCCTGGGGTGTGGCGATGCGCGCGGCTGCCGAGAACCCGCAGACGGCCGCGCTGATGGGCGTACGCCTCGGACGGGTCTCGATGTCGGCCTGGGCGGTCGCCGGCGCGCTCGCCGCGGTCGCGGCGCTGTTCCTGACCGTCTTCCCGACGCCCGGCCTGGAACGGGCCACCTCCCTGGCCGCCCTCAAGGCGTTCCCCGCCGCGATCCTCGGCGGTCTCGACTCGACCACGGGTGCGCTGGCGGGCGGTCTGATCGTCGGGGTCACGGAGTCGTTCGCGACGGGCTACCAGAGCGAACTGACGTTCCTGGGCGGGGGGATCGGCGATCTCGCCCCGTATCTGGTGATGCTGCTCGTGCTGTTGGCGCGGCCCGCCGGACTCTTCGGCACGAAGGAGCTCGCCCGTGTCTGACACCGACCGCCCCGGCTCCGCGCAGCGCGCGGAGCACGTCGACACGGCGAAGCCGTCCGTGCCCGCCCCCTCGGGCGAGAGCGCGGCGCCGGCGAGGTCCGCCGACGCCGCACCCGCCCCGCCCGGGGGAACGGAGCCCGCGAAGGCCGAGAAGACGGCGTCCGAGCCCGTACGGCCCGCCGGGCCCGGCGGGCGGCAAGGGCCGCCGTGGCGCCGCCCCCGCGCCTACCTCTGGTGCGCCCTGTCGCTCCTGCTCCTCGCGCTGCCCTTCTATCTCGACCGCTTCTGGCTCCAGGCAGGCCTGTTCGCCATGGCCGCCGCGATCGGCGCCATCGGCATCAACCTGCTCACCGGCGCGACCGGGCAGCTCTCCATGGGCCACGCCTTCTTCCTGGCCATCGGCGCGTACGGCTACTGCGTCCTGGCCGGCGGCAACGACGTGGAGAGCGGCCACGAGCTGGTCGGTCTCGGTCTGCCCACCTGGCTGGCGGCCGTGCTCGCGGTGCTCCTCGCGGGTCTGGCGGGCGGGGTGTTCAGCCCCATCGCCGGCCGGCTGCGCGGGGCGTACCTCGGTATCGCCACGCTCGCGCTGATCTTCGTCGGCCAGCATGTGCTGTTCAACGCCCGCGACCTCACCGGCGGTTTCAACGGCCGCTCCGTGCCTCCGCTCTCCCTCTTCGGGTTCGAGTTCGACGACAGCGAGCTCCTCGTCGCCGCCGTCCCGTTCCAGTCCATGGAGAAGCTCTGGTACGCCGCGCTCGTCGCGCTCCTGGTGTGCGGTCTCTTCGCCCGCGGAGTGCTCCGCGGCCGGCCCGGCAGGGCGATGAACGCCCTGCGGGACCACCGCATCGCCGCCGGCGTGATGGGCGTGCCGGTCGCCCGCTACCGGGCCGCCGTCTTCGTCCTGTCCTCGATGTACGCGGGTCTCGCCGGCGTCCTGCTGGCCCTGATCTTCCAGCGGACCGTGCCGGAGTACTTCGGCATGATCCTTTCCCTCGAGTACCTGGCCATGATCGTCATCGGCGGTCTCGGCTCGGTCGCGGGAGCCGTCGTCGGCGCGATCTTCGTCTCGCTGCTCCCTCAGGTCCTCACCCGCTGGAGCGACGCCCTGCCCCTGGTCTCCGCACCAGGCACCGGCGGCGTGTCCCCCGGGGAGGCCTCCCGCTATCTGTACGGCGCGGCTGTCGTCGCGGTCGTGCTGTTCCTGCCCGGCGGACTCACCCGCCTCGTTCCGTCCCCTCGGGAGAAGAAATGAAGTCAAGAACGTACGCGGCGGTCCTCGCCGTCCTCGCGCTGACGGTGACGGCCGGTTGCAGCAGCAAGGCCACCAGCGGCGACGGCGACACCAACGGCGCCGGCGGAGTCAAGACCGACAAGGGGGTCACCGACAAGGCGATCACCCTCGGTGTGCTCACCGACATGACGGGCGTCTACGCCTCCCTCGGCAAGAGCGTCACCCAGGCGCAGCAGCTGTGGGCGAAGCAGACCAACGCGGCCGGCGGCATCTGCGACCGGAAGATCGAGCTGACGGTCCGTGACCACGGCTACGACCCGCAGAAGGCCGTCGCCGGCTACACCGAGCTGGAGCCGAAGGTGCTCGGCTTCGCGCAGTTCATCGGCTCGCCGTTCGTCGCGGCCGTCAAGGAGCGCGTCAACGGCCAGGACAAGGGCCTCGTGCTGCCCCAGGCGTGGTCCGCGAACCTGCTGGGCAGCCCGTACGTCCGCGTCCTCGGCGCCACGTACGACGTCGAGACGATCAACGCCGTCGACTACCTCCTCGCCGAGAAGCGCATCGCCAAGGGCGACAAGATCGGTCACGTCTTCTTCGAGGGCGACTACGGCGAGAACGCGCTGGCCGGTTCCAAGTACGCCGCCCAGCAGGCGGGTCTCACGGTCGTCGAGCAGAAGATCAAGCCGACGGACAACGACATGTCGGCGCAGGTCGCCGCCCTGAAGAAGGCGGGCGTCAAGGCGATCCTGCTCAGCGCGGGTCCGCGGCAGGCGGCGTCCCTGGCCGGTGTGGCGGCGGCGGGCGGCTTCGACGTCCCGATCGTCGGCAACAACTCCGCGTTCGCGCCGCAGCTGCTGGCGACGCCGGCGGGACCGGCGCTCACCAAGGACTTCTACATCGCCTCGTCCACGCTCCCGATCGGCGCGCCGGAGCCCGGCCCCTCGAAGCTGGCCAAGGAGTACGCGGCCGAGTATCCGAAGGACGGCCTCGACAACGGTGTGGTCGCCGGTTACACGGCGGCGACGGTCTTCGGCGAGGCGCTGAAGAAGGCGTGCGCGGACAAGGACCTGACGCGGGAGGGCGTCGACAAGGCGCTGCTGACGCTCAACGCGTACAAGAGCGACTTCGGCATCACGCACGACCTGTCGGACCCGGCGGCGCCGTCCACCCGTGAGAGCTACATCATGAAGCCCGACAAGTCCGTGCCCGGCGGCCTGAAGGTGGTCCGTCCGGGAACGGCGTCACAGGCGGCGAAGGCCTTCCGCCCGTCAGCGACGTAACCGCCGCGTCTTTGCTCGCCGCTCGCCCCTCGTCCCCCGTCTCACGGGGGCGAGGGGCGAGGGCGTCCCGTCGCGACGGCGTCGGCCACCGCGACGGGGAGTTCTCGCCGGTGGGAACGTTCGTGTCCGTCCCCGGTCGACGCCGGGGCGGTGCCGCACCCGACGACGACGCCGGAGAACGGCGAACCGTACACCTTCGGCCGCGGGGGCGGCCTGCCGCCTTCGGTCCGAACCCCCGTGGCGGACCGCCGGCGTGCCGGCCCCGCCAGAACTATCGCCGAGCCGGATCACCCTCGCCATGGGGACAAGTGCGTATTGACGGCCGGACACCCGCTGGCCACGGTCCGCTCCGCTACGGCAAGCTGCTCCGTACGCCACGCCTGATCGCTGCGTGGCGTTCCCTGCTCAGGCAGGGAACGCGAAAGGCAGAGGGATGTCCGACCCCGCAGAGAACGACTACGCACGCATGCTGGAGCTCGCCGTGAGTCTCCTGGAGACCAGGGACCCGGACCATCTGTGGCGTGCTGTGGCAGAGGAACTGATGCGCGCGCTCGGCGGTGAGGTGGTTGTCGCCAAGGACTCCGAGTGGGCCGCCGACGACGGGCCCGTGCGGGCGTGGCGAAGGGGCGTGGGCGCCGCGGCGGACGTGCCCTCGCGCCGGGCCGTGCGCCTGATCCGGGAGGGCTACCCCTTCGCCGGGCACTACGGCACGGGGCAGGACCGCGCACCCCGCACGGCGGCCCAGCTCACCGGCGCCCGGTGGCGGAACAGCGAGACCGCGAGCGTCCTCCGCCAGTGCCTCGGGACCGATCACATGCTGGGCCTGCCCCTGCCGGGCCGGAGCCGCCCGGTACGGGGCTTCCTGATCCACCGGGCGGGCCGGGACTTCGACGAGCGGGCCCTCCAGTACGCGGCGGCCGTTCAGCCGCTGCTGCGCGCGGCGGCGGCCCAGCACGAACTGCTGACCGATTACGCGGCGTCGGGCGCGGAGGGCGGGGACCCCGGTGCGGCGTGCCCGCCCGCCGTGCGGACGTCCGACCTCGGCCTCACCCCGCGCGAGACCGCGGTCCTGCGACTGCTCGCCGAGGGCCTGCCGGCGCAGACCATAGGCCGCCGGCTGCATGTGTCGGTGCGGACCGTGCACAAGCATCTGCAGAGCGTGTACCGGAAGCTGGATGCCCCTGACCGCCTCAGCGCCGTGCTGAACGCGCAGCGCCTCGGCCTCCTCGACCGGGAGGCCCCGCGCGACGTACCGGCGCCCGCGGGCACCAGTGAGGGCGCTGCCTCCAACGGGTGATGCCCGGTCCCGGCAGCCTGGCCCCCGCCGCGCCGGCCGGCCGGCCCGGGGATCGTGCCGGCAGTCGGCGCTCTCGGGGCCTGGGGGCCCGGGAAAGCCGAGGGGCCCGGACCGAATCAAGGATTCGGTCCGGGCCCCTCGGGCGACGTACGAGCCGGCTACGGCAGCTGCGCCGCCCGCGCCTCGCGGCTCTCGCGCCGGTTGTCACGGAAGGTGTTCACCCGGCGTGCCGTCGCGAACAGCGGGATCGTCGCCGCCATCACGATCTGCAGCGCGCAGCCCATCTGCAGCAGCACCTGGCCGCCCGGCGCGTCGAACGCCCACGCCGCCAGCATGCCCATGGCCGCCACGATCCAGCAGAGCACCGCCACCGCCAGGACGCCCCGCGGCTTCGGGTACTCGACCCGGCTCACCATGAGCCACGCGGTACCGACGACCGCCAGCAGCGTCGCCTCGAACGGCAGCTCGAGCAGCACGATCGAGACGACCGTGAGTGCACCGAACGGCGAGGGCATGCCCTGGAACGTGCCGTCCTTCACGGTGACGCACGAGAAGCGGGCAAGCCGCAGCACCACCGCCAGCAGCACAACGATCGCGCCCACCGCCGCGACCCGCTCATGCGCGTCGCTCGCGACCATGCCGTACACGAGCACGAAGTACGCGGGCGCCAGACCGAAGCTGATCAGGTCGGAGAGATTGTCCAGCTCCGCACCCATCGGTGACGACCGCAGCTTGCGGGCGACCAGGCCGTCGAACAGGTCGAAGACAGCCGCGCACAGCATCAGTATCACTGCCGTGGCCGCGCTGTTACGGGCCATGCCCGACTCGTCACCCGAGAGGTGCGGGATGAGGATCCCGGTGGTGGTGAAGTACACCGCCATGAATCCGCACGTGGCGTTACCGAGGGTGAGGGTGTCCGCTATCGACAGCCTGAGGGACAGCGGCATTTCCTCCGCGCCGTCGTCCTCGTCCTCCGCGACCCAGTTCGCGGCCTGTGTTTCGGGATCAATCACGGTCAATTCGAGTCACCCCCGCAGTCGTGGTCTGACCGACCTCGACAGCGACGTCGACACCTTCCGGAAGGTAGATGTCAACGCGCGATCCGAAGCGGATCAGACCGATGCGGTCGCCCTGCTCGACCTTGGTGCCCTGCGGGATGTACGGGACGATCCGCCGCGCGACCGCGCCGGCGATCTGCACCATCTCGATGTCGCCGAGCTCGGTGTCGAAGTGCCAGACAACGCGCTCGTTGTTCTCGCTCTCCTTGTTGAACGCGGGGACGAAACCGCCCGGGATGTGCTCGACCGACGTCACCGTGCCCGAGAGGGGCGCGCGGTTGACGTGGACGTTGAGCGGGCTCATGAAGATCGCGACGCGGGTACGTCCGTCCTTCCACGGCATGATGCTCTGCACCACACCGTCGGCGGGCGAGATGACCCGGCCGTGTGCGATCTCACGCTCGGGGTCGCGGAAGAACCACAGCATGCCCGCCGCGAGAGCGGTGGTGGGCACGGCGATGGCCGCGGCACGCCGGGAGCGGCGTGAGCGGACCAGGCTGAGTGCGGCGGTGGCGACGGTCGGCAGAAGCCACGGCGACGCTCCGCGAGCGATACGTACGCCAAGGAGGCTGTCGCGAGGTGCAGAGGTTTGGCTGTGGGGCATGGATGACCTTCGTAGCGGATGATGCCGCGCTGGCAACGGGGGACGGCGGCTTTCCCGCGATCGTATCGGTTACGACCCGCAACTGGGAAAGGCAGAAGCCGAGTCGGCGGCCGGAAGATGATGACAGGGTGTGATCATCTTCCGGCCGTAACCGACTCAAAAGCGACAATCAACCCTGGAATCGGTACTCCTCGAGCAGCCGACGACCAATGATCATTTTCTGGATCTCGGCGGTACCCTCACCGATCAGCAGCATCGGTGCCTCGCGGTAGAGGCGCTCGATCTCGTACTCCTTGGAGAAGCCGTAGCCGCCGTGGATACGGAAGGCGTCCTCGACGACTTCCTTGCAGTACTCGGAGGCGAGGTACTTCGCCATCCCTGCCTCCAGGTCGTTTCGTTCCCCGGAGTCCTTTTTGCGAGCTGCGTTGACCATCATCGCATGAGCGGCCTCGACCTTGGTAGCCATCTCGGCCAGCTTGAACTGGATCGCCTGGTGCTGGGCGATCTGCTTGCCGAAGGTGTGGCGCTGCTGCGCGTAGGAGACCCCCAGCTCAAAGGCACGCTGCGCCACGCCGCAGCCACGCGCGGCCACATTCACGCGCCCGACCTCGACGCCGTCCATCATTTGGTAAAACCCTCGGCCGGTGGTGCCGCCGAGCACCCGATTGGCCGGAATGCGTAGTCCGTCCATGATGAGTTCGGTCGTGTCGACGCCCTTGTAACCCATCTTGTCGATCTTCCCGGGGATGGTGAGGCCGGGGCGGACCTCTCCGAAGCCGGGCTCCTTCTCGACCAGGAAGGTCGTCATCGACTTGTGGGGCGCGGTCCCCTCGGGGTGTCCTTCGTCACTCCGGCACAGGACGGCGACCAGAGTGGACGTGCCGCCGTTCGTCAGCCACATCTTCTGGCCGTTGAGGACGTACTCGTCACCGTCCTTCACGCCCTTGGACGTGATGGCCGACACGTCGGAGCCGAGACCCGGCTCGGACATGGAGAACGCGCCCCGCACCTCGCCGAGCGCCATGCGCGGCAGGAAGGTGTCCTTCTGCTCCTGCGTGCCGTGCTGCTTGAGCATGTAGGCCACGATGAAGTGGGTGTTGATGATGCCGGAGACGGACATCCAGCCGCGGGCGATCTCCTCCACGCACAGCGCGTACGTGAGAAGGGACTCGCCCAGGCCGCCGTACTCCTCCGGGATCATCAGGCCGAACAGGCCGAGTTCCTTCAGGCCCTCGACGATCTGCGTCGGGTACTCGTCCTTGTGCTCCAGCCCGGTCGCGACAGGAATGATCTCCTTGTCGACAAAGTCCCGCACGGTGGCGAGGATCTCCTGCTGAACATCGGTCAGACCGTGGGTCTGGGCGAGTCGCGCCATGACTACTTCTCCTGTGACTTCAGCTCGGGCCGGCCGGGCTGCTCGCCGCCGCGCTCCTTGATGTACGTCTCCGTCGGGACCATCACCTTGCGCCGGAAGACGCAGACGAGGGTGCCGTCCTGCTTGTAGCCCTTGGTCTCCACGTAGACGATCCCGCGGTCGTTCTTGGACCTGGAGGGCGTCTTGTCGAGGACGGTGGTCTCGCCGTAGATGGTGTCGCCGTGGAAGGTCGGCGCCACGTGCCGCAGCGACTCGATCTCCAGGTTGGCGATCGCCTTGCCGGAGACGTCCGGCACGGACATGCCCAGCAGCAGCGAGTAGATGTAGTTCCCCACGACGACGTTCTTGCCGAAGTCCGTCGTGTTCTCCGCATAGTTGGCGTCCATGTGGAGGGGGTGGTGGTTCATGGTCAGGAGACAGAAGAGGTGGTCGTCGTACTCCGTGACGGTCTTCCCGGGCCAGTGCTTGTAGACCGCGCCGACCTCGAACTCCTCGTAGGTGCGTCCGAACTGCATGAGGGTCAGGCCTCCGGGATCTCGAACTTGGTGGTGCGCTTCATGCCGGCGGCGCGTCCCTTGCCGGAGACGACCAGCGCCATCTTGCGGCTGGCCTCGTCGATCATCTCGTCGCCGAGCATCGCCGAGCCCTTCTTGCCGCCCGCCTCGGACGTGTAGTAGTCGTACGCGTCCAGGATCAGCTCGGCGTGGTCGTAGTCCTCCTGCGACGGCGAGAAGATCTCGTTGGACGCCTCGACCTGGCCCGGGTGGAGCACCCACTTGCCGTCGAAGCCGAGCGCCGCGGCGCGCTGCGCGACCGCGCGGTAGCCGTCGATGTTGCGGATCTGCAGGTAGGGGCCGTCGATCGCCTGGAGGTTGTTGGCGCGGGCCGCCATCAGGATCTTCATCAGGATGTAGTGGTACGCGTCGGCGTCGTAACCGGGCGGCTGCTCGCCGACGACCAGGGACTTCATGTTGATGGAGGCCATGAAGTCGGCCGGGCCGAAGATGATCGTCTCCACCCGCGGCGACGCCTGGGCGATCGCGTTGACGTTGTTGAGGCCCTGCGCGTTCTCGATCTGCGCCTCGATGCCGATCTTGCCGACCTCGAAGCCCATCGTCTTCTCGATCTGGGTGAGCAGCAGGTCCAGCGCCACGATCTGCTGGGCGTCCTGCACCTTCGGCAGCATGATGCAGTCGAGGTTCTGGCCGGCACCCTCGACGACCGTGACGACGTCACGGTAGGTCCAGTGCGTGGTCCAGTCGTTGACCCGCACGACCCGCGTCTTGCCGGTCCAGTCGCCCTCGTTGAGGAACTTCACGATGGTGTGCCGCGCGTCCGGCTTGGCGAGCGGCGCGCACGCGTCCTCCAGGTCCAGGAAGACCTGGTCGGCGGGCAGACCCTGGGCCTTCTCCAGGAACCGCGGGTTCGAGCCGGGCACCGCCAGGCAGGAACGGCGCGGACGAAGACGGTTGACCGGGTGCACAGGGGTGCTCATGCGGGGACCTCCAGAGGGTCGAGCTTGTTCGCTTTACGGATCTCGTCGACGATACGGCCGATGATCTCCGTGATACCGAAGTCCTTCGGGGTGAAGACGGCGGCCACGCCCGCCTGCTTCAGGGCGGCGCCGTCGGCGTTCGGGATGATCCCGCCGACGATCACCGGGATGTCCGCGGCGCCGGCCTCGCGCAGCCGTGCGAGCACGTCCGGCACCAGCTCGGCGTGCGAGCCGGACAGGATGGAGAGGCCCACGCAGTGCACGTCCTCCGCGAGGGCGGCGGAGACGATCTGTTCCGGTGTGAGCCGGATCCCCTGGTAGACCACCTCGAACCCGGCGTCGCGGGCCCGTACGGCTATCTGCTCGGCGCCGTTGGAGTGCCCGTCCAGGCCCGGCTTGCCGACCAGCAGCCGCAGCCGGCCCGATCCCAGCTCCTCCGCGGTGCGCGCCACCTTCTCGCGCACGACGGCGAGCGGGGTGCCCGCCTCCGCGGTGACGGCCACCGGGGCGCTGCTGACGCCCGTCGGCGCACGGAACTCGCCGAAGACGTCACGCAGCGCCCAGGCCCACTCGCCGGTGGTGACGCCCGCACGCGCGCACTCGACGGTGGCCGCCATCAGGTTCTCGGTGCCCGCCGCGGCCTTCTTCAGCGCGGCGAGGGCCTCTGCCGCACGGGACTCGTCGCGGTCCGCGCGCCACTCGTGGAGCTTTGCGACGACCCGGGCCTCGTTCGCCGGGTCGACGGTCATGATGGCGGTGTCGAGGTCCGCGGTGAGCGGGTTCTCCTCGGTGGTCTCGTAGATGTTGACGCCGACGATCTTCTCGTCGCCCGCCTCGATCCGTGCCCGCCGTTCGGCGTGCGAGGAGACCAGTTGCGACTTGAGGTAGCCGGACTCGACGGCCGCCATCGCACCGCCCATCTCCTGGATCCGGTCGATCTCCTCGAGGCACTCGGCGACGAGGGACTCGACCTTGGCCTCGATGACGTGCGACCCGTCGAAGATGTCCTCGTACTCGAGCAGGTCCGACTCGTGCGCCAGCACCTGCTGGATGCGCAGCGACCACTGCTGGTCCCAGGGCCGGGGCAGCCCCAGCGCCTCGTTCCAGGCGGGCAGCTGCACGGCGCGCGCACGGGCGTCCTTGGAGAGCGTCACGGCCAGCATCTCGAGCACGATGCGCTGGACGTTGTTCTCCGGCTGCGCCTCGGTCAGACCGAGGGAGTTGACCTGGACGCCGTAGCGGAAGCGGCGCTGCTTCTCGTTCTCGATGCCGTAGCGCTCACGGGTGACCTTGTCCCAGATGCGCCCGAACGCGCGCATCTTGCACATCTCCTCGATGAAGCGGACGCCCGCGTTCACGAAGAACGAGATACGGGCGACCACGTCACCGAACTTCTCGGCCGGCACCTGGCCCGAGTCGCGCACCGCGTCGAGCACGGCGATCGCGGTGGACATCGCGTACGCGATCTCCTGAACCGGCGTGGCCCCGGCCTCCTGCAGGTGGTAGCTGCAGATGTTGATCGGGTTCCACTTGGGGATGTTGGCCACCGTGTACGTGATCATGTCGGTGGTCAGGCGCAGTGAAGGACCGGGCGGGAAGACGTGCGTCCCGCGCGACAGGTACTCCTTGACGATGTCGTTCTGCGTCGTGCCCTGGAGCCTGGTGATGTCCGCGCCCTGCTCCTCCGCGACCACCTGGTACAGCGCCAGCAGCCACATGGCGGTGGCGTTGATGGTCATCGAGGTGTTCATCTGCTCCAGGGGGATGTCCTGGAACAGCCGGCGCATGTCGCCCAGATGGGAGACCGGCACCCCGACCCGGCCGACCTCGCCGCGGGCGAGGACGTGGTCGGGGTCGTATCCGGTCTGGGTCGGCAGGTCGAAGGCCACCGACAGACCCGTCTGGCCCTTGGCGAGGTTGCGCCGGTACAGCTCGTTGGACGCCTCCGCGGTCGAGTGACCCGCGTACGTCCGCATGAGCCAGGGCCGGTCCTTCTGGCGCTCTGTCATCTGTCGACCTCAGACATTCCTGAAGCGGTTGATGGCGTCGAGGTGCTTCTCGCGCATCTCGGGGTCGCGCACGCCGAGGCCTTCCCGCGGGGCGAGGGCGAGGACGCCGACCTTGCCCTGGTGGAGGTTGCGGTGCACGTCGTACGCGGCCTGGCCGGTGTCCTCGAGGGAGTAGACCTTCGAGAGCGTCGGGTGGATCTTGCCCTTGGCGATCAGGCGGTTGGCCTCCCACGCCTCGCGGTAGTTGGCGAAGTGCGAGCCGATGATCCGCTTCAGCGACATCCACAGGTAGCGGTTGTCGTACTCGTGCATGTAGCCCGAGGTCGAGGCGCAGGTGGTGATGGTGCCGCCCTTGCGGGTGACGTAGACGGACGCGCCGAAGGTCTCGCGGCCGGGGTGCTCGAAGACGATGTCGATGTCCTCGCCGCCGGTGAGCTCGCGGATGCGCTTGCCGAAGCGCTTCCACTCCTTGGGGTCCTGGGTCTGCTCGTCCTTCCAGAACTTGTAGCCCTCGGCGTTGCGGTCGATGATCGCCTCCGCGCCCATCTTCCGGCAGATGTCCGCCTTCTGGTCGCTGGAGACGACACAGATCGGGTTGGCGCCGCCGGCCAGCGCGAACTGGGTGGCGTAGGAGCCGAGCCCGCCGCTGGCGCCCCAGATGAGGACGTTGTCGCCCTGCTTCATGCCGGCGCCGTTGCGGGAGACGAGCTGGCGGTACGCGGTGGAGTTCACCAGGCCCGGGGAAGCGGCCTCCTCCCAGCTGAGGTGCTTCGGCTTGGGCATCAGCTGGTTGGACTTGACGAGCGCGACCTCGGCCAGGCCGCCGAAGTTGGTCTCGAAGCCCCAGATGCGCTGCTCGGGGTCGAGCATCGTGTCGTTGTGGCCGTCGGAGGACTCCAGCTCGACGGAGAGGCAGTGCGCGACGACCTCGTCACCCGGGTTCCAGGCGTTCACGCCGGGTCCGGTGCGCAGGACGACGCCCGCGAGGTCGGAGCCGATGACGTGGTACGGCAGGTCGTGGCGCTTGGTGAGCTCGGACAGGCGTCCGTAGCGCTCCAGGAACCCGAAGGTCGACAGCGGCTCGAAGATCGAGGTCCACACGGAGTTGTAGTTGACCGAGGAGGCCATGACCGCAACCAGGGCCTCGCCGGGACCGAGCTCCGGCACCGGCACGTCCTCGACGTGGAGGGACTTGCGGGGGTCCTTCTCCCGCGTGGTGAGGCCCTCGAACATGTCGACCTCGTCCTTGTGCACGGTGACCGCGCGGTAGGACTCGGGAATGGTCAGAGCGGCGAAGTCGGCGGACGTGGACTCCGTCGACTGGATCGCGTCCAGGATTTCCTTCACGGTGTTGCCTCCGGCGAAGAGCGTCTGAGGGGGACGCTGAGGGGTACGTCGGGTGGTGCTGCTGTGGAGGTGTGCCGTCGGTTCGGCGGGTGGTGCTGGCGGCGCTGGTAGCGCGGAAGGTGCCTGTGACGCAGGCGTCCGGGCGCGCAGCGCGATGGTTGCGGGGACAGCCGGCGTACGAATGGTCTCTGCACGCCGGCCGCCCGGACAACATCAACGTATGGCACCCCGTGCCAGGTGACAAGACACTGCGTGCCAAGAATTTCTCTCAGATGCAATCCGCCGGACACATATGAGCGATGATCGATCGAATGGGGGCCTGAGCAGCACGAACGGCCGCCCCTGGACGGGACGGCCGTGACGTTTCGTGTGCGGGTGTGTCGGTGGGGTGAGGGGTGCTGATGTGTCTTCGGCGGCGGCGGGTACCGCCGCACGGGTGAATTCTGCGGCGGGTCAGCCGTTCCTGAGCGCCTGCTCGATCGTCCGCATGACCTCGCTCAGCGGCGCGTCCGTACGGGCCACCGCCACCAGTACCTCGCCCTGCGTGCGTGCCGTCGCCGCGGGCTCCTCGGCCGCCGCGGCCTCGCCCATGACCGTGCCGCTCTTGCGGCCGGCCCCTATGCCCGAACCGAACGTGTCGCGGACGATCGCGAACGCGTGGTCGAGCTGGGCCTCCACGTCGCCCTGGCCGCCCGCCCGCAGCCAGCGGCGCAGCACATGGTTGTGCGCGGTGACGACCGCGGAGGCGGCCACCTCCGCCAGCAGCGGGTCGTCGTTGCCGTCGTGGTGGTCGCGCTCGTCGAAATGGCCCAGCAGATAACGCGTGAACAGACGCTCGTAGCGGGCCACCGACGCGATCTCGCGCTCCCGCAGGGTCGGCACCTCGCGGGTCAGGCGATAGCGCTCCACGGAGACCGCGGGAGAGGCCGCGTACATCCGCATGACCTCTTTGATGCCGCGGCAGACCGTGTCCAGGGGGTGCTCGTGGGGCGGCGCGGCGTTCAGCACCGCCTCCGCCCGCACCAGCGTGTCGTCGTGGTCCGGGAAGATCGCCTCTTCCTTGGAGCGGAAGTGCCGGAAGAAGGTCCGCCGTGCCACACCCGCCGTGGCGGCGATCTCGTCGACCGTCGTCGCCTCGTAGCCCTTGGTCGCGAACAACTCCATGGCCGCCGCCGCCAGTTCACGGCGCATCTTCAGACGTTGCGCGGCGGCGCGGGAGCCTGCGGCGCTCTCCGGAGCGTCGGCCTGGGCGCCGGCGCGGCCGGTGCGGCGGGAGGGATCAGCGGACTGGGGCATGATCTGAACGTACTGCATTCGAGCAGCTGAATGTGCCCACGGGGCGGTGCCGGCGTCGGACGGGGCCGGGGACGGGGACGGGCCGCCCGGACCGAGCAGCCCGCCCCAGCCGGCGTCGGACTCAGCGCCGGGCATATTCGCGGAAGCCGCGTCCCGTCTTGCGGCCGAGACAGCCCGCCGCCACCAGGTGCTCGAGCAGCGGCGCCGGGGCGAGGCCGGGGTCGCGGAACTCGCTGTGCAGCACCTTCTCGATGGCCAGCGAGACATCGAGGCCGACCACGTCGAGCAGTTCGAACGGGCCCATCGGGTAGCCGCCGCCGAGCTTCATCGCCGCGTCGATGTCGTCGAGGGTCGCGTAGTGCCCCTCGACCATCTTGATCGCGTTGTTGAGGTACGGGAACAGCAGCGCGTTCACGATGAAGCCGGCGCGGTCGCCGCAGTCCACCGGGTGCTTCTTGATCTTCGCGGTGACCTCGCGGACCGTGGCGTGAACCTCGTCGGAGGTGAGGACCGTGCGGACCACCTCGACCAGCTTCATCGCGGGCGCCGGGTTGAAGAAGTGCATCCCGATGACGTCCTCGGGGCGCGAGGTGGCGCGGGCGCAGGCCACGACCGGCAGCGACGACGTGGTGGTGGCGAGCACCGCGCCCGGCTTGCAGATCTTGTCCAGGGTGGCGAACAGCTGCTGCTTGATCTCCAGGTCCTCGGCCACCGCCTCCAGCGCCAGGTCGACGTCGGAGAAGGCGTCCAGCGAACCGGCCGGCGCGATACGGGCGAGGGTGGCCTCGCGGGCCTCCTCCGTCATCCGGCCCTTGGAGACGGAACGGGCCAGCGACTTGCCGATCCGGGCCTTGGCCACGTCGGCCTTCTCCAGGCTGCGGGCGGCGAGGACGACGTCGTAACCGGCCTTGGCGAAGACCTCGGCGATACCGCTCGCCATGGTGCCCGAACCGGCGACACCCACCGAGCGCACCTCACGGCCGGCGGCCGCCTCCGCGGACGGCCTGGGGGTCAGGGCGTCCTCGACCACCTCGGCGGTGTCCGGCGCGGCGTACGTGTAGAAGCCGCGGCCGGCCTTGCGGCCGGTCAGACCCGCCTCGCTGAGCTGCTTGAGGATCGGCGCCGGAGCGTGCAGCCGGTCGTGCGACTCCGTGTACATGGCGTCCAGCACGGTACGGGCGGTGTCGATGCCGATCAGGTCGAGCAGCGCGAGCGGTCCCATCGGCAGACCGCAGCCGAGCTTCATCGCGGCGTCGATGTCCTCACGAGAGGCGTACCGCGACTCGTACATCGCCGCCGCCTGGTTGAGGTAGCCGAACAGCAGGCCGTCGGCCACGAATCCGGGCCGGTCGCCGACCGCGACCGGCTCCTTGCCGAGCTCCCTGGCGAGCTCGGTGACGGCCTCCACGGCCGCCGGCGCGGTGAGCACGCAGGAGACGACCTCGACCAGCTTCATCGCCGGGGCCGGGTTGAAGAAGTGCAGGCCGAGCACGCGCTCGGGGCGCTCGGAATCGGCGGCCAGCCGGGTCACGGAGAGTGCGTTGGTGCCGGTGGCGATGATCGTCTGCGGCCGGACGATGCCGTCCAGCTCCCGCAGGACCTGGAGCTTGACGTCGTACGACTCGGGCACCACCTCGATGACGAGGTCGGCCTCCGCCGCGGCCTGGAGGTCGGAGAAGGTGCGGAAGCGGGCCAGGGTGTTGCGGCGCTCCTCCTCGGTGATCCGCTCGCGCTCCACGGCGCGGGCGGTGGAGGCCTCGAGCGCGAGGACGGCCCGGCGGGCCGCGGCGTCGCTGACGTCGATGCCGACGACCTCACGGCCGGCGCGGGCGAGGACCTCGGCGATGCCGGTGCCCATGGTGCCGAGGCCGACGACGGCAATGGTGTGGAGAGGGGTGTCCATCACGGGACTCCAGAGATGAGTGACGACTGAAGAGGGGAGCGCGCGGGGCGGCACGGAAGGAACGCCGAGGAGCGCCGAATGCGCACAGGCCGGACACCGAGGGGCGTGCGGCGCGCGGAAAACGCGTGTCGTGGTGCTGGGCCGACGGGCCTGTCCCGGGCCACGTCGTACTGCGGGCTTCGAAAAGCCGAACCGACAACCTCTCGGCGGCTGCGTCACCAGGCCGCCGAAAGCGCGGGGGTTACCCGCTCACCTGAGATTAACTCGCGGGTAACGAGCGCGCCAGCCCTGGGGTGATGTGATCTGGATCGCGCCTTCGCCTCCTGGATACCCTGCTCCCATGGACGAGGAGTTACGGTCGCTCGCGGACCGGCTACGGGACGAGGCGGGCGGCGGACCGGTGTACGAGCGCCTGCTGGTCACCGCCGACCATGACGAACTCGCCGCGGTCCTCACCGAGCGCGAACGCCCTCTGTGGGCCCGCGAACTCGCCGCGTTCCGCCTCGGCTGCGCCGGTGACCGCCGGGCCTTCGAGTCCCTGGTCCTGCTTCTCAATCACCGCGACCCGGAGCGCTGCGTCTCCGCGGCGCACGCGCTGTTCCTGCTCGGCGACCCCAGAACCCCCCGAGCGGCGGCGGCACTTGCCACCAACGAACTCCGCGTCGCCTACGCCCTGTTGCCGGTCCGCCTGCTGACGAGGCTGCGCGCCCCCGAGTCCGCACCGGCGCTGATGACGGTCCTGCGCCGCAGACTGACGGCCGGGGACCCCCACTGGCGCGTGGCGCTCGCCTGCGTGGAGGGCCTGGGCGCGCTCGGCGACGCACGCGCGGCCGAGGTCGTCCGCGCGGCCCTGCCCCACCCCCGCCTGACGGCCGCGGCGGCGGCGGCCCTGGCCCGGCTGGAGGCGTGAGGGGAGGGCGTCGCAAGGCCGGCCGCCGGCATCGGCGACCGGGATCGTCCGCCGGTCGACCGACCGGAGCCTGGCATGATCGACGGGTGACCAGCGAACTCGCGCGCCCGGGCGCCATGAGGTATGTCCTGTTCGACGTCGATGGCACGTTGATCGACGCCGTGGAGAACCAGCGCCGCGTGTGGCGCACATGGGCGGAGCGGTACGGACTCGACGCCGACGAGGTCCACCGGGTGGCGCTGCGGACGAGGCCGCTGGAGACCTTCGCGCAGGTCGCTCAGGGGGAGGACCCGCGGGAATGCCTGGCCGCACTGCACGCCTTGGAGGACGAGGACGTCCGGTCCGGCACCTACGCGGCATTCGACGGAGCGTCGGAACTGCTGACCGCGCTGCCGCCCGGGAACTGGGCCCTGGTGACCTCCAACTACGAACACCGGGTACGCGGCCGCTTCGCCCGGACCGGCCTGCCCGTCCCGGAGGTCCTCGTGGACGCGGCAGCCGTCGACGAGGGCAAGCCGTCGCCCTTGCCCTATCTGCGGGCTGCCGCGCGACTCGGCGCCGAACCGGCGGACTGTCTGGTCGTCGAGGACGCCCCTTCGGGGGTGCGGTCCGGTCTGAGCGCCGGAATGACGGTGTGGGGGGTCAACGCCCTCACTGCGGTGGACGGCGTGCACCGGCATTTCCGCACCCTGCGCGAAGCGGTCCCCGACATCCTCGCCTTCGTGTCCGGAACCCGGCTTCACGAACTGGAGGGATCAGCCGCGGGGGAATGAGGAGCCCCGGGACCGGCCCCTTCAGGGGCTGCCGCCCGACGGAGCCTGCCGCCGCCGGGGCGCGGGCGCAGCCGCGCACGGGCCGCGTCCGCCACGCGGCGCGGGCCGCGGGGGCCGTCCTTTTGACGTTGTGGCGGCGCGGACGGCCGGGGCGGCACCGCCGGCAGGCGGACCACCGCGTCAAGCCCCCCGTGCGGCGCCTCCTCCAGCGTGGCCCGCCCGCCACAGGCGACGGCGAGCCGCTGCACCAGGGCGAGTCCGAGGCCGCTCCCGCCGGCGGCGGCGCCCGGTGCGCGCCAGAAGCGGTCGAAGGCACGGGCACGCTGCTCGGGCGGCAGACCCGGGCCTTCGTCGATGACGTGCAACTCCGCCCAGACGGACCGCGCTTCGCGCGTGGCCCGGCGGGAAGCCCGTACCAGGCGGGTCTCGAGCCGGACCTCCTGCCCGGGCCCCGAGACGCGCAGCGCGTTGGAGAGCAGGTTGTCCAGGATCTGTTCCACCGACCCCGGTACGGCCAGCGCGGGGCCGGCACGCTCGCCGGCGAGAGTCAGCCGGCATCCTCGGGAGGCGAACAACGGGCCCCAGGTGGCGGCCCGTTCGCGGGCGCAGCGGTCGAGGTCGACCGGCTCGCGGGCGGTCGCGTGCTCCTCCAGGCCGGCCATGGCGAGCAGCGTCTCGACCATCCGGGCGAGCCGATCGGTCTCGGTCATCGCGGCGGTGAGGCCGGCGCGGGAGCCGGGAGCGATGCCGGGCTCCAGGTTGTCCAGCCGCAGGCGCAGCGCGGCGAGCGGTGTCTTGAGCTGGTGGGACGCCTCGCCCGCGAACGCCCGCTGCGACCGCATCACATGCTCAAGACGGGCGGCGGTGTCGTTGAAGGTGGAGGCCAGTCTGCGGACCTCGGGCGGGCCCGTGGTCGTCGCCAGGGTCGCGCGGACGGAGAGAGCACCGCGGGCCAGCCGGGCGGTCACGGCCTCCAGTTCCAGGATGGGGCGGCCGGTCCGGCGCGCCACGGCGAGGCCCAGCCCGGCGAAGGCGGTCAGGACGAGCAGTCCCGCGACGGCGAGCGTCAGCCAGACCCGGTGGACCCGCTGGGAGACCACCTCCGTGGGCAGCGTCAGATGCACGGCACCGGAACGCGATGCGCCGGCCGTCACCGGGGCCGCCGCGGCAAGCACCTCCACCCGGCCGTAGCCGCCGGTGCGCACATCGGTGGCGGCCCGCCCGCCGAGTGCGGCGCGCACGTGCCTGCGGCCCAGCATGTCCCGGGTCTCGCGGTCGCTCATCGGGCGGGACGCCGCACGGACCCTGCCGTCACGGTCGAGGACGAACACCTCTCCGCCGATCCGCTCGGCGCAGTGGATCACCCGCCGGGCGAGCGCCGCCGTCTGGTCCGACCGCAGCGAGAGCCGGGCGTACGCGGCGAGGGCCTCGGCCTCGTCCTCGGCGGCCCGCACCACCCGCTGTCGCTCCGCACCGCCGTAGACGATGCCCAGGGGGATCTCCAGGCTGAGCAGCACCAGCACGACGAGCGTGAGGTAGCTCAGCCGCAGGCGGCGGGTCACGGCGGCGCCACCCGGTCGGGGACCGGCGGCGTCCGGTCACGGACCCGCTCCGGCCGCCCGGCGCCGGCCGGGGCGGGGAGCAGGACGTGGTCGGCCAGCCGGAAGCCCACCCCGCGTACGGTCTCGATCCAGCGGGCGTCCCCGAGCTTGCGCCGCAGGGTCGCCACGTGGACGTCCAGCGTTCTGGTCGGCCCGTGGAAGTGCGGGTCCCACACCTGGTCGATGATCTGTCGACGGGTGTAGACGGCGCCGGGATCCTCCGCCAGCAGGGCCAGCAGGTCGAACTCCTTGGGAGTGAGGGCCACTCGCTCGGCGCCCAGCCGGACCTGGCGGGTGCGCCGGTCGACGACGAGCCCTCCCGGCCGCGCTGCCTCCGTGCCGCAAGGGGTCCGCCGGGTGCGGGCGCCGGGCGCGGGGGCCGTGCCGGGGGCTGGGGCCGAAGGCTCCGGCAGGGCGGTCACCGCCACCGGACGGGCCGGTTCCGGCGGAGTGGTGAAGGAGTGGGGGGCAACTGCCGTGCGCCGGGTGACCGCCCGGACCCGGGCGATCAGCTCACGGATGCTGAAGGGCTTCGCCAGGTAGTCGTCGGCCCCGATCTCCAGCCCCACGATCCGGTCGGCCTCCCCGCCCCGCGCCGTCAGCATGATGATGGGCACGTCGGAGACCTGGCGGATGCGCCGGCAGACGTCGATCCCGTCGATGTCGGGCAGGCCGAGATCGAGCAGGACGATGTCCCCGTAGGGCGCGCCGAGCGCCTCCGTGCCGGTGGCGACCCGGTCCACCGCCAGCCCGTAGCGCACCAGTCCTTCGGCCAGGGGCTCGGCGATGGTGTCGTCGTCCTCGATGAGCAACACGCGCATGGTCGTCCTTTGTCCGTCATCGGCGACACGTCGGCCCCTGCCGGGGGCGCGGCCCAAAAGGGAAGCGTCAAGTGCCGTGTGTGCAGGGCGAGTTCGGCATCTGCACCGTACAACAGCGGATCACCGGGAAGATCGTGACTCATCCCACGCCCGACGACCCGCGTTCCGGGGCCTGTTCTTCGTACACGTCCCGCCGCCGCAGAGAACTGGGCGGATCATGGCCGCGCCTTGACGTGCCGCTGGCCCGGCTCTGACGACCGCGTCCCTACGGTCGTTGCCAGAAGTCCGCAGGTGCCGCCCCAGGGGCGAGCGCCGCGGCGCACCCCACGGAGGCAACCATGCAGGCCCTTCTCGACCATGCGCGTTCCTTCCACCTCAATCCGGGCACGGACGCCGGCACCCTTCGCGCCCTGGCGGCCGGCCAGTCGCCCGAGGCCATGGTCATCAGCTGCTCGGACTCCCGCGTCGTCCCCGCGCTCATCACCGGCGCCGGGCCCGGCGAGGTGTTCGAACTGCGCAACGCCGGCAACATCGTGCCCCCACCAGGCTCCGGCGTCCCTTCGGGCGAGGCCGCCACCGTCGAGTACGCGCTCGAGGTGCTGGCCGTGCGGGACGTGGTGGTGTGCGGCCACTCCCACTGCGGGGCGATGGACGCCCTGGCCTCTGGCAGCGACCTTTCCGGGCTCCCGGGCGTCGAGGCGTGGCTGTCGCTCGTGCGGCCCGCGCTCGCCCCCTACCTCGGCACGCACCCCGGCGAGGAGTCGCGGCTCGAGCGGATCGTGCAGCGCAACATCGTGCACCAGCTCGCGGTTCTCAGCTCCTATCCGGCGGCCCGCCGGCTCATGGACGCGGGCGAACTCCGCCTGCACGGCTGGTACTACCGCGTCGAGACCGGAGCGCTGCTGGAGCTCGGGGACGACGGGACGTTCGAGGCCCGCTGACGCCGCCCGCCCGCCGGCCCTGTCACGCCGAACGGCTCCACCCAAAGGACCTCCTTCATGACTTCCCCCACCCGAAAACGCGCCCGTCACGCACGCCCCCCGAGCAGGACCTTCCCCACCCGTCCCGCCGCCGGGCGCCGCCCGGGCGGCGCGCCCGTGGACCGGCGCCCGACCCTCGTCGAAGAACTGCGCGGGGCATCCCCCGTCACCGAGATCGTGGCATCGTTCGTCGTCTTCCTCGTCGCGCTGCCCCTGTGCATCGGTGTGGCCGTCGCCTCAGGCGCCCCCGCCGAACTCGGCATCGTCTCCGGTGTCGTCGGAGGGCTGGTCGTCGGCCTGATGCGCGGCAGCACCCTCCAGGTCAGCGGGCCCGCGGCCGGCCTCGCCGCGCTGGTCGCGGAGGCCATCGCCACGCACGGAGCGGCGACGCTCGGCGTCATCGTGCTGGCATCAGGAGTGCTTCAGATCGGCCTCGCGCTCATCAGGCTCGGCCGCATGTTCCAGGCGATCTCCGTCGCCGTGGTCCAGGGCATGCTGGCGGGCATCGGCCTGCCTCTCATGATCAGCCAGTCCTATGTGCTGGCCGACAGCAAGGCCCCGGGCACTCCGGTTCAGAACGCGCTGGGCCTGCCCGGCCTGCTCACCACGGCCCTCAGCACCTCCGACGCGCTGATCGCCACGGTGCTCGGCCTCGCGACGGTGGCGCTGTGCTTCGTCTGGAAGAAACTGCCGGGCCCCGTGGGCAAGGTGCCGGCGCCACTGGTCGGGGTCGCCGTGGGGATGGCGGTGGCCGCGCTGCCCGGAGTGCGGATCGACACCCTCCAGGTGGGCGATCTGGTGGCCTCCGTGCACCTTCCCGGTGCCGCGGAGTTCGCCTCGCTGGCGGACCCGGCCGTGCTGGCCACCGTGCTCACCTTCACGGTGATCGCCTCGGCGGAGAGCCTTTTCACGGCCGCCGCCGTGGACCGTATGCACACCGGCCCCCGCACCCGCTACAACACGGAACTGCTCTCCCAGGGCGTGGGCAACACGGTGTGCGGCACCCTCGGCGCACTGCCCATGACGGCCGTGGTCGCGCGCAGTTCGGCCAACGTCCAGGCGGGAGCGAGGACACGGCTCTCCCGCACGCTGCACGGCCTGTGGCTGCTGGGCTTCGCCCTGCTGCTGCCCGGCCTCCTCGCCCTCGTACCCATCACGGTGCTGGCGGGGGTGCTGGTGCACAGCGGCTGGAAGCTCCTCGCGCCGGAACAGTTCCCCCGGCTGTGGAAGCAGGACAGGGGAGAGGCGGTCGTGATGGCCGTCACCACCCTCGCCATCTTCGGGACGGCCCTGCTGGAAGGCGTACTCGTCGGCCTGGCCGCGGGTGTCGTGCTCGCCGTGCTCCGCATGTCCCGGACCACGGTGCGGCACAGCACCGACGGGGACACGGCGAAACTCACCATGACCGGCAGCGCCACCTTCATCAGGCTCCCGCAGCTGCTCGACGCGCTCGACGCCGTCGCCGCGGCCGGCAGGCCCCGGATCCGGCTGGACCTCACGGCCATGACCCACCTCGACCACGCCTGCCGCACCCAGGTCGACGAGTTCGTCGCCCAGCAGCGCAGGAGCGGAACGGTCCGGGTGGAACTGCTGCTCCCGGGCGGCCCGAACGGCGCCCCCGGGGTGGATCCCGGCGGGCCGCCGCCCGGCGACCTGCCCGGGGCGGCGGGGGAGAAGGCGCCGGACCTGCCGCACCGCACGGCCCGGCCGACCCGTGGCCGGGTGGCCACGCCGTCCCGTCCCGGCCTCGGACCGGACGCCGAACCGTTCGCTCCCGGACGGGAGTTCACGGGCACGGCCGCGACCGAGGAATTCGACGTCGGCGAGTGGGAGCAGGCTTACGTGGGTGAGCCGGCCCGTCGCGACATCCGCGCGGCCCCGGAGGGTTCGCACCGCCGCGACCCGAGGCGGTCGGGGACCGCCCGCGGCGGCCGGCACGACGTACGGGCCCCCGGCCCGGACGACTCGTGGCCGTAGGTCACAGGCCGTGGCGACGGTCGCCCATGATCAACTCGCACACCCGGGCCTCCGACTCGGGGGAGAAGGGGTCGTGAGGGGCCCGTACGGCGCCGCTGGGCCTGTCGGTGAGGGGAGCGGCGCCGTTCGCCCCGGTGGTGGCGGGCGCGTGCGTGTTCTCGTGCGGGAAGGCGAGATCGCCCGCGGCCCCCGTCGGGCCGCCGTCGGCCGTCGCCGCTTCGTGCCGGTCACCACCGCCGGGCCGGGAATTTCGGGTCATCGTGACCACCTCCGCCACCAGGGTGCTCCCACCCGCGGTGATCGGACAAAGTTGTTTGCCGAAAGTGCAAACGACTCAGGCCCCCGCGGCCGCCGAAGGGGCGGCCAGCCACCGGGCGTAGCGCACTTCGGGGACGGCGACGCCGTCGACCTCGAACGGCTCCTCCCTGCCGTCCGGCAGGAATCCGGCCCGCTCGTAGAAGCGGCGGGCGCGTGCGTTCTCCTTGAGCACCCACAGCTGCATCAACGCGAAGCCTCGCGCCCGTGCGCGCCCGGTCAGCTCCGCCGTCAACGCGTGGCCGACGCCGGAGGATATGCGCTCGGGCAGGACGTAGAGGGCGTAGAGCTCGCACGTCCCGGGCGGGGCGTCCTCGTCCCGGGCCGGTCCGAAGCAGCCCCAGCCGATCACGTCGCCGTCCCGCTCGGCGACCACGTCGGTGACGTCGGTGCCGTCGGCCAGGTACCGGCGGCGGCGTACCGCGTCCTCCTCGACGCTCATGGCGTCCAGGTACGACTGGGGCATCAGCCCGGCGTACGCGTAGCGCCACCCGCCCACCCGGATCGCCGCGACCGCCTCGCAGTCGTCGGCGGTCATGTCCCGCACCTTCACCGTCATCGGTACGCGCCCTCCCTCGCCGTTCTGCACCGCAGACTGCCCGCCGGCTCCCGCCGGTGCCACCAATAATCCGTCACCGCGACGGAGGGGCGGGGTCAGAGCAGTGTCAGCTGGGTGGGTTCGTCCGCGGGCGCGGTCCCCGGTTCGCCGCGCACCGGCAGGCGCCGGTGTCCGCCGGGCCGGGAGGACGGGCCGATGCCGAACTCGGCGGCCAGCTCGTGCACATGACGGGTGATCCGGCGCTGGTACCACCTCGGCGCGTAGGCGCCCTCGGCGTAGAGCCGTTCGTACCGTGCCACCAGATGAGGGTGGTGCTCGCGCAGCCAGGCCATGAACCACTCGCGGGCACCCGGCCGCAGGTGCAGTACGAGCGGGGTGACGGAGGTGGCTCCCGCTTCGGCGATCGCCCGGACCGTCGCGCGCAGCTGGTCCGGACGGTCGCCGAGGAACGGGATGACCGGCGCCATCAGGACACCGCAGCCGATGCCGTGGTCGGTGAGGGTGCGGACGGCGTCGAGCCGGCGCTCGGGGGAGGGGGTGCCGGGTTCGACGGTGCGCCACAGTTCCCGGTCGGTGAAGCCGACGGAGACGGAGACGCCGACCTCTGTGACCTCCGCGGCCTGCCGCAGCAGGTCCAGGTCGCGCAGGATCAGGGTGCCCTTGGTGAGGATGGAGAACGGGTTCGCGTGGTCGCGCAGCGCGGAGATGATGCCGGGCATCAGCCGGTACCGGCCCTCGGCGCGCTGGTAGCAGTCGACGTTGGTGCCCATGGCGATGTGCGCCCCCTGCCACTGCCGGGAGGCGAGCTGGCGGCGCAGCAGCTCGGGGGCGTTGATCTTGACGACGATCTGGGAGTCGAAGCCGATGCCGGTGTCGAGGTCCAGATAACTGTGGGTCTTGCGGGCGAAGCAGTACACGCAGGCGTGGGAGCAGCCGCGGTACGGGTTCACCGTCCATTCGAACGGCATCCGGGAGGCCCCGGGCACCCGGTTCAGGATCGAACGGGCGCGCACCTCGTGGAAGGTGATGCCCCTGAATTCGGGCGTGTCGAAGGTCCGGGTGGTGACGGCCGACGTCCCGAACAGGGCGGCGCTCCCTGATGATGCGGGGGTTTCTGCCAGATTGTCCCAGCGCATGGGTGCCTCCTCGTTCGCACTGACCCCAGAATAGAACACCTGTTCCCATGATCGCCGCAAGCGCGATTTGGGGGGCCGGGCCCGAGGTGGTTGGCTAGCCGCATCCCGCTGGAGCTAGTGCTGGAGGAGCAACGAAATGGCGCAGGTCGAAGCCACCACGGAACGGATCGTCGCGGCGGACGCGGAGACGGTGTTCGATGCCGTGGCCGACTACGAGAACACCCGCGCGAAGCTCCTGCCCGAGCACTTCAGCGAGTACGAGGTCCGTGAGGGCGGCGACGGCGAGGGCACCCTCGTCCACTGGAAGCTCCAGGCGACCAGCAAGCGCGTCCGGGACTGCCTGCTCGAGGTGACGGAGCCGCGGGACGGGGAACTGGTCGAGAAGGACCGCAACTCCTCCATGGTCACCACCTGGACGGTCACCCCGGCCGGCGAGGGGAAGTCCCGGGTCGTCGTGCGGACCGTATGGGACGGCGCGGGCGGCATCGGCGGCTTCTTCGAGAGGACCTTCGCCCCCAAGGGACTCGGCCGGATCTACGACGCCGTGCTCGCCAATCTCGCCACGAACGTGGAGAAGTAACCTCACCGGTTCGAGTGGTCTTCCCCGTCGCCCGGTAGCGCGCCCGGCGCGCGCCGGGTGGCAGGAAAGCCGCTGGTGGGCACCCCAAATGCGCCCTCTGCGGGGCGTGTTGAGGGGGCTCTCGAACGCCTGGCCGGGGTCGTGACCGACTTGCTCCCCCTTCGTGCGCAATGCGAAGAATGACGCCGCGCAGTGCGACGAGGGGAGCAGGACGTGGGCGGCATCACTCTGGTGAAGGACGAGCAGGCCGCGCCGGCCGCCGCCGGACCCGCGGACCCGCCGCCGCACGCCGCGGGGAGCGCCCCCGCGCCGCTCGGACCCCGCCGCGTACGGCTCGTCTTCACGGGCCTGATGCTCGCGCTTCTGCTCGCCGCGCTCGAGCAGATGATCGTCGCCACCGCGCTCCCCAAGATCGTCGGCGAGCTGCACGGGCTCGACCGGATGTCGTGGGCGATCACCGCGTATCTGCTCACCGCCACCATCGGGCTGCCCGTCTACGGCAAACTCGGCGACCTCTACGGCCGCAAGGGCGTCTTCCAGTTCGCCATCGTCGTCTTCGTCATCGGCTCCGCGCTGGCCGGCTGGTCACGCACCATGAACGAACTGATCGCCTTCCGCGCGGTCCAGGGCCTCGGCGCCGGCGGGCTCATGATCGGCGTGCAGGCGATCATCGCGGACATCGTGCCGCCCCGCGAACGCGGCCGCTTCATGGGGCTGATCGGCGCCGCCTTCGGGCTCGCCTCCGTCGCAGGTCCGCTGCTCGGCGGGTTCTTCACCGACCACGCCTCCTGGCGCTGGTGCTTCTACTTCAACGTCCCCTTCGGGCTGATCACCCTCGTCGTCGTCAGCGTGGTCCTCAAGCTCCCGAAGCCCGAGGGCAGGGCCCGCCTCGACGTCCTCGGCGTGCTGTTCCTCGCCGCCGCCTCCACCTGCCTGGTGCTGCTCACCAGTTGGGGCGGCACCGAGTACGCGTGGGGCTCCCGCGTGATCCTCGGACTCGGCGCGGGCGCCGCGGCGAGTGCCGTGCTCTTCCTCGTCGTCGAGCACTACGCACCCGAACCGGTCATCCCGCTGCGCCTGTTCAAGGACTCCGTCTTCAACATCACCTCGCTCGTCGGCGCGGTCGTCGGCATCGCCCTCTTCGGCGCCGCGAGTTACCTGCCGACGTTCCTCCAGATGGTCGACGGCGCCAGCGCCACCGAGTCCGGCCTGCTGATGCTGCCGATGATGGGCGGCATCGTCGTCGCCTCGATCGTCTCCGGCCAGCTCATCAGCCGCACCGGCCGCTACAAGGTCTACCCGGTGCTCGGCGGCGCGATCTCCGTCGTCGGCATGTGGCTGCTGTCCCGGCTGGAGGTCGACACCTCCCGGCTCGAGTACAGCGTCGGGCAGGCGGTCCTCGGTGTCGGCATCGGCCTGGTGATGCCGGTCCTGATCCTCGCCGTGCAGAACGCCGTGCCGCCCGCCGACCTCGGCACCGCGACCAGCGCCAACAACTACTTCCGGCAGATCGGCGGCAGCGTCGGCGCCGCCGTCTTCGGCACGCTCTTCGCGGACCGGCTCACCGACGCGCTCGCCGACCGCGTCCCGGCCGGCGCGGGCCTGCCCGACCCGGCCGCCATCACCCCGCAGCTGGTGCACGCCATGCCGCCCGCGCTGCGCGACGCGTACGTCCGGGCCTACGCCGACGCGATGCCGCGGATCTTCCTCTACCTCGTGCCGGTGCTCGTCCTCGGCCTGCTCATCGCCTTCTTCCTCAAGGAGAGTCCGCTGGTGTCCCACAACGCCCCCGCCGACGCCGCCGTGCCGCACGCCCGCCCCGCTCCCGCCCCCGCCGCGGGCCGTCCGGCCGCCCCCCAGCCGGCCGCCCCGCAGCCGTCGGGCGTTCCCGTCTGCGGCACCGTCCAGCACCACGACGGCACCAGCGTCCCGCGCGCCGCGCTGACCCTGATCGACGTGCAGGGAACCCAGATCGGCCGCGGTGCGAGCGGCGAGGACGGCCGGTACGCGCTGAGCGCACCCGGCCCGGGGGCGTACGTGATGATCGCGGCGGCGGGCGGCCACCAGCCGCAGGCCGTCACGGTCACCGTCGGCGAGCGGCCCGTCGACCTCGACGTGGTCCTCGGCGGCGCCGGGCGCCTCGCCGGGGTCGTCGTCACGGCCGACGGCAGCCCCGTACGGGACGCGGCCGTCACCCTCACCGACGTGCGCGGCGACGTGGTGGCCTCCACCCGCAGCGGGCGCGAGGGCGGCTATGTGATCAGCGAACTGGTGGCGGGGGAGTACACCCTGGCGGCCAGCGCCCCCGCCTTCCGGCCCGCCGCGCACCCCGTCAGCGTGCAGGCGTCCCGGGAGACCCGCCAGGACATCGAACTGGCCGGCGGGGCCGTGCTGCGCGGCACCGTGCGTGCGGGCGACGGCCGGCCCGTCGACGACGCCCGCGTGACCCTGCTGGACGCGGCCGGCAACGTGGTCGACACCCTCACCACCGGTCCCGACGGGACATTCCGCTTCGTGGACCTGTCGTCGGGCGAGTACACGGTCATCGCGTCGGGCTACCCGCCGGTCGCGACCGTGCTCCAGGTCGCCGGCGGCGGACGCACCGAGCGCGACCTGCAACTCGGTCACGCCGACTGACGTCAGGCCCCGCGGCGCCCCTTCCCACCCGCTGCGTGCGGGGGCGCGTACAGCGCGGCGCGCCGGCGCCCCGAGGGGTCCGCGCCCGCTCGTCCGCTCGCCGGCTTCGCGCCGGGCGCACGACCTCTTCCGCCAACGCCCGGCGCCCGGCGCGGAGATACCCCTACCGTGGTGAACGAGGCCGTTGGATCCCGGCGGCGGGGAAGGAGCCATCCACCCATGGACAGTGGCGTTCCGTCGGTGCCCCGGCAGCGGTACCCCGTGGCCGGTCGCATTCCGCTTGCCGTGATCGTCGTGGACGGTGACGGCCTGGTGTCGCACTGGTCCACCGGTGCGCGCCGGCTCTTCGGTCCCGCAAGGGCCGAGGCGGTCGGGCGTCCGGCCGTCGAACTGCTGCCCATCTCGGGCGCGTTGACCGGTCAGGAGTGCGACCACGACGGAGAGTACGGCGGCGACGGCATCGGCCCCTGCCCTGGATGCAGCGCGTACAGCGGACTCGGCCAGGGCCTGGACGCCCGCCTGGGCGGTCTCACCACCTATCCGACGGCCGGCCGCGCCCGTGTCTCCGAGCTGGGCCAGGACCGCGTCGACGTGCTGTGGTGGGCGTATCCGATGGTGGGCCCCGGCGAGGAGCGGCTGCTCTTCCTCGCCGCTGACGCGGGACGGCTCGGCACCGACGAGGGCGGCGTCGAACGGATCGCGCCGGGCTTCGCGCTGCACACCGAGTTCCCCGGGGCGGAGGAACTGGCGCGCCGGCTCCCCGAGATCCTGCCCAGCATGAGCGTGCGGGAGTCGACGCGGATCGTCTCCCGGATCCTCGACCTCGGCTACCCGGTCCTCGAGTTCAGCCACCACGACCGGGTGCCCGTCACCCCCGACTGGGGCGTGCCGCGCCGCGCCGCGCGCAGGGCACGGCAGCAGGTGACGGAGCAGGCCCTCGCGGCCGGGCATCCCGTGGAGGAGGCGGACCTCGAGCAGGACCTCGAATACGCGGCGGTGCGCGAGCGGCTGGAGTTCCTGAACGAGGTCAGCGGCCGGATCGGCTCCTCGCTCGACCTCGCCCGGACGATCCGGGAGATCAGCTCCGCGATCGTGCCCCGGTTCAGCGACGTCGCCTGCACCTATCTGCGGGAGGAGGTCGTCGCCGGCGAGGGCTTCTGCGACGGCGACCCCGACGCGACGACCATGTGGCACCGGGTGGCGTTCGAGCACGTCGACGAGCCCGGCCGCTGGGACGACGTCGTCCCCGTCGGCGAGTCCATGCCGTTCCCCGCCCACACCCCGTTCTTCCGGTGCATGGTCAGCGGTGAGCCCGTCCTGGTGCCGCGCATCACGGAGGAGATGGGCAACGCCATGGCCGAGCAGTTCGACAAGCGGGACATGCGCCCGCTGATCAACGGCCGGTCCATGCTGGTCGCACCGCTCAAGGCACGCAACGTGGTCCTCGGCTGCATGATCCTGCTGCGCCACCCCGAACGGCCCCTGTTCAACGACATGGACCGGGTCACCGGCGCCGAACTGGCCGCCCGCGCCGGGCTGGTGCTCGACAACGCCCGTATGTACACCTACCAGGAGAACGTCGCGGAGACGCTCCAGGACTCGATGCTGCCGCAGGTCGCCCCGCGCACGGCCGGCTGCGACACCGCGACCCGCTATCTGCCGGGCACGCAGCTGGGCCGGGTCGGCGGGGACTGGTTCGACTCCGTCAAGCTGCCGGGCTCGCGCACCGCGCTCGTCGTCGGCGACGTGATGGGCCACGGTCTCAACTCCGCAGCCATGATGGGCCAGTTGCGCACCGCGGTGCAGACGATGGCGGCACTCGACCTGCCGCCCGCCCAGCTCCTGCGCAACCTCGACGACCTTGCCCAGCGCCTCGGCGAGCACTACCTGGCCACCTGCGTCTACGCGGTGTACGACCCGGTCCGCGGCGAACTGGAACTGGCCAACGCGGGCCATGTGCCCCCGGTGATCGTCCGCGCCGCCGACGGCCGCAGCGAACTGCTGGAGCTGCCGTCGGGAGCGCCCATCGGGGTCGGCGGGGTGCCCTTCCGCAGTGTCCGCGTCGCGGTGTCGCCCGGCGACCGGCTCGTGATGTGCACCGACGGGCTGGTGGAGGTGCGCGGCGAGGACATCGGGGTGGGTCTCGCGACGCTCTGCGAGTCCGCCGCGCATCCCGCGGCGTCGATGGACGAGGCGTGCGACACCATCATCCGCGCGCTGAACACGCGCGGCGGGCGCAAGGACGACGTCGCCCTGCTGATGGCCCGGCTGAACGGCATCGACCCCGGCTCCGTCGCCACCTGGGAGCTCTCGCTCGAACCGCGGGAGGCGGCGAGGGCGCGGCGGCTGGTGCGCGGACAGCTGAACGCCTGGGGTCTCGGGCCGCTCACCGGCACGGCGGAACTCCTGGTCGGCGAGGTCGTCGCCAACGCGGTGCGGCACGCCTTCGGCCGCCGCGCCGAACTGCGGCTCGTACGGGCCGATTCCCTGCTGTGCGAGGTGGCGGACGACGACCACACCCTGCCGACCCTGCTGGACGCCCGCCCCGACGACGAGGGCGGTCGCGGCCTGCGCGTACTGAGCGCCCTGTCGCGGGAGTGGGGCACCAGCCGCACGGCGGGCGGCAAGACGGTCTGGTTCGAACTGGCCCTCCCGTAGGGCGGTCCGGGGCGCGATCTAGGGTTGCTGCACATGAGGCCTGGACAGCAGCACCCGGAAGGCGGGCAGGACCCGCGCCACCCGCGACCCGGTTCCTACGGGCCGCCGGGCGGCCCGCAGCAGCCGTGGGACATGCCCACGCAGCCCGCCGGCCCCGCCGTGTCGGGCCGAGATCGCCGCGGGAGCGCCACGGTCGTCGCCGTGGTCGCGGCCTCGGTCGTCGTCGTGGCCGCCGCGGTCACCGGATATCTGGTCCTCGGCGGCGACGGTGACGACAGCGCCCGCCCGCCCGCTCCGTCCTCATCCGCACCTGTGGCGGACGACGCCCGTACGGACGCCGGCGAGCAGCCGACCGTGCCCGGCTGGCGGGCCGTGACGAACCCGAGGACCGGCATCGTCTTCGACGTGCCGCCCGAGTGGGGCCTCAAGCCGGCGTCCTGGGCGACCTATGTCGCCGACGACGCCGACCCGGAGGAGATCCCCCTCGTCGGCTTCTCCGCCCCGGCGATGCTCAAGGAGAAGTGGTGCGTCGCCGACGCGGACCTCGACGGCTCGTCGGACGAGACCTGGCTCGCCGCCGCCGGCTCCCGTGCCGAACGCGGCGCGAAGACGCCGCAGGAGGCCGCCCGGGACAACGCCTCCCTGTGGGTGTACGGCGGCTACACGCAGCCGGACAAGGCCAAGGTGACCAAGGGCGCGGCCGAGCCGTACACCACCGCCTCCGGCATCACGGGCAGTGTGGCGACCGCCTCCTCCACGGGCGTCGAACCCGAGGGCAAGTGCGACAGCGACGGCAAGGCGACCGCCTTCGCCTTCAAGAACCCGAAGGGCGACATCGTCTCCTGGACGTTCGTGGGAGCGAAGGGGGTGGGGGACGAGGTGCCGGACACGGTCGTCGCCAAGGTCCTGAGCACCGTCCGCCTGGCCGACGGCTGACCGGGGCGCCGAGCCTCAACAGCGCGCCGTGCCAACGGAGTTGTTCACCGAATGTTGGCCGTGTCGTCGGATGGGAGCCGCCCGGAAGGGTAAGGCTGTTCCCGAGGTGACGCGGGGGACGAAGGGGGAGCGCCCGTGGCTGTGGGAGAGAGACGGGTCACGGCGGAACCGCGGCTGGGCATCAGGCGTGAATCGCGTTCGTCATGGTCGAGACGCGGCTTCCTCCTCGTCGTACTGCCCCTGCTGGCCGCCGTGCTGACGGGCGTCGGCGTGCTGGCCGTGTCCGGGAACGTCCTGCTGCCCTTCCAGGGTGTCATCACCCTGGAAGGGAAGATGGCGTCCAAGCGGGACTTCTTCGAGGACGAAGAGGTCCAGCGGATCCTGATGAAGCATCACATACGGGTGCACATCACGGCGTCGGGCTCGCGCGAGGTCGCGATCCGGGACATCTCCTCGTACGACTTCGTCTTCCCCTCCGGCCAGCCCGCCGGGGACCTGATCACCGCCGAACGGGCCAAGAGCAACCAGTACGCCAAGGTGCACCGCCCCTTCGTCAGCCCGATCGTGCTGGCCACCTACCGGGAGTACGCCAGGACCCTGGAGAAGGCGGGCGTGGCCAAGGCGCACCGGGGGACCGGATCGGACGCGGACCAGCCGCCCTACTACGTCCTGGACATGGCCGGCTTCCTGCGCCACATCCACGACAAGAAGCGCTGGGACGACATCGGCATCGAGCGGCAGGGCATCGCCAACGCCAACCGCATCGTCGCGCAGACCCCCGACGTCTGCGGTTCCAACTCGGCCGGCACCTACCTGGCCCTGGTGGCGTTCACCTGGCACGGTGACGGCGAGGAGGTGCCCGACACCGATCAGGAGGCCGACGCGCGCGGACGCGCGATAAAGCACCTGATGGAACAGGGCCTGCCCGCCGCGGACGTGTTCCGCACCTATGTGTCGCCGGAGGGCAAGAACATCGCGCCCGTGGTTGTGGCCTACGAGCACCAGTACCTCGCCTACCAGCTGAACTACAAGGCCCGGTCGAAGAAGCTCGACGAGCAGCGGGTCCTTCTCTACCCCTCCGGACAGTTCGTCACCCAGCCGCAGTTCATCGCCCTCAACGAGGACGGCGACCGGCTCGGTGAGCTGATCACGCACGATCCCGAACTGCGGCAGCGCGCCATGGAGCTGGGCTTCCGGATCCTCGATCCGACGGGGCAGGTCGCAGGGGACCAGCTGACGCGCTTCCTCGAGGACCGCGGCATCCCCGCCCCCGCCACGGAGGGCGACGACACCCGGACCGCCATGCCGAGGCTTCGCTACCTGGAGAGGATGATCTCCGTCGTGGGCGACTGTCCCCCTGCCGAGGTCCTGCCGGGGCGGCCCTGATGGGGCCGCGGCGCCGGCTGACCGCCCTGATCGCCCTGTGCATGGCGGGCCTCTGGCTCGCCGCGGCCACGGCCTGCGCGCCCGGCCGCCCCGAGCCGGTGACCCTGCGGATGCTGGCCAGTTCCGAACTCGCCGACATGGCCCCCCTGCTCGACGACCTGCGCCGCGACACCGGGATCACGCTCGAGACGGACCACCGCGGCACGGTGGACGCCAGCAACGAACTCGCGGCGCACGAAGGCCGCCCCCGGTACGACGTCGCCTGGCTCTCCTCCGACCGCTACTACCTGCTCAAGGCCAAGGCGAACGGCGGGCACGGGGAGAAACCGCTGGCCACCAACATCATGCGCTCGCCCGTCGTCCTCGGCGTGAAGCGGGCCACCGCGGACCGGCTGCGCAAGGCCGCGGCGGGCGGCCGGATCTCCTGGGCGGACGCCGCCGACGCCGCCGCGGACGGATCGCTGCGCTTCGGCATGGCCGACCCGCGGCACACCAACAGCGGCCTCGCGGCCCTCGTCGGCGTGGCGACGGCCGCCGCGGGCACGGGCACCGCCCTGCGTCCGCAGGACGTCTCCTGCGAGCGGCTGCACGGCTTCTTCGCCGGACACCTCCTCACCGGCGACGCCTCCGGGAAGCTCGCCGACGGCTACGCCGCGCGACAGGACGAGTTGAACGGGCTGATCACCTACGAGTCCGAACTGCTGGCGCTCAACAGCAGCGGCAAGCTCCGCGAACCGTTGGAGATCGTCTATCCCAGGGACGGAATGGTGCTCTCCGACTATCCGCTGCTGCTGCTCGACCCGTCCAAACGGGCGGCCTACGACAGGCTGGTCGACTGGCTGCGCAGCGGACCCGTCCAGAAGAAGATCATGGAACGCACCCTGCGACGGCCGATCGACCCCGGGGTGCCCCGGATCGACCGGCTGAGCGAGCCGGTCGGCAACGCTCTGTACTTCCCCGACGACCAGAAGGTCGTCGACCGGCTCCTCGCGGACTACGGGGACCCCGAGCGGGACCGGGCCGCCCAGGTGATCTTCGTCCTCGACTTCTCCAGCTCGATGCGCGGCGAACGCATCACCGCACTGCGCGAGACCATCGACGGTCTCGCCGGCGGCGACGACTCGCCCTCGGGGAAATTCGTCCGCTTCTACCGGGGCGAGACGCTCACCGTGATGCGGTTCGGCGGGCGCGTGCTCGAGGAGCGGAACATCACCTACGACGGGCCGCGGGACCTGGACCGGCTGCGCGGCGTCGTGGCGTCCGACGACTTCGCCGGATCCACCGCCATCTGGTCCTCCCTCGACCACGCCTACCGCGCCGTGGCCCGCGATCTCGTCGACCGGCCGGAACGACGGGTCTCCATCGTCCTGATGACGGACGGCGAGAACAACGCCGGAATGGACGTGGACGCCTTCGTCCGCGCGCACGCAAGGCTGCCGGAGGACGCCCGCCGGGTGCGTACGTACACGATCCGCTACGGCGAGGCGGACACGAGGGAACTCGACCGAGGGGCACGGGCGACGGGCGGCCGCATGGTCGACGCCACCGACCGGTCCCTCCTCAGCGCGTTCAAGGAGATCCGTGGGTGTGTTCACTGAGATGTGGTGGAGCGTCTGGTGGCCCTGGATGCTGCTGTGGCTCCTGACGGCGGCAGGGGCGGGGGCGCTGCTCGTCCTCGCCGTCGCACGGCTGGCGGGAGGCCGGCGCGGCGGGGCCCGCAACCTCACCTACAGCATCTGCTTCTACCTCCACGACCGGTCCGTCATGGACCACTACCAGATGCGCGGCTACGCGGCGGCGCTGCGCAGGGAGGTCGAGCAGCGGACCAGCGACAGCAAGGACGGCACCATCAGAGCCACCGTCTTCGGTTTGAGCGCCGGCGGCGGGAGACGTGACAACAGCGAGATCGTCAGCAAGTACATGGAGGTCGCGGAACCCATCTCGGTGATCGGGATCATCATGGACGTGCTCGAGGAGAACGACGTCATCGTCCATGTCGACCTCGCGGGCGGCACGGTCAGACGGAACGCGGCACTCACCCGGGCACTGGCGAACCGGCCCGGCGGCGAGGGCCGGTCCTCCCAGCAGGACGTACGGCTGCGCGACATCGAGGACTTCGTCCTCATCCGCGGCCGGTTCCGCAAGATCAGCAGGTCGGACGAGTCCACGGTGCTCCTCGCGCCCTACGGCGACCCCGACGATGCCTCCCAGGGGCCGCGCGTGCGGGTCACCTGCGCCACGGAAGGGCTGCGCAACGAGGTGCCGTCCGGCACGTTCTCCGCCCGCTGCCTCGGCAAGGTCCAGGACTGGAACGCCGAGGAGGCGGTGCTGGAAGTGCAGGCCATGGCCATCTTCCGATAGGGTCCGCGCGCGACAGGGCCGTCCGGAGGAACCTTGAGATGACGAACAGATCCGCGCCGTTCGACGAGCTCGACCGCAAGATCGTCGCGGCCCTGGTGGCGAACGCGCGGACCAGTTTCACGGAGATCGGCACGGCGATCGGCCTGTCGGCCACGGCGGTCAAACGCCGGGTCGACCGGATGCGCGAGAACGACATCATCACCGGCTTCACCACCACGGTGCGCCCCGCCGCCCTCGGCTGGGCCACGGAGGCCTACGTGGAGGTGTACTGCGACGGCGCGGCCCCGCCCCGGCGCCTCGCCGAGGTCGTGCGCAACCACCCGGAGATCACGGCCGCGATGACGGTGACCGGCGGCGCGGACGCGCTGCTGCATGTCCGGGCGACGGACGTCGAGCACTTCGAGGAGGTCCTCGAACGCATCCGGGCCGAGCCGTTCATCCGCAAGACCATCAGCTACATGGTGCTGTCCCACCTGCTGACCGGCAGCCCGGAGGCCGGCGCCGGCCGGGCCGCGACGAGCGGCGACGCCGGCGTGTGACCTCCCGCGCACAAACACGGTTGCCCCCGGCGGACCGCCGGTGAAAAGGTCTCGGCCCATGCCTGCCTTTTCCGCGTACGACAAAGCGCGCCTCTCCCGCCGGGTGTGCACGGACGACGAGCCCGGGCTCCACGCCCCCGGCGAACCGACACGGGACGCCGCGTTCCTGCGGACCGAACCCGCCGTCGAGCCGGGAGCCGGCCCGGTCCCGGGGCCCGACGACGCCGAGCACCACGTCGCGACCACGTCTGCGTTCGAGCGGTGAACGGCCGCCCTCCCGTCACCGCCGACGACCTCGACCACGCCGTGCAGCTCGCCGTGGCCGCCCTCCGCCAGGTGCCCGGGACGGCCTGGGACGGCAACGCGGGCACGCTGGAGTGGACCTGCTGGGAGACCGTCGAGCACCTTGCCGACGACCTCTTCGCCTACGCCGTCCAACTCGGCCCCCGCACCCCGCCGCAGGACCGTGAGGTGGCCTTCTCCTACGGGAGCCGCCGGCCCGGTGGCCCGGCCAACTCCGTCCACGCCGACCGCGCCGCCGGCCCCGACGGGCTGCTCGAGGTGCTGGAGGCCGGCGGCGCGCTGCTCGTCGCCATGGTGCGCACGACCTCGCCGGGGGTGCGTTCCCACCATGTCTTCGGCGCGTCCGATCCCGAGGGCTTCGCCGCGATGGGCATCGTGGAGACCCTGGTGCACACCCACGACATCGCGGCAGGGCTCGGCCTCACCTGGGAGCCGCCCGCCGGCATCTGCTCGCGGGTGCTCGCCCGGCTGTTCCCCGACGCCCCCGCGGACACCGCCCCCTGGCCCGCGCTGCTCTGGTGCACCGGCCGCACCGACCTCCCCGGGCGGCCACGCCCCGCCATCTGGCGCTGGTACGGCGCGCCGCCCGCGTAGCCCGAACGGGTGGTGTCGACCGGTCCTGCGACGCGAAACGCCGCCGAGGGGCCGCACGACGCAGGAATGCTGCGCATACACGCAGCGCTTGTTCCTTGTCGCCCGAACCTCCCGATTCCTACCGTTGAGACGTCACCGGTCGTCACCGGTCGTCACCGGCCATCTCAGGAATCGGGAGGAACCCCGGGTGCCACCCAGCCGCGTGCCTCGCCCCAGGCGTTACCTGGTCTGCGAACCCCGTTACTTCGACGTGAAGTACGCCATCAACCCGTGGATGAGCGGGAACAGCGAGGTCGATCAGGACCTCGCACGGTCCCAGTGGAACGCCCTGACCGACGCCTACCGCGCTCTCGGCCACAAGGTCGAGTCCGTGGAGCCCCACGCCGAACTGCCCGACATGGTCTTCGCCGCCAACTGCGCGCTGGTCCTCGACGGCAAGGTCTTCGGCTCCCGCTTCCACGCGCCGCAGCGCCGGCTGGAGGAAGAGGCGTACGCGGCCTGGTTCAAGGTCGCAGGGTTCGACGTGCACCGGCCGGAGTCGGTGTGCGAGGGGGAGGGCGACCTCGTCCCCGTCGGCGGCCACATCCTGGCCGGCACCGGATTCCGTACGACCACCGAGGCACACCGCGAGGTGCAGGAGTTCTTCGGCGTACCGGTGATCGGGCTCCAGCTCGTCGACCCGTACTTCTACCACCTCGACACGGCCCTGTTCGTCCTCGACGACGGGAGCGACGGGCACCCCGCGAACATCGCCTACTTCCCGGAGGCGTTCTCGCCGGGCAGCCTCGCGGTGCTGCGGCGGATGTTCCCCGACGCGGTGGTCGCCACCCGCGAGGACGCCATGGCCTTCGGCCTCAACTCCGTGTCCGACGGCCGCCACGTCCTGGTGGCCCCGCAGGCCGAGGCACTCGTCGGACAGCTCGCCGCGCACGGATACGAGCCCGTCCCCGTAGACATGTCCGAATTCCACAAGGCCGGCGGCGGCATCAAGTGCTGCACTCAGGAGATCCGCGCATGACTCTCACCCCCGTACGCACGCAGCGCTCCTCCGAGGAGCTCATCCGCGCCGAGAACACGGCGCTGGCGCACAACTACCACCCGCTGCCCGTCGTCGTCGCACGCGCGGAGGGCGTCTGGGTCGAGGACGTCGAGGGCCGCCGTTACCTCGACATGCTGGCCGGCTACTCGGCGCTCAACTTCGGCCACCGCCACCCCGGCCTCGTCGCCGCCGCCCACCGCCAGCTCGACGAGGTCACCCTCACCTCGCGCGCCTTCCACAACGACCGGCTCGCCGGCTTCGCCGAGGGCCTCGCCGAGCTCACCGGCCTCGAGATGACCCTGCCGATGAACACCGGCGCGGAGGCCGTCGAGAGCGCCGTCAAGGTCGCCCGCAAATGGGCCTACGAGGTCAAGGGCGTCGCACCCGACCGGGCCACGATCATCGTGGCCGACGGCAACTTCCACGGCCGCACCACCACCATCGTCAGCTTCTCCACCGACGAGACGGCGCGCGGCGGCTTCGGCCCCTTCACGCCCGGCTTCCGCATCGTGCCCTACAACGACCTGGCCGCGCTCGAGAACGCGATCGACGAGACCACGGCCGCCGTGCTCATCGAGCCGATCCAGGGCGAGGCGGGCGTGCTCATCCCCGACGACGGCTACCTCGCCGGCGTGCGCGAGCTGACCCGGCGGGCCGGCTGCCTGTTCATCGCCGACGAGATCCAGTCCGGCCTCGGACGCACCGGCACGACCCTCGCCGTCGACCACGAGTCGGTCGTCCCCGACATGCTGCTCCTCGGCAAGGCCCTCGGCGGCGGCATCGTCCCCGTCTCCGCGGTCGTCGCACGCCGGGACGTGCTGGGCGTGCTGCGTCCCGGCGAGCACGGCTCCACCTTCGGCGGCAACCCGCTGGCCGCTGCGGTCGGTTCCGCCGTGGTCGACCTGCTGGCCACCGGAGAGTTCCAGCGCAGGGCCGCCGAGCTGGGCGAGGTGCTGCGCGACGGGCTCACCGGGCTGGTGGGCAAGGGCGTCGTCGGCTTCCGCTCCCGCGGTCTGTGGGCGGGCGTCGACGTCGACCCGGCCATCGGCAGCGGCCGGGAGATCAGCGAACGGCTGATGGCCGAGGGCATCCTCGTGAAGGACACCCACGGGTCCACCATCCGGATCGCGCCGCCGCTGACCATCACCCGTGAGGAACTCGGCTCGGCCCTCGCCTCCTTGGAGAAGGTACTCGGCTAGCGGCCCGCGCCCGGCCGCCTGCCGGAGCGGCCGGAACGCGGGGTGACCAGCCCCTCCGCTCCACGGCCACGCTGTCGTAAGGTGCACTTCTGGCAGCGTGGCCGTGGTGGAACGGAGAGAGCCGTGAAGATCCTCATCAGCGCCGACATGGAGGGTGCCACGGGGGTGACATGGCCGGCCGACGTCCTGCCCGGCACACCCCAGTGGGAACGCTGCCGCTCCATGTTCACCTCCGACGTCAACGCGGCCGTCCTCGGCTTCTTCGACGGCGGCGCCGACGAGGTGCTGATCAACGAAGCGCACTGGACGATGCGCAACCTGCTCCTCGAGGAACTCGACGAGCGCGCCCAGATGCTCACCGGGCGTCACAAGTCGCTGTCCATGGTCGAGGGCGTCCAGCACGGCGACGTCGACGGCATCGCCTTCATCGGCTACCACACCGGCGCCGGCTCCGAAGGCGTCCTCGCCCACACCTACCTCGCCAACTCGATCACCGGCGTCTGGCTGAACGGCGTCCGCGCGAGCGAGGGCCTGCTCAACGCCCACGTCGTCGCCGAATACGGTGTGCCCGTCGTCCTCGTCACCGGCGACGACCTGACCTGCGAGGACGCCCTCGGCTACGCCCCTGGCGCGCTCAAGGTCGCGGTCAAGGACCACGTTTCGCGCTATGCGGCCGTCTGCCGGACCCCCGCCCGCACCGCGGCGGACATCCGCGCCGCGGCCAAGGAGGCCGCCGCCCTCGCCGTACGCGGGGCGCCCGTCGAGGGCGGGCCGTTCACCGTGGAGCTCGAGTTCGACGCCGAGCACCTCGCGGCGGCGGCCACCGTCGTCCCGGGCGTGGCACGGGCCCGGGGCGAGAGACGGGTGGTGTACACCAGCGGGACGATGTACGAGGGCATCCGCACATTCAAGGCGGTCACGACGATCGTCTCCGCCGCCGTGGAGGAGCAGTATGGCTGACGTGACAGAGACCCCCATCGACGCCCGCGCCCTCGACGAGGTGGTGACCTTCACCTCCGAGCTCATCCGCATCGACACCACCAACCGGGGCGGCGGCGACTGCCGGGAGCGGCCGGCCGCCGAGTACGTCGCCGAGCGGCTGGTCAACGCGGGGCTCGACCCGGTGCTGCTGGAGCGCACCTCCGGCCGCACCAACGTGGTGGCCCGCTACGAAGGCTGGGACCCGGGCGCCGACGCGCTCCTGGTCCACGGCCACCTCGACGTGGTCCCCGCGGAGCCCGCCGACTGGACCGTCCACCCCTTCTCCGGCGAGATCCGTGACGGAGTGGTGTGGGGCCGCGGCGCCGTCGACATGAAGAACATGGACGCCATGGTCCTCGCGGTCGTACGGGCCTGGGCCCGGCACGGCATCCGGCCCCGCCGCGACATCGTGATCGCCTACACCGCGGACGAGGAGGCCAGCGCGGAGGACGGCTCCGGCTTCCTCGCCGCCGAGCACGCCGAGCTCTTCGACGGCTGCACCGAAGGCATCAGCGAATCCGGCGCCTACACCTTCCACGCCGGCCCCGACATGGCGCTCTACCCTGTCGCCGCCGGTGAACGCGGCACGGCGTGGATGAGGCTCACCGCGGACGGCAGGGCGGGCCACGGCTCCAAGGTCAATCGCGAGAACGCCGTCACCCGGCTCGCCGCAGCGGTCGCCCGGATCGGCGAACACCACTGGCCGGTACGGCTCACACCGACCGTGAAGGCGGCCCTGCTCGAACTCGCCGCGCTGCACGGCATCGACGTCACCCGGGCGGACCTGGAGACCGTCGGCTTCGACGTCGACGAGCTGCTCGCCAAGCTGGGCCCGGCCGCCAAGCTCGTCGAGGCGACGGTGCGCAACAGCTCCAACCCGACGATGCTGAACGCCGGTTACAAGCTCAACGTCATTCCGGGGAACGCCACCGCGTACGTGGACGGGCGGATCCTCCCCGGTACCGACGAAGAGTTCCACGCGACCATGGACGCGCTCACCGGCCCCGACGTCCATTGGGACTTCTACCACAACGAGATCGCCCTCCAGGCACCCGTCGACTCCCCGACCTTCGCCAAACTCCGCGCCGCGATCGAGGCGTTCGACCCCGACGCCCACGTCGTCCCGTTCTGCATGTCGGGCGGCACCGACGCCAAGCAGTTCGCCCGGCTCGGCATCACCGGCTACGGCTTCTCCCCGCTGAAGCTGCCGCCCGGCTTCGACTACCAGGCGCTCTTCCACGGCGTCGACGAACGCGTCCCCGTCGACGCCCTCCACTTCGGCGTCCGGGTCCTCGACCACTATCTGCAGACCGCTTAGGGGGAACGGACATGGTGCCCACCGGGGCCTACGGAACCTGGCCGTCGCCGATCGACGCGGCCCTCGCCGCGTCGCACGACGGACGCCCCGAGTATCTCGGCGTGGTCGGCGACGAGGTGTGGTGGACCGCGCCCCGGCCCGACGAGGGCGGCAGACGCGCCCTGGTGCGCCGGCGGCCCGACGGCGCGGAGGAATCGGTGCTCCCCGCCCCGTGGAACGTCCGCAGCCGCGTCATCGAGTACGGCGGCATCCCCTGGGCCGGCGTCGACCGCGCCGAGCACGGCCCGCTCGTCGTGTTCGTCCACTTCCCCGACCAGCGGCTCTACGCCTACGAGCCCGACCGGCCCGGCGCCGAGCCGCGGCCGCTCACCCCCATGTCGGACGTCGGCGGCGGGCTGCGCTGGGCCGACCCGCAACCGCGACCGGAGCGCGGCGAGGTGTGGTGCGTCCTCGAGGAGTTCACCGGACCCTCGCCCACCGACGTACGCCGGGTCGTCGCCGCCGTGCCGCTCGACGGCTCGGCCGCCGGTGACCGGTCCGCGGTGCGCGAACTCAGCGACGACCGGCACCACTTCGTCACCGGGCCCCGGCTTTCGCCCGACGGGACCAGGGCGGCATGGATCGCCTGGGACCACCCGCGGATGCCGTGGGACGGCACCGTCGTCATGGTCGGCGACGTGACGGAACACGGCCCGTTCGAGAACGTCCGGCCGGTGGCCGGCGAGAGCGACGAGTCGGTCGCCCAGGTCGAATGGGCCCCGGACGGTTCCCTCCTGTTCAGCGCCGACGGCGGCGGATGGTGGGAACTGCAGCGCATCAGGCCCGGCGCCCTGGACGCCGCGCAGCGCACACCGCTGTGTCCGGGCCGTGGTGAGGAGTTCGGCGGGCCGCTGTGGAAGATCGGCTCGCAGTGGTTCCTGCCGCTGCCCGGCGGCCTGATCGCCGTCATCCACGGCAAGGGGGCGACCGCGCTCGGGATACTGGACCCGGAGACCGGCGAACTCGTCGACGCCCCGGGACCGTGGAGCGAGTGGGCGCCGACCCTCGCCGTGCACGGCGACCGGGTGTTCGGCGTGGCGGCCAGCCCGCGCAGCGCCTACGAGATCGTGGAGCTCGACACCCGTACCGGCCGCGCCCGGGTCGTCGGCAGCCCGCACGACGACCCGGTGGACCCGGCGTACTACCCAGAGCCCCAGATCCGTACTTTCACCGGGCCGGGCCACCGGGAGATCCACGCCCACATCTACCCGCCGCACAGCCCCGACCGGGTGGCGCCCGACGAGGAGCTGCCGCCGTTCGTCGTCCGGGCGCACGGAGGCCCGACCGGCCGGGCGGGCCTCGTGCTCGACCTGGAGATCGCCTACTTCACCTCCCGTGGCATCGGGGTGGCCGAGGTCAACTACGGCGGCTCCACGGGCTACGGCCGTGAGTACCGCGACCGGCTCAAGGAACAGTGGGGCGTCGTCGACGTCGAGGACTGCGCGGCCGTCGCCCAGGCGCTCGCCGACGAGGGGACCGCGGACCCCGCCCGGCTGGCGATCCGGGGCGGCAGCGCCGGCGGCTGGACCGCCGCGGCCTCGCTCGCCACCACCGACGTGTACGCCTGCGGCACGGTCATCTTCCCGATCCTCGACCTCCACGCCTGGGCCACGGGCGAGACCCACGACTTCGAGTCGCGGTACCTGGAGTCGCTGGTCGGCCCGCTCGACGAGGTCCCCGCCCGCTACCGGGAACGCTCGCCGATCAACCACGTCGACCACATCGACGCGCCCTTCCTGCTGCTCCAGGGCCTGGACGACGTGATCTGCCCGCCGGTCCAGTGCGACCGGTTCCTGGAACAGATGGCGGGGCGCGGGGTCCCGCACGCCTACATCGCGTTCGAGGGCGAGGGCCACGGATTCCGCAGGGCCGACACCCTGGTCCGGGCGCTCGAGGCCGAACTGTCCCTGTACGCCCAGACCTTCGGCGTCACCCGGCCGGACGTCCCGCTGCTGGAGCTGAGGAAATGACGAACCTGGAACCGCTCGCACGTCCGCAACGTCTGCGGGCCGGGGACCGGGTCGCCGTCGTCGCGCCCAGCGGACCCGTACCGGAGGAGCGCCTCGACGCCGGTCTGGACATCCTGCGCGGCTGGGACCTCGACCCCGTCGTCATGCCGCATGTCCGCGAGACGCACCCGGAGCTGGGGTACCTCGCCGGCACGGACGAGGACCGTGCGCGCGATCTCACCGAGGCGTGGTGCGACCCGTCGGTCTCCGCCGTGATCTGCGCCCGCGGCGGGTACGGCGTCCAGCGGATGGTCGACCTCGCCGACTGGAACGCGATGCGCGCCGCAGGACCCAAGGTCTTCGTCGGCTACAGCGACATCACCGCGCTCCACGAGGCGTTCGCGGTGCGGATGGGCCTCGCCACGCTGCACGGTCCGATGAGCGGCACGGAGGTCTTCCTCAAGGATGCCCGCACCCAGGACTCGCTGCGCGCCACGCTCTTCGAGCCGGAGACCGTGCAGCGGCTCCACGGCCTCGCGGCCGCCCGCCCCATGGTGCCCGGCCGCGCCCGCGGCGTCACCCTCGGCGGGTGCGTGTCGCTGATCGCCGCGGAGCTGGGCACACCCGACGCCCGGCCGTCCGCACGGGGCGGGCTGCTGCTGATCGAGGACGTGGAGGAGGAGACCTACCGCCTCGACCGGATCCTCACGCAGCTGCTGCGGGCGAAGTGGCTCGAGGGCGTCGCGGGCGTCGTCCTCGGCTCCTGGGCGGAGTGCGGCCCTTACGAACAGGTCCGCGCTGTCCTCTCCGACCGGCTCGGCGGGCTGGGCGTCCCCGTCCTCGAGGAGTTCGGCTTCGGCCACGGCCCCACGAACCTGACGATGCCGCTCGGCATCCCGGCCGTACTGGACGCGGACGCCGGGACGCTGACGCTGGACGTGCCGGCGCTGGCCTGACGAGTGCCACCGCGTGGGCGGCCTCCTCCTTCCTAGGCCCGGGCGCCGAGGGCCGCGTATCCGGGCCGGATCACCTCGTCGATCAGCCGCTGCCGCTCCGGCAGCGGCAGGAACGCCGACTCCACCGCCGCGACCGTGAACTCCTCGAACACCTCTGGCCCGTAGCCGAAGGCGTCCACCATGTGCCGGAACTCCTCGCTCATGGTGGTGCCCGAGACCAGACGGTTGTCGGTGTTCAGCGTGACGCGGAAGCCGAGACGCCGCAGCAGGTCGATCGGATGGGTGTCGTACGACTTCGCCGCACCCGTCTGGAGGTTGGAGGTCGGGCAGACCTCCAGGGCGATGCGGTTGTCGCGCACGTACGAGGCGAGATGGCCGAGCGTGGCGGTGCCGTCGTCGTGGACCCGGATGTCGTCCGTGATGCGCACACCGTGGCCGATCCGCTCCGCGCCGCACACCTGCACGGCCTCGTGGATCGACTCCGCGCCGACCGCCTCGCCGGCGTGGATCGTGAAGTGGCAGTTGTGGCGCCGCAGGTGCTGGAAGGCGGCCAGGTGGCGGGCCGGCGGATTGCCGACCTCACCGCCCGCTATGTCGAACCCGGCGACGCCGCGCTCGCGGTGCGCGACCGTCAGCTCGGCGATCTCCAGGGAGCGGTCGGTGTGCCGCATGCCGGTGAGCAGGGCCCGCGCGGTGATCCTCCCGCCGCTGCGCCGCTCGCCCTCCCGCAGTCCCGCGTTGACCGCGTCCACGACCTCGTCGAGCCCCAGCCCCCGCTCCTGGTGCTGCTCGGGCGCGTACCGCACCTCGGCGTACACGACACCGTCCGCGGCCAGATCCTCCGCGCACTCGGCGGCGACGCGCTCCAGCGCCTCGCGGGTCTGCATCACGGCGCAGGTGTGGGCGAAGGTCTCCAGGTAACGCTCCAGCGACCCCGAGTCCGCGGCGTCCCGGAACCAGACGGCGAGAGCGGCCGGGTCCTCGGTCGGCAGCCCTTGATAGCCGCAGTCGCGAGCCAGCTCGATGATCGTCCCGGGCCGCAGGCCGCCGTCGAGGTGGTCATGGAGGACGGCCTTGGGTGCGCGCAAGATGTCAGACAAGTGCATCCGGGGAGTGTACGGCACGGGTCACTGCGGAGCCGCTGCGCGGAGCCTGTTCCCCAGCCCGCCCCTGGCCGGGCAGGCGCCGGACCCGTGCCGCCCTGCGGGCGGCGTACCGCGCTCCGCACGGTGCCCTCAAGTTCCCCCTACGGCCTGGCGGCCGTGGGAGGTGCCCCCGGGCGGGCTGCATTTCGCTACGCGAGATCAGCCCCGCCGGCGTTCGAGGCGCGGTGGGGTCCCTACGCCGCCAGGCCTGGGGGGAGGAGCCCCCGGAACACCGCGCGGAGCGCGGTACGAGCCCGGGCGGAGCCCGGTTCGGGAAGTGACGGGGTGGGGAACAGGCCCGCCGCAGGCGCGGCGTTGCGTCAGTTCGACTGGCGTACCGGCAACGCCGCCGCACCCGTCGCCAGCACATGCTTCGCCGCCAGCACCGGCACCTCCCCGACCCGCACCACCTGAGTCACGAGTACCGCCGGTGTGTCCGCCGCCCGGTCGAGTTGCCGGCCGCGGCGGGTGCCGAGGAGTGTCGCGCTGACGCCGCTGTGCGCGGTGAGGGCGATGCCGCGCGACGCCCCGGTCAGCGCGGCGAGCATCGAGACCGCGGGCGCGGCCTCCCGCAGCGCCGCCGCGAACGCGGGATGCGCCGCCTCCAGCGTCTCCTCCGGCGCCGCCCACTCGTGGCTCAGCACCCCCGTCGCGCCGTCGCCGTTCAGCAGGGACTCCCAGAAGCGCAGCTCGGACCCGGCGGGCGCGAGCAGGTGCTGGGCGGTGAAGTCGGTCGGTTCCTCCGTCGTCCGCAGCAGCGGCCGCACCCGCAGCGGCGCTCCGCCGCCGGAGAGCAGGTGTTCCAGCGGCTGGAGGTGCTCGTATCCGCGCCGGGGCGGATGGGCGTTGACCGTTCGTCCGACGCCCCGGCGGACGGACAGCAGGCCGTCCTCCTGGAGCAGCAGCAGCGCCTCACGCAGGGCGGGGCGGCTGACGCCGAGCTCGCCGGCGAGCCGGGGTTCAGAGGGCAGGGTGGACCCGGGCGGATAGACGCCTTCGCGGATGGCGTCCGCGATCCGCTCGTACAGGACCACGACGGGCCTGCGCTGCTGCCTGCTGACTGCCACTGGACCGGCCCTTCCTCGGCTCACCACGCGGGGGCGGGCCCCGTTCGAACCCGTACGATCCCACGGGACCCCGGTGGATCCCATGAAGGCGGAGCCGACCCTGTCAGACAAGTGTCTCACCGATGTGGCCCGGCGCACGGGATCACGAGGGCATGCGGACCGCCTCCGGGGCGAGGCCGCATGACACCGCGGGAGTGGTCGCATGACAAGCTGACGCCATGTCCGAGTCCGAACCCCGGTCCTCCTCGGGCGACCCGTACGTCGCCACCGGCACTCACGTCGCCCTGCGCCGTCTCACGTACGCGGATGCCGCCGAATTCACCGCGGCCGCGCGGCGGAGCAAGGAGCTCCACCGCCCCTGGCTCTTCCCGCCGCTCACGCCCGACGACTTCGCCGGGTACGCGCGGCGGCTCATCGAGGACCCGGCCCGTGCGGGCTTCCTGGTGTGTGAGCGTCCGGCCGGCCGGATCGCGGGGTACATCAACATCAACAACATCGTCCACGGCGCGTTTCTCTGCGGTGCCGTCGGCTACGGGGCCTTCGCGCACGCCGTGGGCCGCGGCCTGATGGGGGAGGGCCTGCGGCTCCTGGTCGCGCACGCCTTCGCGGCGAGCGGGCTCGGTCTGCACCGCCTGGAGGCCAACATCCAGCCCGGCAACACTGCCTCACTGGGGCTCGTACGGTCGGTCGGCTTCCGGCTCGAGGGGTACTCGCCCGACTTCCTGTACATCGACGGCGCCTGGCGCGACCACGAGCGCTGGGCGATCACCCGGGAGATGACGAGCGGGCCTGCCCGGCCTGCCTGACGCGGCAGGCCGGACATCGAAGCGCCCCAGCCGTGCGGATCCGGAACGCGAGGGAGCACCCTCGCGGCTCCCTCTCGCCTACCCGGACGTGGTGAAGCGGGCCCGCCACAGGTCGCGGAGCAGCGCGATCTCGGCCATGTGGTGGATGAGTTCGAGGTTGGCGCCCGCCACCACGGTGATGAACGGGTCGTCGGGATCGGAGCCGTACGGGTACTGCGAGAAGCCCACCGTGTCGAGTTGCTCCTCGGTGACGGTGGCGACGCTCTCGCGCCAGCGGTCGATCAGCTTCCAGAACCGCTCGAGCGCCAGGTCGGCGGAGGGGGTGAAGTCGACCAGCAGCTTCGGCTCCTGCCGCCGTTCACCGAAGGTCCACTCCCATTGGCCCGCGAAGCAGGAGTGCAGGTGCCCCAGCCGCCACGCGATGGTGGTGATCGGCGTGTCGTCGGGCTCGAGCTCCCCGGTGTGGGCGAGGACCTGCTCGACCCGCTCGACGCTCACGCTCCAGTCGTCGGCGATCTTGGCGACCGTCATGCCGCCGGCGGCCTGCCGGGCGATCTCGGCGTACTCGTTCGCCGGGATGTCGGGGGCGCCCTTGTCGATCACCCACTCGCCCGGCCCGTACGCCCTGGGCGTCACCGCTTCGCCCCGGCGCCGGATCGACCAGGAGTTGGCGACCGGCTCCCACAGGTACTCCTCGTCACCGAGTCCCGTCAGCCGTACCTGAGCCATCTCCCTGGCCTTGTCGAACTGGTCGAGCAGCAGGCCCAATCGGTCGGTCCGCGCGCCGTCGGTCTCCATGACCGGCTCCCTTCGCCGTCGCGCCTCGTACCTCGGTGCGCTCAGACGGAAGTTAACGGCTTCCCTCTTGGGACGCGACCGATTTCCGCGGCGCGGGCGGCGCCACGTGCACCGTCGTCAGGCGGCCGGCCGGCGGTCGACGTACTCGAAGACCGAGCCGTCGGGATGGACGGCGATCAGATTGCGGCCGACGGGGGTCTCCACCGGGCCCGCGAGCACCCGTGCGCCGATGCCGGTGAGGGTCGCGTACGCCTCGTCCACGTCCTTCACGGCGATCGTCGCCGACACCTTCCGCAGGATCTCCAGTTCCGCCTCCGGGCCGCTCATCAGCAGGAAGCAGCCCACGGCCGCCACGGAGACCCCGCCGCGTTCGAACCGGAGCGGCGGGGCGCCGGTGAGGCGTTCGTAGAACGCGGCGGAGGCTTCCAGGTCGTCGACGCAGATGCGGAGCGTGGTTCCGAGGATCTCCATACGGGCGAGGGTAGTTGGCGATCCCGCGCGACGGAATCGGGCCCGGCGGGCCCGTGGGCGGGGCGGGTCACACCCGGCAGAGCACCTCTCCGTGCGGAACCATGAACCATGCGTCGTCGTGGTCGCCCCAGGTGTGCCACGCGTCGGCGATCGTCCGCAGCCGCTCGTGCGTGGTGTGCCCGCCCTCCACGGCGAGCTCCGCGTACACAGAGGCGACCGTGCGGTCGGCCCACAGGCCGCTCCACCATGTGCGGTCCGCCGGTGTGGCGAAGCACCATGCCGCCGCGCTGGGGGTGATGTCGGTGAAGCCGGCCGCGCGGGCCCACGAGAGGAGTCTGCGGCCGGCATCCGGCTCGCCGCCGTTGGCGCGGGCCACCCGCCGGTACAGCTCCAGCCACTCGTCCAGCGCCGGGAGCCGGGGGTACCAGGCGAACGCCTCGTAGTCGCTGTCGCGTGCCGCGACGATCCCGCCGGGGCGGCACACCCGCCGCATCTCGCGCAGCGCCTGCACCGGGTCACCTACGTGCTGGAGCACCTGATGGGCGTGGACGACGTCGAAGGAGTCGTCGGGGAAGTCCAGCGCGTGGACGTCGGCCACGGCGAACCGCACGTTGTCCAGGCCGCGTTGTTCCACGTGCGCCCGTGCCTGCTCGAGCACGCCTTCCGCGGCGTCGACGGCCGTGACCCGCCCCGGCGCGACCAGTTCCGCGAGATCGGCGGTGATGGTGCCGGGCCCGCAGCCCACGTCCAGCACGTCCGCCCCCTGGCGCAGTTCACCGACGAGGTAGGCGGCCGAGTTCGCCGCGGTGCGCCAGGTGTGGGAGCGCAGTACGGACTCGTGGTGCCCGTGCGTGTAGACGGCTGTCTCCTGCGGCATGACCTGTCTCCTTCTGCTGAGGCGATGCCGCAACGCTACGCCTCCGTCCCGTATTTCAAGACCCGTGTCTTGGATGGTGGACAGCCCGGGCGGATGGATAGGCTGGCCGGGTGACGGAGACATGGCCATCCGAAGGTGACGGGATCATGCGGCTGCCGAGCGGTCGGCTGGTGCGCGGCAGGGGTCTGCGCAAGCCGCTGCCGGCCGGTCCCCGGCCGGAGTTCGGCGTCTATCTGCTCGGCCGGCAGCCTCCCGCGACCGACTGGGAGGCGAGCTGGATCCGCTGGCCCGACTTCCGGCTGCCGGCCGACCCCCGGCAGGCGCGCGCCCTGCTGGAACAGGCATGGACCCGCGCCGCGACGGAACGGGTCGAGATCGCCTGCGGCGGCGGCCGCGGCCGCACGGGCACCGCACTCGCCTGCCTGGCCGTCCTGGACGGCGTCCCCGCCGAGGACGCCGTCGCGTATGTGCGCGACCACTACCACCGGGGCGCCGTGGAGACGCCGTGGCAACGGCGGTACGTGCTGCGTTTCTGACGCCGCCGCAGGAGCGCGGCAGGACGCGGCAGGCGCGTGAGGGACGCGGCCCCGGCGCTAGAGAAGATCCTGCGGACGGTAGACCGTCAGCGCCTCCGGGACCTTGTCCAGGACCAACTCCGGCGGCGCCAGGGCCACTTCACCGTCGTAGGCGAGCAGGGTCCCCGGTGCCAGGCCGCCGATGCGCAGCCGCCGCAGGTGCCGTGTCGCATGGACGGGGGAGCGGTGCAGCTTGCCGATGAGCGCCGCGGCCGGCAGCCGCCAGCCGGGTGCGCGGCCGCCGTGCACCACGCGGACGTCCAGCAGGCCGTCCACGAGGTTCTGCCGGTGGCCCGGCGTCGGCCCGACGCCCTTGTAGACGCCGTTGCCCGCGAACAGCAGCCACATCGGGCGCCGTCTGCCCTGTACCTCCGCCTCCAACGGCCGCCGGCCGCGCAGGACCAGTACCGCCGCCAGCACTCCGGCGGGCCAGCCGCCGATCCGCGGAGACCAGCGTTCCCTGACGCGCACCAGGTCCGGGTACACCCCGAGGCTGAACGTGTTGAGGAAGTGGCCCGGCTCCTCGCTGCCGTCCGGCCCCGGCGTGAACCTGCCCAGGTCGACCCGGACCGCGTCACCCGCGGCCAGTGCCCGGCAGGTGTCCTCGACGGACTCTATGCCCAGGTCGTACGCGAAGTGGTTGAGCGTGCCCCCGGGGAAGACGGCCAGCGGCACGCCCCGGGCGGCGGCCACCGCCGCCGCCCTGTTGACCGTCCCGTCCCCGCCGAGGATGCCCAGCGCGCGTCCCCTGCCCGCGGCCTTCTCCAGCTCGGTCCGCAGCTCGTCGGGGTCGCACACCACCACCTCCGCCCTCGGCAGTGCCTCCTGCACGACCGGCGCCGTGCCGGCGGAGCCCGACTCGCGGTTGACGACCACGATCAGGCCCTCGCCGTCGGGCATCTGCGGAGCGTCGGCGTGCGGCGTGCCGGGGGCCGGCAGCTGCGACCTGGTCGGGACCACGCCGCGCACCGCGAACGCCGCGCCCACCCCCAGCGCCGCGCCGACGAGCACGTCGCTCGGGAAGTGGACGCCCGTGTAGACGCGGGAGAAGGCGACGGACGCCGCCACGGGCGCGACGACGGCTCCCCAGCTCTTCGACTCCAGGGCGACCCCCGTCGCGAAGGCGGCGGCGGACGCGGAGTGCCCGGAGGGGAAGGACGTGGTGAAGGGCTGCCGCTTCAACTGCCGTATCACGGGCACCGCGTCGAGGAGCGGCCGTGCCCGGCGCACGGAGCGCTTGCCCACGGTGTTGATGACGGCGGAGGCGACGGCCAGGGAGGCGACACCGCGCACGGCGGCACGCCGCGAGCGCGCGTCACGGCCCAGAGCGGCGATCCCGGCGGCCGCGCCGAACCACAGGAGGCCGTGGTTGGCGCTGCGGCTCAGCCGGGGCAGCACCGGCTCCGCGCCGGGCCACTCCCGTGTCGCCACGGTGTGGAAGACCTTGCGGTCCCATCGCCCGAGCAGCGCCGTGATCCGCCCGCGGAGCGGCTGCCCGCCGGCCGGTCGTGTGCCTGGAAGGTGAGGTGCGTGTGCGTCGGACATGTTCCGCGATTACCCCGGGACCGCCCCGGGCACGCCGGACCGCACGCCATCCGTGTCGCAGGCCATGCCGCACCGGCGGACGGCCCCTCCTGCGGGGCGCCGGGCGAGGATCCTCCGTATAAAGGGCTCGTGGACGGGCAGACGAGCCGGGGCGCGTGAGCGGTGGAGGTGGATGGGATGACGGGACCTGATCGGGAGGGCCACGGCCCCGTCCGCTACGGGCCGCCCGCCCCCGACGCGGGGCTTCCCGTGCTGCCCGCGCTCAGCGACGTCCTGGCCGCTGCCGCGGATGCGGCGGAGGGCGAGCCGCCGGGCGGCGGGCCGACGCTGCGGGAGGCGGCCTGCGGATACTGGTGGCGTCGCGGACTGCGCAGCCGCCCCGGTGAGGTCGTCGCCGCGTCCGGCGCGCAGTCACTGCTGTTCGCGCTGCTCGGCGCGTACGGCGGTGACGTACTGATGCCCCGTCCGTGCCCTGCCTGGTGGACCCCGCAGGTGCGGCTGCTCGGGCGTCCCGCCTACCACGTGCCCGTCCCCGCGGAGTGCGGCGGTGTGCCGGACCCGGTCGCGCTGCTCGAGACCGTGCGCAGGGTGCGGCTGGAAGGCGGCCGGCCCCGGCTGCTCCTGCTGTCCGTCGCGGACGATCCGACCGCCACGGTCACCCCGCCCGAGATGCTGAGCGAGGTCTGCGAGGCGGCGGTCGGCGAGGGGCTGCACATCATCAGCGACGAGACCTGGCGCGACACCGTCCACGAGCCGCACGAGACGGTGCTGGTCAGTCCCGCCGAGATGTACGCGGAGCAGGTGACGGTCCTGAGCGACCTGGCCGGCGCGCTCCTCCCGTCCTCCTGGCCCGTCTCCGTCGCCCGCTTCGCGCAGGGCGAGGAGGGCGCCGCCCGGCGGGCCAGGACCCTCGACATCCTGACCGCGCTCGGCGCGGTCGTCCCCGCTCCGGTCGCCGCCGCCGCGGCGCACGCGCTCGACGAGCCCCCGGAGATCACCGGGCGGGCGTCGGAAGCCGCCGCGCTGCACGCGCGGACCGCCGCCGCCGTGCACCGCACCGTTGTGGCGGCCGGCGCGGTCTCCCGGCCCCCGCAGGCGGGCCGGCACCTCTACGCCGACCTGAGCCCGCTGCGTGGCCGGCTCGCCGAGCTGGGCATCAGCGACTCCATGGAGCTGGAGGAGCATCTGACCGGGCGCCTCGGCACGCCGGTGCCCGGCGGGCACCGGTTCGGCGACGAACTGGGCGCCCTGCACGTCAGGCTGGACACCGCGCCCTTCCTGGGCGCCACCGCCGAGCAGCGGCTCGAGTCGCTGGCCTCCGCCGAGCCGCTGGAACTGCCGCATGTGGCACAGGCGTTGGAGAATCTGAGAGCGGTCTTCGACGACCTTCGCTGAGGGGCACGTCCGCCGCCGAGGCGCCGCCCGGTCCGGGCCGCAGGTGAGGGGCTGCCAGGAGCCGGCGGTCAGGCGGGCCGGCTGTCGGAGCCGTACGCCGTCCGCAGCCTGCGCCAGACGGCGGGCGCGCCGCTGATCACCAGCGTCAGCGCGACCGCGGCGAGGACCCCCTGCCACGGCTCGGCGAAGAGCGAGCCGCCCACGATGCCGATCAGCCCGTAGGTCGCGGCCCACGCCAGGCAGGCCGGGACGTCGCCGCGTACGAAACGGCGCAACGGCATCCTGGCCAGCAGACACGCCAGCATGACGGGAATGCGCCCGGCGGGCACCAGCCGCGAGAGCACGAGCACCGTCACGCCGTGCTCGTCCAGCTTGCGCTGTGCCTGTTCCAGCCGGTCGGGTGCGGCGCGCGTGCGGAGGGCGGCGAGCCAGCGCGAACCGTTCCTCGAGCGGACCCCGCGCCGTCCCAGCCAGTACAGGGTGACATCACCCAGGAACGCGGCCGCCGAGGCGAGCAGGAAGACGTACAGCAGTGCGAGCGGCGCCATCTGGTGGAAGGCGACCACGGCGGCGGAGGAGACCACGGCCCCGGTCGGCACGACCGGCACCAGCGCGCCGAGCACCACCAGCAGGAACAGCGACGGGTAGCCCACGGCCTGCTGGGTCGACTCGGGGGGCAGTTGCCGCACCAGCTCCGACAACTGGCCGAGAGCCTCGGCGAGCTGGGCCCTCACCACGTCCCCTCCGGCCGGATCCGTTCGCAGTGTCCGAGCCGGTGCACCGTCACCTTCGGGGCCAGCAGCGCCGCCTTGCGGGCGAACTCGTCCCCGGGCGCGTAGAACTCGTGCGGCCGGATGCCGTCCATGCCGATCGGCCAGTACGTGCCGTAGTGGACGGGCACGGCCACCCGCGGCGCGAGCGCGGCCGCGGCCTGCGCCGCACGGCCCGCGTCCAGATGGCCGTGGCCGAGATACGGGCCCCAGCCGCCGACCGGCAGCAGTGCCACGTCGACGTGGCCGACCTCGTCCGCCATCGAGTCGAACAGGCCGGTGTCACCCGCGAAATACGTGTGCGACTCGCCGCTGACGACGAAGCCGAGCGCCGGCGAGCGGTGCGGCCCCACCGGCAGCCGGCGCCCGTCGTGCATCGCCGGCACGGCCCGTACGAGCAGCTCGCCCACCCGTACCTCGTCGCCCGGCCCGACCTCGGTGACCCGCAGGGCGGCCGTGCGGACGAGCCGGCCGAGCCGCGGCACGGAACGGGCCGCGCCGCGCGGCAGGATCAGCCGCGTGCCCGGCGCCAGGCGGGCGAGCGACCCGAGGTGCAGATGGTCGGAGTGCAGATGGGAGACGAGGACCGCGTCGGCGACGGCGGCCTGCGGCGGCGGCAGTTCGCCACGGCGACGGCGCAGATGGGCCAGCCGCCGCACGAACAGCGGGTCGGTGAGCACCCGGACCCCGGAGTCCTCGATCGTGCAGGTGGCATGACCCCACCACGTGACCTCCACCGGCACGCGACGCCTCCTCCTGTGAACCCCCGTACCGTACGAGCCTAGGCCCTGCGCGGGCGGCCCGGCCGGTGCGGCCACCCGCCGGACCGGGTTCCGCGCTGTGCCACGCTGGAGTCCTGCTCGAGGGTGAGGTGAACGGGCGTGGGCGAAGGGCGGTGGCGCAGGGCCGGGAGCGCCGTCGTGCGTGTGGCCGTCGTGTGGGCGGTGTCCACGCTGACGATGCTGGCGCTGGCCGGGCTGCTGCCGGACTTCCGGCTCCAGTCCGACGACGGCGACAGCGCCACCCGGACCGCGGTCACGGCGGCCTCCGGCGCGGGCGCGTTCGGTCTTCTCACCGGACTCGTCTGGCCCGTGGTGGTGCGGGCGCTGCTGCTCGTACCCGCCCTGGTGCTCGGCCTGCTGGTGTTCTTCCTCAACGGCTCGCTGCTGCTGATCGCGCTGTGGATCGTCCCCGACGGACGCGGCACGGCGAACCCGGAGACGGCGGTGGTGGTCGCCGCAGTGATGTCGGCCGTCGCCTCCGCCACCTCCACGGCGCTCGCCGTCCGCGACGACAACGCCTACCGGCGCAGGCTGTACCGGCTCGCCCACCGCCGTCGGCGCGGCGGTGCCGCGCGGGAGAGGCCGGACCCGCCGGGCACGGTCTTCCTGCAGCTCGACGGCGTCGGCTACGAGGTGCTGCGCCGCGCCGCGGAGAGCGGGGCGATGCCGACCGTGGCCGGCTGGCTGGGGGCCACGCACCGGCTCACACCCTGGCGCACCGACTGGTCGAGCCAGACCGGCGCGAGTCAGCTCGGCATCCTGCACGGCTCCAACCACGACGTACCCGCGTTCCGCTGGTACGAGAAGGACACCCGCCGGATCGTCGTGAGCAACCGCCCGGCGAGCGCCGGGGAACTCCAGCGGCGGGCGATCGAGCTGACCGGCGACGGCGGTCTGCTGACGGTGGACGGCGCGAGCCGCGGCAACCTGTTCAGCGGCGGCGCCGACCAACTCGCCCTGGTGCTGTCGATGGCGGCCCGGCGCGGGAGGGCCAACCGTTCCCGGGCCGGGTATTTCGCGTACTTCTCCGATCCGGCCAACGCCGTGCGCACCGCGATCTCCTTCGTCGCGGAGGTCGCCCGTGAGATCGGCCAGTCGGCCAGGGCCGGGCTCCGCGGGGACACGCCCCGTGTCGGGCGCGGCGGCCTCTATCCCTTCATCCGGGCGTTCGCCACCGTGGTCGAGCGCGATGTGGTGGTCGCCGCCGTGATGGGCGACATGCTCGCCGGCCGCAGGGCCGTCTACGCCGACCTTGTCGCCTACGACGAGGTGGCCCACCACTCCGGTCCGCACAGCCGGGACGCCTTCGCGGTGCTGGAGCGTCTTGACCGCTCCATCGCCCTGATCGCCAAGGTCGCGGAACACGCGCCGCGTGCGTACCGGATCGTGCTGCTCTCCGACCACGGACAGAGTCCGGGCGAGACCTTCGAGGGCGCGTACGGGCTGACGCTGAAGGACCTGGTGCGGGCGGGCTGCGGGCTGCCGGTGCCGCGGCGGGCCGAGCGGTCCAGGAGCGGTGCGGAGGCCCGCGACGCGGCGCGCGACGCGCTGCGGACCGCGCTGCACCGGCAGCCGGCCGGGGACGGTGAGGAACGTCCGGCGACGGGCTCCGACCCGATCGTGCTCGCCTCCGGGAACCTGGCGCTGATCTCGTTCCCCGACGTGCCGTACCGCATGAGCCAGGAGGAGATCCGCCGCCGCCACCCGGCGCTGCTGCCGACCCTCGCGGGCCATCCGGGCATCGGCTTCCTGCTGGTGCGCAGCGAGGCGTACGGCTCGGTGGTGCTCGGCGCGGACGGTACGGAGGTGCCCGTCGACGCGCTGAAGGACGACGACGGGCCACTGGCCGGTTTCGGGCCCGGCGCGGCCGACGCGGTGCGCCGTACCGACTCGTTCCCGCACGTCGCGGACATCATGGTCAACTCGATGCACGATCCGAGCACGGGTGTGGTGCACGCCTTCGAGGAGCAGATCGGATCGCACGGAGGGCTCGGCGGGGAGCAGTCACAGGCGTTCCTGCTGTCGCCGTTCGAACTGTCCCCGCCGGTCCCTCCGGGGGTCGAGCTGACCGGCGCGGAACAGGTGCACCGGGTGCTGCGCCGCTGGCTGCGGGAGGGGGAAGGGCCGCAGATCCCCGTCGGGCCGGTGCAGGTTTCCCGGTCGGACGGGGAAACGGAAGAAGAAATTCCGGTTGACGGGGGAGTCGTGCCGGACAAAAACGGGTGATTTTGTACAGCCTCGCCCGTGCCCGAACATGTCCCGGTCCCCGACATCGCCGCGCATCCGGAAGAGGCCGCACACCCCATGACCACCCGAGCACCACAGAACAGGCATGCCCGCAGGTTCGGGCTGCCCGTCGCCACGGCCCTGGTCATGGGCAACATCATCGGCGGCGGCATCTTCCTGCTCCCCGCGTCCGTCGCCCCGTTCGGCACCATCAGCCTGGTCGCCTTCGCGATCCTCACGGCCGGAGCGATCGCGCTCGCCCTCGTCTTCGGCCGGCTCGCGGAGCGGCACCCCAGGACCGGCGGCCCGTACGTCTACGCCCGCGAGGCGTTCGGCGACTTCGCCGGCTTCCTCGCCGCCTGGTCGTACTGGATCACCACCTGGGTCTCCAACGCGGCCCTCGCCGTCGCCGCCGTGGGCTACCTCGACGTGCTGATACCCGTCCAGCACTCCACGGCGGCCACCATCGCCGCCGCGCTGCTCCTCCAGTGGCTGCCCGCGCTCGCCAACCTCGCGGGCACCCGTTACGTCGGCGCCGTCCAGGTCGTCTCCACCGTGCTGAAGTTCGTGCCCCTGCTGCTCGTGGCCGTGGGCGGGCTGTTCTTCTTCGACACGGCCAACCTGGGCCCCTTCCAGGCCGGTGACCACAGCGCGGCCGGAGCGGTCTCCGCGTCGGCCGCCATCCTGCTCTTCAGCTACCTGGGCGTCGAGTCCGCAGCGGTCAGCGCGGGCGAGGTCAAGGACCCCGCGCGCAACGTCGGCAGGGCCACCATCCTCGGCACCGCGGCGGCCGCCGGTATCTACCTCCTCGGCACCCTCTCCGTCTTCGGCACCGTCGCCCACGACGAGCTGGTCGGCTCCACCGCGCCCTTCAGCGACGCGGTCGACTCCATGTTCGGCGGCAGCTGGGGAGGCACCGTCGTCGCCCTGGCGGCCCTGGTCTCCATGGTCGGCGCCCTCAACGGCTGGACCCTGCTCAGCGCCCAGACCCCGTACGCGGCGGCGAAGGACGGCCTGTTCCCGAAGGTGTTCGCCACCAAGCGGCGCGGTGTGCCGACCGTCGGCGTCCTCGTGACGGTCATCCTCGCGTCGCTGCTGACGGTCTACAACTACACCGCCGGATCCCAGCGGGTCTTCGAGGTCCTGGTGCTCGTCACGACCTTCACCGCCACTGTGCCCTACCTGCTGGCGACCGCCGCCCAGATCCACCACCTGCTGTCCGGCCGGCCGGACCGGGTGGACGGGCGGCGCCTCGTACGCGACGCGGTCCTCGCCGCCGCGGCCTTCGGATTCTCCATGTGGCTGGTCGCCGGCTCCGGCTACGCGGCCGTCTACCAGGGGGTGTTGTTCCTCTTCGCCGGGGTGCTGGTGTACGCCTGGATGTCGGCCCGCAGGAACCGGGCCGCGGAGACCGAGGAGAGTGGCACGTGCGCGCAGTCGTATTCGACGAGTTCGGTGGCAGGCCGGTAGTACGGGAGGTCCCGGATCCGGAGCCGTCACGCGACGGCGTCGTCGTCCGGGTCGGGGCGACGGGGCTGTGCCGCAGCGACTGGCACGGCTGGATGGGCCACGACGAGGGCATCACCACTCCGCACGTTCCGGGTCACGAACTGGCGGGCGTGGTCCACTCCGTCGGCTCGGACGTCGTCCGCTGGACCCCCGGGGACCGGGTGACCGTGCCGTTCATCTGCGCCTGCGGGCGGTGCGCCGCCTGCGCCGACGGCAACCAGCAGGTGTGCGAGCGCCAGGAGCAGCCGGGGTTCACGCACTGGGGCTCCTTCGCCGAGTACGTCCCGCTCCGGCACGCGGACACCAATCTGGTGGCCCTGCCGCGGACCATGTCGTTCACCACCGCCGCGAGTCTCGGCTGCCGCTTCGCCACCGCGTTCCGCGCGGTGGCCGGCCAGGGGCGGGTGCGGCCGGGGGAGTGGGTCGCGGTGCACGGCTGCGGCGGAGTGGGCCTGTCCGCGGTGATGATCGCGGCCGCCTGCGGTGCCCGGGTCGTCGCCGTGGACGTCTCGCCGGGTGCGCTGGAGCTGGCCCGCACCTTCGGCGCCGAGGTGTGCCTGGACGCCTCGGCGCTCGGCGAGGGCGAGGCCGGCGCAGCGGTGCGTGATCTGACCGGCGGCGGCGCCCACCTCTCATTGGACGCCCTGGGCGCGCCCGTGACCTGCGTGAACTCGGTGCAGAGCCTGCGCAGGCAGGGCCGGCACGTGCAGGTCGGCCTCCTCCCGTCGGGAGTCGGACTGCCGATGGACCGGGTGGTCGCCCTCGAGCTGGAGATCCTCGGCAGCCACGGCATGGCGGCCCACGCCTACCCCGCGATGATGGCCATGGTCGCCTCCGGCGCCCTGCGCCCGGACCTCCTGGTCACGAAGGAGATAGGCCTGGACGCGGTACCGGACGCCCTGACGGCGCTCGGCACCGCGTCGGGCACCGGGGTCACGGTGATCGTCCCGGGGGCCTGACCGCCACAACGGCGCGTGTGTTCCACCTGCCCGCACGGGAACAGCTGCCGTCCTGCCCGCCCGGTCGCCGGTCACGGAGGCGGGTGACGCCGGCATCCGGCTCCCGGGTCCGGAACAGCGGTGCGGGCCGGTGCAGATGGAAGGAGCGTTCGTCGAGGCCGGCCATGTTCGTCGGCCTGCTCTTCGCGACGCCGCTCAAGGACTGACGCCGCTCAAGGACTGAGGAGTCGCTGACGGGTGTCGGACAGGCCGGTGAACCGCCTCACCGGCCGAAGCCGTAGGAGCCGCGGCCCGCGGTGGGCGCGATGCCGAGGACGTCCTGTTCCAAGGTGACGGTGTGCGAGGCCGAGATGCCGCGGGCGGAGCCGGGCAGGACCCAGGCGATCGGGTCGCTGCCGCCCTGTGACGCGGAGCTTCCGATCGCCAGCTCCGCCGACTGGTCCCGGTCGGTGTCCAGCAGGGCGGTCCCGCTGCCGAAGTCTGCCTCGATGTCGTCGGATCCGGGGATACCGGGGGTGAGCCGGCTGAAGAGCCGGGCGCCTCGGGTGGTCAGGCCCTCGGCGCCGCCCAGCAGCAGGATGACGGTGGGGCGGCCCACGGCGTCCGTTCCTGCCCGACCGCTGAAAGCGACATCGGCGTGACCGTCGCCGTTGGTGTCGCCGGCGGACACGGCGTCGCCGAAGGTGCAATAGGTGAATTCCGGCGAGCCCGGCAGCGCGGCCCGCTCGGTGAAACGGACCGGCTCGAGCCTGCTGCCCTGCCCCGTGGGCCCGCCGTAGGAGATCTCGACCCGGCTGCCGCCCTCCGGGGGCACGGGATCGCCGAGCATCTCGCAGGCGAGGCCCATGACGACGTCCGCGTAGCCGTCCTTGTCGATGTCGGCGGTGACGGGCGCCCGGCCGAAGAGGTCCTTGCCCTGGGCGTCCTTCAAGCGCGGGCCCTTGACGAGCCGGCCGTCGGCGGCACCCCGGTAAAGGACGGTGGCGCGGGGGATGTGGCTCCCGTCGCCGTACACCGACCAGGTGACGACGAGGTCGTCGCGGCCGTCACCGGTGACGTCCCCGGCGGCGGAGGCTGTCGCGATGTCGTCCCCGGACGTGAAGGGCTCGCCCTCAGGGGCGAGGTCGAGCCGGACGCTGCGCTCCGGCTCGCCCGCGCGCGTGAAGGGGCCGAGGGCCAGGGTGCCGATGTCCGTATCGGTGCCCGTGGAGACGAGATCGGTGTGACCGTCGCCGTTGAAGTCACCGGCCACGGGGGACATGCCGGTGAGCCGGGCGGCGCCGTCCCCGGACAGGCCGCGCTCGCCGCCCCAGACGACGAAGAGGGTCTTCGTGCCTGCTGTCGCGACGAGGTCCGCGTAGCCGTCGCTGTCGAGGTCCGCGCCGAGCGAGCGGGCGCCGAAGCCGCCGCCCTGCCCGGCCTTGCCCAGTCCCAGGTCGTTCTGGTGGATGACCTCGCGCCGGGCGGTGTCTGGGCCCCTCTCGGAGCCGTGGACCACGACCACCTCGCCGGCGTCGCGGACACCGTGGACGGTGGCGCCCGAGTGGGTGATGATCAGGTCGCTGTAGCCGTCGCCGTCGAAGTCGGACGTGGAGGAGGGGACGGCCGGGTGCCGCCCGGGCTTGTCACCGGAGTTGCTGCCTGAGCACGCGGAAGCAACGGCCAGGAGAACGCAGAGGCAGGCAAAGGCACGTTTCCGCATGACGGTTCGACTCCCCACATACCCCAACGGTTGCACGACTCCCGGCCGGCCGGTCACGACCGACCCTCACACGCAAGACGACGCGGATGCCGGTATCGGGCAGGACCTGTCTCAGGAATCGAGCACGGCGGCGACGGCTTCGATCTCGACGAGCTGGTCCTTGTAGCCGAGCACGGTGACGCCCATCAAGGTGCTGGGGACGTCATGCTCGGCGAACGAGTCCCGGACCACCTGCCAGGCAGTCACCAGGTCCTCCCGCCGGGACGACGCGACGAGGACCCGGGTGCTGATGACGTCCTGCAGCGACGCACCCGAGGCAGAGAGAGCAGCCTCCATGTTCTCCATGGCCTTCGCTGCCTGGCCCGCGTAGTCCCCGATCGCTGCCGTGGAGCCGTCCTCGTGCAACGGACATGCCCCAGCCAGGAAGATCAGGCGCGACTCGGCGGGAGCCGTGGCCGCGTAGGCGTACTCCGCGACGTCGGACAGGGAGGCGGAGCGGATCAAAGTGATGGCACGAGCCACGGTCGTCGGGTCCTTTCCCGTCGGGTGCCGAGCTCGGACATCCTGCCAACGCGCCGTTGGTCTCCGCCTCCCCTTTATCGCTGCCTCCACGTCCCGGGACCGGCGAAGGGAGCCGGACGCCGTCCTGTCCGCTGCCTCATTACCTGCGGCGTAATCGACCTCCCGGCGGGCGCCGGGCACTCTGTGAGCACCGGGGCCCGGGCGGCGCACTCCGTCCGGGCTCCGGGTCCACGACCAGCCAAGCAACCTCGACGGAGGCTGATCCGCCATGTCCGCAACCCTGCTCGCCGGCATCTCACGCACCACCGAGCCGCAGACCATGCTGCGCCGGTTCCTCGCCGCCGACGCCGCCGTGACCGGCGCCAACGGCCTCGCGTACGTGTTCGCTTCCGGGCCGCTCGGGCGGCTCCTCGGTGTCGACGGCACCCTGCTGCTCGGCCTCGGTGTCTTCCTGACCGCCTACGCGGCGTGCGTCGGCCTGCTCGCCGCCCGCCCCCGGCCGCCGCGGACCGCCGTCACCCTGGTCGTCGACACGAACATCCTGTGGTCGGTGCTCAGCATCGCCGCCCTCGCCCTGTGGCTGGATCCCACCGCCGTGGGCGCCGCCTGGGCCGTGATCCAGGCGCTGACGGTCGCCGGCTTCGCCGTCCTCCAGTGGTCCGCGCTGCGCGCCACCGCTAGGGCGTGAGCGACTGGAGGTACTTCACCGTCGCCGGGTCGGCCGGGAGCAGCGTCTCGATGGCCAGCTCGGCGACGGTCACGTCCATGGGCGTGTTGAAGGTCGAGATCGACGACACGAAGGAGAGGACCCGGCCCTCGTGCTCGATCCGCAGCGGCAGCGCGAAGTAGGGGAACGGAGCCTCCTGCCCCGCCTCTTCGTCCTCGGTGTCCGCGTGCGTGTCGTCGCCGGTCTCCGGGAGCGGATAGGCGGCGACCTCGTCGTACACCGCGCGCAGCGCGTCGGAACGGGCCAGCGCGAGCTGCCGCTCCATCTGGGCCAGCAGATGGGCGCGCCACTGCCGCAGGTTGCGGATGCGCGGCGCGAGACCTTCGGGGTGCAGCGTGATCCGCATGGCGTTCAGCGGTGGCGCGAGCAGGTGCTCCGGCAGGCCGTCGAGCAGCATCGCGATCCCCCGGTTCGCGGCGAGCACGGCGTACGTGCCGTCGACGACCAGCGCGGGGTACGGCTCGTAGCCGTTCAGAAGCTGCTCCATGCCCTGACGCAGTGCCTCCATCGCCGGGTCGCCCAGCGGTGTCTCCGCGTACCGGGGTGCGTAACCGGCCGCCAGCAGGAGGGAGTTGCGTTCCCGCACCGGGACGTCGAGGTGCTCGGCGAGGCGCAGGACCATGTCCTCGCTGGGGCGGGAGCGGCCCGTCTCGACGAAGCTGATGTGGCGGGCGGAGGATCCGGCGCGCAGAGCCAGTTCGAGCTGGCTCAGCCGCCGGCGCTCGCGCCAGCCGCGCAGCAGCGGCCCTACTCCCGTACCGGACGCGACAGTTGTCATGGTCCAGACCGTAGTACGCCGGCCACCGGTGACCCACCCGCGGGCTGCAGCGGACCGTCCGCCGGGCCGCGGGGGCGCCGGCCCGGCAGGGCGGCCCGCTCAGCCCCGGGCGTTGCCCAGCAGCGCCGCGAGGGCCCGTTCGATGTCCAGGGCCGCCGCCTCGTTGCCCGCCGGTACGGTCGCGTACGAGCGGACCAGGAACCGGCGCAGGCCGGCCGTGTCGAGCTGGAGCAGCGCGACACCCTCCGGCGAGCGCAGCTCGACCATCGTCTGCACGCGTCCGCACGGCCAGATGTGCACGTCGCCGTCGCCGGTCGGCGCACGCAGTCCGGCGTCGAGCAGGCTGCGGGCGAAGGTCCAGGTCACGCCGGTGTCGTTCAGGCAGGCTTCCGGGGGGAAGACCATGCGGACGGCGAACGGGTCGGTGTCGCAGTAGCGCAGAACCACCGGCACGGCCAGGGAGTGGGGCGCATCGCTGATGAGACGGGCCCGGACGGATTGCTCGATGGTCGATGACATCGCTCGCTCCTCTGCTGCTGCGCGGTTCCGCTCTCGTGCACGTACGTCGTCACGGACAGGAGCCCCGCGAGCGACGCCAGTGGCGCGTGTGACCTGCATCACCAAGACTGAAACGATTGAGCCAGGATGGCTAGGGTTTTGCGCCACCGCATATCCGTGTAATTCGGACCGCCGACCGGTTACGGGCGGGTATCCGGGAAAGCGCATCCGCACGGCGTCCGGCCGGGGGCGCGGCAGGTGGGGAAGGGGAGGCCCCGGCCGGACGGGGGTTTCCGGCCGGGGCGGTCACTGGGTGTGGTGCGAACGGCGGTCGCCGCTGGGTGATGCGCTCCACGGGGGCGTCGGTCGAACGGTCTCCCCGGTGCGCAGATGGCGAGGTCCGGGGGCTGTGCCCCATTCACATCCACGTGTAGATGAACGATAAACCATCGAACGGCCATCCGTGGCATCCATGGCCCCGTCTGTGACGAGTGTTACTCGCCGTTACCCCGGGGGCGGCTTCCGGCCTCCGTCACTCACCGCCCCGCGGTACCACGGAGCCCAGCACCTGCGGCAGCGGGTACCAGTCGGCGGACACCACGCTCGCGTGCCGTCCCGCCAGCAGCGCGACGCGATCGCGGGCCTGCTGCTCCGTCGGGTTCGTCCCGTCGATCGCGGGCGCGACGCCGTGCGCGTCCGTCATGACGACGAGGTAGTGGTTGCGGTCGTACCAGGAGGTGTCGACCGTCCCGCCCGCGTACGCCCCCGCGTCGCCGTCGAACACGACGAACCACGGCCGGATCGAGGGGTCCGCGTACCGGGTGCGCGGGTCGCCCGCCGCGGCGTGGTGCACGGCGGGGAACGCGCCCGCCTCGCCGAGACGGCCCGCCGCCCGGAGATCGCGCAGATGGGTCGCGTACTCCCGGTCGGTCCACAGCGAGTCGAACGGGTTGTCCTCCTCGAGCGTGCCCGGTATCAGCTCGACGACGAACTTCCCGGCCAGCGCCGAACGCGCCGGCCAGCCGTCCGCCCGCACCGCGGTGTCGAGATCCGGGTGCCCGCCTGCCAGGTCCGCCGGCCGGTACAGGGCGTCCCCGAGCCGCGCCCTCAGCAGGGAGTCCAGCGCCGCCGGCCCCCGGCCCTGACCGCCCTGGAAGCCGTCCTTCAGCTCCAGCTTGATCAGGATCGGCCGATGGCCGGGGTGCGCGTCGTGCCAGGCCCTCATGTCGGCCAGGCAGCCGCCCAGGTCCTGGTTGCGGGCCTTGGCGCGCAGCTCGGCGGCGACGGCGGCGTTCACGCAGTTGTTGTCGTTGCCCACCGGGTTGCTGTGCGAGACCCGCCACGATCTGCCGAAGGCGTTGGTCCACACGTCGATCTCGAGCATCGCCGCGCCCGAGTCGAGCGCGTCCGCGAAGTACGCGTACTTCGACTTCTCGTAGGCGTTGTGGACGCCGACCCCGGTCGTGGCGGAGTAGGGCAGCTGCCCGGTGTCCGCGGGGCCGGTGGTGGACGCCTGCGCCGGAGCGAGCGCGGCGGCGAGGAGTCCGGCGGCGACGGCCGTCGTCGTAGCGGCGCGGGAGAACGTTCCCATGGGGCCCCTGTCTGTGCGTCGAGTGGTCAAATCGAGCGCACATTAGGGGAGTTGGGTGAACCGTGGGGAGACTGTACCCGGCCGTTCCGTACGCGCCGGGTGTGCGGCGCGGCCCGGCCGTCCCGGGCTGATCGGCCGGACCTCCGCGCCGGGGGTGCGTGCGTCGCCCGACCGGGGCACGATGGCCGCATGCTGCTCGCCCGCGTCGCCGAAGTGTCCCGTGAGGTGGCCGCCACCTCGGCCCGCTCGCGCAAGATCGCCGCGCTGGCGGACCTCTTCGCGGAGGCCTTGCCGGAGGACGTCGCCCTGGTCATCTCCTACCTGGCCGGGCGGGTGCCCCAGGGCCGCATCGGCATCGGGTGGAGCGTCCTCAAGGAGTCCGTGCCGCCCGCCGCCGTGCCGTCCCTCACCGTCGGCGAGGCCGACGCCGCGCTCACGGCGCTCGCCCAGGTCTCCGGCCCCGGCGCCCAGGCGGAACGCCGCACCCGCGTGCACCGGCTGATGTCGGCGGCCACCGCGGAGGAACAGGAGTTCCTCGTACGGCTCCTCACCGGCGAGGTCCGCCAGGGCGCCCTGGACGCCGTCGCGCTGGAGGCCGTCGCGAAGGCCGCGGGGGCCCCGTCGGCGGACGTGCGCCGCGCCGTCATGCTGGAGGGGTCACTGCCCCGTGTCGCCGCGGCGCTGCTCGCCGGCGGCCCGGCGGCACTCGAAGAGTTCCGGCTGAGGGTCGGCAACCCCGTGCAGCCCATGCTCGCCCACAGCGCCAAATCCGTGACGGAGGCGGCCGGGACCCTCGGTGCCGCCTGCGTGGTCGAGGAGAAGCTCGACGGCATCCGCGTGCAGGTGCACCGCGAGGGTTCCGATGTCCGGATCTTCACCAGGTCCCTCGACGACATCACCGACCGGCTCCCCGAAGTGGCCCAGCGGACACGGGAGATGACGGGCGACCGGTTCATCCTCGACGGCGAGGTCATCGCGATGGCACCGGACGGCCGGCCCGTCCCCTTCCAGGACATCGCCTCCCGGGTGGGCTCGCGCCTCGACGTCGAGGCCGCCCGCACCACGTTGCCGCTGTATCCCGTGTACTTCGACGTCCTCGCCGCCGACGGGGAGCCGGTGCTCGACCTCCCGGGCCGTGAACGGCACCGGATCCTCGCCCGGCTCGTCCCCGAACCGACGCGGGTACGGCGCACGGTCGTCGAGGATCCGTCCGATCCCGCACAGGTCGCCGCCGCGGAGGAGTTCTTCACCGCGACCCTCGACCGCGGGCACGAGGGTGTCCTCGTCAAGGCGCTGGACGCGCCGTACAGCGCCGGCCGCCGCGGCCGCTCATGGCTCAAGGTCAAGCCGGTGCACACCCTGGACCTGGTGGTCCTGGCCGTCGAACGGGGCCACGGCCGGCGCACCGGACTGCTCTCCAACCTGCACCTCGGCGCCCGCTCCGCCGACGGCGGCTTCGTGATGCTCGGGAAGACCTTCAAGGGCCTCACCGACGAGATGCTGCGCCGGCAGACCGACATGCTGCGGGAACTGGCCGTCGAGGACGACGGTTTCACCGTGCGCGTCCGGCCGGAACTGGTCGTGGAGATCGCCTACGACGGGCTCCAGCGGTCCACCCGCTACCCGGCGGGCGTCGCCCTGCGGTTCGCCCGGGTGCTGCGCCACCGGCCGGACAAGTCCGCAGCGGAGGCCGACACGATCGAACAGGTCCTGGCCGCGGGCCGCTGATCCCCCCCCGGGGGCCGGACCTGCCCGGATCCTGCCGGCCGGGACCGGCGCGCCCGGCGGCTCAGCGCAGGCCGAGCACCTTGTCGGCGAAGGCCCACAGATTGCCGGTGGTCCGGTCGATCTGCTCCTCCAGCGTGAGGTTCTCCTCGTACCGTCCGTGGCGCAGCTTCGGCTGCCTCTTGCCGCGGATGTACAGCGAACACGCCAGATCGGCGCAGAGGTACGTGCCGACCGTGTTCCCCTCCCGGCCCGCCGCGCCGGCCAGCGGCGCCGCGAACAGGGTCACGCCCGACGAGGCGTGGGCGGTGAGACACGCCTGGCACATGCTCGACTTCACCGCGCTGGTCCGCCCGGTGGACGGGACACGGAGCGTGATGCCGACCGGTCCCTCCTCCCGGGGCAGCACCAGATGCGCCTTCAGCGGTGCGCCCGGATCGACCCAGCCCAGAAAGTCCAGGTCGGGCCAGGGAAGTTCGGCGAAGTCGGCGGGCAGGCGCATACGCGTCGCCTCGCCCTTGGTGCAGTTCACGAAGGAGGCACGGATCTGTTTGTCGGTCAATGGTTCCACTCGGAGGAACGTACACAGCGTGGTCCGTGCAGGCACCCGATTTATCGGGCATCGGATCTATGGTGTTCCCGTCCGCCGCCCCCTGCCGGAAGGATCCTGGCCATGCCCACCGCGCCGCTGTCGCAGAAGGAGATCGAGGACCGGCTCCGGGAGCTTCCCGGATGGTCCCTGGAAGGCGACAGGATCGCCCGCTCCTACCGCCTCGACTCGCACTTCGCGGCGACCGCCCTGGTCGTCCACATCGCGCAGATCCAGGAAGAGCTGAACCACCACTCCGACCTCACCCTCGGCTACAACACGGTCGCCCTGACCGTCCAGTCGCACGATGTGAACGCCCTGACCGAACGCGACTTCGGGCTGGCCGAACGCGTCGAGAAGATCGCGCCGGCCCACGGGGCGGACTAGGGTCCGTTGTTCGGATCGGGCGCGAGCCCGGCAGGATCCGGACGAGAGGCCCTGGGCACGCCGCGAAGGCGGCACGGTCGGACCGCCTGTCCGGCATGATCGGGCCATGCTCGACTACGACCGTGAGGCCGACGCGTACGACGCCACCCGCGGCGGCGTGCCCAGGGCCGAGGCCGCCGCGGCGGCGGTCCTCGGCCTGGTGCCGGACCGGGCGCGCACGCTGCTCGACATCGGCTGCGGCACCGGCCTGGTGACCGAACGGCTGCGCCGCCCCGGTCTGCGCGTGCTCGGCTGCGACGGCTCGTACGGGATGGCCCGCAAGGCCGCGGGCCGCATCGGCGGCTTCGTGGTCCTCGGAGACGTGACGAGGCTGCCGCTGCACGACGCGGCCGTGGACGCGGTCAGCGCCGTGTGGCTGCTGCATCTCGTGCCGCGGTCCGAGGCGGCCGTCGCGGAGGCCGCCCGGGTGCTCAGGCCCGGCGGGGTGTTCGTCACGACCGTCGACAAGGACGCCGGCCACGACGTGGACAGCGACATCGACACCGTCCTGCGCCCGCACCGCTCGTTCGCCGCCGCCTCCGACCGCGCCGACAGGATCGAGCGGTACGCCGCGGCGCACGGCCTGCGGCCCACGGGCGGCGCGGAGTTCACCGGACACGGCCAGGGCCGCACACCCCGCGGTGCCGCCACCGCGCTGTCGGCGGGACGCTTCCGCTCCTGGTTCACCGACCCGCACGGCGCGACGGCCCGCGCGCTCGCCGGGCGACTGGCCCTGCTGCCGGGCCAGGACACCCGGCGCCCCGATCCCTCGTACACCCTGCGCGCGTTCCGCAAGGAAGGCTGACGCGCGGGCGGTCCGGGCAGGCCGTCGTCGGGTGTCGTCAGCAGGTGTCGCAGCCGTGCCGGCATACGCGTCCGTCTAGGCTGGTGGCCATGGACGCTCTCGCCGGACTTCTGGACGGGCCGCGGGCCAGGGGGGCTTTTCTGCTGCGCATGGTGATGGAGCCGCCGTGGTCCGTGCACATCGACGACGAGGCCCCGCTGTGCCTCATGTGCGTCACGCAGGGGGAGTCGTGGATCGCCCCGGCCTCCGGCGAACCGGTTCTGCTGCGGCCCGGCGACGTGGCGATCGCCCGCGGACCGGAGCCGTACACGGTCTCCCACGCACCCGGTGCGGAACCGCAGGCGAGGATCGGCCCGGGCGGCACCTGCCACACCCTCCAGGGTGAACCGCTCGCCCAGGCCATGCGGCTCGGCGTACGGACCTGGGGCAACGCGCCCGACGGCTCGACGTCCGTGCTGATCGGCACCTACCAGATGAAGGGCGAGGTCAGCGGCCGGCTGCTGGACGCGCTGCCGCCGCTGCTGCACCTGTCGGCCGAGGTGTGGAACCACCCGCTGATGACGGTGCTCGACGAGGAGATCGCCCGCGACGACCCCGGCCAGAGCGTGGTGCTCGACCGGGTGCTGGACCTGCTGCTGATCGCCGTGCTGCGCACCTGGTTCTCCCGGCCGGACGCGGAGGCCCCCGCCTGGTACCGGGCCATGGGCGACCCCGTGGTCGGGCAGGCACTGAGGCTGATCCAGGACGGCCCGGCCCGGCCCTGGACCGTCGCGTCGCTGGCCACCGAGTGCGGGGTCTCCCGGGCGGCGCTCGCCCGGCGCTTCAACGACCTCGTCGGCGAGCCGCCGATGGCGTACCTCACCGGCTGGCGGCTCGCGCTCGCCGCCGACCTGCTGCGCGAGAGCGACGCGACGGTGGAGGCCGTGGCCAGGAAGGTCGGCTACAGCGGATCCTTCGCCTTGAGCGCCGCCTTCAAGCGGGTACGGGGCATCAGCCCGCAGGAGCACCGAACGGGTGGTGCTTTGCCGGAACGGCAACAAAGCTCGCCGTAAGCGCAGATCCCGGTCCACTCTGTGGCCATGAGCCATCACCACGACTCCACACACATCGACTGGGACGAGCACGCGCTCCTGCTGGAGCGGGGCGCCGAGCTGCAGAGCCCCCTGTACCGGCAGACGGCGGACTGGCTGCGCGAGCTGGTGCCGGCCGGCGGCGTCCGGCGCGTACTCGACATCGGCAGCGGTCCCGGCGTGATCACCGGGCTGCTGGCGGAGGCCTTCCCCTACGCCGAGGTCGTCGCCGTGGACGCCACCGCGCCGCTGCTGGAACGGGCGCAGGCGCGCGCCGCCCGCCACGGCCAGGCCGACCGCGTCCGTACGCACCACGCCGAACTGCCCGACGGCATCGAGGAGCTGGGGGAGGCCGACCTCGTCTGGGCGGCGGGCTCCGTGCACCACCTGGGCGACCAGCGCGCCGCACTCGGGGCGCTGGCCCGCCTGGTGCGGCCCGGCGGCCTGGTCGCCGTCGTCGAGGGCGGGCTGCCGGCCCGCCACCTGCCGCGCGACATCGGGATCGGCAGGCCCGGCCTGGAGAGCCGTCTCGGTGCCGCCGTCGACGAGTGGTTCGTACGGATGCGGGCGGAGCTGCCCGGGGTGAAGGACGAGGTCGAGGACTGGCGGGCACTGCTCGCCGCGTCGGGGCTGACGCCGAGCGGTACGCGCTCGTTCCTCCTCGACATCCCGGCGCCCGCGCCGGCGGCGGTGCGCGAGCAGCTGGTGTCCGCCTTCGCGTGGCAGCGCCGGATGGTGGAGGGCCTGCTGCCGGACGAGGACATCGCGATCCTGGACCGGCTGCTGGACCCGGAGGACCCGCAGGGGCTGCTGCGGCGGCCCGACGCGTACATGCTCGCCGCGCGCACCGTGTACTCGGCCCGCAAGGACTGAGCCGGGCGCGGGACACGAAGGCCGGCCCGGGCGCCGCGATGCGGCCGGCCCGGGGCCGGCCTGTCAGGAGTGCACCGGCTCCAACCGCCACCACTGGCCGGGGGAGTCGGTGTCCTCCCACTGCTGGACGTTCGCCCCGTCCTCGACCGAGCCGCCGGCCACCTCCAGCAGCAGTCCGCTGATGAAGCTGACGATCGTCACCGTGCCCGGCGAGTCGAGGTGCTGTTCGACGATCCACTCCTGGGCGCCGAAGTTGTTCGCCCTCCACTGCTGGACGTTGGCGCCGTTCTCCGTGGAGGCGTTCGCCACGTCGAGGCGTTTGCCGCCCGCCACGTTGACGAAGTGGTACAGGCCGTTGCCGCCCAGCACGGGCTCGATACGCCACTGCTGGGCGGGCGAGCCGTTCTCCTTGCCCTGCTGGACGTTGACCCCGCTGCCGCGGCGTCCCCCGAACACCTCCAGCAGCAGTCCGCTGCCGACGTTGCGCACCAGGTAGACCCCTGGCTCAAGTGGCCCGTTCACGCTCCCCGCCTCCCGTCCGGCGCCTCCGGGTGGGAGGCGGGGATCATCGTCGCACCCGCCACCGACAACGGGCCGTCATGAACGTGTCCCGCCGTTCGACAGCGAACGGCGGGCCGGTTCCCCGGCCCGCCGTCCACCGCTCCCGAAGTCTCCTCGTGCCCGCGCGCGCGGGCCGCTCAGGAGTTGACGTCCGCCGGGTCCGGACCGAGCCGCCGGCCCTCGTCCAGGGCGGTGAACGCCGCCAGGTCGTCGGCGTCGAGCTCGAAGTCGAACACGTCGATGTTCTCCTGGATCCGGGACGGGGTCACGGACTTGGGGATGACCACGTTCCCCACCTGGAGGTGCCAGCGCAGCACCACCTGGGCGGGTGTGCGGTCGTGCTTGCGGGCGACCGCGACGACCGTGGGCGCCTGGAGGAGGTCCTTGCCCTGGCCGAGCGGGGACCACGCCTCGGTGGCGATGCCGTGCTTCGCGTGGAATTCCTTGAGCTCGGACTGCTGGAGCTGCGGGTGGAGCTCGACCTGGTTCACCGCGGGGACGACGGACGTCTCGCCGATGAGACGCTCGAGGTCCTCCGTACGGAAATTGGACACGCCGATGCTCTTGGCGCGGCCGTCGGCGAGGATCTTCTCGAAGGCCTTGTACGTGTCCACGAAGGTGCCCTCGGCCGGCATCGGCCAGTGGATGAGGTACAGGTCGACGTAGTCGAGGCCGAGCTTGCCGAGCGAGGCGTCGAAGGCGCGCAGGGTCGAGTCGTACCCCTGCTCGGAGTTCCACAGCTTGGTGGTGACGAACAGCTCCTCGCGGGCGATCCCGGAGCCGGTGACGGCCTTGCCGGTGCCCGCTTCGTTCCCGTAGATGGCGGCGGTGTCGATGCTGCGGTAGCCCGCCTCCAGGGCGGTGGTGACCGTCTGCGCCGCTTCGTCGTCGGGCACCTGCCAGACACCGAAGCCGAGTTGCGGCATCGCGACGCCGTTGTTGAGGGTGATGAAGGGGACCTTGCTCACGAGCGGTCGATCCTTACGTCGTCGGTTGGGTACTCCCATGGTCAACGATCATCCCCGTGGACGCATTCCCGCCTTCGAAGTTGGCGCGATACCGCTCCGTCCTCCTCGGTCCGGACCGTTGACCGCAGCACGTCGACGCGGGACTCTCCTTCACATGCCTGAACGATGCACATCGACATGAACTCCGTTTCGATGTGCCCGGTCCAGCGGCACTCCTGACCCCCCACCCCTCAGGAAGGCAGGTCCACGCCATGGAGGACCAGGGAGGAGAGCGTGCTGCCGGCCGTTCCCGGCCACCTCTCCCGAACGGAAGGACCATCCACATGAACGCATCCCGCAGGGCGGTGCTCGGCGCGGCACTCGGCGGCGCGGTCGCGGCCGGACTGCCCGCGACCCCTGCGAGCGCCGCCTCCTGGCAACTGCGCTGGTCGCCCTCCGCGAGCCGCGACGGCCTCCGGGCCTTCGAGACGATCGAGGACGACCGCGCCGGCTCCCACCCGTCCGGCGCGCCCCACATCCGCACCGAGGGCGACAACTTCCGCTTCACCATGCACACGGTCGACCGCGACACGAGTACCGACCGGCAGCGCCAGGAGGTCACCGGCTGCCGCGACGGCGACTCCTACCTGCGCTGGACGTCCGGACAGACCTGGCGGATCACCTACTCGATGTTCCTGCCCAGCTCCCTCAAGGCGACCACCACCTTCACCCACATCATGCAGATGAAGCAGCCGGGCACCGGCACCTCGCCGATCGTCGTCCAGTCGCTGCGGCGCGTCGGCGGCGTGCAGACCATCGAGCTCAAGGTGTTCACCGGTGACGTCCTCGTGGGCCGTACCGACCTCGGGCCCCTCCACGACAGGTGGACCGACGTCGACCTCCGGATGAAGATCGGCGACGGCACGTCCGGCACCGTCCGCTGGATCCTCAAGAGCGGCGGCGCCACGGTGATCGACACGTCGAGGTCGGGCGTCGACACCTTCCTCGCCGACCGGGTGCGCCCCAAGTGGGGCATCTACCGCTCGCTCGGCGACACCTCGGGCTCCCTGCAGAACTGCCACATGCTGCTCACCCGTATGCGGGCCTACCAGCTCGTCTGAGGCCCGCTCAGCCGTAGAGGGCGTCCACCTCGGCGGAGTAGGCGTTCTCGATCGCCTTCCGCTTCAGCTTCAGCGACGGCGTCAGCAGCCCGTGCTCCTCGCTGAAGGGATGCGCCAGGATCCGGAACGTACGGATCGACTCGGACTTGGAGACCAGGGTGTTCGCGGCGACCACCGCGCGGCGGATCTCCATCTCCAGGTCCGGGTCGCGCACCATCTCGGCGGGCGGCAGCAGCGGCCTGCCCTGGATGGCCAGCCAGTGCTCGACCGCCTCCTGGTCCAGGGTCACGAGCGCCGCGATGTAGGGCCGGTCGTTGCCGACGACGATGCACTGCGCCACCAGGGGGTGCGCGCGCACCCGTTCCTCCAGGCCGGCGGGCGAGACGCTCTTGCCGCCGGAGGTCACCAGGATCTCCTTCTTCCGCCCGGTGATGGTCAGATAGCCGTCCTCGTCGAGCGCGCCCAGGTCGCCGGTGGCGAGCCAGCCGTCGTGCAGCACGGCGTCGGTGGCCTTCGGGTCGCCCAGGTACCCCTGGAAGATGTTCCCCCCGTGCAGCCACACCTCGCCGTCCTCCGCGATGTGCACGGTCGTACCGGGGATGGGCAGGCCCACGGTGCCGTAACGGGTGCGCTCCGGCGGGTTCGCGGTGGCGGCGGCCGTCGACTCGGTGAGCCCGTAGCCCTCGAAGATCGTGACCCCCGCACCCTCGAAGAACAGACCGAGCCGCCGGTCCATGCCGGAGCCGCCGGACATCGCGTGGCGCACCCGGCCGCCCATCGCGTCGCGGACCTTCCCGTACACCAGCTTCTCGAAGAGCTGATGCTGCATCCGCAGACCGGCCGAGGGGCCCGGGCCGAGCCCGAAGGCCCGGTGCTCCAGAGCCTCCGCGTACTTCACGGCCACCTCGACCGCCTTGTCGAAGGCCCCCGCCTTGCCGGCGCTCTCCGCCTTGCGGCGGGCGGCGTTGAAGACCTTCTCGAAGATGTACGGGACGGCCAGGATGAACGAGGGCCGGAAGGCGGCCAGGTCGGGCAGCAGCGCGCTCGCCTGGAGCACCGGCTGGTGGCCCAGTTTGACCCGCCCGCGGATCGCGGCCACCTCGACCATCCGGCCGAAGACGTGCGACAGCGGCAGGAACAGCAGGGTGGAGGCCTCGTCGCCCGCCTTGGAGTGGAACACCGGCTCCCACCGGCCGATCATCGTGTCCGCCTCGAACATGAAGTTCGAGTGGGTGATCACGCAGCCCTTGGGACGGCCCGTGGTGCCCGACGTGTAGATGATCGTCGCCACCGAGTCGGGCGTCACCGCACGCCGGTGCCGGTGCACCACGTCGTCGTCGATGTGCGCGCCCGCCGCGACCAGTTCCTCCACCGCGCCCGCGTCCAGCTGCCACAGCCGCTTCATCAGCGGCAGCCGGTCGATCACCGAACCGATCGTCATGGCGTGGTCCTCGTACTCGACCATGCACGCGGAGACCTCGGAGTCGTGCAGCATCCAGAAGACCTGCTCGGCGGACGACGTCGGGTACAACGGCACGGACTGGGCGCCGACGGTCCACAGCGCGAAGTCGAACAGCGTCCACTCGTAGCGCGTCCGGCACATCAGGGCGACCCGGTCGCCGAACCGGACGCCGTGCGCGAGCAGCCCCTTGGCGAGGGCCAGCACCTCGTCGCGGAACTGCGCCGACGTCACGTCCTGCCAGCGGCCCTCACTGTCCTTGCGGCCGAGCGCGACGTGGTCGGGGTCGTCGAAGGCATGGTCGAAGACCGCGTCCGCAAGTCCGCCGACCTGAGGCGCCGCGGCCAGGGGTGGGACAGTGAACTCGCGCAATGGCTGCTCCTTGTGGCGCTCCGCACAGCGCCGTGACCGTACCCCACGATTTCATCGGGCGGGAGGGTCCTCGTCCACTGTGGACAAAAGACGTAGACACAGGTCAGCGGTGGTGAGCGGGGAGCGGACGACCGCACGGGAGCGGAATACTGACCCGTCGGTAAGGAGTGCGGCCCCCAATCTCCACGGAATCTGTACGGCGTGATCACCGCCGCTCTACGGGCGGCTGTCCCGGTCCGTACCGGAGGGAACGCTTCCGTCGCGTTTGCGGTGCACCTCGGTCCTTCGCCGGGGCCGCCGCCGTGGTCAGCCGGGCACGGGACCGTGCAGCCGGTCGCCCGCCGCCAGCAGCGAGGCCGCCAGCGCCTCGGCGGCCTCCTTGGCGGCGTCCCTGCGACGACCCTGGAGAAGCACGAAGTCGACGGTGCCCAGCTCGGGCAGCCCCGCCCGGTCCGGCACCGTCACGAGCCCGGGCGGGATCAGGCCGCGGGTGTGGGCCATCACGCCCAGACCGGCGCGGGCGGCGGCCACCAGCCCGCTGAGGCTGCCGCTCGTGCAGGCGATGCGCCAGGACCGGCCCGACTGTTCGAGCACCTCCAGGGCGCGCGCCCGGGTGACGGCCGGCGGCGGGAAGAGGATCAGCGGCAACGGGCGCTCCGGATCCACCCGCAGCCCCTCGGCCGAGATCCACACCATGCGGTCCCGCCAGACCAGCTCGCCGTGGGTGGCGCCGGGGCCCCGCTTGGCGAGCACCAGGTCCAGCCGGCCCGCCTCCAGCCGCTTGTGCAGGGTGCCCGACAGCTCCACGGTGAGTTCGAGGTCCACCTCGGGATGGTCGCGGCGGAACGCCTCGAGGATCTCCGGCAGCCGGGTCAGTACGAAGTCCTCCGACGCGCCGAACCGCAGCCGCCCGCGGAGCCGGGTGCCCGTGAAGTAGGCGGCGGCGCGCTCCTGTGCCTGGAGGATCGTGCGGGCGAAGCCGAGCATGGCCTCGCCGTCCTCCGTCAGTTCCACGCTGTGGGTGTCCCGGCTGAACAGCGGACGGCCGGTGGCGTCCTCCAGCCGGCGCACATGCTGGCTGACCGTCGACTGGCGCAGCCCCAGCCGGCGCGCGGCCTGGGTGAAGTTCAGCGTCTGGGCCACGGCCAGGAAGGTGCGGAGCTGGGTGGGGTCGTACATGCGGCAGAGGCTAACCCGCCCGTCCTCGCGCGGGCCGGAAGCGTCCGCGCCCGTCCACCGGTCGCCCACCGTCCACCGGTCCTCCACCGCCCGTCGGCCGCGACGCCGGGCGGCCGGCGCCGCCCTCCCGTATCCGGCCAACCGGCCCACTCGGTCGACCTCCATGCGCCACAATCATCCGGACGACCACCTGCTCCGGTGGCCCGCTGTGTCGAGGGGGAGATCAGTGAAGGATGCCGAGATCGTCGAACTGGACCTGCCCGGCGGAGGCACGGTACTGGTCAGGGCGGGCCAGGTTCACGGCGACACGGCAGCAGAGGACTTCGACGAGGGGCCGGCCAACGTCGGGTTGCGCGAGGCATTGAGTTTCTCCGCGGTCAGCAGCACGATCCGCGGTGTCGCCGCAGAAGTCCACCGCGCGCTCGAAGCGGCGGCACCGGATGTGGCCGAGGTCGAGCTCGGTTTCGAAATGGCGCTCAAGGGCTCACGCATGGTGTGTCTGCTGGTCGACTCGGAAGCGAAGGCAACCATCCGTGTGCGTCTCGAATGGCACAAGGACGCACCCACGGCCGGGCAGTGAACGCACTTGGACGCCTTGGGATCGTTCCTCACCCTCGTAGGGCAGTTCGTCGTCCGCGTGCGCGGCGACGGTATTCGTGGCGGAACAGGGTTCCTGGCCGCGCCGGGACGTGTGCTCACCTGCGCCCATGTCGTGAGCCCGGCGGGCGCCGGCTCGGGCTCCGTCCGCACCGCCGACCGTGTCCGGGTGCAGTGGGCGGGCGGGTACTACGACGGGACGGTGCGGGCAGAGCCGGCCGAGCACCAAGGTGAGCGCCTCTGGCGCTACCCGGACCTTGCCGTGATCACGTTGCCGGAACCGCCGCGGGGCCACTCGTGGCTACCTTTGTCGGATGCCGTCCCCGCGCTCGGGAGCCGGCTCTACGCCGCGGGCTTCAGTGCCGTGTACGAACGCGGCAGTCCCCAACTGGGCGGTGCAACCGTCGAGTTCGAATCACCGCACACATATGACGGCCACGAGATGCTGAAGGTCAAGGGCGGGGAGCTGGCCCCGGGAATGTCCGGAGGGCCTTTGCTGGACCCGACGTTGGGGCGGGTCGTGGGGCTGGTCACGACAACACGCAAGGACGGCTGGGACCTGGGCGGGCTCGCGCTGCCCGCCTCCGCCGTCCGCGATCGCTTCCCCGACGTGTGGGCCGACAACCAGCACGCGGACCGGCCGGACGACCACTTGTGGGACCTGGTCACAGAGCTGCGGCACGAGTCCGCTCATCGCCGGCTGCTGTCGCACGCGGAACGCCGCGAACTGGTGGCTGCCGCCGCCGGGCTGGGCATGGACCCCAACGCGCTGTACTGGCAGGCGGTCGGCAGACTCGGTCGTGCACCGGACAAGCCTCTGGAGGACTTCACGGCGCTGGTCCGTGAATGCGCCGATGCGCAGCCCGCCCAACTGGGAGCGGTCCATCCACTGGTGCGTCTCGTCGAACTGGTCAGGGCCGAGCAGGCCCGTGGGTCCCGCGGCCACCAGGGACGGATCGACCCGGCGGGGACGACGGGGGTCCCCGACCGGATCCGGGACCTGCCCGCCGCCATCGCGTCACGGCTGGGGCAGCCCTACACACCCCCCGAGGAGACCGTCGGTTCGCAGCCGGTGCGGGGACCCCGCTACTCGTCCATCGAGGTCCGGCTGTCCCCGCTCGGGTCCAACCGGCGTCGCTACCTGCTCAGCATGTGGAAGCGCACCGACACGAGCGGCGAGTCCGTGCCTGTCCTCTGTCTCGACACCGGACTGACGTTCAGTCAGGCGCGCGACCACGTGCGCAAGATGCTGCCGCAGACGGTGGCGCAGATGCGGGAGTACGCAGAGAACCTGGTGATCGAATTCGCTCTGCCGACTCCGCTGCTGGCCAAGGCGATGGTGGACGAATGGGATCTCGGCAATGCCTGGGCCCCGCTGGGAACCATGTTCGTCGTCGTGCTGCGCGCGTCGGACCGGGCGCCGGTGACCCACGGGAACTGGGTGAGCCGGTGGAGACGCCTCCAGTCCGGGGCGCACGAGGACGTCGCGATCGTCGACTGGGTCGACTGCCACGACGACAGCGACATCGGCGAGATGTTCGCGACCCTCATGAGCACCGAGTCCCTGTCGGTCCTGGGGATCTCCTACCAGCCCGACAGCGGGACGGCGAAGCTGGCGTTGGAGGCCGCACTGTACGCGGGTGTCCCCGCCGCCATCTGGCCCCGGACCTCGTGCCCGGAACACTCCGGGGAAGGAACGAGACACCGGGGGCCGGCACCCCGCCGGGCGGCGGGCGGCCCGGCGGGATGTGCGCCGGTGACCGCTTCCAGCGCTCGGTCGCACAGCAGATGTCGGGGCAGCCGCTCTCCGACCTGCCAAGGCTGGTGAAGAAGCTGCGCATCGACGCGCGTACGAGGGGACAGGACCCCGATCACTGCGGGCGGGCCCTCACTCTGCTGTGGGACGACCCCACCCGCGCAGCCCCCGACGCCGGTGCGCCGGCCCTTGCCGGGCCCTCGGACGGAGCCACGGCGCAGCTCCCGGCGGAGCAGAGAACACCACGACGACCCGGTAAAGGAGAGCAGCGCTGGTGAGCGACTGGCGAGTCTTCCGCGGCACCGAGGTGCCGCACGACGGGATCGACACCCTCCCGGCCCCGCCCAGCTGGCGTGTCTTCGACGACGGACCCGTCGTTCCGCCGGTGGTCGGGGGCTGGAAACCGGCGGACATCGAGCGGGCCAAGCTCTACCGTGCCGACCCGGACGTGCTGGACCTCGTCAACGCGGCCCTCTATCTGAGGCGCCCCCTGCTCGTCACGGGCAAACCGGGAGTCGGGAAGTCGACTCTCGCTCTCGCGATCTCCTACGAGCTGAATCTCGGGCCCGTGCTGCGCTGGCCGGTCACCAGCCGGACCACGCTCCAGGAAGGGCTCTACAAGTACGACGCGATCAGCCGGTTGCACGACGTGAGCCTGAACAAGGGCGACGCCGACATCGACATCGGCAGGTACATCACCCTGGGCCCGCTCGGTACCGCCCTGCTGCCCTACTCCCGCCCACGCGCCCTGCTCGTCGACGAGATCGACAAGGGGGACATCGATCTGCCCAACGACCTGCTCACCGTGTTCGAGTCGGGTGACTACCAGATTCCGGAGCTCGTGAGAGCGGCCCGGAGCCGGCCGACCGTCCATGTGAGCACGGCAGACGGGGGAGCGCCGGTCCCGGTGTGCGACGGGCAGGTGCGCTGCCGGTCCTTTCCCGTCATCGTGCTCACCAGCAACGGTGAACGGGAATTCCCGCCCGCCTTCCTGCGCCGCTGCATCGTCGTCGACATCAGGCCGCCCGACCGTGAACAGCTCACCCGGATCGTTCGGGCCCGCCTCGGGGACGAGATCAGCGAGACGGCCGTGGATCTCGTCGACCGCTTCCTGGAACGCCGCAACCACGGCGACCTGGCGACGGATCAGCTGCTCAACGCGCTCTACCTGACCTTCCACGCCGCCCGCGAGGGCGGCCGGGGGCGGGAAGAACTCGCCGATCAGCTGTTGCGTCACCTGCGCGCCACATCGGCGTAGCGATGTCCGTCGACCGCCTCGTCGCCGCGCTGGACGCCGCGGACATCGGCGCCACGGCCACGGAGGTCGCCGAGGCCGTATGGCTCGCTGCCAGGATCGCCGAGGCGGCAGGCACGGTGACCGGGGACGACCTCCGGCCCGTCGGCGCCGATGCCGCCCCTCCGGCCGGCGACGCGGCCGGTCAGGGCGGCCCCGGTCCCGAACCGGTCCATGAGAGCGTGAGCGCGCCGCCCCGGCAGGAGGACCCGGCGCCGGACCCGGCGCCCGCGGACGACGCCTTCCTGTATCCGCCGGAGCCCGCGGAAGCGGACGGACCCGGCGGGCTCACGAACGCGTCGGCGGTGCGCTCACCTGCGGCCGCCGCCCTGCCCGGTGGACTGGAGCTGCTCCGCGCTCTCCGGCCGCTCAAACGCCGGGTGCCCTCGGCACGCCGCACGATTCTCGACGAGACGGCGACCGCGGACCGTATCGCCGACGAGCGTCTGGTCCTGCCGCTCCTGCTGCCCGCACCGGAGCGCTGGCTCAGTCTCCTGATCGTGGTGGACGCCGGTTCCTCCATGGCCGTGTGGCGTCCGCTGGTGGACGAACTGCGGGAGCTGTTCGAACGTCTCGGCGCTTTCCGGGACGTGCGCCTCTGGCACCTGGGACGGGGTGGCGACGGGACGCTCGGTGTCGCCGCACGAGCCGTGCCGACGGACAGCCTGCACAGCCCGCGGGAGTTGGTCGACCCGTCCGGCAGGCAGGCGGTTCTGGTCGTCAGCGACTGTGTCGACGACATCTGGTGGTCGGGCGAGGCGCACGACGTGCTCCGCCTCTGGGGGCGCACCGGGCCTCTCGCCGTCCTCCAGCCGCTGCCCCAGCGTCTGTGGCACCGGACGGGAGCCGGCCCGGTGGCCGCCCGAGTCCACTCCACCGCGCCGGGCATCCCCAACACCGGCCTGATCGCCGAGCCGTACGGTGCGACCCCCCTCACGGGACAGCAGATCGGAATGCCCGTGCCGGTGCTGGAGATCGAGCCGGACTGGCTCGCTTCGTGGGCCCGGCTGGTCACCGGCGCCGCGCACGGCGGCATCGACGCCATGGTGGCCACCACGCCGACGCGAGGACGGGACGGACCCGGCCGGCCGTGGGCCGGCGGCACGGCACTGGGGGAAGCGGGCGGAGCGACCGCCGCCGACCTGGTCGGAGCGTTCAGGTCCGCGGCTTCGCCACAGGCCTTCAGGCTCGCCGGCTATCTGGCGGCGGCGCCGCTCACACTGCCGGTCATGAGGCTGGTCCAGCACACCATGCTTCCGGGCACCAGACCCGCCCATCTCGCCGAAGTGTTCGTCAGCGGACTGATCCGGAAGCTCGGCGCCGCGGAGGAGGCCGCCCGCACGCCGTACGACTTCGTCCCCGGAGTCCGGGACGTACTGCTCGGAACGATCCGTGCGTCGGAGACCGTACGGGTGCACGAACAGGTGTCCGCCTACGTTGCCGAGTCCGCGGGACGGACCCGCGACACGACGGCCCTGCTTCCCTCGCCGCAGGGGCAGGGGGAGGAGATGCTCGACACCGCGCGACAGCCCTTCGCGGTGGTGCCCGTCGAGGTGCTGAGACGGCTCGGCGCCGGCACAGGAACCGGGAGCGCCGCGCCCGTCACCCCGCCGCCGTCAGCTCGGGAGCCGGCGCCGGAGGGTGAGCCCTGGCGGTCACCCCGGCCTGCCGAGCTGGAAGCGTCGCCGCGCGCCGGCGGGGGGACGCCGACCTTCGGCCTGGTCCATCAGCCCATGCTGTTCGTCGGCCTGGGCGGTACCGGACTGCGCATCGGGGCCGCTCTCGAACATGCCCTGCGCAGTGGCCTGTGCGGTCCCGACGGCACGAGGCTGGTCGCAGGGGGCCGTCGGCTGCCGTTCCAGTTGCCCGACTTCCTGCAGTTCGTGTACGCGGACATGAGTGAGTCGCAGATCCAGCGGCTGGCGGACGGCGTCCAGAGGAACCACCGCCCCGCTCACGCCAGTAACTCGAGGGTTCTCGAGGCGCTGCTCCCGCCCTACGACAGCTCGCCGGAAGTTGCCCGGATGCTGCGGGTCGCGCTCCACGAGGAGACCCGTCACTGGCTGCCGCCCAAGGAGCGGCAGCCGAGGGTGGCACCCCTGCGCCACGGCGCCGGGCAGTTGCCGACCGTGGGCAGGGCGTCGCTCTTCGCCGCGATGTCCAAGGGACCGGGGTCGGCGCTGGGTCAGTTGCGCCAGGCGATCGGAGCCCTCGCGAACTCGGCCGGCGACCTGCGGGAGGTGGGAGGCCGGGCCATCCGCGGGTGCGACGTGTTCGTGGCGTTCTCCGTCGCGGGCGGCACCGGCGCGGGGGTCTTCTACGACTTCCTCCACCTGATCGGTGACGAGTTCCGAAGGTCCAGGTTCCCCAATGTCAGGATCTATCCACTGGTGGTGATGCCTTCCGCGTTCCCGTCGGACGCCGGTGGCGGACGCGAGGCGGAGCTCAACGCCGCCCGAGCACTGGTCGACCTCGCACGGCTGATCGACGACCAGAACGCGCCCGCTGCGAGCGCCGACTTCGGAGACGTCCTGAGCGGGGGTTCACCGTCCGTGCGGTACCCCGGCGACGCACTTGTCAGGCTGAGCCCGTCCACGGTCCAGACCGCGATCCTCTTCGGTCGGAGCAAAGGGATGCAGCCGGACGACCTGCGGCGCTCGGTCATCGCGACGGTGACATCACTCATCGGCACCGGACTGGAGTCCCGCGGTCGGGACTTCGCCGCGGACGAGTTCCCGTCGTTCGCGGCGAACTTCGCCAACAGGAGCGTCGAGCGCGCCACGGTGTCCCGGACCGGGATCGGGCTCCGGCCCCTGTCGACCAGCCTGGCCGCTTCGCTGTCCGTCCCGGTCGGCGATCTGGCGGAGATCGTCGCGAACCGGCTGCTGGCGCAGGCCGTGCGGGCGATGGACGAGGAGGCGGGCAGGGCAGCCGACGACGGCGCCGAACGGGTGCGCGAAATGTTCGACCGCTCCGGTATCGGCCCGCTGTGGGCACGGGAGGTTCCCACCGTGCCGTCGCCGGACCTGCTGCCGAGAGGCACGAGGGCCATCGCGCGGGCGTTGCGCGACCGGCTCGGCGACATGGAGGACGCGCTCGGACGCCTGCAGCGCGATCTGGACGTGGAGGTCCCCCGACTGGCCGAGCGCTTCCGGCCGGACCTGGTCGCCCGTGAACTCATCGGCGAAGTCGGTCCGTTCCGGCTGGAGAGGCTGCTCACCGGGTTGCCGGGGCACCCGCAGCAGGTGGCGGAGCTCGGCTTCGCCGGAGTGCTCGGCAACCGTGCGCACGATCCAGCACGCGTGGAGGGCGTGGACACCGTCCGTCCGGAGATCCGGCCGATCAGACGATCGGTGGGTGGGCTCGTACCGGCCCGGTGGGGCGACCCTCAGGTGCAGAGCACCCTCGACGAGCAGGACGCCTGGTACGAGTGGCGGGGCCGGCAGAAGTGGCACCGCGGGTGGAAGGACCAGGAGTCGCGCTGGCGGCCGTCGCTGCTGCGTACCACCAGGGAGACAGGCGAGCTGGTCAAGGCGCTGCGCGGCCATGAGGAGGACGAGCGCAGGCACTTCGTCGAGCGCCGCGACGAGCTCTACCGCCAGGATCGAGTGGGCGTCCGGTACCTTCTGCCGCCGCAGTGGATGCTCGCCGCCTTCTACGACGAGGTGTTCGGCCGGCTCCTTGCTCACGAGGGCCTTCCGGAGCATCAGGACGCAGCGGGCCTGTTGGCCAGGATCATCCAGCCGCACGACTGGGTGCGTGCCCTGGAGTCGGTGCGCCGCTCGCCGCAGGCCGGCGTCCAGGAGATCAAGCAGGTCGTCGAACGGCGCGTCAAGCGACTGCTGGGCGAATCGAGCGCGTTCGACGACCGCCCGCTCCTGCCCTCGCTCGGCGTACTGCTGCAGGCCGCGGCCGGCGACGAGAACACCGCCGTCGGCCCGCACTGGCTCGACCAGCTGCGCCACGAGCTGGCAGGACTGCTGCCGGTCGGCTTCGAGCCCGACGGCACCGGTCAGCTGAAGGTTCTCGTCACCTACCCGCAGACCGCGGCGGACTCGGCCGTCGCGTCTCTCCTGGCGCGCGACGTGAGGTTGCCGTACGGGACGGTGCCGGAGTTCAGGGCCGTCGACACGGAGTCGGTCACCGTGGTGCTCTTCCGAAGCGGCATGAGCCTCACGGATGTCTCCGAGGTGCGGCAGGTGCTGCGGTTGTGGGCAGGGGCGAGGGACGCCGCAGGCGTCGACGACTTTCTGCACTGGCGCCAGCGCCTCGGTTATCGCGACGACTGGCTGGTCGGCACCGAGGAGGACCGGTGCCGGATCCTGCACCGGATCCTGTGTGCGGTGTGGAACGGCCAGGTCGACGTGGCAGGGTCGCCCGACTCGCCGGAGCAGATCCGCATCCGCCTCGCGGAGGGCGACGCCTCCACCCTGACGCTCCCGCTGGAGTCCTTGAGCCCGCGTCTGTCCAGCTGGGGGAGCCTGCTGCGGGCCTACGAGAAGTCGGCCCTGCTCGGCCAGGAGGCGTGTGAGCTCCTGATGAGGACGCAGCCCGAAGGCCTGGCGGCCACGCCGGTTCCCCCGGCGCCGCTGTTCCGCCACCTCGTGCTCGAAGTGGCGCCGCGCCAGCTCGAGCTGATCGGGGAACTCGCCGCTCAGGGCCAGGACGAGGAGTGGCTCGAGCCGCTGCACCACTTCTGGAAGCACACCCTCCCCGACGCACTCGACTTGCGTTTCCCCGACACGATGCGCGGGGCACAGCCCACTCTCCGCGCACTCGCGGGGCTTTCGGCACGGCGGGCCGCGGGGGGCGCGCACCGCGAGGCATCACCGTGGGACGATCATCATGAAATGTGATGACAGTGAGTGTGGTGTACGGGATTCCCGATCGGCCGTTCCAGGAGGAGCATGGAGAGGGCACGTCCTGAACCGAAAGCAATGTGGAGCACATGAGCCGCCGCACCCCGCGCCTGCCGTCCTGGCTGCCGATCGATCCGTACATCCTGGCGCTGCTCGGGACCGTGGCCCTCGCGGCACTCCTGCCGGCCTCCGGCCGGGCGGCCGAGGTCGCGGGCGGGGCGTCGACCGGCGCGGTGGCGCTGTTGTTCTTCCTCTACGGCGCGCGGCTGTCCACACGCGAGGCGCTCGACGGACTGCGGCACTGGCGGCTGCACGTCACCGTGCTCGCGGCCACGTTCGTGGTCTTCCCGCTGCTCGGACTGGCCGCCCGCGGGCTCCAGCCGGCCGTACTCACGCCCGAGCTCTACAGCGGACTGCTGTTCCTGTGCCTGGTGCCCTCCACGATCCAGTCGTCGATCGCCTTCACCTCGATGGCGCGGGGCAATGTGCCCGCGGCGATATGCGCGGGCTCCTTCTCCAGCCTCGCCGGCATCGTGCTCACGCCGCTGCTGGCGGCCCTGCTGCTGGGCGGCACGGCCGGTGGCTTCTCGGCCGACTCGCTGCTGCGGATCGTGCTCCAGCTGCTGGTTCCGTTCCTCGCGGGGCAGTTGCTGCGCCGCTGGGTGGCGCGGTTCCTCGTACGGCACAAGAAGGTGCTCGGGTACGTCGACCGGGGCTCGATCCTGCTCGTCGTCTACACGGCCTTCAGCGAAGGCATGACCGCCGGCGTATGGCAGCAGGTCACCCCGGTGCGGCTCGGCGCCCTGCTGGCCGTGGAAGCGGTGCTGCTGGCCGCGATGCTGACACTCACCTGGTTCGGCGCGAAGCGCCTCGGCTTCGGGCGGGCGGACCGGATCGCGATCCAGTTCGCGGGTTCCAAGAAGAGCCTCGCGGCGGGACTGCCCATGGCGACCGTGCTGTTCGGGGCGCAGGCGAGCCTCGCGGTGCTGCCGCTGATGCTCTTCCACCAGATGCAGCTGATGGTCTGCGCGGTGATCGCGAAGCGCAGGTCCCACGACCCGGACCGCACCGTGCCCGCCGTGCGCACCGGGACCCGGGCGTCCACCGCGCTGCAGACCCGATGAACGGCGTCCACCGATCTGCAGACCCGATGAACGCACGCGGGCCGATCGGCTGCGCCGACGCCTCCGAGTCGCGGCGCACGATGTCGTAGGAGGTGGCGACCTCCACGGAACCGCCCGGGCGAGACAGGTCGAGCAGCCGAGGGACGCCCCGCCCGCCCGGGTCGGGTCCTACGGCTGCGAAGATCACCAGGTGACGACGTTCGCCATACGCCCTTTCGGCGCCCGCCCCTGCACCCTCGTCGTCTGCCGTGGCTGCTGCTGCGGCGACGCACGCAAGAACCCCGGTACCGACCACGCCGGGCAGCTCGCCAGACTGCGCGACGCCGCCGCCGCGTCCGGGGGGCGGCTCGCGGTGCGGACCAGTGACTGCCTCGGGCCGTGCGGTCAGGCCAATGTCATCGTCGTGCAGCCGTCGACCGAGGGCCGCCGCCGCGGGGCGCGTGCCGCCTGGATCGGCTGGGCGCTCGACGACGACGCCACCGACGACGTGCTGGCGTGGGCGGCGGCCGGCGGGCCGGGGATCGCCGAACCGCCGGCGACGCTCACGCTCCAGATGATCCCGCCGCCGTCGGGCGCCGCCCGCATGCGGTAGCGGGGCTCGCCGCCCCGTGCCGGCGACCCGCGGGCGCCGGCGGGGCGGCTCAGGTCAGCAACTGCTGGACACTGGTGCGCAGATCGGCCATGGCCGCCCGGTAGAAGCGTGGCCCGTAGGACACGCGTGCCACGCCCAGTTCCCGGAGCGTGGCCAGGTCCAGTTCTTCACCGGTGTTGCCGTTGACCGGGCAGGGCAGTTCGGTGACGAGGGTCGCGATGTCGTCCTTCGAGCGCACGCCGATCGGGTAGACGCAGTCGGCGCCGGCCTCCCGGTAGAGCCGGCCCCGGCGGATCGCTTCCGCGACCCGGTCCGGTTCCGGCGTGCCGCTGCGGGGCAGGAAGGTGTCCACGCGGGCGTTGATCACGAGCGGCACTCCGGCCTCGTCCGCCGCGGAGCGGACCTCCGCCAGCCACTGCGCGTGCGCCCCCGCGTCGGCGAGGCCGCCCGCCCGGTGGTCGGTGTCCTCCACGTTGCAGCCGACCGCACCGATGTCCAGCAGCCGGTCCACCAGTTCACGCGGCCGCATCCCGTACCCCGCCTCGGCGTCCACCGTGACCGGGACCGGCACGGCCCTCGCGACCCGGCCGGCCGCGGCGAACATCTCCTGCCACGGGGCGCCCTCCCCGTCGGGGTGCCCGAGCATCGCCGAGACGGCGGCGCTCGCGGTGGCGACCGCGGGGAACCCGGCTTCGGCCACGACCGTCGCGCTCGCCGCGTCCCACACGTTGGGCAGGACGAGCATCTCTCCGTGGTGCAGTTCGCGGAGCCTTACGGCTCGAGTCTTCAGATTCGCCATGTCAGCGGCCATCGATATCCTCCACGTCGGTCAAGGGGCTCACAGTCCGAGCTTCGTCCAAGGGGAACGCGCAGCCTGGACATCGGCCAAGGGGCACTTCGGCCTGAGGTACGGCCAAGGGGCACCGTCCCGGCCCGGGACAGGACCAAGGGGCGCTCGCGGCCCGGGGCACGGCGCCCGTCGACCGCGGTGGCGCGGCCACGGCGGTCGGCCGTCCGCCCGGGATACCGAGTGCGACGAGCATGCCGGCGAACGCGAACACGGCCACCGCGCCCATCGCCGCCGAGAAGCCGTCACTGAACTCGGCGGCCGACCCGTAGCCCCCGACGCCCGCGAAGACGGCGACCGAGACCGCGACACCGAAGACCCCGCCGAGGATCCGAAGCATCATGAACGCGCCGGACGCCTGGCCGATCTCGTTCGGCCGCACCGACCCGACCACCGCCTTCTGCGCCGCGGGCATGGCCATGGTCAGTCCGGCACCACCGATGATCAGCGCGGGCAGCAGTTCGGGATAGCCCGTGTCGGTGTCGGCGACGACGGCGATCCAGGTCGCACCGACGGTCTGGAGCGACAGCCCGCCGACCACGAACCACCGCTCGCCGAACCGGTCGGCCCATCTGCCGGCGATCGGCGCGCAGATCATCAGCGTCGCGGTCCACGGCATGAGCCGCAGTCCGGCGCCGAGCGGCCCTTCACCGAGCACGGTCTGGAAGTACTGCGCGAGGAAGAACAGCGTGCCGTACAGCGAGGCGAACACCAGGAAGTTCGCCGGGTTGGCCGTGGCGAACGCCCGCGAACGGAAGAACCGCATCGGCAGCATCGGCGCCTTCGTACGTCGTTCCCAGAGCACGAAGGCGGCCAGCAGCGCGACACCGAGCACCAGCGCGCCCAGCACCTCCGCGCTGCTCCAGCCCGCTGCGTTCGCGCGGACAAGGGCCCAGACGATCCCGAACGCGCCCAGGGTCACGAGGACGACCCCTGGCTGGTCGAACCGGGTGTTCGGGCCGACGCTCTCCTCGACGCGCCGCGCCGTGAGCACGATCGCGATCAGACCGACCGGCAGGTTCAGCCAGAAGATCCACTGCCAGGCCAGTCCTTCGGCGACAGCGCCGCCGATGAACGGGCCGCTGAACGTCGCCAGACCCGTGATGCCCAGGTACAGTCCCATCGCCCTGCCCCGCTGCCGTGGCGGGAACGCGGCACTGATCAGCGTGAGCGACAGCGGCAGCACCATCGCGGCACCGACACCCTGCAACGCCCGGGACACGATCAGCGTGCCGATGTCCGGGGAGAGCGCGCAGGCCGCCGACGCGACCGTGAACACCGCCAGACCGGCCACGAACGTCCGGCGGCGGCCGAACCGGTCACCGAGTGCCGCTCCGGTCAGCAGCAGTACAGCGAACGTCAGGTTGTACGCGTTGACGGTCCACTCGAGCGACTCGACCGACGCACTCAGATCCTGCCGGACGGTGCTCAGCGTCGTCGTCACGACCAGGCTGTCCAGGGCCATCATGAACGACGCCAGCGAGGCGAGCCCCAGTACCCACCCCTGCTCGGACGTCATCCGCCCGCCGTCGGTGCTCACTTCTCCCCTTCCGCACGGCCGGTGCGTGGCCGGTCGGGCCGCAGCGATCGTGGAAGTCCGAAGTTCGTCAGCAGCGCGTTGTCGTGGAACCGGGTGAGCGCGGTGATCCGGTCGCCGGTCAGGGTCAGCACGAGCACCCCGTGGGCGTGCAGGATCGGCGTCCGCGGATCACGCACGTACACGCCGAAGGCCGGCTGGCCGTTCGCCCGGGTCGGGAGCAGCACGTACCGGATGCCGTCGCGCAGCGCGACCGTCGACAGGAAGCGCCGGATGGCCTCGGGGCCCTGGTACTCCAGCGGCAGCGGGGGCATCGTCAGCCACGCGTCGTCCGTCAGCAGGGTCACGATCGCGTCGACGTCACCGGCCTCGAAGGCGCGGACGAAGTCGTCCACGATCCGGCGTTCCCGGGGCGAGCCGGGCAGCGGAGCGCTCTCGCGGTCGGGACCCGGCAGTTCGTGCGCCAGCGCACCCCGTGCTCGCTTCAGCGCGCTGGTCACCGCGTTCCCGGTCGTGCCGAGGAAGTCCGCCACCTCCGCGGCCCGGAACCCCAGTACGTCCCGCAGCACCAGTACGGCGCGCTGCCGGGGCGGCAGCTGCTGGAGCGCCGCGAGGAAGGCCAGTGACACCGACTCCCTGGCCTCGTACCGCGCCTCCGGCCCGGGCACGTGGTCGGCGACCTCGTCGAGCAGCACATCGGGGTACGGCTCCAGCCAGCTCGGTTCCGCTCGGCGGCGCGACGGCTCGGGCAACGGGACCTCCGCTCGGTGGACCGCGTGGTCGTGCGGGCGGCGGGCGCCGGCCCGCAGGGCGTTGAGGCAGCGGTTGGTGGCGATCCGGTAGAGCCACGTCCGCACCGACGCGCGTTCCTCGTAGCCGCCGATCCCGCGCCAGGCCGCCAGCAACGTCTCCTGGAGCAGGTCCTCCGCGTCCTGCACCGAGCCGAGGATGCGGTAGCAGTGCACCTGCAGCTCACGCCGGTACGGCTCGACGAGCCGGCGGAACGCCTCACCGTCCCCGCTCCGCGCCCGTGCCGCCAGGTCCTCGGGCATGTGCCGGGCCCGGGCCGCGGCATCGGTTTCCCTGTCCGGCGGGATCCCTCGCATGGGGGCTCCTTCTCTCTCGGCGGTCCCTCTCGTACGGATGGGCACGTACTGGATGGACACCGCCGGAGCCGGAAAATGGTCGGCCTCCGCCGAGGAATTCGCCTGGGGTCAGGACAGCCGCCGGGCGGCCGCGCATACGGAAGGACCCGGCCGGCGCAGGGGGCGCTCCCCGCCGGCCGGGTCCGTATCCCGTGCAGCGGGGCGCGTCAGACCCCAGTGCGCAGGGCGATGCGCTCGTCGCCCGCGTACACGTTCATGTTGTTGCCGCGCAGGAAGCCGACCAGCGTCAGACCGGTCTCCGCAGCCAGGTCCACCGCCAGCGACGACGGCGCGGAGACCGCCGCGAGCACCGGAATGCCGGCCATCACCGCCTTCTGCGCCAGCTCGAACGACGCCCGCCCGGAGACCAGCAGGATCGACCGGGACAGCGGCAGCCGGTCGTCCGTCAGCGCCCGGCCGACGAGCTTGTCGACCGCGTTGTGCCGGCCGACGTCCTCACGGATGTCGAGCAGTTCACCCTCCGGCGAGAACAGCGCCGCCGCGTGCAGACCCCCGGTCCGGTCGAAGACCCGCTGCGCCGCCCGAAGCCGGTCGGGGAGGCCGGCGAGCAGAGCGGGCTCGACCCGGACCGGGGGAGTGTCGGCGATCGGGAAGTGCGCGGAGGTGCGGACGGCGTCCAGGCTGGCCTTGCCGCACAGGCCGCAGGACGACGTGGTGTAGACGTTCCGCTCGAGGGTGATGTCCGGGACCGGGACCCCGTCCGCCAGCGCCACGTCCACCACGTTGTACGTGTTGGTGCCGTCCTCCTTGGCGCCCGCGCAGTACACGATCGACCGCACCTGGGACCCGGCGTGCAGCACGCCCTCGCTGACCAGGAAACCCGCCGCGAGCGCGAAGTCGTCGCCGGGGGTGCGCATGGTGATGGCGAGCGGCTTGCCGTTCAGCCGGATCTCCAGCGGTTCCTCGGCCACCAGGGTGTCGGGACGGGACGTGACCACCCCGTCCCTGATGCGGATGGTGCGGCGGCGCTCGGTGACCCGTCCCATGGCGATCAGTCCCATTCGTTCGATCAGCGCTGCTGTACGTGTTGGTAGCCGAAGCGGCCCTTGATGCAGAGGTTGCCGTGGGTCACCGGGTTGTCGTGCGGCGAGGTGACCTTGACGATCTCATTCTCCTGCACATGCAGGGTGAGGTTGCAGCCGACGCCGCAGTACGCGCACACGGTCGTCGTCTCCGTCTGGGCCGACTCGTCCCAGGTGCCGGCCGCCCGCATGTCGAACTCCGACTTGAAGGAGAGCGCCCCGGTCGGGCACACCTCGATGCAGTTGCCGCAGTACACGCACGCCGAATCGGTCAGCGGGGCGTCGTGCTCCGTGGAGATGCGGGCGTCGAAGCCGCGCCCCGCGACGGCGATGGCGAAGGTGTTCTGCCACTGGTCACCGCAGGCGTCGACGCACTTGTAGCAGAGGATGCACTTGTCGTAGTCGCGGACGTAGAGGTCGTTGTCGATCTTCGGTTCCTCGTTGAGGCGGGCCGCGTCCGGGCCGAAGCGGTCCGGCTTGGCCTCGTACTCCTTGATCCACTCGGCGGCGCGCGGCGTCGTGGACAGGTCGGTGGACGAGGCCAGCAGCTCCAGCACGACCTTCCTGCTGTGCCGGGCGCGCTCCGTGTCGGTCAGCACCGTCATGCCGGGCTCGGCGCGGCGGGAGCACGCGGGGGCGAGGGTCCGGGCGCCCTCGACCTCCACGACGCACACCCGGCAGGCGTTCTTGGGGGTCAGTGTGTCGCCCTGGCAGAGCGTCGGGATGTCCTTGCCGGCGGCGCGGCAGGCGTCGAGGATCGTGTCGCCCTCGGGGACCCGCACCTCCTGGCCGTCGAGGGTGAACTCGACCAGCCGGCGCGGCATATGGAGGGGGATGGCGGTCATTCGTAGGCTCCCAGCCGGTCGATGGCGGATTCGACGGCGTTCCAGGCGGTCTGCCCGAGGCCGCAGATCGAGGCGTCCCGCATGGCAGCGCCGACCTCGCGCAGCAGGGCGATGTCCCCGGCCGCGTCGGCGCCCGTACGGTCCTTGATGCGGTGCAGCGCCTCCTCCTGGCGGACCGTGCCCACCCGGCAGGGCACGCACTGGCCGCAGGACTCGTCGCGGAAGAACTCCGCGATGCGCAGCAGGACGCGCGGCAGTTCGACGGTGTCGTCGAGGACGAGCACCACACCGGACCCCAGCGTCGTGCCGGCGGCGCGGGTGCCCTCGAAGGTGAGCGGGATGTCCAGCTCGTCGGGGCGTACGAAGCTGCCGGCGGCCCCGCCGAGGAGGACCGCGCGCATCCTGTCCGGCGGCCCGGCGAGCTCGATCAGCTCGCGCAGGGTCACACCGAAGGGCAGCTCGTAGATGCCGGGACGGGCGACGTTGCCGGACAGGCAGAACAGCTTGGTCTCCTCCGTCCGGCCGTTGAGGATCGGCAGGACGTTGACGAGCGTCTCCACGTTGTTCACGGCCGTCGGCTTGCCGAACAGGCCCTTCTCCACGGGGAACGGCGGCTTGGTGCGGGGCTCGCCGCGATAGCCCTCGATGGAGTTGAAGATCGCGGTCTCCTCGCCGCAGATGTAGGCGCCCGCGCCGCGCCGGATCTCGATGTCGAAGGCGTAACCCTGGCCGAGGACGTCCTCGCCGAGGAGCCCACGGGCGCGGGCGGAGGCGATGGCGTTCTCCAGGAGGCCGAGCGCGCGGGGGTACTCGCCGCGGAGATACAGGAAGCCCTGGTGGGCGCCTATGGCGTAGCCCGCGATCGTCATCGCCTCGATCAGGGCGAACGGATCGCCCTCCATCAGCACCCGGTCCTTGAAGGTGCCGGGCTCGCTCTCGTCCGCGTTGCAGACCAGGTAGTGGGGATGATCGGCCTGCGACGCCGTCGCCTGCCACTTCCGCCCGGTGGGGAACGCCGCCCCGCCGCGTCCGAGGAGCCCCGCGTCGGTGACCTCACGGATGACACCGGCGGGACCGAGGGCGAAGGCCCGCCGGAGGGCTGCGTAGCCGCCGTGGGCGCGGTAGTCGTCGAGGGAGGCAGGGTCGACGACGCCGACGCGTGCGAGCAGCGTCAGCGCCGGGTCCCCCGCCTGGGGGACGGCGGCGCCGGCCGAGGGCTCCGCGGGGGCGCGTTCCGGGTCGGTGGTGGCGGCGACGAGGGCGGTGGGCGTGGCGGGAGCGACGACGGCGGTGGCGTGCGCGGGTCGCCCCTCGCCGGGACTCCGCCCCGAGCCGCCCTGCCCGTCGAGCGCCGGCCGGGCCGGATCCCCCTCAGTGCCTTCGGCCCCGCGGGCGCTCGGGGACCGCCCCGCCCTGACCAGCAGGGCGGCCGGTGCCCGTTCGCACAGGCCCAGGCACGGGCTCGGCTGGACGGACACGTCCGGGCCGACGGCGTCGGCCGCCGACAGGGAGCCGCCGCGCGCCGCGCACGCCAGGTCGGTGCACACGTGCAGCACCTTCGCCGGCCGCGGCCGCACCGAGAACATGGAGTAGAACGTCGCCACCCCGTACGCCTCCGCCGGAGGCACCGTGAGACGCCGGCAGATGTAGTCCAGCGCCCCTTCGCTCAGCCATCCCACCCGGTCGTTGACCGCGTGCAGCGCGGGGAGCAGCAGGTCCCGGCGTTCCCTGGCCGCCGCGCCCCCGCGCGCCCAGCGCAGCTCGTCGGACGAGCGGCCGGTGCCGCCCTCCCAGCCGGTCCCCGGGGCCCCGAGCAGCGCGTCGACCGCGTCCCGTTCCTCGTCCGTCGCCTTCGCCGTGTCCGTGAACTTCAGGTCCATGCGGGCACCAGCTTCTCGATCCGGACGGCCGACGCCTTGAACTCCGCGGTGCCGGCGATCGGGCAGTTCGCCTCGATGGTCAGGGAGTTGGTGTCGACCTCGTCGGGGAAGTGCATCGTCATGAAGGCGAGCCCCGGCCGCAGCCCGGTGTCGATCCAGACCGGCGCGGTCACCGAGCCGCGCCGCGAGGAGACACGCACCTCCTCCCCGGCCCGCACCCCGTACGCGGCCGCGTCCTCCGGGCACAGCTCGATGTATTCGCCGCGCCGCAGCGGCGAGGCGAAACTGCCGCTCTGCACCCCGGTGTTGTACGAGTCGAGCCGTCGCCCGGTCGTCAGCCGCAGCGGGTACGACTCGTCGGTCAGGTCGACCGGCGGATCGTGCCGCACGAGCCCGAACTCGGCGGGTGCCCCGCGCCTGGCCGGGTCCTTCTCCCACAGCCTGCCGTGCAGGAAGCTCGACGGCAGCTCGGAGACGTCGGGGCAGGGCCACTGGAGGCCCTGGTGCTCCTCCAGCCTCTCGTACGTCATGCCGTAGTGGTCGGGGGAGAGCGAGCGCAGCTCGTTCCAGACGGCCTCTGAGTCGTCGAACTTCCAGTCGTGGCCGAGCCGTTCGGCGATGTCGCAGATGATGGCGATGTCCTCGCGGGCCTCGCCCGGCGGGACGAGCGCGGCGCGCACCCGCTGCACCCGGCGTTCGCTGTTGGTGGTGGTGCCGTCCGTCTCCGCCCAGCCCGCCGTCGCGGGCAGCACGACGTCCGCCAGCTCGGCGGTCCTGGTCAGGAAGATGTCCTGCACGACCAGGTGGTCGAGCGCCTCGAGCCGCCGTACGGCCTGCCCGCTGTCCGCCTCCGACTGGGCCGGGTTCTCACCGATGCAGTACACGGCACGGAGCTCGCCGCTCTCCATCGCCTCGAACATCTCGGTCAGCGTCTTGCCGTAGCGGGGCTGGATGGCCGCGCCCCAGGCGCGTTCGAACTTCTCGCGCGTCTCGGGGTGGAGGATGTCCTGGAAGCCGGGCAGCCGGTTGGGGATCGCCCCCATGTCGCCGCCGCCCTGCACGTTGTTCTGGCCGCGCAGCGGCTGGACGCCCGCGCCGTACCGGCCGACGTGACCGGTGAGCAGCGCGAGGTTGATCAGCGCCCGGACGTTGTCGGTGCCGTTGTGGTGTTCGGTGATGCCGAGGGTCCAGCACAGCTGGGCGCGTTCGGCGGTGGCGTAGGCGTGCGCCAGCTCCCGGATCGCGGCGGCCGGCACGCCCGTCACCTTCTCCGCGGCGCTCGGCGTCCACGGCTCGACCAGCTCCGCGTACTCCTCGAAGCGGGTCGTCGCGCGCTCCACGAAGGCGCGGTTGACGAGGCCGGCGTGGATGATCTCGCGTCCGACGGCGTGGGCGAGCGGGATGTCGGTGCCGACGTTGAGGCCGAGCCAGCCCTCCGCCCACTCGGCGGTCGAGGTGCGGCGCGGGTCGACCGCGTACATCTTCGCGCCGTTGCGTATCCCCTTCAGTACGTGCTGGAAGAAGATCGGGTGCGCGAAGCGGGCGTTGGAGCCCCACATCACGATCAGGTCGGTGTGGTCGACCTCCTCGTAGGAGGACGTGCCGCCGCCGGAGCCGAAGACCGCGGACAGGCCCGCCACACTGGGCGCGTGGCAGGTGCGGTTGCACGAGTCGACGTTGTTGGTGCCCATCACGACACGGGTGAACTTCTGTGCCACGTAGTTCATCTCGTTGGTGGCGCGGGCGCAGGAGAGCATCGCGAAGGCATCGGGCCCGTACGCCTCGCGGGTCTGCCGGAAACCGGCCGCGGCCCGTTCCAGCGCCTCGTCCCAGCTCGCCCTGCGCAACTGCCCGTCTTCGCCGCGGACCAGTGGATGGGTGAGCCTCGGATACCGCTTCTGCGGCTTCTTCTTCATGCTGCGCTCCCTGTGGAGGGGGTCGAGGTCGATGCGAGGAGGTCGGCGAGTGCGTGCACGGCGCACAGCTTCGGTACGGGGGTTCTCGTCAGGGCGGCCAGTTCGACGACGGCGGCGAGCAGCACGTCCAGTTCGAGCGGCTTGCCCTTCTCCAGGTCCTGGAGGGTGGACGTCTTGTGGTCGCCCACGCGTTCGGCGCCGGCGAGACGCCGCTCGACGGAGATCTCCGGGCGGCAGCCGACGGCGGCCGCGACCTCGAGCGTCTCGTGCATCATCGTCTCGACCAGCGCCTTCGTGTCCCGGTGGCGGCAGATCTGCGCCATCGTGGCCCGGGACAGCGCGCTGATCGGGTTGAAGGAGATGTTGCCGAGCAGCTTGATCCAGATGTCGTTGCGCAGGTCCCGTTCCACCGGGCACTTGAGGCCGCCGGCGATCATGGCGTCGCTGAACTCGACACAGCGCGGCGACACGGTCCGGTCCGGCTCGCCGATGGAGAACCGGGTGCCTTCCAGGTGCCGTACGACGCCCGGTGCCTCGAGTTCCGTGGCGGCGTAGACGACACAGCCGATGGCGCGTTCCGGCGGCAGCGTCGCGCTGACGGCGCCGCCCGGGTCGACGCTCTCGATGCGGCGGCCGGCGTAGGGCCCGGGCAGGCCGTGGAAGTACCACCACGGGATGCCGTTCTGCGCGGCGACGACCGACGTGCGTTCGTGCAGCAGCGGGTGCACCAGCGGGCCAGAGGCGGCGTAGGAGTTGGCCTTGAGGCCGAGGAAGACATGGTCGACGGGGCCGACGGAGGACGGGTCGTCGGTGGCGTTCGGCCGGGCGGTGAAATCACCACGGGGACTGAGCACACGGACGCCGTCGCGGCGCATGGCCGCGAGGTGGGCGCCGCGGGCGATGAGATGGACCTCGGCGCCGGCGCGGTGGAGCGCGGCCCCGACATACGCGCCGATGGCTCCGGCGCCGACAACTGCGACTTTCACGGGGCTCTCCGTTCGGTTGACGACCGAGCGAGGGAGGAATGCGAGGAGGGTAAGTCGACAGAATATTGTCTACAGTATGCCTTTCGGAGGGTCAAGGGTCGCGTCACGCCGGGCCCCGCGGCCGCCGGGCACCCTTCGGGAAGCTCCAAAGTCCGGGGCGGGAAGCTGTGGGATCACGTGCCGCCGTACCGGTCGGTAGCAGCCAAGACTGGGTCTTTCCTGCTCACTGAGCGAGGAGAACGCCATCCATGACCGGCTCACGTGTCGTCGCGCTCGGGCACTATCAGCCCTCCAAGGTGCTCACCAACGACGACCTGGCGGCCATGGTCGACACCAGTGACGAGTGGATCCGCAGCCGTGCCGGCATCCGGACCCGCCATGTGGCCGGGCCCGACGAGCCGGTCGACGAGCTCGCCGCGCACGCCGCCGCCAAGGCGCTGGCCGCCGCCGGGCTCACGGCCGCCGACATCGACCTGGTGCTGGTCGCCACGTCGACCGCCGTCGACCGCTCGCCGAACATGGCGGCGCGTGTGGCGGCGCGGCTGGGCATGGGCTCGCCCGCCGTGATGGACCTCAACGTCGTCTGCGCCGGCTTCACCCACGCGCTCGCCACCGCCGACCACACCCTGCGGGCGGGCGCGGCCTCCCGGGCGCTGGTCGTCGGGGCGGACAAGATGGCCGACATCGTGGACTGGACCGACCGCTCGACCTGCGTCCTCGTCGGCGACGGCGCCGGTGCGGCCGTCGTGGAGGCCACCCCCGAGGGGCAGGAGCCGGGCATCGGCCCGGTGCTGTGGGGTTCGGTCCCCGAGATGGGACACGCCGTGCGGATCGAGGGCACCCCGGCGCGCTTCGCGCAGGAGGGCCAGGCCGTCTACCGGTGGGCCACCACACAGCTGCCGCCGATCGCCCGCAAGGTCTGCGAGCGTGCGGGCGTCGCGCCGGAGGACCTCGCGGCGGTGGTCCTGCACCAGGCCAACCTGCGCATCATCGAGCCGCTCGCGCAGAAGATCGGCGCCGTCAACGCCGTCGTCGCCCGCGATGTCGTCGACTCCGGCAACACCTCGGCCGCCTCGATCCCGATGGCACTGTCCAAGCTGGTCGAGCGCGGGGACATCCGGTCGGGCGACCCGGTGCTGCTCTTCGGCTTCGGCGGGAACCTCTCGTACGCGGGCCAGGTCATCCGCTGCCCCTGACGTCCGGGGCGGCACACTGAACGGCATGGTGGCGAAGCGGAGTGCCGGGCTGCTGCTGTGGCGGCGGCGGGAAACCGGTGTCGAGGTACTCATCGGGCACATGGGCGGCCCGTTCTGGGAGTCGCGCGACGAGGCGGCATGGTCGATCCCGAAGGGTGAGTACACCCCCGACGAGGAGCCGATGGCCGCGGCGCGACGGGAGTTCGCGGAGGAGCTCGGGCTCGAGGCCCCGGAGGGGCCGTGGCATCCGCTCGGCGAGGCGCGCCAGTCGAGCGGCAAGGTCGTGACGGCCTGGGCGCTGGAGGGCGACCTGGACACGTCCCTCGTCGTGCCGGGGACCTTCACCATGGAGTGGCCGAGGGGCTCGGGCCGGTTCAGCGAGTTCCCGGAGATCAACCGGGCGGAGTGGTACGGACTGGACGAGGCGCGGCGCAAGCTGGTCGGCGGCCAGCGGGTCTTCCTGGAGCGGCTGCTGCCGCTGGTCGGTGCCGACGGCTGAGGCGACCGGGGCGGGAGGGCCGGCCCGGTCGGTTCGCGGTGGCGAGGCGACGGGTCGGAGAACGGCCGGCGCGACCGGTTCGGGAACGGGGACTGCGACTGTTCGGAGAACGGCCGATGTGACCGGTTCGGGAACGGGGGCTGTGACCCGTTCGGAAACGGCCGATGTGACCGGTTCGGGACCCGGCGACGTGACCGGCGTCTCGGTGTCGGTCCCGATTGCGCTCGGTAGACTGTAGACGATAGCCAATTCCTCGATCGCTGTTGTCGTCCGTCACCGCCCGCTCCATCGCCCGGAAGGGGACCGCCGATGCTGTCCGCAGGACTGCCGCAGGGAACCGTGCCCAAACTGGAACGGCCCGGCCCGCTGCGTGAGCGCGTGTACGAGGCGCTGCTGGAACTGATCACCACCCGTGCGCTGCGGCCCGGCCAGCACCTGGTCGAGAGCGAGCTCGCCGGTCATCTCGGCGTCTCCCGCCAGCCCGTGCGCGAAGCGCTGCAGCGGCTCAACACCGAGGGCTGGGTCGATCTGCGTCCCGCCCAGGGCGCGTTCGTCCACGAGCCGACCGAGTCGGAGGCCGACCAACTCCTGTCCGTGCGCACGCTGCTGGAGGCGGAGGCCGCCAGGCTCGCGGCCGCGAACTCGGGCACGGCCGGCATCGAGGCACTCGAGGAACTGTGCGCCCAGGGGGAGCAGGCCGTCGCGGACGACGACGTCGACCTGGCGGTCGCCACCAACGCGGCCTTCCACGCCAAGGTGATGGAGCTGGCCGGCAACCTCGTCCTGGCGGAGCTCGCGGGGCAGGTCGACCGTCGGGTCCGCTGGTACTACACCCCCGTCGCCCGGCAGCGGGGACGCCAGTCGTGGATCGAGCACCGCGAACTGATCGCGGCGATCTCGGCCCGGGACGAGAAGCGGGCCACGGAGGTCATGCGGGCGCACACGGAGCACACCCGCAAGACCTACCACCAGCACGAACAGTCCTGACCCGGCGCCCGGGCCGGTGCCCGCGCCACCGGCACGGAGGGCCACGGCGGGGCGCTTGCCGACGCGCCGGGCGGCTGCCCCACGCGGACGTGCCGGGCGGCCGGCCCGAGCGGGCGCCGAGCCGCAACTCACGTCTTCATGGGCCCTGTTGAAGACGTAACCAGTCGCCGGATTGTGCTTGGCGCGACCGGAGGTACGGTTGAAACATAGAGGCGACGCCAACGCCTGATCCTGTCGGACAGGCGCGAGAAGCCCACTCGGAACCGTCAGAGGGTTTCCTCCGGGCTCGATGGGCTCCGATCTCGTAGACGCCAATTCTCGTCGTACACGACAGCGAACGACTGGTGGCGCCGGCGCACCGACCGGCGCAACTCGTTCGGACCCAGCCAGAGGAAGTCAGCCATGGTCCAGGTGCAAGGAACGGGGCAGAACGAAGCCGGGGTGCTCGGGGTGAGCGAGTCGGAGGACGGCGTCCTCGGATTCGGCAAGGTGTCCGGGAAGGCAGGCGTGGCCGGTGCGAACGACCATGGCGGGAACGGCGTGTTCGGCAGGGGCACCAGCGGAGTCGTCGGACACGGGCAGGCCGGGAACGGCGTCATCGGGGCGAGCGAGACGGAAGACGGCGTCCTGGGGATCGGGAAGGTCGCTGCCAAGGCGGGAGTGGCCGGCGTCAACGACAACGGCGGCAACGGCGTCCTCGGCAGGGGCCACAACGGTCTGTTCGGAGACGGGCGAGGCGCCGGTGGCAGCGGTGTCGTGGGGGTGAGCGAGACGGGGGACGGCGTCCTGGGGATCGGGAAGGACGCGGCGAAGGCAGGAGTGGCCGGCGTCAACGACAACGGTGGGAACGGTCTGTTCGGCAGGGGTCACAACGGTGTCGTCGGCCAAGCGATGTCGGGAGGCAAGGCGGGGTTCTTCGCCGGGGACGTGGAAGTCACCGGGGACCTGATCCTGACGGGAGGGGACGTGGCCGAGCAGTTCGCCGTGGCCGACGCTGCCCCCGACGTCGACGAGGTCGGTCCGGGTACGGTCGTCGTCCTCGACGACGACGGAGCGCTGGCGCCGTGCGTGCGGCAGTACGACTCGCGTGTGGCCGGCGTGGTCTCCGGAGCGGGCGACCGCGTGCCGGCACTCGTCCTCGACCGGGGCGGTGAGCCGGCCGAAGACATGGAGCGGCGGGACATCGCCGTCGTGGGCAAGGTGTGGTGTCGCTCGGACGCGTCCGACCGGGGCATCCGGGTCGGTGATCTGCTCACCACCTCTTCGACGGCAGGGCACGCGATGGCGGCCGTGGACCGTGATGCGGCGTTCGGCGCGGTACTCGGCAAGGCGCTGACACCGCTGAGTTCGGGCACGGGGCTGGTGCTCGCACTCGTCAGCCTTGCGTGATCGCTGCGGCGGCGATCCAGGAATCAGACCGCCATGGAAGCCCGGAGACCGTCGGGAAGGACATCGAGATGCCCCAACTACGAAGCGCCGTCCACAGTGCCCGCGACAGAGGTGTGCTGCCTCAGTTCCGCCCGGACGGAAACATCCGCATGATGGCACGCGCCCTCGATCTGACGGCGCCGATCTCCGTACGCTCCCTGATCCGGCTGCTTGACAGTCTGCATTTCGACACGCCGTCCGAAGGGCCTGTTGTCACGGTTCCGCACACCGCGAATCCACAGATTCGGGTGAGCCGGGAAGGATCCGGTGGCGGTGCGGTCTTCACCGTGGAGGGCACAGGATTCGAGGCGGGCAGCAACGTCAGAGTGCGAGTCGTGGACGATCAACTGCAGGAGACGAACTTCGGCGGGAGCGCCGATTCCCAGGGGAACCTGACCGCAAGGCAAGCCATCCCCTGCATATCCGGCCTCAGGCTCCACTTCACCGCCACGGACGGCCGAACGGTCCCCGCCACCGTTGATCTCACAGGCTTCCTGTGGAGCAACACCTTCGACATCGACTGCCCTTGACAGTTCGCCCGCCCCCGGACCCGGGCCGGCGCCGGCCGGGAACGTCGGTCGGCCTGGCCGATCGGGACCGCGGTCGGCAGCTGCCACGCGGTCCGCTGTCACAGGTCAGCCGGCGGCGGACCCCGCATGTGGCCCGAGCGAGCCATCAGCTTTGTCCCGGGTGTGGAGAAAGTTGGACCGGAACTGTGCTCAAGTTCTTCCCAGTTCGGTAAAGCGCTGCTACGTTCCCCTCGAAAGCTCGACGGACACAGTCGACCGGGTCCCCAGCCGAAGGCCAGGGGAGGGGAGGGGCACGTGAGACGGATGACCGCTCGACCCGCGAACGCGCATCAGGCGCGACTGCTCCGGTTGCTGCGTGACGGCGGGCCCAACTCGCGCGCGCAGCTGGGGGACCAGGTCGACCTGTCCCGGTCCAAGCTCGCCGTCGAGGTCGACCGGCTGCTGGAGACCGGACTCGTCGTCGCCGACGGGCTCGCCGCCTCCCGTGGCGGTCGCCGGTCCCACAACATCAGGCTCGCGCCCGCGCTCCGCTTCCTCGGTGTGGACATCGGCGCCACGTCGATCGATGTCGCAGTCACCAACGCCGAGTTGGAGGTCCTGGGGCATCTCAACCACCCCATGGACGTCCGCGAGGGCCCGGTCGCCGTCTTCGAGCAGGTGCTGTCGATGGCGGCCAAGCTCAAGGCCTCCGGCCTCGCGGAGGGCTTCGACGGCGCGGGCATCGGGGTCCCCGGCCCCGTCCGCTACCCCGAGGGCGTGCCGGTCGCGCCCCCGATCATGCCCGGATGGGACGGCTTCCCCGTACGCGAGGCCCTCAGCCAGGACCTCGGCTGCCCTGTCATGGTCGACAACGACGTGAACCTGATGGCCATGGGCGAGCAGCACGCCGGTGTCGCACGATCCGTCGGTGACTTCCTGTGCATCAAGATCGGCACGGGCATCGGCTGCGGCATCGTCGTGGGCGGTGAGGTCTACCGCGGTACGACCGGCAGCGCCGGCGACATCGGCCACATCCAGGTCGCACCCGAGGGCCGCGCCTGCGCCTGCGGCAACCGCGGCTGCCTGGAGGCGCACTTCAGCGGCGCCGCCCTCGCGCGCGACGCCGAGGACGCGGCGCGGGCCGGCCGGTCGGTGGAGCTCGCCACCCGGCTGGAGGCCGCCGGGCAGCTCACGGCCGTGGACGTGTCGGCGGCCGCCGCGGCCGGTGACGCCACGGCGCTGGACCTGATCCGTGAGGGAGGGAACCGCCTCGGCCAGGTCATCGCCGGGCTCGTCAGCTTCTTCAACCCGGGTCTCGTCGTGATCGGCGGCGGGGTGACCGGCCTCGGCCACACCCTGCTCGCGAGCGTACGGACCCAGGTCTACCGGCAGTCCCTGCCGCTCGCGACCGGCAACCTCCCCATCGTGCTGGGCGAGTTGGGGCCGACCGCCGGCGTCATCGGCGCGGCCCGGCTCATCAGCGACCACCTGTTCTCGCCGGCCTGACCGGGCCGGACGACCCGTAACGCACCACAGCACCACAGCACCGTCGCAACACCGAACGGCACCATCCGCACCACCCGCACGCCCCCGCACCACCCGGCACACCGCGCCGCGAACGGCGCCCCGCACTGGTCGCATGGCACCCCCAGGCCACGCCCGCTCCCACCCGTACGCCCCGGCACTCGTGACGCCAGGGGCGCCCCAGAGCCGCCCGTACCCGCTTCCGTACCCCCGTCCCGCCCTGCCCGCTCACCGGCCGCACCCGCCGAGGGGATTCGTCATGGCACCAGAACCACCCCTGCTCACCATGTCCGGCATCACCAAGTCGTTCCCGGGCGTCCGCGCCCTCGACGGTGTGGACCTCGAGGTCCAGGCCGGTGAGGTCCACTGCCTCCTCGGCCAGAACGGCGCCGGCAAGTCCACCCTGATCAAGGTGCTCGCCGGGGCCCACCAGCCCGACGGCGGAGAGATCACCTGGCGGGGCGAGGCCGTCTCCCTGAAGTCGCCCATCGCCGCCATGCGTCTCGGCATCGCCACCATCTACCAGGAACTCGACCTGGTGGAAGGGCTGTCCGTCGCGGAGAACGTCTTCCTCGGGCACGAGCCCACCTCGGCCGGTTTCGTCGTGCGCGGCGGGACCGCCCGCACCGCGGCCGCCGGTCTCCTCAAGCGGCTCGGCCATCCGGAGATCGATCCGTCACGGCTCGTCGGCGACCTCTCCGCCGCCCAGCAGCAGATCGTCTCCATGGCGCGCGCCCTCTCCCACGAGGTACGGCTCATCGTGATGGACGAGCCGTCCGCCGCGCTCGACCCGGACGAGGTCGACAACCTCTTCCGTATCGTGGGCGACCTGACCGCCGACGGCGTCGCCGTCGTCTACATCTCCCACCGTCTGGAGGAGATCCGGCGGATCGGCGACCGGGTCACCGTCCTCAAGGACGGCCGGGCCGTCGCGGTCGGCCTGCCGGCCAAGTCGACCCCGACCCGCGACGTGGTCGCCCTGATGACCGGGCGCAACGTCGAGTACGTCTTCCCCGAGCGTCCCGCCGCCGGCGCCGCCGCGGGCAAGGAACCGGTGCTGAGGGTCGAAGGGCTCACCCGGCACGGCGAGTTCGCCCCGGTGGACCTGGAACTGCGGCCCGGTGAGATCGTCGGCCTCGCGGGCCTGGTCGGCTCCGGGCGCAGCGAGATCCTGGAGACCGTCTACGGCGCACGCAGGGCCGACGGGGGCCGCGTCCTCGTCGACGGCACCGCCCTCAGGCCCGGCAGCGTCCGTGCCGCCGTCCGCGCCGGCATCGGGCTCGCCCCCGAGGAACGCAAGGCGCAGGGCCTGCTGATGCTCGAGTCGGTCACCCGCAACGTCTCCATCTCCACCCTCTCCCGTTTCTCCCGCGCGGGCTGGCTCGACCACCGTGCCGAGCGGGCCGCCGCACAACGGGCCACCAGGGAACTGTCGTTGCGGCCGGACAACCCCGACGCCCGCATCCGCACCCTCTCCGGCGGCAACCAGCAGAAGGCCGTCCTGGCCCGCTGGCTGCTGCGCGGCTGCAAGGTGCTGCTGCTGGACGAGCCGACCCGCGGTGTCGACGTCGGCGCCCGCGCCGAGCTCTACGCAGTGATCCGCCGGCTGGCCGACGAAGGCCTCGCCGTACTTCTCGTATCCAGCGAAGTGCCCGAAGTCCTGGGCCTCGCCGACCGGGTGCTGGTGCTCCGCGAAGGCAGCGTCGTGCACACGGCGGACGCCCGGGAGCTCGACGAGCACCGCGTACTCGACCTCGTGATGGAAGGGAGCTGAGACGGCATGACGCAGCCGGCCACCCCGGCGCAGCAGGACGCGCCGATGCCTGCCGCCAAGTCCGCACAGGACAAGGGGGGTTCACGCCGTCCGCTCGGACTGCGCCTCGATGTCCGCAATCTGTCCCTGCTCGGTGTCCTCGCCGTGCTGGTGGCGGTGGGCGGCATCACCAAACCGGACGAGTTCCTCGCGACGAGCAATCTCCAGCTCGTCCTCACCCAGGCGTCCGTCATCGGTGTGGTCACCGTCGGCATGACCTTCGTCATCACCAGCGGAGGGATCGACCTGTCCGTCGGCGCCATCGTGGCGCTCGCCTCGGTGTGGGCCACGACGGTGGCCACCCAGGAGTACGGCTTCACCGGCATCCTGTTCACCGCCGTGATCGTCGGCGTCGGCTGCGGACTGGTGAACGGCCTGCTCATCGCGTACGGCCGGATGGTGCCCTTCATCGCCACCCTCGCGATGCTCGCCTCCGCCCGCGGTCTCGCCCTGCAGATCACGGACGGCAAGACCCAGATCGTCACCGTCGACTCCGTGCTCGACCTCGGCATCAGGGACGCCTACATCCTCGGCATCCCGCCCCTGGTGCTGGTCTTCGCCGCGGTCACCGTCATCGGCTGGCTCGTCCTCAACCGCACCACCTTCGGCCGGCGCACCGTCGCCGTCGGCGGCAACGCGGAGGCCGCCAGGCTCGCCGGTATCGACGTCCGCCGCCAGCGGCTCTACCTCTACCTGCTGTCCGGCCTGTGCTGCGGCATCGCCGCCTTCATGCTGATCGTGCTGGCGGGCTCCGGCCAGAACACCAACGGCAACCTCTACGAACTCGACGCCATCGCCGCCGCGATCATCGGCGGCACCCTGCTCAGCGGCGGCCGCGGCACCATCGTCGGTTCCGTCCTCGGTGTCCTCGTGTTCACCACGATCACCAACATCTTCGCCCTCAACAACCTCGAGAGCGCCGTCCAGCAGATCGCCAAGGGCGCCATCATCGTCGCCGCCGTACTGGTCCAGCACCGGACCCTGCGCGGCGGCGACGCCTGACACCCCGCAGCCTGCGCGGCGGCCGGGCCTGACACCGCCGCCGCGCACCCCCTCCCGTCCCGACCGCAGCACCGCTCAGCCCGTCCAGCCTGTCCAGCCCGTCCAGTTGAAGGGGTAGACCCGCCATGCCAGAAACCCCGTCCACCAGCCGCAGAGGACTGCTCTTCGGCACCGCCGCGATCTCCGCCGGCGCACTGCTCACCGCGTGCACCAGCAACGAGCCCAAGAAGCAGGAGGCGGCCACCGACAACGCGCCCGTCGCCGACGACAAGCCGGGCAAGGCCGTCACCATCGGCTTCGCAGGGCCGCAGGCCGACCACGGCTGGCTCAACGCCATCAACCAGAACGCCAAGTCCCGCGCGGAGCGCTACTCCGACGTCACCCTGGAGATCACCGAGGGGTCCAACGACACGGCCGCCCAGATCGGCCAGGTCCAGACCCTGATCAACAAGAAGGTCGACGTCCTGGTGATCCTGCCGGCCGACGGCAAGGCCCTCACCCAGGTGGGTCTCCAGGCCATGAAGGCGGGCATCCCCGTCGTCAACCTGGACCGCATCTTCGCCTCCCCGCAGGCCTACCGTTGCTGGATCGGCGGCGACAACTACGGCATGGGCCTCAACGCCGGCAACTACATCGGCGAGCAGCTCAAGGACAAGCCGAACGCCAAGGTCATCGAGCTCGCCGGGCTGGACAACCTGGAGCTCACCAAGCAGCGCACCCAGGGCTTCGACGACGCCCTGAAGAACTACCCCAACATCAAGAAGGTCGCCCGCCAGGCGGCCGACTTCACCGTCGAGTCCGGCCAGGCCAAGATGGCCCAGCTCCTTCAGGCCCAGTCGCAGTTCGACGCCCTGTGGAACCACGACGACGACCAGGGCGTGGGCGCGCTGCGCGCCATCGCGCAGGCGGGCCGCAAGGACTTCCTGATGGTCGGCGGCGCCGGCGCGAAGTCCGCCATGGACGCCATCAAGGCCGACGACAGCGTCCTCAAGGCCACCGTCCTGTACCCGCCGACGATGGCGGCGTCCGCCATCGACCTCGCCCGCGCCCTCGGTCAGGGCAAGGGCGTCAGCGGAATGGCCGAACTGGAGATCCCGGCCTCCCTCACCCTCTACTCGGCCGTCGTCACCAAGGACAACGTCGACCAGTACCTGCCCACCGGTTTCAACTGACCGGAGGCGCGCCCGCCCCCACCGTGCACACCGACGAGACCGTTGACTCCGACGAGGAGGATTCCGTATGCAACAGAGGGACAGTGAGGCCGCACCGCCGACACTCGGCGTCGGCATGGTCGGATACGCGTTCATGGGCGCCGCCCACTCCCAGGGGTGGCGCACCGCGGGACGCGTCTTCGACCTGCCGCTGCGGCCGGTCCTCGCCGCGATCGCCGGCCGTGACGCCGCCGCAGTGCGTGCCGCGGCCGGCAAACACGGCTGGGCCGCGGCGGAGACCGACTGGCGCGCCCTCGTGGCCCGCGACGACGTGCAACTCGTCGACGTCTGCACACCGGGCGACAGTCATGCGGAGATCGCGATCGCGGCGCTGGAGGCGGGCAAGCACGTGCTGTGCGAGAAGCCCCTGGCGAACTCGGTCGCCGAGGCGGAGGCCATGGTCGCGGCGGCGGCACGGGCGCGGGCGAACGGGCAGCTGGCGATGGTCGGCTTCAACTACCGCAGGGTGCCTGCTCTCACCTACGCCCGCCGGCTGATCGCCGAGGGCAGGATCGGCACCCTGCGCCATGTGCGGGTGACCTACCTCCAGGACTGGCTGGTGGACCCGGACTTCCCGCTGACCTGGCGCCTCGAGCGCGAGCACGCGGGGTCCGGGGCGCTCGGCGACCTCGGCGCCCACATCGTCGACCTCGCGCAGTACCTGGCGGGGGAGCCGCTGGTGGGGGTCTCCGCCCAGCTGGAGACGTTCGTCAAGGAACGCCCCCTGCTCCAGGGCGCCTCCGCAGGACTGACCGCGTCGGGCGGTGCACAGCGGGGACCGGTCACGGTCGACGACGCCGCCGTCTTCACCGGCAGGCTGGAGTCCGGGGCGCTGGCCACGTTCGAGGCGACCCGGATGGCCTCGGGCCGCAAGAACGCCCTGCGGCTGGAGATCAACGGTGAGCTGGGCTCGCTCGCCTTCGACCTCGAGCGGCTCAACGAGCTCTCCTTCCACGACCATCGGGAGCCCGCCGCCACGGCCGGCTTCCGCCGGATCCTGGTCACGGAGGCGGAGCACCCGTACCTGGAGGCCTGGTGGCCGCCGGGGCACGCGCTCGGCTACGAGCACACGTTCGCCCACCAGGCCCGCGACCTGGTCGAGGCGATCGCGTCCGGCACCGACCCGGTCCCCTCGTTCGCCGACGGGCTCCAGGTCCAGCGGGTGCTGGCGGCGGTGGAGGAGAGTGCACAGAAGAACTCCGTCTACACCCCCGTGCAGGCGGTGGAGGCAGTACAGGCTTGACGGCCGGCAGAGATCCGGCAGGACCCGGTTTGGAGGCGCCATGCCACGCCCGTTCACACTGTTCACCGGCCAGTGGGCCGATCTGCCGCTCGAGGAGGTCTGTTCACTCGCCCGCGACTTCGGCTACGACGGTCTGGAACTGGCCTGCTGGGGCGACCACTTCGAGGTCGACAAGGCCCTGGCCGACCCTTCCTACCTCGACGGCAGGCACGCCCTGCTGGAGAAGTACGGCCTCAAGTGCTGGGCCGTGTCCAACCATCTGGTCGGCCAGGCGGTCTGCGACAACCCCATCGACGAACGCCATCAGGGCATCCTGCCCGCCCGGATCTGGGGCGACGGGGAACCGGAGGGCGTACGGCAGCGGGCCGCGGCGGAGTTGAAGGACACCGCGCGCGCCGCCGCCGCCTTCGGGGTCGACACCGTGGTCGGTTTCACCGGCTCGTCGATCTGGCACCTCGTGGCGATGTTCCCGCCGGTGCCCGAGCGGATGATCGAGCGCGGCTACGAGGACTTCGCCGAACGCTGGAACCCGATCCTCGACGTCTTCGACGCCGAGGGCGTCCGCTTCGCCCACGAGGTGCACCCCAGCGAGATCGCCTACGACTACTGGACGACGAAACGCGCCCTGGAGGCCGTCGGTCACCGGCCGGCCTTCGGGCTCAACTTCGACCCCAGCCACTTCGTCTGGCAGGACCTGGATCCGGTCGGCTTCCTGTACGACTTCAGGGACCGTATCTACCACGTCGACTGCAAGGAGGCCCGTAAGCGTCTGGACGGGCGCAACGGGCGGCTCGGTTCGCATCTGCCGTGGGGCGACCCGCGGCGCGGCTGGGACTTCGTCTCCGCCGGGCACGGTGACGTGCCGTGGGAGGACGTGTTCCGGATGCTGCGTTCGATCGGCTACGACGGACCGATCTCGGTGGAGTGGGAGGACGCCGGAATGGACCGCCTGATGGGCGCTCCGCAAGCGCTTGCCGATCTGAAGCGCTTCGACTTCGACCCGCCGACGGCCTCGTTCGACGCTGCCTTCTCGGGCGGCGACAGCTAGAAACGCCCAGGTACGGCCCGGTGGCGAGGGATGCCTCCGGGCCGGTCAGGGCTGCCCGGACACGCCTTTGTCCTGTGCTGGGAAAAAGTTCAACTTCTCTGCTGCACAAGGGCTTTCGGACCAGGACCAACCCGGCTACGGTCCCATCTCGTGTACACGACGTAGGTGGTTCGGGAGTGACGGCGCACTCCGGTTCCACGGCACACCGCCCCGTTCGACCGGCCTTACCGGAGGACATTCGTGCACAGAACAAGGCCCAGGGCCCGCAAGGCCCTCGCACTCCTCACCGGCGGTCTCCTGGCCGCCGGCTCGCTCGCCCTCACCGCGCCGACCACCGCGTCCGCCGCCGACCCCGAGACCGCGGTCTCCGCGGCCGCGGAGGATTTCCAGCAGGTCACACTCGCCAAGGGTGGTGAGGAGACCGGCGAGCCCATGTCGCTGGCCGTCCTGCCCGACCGCAGTGTGCTGCACACCTCCCGCAGCGGCGAGCTGCGTATGACGGACGCCGCCGGAAACACCCGCGTCGTCGGCACCGTCCCCGTCTACTCGCACGACGAAGAGGGACTCCAAGGCGTCGGCCTGGACCCCGGCTTCGCGCAGAACCGTTTCATTTACCTCTACTACGCACCGCCCATGGACACCCCCGCGGGCGACGCCCCGAACGAGGGCACAGCGGCCGACTTCGCCAGGTTCGACGGCGTCAACCGGCTCTCGCGGTTCGTGCTCCGTGCGGACGGCACGCTGGACAACGCCAGCGAGAAGAAGATCATCGACATCCCGGCGACCCGCGGCATCTGCTGCCACGTCGGCGGCGACATCGACTTCGACGCCGAGGGCAACCTCTACCTGTCGACCGGCGACGACTCCAACCCCTTCGCCTCCGACGGCTACACGCCGATGGACGACCGGCCCGGCCGCAACCCGGCGTACGACGCCCGCCGCACCTCCGGCAACACGAACGACCTGCGCGGCAAGATCCTGCGCATCAAGGTCGAGGCCGACGGCTCGTACTCCGTCCCCGAGGGCAACCTCTTCGCCCCCGGCACGGAAAAGACCCGGCCCGAGATCTACGCGATGGGCTTCCGCAACCCGTTCCGCTTCAGCGTCGACAAGAAGACCGGCGTCCTCTACGTCGGCGACTACGGCCCCGACGCCGGCACCGCCGACCCGAAGCGCGGACCCGCCGGCCAGGTCGAGTTCGCCCGCGTCACCGGCCCCGGCAACTTCGGCTGGCCGTTCTGCACCGGCGACAACGACCCGTACGTCGAGTACGACTTCGCCACCAAGACCTCCGGTGCGACGTTCGACTGCGCCAACCTGAAGAACACCTCGCCGCACAACACCGGCCTGGTCGACCTGCCGCCCGCGCAGCCGGCCTGGATCCCGTACGACGGCGGCTCCGTCCCCGAGTTCGGCAGCGGCTCCGAGTCCCCGATGGGCGGCCCGGTCTACCACTACGACGCCGGGCTCGACTCCCCGGTGAAGTTCCCCGAGGCGTACGACGGCGACTTCTTCGCTGGTGAGTTCGGCCGGCGCTGGATCAAGCGCATCGACACGGCGGAGGACGGCACCGTCCGCTCCATCAACCCCGTCCCGTGGACCGGCACCCAGATCATGGACATGGCCTTCGGGCCGGACGGCGCGCTGTACGTCCTCGACTACGGCACCGCCTGGTTCGGCGGCGACGAGAACGCCGGCCTGTACCGGATCGAGAACGCCACCGGCGGCCGCTCACCGGTCGCGGAGGCCGCCGCGGACAGGACGTCCGGCCAGGCGCCGCTGCGCGTCACCTTCTCCTCCGCCGGAACCACCGACGCGGATGGCGACGCACTCACGTACAGCTGGGACTTCGGCGACGGCACGACCTCCACGGAGGCGAACCCCGTCCACCACTACACCAAGAACGGCACCTACACCGCGACGGTCACCGCGAAGGACCCGACGGGCCGCACCGGCTCCGCCAGTGTCCACGTCGTCGTCGGCAACACCGCGCCTAAGGTCACACTCGAACTGCCGGTTGAGGGCGCGCTGTTCGACTTCGGCGACGAGATCCCGTTCAAGGTGACCGTCACCGACCCCGAGGACGGCACCATCGACTGCACCAAGGTCACGGTGAACTACGTCCTCGGCCACGACAGCCACGGCCACCCCATCACCTCCGCCAAGGGCTGCGAAGGCACCATCAAGACCTCCGCCGACGGCGGACACGACCCCAACGCCAACATCTTCGGAGTCCTCGACGCCGAGTACACCGACGGCGGAGGCGGCGGCCAGGCCGCGCTGACCACCCACGACCAGGCCCAGCTCCAGCCCCGCCACCGGCAGGCCGAGCACTTCGACGGCCAGTCGGGCGTCAAGACGTACGACAAGGCGGCTGCCCACGGTGGCAAGACCGTCGGTGACATCGACAACGGTGACTGGATCTCCTTCGAGCCGTACAACCTGACCGGCTCCAAGAAGCTCACCGCCCGCGTCTCCTCCGGCGGCGCCGGAGGGATCCTCGAGGTGCGCACCGGCTCCGCGGCCGGCAAGCTCCTCGGCTCCGCACCGGTCCCGGTCACCGGCAGCTGGGAGACCTTCCAGGACATCGAGGTGGCACTGCGGGGCGTTCCCGAGCGGACGACGAAACTCTTCCTGGTCTTCAAGGGCGGAGCCGGAGCGCTGTACGACGTGGACGACTTCAAGCTCTCCGAGACCCCCGTCGACAAGGCCGCCGAGCGCGTCCTGGTCTTCTCGAAGACCAGCGGCTTCCGCCACGACTCCATCCCGGCGGGCATCACGGCCCTGAAGGAGCTCGGCGGCTCCGCCGGGATCACGGTCGACGCCACAGAGGCGGCCGGCCAGTTCACCGCCGCCAACCTCGCCAGGTACGACGCGGTCGTCTTCCTCTCCACCACGGGCGACGTGCTGAACGCCGATCAGCAGAAGGCGTTCGAGGACTACGTCGCGGCGGGCGGCGGCTACATGGGCGTCCACGCCGCGGCCGACACCGAGTACGACTGGGAGTTCTACGGCGGCCTCGTCGGCGCCTACTTCGCCTCCCACCCGCAGATCCAGCCCGCCACCGTCCGCGTCGAGGACCACGACCACCCGGCCACCTCGCACATCGACGGCCCCTGGGAGCGCACCGACGAGTGGTACAACTACCGCACCAACCCGCGTGAGCAGGCCCGTGTCCTCGCCACCCTCGACGAGACCACCTACCAGGGCGGCACCATGAAGGGCGACCACCCGATCGCCTGGTGCCAGACCTACGAGGGCGGCCGTGCCTTCTACACCGGCGGCGGCCACACCAAGGAGTCCTACGCCGAGCCGGCCTTCCGTCAGCACCTCCTCGGCGGGCTGCGGTACGCCACCGGCCAGGTGAATGCCGACTGCAAGCCGCGGACCGGCTACCGGACCATCTTCAACGGCGAGACCCTCGAGGGCTGGAAGCAGGCCGGGCCGGGCAGGTTCGACATCGTCGACGGCGAACTGCGCACCGAGGGCGGCATGGGCATGCTGTGGTACCAGGCCAAGGAACTCGGCTCGTACTCGCTGAAGCTCGACTGGAAGATGGAAGGCGACGACAACTCCGGTGTCTTCGTGGGCTTCCCCGCCTCCGACGACCCGTGGTCCGCCGTCAACAACGGCTACGAGGTCCAGATCGACGCCACCGACGCAGCCGACCGCACCACCGGCGCGGTCTACGGCTTCAAGTCGGCCGACCTCCAGGCCCGTGACCAGGCGCTGAAGCCGCCCGGTCAGTGGAACAGCTACGAGATCCGGGTCGAGGGAGAGCGTCTGCGGGTCTTCCTCAACGGAGTGAAGATCAACGACTTCACCAACACCGACCCGGTCCGCAGCCTCAAGGACGGCTACATCGGCATCCAGAACCACGGGGCCGAGGACCAGGTGTCCTTCCGGGACATCCAGCTGAAGGAGCTGCCCTCCTAGGCCGCAGGCCAGGGCCGCCCATTTGCCGGCGGCGGGCGGGGAGGCGCCGTACCCCCCGCCCGCCGTCCTCCACCACATCGGAACATCGACTGGCAGGGAGGCAGCCCGTGACAGACGGGAATGCACGTACCGGAGTCTGGTTCGTCGGAGCACGCGGCTCGGTGGCCACCACCGCCGTCGCCGGATGTGCGGCGGTCACGGCCGGGATGCACCCGCCCACCGGCATGGTCACCGAGACCCCGGCCTTCGCCGGGGCCGGGCTGCCGCCCCTGTCCTCACTCGTCTTCGGCGGACACGACACCGCCCACTGCCCGCTGCCCAAGCGCGCGGAACACCTCACGGAAGCGGGCGTCCTGCCGCACGGCCTCGCCTCTGCGGTGCGCGCCGAACTGGCCGCCGCGGACGCCGGGATACGGCCCGGCGGACCGGGCGCGGGCGACACCCGGAGCGACGAGGAACTCGTCACGGCGTTCGCCGCCGACATCGAGGAATTCCGCGCACACAACGAACTCGCCCGTGTCGTGGTCGTCAACGTCTCCTCCACCGAGCCGCTGCCCGCACCGGGCGCACTGCGGCTGCCGCCCAGCTCCCTCTACGCGGCCGCCGCCGTCCGGGCCGGCTGCCCCTACGTCAACTTCACCCCTTCCACCGGGCTGCGAACCGAGGCCCTCACCGACGCCGTCGCGGCCGGTGGACTTCCCCACGCCGGCCGCGACGGCAAGACCGGCCAGACGCTGCTGCGGGCGGTGCTCGCCCCGATGTTCGTGCAGCGGGCCCTGGACGTACGGGCCTGGTCGGGCACCAACCTGCTGGGCGGCGGGGACGGGGCGGCGCTGGCCGACCCCGCCGCCGCGGCGGCGAAGAACGCCGGCAAGGAGCGGGTCCTCGCCGACACCCTCGGGCACACACCGCAGGGCGAGGTCCACATCGACGACGTACCGGCGCTCGGCGACTGGAAGACCGCCTGGGACCACATCGCCTTCGAGGGCTTCCTCGGCTCGCGGATGATCCTCCAGACCATCTGGCAGGGCTGCGACTCGGCGCTGGCCGCGCCGCTGGTCCTGGACCTGGCCCGGCTCCTGGCCCGGGCCCACGAGGTGGGCCTGTCCGGGCCGCTGCCCGAACTCGGCTTCTACTTCAAGGACCCGGACGGCGGGCCGGCGGGCCTGTCCGAGCAGTTCACCGCCCTCCTCGGCTTCGCGGAGCGTCTGCGGGAGGCCGGGTGAGGCCGCGCGACTGGGCCGAACTGCTGCGCGTGTCGGCCCTGTTCACCGTGCCCGGTGACGCCCTCGCCGGGGCGGCGTCGGCGGGGGGGCGCCCCAACCGGGGCACCGCGCTCGCCGTGGGCGCCTCGCTCTGTCTGTACGAGGCGGGCATGGCGCTCAACGACTGGTCCGACCGCGACGAGGACGCGATCGACCGGCCCCACCGCCCGATCCCGTCCGGCCGGATCTCCCCGGCTGCCGCGCTGGGCGCGGCCGGAGCGCTGACGGCGGCGGGCCTCGGCCTCGCCGCCCGCGCCGGCCGTCCCGCCCTCGCCGTGGCGACGGCGCTCTCGGCGACGGTCTGGGCGTACGACCTCCACCTCAAGCACACGAAGGCCGGCCCGGCGGCGATGGCCGCGGCCCGCGGCCTGGACCTGCTGCTCGGCGCGACGGCAACGTTGTCCGCTGCCGGGCGCCGCGCGACGGCACCCGGCAGCGCGGTGGCCGCACGGCCGGACCGGGCGGTACGAGGGGCCCGGCGGGCCGCCGTGAACGGAGCCACGGGTGCCGGTGGTTCAGCGCCCGCGGTGCGGCCGGCACGGAGGGCGGTCGCGCGCGGGCAGGGGCCCGCGCCCGCCGCGTCCCGCCATGCGTTCCGGGTGGGGCGCGGCGGAGGATCCGTCCGCGCCGCCGCGCCCGCCGCCGCGGTGCTCGCCGCGCACACCTACGCCGTCACCACCGTGTCCCGCAACGAGACGCAGGGCGGCTCGACCCGCGCGCCCCTCGCCGCGCTGGCGGCGACGGGCGCGGTCGCCGCCTTCGCGGCGCGGCCTCGCGGGACGGCGGTGCCGGCCGCCGCCGTGCTGCTCGCCGCCGCGTACGCCCGCACCGCCGCCGTCCCCTACCTCCACGCCGCGCTCAACCCGTCCCCGCCGCTGACCCAGCGCGCCGTCGGCGGCGGCATCCGCGCCATGATCCCGCTCCAGGCCGCCCTCGCGGCACGGTCCGGGGCGGGCGTCACGGGGCTCGCGGTGATGGGGCTGGTTCCGCTCGCCCGCAAGCTCGCACGGAAGGTGAGCCCGACATGAGCCCCGCCACCCACCCGGGCCCCGCCGGCTCCCGCCGCGCCTCCGGCCCCGGTCCCGACACACGCTCCGGCCCTGGCACCCGCCGGACCCGTGACGCCCACTCCGGCCCGACCGCCGGTGCCGGTCCCGAGACGGGCCGTGGCCCGGACTCCCCCTTCGGCGTGGACGATCGCCCCGGTCCGGGCTCCCGTCCTGGTGAGGGTTCCCGCTCTGGCCCCGCCGGCTCCGGCCGCGCCTCCGGCCCCGGTCCCGACACACGCTCCGGCCCGGGCCGCGCAGCCCACTCCGGCCCGGCCACTGGCAGCGGTCCCGACACCCGCCCGGCACCGGGCGATCGGCCCGCGCCCGCCGCGGCCGGGGACCGGCTTCGTTTCGGGTACGGGACCAACGGGCTCACCGACCTCCGTCTCGACGACGCGCTGGGGCTCCTCGCCGACCTCGGCTACGACGGCGTCGGGCTCACCCTCGACCACATGCACCTCGACCCGCTCGCCCCCGGGCTCGCCGAGCGGACCGCCCGCGTCGCCCGACGGCTCGGTGAACTCGGTCTCACCGCCACGGTCGAGACGGGCGCCCGTTACGTCCTCGACCCGCGGCGCAAGCACGGCCCGTCCCTGCTCGACCCCGACCCCGAGGGCCGCGCCGCCCGCACCCGGCTGCTGATCACCGCCGTCAAGGTGGCGGCGGACCTCGGCGCGCACGCCGTGCACTGCTTCAGCGGCATCACCCCGCCCGGCACCGACGCGGACACCGCGTGGAAGCGGCTGGAGGAGGCGATCCTGCCCGTGCTCGACGCCGCGGCCTTCGCCGGCGTCCCCGTCGCCGTCGAACCCGAGCCCGGTCACCTCCTGGAGGACCTCGCCGGCTTCCACCAGCTGCGCACCTCGCTCGGCAACTCCGCACCCCTCGGCCTCACCCTCGACATCGGCCACTGCCAGTGCCTGGAGCTCGAGCCGCCGGCCGACTGCGTCCGCGCGGCCGGTCCCTGGCTGCGGCACGTCCAGATCGAGGACATGCGGCGCGGGGTCCACGAGCACCTGCCCTTCGGCGACGGCGAGATCGACTTCCCACCCGTCCTCGACGCCCTCGCCGCCACCGGCTACCGGGGCCTGACCGTCGTCGAGCTGCCCCGCCACTCCCACGCGGGCCCCGAACTGGCCCGCCGGTCCATCGAGTTTCTCCGTACCGCAGTCGCGAAGGGAGCACCGGCATCGTGACGCAGACCGCACCCTGGACCGTCGAGGAGGTCGGGGCCCGGCTGGCCGACGACACGGCCCGCGCCTGGCTCGGCGACGCGCTGGCCGAGGCCGCCCGCGCCGCCCAGGCGCCGCCGACGGCCCCGTCGCCGTACACCGCGCACACCTGGGAGCTGCGGTTCGCCGCCGCGGGCCGCCACTGCGGGCAGGACAACGCGGACGCCGTCCGCACCCTGCTGCTCACCGAGGCGCGGGCGGGCCTGGAGACCCTGACCCGCCTCTACCGGCAGGGGAGTGCCGCCGAACGCCGCGCCGTGCTGCGCGCGTTGCCGTTCCTCGTCGAAGGACCGCACGCCGTGCACCTGCTCGACGACGCCCTGCGCACCAACGACACCCGGCTCGTCTCGGCCGCCGTCGGCCCGTACGCCGCCGCCCATCTCGACCCGCACGCCTGGCGGCACGCCGTGCTCAAGTGCCTGTTCACCGGGGTGCCCCTCGACGACGTCGCGGACCTCGAACGGCGGGCCCGCGGCGACGGAGAACTCGCCCGCATGCTCACCGACTACGCCGCCGAACGCACCGCGGCCGGCCGCGACGTCCCCCACGATCTCGACCGAGTGCTGACCCTGACCGGCGAGAAGCCCCAGCGGCCCCAGGAGCTGTGATGCGCATCTTCGACCCCCACATCCACATGACCTCCCGCACCACCGACGACTACGAGGCGATGTACGCCGCCGGTGTGCGCGCCCTCGTCGAGCCGTCGTTCTGGCTCGGCCAGCCCCGCACCTCCCCGGCCAGCTTCTTCGACTACTTCGACGCCCTTCTCGGCTGGGAGCCGTTCCGCGCCGCCCAGTACGGCATAGCCCACCACTGCACCATCGCGCTCAACCCCAAGGAGGCCAACGACCCCCGCTGCACGCCCGTCCTGGACGCGCTGCCCCGCTATCTCGTCAAGGACTCGGTCGTCGCGGTCGGCGAGATCGGCTACGACTCGATGACCCCCGCGGAGGACACGGCGCTCGCCGCCCAGCTCCAGCTGGCCGCCGACCACGGGCTGCCCGCCCTCGTCCACACCCCGCACCGCGACAAGCTCGCCGGCCTGCACCGCACCGTCGACGTGATCCGCGAGTCGAACCTGCCCACCGAACGGGTGCTGCTCGACCACCTCAACGAGACGACCGTGAAGCACGCCGCCGACAGCGGCTGCTGGCTCGGGTTCTCCATCTACCCAGACACCAAGATGGACGAGGACCGCATGGTCGCCGTCCTGCGGGAACACGGGACGGAGAAGGTGCTCGTCAACTCCGCGGCCGACTGGGGCAGAAGCGACCCGCTGAAGACCCGCAAGGTCGGTGACGCCATGCTCGCCGCCGGCTTCACCGAGGACGACGTCGATCAGGTCCTGTGGCGCAACCCGGTCGCCTTCTACGGCCTCAGCGGCCGCCTCCAGCTCGACATCCCGGAGCCGGAGGGCCTGCACGAGGGCAACTCCATCCTCCGCGGCGGGGAATGAGGGGAGCAGAGGATGCGCTTCCGTCACCCCGACGGCTCGACCGTCCACCTCTCGTACTGCACCAACGTCCACCCCGCGGAGACCCTGGAGGGCGTCCTCGCCCAACTGCGTGACCACTGCGAACCGGTGCGCAAGCGCCTCGGCCGTGACCGGCTCGGCATCGGCCTGTGGCTCGCGAGGGACGCCGCCCGCGCCCTGGTCACCGACCCGGCGGCCCTGCGGGGACTGCGCGCCGAACTGGAGCGGCGCGGCCTCGAGGTCGTCACCCTCAACGGCTTCCCCTACGAGGGCTTCGGCGCGGAAGAGGTCAAGTACCGCGTCTACACACCGGACTGGACCGACCCCGAACGCCTGACCCACACCACCGACCTCGCCCGGCTCCTCGCGGCGCTGCTGCCCGACGACGTCACGGAGGGCACCATCTCCACCCTCCCGCTCGCCTGGCGCACCGGCTTCGACGAGGAGGCCGCCGCCACCGCCCGCACCGCGCTGACCACCCTCGCCGAGCGGCTCGACGCCCTCGAGGAACTGACCGGCAGGTCCGTCCGGATCGCGCTGGAACCGGAACCCGGCTGCACGGTGGAGACCACCGCCGACGCGATCGGACCGCTCAGCGCCGTCCCCGGCGACCGGATCGGCGTCTGCATCGACACCTGCCATCTCGCCACCTCCTTCGAGGACCCGCAGACCGCCCTCGCCGCCCTCGCCACGGCCGGCGTCACCGTCGTGAAGGCTCAGCTCTCCGCCGCGCTGCACGCCGAGAACCCGCACCTGCCGGAGGTGCGCGAGGCGCTCGCCGCGTTCGCGGAGCCGCGTTTCCTGCATCAGACCCGTACCCTCACCGCCGCCGGCCTGCGCGGGACCGACGACCTGGACGAGGCCGTGGCCGGCGGCGCCCTCCCGGACGGCGGGCCCTGGCGGGCGCACTTCCACGTCCCCCTGCACGCGCCGCCCGCGGAGCCGCTCACCTCGACGCTCCCCGTCCTGAAGGACACCCTGACCCGGCTCGTGGGCGGCCCGGAACCGCGCACCCGCCACCTCGAGGTCGAGACCTACACCTGGCAGGCCCTCCCGCCGGAGCTGCGGCCCCGCACCCGGGGCCAGCTCGCCGACGGCATCGCCGCAGAACTGACCCTGGCCCGCGACCTGCTGACCGACCTCGGCCTCAAGGAACTGCCATGAGCGACACGCGCCCCACCCCGCTGCTGGTCCTGGACGTGGTCGGCCTCACCCCCCGGCTCCTGGACCACATGCCCCGGCTCAAGGCGCTCGCGGCCGCCGGCTCGCAGGCGAACCTGAGCACCGTGCTGCCGGCCGTCACCTGCGCCGCCCAGTCGACCTTCCTCACCGGCGTCCTGCCGGCCGAGCACGGCATCGTCGCCAACGGCTGGTACTTTCGCGAGCTGGGTGACGTCCTGCTCTGGCGCCAGCACAACGGTCTGGTGGCGGGCGACAAGATCTGGGACGCGGCCCGCCGCGCCCACCCCGGCTACACCGTCGCCAACATCTGCTGGTGGTACGCGATGGGCGCCGACACCGACATCACCGTCACCCCCCGGCCCGTCTACTACGCCGACGGCCGCAAGGAACCGGACTGCTACACCCGCCCGCCGGCCCTGCATGACGAACTCACCGAGAAGTTCGGTACGTTCCCCCTCTTCCACTTCTGGGGACCGGGTGCCGACATCGTCTCCAGCCGGTGGATCGCCGACGCGACCCGCCACATCATGCGCACCCGCCGTCCCGACCTGACCCTGTGCTACCTGCCGCACCTGGACTACGACCTCCAGCGCTACGGCCCCGACGACCCCCGCTCGCTGCGGGCCGCCGCCGACCTCGACGCCGTCATCGGCCCGCTGCTCGACGACGCCGAGCGCGAGGGCCGCACGGTGGTCGCCCTGTCGGAGTACGGCATCACCCGGGTCAGCCGCCCCGTCGACATCAACCGCGCGCTGCGCCGGGCCGGTCTGCTGGAGGTCCACACCCAGGACGGCATGGAGTACCTCGACCCGATGACCTCCCGGGCGTTCGCCGTCGCCGACCACCAGCTCGCCCATGTCTACGTGCGCCGCCCCGAGGACCTCGACGCCGTCCGTGAGGCGCTCGACGGGCTGCCCGGTCTCGGTGAACTCCTCGACGACGAGGGCAAGAAGGCCCACGGGCTCGACCATCCCCGCTCCGGCGAGCTGGTCGCGGTCGCCGAGCCCGACGCCTGGTTCACGTACTACTACTGGCTCGACGACGACCGCGCCCCCGACTTCGCGCAGCTGGTCGAGATCCACCGCAAGCCGGGCTACGACCCGGTCGAGCTGTTCATGGACCCGCACGACCCGTACGTACGGCTCAAGGCCGCCAAGGCCGTGGCCCGCAAGAAGCTCGGCATGCGCTACCGCCTCGCGGTCGTGCCGCTCGACCCGTCACCGATCCGCGGCAGCCACGGCCGCCTCCCCGCGAGCGACGAAGAAGGTCCGCTCCTCCTGTGCTCCACCCCCCGCGCCGTCACCGGCCGCGTCGCGGCCACCGATGTGAAGTCCCTGCTGCTGCGGCTCGCCGGCCTCGACTGAGGCGGCGAACCGCCACGCGTCCGCACCCCCGTAACGAAAGAGAGATCATCGTGACCGCGTTCAACGACGAATCCGCCACCGGTGAAAGCCTGCGCCGCACGCTCGGCGTCAGCCGCCGCCGATTCCTGAGTACCTGCACCGCCGCCGCTGCCGCGGCGATCGCCGCCCCCGTCTTCGGCGCCTCGCCCGCCCTCGCGGCGGACACGGCGGACGACAGAGGCGAGGACCACGGCCGTTCCGCGCTGGTCCCGCCCCACAAGCGCGGCATCATCCTCTACACGGTCCGTGACGCGACGGGCCGCGACCCGCTCTCCACCGACCTGCCGTCGGGCTTCCGCGAGGTCTTCAGGCAACTGTCCCGCTACGGCTACAAGCAGGTCGAGTTCGCCGGCTACCGCCAGCACGCGAACGCCCCGGGCGGCGCGAACCTGGAGACCGTCGAGGGCGCCAGGCTCATGCGGTCCTGGCTGGACGAGTACGGGCTGACGGCGCAGGGCAACCACGGCTTCATCCCGGGATCCTGGCCGCTGACCCCCTCGGACCTCGACACCTTCAAGCGTCATCTGGAGATCGCCAACATCCTCGGCATGGGCCACATGGGCACCGGTGGCGACCCCACCGGCAGCTCCTACCGCGCCGACTGGGACGTCGCGGCGGAGAAGTGGAACGCGCTGGGCGCCATCGCCCGCCGCGAGGGCATCAAGCTCTACACCCACAACCACGACTCGGCGTACGGGTTCCTGCTCGACGGCGGCCCGCTGGACGCCCAGGGCCGGCCGACCCGCAGCTCCGGCATCCGCAAGCTGGAGTACTTCCTGGAGGTGACCGACCCGCGCGACGTCTGGCTGGAGATGGACATCTACTGGGCGCACGTGGCGCAGTACAAGTTCCACACGTACACCGCCCACGACGGCTCCACGGTGGAGCAGGTCTTCGACCCGGCCGGTCTGGTGGTCCGGCACAACGTGCGGTACCCGCTGTTCCACGCCAAGGACGGCACGGTCAACACCCAGAACGGCCAGGGCTACGACATGGTGACGTTCGGCGAGGGCGACATCGACTACCGCAGGTTCTTCAGGCGGGTGGGGGCGAAGAACTACCACAACCCGATGATCGAGCACGACGGCGCGCCCAGCGCCACGGTTCCGGGGCAGTCCCTCGAGGTGGCCCGGAAGAGCTACGACAACCTCGCGGCGCTGCGCGCCCGGCACTGACCCGGCGGCGGCCCGCCCGGTGGCCTGGGGTCCACCGGGCGGGCCGCCCCGGCCGCCCGTGTTGACCTTGCCGCTGGCGGCAGGGTTGCACGATGACCGGCATGAACAGCACCGCACCGCAGAGCAGCCGAATCATCGCCGTCACCGGAGCCGGCACCGGCATCGGCCGGGCCACCGCCCGCGCCTTCGCCGCCGAGGGCGCCCACGTCGTCGCGATCGGGCGGCGAAGCGAACCACTCAAGGAGACCGCGGCCGGGCACGAACGGATCACACCGCTCGCCGCCGACATCACCGCCGACGGCGAACCCGAGCGGATCGTCGAGGCCGTGTCGGACACATACGGTCGATTGGACGTCTTGGTCAACAACGCAGGCATCGTGCGCGGCGGCGCGCTCGGCTCACTGACGCCGGAGATGATCACAGCTCAGCTGGCCACCAACCTCATCGCCCCCGTCCTGCTGACGCAGGCGGCGCTGCCGCTTCTTGAGGCGTCGGGCGGAGTGGTCGTCAACGTCAGTACGTCTGTGGGGCAGCGGGCTTGGCCGGGCAGCTCGGTCTATGCGGCGACCAAGACCGCCCTGGAGCTGCTGACCCGCAGCTGGGCGGTCGAGCTGGCGCCCCGTGGAGTCCGGGTGGTGGCGGTCGCCCCCGGCGCGATCGAAACCCCCATCGCCGAGCATCAGGGCCTGACGCCCGGCCAGACGGCCGCGGTTCGGGAGTGGCAACTCGCGCACACCCCGATGGCCCGGATCGGCCGCCCCGAGGAGGTTGCCTGGGCGATCACGCAGCTTGCCGCACCGGCGGCATCGTTCGTCACCGGAGTGGTACTCCCGGTCGACGGCGGAGCGGTCGTGGCGTGACCGCTCCGCACACGCAGTGCCCCCGGCGGCAATCCGTCGGGGCACGGGCAGAGGCGGTGGATCACGCGCACGACTGCTGTGGGGCGCCGTAGAGTGGCCCGGGAGGTGGGACGGGTGCGGATCGGTGAGCTGGCCAGGGCGGTGGGGACGACCGCTCGTGCACTGCGGCACTACGAACAGGCCGGACTGATCTCCTCCGAACGCGCCCCCAACGGCTACCGCGTCTACGACGAGCAGGCGGCGGTGCGGGTCCGCAACATCCGCTACCTGCTGGCCGCCGGGCTCACTCTGGACGACGTGCGCGTGTTCCTGCCCTGCCTGGACGGCGATGTGGCTGCCGCACCGCCCTCGGGGAAGGGCCTGCGCGTCGCGCTGGAACGACTGGCGATCCTCAACGAACGGATTGCCGTCCAGACCGAGGCCCGTGACCGGCTGGAAGCCGCACTCCGTGAGAAGACCGGCGACCGGATCCGCCCGGTGGCCTGACCACGTCTCTCGAGGCCGACACAAAAGACGCTACCGACCGGTAGTAAGAATGTCGTCTGCCGTCCATCATTAAGCGCGAGCATGTCAACCCGTTCGTCCGACCCGGGCCGAACGGGCTCCCTGAGCTGCCTCGACACCCAGGAGAACCCCCCATGCATGCACGCATCTGGACGGTCCGCGCCACCGCGACCGCCGCCGCCCTGACCTTCGTCGCGGCCCTGCCCGTCGCCTCCGCCCACGCCGACACCACACAGGCCGCAACGACCGCGCAGACCCTTAGCGTCGACTACGACACCTGGCTGCGTGACGTCGCCGCCGTCGTCGCAGAGGCCCGGCCCTACATCGAGCAGCGCACCGCCGACGCCTCCGGCGAGAAGCAGGCGATCGTTCTCGACATCGACAACACCTCGCTGGAGACGCACTTCCACCCGTTCTGGAAGCTGCCCACCCCGGCCATCCAGGAGATGCGTGAGCTCGCCCGTTACGCCGACTCCCGTGGCGTCGCCGTCTTCTTCGTGACCGCCCGCCCCGGCATCATCCACTCGCTCACCGACTGGAACCTGAAGCAGACTGGCTACCCCGTCGACGGACTGTACGTCCGCGACCTGCCCGACCTCTTCGGCGAGGTCAGCGCCTACAAGACGGAGAAGCGCGCCGAGATCGAGGCCAAGGGCTACACGATCATCGCCAACATCGGCAACAACACCACCGACCTCGTCGGCGGGCACGCGGAGCGGACCTTCAAGCTCCCCGACTACGACGGTCAGTTGTCGTAGCCGTCCACGCACGGCCGGGCGGCCGCGGTGACCGGTCTCCCGGCCGCCGCGGCCGCCCGGGCCGCACCGTCCCACCGTGCTCCGCTCAGCCCATGTCCCGGCTGATCGGCTGCGGATTTGCCGCGATCCGGCCCTTGCGGGGCCGCCCCGGCGGATGCAGGAACGTCGCCACACAGCCGGCGAACAGCGAGATGGAACCGGCCAGGATGAACGCGCCCGCGTAGTCCCACGCGCCCACGACCACGGCGCCCATGCCGGAACCCAGCAGGCCCGACACCAGCTTCGAGCTGTAGACGAGGCCGTAGTTGGAGGCGTTGTTGTTCTCGCCGAAGTAGTCCGCCGTCATCGCCGCGAACATCGGGAAGATGGCGCCGCCGCCGAATCCCGAGATGCTGGAGAACAGCAGGAACAGCGGCAGGTTGTGGATGTTGCCCGACCACAGGATGCCGTACTGCGAGAGGCCGAGCACGATACAGACGAAGATCAGGCACTGCTTGCGGCCGTACCGGTCGGAGAGCCAGCCGATCACCCCGCGCCCCGTGCCGTTCACGATCGCCTTGAGGGACATCGCCGTCGCGACGATGCCGCCCGCGAAGCCGGCCTCGTCACCGAACGGCACCTGGAAGGCGATGCCGAAGATGTTCACACCGGACGTGCACAGCAGGCAGAACCACATCAGCGCCACCCGGCCGGTCTGCCACGCCTCCCTCGGCGTGTACTGCTTCACCGCCGGCGGGTTCTTCTCCAGGGCCCGCCGTGCCCGCGGGTCGTCCGGCTTGCGCAGCGGGTCGACCTCCGCCGGCCACCAGTTCTTCGGCGGGTCCTTGAAGAAGTAGCCCGCGACGGCGACCGTCGCGGCCAGGAACACACCGACGGAGACGAGGACCCAGCGGAAGTTCGTCAGGTCCATGTAGCCGGTGAAGATGAAGACGAACGGCACCGAACCGTAGGCGAAGCCGCCGTTGACGAACCCGGTCTTGCCGCCCTTGCGCTCCGGGTACCACTTGCCGACCATGTTGACGCAGGTCGCGTAGACCATGCCCGCGCCCATGCCGCTGAACATGCCGAAGCCGATGTAGGCGACCACCACATGGGGTGCGAACGCCAGCGAGACATAGCCCAGCAGGGTGCCCACCGCACCCAGCATCATCGCCCACCGGGCCGGCAGCCTGCCGCTCTCGCGCAGCTTGCCCGCCGGGAAGGCCACCGCGGCCTGGAAGAAGACCCACACACCGAGCATCCAGAAGATGTGCGAACTGCTCCAGCTGTGCGCGGTGTGCAGGGTGTCCTCGGCGGACGCGAACGCGTACTCCGCCGAGCTGATGCCCATCATGCCCACCCACGGCAGGATGACCATCCACTTGCGCTTGCGGCCCATGATGTCGATATCGGTCTCGCCGATCCGGTACATGCGCCCGTTGGCGTCCGTCACCTCCCTGAAGGGGACGGATGTGGAGATGTCGGTTGTCGTCATGGTGATCGAACCCCTCGCGTGGAAGAAGTCTGGCCAGCGCCCCCTGTCCGTTTCTCTTCGCACCGGGGTCCGCGGCGAGCGGTCACCGCAGACCCCGTGGTTCGAGCCGTCGCTCAGGTCATCGACCGCCCCCCAACAGGCCCGCGGCCCGGGCCCAGGCGTACTTCGCGCCGAGCGCCGCGACCGGCTTCTCCGTCGTGTACGGGTAGGCGACGACACCGCGCTCGAAGAGGTACTGGCACGCCTGCTCCACCTCGACGTCCCCGGCGAGCGACGCCACCACCGGCTTCTCGATCCCGCGCTCCCTGAACTCCCGCACCACACGCGCGGTGAGCTCCGCGAACACCATCGGAGGGGTGACGATCGTGTGCCAGTAACCCAGCACCAGCGCGTGGATCCGGGGATCCTCCAGGCCCAGCCGGATCGTCGCCTCGTACGTGGAGGGCGGCTCGCCGCCCGTGATGTCGATCGGGTTGCCGGCGGCGCCGAACGGCGGGATGAAGGCCTTGAAGGAGGCGTCCAGGTCCGGCGGGATCTCCATCAGGGACAGCCCGTTGTCGACGATCGCGTCCGACAGCAGCACCCCCGAGCCGCCGGCCCCCGTGATGATCACGATGTTGTCGCCCTGCGGCACGGGGAGGACGGGCAGCGCCCGCGCGTACTCCAGCATCTCGTTCAGCCCCGGCGCGCGGATCACCCCCGCCTGCCGCAGTACGTCGTCGTAGACCGCGTCGTCGCCGGCCAGCGCGCCGGTGTGCGAGCCGGCCGCCTTCGCGCCCGCCGCCGTACGGCCCGCCTTGAGGACCACCACCGGCTTCTTGCGCACCGTCTCGCGTGCGGCCTCGACGAACGCCCGTCCGTCCTTGAGGTCCTCCAGGTGCATCGCGATGCACTGCGTGTTGGGGTCCTCGCCGAACCAGGTGAGCAGGTCGTCCTCGTCCAGGTCCGACTTGTTGCCGAGACCGACGATCGCGGAGACACCCGTGCGTGTGGTCCGCGCGAAGCCGAGGATCGCCATGCCGATGCCACCCGACTGCGAGGTGAGCGCCACACCGCCCTTGACGTCGTAGGGCGTGCAGAACGTGGCGCACAGGTCCTGCCAGGTGGAGTAGTAGCCGTAGATGTTCGGCCCCAGCAGCCGCACGCCGTACCGCTCGGCGATCGCCACGATCTCCGCCTGGAGCTCGTGCTCGCCGGTCTCGGCGAAACCGGAGGGGATCAGCACCGCGTTGGGGATGCCCTTGCGGCCGACCTCCTCGAGAGCGGACGCCACGAACTTCGCGGGGATCGCGAAGACCGCCACATCGGGCTCGCCCGGAACATCCATCACGCTCTTGTACGCCTTACGGCCGAGTATGTCATCGGCCTTGGGGTTCACCGGGTGGATGTCTCCCGGGAAACCGCCGTCGATCAGGTTCCGCATGACCGAATTGCCGATCTTGCCCTGTTCGTTGGAGGCGCCGATGACCGTCACGGACAGGGGCTGCATCAGCCGCCGCATCGAGGTGAGCATCTCCTCACGGGAGTACCTGCGGCGCTCTGCCGGAACCTCGGTGCTGAGCAGGATCCGGACGTCGGCGGCCATCGCCCCGGCCGCGGAGGCGAACACCGGGTTCAGGTCCACCTCGGCGATCTCGGGGAAGTCGGCAGCCAGTTCGGAGACGCGGACCACCACGTCGGCGAGCGCGTCGCGGTCCACGGCCGCACCGCCGCGCACCCCGCGCAGGATCTCCGCCGCGCGGATGCCGTCCATCATCGACAGCGCGTCGTCCCGCGAGGCGGGCGCCAGTCGGAAGGTGACGTCCTTCAGCACCTCGACGAGCACACCGCCGAGGCCGAACGCCACCACCTTCCCGAACGTCGGATCGGTGACCGTGCCCACCAGCACCTCGGTACCGGACGGCACCATCTGCTGCACCTGCACCCCGAGGATGCGGGCCTCGGGGTCGTACGCCTTCGCGTTGGACACGATGGCCGTGAACGCGCCGCGCACCTCCGCGCAGGACTTCAGCCCGACCTGTACGCCGCCCGCGTCCGTCTTGTGCAGGATGCCGGGGGAGACGATCTTCATGGCGACCGGGAAGCCGATCCGGTCCGCCAGCGCCACCGCCTCGTCCGCCGTCTCCGCGAGCCCTTCGGCCGGGGTCGGGATCCCGTACGCGTCGGTGACCGCCTTGCCCTCGGGGGCCGTCAGCGCCGTACGGCCCTCGGCGAGCGCGCCCGCCAGGATCGCCCGTACCGCGGCCTGCCGCTCTGCGTGCTCCGCCACTAGATGACTCCGTTCGACTTGAGCAGGCTGAGCTCCTCGTCGCCGAGGCCCAGCTCGCCGACGTACACCTCTTCGTTGTGCTGACCGAGCAGCGGCGAGGTGACCACGTCCACGGGCGAGTCGGACAGCTTCAGCGGGCTGCCCACGGTGGTGAAGGTGCCGCGCTCGGGGTGCTCGACCTCGACGACCATCTCGTTCGCCGCCAGCGACGGGTCCTCGATGATCTCCTTGGTCGAGAGGATCGGCCCGCAGGGGATGTTGCGGGCGTTGAGCTTCTCCAGCACCTCCCACTTGGGGAGCGTCGCCGTCCACTCCTCGATCAGCTGGAACATCTTGTTCAGCTTCGGCAGCCGCGCCTCCGGCGTCGCCCACTCGGGGTCCTCCGCCAGCTCCGGCCGGCCGATGAGCTCCGAGATCGGCTGCCAGCCGACCGGCTGGACGATCACGTACACGTAGTCGTTCGGGCCACCGGGCGAGCACTTGACCGCCCAGCCCGGCTGGCCGCCGCCGGAGGCGTTGCCGGAACGGGGCACCTCGTCGCCGAAGTCCTCGTTCGGGTACTCGGCGAGCGGACCGTGCGCGAGCCGCTGCTGGTCGCGCAGCTTCACCCGGCAGAGGTTGAGCACGGCGTGCTGCATCGCCACGTTCACCCGCTGGCCGCGCCCGGTGCTCTCGCGCTGGTACAGCGCGGCGAGTATCCCGGCGACGGCATGGATGCCCGTGCCGGAGTCACCGATCTGTGCGCCCGTCGCCAGCGGCGGCCCGTCCTCGAAGCCGGTGGTCGACATGGACCCGCCCATCGCCTGCGCCACCACTTCGTACGCCTTGAAGTTGGTGTACGGGCCCTCCCCGAACCCCTTGATGGAGGCGTACACGATCCGGGGGTTGATCTCCTGGATCCGTTCCCAGGTGAAGCCCATCCGGTCCACCGCGCCGGGGCCGAAGTTCTCCACCATGACGTCGCTGCGGCGGATCAGCTCGGTGAGGATCTCCTTGCCGCGCTCCGACTTGGTGTTGAGGGTGATGCTGCGCTTGTTGCAGTTGAGCATCGTGAAGTAGAGCGAGTCGACGTCCGGGATGTCGCGCAGCTGCTTGCGCGTGATGTCGCCGCTCGGGGCCTCCAGCTTCACCACGTCCGCGCCCAGCCAGCCGAGCAGCTGTGTCGCGGAGGGCCCGGACTGGACGTGCGTCATGTCGAGGACGCGGACGCCCTCAAGAGCCTTGGTCATGGTCCTGGTCGTGTTCTGGGTCATGGCCGGCGCTCCTCACTTGTACATGGTCTGGTTCATGGTTCCGGGGGCGTACGCGTCGGGGTCCACCCACACGTTGATCAGCGACGGCAGCCCGGACTCGCGGGCGCGGCGCAGCGCGGGCGCGATGTCGGCGGGGTCGCGCACCTCCTCGCCGTAGCCGCCCAGCATCCGGGCGAACTCGTCGTAGCGGACGTCGCCGAGGGTGTTGCCGACCCGCTCGCGCTCCAGGCCGTACTTCTGGGCCTGGCCGTAACGGATCTGGTTCATGGAGGAGTTGTTGCCGACGATCCCGACGAAGGGGAGGTTGTAGCGGACCAGCGTCTCGAAGTCCCAGCCGGTCAGCGAGAACGCCCCGTCACCGAAGAGGGCCACCACCTCCTTGTCGGGGCGGGCCTGCTTGGCGGCCAGGACGAAGGGGACGCCGACGCCGAGGGTGCCGAGCGGCCCCGGGTCCATCCAGTGGCCGGGGGACTTGGGCTGGACGACCTGGCCGGAGAAGGTGACGATGTCGCCGCCGTCGCCGATGTAGACCGAGTCCTCGGTGAGGAAGTCGTTGATCTCGCTGACCAGGCGGTACGGGTGGATGGGCGAGGCGTCGGAGCGCAGCTGCGGCAGACGCTTGTCGAGCGCGGTCTGCTCGGCGGCGCGAAGCTCCTCGAGCCACGCCTTGCGCTTGACGGCACCGCCGTTGAGCCGTCCGGACACCGCTTCCGTCACGGACTTGAGGATCAGGCCCGCGTCACCGACGATCCCGAGGTCGATGTCCCGGTTCTTGCCCACCGTCCGGTAGTCCAGGTCGATCTGCACGACCGTGGCGGCCGGCGACAGCCGCTTGCCGTACCCCATCCGGAAGTCGAAGGGGGTGCCGACGATGACGATGACGTCGGCGCCTGCGAAGGCGTAGCGCCGCGAGAGCTGGAAGTGGTGCGGGTCGCCGGGCGGCAGCGTGCCGCGCCCGGCGCCGTTCATGTACGCGGGCATGTTCAGGGTGCGCACCAACTCGACGGCGGAGTCGGTGCCGCGGGTGGTCCACACCTGGCTGCCGAGCAGGATCGCCGGCTTCTCGGCGTGCACCAGCAGGTCGGCGAGCTTCTCCACCGCCTCCGGGTCACCGGCGCTGCGCGTCGAGGCCCGGTAGTGGCCGGCCTTCGGGACGCGCGCCTTCTCGACGGGGACCTTGGCGTCGAGCACGTCGCGCGGGATCTCCAGGAAGGAGGGGCCGGGCGCGCCGTGGTAGCACTCGCGGAACGCCATCGAGACCATGTCGGCGGCGCGTGCCGTGTCCGGCACGGTGGCGGCGAACTTGGTGATCGGCGTCATCATGTCGACGTGCGGGAGGTCCTGCAGCGAGCCCATCTTGTGCTGCGTGTGCGCTCCCTGACCGCCGATCAGCAGCATCGGTGACTCGGCGCGGAAGGCGTTGGCGACGCCGGTGACGGCGTCCGTGGTGCCCGGCCCGGCGGTGACGACCGCGCATCCCGGCTTGCCGGTGATGCGGGCGTAGCCGTCGGCGGCATGGGCGGCGACCTGTTCGTGGCGTACGTCGACGACTTCGATGCCTTCGTCCACGCAGCCGTCGTAGATGTCGATGATGTGGCCGCCGCAGAGGGTGTAGATGACCTCCACGCCCTCGGCCTTGAGTGCCTTGGCCACCAGGTGTCCACCCGAGATGAGTTGCTGGCTGTTGTCGTCGGGCATGGCGAAGTCCTGTCCCTTCGTAGGGGAGTCGGTGAGCTGTTCAGGGGGCGCCGGTACACCGCCCCGGTGTGCTTCGCGGTAGATTGCATACAGTCGACGAATACTGTATGAAGCTTGTTATCCCGCATCCGGTGGGTGGTGTCCAGGGGGCGTGCGGCACTTTCATTCGTTTCGGACGAAGCACTGGGAGCCCGGCATGGATCTGTACGAGCACCAAGCAAGGGAACTCTTCGGGGAGTACGGCATCCCCGTACCGGAAGCAGAGACCGCACAGACCGCCGCGCAGGCCCGCGAGGCAGCGGAACGGCTCGGCGGCCGCGTCGTGGTCAAGGCCCAGGTGAAGACCGGAGGAAGGGGCAAGGCCGGCGGGGTGAAGCTCGCCGCCGACGCCGCCGCCGCGGAAGTGACCGCCCGCCAGATCCTCGGCATGGACATCAAGGGCCACACCGTGCGCACGGTGATGCTCGCCCAGCCGGTCGACATCGAGGAGGAGTTCTACGTCTCCTACGTCCTCGACCGGGCCGCCGACGCCTTCCTCGCCATCGCGTCCGCCGAGGGCGGCATGGACATCGAGGAGGTCGCCGCCACCCGGCCAGAAGCGGTCGCGCGCATCCCCGTCCCGCCCGCAGAAGGCGTCACCGCCGACAAGGCCGCCGAGATCGCCGCGGCGGCCGGGCTGCCGCAGGAGACCGCCCCCGTCCTGCAGGCCCTGTGGCAGGTCCTGGTCCGCGAGGACGCCCTCCTGGTCGAGGTCAACCCGCTCGTGCGCACCACGGCCGGCGACATCCTCGCCCTCGACGGCAAGGTCACCCTCGACGACAACGCCCGCTTCCGCCAGGCGCGCTGGGGCAACGACGACGCCACCCTGCACGAGGACCCGCTGGAGGCGGTGGCCGCCGCCAAGGGCCTCAATTACGTCAAGCTCGACGGCACCGTCGGCGTCATCGGCAACGGCGCCGGCCTGGTCATGTCGACCCTCGACGTCGTCGCCGGCTGCGGCGCGAGGCCCGCGAACTTCCTCGACATCGGCGGCGGCGCCTCCGCGGCGGTGATGGCCGACGGGCTGTCCGTCATCCTCTCCGACCGTGACGTCAACAGCGTGCTCGTGAACGTCTTCGGCGGCATCACGGCCTGCGACGCCGTCGCCGAAGGCATCGTCCAGGCTCTCGACTCCGTACGCCTGACCAAACCCCTCGTCGTACGCCTCGACGGCAACAACGCCGCCCGCGGCCGGGCCATCCTCGAGGAACGCGCCCATCCCCTCGTCCAGCAGTCCACGACCATGGACGGCGCCGCCCGGCGGGCCGCCGACCTCGCCATCTGAGCGAGCCGAAGGGGCGCGGCGGCGTCGAGAGGGAGAACGAGCGGCCGAGCACGATCGACCGTCGACGCCGGCCGGGACGCCCCCGAGTCAACCGACCTGCAACAGAAAGGGCCAGGAATCATGGCGGTCTTCCTCACCAAGGAGAGCAAGGTCCTCGTCCAGGGCATGACCGGCGCGGAGGGCATGAAGCACACCCGCCGGATGCTGGCGTCCGGCACCGACGTCGTCGCCGGGGTCAACCCGCGCAAGGCGGGCCAGGTCGTCGACTTCGACGAGCGTGCCGTCCCCGTCTTCGGGGGCGTCCGCGAGGCGATGGCGGCCACCGGCGCGGACGTCGCCGTGGTCTTCGTGCCGCCGCCGTTCGCCAAGGCGGCCGTCATGGAGGCTGCCGACGCCGGCATCGGGCTCGCGGTCGTCATCACCGAGGGCATTCCCGTCCACGACGCCGTCGCCTTCCAGGCGTACGCCGCGGAGCGCGGCACCCGCATCATCGGGCCCAACTGCCCCGGCCTCATCAGCCCCGGCCAGTCGAACGCCGGCATCATCCCCGCGGACATCGCCGCGGAACCCGGCCGCATCGGGCTCGTCTCCAAGTCCGGCACACTGACCTACCAGCTCATGTACGAGCTCCGCGACATCGGCTTCTCCTCGGCGGTCGGCATCGGCGGCGACCCGGTGGTCGGCACCACCCACATCGACTGCCTCGCCGCCTTCGAGAAGGACCCCGACACCGAACTCATCGTGCTGATCGGCGAGATCGGCGGCGACGCGGAGGAGCGCGCCGCCGCCTACATCACCGAACACGTCACCAAGCCCGTCGTCGGCTACATCGCAGGCTTCACCGCCCCCGAGGGAAAGACCATGGGCCACGCGGGAGCGATCGTGTCGGGCTCCAGCGGGACCGCGGAGGCCAAGAAGCAGGCCCTCGAAGCGGCCGGCGTACGCGTCGGCTCCACACCGACCGAGACCTCGCGCCTGGTGCGCGAGCGGCTCGCGGCGGCCGAGCGCTGAGAGCTCACTCTCATTCACGGCACGTCGTGAGTAACCGGGTTACTTGCGGGTAACCCACGCGTACCGGGGTCGCCCGGGCGACCGGCGTGTGCGAGCCGGCCGCCCGCCCCCGTCGCCGAACGTCCTCCCGCCCCGTACGACACGTCACGAGCGGAGTTCACCTTCATGGCACCCACCCTCACCCTCAAGCCGGGCACGGCCTGGACCGACGCCTGGCAGCGCTGCGCCGCCGTCGCCCCCGAAGCGTTCCGGGACGACCGCGTCCTCAACCTCTGGGCCGCGCGCTGGCACGCGGACGGCCGCGCCCTCCCCGCCACCAGCCCCGTCGACCAGAGCCCCGTAGCCGGCCCGCCCCGGCTGGACACGACCGCCGCCCGGCAGGCCGTGCGCGCCTCGCTCGACCAGCACCGCGCCTGGCGCCACATCCCCCTGCCGGAACGCCGCGCCCGCGTCGCCGCCACCCTCGACGCCCTCGCCGAGCACCGCGAACTGCTCGCCCTCCTCCTCGTCTGGGAGATCGGCAAGCCCTGGCGGCTCGCCCAGGCCGACGTCGACCGCGCCATCGACGGGGTCCGCTGGTACGTCGAAGGCATCGAGCCCATGCTGGACGGCCGCTCACCCCTCGGGGGACCGGTCTCCAACATCGCCAGCTGGAACTACCCCATGTCCGTCCTCGTCCACGCCATGCTCGTCCAGGCGCTGGCCGGGAACGCGGTGATCGCCAAGGCCCCGACCGACGGCGGCGTCGCCTGCCTCACCCTCGCCTGCGCCCTCGCCGTCCGTGAAGGCGTGCCCCTGACCCTGGTCAGCGGCAGCGGCGGGGAACTCTCGGAGGCCCTCGTCCGCTCCCCGGAGATCGGCTGCGTCTCCTTCGTCGGAGGACGCGACACCGGCGCCCGCATCGCCACCGCCGTGGCCGACCTCGGCAAGCGCCACATCCTGGAGCAGGAGGGCCTCAACACCTGGGGCGTCTGGAACTACACCGACTTCTCCGCCCTCACCGCCGTCATCCCGAAACTCTTCGACTACGGCAAGCAGCGCTGCACCGCCTACCCCCGGTTCGTCGTCCAATGTGAGTGCTTCGCCGACTTCCTCGCCGCCTACCTGCCCGCTGTACGCTCGATCCGCACCGGCCACCCGCTCGCCGTCGAACACCCCGACGACCCGCTGCCCGCCCTCGACTTCGGGCCGCTCATCAACGCGGCCAAGGCCAAGGAACTGGGCGACCAGGTCGCCGAGGCCATCGACCGCGGAGCCGTACCCCTCCACCGGGGGACGCTCGCCGACGGCCGCTTCCTCCCCGGCCAGGACACCTCCGCCTACCTCCCGCCCGTCACCCTGCTCGGTCCGCCCCCGTCCTCCCCACTGCACCACGCCGAACCCTTCGGCCCGGTCGACACCATCGTCCTCGTCGACACGGAGGCGGAACTGCTCGCCGCGATGAACGCCTCGGGCGGCGCGCTCGTGGCGACCCTCTCCACGGACGACCCGGCGACCTTCCGGCGTCTCGCCCCGCAGATCCGCGCCTTCAAGACGGGCCACAACAAGCCCCGTTCACGCGGCGACCGCGACGAGCTGTTCGGCGGCTTCGGCGCCTCCTGGCGCGGCGCGTTCGTCGGCGGTGAGCTGCTGGTGCGGGCCGTCACGGAAGGCCCGGCGGGGGAGCGGCTGCCGGGCAATTTCCCCGACTACCAGCTCAACGCCTGACGAGGCGTCTGCTCACCACGGCCGGACGCCCGCACGCCCCCTTCCGTACCCGCGCCACGCCCGGGACGGGATGATCCTTAGCCCGTTCGCACGTCTCACGCCGGCACATTCGCCGCGGGGTGAACGCCGCGGCGACCTGCGGCACTGCCCGGTAGGGCGCAGGATCCTGCGCCCTACCGGGTGACCCGCGTCCGGGGACCTCGCATTGCGATGATCACCGACTGTGGGTTGCCTCGTACACGGAGCACAGCAGAGGAGCCGCGCAGAGGGCCGGACACTGCTCCGCTGGAGGAAGACATGCGCATCGCCCGTACCGGTCTCAAGGCCGCCGTGATCGTCGGCGCCCTCGTACTCTCCGCCCCGGCCGCCGCGGCCGCGGACGGCGACATCGAGATCAGCCCGCGCAACGCCCCGGGGGCCACGGTCACCGTCACCACGACCGCCTGCGGAGAGGAGACCTACGGCAAGGGGGAGTCGGAGGCGGGCGGGCAGTTCCACCTCTTCGAGGGTGACCGGAAGGGCGTCCTGGTGGGCGAGTTCCAGGTGCCCGAGGACGCGGCCCCGGGCACCGACACGGTCACCCTGAAGTGTCCCCCGCGTACGAAGGTCACCGGGACCCACCGGATCGGCGACCGTCCCAGCGGAGGGGTCGAGGCGGGCTTCGGCGACGCCACCGGCAAGAGCGCACAACTCGCACTGGGCGGACTCCTCCTCGCCGGCGCGGTCGCCGGCGGAGCGGTCAGGACGCGCCGCGGCTCCGGTGCCGCCCGGACCTGACCACCACCACTCCCACCGGCCCCCGGCCACCGTCACGGTGACCGGGGGCCGGCCGGGTCCCACGCACACCCCAGCCCCTGCCGAGCAAAGGCCCGCCCGATGGACGACACACCGACGCGACCGACCACCGACGCGGCCCGCCTCCCCTCCTACAAGGTGCTCGTCTGCGCCGCGATCGCCGGGGCGGTGCTCGTGGGCAGCGCGCTGTACGAGGAGAGCCCGCCGCAGCCGTCGCCGGCGCAGCACAGGGCCGCCGCCGCCCGGCCCGCCCCGCAGCGCCCGCCGCAGCCGCCGGCCGTCAAGCCGCTCGGCCCCGCGGACCCCGTCCGTCTGCTGATCCCGGCCATCGGCGTGAACGCCCCGCTGATCCGACTGCAGTTGAACGAGAAGGGGGCGCTGCGGCCGCCGCCGGCCGCAGCGCCCGCCCTGGCCGGCTGGTACGGCGGCGGTGCGACCCCCGGGGAGAACGGCACCGCCGTGACCGCCGGACACGTGGACACTCCCGCCGGGCGGGGCGTCTTCTACCGGCTCGGGTCGCTCGGCAAGGGCGACACCATCGACGTCGTACGCAAGGACCGGCGCACGGCCGTCTTCACCGTCGACGGCGTGGAGGTCCACGACAAGAACGACTTCCCGGACGAGAAGGTCTACGGCGACTCCGGCCGTCCCGAACTGCGGGTGATCACGTGCGGCGGCGACCGGTCCGCGAAAGGCGGCTACGAGGGCAACGTCGTCGTCTACGCGACGCTCACCGCCGTGAAGTAGCCGGCCGGCCCTCCGGCGGGCCTGTGCGGCGGACGTGCCCGCCGCCGGCTCGTGCCGATTGCCCGGCCGGTCCGCCGCACAGAACCGCGGGTCCGCCGGCTCGCCGGTCCGGGCCGCCCCGCGGGCCCGCCGCCCCGCCGCCGACCCGCCGCCGACGCGTCCGTCGGCCCGCGCCCGTCGCCGGAGCGCCTGTCGGCCCGAGCTTGTCGGCCCGCGCCCGTCCGGTCAGCCGATGCCCTGGCGGTCCGGCTCGAGCGCGAAGTCGCGTTCGGCGGGGTCCGGTACCGACTGCCGCACGGCGCGGACCAGCATCTCCCGGTGGCGCTCGAGCGGAGCGCGCCGCTCAGGAGGCACGAGCTGGAGCAGGTCCTCGAGCCCGGCCATCATGCGCCGCGTGACCTGAGGGCTGCCCACCGCGCACCCCCGTAGCTCGGCGAAGCCGAGGTCGACCAGGTCGTCCCACCCGGACACCTGCTGGATCAGCCGCACCCGGCCCCGTCCGTCCTGGTGGTACACCGTGCCCAGCGGCCGGTGGGAGACGACGGCGAGAAACTGCACGATGCGGTCCAGGCACTGCACGGCCGTGGTCGGGTCGTTCACCGACGACGACATCGCCCGCAGGCCGATGTCGGCCAACTGGCGCAGCCCGAAGGTCAGGTCACGCCGGAACGTGCGCTCCACGCCGACCGACACGGCGGACTGCAGCGCACGCCGGGCCGCGGACGACAGTTGATGGTCCGCGTCGCCGTGGACCGTGAGGACGGGTGTCCCGGGCACGACGAAGTCCCCGACCCGGGGGATGAGCCGCAGCACCACGTCATGGCGCCGGGCCACCCGCACCAGCCGGGCGACATCGACGTCCCGCAGCGCCCCCGACCGCCCCTGGTGACTGATGCGGGCGATCTCCTCGGCCGGTGGCTCCCCGGGCGCGTCGGACCTCGGCATACGCGCCAGTGCCCCGAACGCCTCCCGGGTGACCCGGTCCACCACGGGACCCACTTTCATCAGCTGAAGCGTCTGTGTCACGTAGGCGATGAACAGCAGCAGACTCAACGCGACCATGAGCAGCGTCAGGATGCTCTGCATCACCGGCACGGACGTCACCTCCCGTGGGTTGCGTTCGCTCTCGAAGGCCGTCAGCACCAGCAGCGACAGCAGGAACGTGGAGAGGAAGACGGAGAAGGTGAGCTTGCTGATACGGCTCCTGATGAAGATGCGCACCACGCGGGGGCTGAAGTTGCCGGCCGCCATCTGCACCGCGACGAGCGAGATGCTGAAGACCACACCGATGAAGGTCATCATCGCGGACGCGATCGTGGTGACGATGGTCTTGGCGTCGTCGGCGATCGCCATGAGCTCGCGAAGGCTCCGGAAGTCCTCTTCGTCCCGCAGTGTGTCGACGATCAGGGTGTCGACGGCGTCGGCGAGGGCCCAGACGACGAAGACGAGGATCAGCGCCACGGTGGGGGCGAACCAGAACGTCTCGCGCAGATGCTCGCGCAGCATGGACAGGGCGCGGGGCGGACGGTAGGTGCGACGTTGACTCACACGGCCGACGGTAACCAAACGCAGCGCGTCTGCTCGGATACACGCTGTAGCGTCTCTCTCCGCGTGCCGCTCGCACCCCACTGACCACGCAATATGCAGGTGAGAGGCACTGCGAACCCCTGGTATTGTTGTCCATGTCGCCGCGGGAGACCGGGGCGAATCACCTGAGTCCGGGTGGCGGAATGGCAGACGCGCTAGCTTGAGGTGCTAGTGCCCTTTATCGGGCGTGGGGGTTCAAGTCCCCCCTCGGACACCAGCAGGACCCCAGTTCATCTGGGGTCCTTTTGCTTTGCGTGGCGGGACTGCCGCGGTGGGGGCGACGCGCCGTCAGGACGCGGTGGGGTGCTTCGGGGCCCGCAGTCGGAACGTGCTGTGGACCAGCGCCGCGCATCCCAGGGCGAAGAACCACGCGCCCGAGCCGAGGAACGAGAGGTCGCCGCGGCCGCTGAGCTGTTCGCCGACCCAGAAGGCGAACAGCCCGGTAGTGAACATGGTGCTCCAGAGGTGCAGGCGTCGTATCCGCGACGGCACAGGCTTCAGGGGGGAGCGGTGCAGCGCGAAGAGCGTTGTGGCACAGGTGCACACACCGAGCACGGCGACCAGCGCGAGCGGCCAGGAGCCGCCGAACGGCCAGGCGGCCGAGTACGCCCAGTAGGTGGAGAACAAGCTCTGGAAGAGCGGTGTGCCCCAGTGGAAGGGCAGCGACAGGGCCGGCACCAGTGACGCTCCGGCGACCCACAAGGGAATCGCGCGCCGGAGCGCCGAGGTCGGTGCGGTCACGGTGGGGTTCTCTGCGGTCCGCACAGGGCGGGGGCGTCGGGCCCTGGCGGCCGGTTCCGGTCCCGTGCCTGCGGCCCTCGAGGCCACCGGCGGTCGGTTGGCTCCGCCCTTCGTTGCCCGGGCGGTCGTGCCCGGCGTGGGGCCGGTGGCTCGGGCAGGAGTGGTGGTGGCCGGGCCGGCGGGGGCGGCCGTCGTGGGCTGCGCGGATACCGACGGGGTTACGCCGGGTCTCGACCGGACCGGCGGAGCAGGCGGGGAGGCCGGGGGCGCGACCTCGGGCTCCGGCGTCGGGGGCACTGACGCAGCGGGCGCGGTGACGGTGGCCGGCAGCGCGCGTGCGACCTGCTCGGGCAGCCAGACGGCGGCCTCGGTGACGACCTCGGTGGGTGTGTAGCCGCCCGCGTTCGTCAGCTGAGTGAGTTCCTCGATGAGCTCACCCACCGTCGGGCGGTCGGCGGGGTCCTTGGCCAGACAGCGGTCGATGATCTCCAGGCCCGGCCCGGGCAGTTGGTCGAGACGCGGTTCCTCGTACGCGATACGGAAGTTGAGCGACTGTGCCGAGCCGGTGCCGAAGGGGCCGGTGCCGGTGGCCGCGTACGTCAGCACCGCGCCGAACGCGAATACGTCGGTGGCCGGTGAGACGGGCGTGCCGACGAGCTGTTCGGGAGCCATGAAGCCGGGGGTGCCCAGGATCGTTCCGGTGCGGGTGAGCGAGGTGGCCTCGGTCGCCACGGAGATCCCGAAGTCGACGACCCGGGGCCCGTCGGGAGCGACGAGCACGTTGGAGGGCTTCAGGTCCCGGTGGACCAGACCGGCCGCGTGGATGGCCTCGAGGGCCTCGGCCAGGCCCGCGCCCAGCGCGCGCACCGAGTCCGTCGGCCAGGGTCCGTGCGCCGCGACCGCTTGGTCCAGGGCCATCCCGGGCACGTAGGCGGTGGCCAGCCACGGGGGCGAACCGTCGGGGTCGGCGTCGACCAGAGCGGCCGTGAAGAAGCCGGTGACCTTCCGGGCGGCCGCCACCTCCTGGGCGAACCTGCGGCGGAAACCGGGGTCCTCTGCCAACTCCGGCCGGACCACCTTCACCGCCACCAGGCGTCCGCTGGGCGAACGCCCCAGGAAGACCCGCCCCATTCCGCCGGCGCCCAGCAATGCGGAGATCCGATACCGGCCCACCTGCTGCGGATCGGTTGGCTTCAGCCCTTCCATCAGGCTCCCCCTGACTCACCCCGTGCGCGCCGCACCTGCGTCATTACACACCACAGACACATGTCGCACAGCCACCCCCGTCTCCCGGGCGCGTAACTCCCCCGGACGTGCGCGGCAGTTGTGAGTCCTCGCCCTCGGCCAAGAGCGAACTGCCGGACACGCAACGCGGCACGACCCACTCAAGAGAGCCCTACTAGTGTGATCGGCATGATTCACAGGGCAATCGGCGGACCGGCGCGCACCCGGCTCGTCGCCGCCGTGGCCGCGGTCGTGACGGTCGTGGCCGGCCTCGCGGTCAGGGCGACGGCGCAGGGGAGCGTCGCCAAGTACGCGGGGGACGCCCTGTACACCGTCCTGATCCTCACCCTCGTCGTGCTCGTGGCGCCTCGGTCCCGGCCCGTCGCGGCCGCCGGGGCGGCGCTCGCGTTCAGCTGGGCGGTCGAGTTCCTGCAACTCACCGCCCTGCCCGCCGAGTTGTCCCGGCAGTCCGTCATGGCCCGGCTGGTCCTGGGGTCCACCTTCAACGCGCCCGACCTTCTCTGGTACGCCGTGGGCGCCGTCCTGGGATGGCTCGCCCACACCTCGTTCAGGCGCCGGCCCGCCCCGGTGTCCCCTCCGGTCCCCGTACGCGTGCGGGTACGGAACGGCGACGCACGGTAGCCGCCCCGGCCCGTCAGCTCATCTGAGCGCCCTCGTCACGATCTGGTCTCGCCCGCTGCCGAAGGCTTGCCAACCCGGCCGTGTAAACGTTTCCATCTCTGCGTGTAAACGTTTCCATGCGTCGAGGCGCATGGGAGTCGAAGGCTTTCGGGATCCACAAGGAGGTGGTCCGGACATGGCCGGCATCAAGGATGTGGCCGCCGCCGCGGGACTGTCCGTCGCGACGGTCTCGCGGGCGCTCAACAACCACCCCTCCGTCAGTCCCGAGGCCAGGGCGCGCGTCCTCGCCGCCGTCGAGGCGCTCGGATACCGGCCCAACGCGGTCGCCAGGTCGCTGCGCACGGACCAGACCCGCACCATCGGGCTCGTCATCAGCGACGTCCTCAACCCGTACTTCACCGAGCTGGCCCGCTCCGTCGAGGACGAGGCCCGCACCCGCGGCTACAGCGTCATCATCGGCAACGCCAACGAGCGGCCGGACCTCCAGGACCACCACGTCCGCACCCTGCTCGAGCGCAGGATCGACGGGCTGCTCGTCTCGCCGGCCGACGGGCGCTCCCCGCTGATGCTCGACACGGCCGGCGGCGGCACCCCCATGGTCTTCGTCGACCGGTGGATTCCCGGCGTCGACGTCCCCGTCGTCCGCGCCGACGGCCGCGACGCCGTCCGCGACCTCGTCGCCCACCTGCACGGTCTCGGCCACCGGCGGCTCGCGATCATCGCCGGCCCCGCGGCCACCACCACCGGCCAGGAACGTGTCGATGCCTTCCGGGAGGCGCTGCACGCCTACGGACTGCCGCTTCCCGACGAGTACATCGGCCAGGGCGACTTCCAGGCCGACAGCGGACGCCGCGCGACCGAGCGCTTCCTCGACCTGCCCCGGCCGCCCGAGGCCGTCTTCGCCGCCGACAACCTGATGGCCCTCGGCGCGCTCGACGCGATCCGCGCCCGCGGGCTGCGCGTCCCCGACGACATCGGACTCGCCGCCTTCGACGACATCCCGTGGTTCGTCCACACCGACCCGCCCATCACGGCGATCGCCCAGCCGACCGCCGAGCTGGCCAGAGCCGCCGTACGGGCGCTGGTCGACCTGATCGAAGGCAGACCCCCGCAGTCCGTCACCCTCCCCGCCACCCTCGTCGTACGCCGTTCCTGCGGCGAGCCGCCGGCCCCCGCCCCCACCACCTCCCAGCGAAGGAGCAACTTGTGAGCAGCCCGGACGAGTTGCTGCGCATCGAAGGCATCCGCAAGACCTTCCCCGGCGTGGTCGCCCTCGACTCCGTCGACTTCGACCTGCGCCGCGGCGAGGTCCACGTCCTCCTCGGCGAGAACGGAGCCGGCAAGAGCACCCTCATCAAGATGCTCTCCGGCGCCTACCGGCCCGACAGCGGACGCATACTCGCGGAAGGGCGCGAGGTGCGCATCCACAGCGCCCAGGACGCGGAACGCCTCGGCATCGCCACCATCTACCAGGAGTTCAACCTGGTCCCCGACCTGACGGTCGCCGAGAACATCTTCCTCGGCCGCCAGCCGCGGCGCTTCGGCATGATCGACCGCAGGACGATGGAGGCCCGGGCGCAGGAACTCCTCGACCGCGTCGGCGTCCAGGTGTCCCCGCGGGCACGTGTCCGCGATCTCGGCATCGCCCGCCTCCAGATGGTGGAGATCGCCAAGGCCCTCAGCCTCGACGCCCGCGTCCTGATCATGGACGAGCCGACCGCCGTGCTGACCACGGAGGAGGTCGACAAGCTCTTCCGCATCGTGCGGCAACTGCGCGAGGACGGCGTCGGCATCGTCTTCATCACCCACCACCTCGAGGAGATCGCCGCCCTCGGCGACCGCGTCACCGTCCTGCGCGACGGCCGCTCCGTCGACCAGGTACCCGCCTCCACGCCCGAGGACGAACTCGTACGGCTCATGGTGGGCCGCTCCATCGAGCAGCAGTACCCGCGCGAGCGTCCCGAGACCGGCGAGCCGCTGCTGTCCGTCCGCGGACTGACCCGCGACGGCGTCTTCCACGACATCAGCTTCGAGGTGCGGGCCGGCGAGGTCGTCGGCCTCGCCGGACTGGTGGGCGCGGGCCGCACCGAGGTCGCCCGCGCCGTCTTCGGCGCCGACCCCTACGACCGGGGCAGCGTCCAGGTCCTCGGCCGCTCGCTGCCCACCCACGACGTGGGCGCCGCGATGGGCGCCGGGATCGGACTCGTACCCGAGGACCGCAAGGGCCAGGGCCTGGTCCTCGACGCGTCCGTGCAGGAGAACCTCGGCCTGGTCACCCTGCGTTCGGCGACCCGTGCCGGACTCGTCGACCTCAAGGCGCAGCGCACCGCCGCCGCCCGCGTCGCCGAGCAGCTCGGTGTCCGGATGGCCGGCCTCGGCCAGCATGTACGCACCCTGTCCGGCGGCAACCAGCAGAAGGTCGTCATCGGCAAGTGGCTGCTCGCCGACACCCGCGTACTGATCCTCGACGAACCCACCCGAGGCATCGACGTCGGCGCCAAGGTCGAGATCTACCAGCTCGTCAACGAGCTCACCGCCTCCGGCCACGCCGTCCTGATGATCTCCAGCGACCTGCCGGAAGTGCTCGGCATGAGCGACCGGGTGCTGGTCATGGCCCAGGGCCGGATCGCCGGTGAACTCGACGCCGGACAAGCCACCCAGGACGCGGTGATGGCCCTCGCCGTCACCACCGCGGCCCCCGCGAACGACCCCGCAGTGAACGAAGAGGAGAGCCCCCGTGGCCACTGACACGCTGAAGAACGACAGGGGCGCGAGCGGCGCCCCGGCGGGAGGCTCCGCGCTCCGTCGCATACTCCTCGACAACGGCGCCCTGACCGCTCTCGTCGTCCTGCTCGTCGCGATGTCGCTGCTCTCCGGCGACTTCCTGACGACGCAGAACCTGCTCAACGTCGGCGTCCAGGCCGCCGTCACCGCGATCCTCGCGTTCGGTGTCACCTTCGTCATCGTCTCCGCAGGCATCGACCTGTCCGTCGGCTCCGTCGCCGCCCTGTCCGCCACCGTGCTGGCCTGGACGGCGACCAGCGAGGGAGTGCCGGTCTGGCTGGCCGTCATCCTTGCCGTCGCGACCGGCGCGGCCTGCGGCCTCGTCAACGGCGCGCTCGTCTCGTACGGCAAGCTGCCGCCGTTCATCGCCACCCTCGCGATGCTGTCGATCGGCCGCGGACTGTCCCTGGTCATCTCCCAGGGCAGCCCCATCGCGTTCCCCGAATCCGTGTCCGGGCTCGGCGACACGCTCGGCGGCTGGCTGCCCGTCCCCGTCCTCGTGATGATCGCGATGGGCCTGCTCACCGCGCTGATCCTCGGCCGCACCTACATCGGCCGCTCCATGTACGCGATCGGCGGCAACGAGGAGGCAGCCCGCCTCTCCGGCCTGCGCGTCAAGCGGCAGAAGCTCGTCATCTACGCACTGTCCGGCCTCTTCGCCGCCGTCGCGGGTGTCGTCCTCGCCTCCCGGCTCGCCTCCGCCCAGCCGCAGGCCGCACAGGGCTACGAGCTCGACGCCATCGCCGCCGTCGTCATCGGCGGCGCCAGCCTCGCCGGCGGCGTCGGCAAGGCGTCCGGCACCCTGATCGGCGCGCTGATCCTCGCCGTGCTGCGCAACGGTCTCAACCTCCTGTCCGTGTCCGCCTTCTGGCAGCAGGTCGTCATCGGTGTCGTCATCGCCCTCGCGGTGCTGCTGGACACCCTCCGCCGCCGTGCCGGGGCCACGGGAGGCGGCGCGGCCGCGGCCGGGACCGGAAGCTCCGGCGGGAAGAAGAAGGGCGCGGCGAAGTTCGCCGTCGCCGCGGCGATCGTCGCCGCCGTCGTCGGCGCGGTCTCGCTCCTCAACCCCGGCCCGTCCTCGACGAACACGAGGATCGGCATGTCGCTGTCCACGCTCAACAACCCCTTCTTCGTGCAGATGAAGGAGGGCGCGCAGGCCGAGGCCGAGGCCGCGGGCATCGACCTCACGGTCACCGACGCGCAGAACGACGCCTCCCAGCAGGCCAACCAGCTCCAGAACTTCACCAGCTCCGGAGTGAAGTCCGTCATCGTCAACCCGGTGGACTCCGACGCGGTCGGCCCGGCCGTGCGCGGTGCCAACAAGGCCGACATCCCGGTCATCGCCGCCGACCGCGGCGTGAACAAGGCCGAGACCACCGCCCTGGTGGCCTCCGACAACGTCGCCGGCGGCAGGCTCGCCGCGAAGACGCTGGCCGAGAAGCTCGGCGGCAAGGGCAGGATCGTGATCCTTCAGGGCACGGCCGGCACCTCCGCCAGCCGCGAGCGCGGCGCGGGCTTCGCCGAGGGACTCAAGGCCTACCCGGGCATCCAGGTCCTCGCCAAGCAGCCCGCGGACTTCGACCGCACCAAGGGCCTCGACGTCATGACCAACCTGCTCCAGGCCAACCCCGGCATCAACGGCGTCTTCGCCGAGAACGACGAGATGGCACTGGGCGCGGTCAAGGCACTCGGCAGCAAGGCCGGCAGCTCGGTCTCCGTCGTCGGCTTCGACGGCACCCCCGACGGCCTGAAGGCGGTCGAGGCGGGGACGCTGTACGCGTCGATCGCCCAGCAGCCCGCGGAACTGGGCAAGATCGCCGTTCAGAACGCGGTCAGGGCCGCGCAGGGCAAGAGCGTCGAGAGCATGGTGAAGGTGCCGGTCAAGGTCGTCACCCGCGAGAACGTCGCGGACTTCTCATGACGGCGCAGGAGGGAGGCCGGTCTCGCGTGACGCCGCAGGACGGTGACCGGTCGGGCATGACGGCGCAGGACGGTGGCGGGTCTCGCGTGACGCCGCAGGACGGTGACCGGTCGGTCGTGACGGCGCAGGAGGGTGGCGGGTCTCGCGTGACGCCGCAGGACGGTGGCCGGTCGGACGTGACGGCGCAGGAAGAAGGGCTCCGCATGGACGAGCGCGTGGAGACGCGCCCGCAGGGAGGTGTCCGGCGGGGAACGGGCGACTACGACCTGCTGGTCGTGGGGTCGGCCAACGCCGACCTGGTCATCGGCGTCGAACGCCGCCCCGCCGCGGGCGAGACGGTCCTCGGCTCCGACCTGACCGTCCACCCCGGCGGCAAGGGCGCCAACCAGGCCGTCGCCGCCGCCCGCCTCGGCGCCCGTACCGCGCTGCTGGCCAGGGTCGGCGACGACGCCCACGGGCGGCTGCTGCTCGACTCGCAGCGGGCGGCCGGCGTCGACACCGACGGCGTCCTGGTCGGCGGGGCGCCCACCGGCGTCGCGCTGATCACCGTCGACCCGTCGGGCGACAACAGCATCGTCGTCTCACCGGGCGCCAACGGCCGGCTCACCCCCGGCGACATCCGGGGCGCGCGTGAACTGCTCGCCCGCGCCCGGGTGGTGTCGCTCCAGCTGGAGATCCCGCTCGACACCGTCGCCGAGGTCGCCCGCGCACTGCCGTCGGGGACCAGGCTCGTACTCAACCCGTCCCCGCCGGCGCCGCTGCCCGAGGACGTGCTCGCCGTGTGCGACCCGCTGGTCGTCAACGAGCACGAGGCGCGATACGTGCTGGGCGAGGCCGGCGACCGCCCCGAGGACTGGGCGCGCGACCTGCTGGCCCTCGGCCCGCGCTCGGTCGTCGTGACGCTCGGCGCGGAGGGCGCGCTCGTCGCGGACGCGGGCGGCTGCGTGCGCCTGCCGAGCCCTGAGGTCGACGCGGTCGACACCACGGGGGCCGGTGACGCGTTCACGGCAGCTCTCGCCTGGCGGCTCGGACTCGGCGAAACCCTGGCCGAGGCGGCCGGGTTCGCGGTCCGGGTCGGCGCTGCGGCCGTCACCGGCAGGGGAGCGCAGGAGTCGTTCCCGAGGGCGGGTGACTCCTTGCCGGGCGAGGGGGAGTCGGTGCCGTCCGGCGAGGGGTCCGTGCAGTCCGTGGGAGAGTCCGGGGTCCGGTGAAGAAGAACGGCATCCTCAACCGCCATCTGGCGGGTGCCCTGGCCGAGTTGGGCCACGGCGACACCGTCCTGGTCTGCGACGTCGGCATGCCGGTCCCGTCGTCGGTCCCGCGCGTGGTCGACCTCGCCTTCCGGGCCGGTATCCCGTCCTTCGCCGACGTGCTCGACGGCCTGCTCGACGAGCTGGTGATCGAGTCCGCGACAGCCGCCCTCGAGGTCCACGACGCCAATCCGCCCGCGGCCCGCCTGCTCGCGGAACGGCTCCCGGTGCTGGACTTCGTCACGCACGACGAGCTCAAGGCCCGCAGCCGGGACGCCGGCCTGGTGGTGCGGACGGGGGAGGCGCGGCCCTACGCGAACGTACTGCTGCGCTGCGGCGTCTTCTTCTGAAGCGGAAAGGGCCGGTGCGGCGAGTGTCCGGGGCCGGTCGTCTGTGAGGGAACGGTGGTCGTCTCTTCACGGCACGTTCCAAAAGCCGGACCGTGATGAATGCCGTGCGGTGGCCGGGGCTCTGTCCGGGCCACCGACTTCGGCGTGTCCGGGCGCCCTACCCGCAGAGAGGGATCGTCTCTGTTCCCGGCCCGACGCCCGTAACGGAATTCGTGGTGACCGGTGATTCGCGGTAGAACGCAATAACGTGCCGGAGCGTGAAAGGCATGCGAATGGGCCCCGGTACGGGAAGCGTTCCGGGGCCCGCTCGAGCAACGCACAACCGACAGGGACCAAAAGCGGTCCTTCTCGGACTGCGGTGGTATCAGATGCCGGTGGTCTGCACCGAGACGAGACCGGTGGCCGCGGCGACCGGCACGACGGCCGCGACGGACTGGACGGTGCCGACGACGTCACCGACGTTCACGGCGGCGCCGTAGCCGTTGACACCGGCGTGGGCGCTCGCGATACCGCCGGCAATGCCGTCCAGCTCGCTGTCGGAAATTTCGGCGGTCTCAACCGGGGTGAAGCCGTTACGCACTATCTCTCCCTTTCCATGCGGGGGGATTCCTGAACTGACGCCGACCGTACGCGCGTCAAAGGGAAACGGGCGGACGTGAAACGCCGCCCTGCGCCCGGAATGGGCGTCCACGATCAGGACTCCCGTTCCCGAGGATGAGATCACGCCAACGGGTCAACCGGCAACTGAGGTTCCGTTTCTGACGGGTGAATACTTCTTCACGACAACACCAAATAGTGTGCACTTTTCCGCGGGGCAGCGGGGGGTGAATAACGCCTCCGTCGACCCGGGCGCTCGGGGTCTCCGGCCGACCCCCGGGCCGCTGCGGATGCGGCATCGGCGGCCGCAGCTCCGGGTTGTGGCGGCGAGAGGGTCTGACTGCGGGCTGCGGGGGCAGACGAGCCGTAAGCGAACACGATGTGAGGGAGTTGTCCGATGCTGGGTCTGGCCGCCGCGGTGATGTTCTTCATCGCGTTCCTGATCAACGCCGCCGAGATCGATACGAACGAAGTCTTCGCGTCGACGAACGTGATGCTCCTGGGTCTGACGCTGCTCGCACTCCATGTCGCGGGCGTCGGCTCGTCCTGGAGGTCCGGCCGGACGCGTCGGCGCTGAGAGTCCGACCCGTACCGATGCCCCGTGCCGTCCTCGCGGACGGCCCGTTCGGCTCGCTCGGTGAATCGAACCGGAGGACATGATGGCCCTGATGACGACGGCGGCCGTGGACGCCGCGGCCGCTTCCGGATGGCTGCACGTGACGGTGATCGTGGTGGCGCTCTCCGTCCTCGTGCACAGCCTGGTCCGGCACAACCGCTGACGCCCGCTTCGTGCACAGCCTGGTGCGGCACAACCGGTGACGCCCGCTTCGGGTCCAGCCTGGTGCGGCACAACCGCTGACGCCCGCTTCGGGCCCAGTGGTGCGGCACAACCGCTGACGCCCGCTTCGGGCCCAGCCGCGACCCTGGTGGTGCGACCACCCGACACGAAGCCGTTCCACGTGACCGGACCCTGGCGGTCCGGACGCCCGGTGCGCCCGACCCGAGAGGGACGGGCAGGCCCCGGACCGCCGGAAAGGGTCAGCCCTCGCGGACCGAGAGGACGATCTTGCCCCGGGTGCGGCCGGCCTCGCCGAGCCGGTGGGCGTCCTCGGCCCGCTCCAGCGGCAGCACCGTCTCCACCACGGGCCGCAGCCGCCCCGCCGCGACCAGTCCGGCCAGTGCCCGCATGCCCGTGGAGTCGGGTTCCACCAGCGTGAAGCCGGTGCGCACACCCCGACCCGCCCCGGCGGGGACCTCGTCCGGAGACGGCAGGGTGACGAGCGTGCCGCCGTCCCGCAGCACCGCGAGCGACCGCGGCCCGTAGTCGCCTCCGACCGAGTCCAGCACCACGTCCACGGTCCTGCCCAGCGCCGTCACGAAATCCTGGCGGGTGTAGTCGATGATCTCGTCCGCGCCGAGTTCCTTGAGCAGCGCGTGCTTGTCCTCACGGGCGGTGCCGACGACGTACGCGCCGTGTGCCGAGGCGATCTGCACGGCGAGGTGGCCCACGCCGCCCGCCGCCGCGTGGATCAGGACCCGCTGCCCGCCGGTCAGGCCCGCCGTCTCCACCAGTGCCTGCCATGCGGTCAGCCCTGCCAGCGGCAGGGCGGCCGCCTCGATGTGGGTGAGCTCCGCGGGCTTCAAGGCGAAGTGCCGCGCCGGACCCGTGACGTACTCGGCGTAGCCGCCGGCCTGCCGCGGAAACTCGGGCATGCCGAAGACCTCGTCGCCCGGCCGGTACAGCGTGACGCCCGGCCCCACCTGTTCGACGACACCCGACACGTCGTACCCCAGCACCGGCGGCTCGCCGTGCATCCCGAAGCCGCCCGTCGCCCGGGTCTTCCAGTCGACCGGGTTCACACCGGCGGCGTGCACCCTGACGAGAATCTCGGTCGGGCCCGGCACGGGCCGGGGAAGGTGGGCGGGGGTCAGGGTCCCGGGGCCTCCCCAGGAGGGGACGGTGATCGCGCGCATCGTGGTGCCGTTCATGGAATGTCCTTTCGCGTCCGATGTACCCGACCACCATCTGCGGTCAGCCGGTCCCACAGAACTGGCCAGATGGCCATGATGTGACAGAATCTGGCCATGACCCTCGACAGGCAGCGCGCCCGGATCACGGAATGGACACCCGAGGAGGGCTGCGTCGTGCCGCCCGGATCCCACCCGCACCGGGTCGCCGTGCTCGCCCTCGACGGCGTGATGACCTTCGAACTGGGGATTCCCGCCCGTATCTTCGGCACCGCCCGCGACGCGGACGGCACGGCGCTGTACGCGGTGGACGTCTGCACTCCCGACGGCGCTTCCGTGCGCACGGAAGCCGGCTTCTCCATCGACGTCCAGCACGGTGCCGAGGCACTGGAACGCGCGGACACCGTGGTCGTCGCCGCCACGCACCGCCTCGGCGTCATCGGAGAGCAGGGCGTGCTGCCCGAGCCGGTGGCAGCGGCCGTGGCCAGGATCCGGCCCGGTACCCGGATCGTTTCGATCTGCACCGGCGCCTTCGTGCTCGCCGCAGCAGGGCTCCTCGACGGCCGCCCGGCCACCACCCACTGGGCGGAGGCGGAGCACTTCCGGCGGCTGTTCCCCCGCGTCCGGTTCGACGAGGACGTGCTCTTCGTCGACGACGGCGATCTGCTGACCTCGGCCGGCGCGGCGGCCGGCGTCGACGTCTGTCTTCACCTGGTCCGCCGTGACCACGGCAGCGCGCTCGCCAATCAGGTGGCCCGGCGCTGCATCGTCCCACCGTGGCGGGACGGCGGCCAGGCCCAGTACATCGAGCGTCCGGTGCCCGCCCCCACGGCCGCCACGACCGCGCCCACCCGCGCCTGGGCGCTCGAACGCCTGCACCGCCCGCTGACCCTGGGGGAGCTGGCGGGCCACGCCGGGATGAGCGTGCGGACCTTCACCCGGCGGTTCCGTGACGAGGCCGGTGTCACTCCAGGTCAGTGGCTCACGGCCCAACGGGTCGAGTTCGCGAAGCAGTTGCTGGAGACCAGCGACCTGTCCATCGACCTGGTGGCGGACCGTGCCGGATTCGGGAGTGCCAACTCCCTGCGCCAGCACATGCGAGAACTCGTCGGCGTTTCGCCTGCCGCGTACCGCCGCACCTTCCACGCCTCAGCAGGCGTCCCGACAGCCCGGCGCAGGGTCGTCGGGCCGGGAGCGTCCGGGGTCGCCCGGGGCCGGCAGGGCCCGGGGGCCCGACGCGCCACAGCATGACGAGTACGCCCCGGGCGTCGTCCGCCGCTGCGCAGCGTCGCCTTCGCGGTCGGCGCGCCCGGTGCGCACCGTGCCCCGGCTGAGGGCCGGGGTGGAGGGCGGCGGGGTGTGAGACGGGGGGCGGATCGGACACGTCGCGGATCGGAAACGTCGCGGATCGGAAACGTCGCGGATCGGTCAGGAATCGAGAAGCGCGGTCACGGGGCCGTCCCTAGCATGATCGTCATGGACATCACCATTCACACGAGCTTCCTGCCGCACGACGACCCGGACGCCTCCCTGGCCTTCTACCGCGACGCCCTCGGCTTCGAGGTCCGCAGCGACGTCGGACAGGGCAAGATGCGCTGGATCACGGTCGGCCCCGTCGGTCAGCCCGGCACGTCGATCCTCCTCGCGCCGCCGGCCGCCGACCCCGGGGTCACCGAGGACGAACGCCGCACCATCACCGAGATGATGGCCAAGGGCACCTACGGCTGGATCCTGCTGGCCACCCCGGACCTCGACGGCACGTTCGAGAAGGTGCAGGCCCGCGACGTCGAGGTCGTGCAGGAGCCGACCGAGCAGCCGTACGGCATCCGCGACTGCGCCTTCCGTGACCCCGCGGGCAACCTGATCCGCATCCAGGAGCTCCGCTGACCGTCCGCTCCTCGCGGCCCGCCCTTCACGAAAGGGGTTCTCTCATGTGCCGTCCCGGATGGGCGCGCGCACTCACCGCGGCGCAGCGCCTGAAGGACCTCGCGCGACTGCGCCGCGTCCGTGACCGGATCGACCGGGAGTACGCGCAGCCGCTGGACGTCGAGGCGCTGGCCCGCGGCGCGAACATGTCCGCCGGGCACCTCAGCCGCCAGTTCCGGCTGGCCTACGGCGAGTCGCCGTACTCCTACCTGATGACACGCCGCATCGAGCGGGCCACGGCGCTGCTGCGCCGTGGTGACCTCGATGTCACCGAGGTCTGCTTCGCGGTGGGCTGCGCAACGCAGGGGACCTTCGGCACCCGCTTCACCGAGTTGGTCGGCATGTCTCCCAGCGCCTACCGGCACCGCGCCACGGGCGCTGCGGAGGGCATGCCGCCGTACGCGGCGAGGGCGGTGACACAACCGGTCAGGAATCAAGAAGCGCCGGTCGTAGAGCCGCAACTAGCGTGATGACCATGGCAAACATCGAATCCGTCACCCTCGAGGTGGTCGACCCCACGGCCGCCGACCGCTTCTACACCACCGCCTTCGGTCTGGGCCCGCAGGTACGCCTGCGGGCCTCGGAGGCACCGACGACCGGCTTCCGCGGGTTCACGCTGTCGCTCGTGGTGTCCCAGCCGGCGAACGTCAACGCCCTCGTCGACGCGGCCGTGGAGGCCGGCGCCACGACGCTGAAGCCCGCCACCAAGTCGCTCTGGGGCTACGGGGGCGTCGTGCAGGCCCCGGACGGGACGATCTGGCAGGTCGCGTCGTCGTCGAAGAAGGACACCGGCCCGGCCACCCGGCAGATCGACGAGATCGTGCTCCTTCTGGGGGTCGCGGACATGGCCGAGACCAAGCGGTTCTACGTCGACCACGGTCTCACCGTGGCGAAGAGCTTCGGCAGCAAGTACGTCGAGTTCGCCGCCGGGTCCGGTCCCGTCAAACTGGCCCTCTACAAGCGCCGTGGCCTGGCGAAGGTCGCCGGCGTCTCTCCCGAAGGCACCGGATCGCACCGGCTCGTGATCGGCGGCAGCGCCGGGACCTTCACCGACCCGGACGGTTTCGCCTGGGAGGCCACGGCGCCGGCGCCCACGCCCTGACCCGTGACGACCGCAGAGCCCTCTTCCGGCGGAAGGGGCCGTGCATCGAGCCGACCGACCGACAGACAGACCGACCGGAGGAAGCATGACGGGCGCGCCGCCGCGTGGACTTGACCAGAGACTGCGGGACACTCGCGCGCGACTGGAGAACGACGTCGATCTCTGGGTCGCGACAACGGGCAACCCGGGCGGCGTCCACCTCATCCCCCTCTCGTATCTCTGGGACGGGACGGCGTTCCTCATCTCGACGCCGCGTGCCTCGGTCACCGGCCGCAACCTGCTGGCCGACGACCGGGTGCGCCTCAGCCTCGGGCCGACCCGCGACGTCGTCCTCGTCGACGGCACCGCCGAGCCGGTGGATATCGCGGCCCTCGCCCCCGGGACGGGTGACGCGTTCGCGACGAAGACGGGTTTCGACCCGCGTGAGCTCGACGAGCCGTACCAGTACTTCCTGATCCGTCCGCGGCGCGTCCAGGCGTGGCGAGAGGCGAACGAGCTGCGGGGACGCGACCTCATGCGCGACGGCCGCTGGCTCGCCTGAACCGCGGCCCGGGCCTCCTTCCCGCACCTCACCTGTCCCGCGCGGCGCGGTCCCGCGATTGCGTCGTCGTAAGTCCCCGCTCCGCGAGCAGGACGGATTGCCGCGAAATGCCCTTGACCGGTCGCCACGGGCGCTGCTGGGCTTGGCGTGCGGGATGCTTACGAACGGGGGTCGGCCGGTGTCTCGATCGATATGTGCTGTGGTCCGCCCTTACGATCGCCGGCGGCGCTCGCCCGACTGCTCGGCAGACGCAGACCCCTGTGCCGTACCGTCCGGCCTCTGCAGGGAGGCGGCGGCAATCAGGCGCGGTCGGGGATGTGCCCACGCCGGGACGCCGAGGCCCGTCTCACCGTGTGCAGGCAGCCGTCGACGCTCTGTACCCTCGAGCGACCTCGCAGACGCGATCGTCGGTGCGCCCTGATCACGGGACACGGGCTTCCGCGGTCGGATGCCCCCTGCCGGACTGAAAGGACCTGATGACCCTCAGTGTGGAGCTCCTGGCGATCATTTCCGTCCTTTCTCTCCTCGCCTACGGACTCAAAGGGCTTACCGGGTTCGGTCCGGCGCTGTTGTTCGTGCCGGTGGCCTCCGTTCTGTTCAACCAGCCTCTCGCCGTGGCCGCATCAGGAGTTCTCGATGCGACCTCGGGGGCGGCCATGACGGTCACCGACCGTCAGATCCGCCGGGGCCGTGAAGGTTTCCTCGTCGGGGCCACCATGGCCGTCGGCACCTCGGCCGGAGTCGTGGCGCTCAGCTACATCCCGAGCATCGCCGCTGCCGTGCTCCTCATGGTCGCCGTCGTCATCGGCCTGGCGTCAGTGGTCATCGCCCAGCGCAGGGGGCCGGTCGAGGAGTCGCAGAAAATCGGGTCCCGCGGGGGAGCCGTGGTCGGGCTGCTGGCGGGATTCATCGGCGGTATCACCGGGATCAACGGTCCCCCTCTCGTCATCTACTTGCAGCGCATCCTCACGCCCCACGACCTGAGAATCGTCGTGACGCGCGTTCTGCTCGTATCGGCCGTGGTGCGGGTGCTCACCTTCCTGGTGGTCGGCGACCAGATAGCGAACGCGATGCTCCTGGCGCTCGTCTGCCTGCCGATGCAACTCGTGGCCCTGCTCATCGGAACCAAGCTGTCCCGGATAACGTCGCCCGGCATGCTGACCACGATCAACAGCACGATTGTCGCTTTCTCCGTCTTGCTCGCTGCCTACAACACCCTCTGGGGATCCTAGGAGTTCAACCGTGCCGACGTCGGTCAACTTCATATTCGCGACCTCGGGTCTGCAGTCGATGCTCAAATTCTTCACAGGCACGCTGGATGCTGCGTACTTCGGCTCGACCCCCTTCCTCCTGGGCTACTCCTACGGGCTTCCCGTCCGGGCCGTCGGGATCGCGCAGCGACTGGGCAACGGGCACGCGGTGGTCACCAGGGGCACCTTGTCCTCACGCCCCCGCATCGGAACGGTCTCGGGCAGCACGGGCCACGAAATCGCCCACGCCTGGGCGAAGGCGACCGACCGCAACCCGGTCTACGTCGACCTCCCCCCGAACGACCAGGTCATGGCGTTCGAAGCGGGATTCATCGACGCGGTCTCCTGCTGGGAACCCTTTACGACCATGGCGGTCCGCCTCGGCGGCAAGCGTGTCTTCACCGGTGAGGATTCGGGGAGTCAGCTGAATCTGCTGTGCGTGAGCAGTGACACGGCACAGGAGAAGCCTGCCGCTGTGCGGGCTCTGGTGAAGACACACGACGATGTCTCGCGGAAGCTGCGCCTCGGCGTCTCCTCGCGTGAACTCCACTTTCTGCAAGGCGTCTTCGCCGACGCGCTGTCCATCACCGACTGTGAAAGAATTTTCCGCGACGGCATCGAGTGGGTCGAATCCACCAGTGCTTCCACGGCCCAGACGCGGGACGAGATAACCGCATCGCTGCGCAGCTCATGGGACTTCCTCGTCTCCACGGGCCTGTACTCGGGAAACATGCCCGACCTCTCGGCGGCTCTCGAACCTCTCGACGAGAGGGTCGACCGCACCACGGCCGACGAGAGATCGACGCTGCGCCTCGGCTATTCCGATTCGATCATGTGCGCACCGATTCTCCTCGGCCGCCATTCACGTCTGTTCATGGCGAACGGCTTGGACGACACGGACAGTGACAGCCGGATCATCGAACGGGTCGCGGCCCTCGGGGACGAATACCGACAGGCTCTGCGGAGTATCCGCTCCCTCCTGGCCGTCGAGCCCGAGCTGGCCGTGGTGAAGGCCGGGAAGGTCATCGAGCAGGAGCTGGCCGATTTCTACGAGAGGTGCTTCGACCGGGTCCCGCCCAAGGCCATCAGCAGTGCCATCGAAGAGCTGAGCAAGTTCGGAGTGATGCCCACCCGGGTGACCGCGGCCGCCCACTGGCTGCGGAACCTGCGCAACGACTCCGCCCATCGCGGGCGAGAGGCCGTCCAATACGCGGAGACCGCATACGGCTTGACGGTCGAGATCCTCGAATGGCTGCACCAGGAGCTCCCTCGGCTCCTGCTCCGTTGCACGCGGTGCGGCAGAACGATCGAGGACAGCAACTGGGTGGCCTGCCCGCACTGCGGTCAGCTGCGTCGGCGGAGCTGCGGCTCGTGCAGAGAACCGATACAGGCCTCGTGGAAGGCCTGCCCGCACTGCGGTTGCGCGGTGTAGGCCGCCGGGCGGAGGCGTCCCGACGCGGCGCGCGGTCACCGGTCTTCGTCGATCCGATCGGAGGTCTCTTTCCGCGGACGGTGTGGCGTGACGGCCGAACGGCAGGACGGTGAGCCGGCCGCGGACCTGGCGAGGGCGACGGCCTCGTCCAGGTGCGCGATCTCCCCGGCGCTCATGCCCGGATCGTCGGCCCGGCGGGCCCTTGCCTGAGGGAGCCGGCCGACGACGTCGGCCGCATCACTGCACGCGACGGCGAGCATGGCCGTCGGACCCCGGCGTACGCCGACCGAGACGTCGGGCGGGAATCCGAGAGCCACTTGAGCGAGGACGAGCGCCGACATCGCCCACTCGGGAGCGGGCTGCCCGACCGCGGCGTTCGTCCGGTCGATGACCATCGGGCCGTCCGCCGTGAGCAGCACGTTCTCCGGGTGGAGGTCCGGATGGAGGATCCGGGCCGCGGGGCCACCGTTCGCCGTCGCGGCGAGGCCCGCCGGGGCCGGGACGGAGTGCAACTGCCGCAGCAGTCGCCCCAGGGCGGCCCCGCCTGCTCGGCCGTCAGCGCACCGTCGAGCATGGCCTGCGCCATCGTGGGCCCGGACAGCCGCCGCATCACCAGAGCGGTTTCCGGGTCCGCGCAGGCGGGGTGCGCCGGGTCCACCTCCGGCACCGGATATCCGTGGCCCGCCAGGTACTTCATCAGTGCCGCTCGGGAGGCGGCACCGTCACCGTGGCGGGAGCGCCGCAGGACCCACTTGTCGTCGATCGCGTACACGTCCGCGCTGCGGCCGGAACCCAGCAACTCGCCCGTCGTCTGCATCGTAGGCATCTACTGCCGGTGCCCGGCGCTCTCCTCGGCCCGTTCCCGGCGCCGGGGGCGGTCACGCGGCGGGGCCGCCCGGGGCCGGTGTTTCCGGGGCGGCGCGGTCCGGGGGAGCGGTCGCGTCGACGGGGATGAGCACGGCGGTGATGTTGTCGTGCCCGCCCGCGTCGAGCGCGTACCGCACCAACTCCTGTGCGTGCGGCAGCAGATCGACGCCGTCGGTCGACGCCTGCGGGACGCGGATGACTGCGTCCCGCAGGCCCTCGGCGTCGGGCAGGTAGCGCCACAACCCGTCCGTGCAGAGCAGCAGACGGCCGGGCACGGACGGCCGGTAGCTCCGGATGCGTGCCTCCGTGTCCTCCGCCTCCGCGCCCAACCAGGCGGCGAGGGCGTCGTGTTCACCGATGTCGTCCTCGGTGAGCGTCATGCCCGTGCCCTCGTCCGGCAGCCAGTAGGCACGGCTGTCGCCGATCGACGCACTCCAGATACCCTCCGGGCCGGCCACGCCCGCGACGAACGTGCAGGCCGGTGACACCTCCGTGTCCGCCGGGGTGGCCAAGGCGGCGACGGCCTGTGCCGCGCGGGCCGCGGCCTCGCCGAGCGCCGTCTCCGGAAGCACGCCCGCCGGCAGCCGCGCCGCCAGCACACGCGCCCCGACCTCGGCCGCGACCTGCGCCGCGCGCTCCGCCCTGGGTGACATGGAGACGCCGTCGCAGACGACGCCGATCGTCCAGCCCCCGCGCCGGGTCAGGGCCATGGCGTCCGCGTTGACACCGCGTCGCCCGCCGCGGTCGCTGACGCCCGCCGCGCCGTCCGGAGCCGTGACCTCGACGTGCGACCGGAAGGCCGGCTGTGCGTGGCCGCAGTCCCAGCAGCGGCCGTCCGGGGCGACGATCCCGCCGCACCGGACACAGTTCTCGTTCTCACTCATCAGCAGGGATCCTGACAGACCGGATCGCCTGTCAGGTCATGACGGATCGTGATCGTGCGGGCGTGAGAATGAAAGGCCCTCGCGCGCCACCGTGTGGGGCGGTGACGCGCGCGGGTGCAGGACGTCGCACGGGTGCGCTCCCGCGGCCGCAGCGCCTCGTGCGGCGTCTCAGCCGCGGAGGGGGCCCTCGCAGCTGTAGTCGGATGTGCCCGCACGTCCGCCGGACCAGATGTCCACCTCGTCGAACGAGCAGTTCATGTCGATCAGGTTGTTGTCTCCGCCGGCCGCACGGTCGAGGAGGAAGTGGTCGACCGTCTCGGACATGTCCTTGAAGACGAGGTCGGCGTCGCCGGCGTCGGTCAGGTGCGCGGTGACGCGGCCGGTGCAGACGAACCGGGGACGCTCGGTCGTGCCGCTGCCCCGGCAGGCCGGGGTGCTGCCGGTCGTCGCGGCGAAGGAGGCGCGGACCTCGTCGGCCGAGCCGTCGCGCAGCTGGTCCAGCGGCACATAGGCGGTGTCCGGCACGAACAGGTCGTCGACGTGGGCGATCTGCGCGTCGAGGAAGGCGTCGTACGCGCTCTGCAGCCCCGCGTCCTTGCCGAGCCTGTCGCGCCAGGCGTCGAACGCGGCCGGGTCGTCGGCGCGCAGGGTGCGGTACATGTCCCGTAGCAGGGAGGGCCGTTGTGTCCAGAGGAACTCGAAGAAGGTGCCCGCGTAGTCGTAGAAGCGGAAGCCGTCGCCGTCGTACGTGGCGTGCAGCAGCCGGTCCACGCTCATGCGCGGCCCGCCGTTCGCGGTGTCGTCGATGACGCCTTGGACGAGCGACCTGCGGACCTTGACGCCGTCGCTGCGGCTGGCGCCGGCGAAGAACTCGGCGGTGCCCTCGTCCATCGCTGTGGTCCGGTCGCCCTCGTACCACGGACCCTCGCCGAAGAAGCCCGGCACCGCCCACCGGCCGTTGAGGTAGTGCCCGTACTCGTGGCGGAACAACTCCTCCAGGGTCAGTGAGGAGTCCTGCGGCACCCGGCGCTGGTACGTGTAGAACGTCGCGCCCTTCTCGATGTAGATGCCGCCGTTGTCGGTGCCCATGCCGGTCAGGAGCGGGTGGAAGATCTCGTACTCCTTGCGGGAGGAGTACAGGACGATGTCCAGGGCGGAGTTGGGGTCGCCCGCGAGCGGTTCCTCGCTGCCGACCACCCGGTGGAACTGCGCCTTGACCTGCTTGCTCGCGTAGTACAGCTGGTCGACGGTGGACCGGGCGAGGCCGGTGCGGACCTTGATGCGGTCGACGGCGTCGACGCCGTAGACGTAGGTGTACGGGAAGAGGCGCTTCTCGATGTCGGACTTGCACACGCGGTAGGGGGCGCAGGCCTCGTACACCCCCAGCCAGGTGGCGACCTTCGCCCACGGGTCGCTCATGTCACCGAAGTTCTGTGCCGTGACGCCAAGGAGAGTGCCGAGGCCGGAGACGGTCCCGGTGCGCAGCCCGTCGATCTGGCCGAAGCGGCCGTACTCGCTCAGCGCGTCGCGCACGACCCAGGCGTTGGGCCTGTCCTTGAGATGCGTGTGCGTGGCGAACGACCTGAAGGCTGCCCGGTAGGAAGGGGCGGCCTTCGCCGCGGCGTGGAAGGCGGTGTCCTGGTTGCCGGGGTGGACGCCGAGGTAGTTCAGGCTGAGCGCGGCGAGCGCGGCACCGGCCCAGGAGGTGTCCTGCGCGGTGTCGGGGTGCCGTGCGTCCATGGTGGCCAGCACCTGCTTGACCAGCGGGAGTTGGTACTGGCGCAGGCCGGGGGCCGAGGCGGCGTAGAGCGCCTCGCGCAGCGTCTCGGCGTTGGTGCGGGTGGCGTCGAAGGTGCGGGGCGCCGCACCGAAGGCGGCGACGGCACGGCGCATTGTGTTCAGGGTCGGCGCGTCGGTGATGTCGATCTCGTCGCGCGAGAAGTCGTGGTACGCGACGGCGTGGAGATACGTGAACATCTCCAGCAGGTGGCTGCCGTTCCCGCCGTCGTGGGCGGCGGCGAGTGCGGTGATGCGGCGGGAGACGGTCCGGACGTGCGCGTCCGACATGACGGGGACGAGGCGCCGGTCCCAGGTCCACAGGACCGACCGCAGGCAGCCGTCGGCGGTGACGGCGGGGTCGGCGAGGAAGTCGGCGAACCGCTCCGGGGGAAGGCCCGTGACGCCGTCGAGCGTGCAGGGCACTGCCGCCGCGCCGAGGGCGGCGTGCTGCGCCTTCGCCCCGCCCTTCCGCTCGGGTGTACGGGGCCCGGGGACGCGGCCGCCGGTCAGGCCGCCCGGCGCCGGCAGCGGAAGGGCAGCCCGGTCAGGGGCCTTCGACAGGCGGTCGACCCGGTCGGTGGGGTTCGGCGCGGAGGCCGGCCGTATCGCCGAAGGCGCGGCGGGGGCCCCGGACGTGGGCTCGGCGGCGGGGGCGGGCTGGACGGCCGTCACGCAGAGCGTGAGCGCCGTCGCGGCGGTGATCAGGGCTGCGCGCAGTGATCCGCGCGCGAACGGGCGCAGAGGTCGGCGCGGCTTTCCGGACTGGAACACATCGGCTCCTGTGTGGGAGGTGGCAACAGACGCGCTGTGCGGCGGAAGGCGCCTCGGGCGTCAACAGCCTTGGCGCGGGCGCCGGTTGGAACACCCGGCGCTATGTGATGCGTAACGTAGTAATGTGAAATGGCACTGTAAAGACCTGTGCACCGTGCTTCGCGGTCGTGCCGTCCCTCCGGAAGCCTCGGGGAAGTGGCAGGCCGCCTGACGGACCGCGCCGGCCGCCGGTCGCGCGAGATCCGGGGGCGCGATGGGTGCTGGAGCAGGGGTAGGTGCTGACGGTCGAGCCCGGCCTGTACCTCCAGTCGGCCGACGAGACGCTCCCGGTCGAACCGCGGGTATCGGCGTGCGCGTCGAGGACGACCTCGTCATCACGGCGGAGGGGGCGCGGCTGATGCGCTGCCGCGCACCCCGGACGCGATCGAGGCGTGGAGTGGGGGCGCTGACCCACGGACGCCGGCCGACGGCCACTGACTGACAGCCCTGACCAACGGGCGTTGGCCGGGAGGCAGTTGCGAGAGGCCCTTGTTCGGAAGACCACCGGGCGCCGCTCCCTTGGCAGGCAGGGTGCAATGTGAAATATTACTGACGTGACCACGAGGAACTCCCCGGATCTCATCGTCGTCGGAGCGGGTGTGGTCGGCGCCGCCTGCGCCTACTACGCGGCCCGCTCCGGCCTCTCCGTCACCGTGATCGACCGCGGCCCCGTCGCGGGCGGCACCACGGGAGCCGGTGAAGGCAATCTGCTGGTCTCCGACAAGGAGCCGGGCCCCGAACTCGAACTGGCCCTGCTGTCACGGCGGTTGTGGCGCGAGCTGTCCGACCTGCTGCCGCCCCGGATCGAGTACGAGGCGAAGGGCGGCCTGGTCGTCGCCTCCACCGGGCCGTCCCTGGCGGCCCTTGGCGACTTCGCCGCCCGGCAGCAGGAGGCGGGGGTCGAGGTCCATGAGGTCATGGGCGACCGGCTCCGGGACCTGGAACCCCACCTGGCCCCGGACCTGGCGGGCGGCTTCCACTATCCCCAGGACGCCCAGGTGCAGCCCGCACTCGCCGCGGCCCATCTGCTGCGTGCCGCCGGCGGACAGGGATCCGGCCGGACCCTGCTGCGCCTGGGCGAGGAGGTCACCGGGGTGCTCAAGGGCGCGAACGGCGAGGTCCGCGGCGTACGAACCGCGAGCGGTGATCTGCACGCCCCCTATGTGGTGAACGCCGCCGGCACCTGGGGCGGACGACTGGCCGGACTCGCCGGAGTGGACCTGCCCGTGCTTCCCCGGCGGGGCTTCGTCCTGGTCACAGAGCCGCTGCCCCGCGTGGTACGGCGCAAGGTCTACACGGCCGACTACATCACCGACGTCGCCAGCGGCTCGGCGGCGCTCCAGACCTCCGCCGTCGTCGAGGGCACCCCGGCGGGCCCCGTGCTGATCGGAGCGAGCCGGGAACGGGTCGGCTTCGACCGCACCCTGTCGGTGGAGGCCGTGCGCCGCCTCGCGAGTCAGGCGACCCGCCTGTTCCCGGTGCTCGCCGGGGTGCGGGCGATCCGGACGTACGCCGGATTCCGCCCGTACCTGCCGGACCATCTGCCCGCGATCGGCCCCGACCCGCGCGTACCCGGCCTGCTGCACGCCTGCGGGCACGAAGGCGCGGGGATAGGACTCGCCCCGGCCACGGGAATGATCGTCGCCCGGATCCTGGCCGGGGACGAACTCCCCATGGACATCCAGCCGTTCAGACCCGACCGCTTCGGAACGGCCCCGCCCCCCATGCCTCGGACACCCCGGAAGGAGACGCGCCATGGCGCGTGACCGCACCCCCGCCGAACTCGTCGGAGCGACACCCGAACAGCCCCCGTTCGAGATCACCTTCGACGGGCGCCCGATCACCACGCTCCCGGGCCGGTCCGTCGCCGCCGCCCTGTGGTCGGCCGGCGTCCTCGCCTGGCGCACCACGCGCAGGGGCGGCCGTCCACGCGGAGCCTTCTGCGGCATCGGCCACTGCTACGACTGCCTCGCCACGATCAACGGACGGCCCAACAGGCGGGCCTGCCTGGTGCCCGCCCGTCCCGGTGACACGATCACCACTCAGGAAGGACACGGCCATGCCGAGCTCGCCGTCTGACCGGGCCGCCGGCGACCCGTACGCAGAGGTGTACGACCTCGCGGTGATCGGCGCGGGCTGCGCGGGCCTCGCCGGCGCCGTCACCGCATCGGAACGGGGGCTCTCGGTCGCCCTGCTGGACACGGCGGGCAGGATCGGCGGCCAGTTCTACCGCCACCCCGCCCCGGCCGTCGGCGCGGTGCGCCCCGAGGCCCTGCACCACGACTGGTCCGCCTTCGCCGGTCTGCGCCGCCGCCTCGGGGCGAGCGACGTCGTCCATCTCGCCGGCCACCACGTCTGGACCGTGGAACGGCATGACGGGACGGACACGCGCTGGACGGTGCACGCGGTCACCGGAGCGGACGGCGACGGCGAGCGCCCGGTGCGCGTACGTGCCCGCGCGGTCCTGCTCGCGACCGGCGCGTACGAACGCCAACTGCCCTTCCCCGGCTGGACGCTGCCTGGAGTGGTGGGCGCCGCGGGAGCGCAGGCGATGCTCAAGGCCGGACTCGTCCTGCCCGGCGGACGCGTCGTCGTGGCGGGCAGCGGCCCGCTGCTGCTCGCCGTCGCCGCGTCGCTCGCCACCGCCGGGGCGCGCGTCCCCGCGGTGGTGGAGGCCTCCGGCTACCTCGGCTACGCGCGCCGGCCGGCCGTCCTCGCCGCCGACCCGCAGAAGCTCGCCCAGGCCGCGATCCACGGTGCGACGCTGCTCGCGCGCCGGGTGCGGCTGCGCACCCGCAGCGCGGTGACCCAGGTCCACGGCACGGACCGGGTGGAGGCGGTCACCGTCTCCCGGGTCGACCGGGACTGGCGGCCCGTGCGGGGGACGGGCCGCCGGATCGTCTGCGACGCCCTCGCGGTGGGTCACGGTCTCGTCCCGCAGACCGAGCTCGCCACGAGCCTCGGGTGCGCCACGCGGCGGGTGCGGGACGGGACGTATGCCCTGGCGCTGGACCCGTTGCAGCAGACCTCGGTGCCCGGACTGTGGGCGGCGGGCGAGACCGGTGGCATCGGCGGCGCGCAACTCGCCCGCGCGGAGGGGGAGATCGCGGGCATCGCGGTGGCCGCCCATGTGCGCGGCGGGCCCGGACCGCAGCGTGACGGGCGGGTGCGGGAGCTTCAGCGGCGGCGCGAGCGCATGCGCGCCTTCGCCGGTGCCATGGCCGCCGTGCACGCGCCGGGGAAGGGCTGGGCCGAGTGGCTGGACGACGCGACGGAAGTGTGCCGCTGTGAGGAGGTGACGGCGGGCGCCGTCCGCGAGGCGGTCGACGCCTACGGCGCCCGTGACGCCCGCACCGTCAAGCTCCTCACCCGCGCGGGCATGGGCTGGTGCCAGGGCCGGGTGTGCGGGGCGGCCGTGGCCTGCCTCGCGGCGGGTCAGGACCCGCTGTCCCCGCCACCGTCCCCGGAGCGCCGGCCACTCGCGGGGCCCGTGCCGCTGGGAGTGCTCGGAGCCCTCGGTGCGAACGAGCCGCCCGTCACGCCCGCCACGCCCGTCACGCCCGTCGCGCCGGCCACGCCCGTCGCGCCGGCCACGCCCGCCGTGCCCGACCGAGCGGCCGGACTGCCCGATGCCTCCCGTCCGGACGGTGCCGCCGGACCCCACGACTGAGGGATCCGACGCCCGTAGGTCCCGTGCACGGCTCCACGAGATGTCACACCTACAAAAGAGGTTCCCGTATGACCGCCACCCGAGCCACCCCCACCTGGACCGCCGAACGCCCCTGGCGCGGCATCATGGTCGCCACCGCCCTCCCCCTGCGCGACGACCTCTCCGTCGACTTCGACGCCTACGCCGAGCACGTTCGCCGGCTCGTCGACGAGGGCTGCGACGGCGTCGTGCCCAACGGCTCCCTCGGCGAGTACCAGACCCTCACCGACGACGAGCGTGCCCGTGTCGTCCGCACCGCGGTCGAGGCCGCGGGCGACGGCGCGCGCGTGATGCCCGGGGTCGCCGCCTACGGGAGTGCCGAGTCCCGCCGCTGGACGGAACAGGCCGCACAGGAGGGCTGCGGAAGCGTGCTGCTGCTGCCGCCGAACGCCTATCGCGCCGACGAACAGGCGGTGCGTGCCCACTACACGGAGGTCGCCCGCGTGGGGCTGCCCGTGGTGGGCTACAACAACCCCATCGACACCAAGGTCGACCTCACCCCCGCGCTGCTGGCCCGGCTGCACGCCGACGGCAGCATCGTGGCCGTCAAGGAGTTCAGCGGCGATGTGCGCAGGGCCTACGAGATCGGCGAACTCGCCCCGGACCTCGATCTGCTGATCGGCGCGGACGACGTGCTGCTGGAGCTGGCCCTCGCCGGAGCGGTCGGCTGGATCGCCGGCTACCCGAACGCCTTCCCCACCACCTGCGCCGAGCTCTACCACGCCGCCGTCGCCGGGCGGCTCGACCTCGCGGTGCCCCTCTACAAGTCACTGCATCCGCTGCTGCGCTGGGACTCCAGGACCGAGTTCGTGCAGGCCGTCAAGGAATCCATGGACGTCGTCGGCCGTCGCGGCGGTCCGACCCGACCGCCGCGTATGCCGCTGCCCGCCGAGGCGCGGGCCGCAGTGCGCGCGGCGACCGAGAAGGCCGTCGCCGACGGCCACCACTGACCCGCCGATCCGCCTCACAGGAAGGGACTCCCGTGCGGACCCGTCATGTCTTCCACGCCGTCGACTCACACACCGAGGGCATGCCCACGCGCGTGATCACCGGCGGCGTCGGGGTGGTCCCCGGCGCCACGATGGCCGAGCGCAGGCTCCACTTCATCGAGCACCTGGACCATCTGCGCACGCTCCTGATGTACGAGCCGCGCGGCCACGCCTCGATGAGCGGCGCGATACTCCAGCCGCCGACCCGCCCCGACGCCGACTACGGCGTGCTGTACATCGAGGTGTCCGGCCTGCTGCCGATGTGCGGGCACGGCACCATCGGTGTGGCCACCGTCCTCGTCGAGACCGGCATGGTCACGGTCACCGAACCCGTCACCACGGTCCGCCTCGACACCCCCGCCGGCCTCGTCTCCGTCGACGTGCACGTCGAGGACGGCGCGGCCAAGGCGGTCACGCTCACCAACATCCCCGCCTTCAGCGTCGGCCTCGACCGCAAGGTGGACGTGCCGGGGCACGGGACGGTGACGTACGACCTCGCCTTCGGCGGGAACTTCTACGCCTTCGTCGAACTGGACGCGCTGGGGCTGCCGTTCGACCGGTCCCGCAAGGACGACCTGCTCGCGGCCGGACTCGCCGTCATGTCGGCGATCAACGCCTCCCCGGACCGGCCCGTCCACCCGGAGCAGCCCGAGATCGCAGGGGTCAAGCACGTCTATCTCGCCGCACCCGGCTCCGACGCGCACCGCTCACGCCATGCCATGGCCATCCACCCCGGCTGGTTCGACCGCTCACCGTGCGGCACCGGCACCTCGGCGCGGATGGCGCAGCTGCACGCCCGTGGCGCGCTGCCGCTGCACCGCGACTTCGTCAACGAGTCCTTCATCGGTACCGAGTTCACCGGCCGTCTCGTCGCGGAGACGGAGGTCGGCGGGGTACCCGCCGTCGTACCCCGCATCACCGGACGGGCCTGGATCACGGGCACCGCGCAGTACTACCTCGACCCGGACGACCCCTTCCCCGGAGGATTCCTGCTGTAGCGGGGGAGTTGTGCGGGCCGGACGGTCCAGGGACCTGCCAAAACAACGTGACATTGTACGCTGGTGATCCTCTCGGCCACGAGGACACACGGCGAAGGGATCACCACCACCATGGGGCACCTGAAGCAGCGCAACCTCATCACCGCCAGGGAGCGGCTGCGTGACCAGGTCGCCCACGCCCTGCGTGCCGCGCTCATCTCCGGCGAACTGCGTCCCGGTGAGGTGTACTCGGCGCCCGGCCTCGCCGAGGACTTCGGGATCTCCGCGACACCGGTGCGCGAGGCGATGCTCGACCTGGCCCGTGAGGGCCTCGTCGAGCCGGTCCGCAACAAGGGCTTCCGCGTCACCGAGGTCAACGAGCGCGATCTCGACCAGTACGCCGAGATCCGCATACTCATCGAGGTCCCCATGGTCCGCCGGATCACCGGCATCGCCTCCCGCGAGGACCTGGAGGCGCTGCGGCCCGTGGCCGAGGAGATCGTGCGTGCGGCACGCGAGCACGACCTCATCGGCTACCTCGAGGCCGACCGCCGGTTCCACCTCTCCCTCCTGGCGCTCGCCGGCAACGAACGACTCGTCGAGACGGTCGGCGACCTGCGCAAGCGTTCGCGGCTGTACGGACTGACCGCGCTCGACGAGCGCGACCAGCTGATCCCGTCCGCCGAGGAGCACATCGAGCTGCTCGACCTGATGGTGGCGGGTGACGCGAAGGGCGCCGAGAAGTGCATGGCCCGCCACCTCGGACATGTGCGCTCGCTCTGGGCGGAGGGCGCGCTGGAGAAGGAGCGGCAGGCGGCCGTGCGCGGCCCCAAGAGGCAGCTGGACGCGGCCCGCTGAGACGGGCAGGGTCCCGCATGTGAGGTCTTGGCCCCGCTCGGCTCCCCGCGCCGGCCGGTCCATGAGCCTGCCGCGCCCCACCAGAGCGGTGACGCGGTTCCCGTCCGCGCGGCGGGCATCGCACTGCGCCCGGGACCGCCCGGGCAGGCAACCTCCAGGCCGCCGGACCCTGCGCCCGTCGGTGGCCGCGTTCGCCGTCTCGGCGGGATCCGGCGGGGCCACATCGAGGACGAGCGGTCGCCGCAGGGGAGTCACACCGGGTCCGGCAGGTCCATGAGCGCGAGTTGGGCCGGGTCGACCACAGCGGTGATCTCTGTGATGCGGCCGTCGGCCACGGTGAAGGCCAGGAGAGAGAGCGGGGTGCCGTCCTCGCTCCAGGAGATGACGCCCGGGCGGCCGTCGACGGTTGCCGCGTGTCCTCGGGCCGCGCCGCCGGCCACTCGTGCGCGGGTGGCGACTTCGGTGGCTCCGAGCGTGACGAACCGGCCGCTCGGGGTGTGGACGGTGAAGTGCACCTCCGGGTGGAGAACCTCCAGCAGCTGCTCGAACCGACCTTCGCCGGCCGCGGCCAGGAAGGCTCGAACCACCTCGCGCTGTTGTCGTCCGGCGTTCCCCGGCTGCTGGGCCGCTCGCACCTTCCTGCGGGCGCGACTGGCGAGCATCTTGGTCGCGTCGGCGGACCTGCCGAGAATGTCGCCGATCTCCGCGAAGGGCACGGCGAACACGTCGTGCAGCACGAACGCCAGTCGTTCGGCCGGGCCCAGCGAGTCGAGGACCGTGAGAAGCGCGAGGCCGACGGAGTCCCCGAGCGCCACGAGCTCTTCCGGAGCAGGAGCGTCGTCGAGCGTCACAGTGACCTCGGGCAACCGGTCGTCCAAGGAGACTTCCGGGCGCGTCCGGCCCGATCGCAGGACATCGAGACTGAGGCGGCCGACCACGGTGGTCAGCCAGCCGCCGAGGTTGTCGATGGTGCCGGCGTCCTGGCGGGAGAGACGCAGCCACGCCTCCTGGACCACGTCCTCCGCGTCGGCGTGCGATCCGAGCACGCGGTGGGCGACGGCTCTGAGCCGGTCACGATGGCCCTCGAAGGCATCGGCGACCGGGTCCGCGGGGTGGGTGGCGGCCATGGTGTTACCTCCCTGGTAGCTGATCCGTCACAGGGATGACGCGCACAGGCGCCGCGACGTAACCCGATGAAGGAGAGCACTCCCCATGGACAACCGGCTCAAGAACAAGAATACGAACAACCCCGATGTGTGGACCGCGATCCAGCACCTCCACAAGGCGATCGCCGCCGGGGGCGTCGACCCGAAGCTGCTGACGCTGGTCCACCTGCGCGCCAGCCAGATCAACGGCTGCTCGGCGTGCGTCTACGCCGGTGTCGCCGGGGGGAAGAAGGCCGGTGAGACCGACGAGCGGCTGCACAACGTGGCGGCGTGGCGTGAGACGCCGTTCTACACCGAGGCGGAACGCGCGGCACTGGCGCTGGCCGAGGCCGCCACCCGGCTGCAGGACGGCGCGGAGGGCGTCACCGACGAGATCTGGGAAGAGGCCAACGCTCATTTCACCGAGGAGCAGATCGGCGCGATCAACCTGGAGATCGCGCTGACCAACTTCTTCAACCGGATCAACCGGACCATCAAGGAACCGGCCGGCAGGACCTGGGGCTGAGACCGCGGTGGCTCCTGCCCACTGAACGCGCGGTGGTGACCGAGCTCGCCGGGACATCGGGCCGTGGGCCGAGGGATCGGCCCTCTGTTCACCGGGGCCGGGCCCCGCCACTATGGCGGAGCCATGTCAATTCACCCCCCTTGGTCATGGCCCGTGTCCGGCTCCGGTGTACGTCGGCCGGCCGGTCGCGGGACAACGCACGCCGGAAACGGACGGTCGGTCATGGACGGATCCCTCGGCAAGGCGAAGGTGCTGGTCGCGACCGCTCTGGCCGCGCTCCTGGCGAGCACCGCGGCGACGATCCCCGCGGAAGCGACCGCGTCGCCGCGACCACCGGCCGCCGATGCGGCCGTCACCGCAGGGTCCGGGGCGACGCCCGTTCCGTCGCCCGGCCCCGTACCGTCGTCGCCCGCCGGGGTTCCGTCGCCCGGATCCGCCCTGTCGTCCGCCACCGACTGGACCCCGCCACTGAGCACCCGCGGCCGCTACATCGTCGACGCCCACGGCAACCGCTTCAAGCTCAGGTCCGGCAACTGGCACGGCGCGAGCGGCACATGGACCGGAACCGGCGACCGCGAGGCCGCGGCGAACCACCACGCGGGCGAGAAGGCGGACCGTATCCCGCTCGGACTCGACCGGGCCCCCGTCTCCGAGATCGTCGCCGGCTTCCGCGAACTGGGGCTGAACAGCGTCCGCCTGCCCTTCTCCAACGAGATGGTGCACGACCGGCGCGTCGTCGCCGACGCGTCGGTGGCCGCCAACCCGGCCCTGCGCGGTCGCACGCCTCTCCAGGTCTACGACGCGGTCGTCGCCGCCCTCACCGGCGCGGGACTCGCGGTCATACTCAACAACCACACCAACACCACCCGTTGGTGCTGCGGTGTCGACGGCAACGAACGCTGGAACGCGAGCCGCAGCGACGTGGAATGGGAGGCCGACTGGCTGTTCATGGCCCGCCGCTACCGCGACGATCCACGCGTCGTCGGCGCCGACCTCTACAACGAGGTGCGCCGTTCCGTCTGGGACGACCCCAACTGGGGCCTCGGCGACCGCCATGACTGGTTCGCCGCCTCACAGCGCCTCGGTGACCGCATCCTCCAGGAGGCGAATCCGGACCTCCTGATCGTCGTGGAAGGCATCAACTGGACCGGTGTCCCCGTCGACGGCCTTCCGCACGGCCGCCCCACCCTGGAGCCCGTCCAGCGGCTGTCCCACACGCTCGTACGGTCCGGCAAGCTCGTCTACTCCGCCCACTTCTACGACTACACCGGCCCCCACCACACGGGCGCCACCGGGCCGGGAGAGACCTCAGACAACCGTTACCGGGACTTCGGCCGCGACGAACTGTTCGACGTTCTCGACCGGCAGGCCTTCTACGTGGCCGGGCAGGCCGACCGGCACTTCACCGCGCCCGTCTGGATCAGCGAGTTCGGGATCGGCGGCCGGGACGAGCACGGCGAGAAGCCGCGTGCCTGGTTCGAGAACTTCGTCGACCATCTGATCGCCAGGGACGCCGACTTCGCGTACTGGCCGATGGTCGGCTGGCACGAGGACCGTAAGGGCAACGGCTGGGCCCTGCTCCACTGGGACTCCGCAGGACGGCGCATCGGCGTCCTCGACGGCGACGACTGGCGTGCCGGTGCGTGGAGCCGCCTCGTCGCCGCGCAGGGGCGCACGGGACACGTCCCGTCCACGGACCGCTGGTCCATGCTCGGCCCGGACCACGGCGACCACGTTCAGTCGCTGCGGATGCGGGCCGTGGGCGACTGGGACGCGGGCGCCCGCAAGGCCGCCTGTCCCGACGGCCAGCGACTGGCCGGCCTGGCCCACACCGGCAATCGCGGGCTGTGCACCGACACGGCGGCACGTGATCTCTGGGCGGCCGACGGCCCGTACGAGGTGGTGCGCGACGAGCGCCATGTCCGGCCGGGCGGCGACTGGGCGTGGGGCTACACCAAACTCCAGTGCCCCGCAGGTCACTTCCTCACCGGCTACAGCGTCCGCGGCTCGGCCGTCTCCGCCGCCCTGTGCGCCGCGGCCCGGACGCCGCTCGGCACCGACGGCCGGACCGTCTGGTTCGACCGGGGCGACAACCGCCCGCCCGAGGCTCGCGGCGGGGACTTCGCCCACGGCCGGTTCAAGGGCCAGTGCGCGGACGACGAGTACGCGGCGGGTGTCGCGTACACCGGCCGCGTGGGCTCGTCCCGTACACCGGACGCGCTGCTGTGCCAAAAGCTCGGCTGAGCGGGGCGCCGGGGCGCCGGGCCGTGGCGGTATGGGCGCCCAGCAGGGAAATTCCCGGGACTTGAGGTCAGCGCAGCGCCTTCACGCGGCTCAGCGCGGCCACACCCACCGCGGCGAGTGCGATCTGGAACAGCCACTCGACCCAGTCGACGCCGTCGGTGTCGGCGTCGCCGAACGCGGCGGCGAGAGCGGTGCCGAGGAAGGCGGCGGCGATCCCGACCACGATGGTCCACAGGATGCCGATGTGCTGCCGGCCGGGTACCACCAGCCGTCCGAGCACGCCGATCAGGGTGCCGATGAGGATCGCGCTGATGATGCCGGAAATCTCCATGACCGTACCCTTCCTGTTGTTCTGTGTCGTGGATACGGGTGCCCCTCATGGCCCGGGGCACGCCTGTTCCCCTTTGTGGGTGCGTCACGGTCCCGTGCCGAACCCCCGCGCGTTGACAACCTGACGGGCCGTCAGTCACGGTGGGTGTCATGGCGAAGATGCGTGCGCGTCTGCTCGTTCTCCTGGCCGTGGTTCTCGTGAGTTCCTCGCTGACGAGCGTCGCCGGAGCGTCCCGGGCCGGGGCCGCCGACGATCGGCTGCCCGGCGCCCTCTGGTTCGACGAGCGGGCCGCTGCCACCCTGACCGTCGAGGACGGCCGCTTCACCGACGGGCTCGGCCGCGAGGTCGTGCTGCGCGGCTACAACGTCTCGGGCGGGACCAAGCTCGACGAGAACCACGGCCTGCCCTTCGCCTCCGTCGCCGACGCCCAGAAGTCCGCGGCGGCGATGCGCAGGCTCGGCGGCGCCAACACCGCGAGATTCCTGCTCTCATGGGCCTACGCGGAACCGGTCCGGGGCCGCGTCGACGAGCGTTACCTCGCCGCCGTCACCGAACAGCTGCGCGCCTTCCTCAGGGCCGGGATCCGCGTCTACCCGGACTTCCACCAGGACCTCCACTCCCGCCACCTCTTCCACGAGGACAGCTGGTACACCGGCGACGGAGCTCCGGCCTGGGCGGTGGAGCAGGGCAACTACCCGCGTGAATCCTGCGGCGTCTGCCTCTTCTGGGGCCAGAACATCACGCAGAACAAGGCCGTCACCCGGGCGACGTACGACTTCTGGCACAACAGGGGCGGCGTCCAGGACGCCTTCCTCACCACCGCGCGCTCGGTGATGGAGTACCTCGCGGAGCACCTCACCCCCGGCGAGTTCGAGGGTATCGCCGGATTCGACCCGTACAACGAACCGCACGCGGGGACGTACGAACCAGGACAGAGCAGTCGCGCCTGGGAACGGGACGTGCTCTGGCCGTTCTACGAGAAGTTCCGCGCCCGGATGGACGAGGCGGGCTGGCGCGACAAACCCGCCTTCGTCGAACCCAACCTCTTCTGGAACGCCAATCTCGACTTCCAGCGGCAGGAAGGCGGTCTCCTCGACGCCGGCTCCGCCCTCGGCCCCCGCTACGTCTTCAACACCCACTTCTACGACCAGAAGGCCATCTCCGGAGTCTTCATGTGGGGCAAGGCGAAGGACGGACAGTACGCGGGCGACTTCGCCACCGTCCGCGACCGGGCGGCGGACGCGGGTACGGCGGGCATCGTCAGCGAGTTCGGCCACCCGTTGGCCGGGGCGGTCGCCGACAAGGCCCCCGGCGTGCTGAAGGGGATGTACCAGGCCCTCGACTCCCGCCTGCCCGGCGCCACCTGGTGGTCGCGGGCCCAGGACTCGGGCCGGGTTCTCTCCGGGACGCAGTGGCAGTGGGACATCTACAACGGCCGCCACCACGAGCTCATGAACGGCAACCCCGACAAGGTGCTGACCGAGGGCGACGCCTGGAACGACGAGGACCTGTCCGCCGTCCGTCTCGACGACTCGGGCGCCGCCGTGCTCCGCCAGGACGCACGGCTCCTCGACCGCCTCTATCCGAGCGCGACGGCGGGCCGCGTCCTCGGATTCACCTACGAGGACCGCTCCCGCGACGGCGCCACCACGCTCACTTGGAACCCGGTCCCGGCCTCGATGCCACGTGTCGCGGAACTGGTCGGCACCGGCCGGTACGGGGTGCTGCTGTGGCGCCCGGACGGCACGTCCGCCCCGACGGAGCTCCACCTGCCTGCGTCGTTCGACCCGGCCCGCACGACGGTGGTCTCCGACCTGGGAGCGCTGCACGGCCTGCCCTCGTACGAACCCGGCACCCCGGTCGCTGTCGCCCCGGAACCGGGCGGCACGGGCAGCCGCCGCGTCCTGCTCACGGCGCAGGACGACGACGGGCCTGGCCTTCACGTCGCCCTGGTGACGGACGGTGCGACGACACCCTCCGCCGACCTGCTGCGGGCGGCCCGCGCGGAACTGACGCAGTGGGCACAGGACCGGGGCTGAGCCCACGGGCCGGGACGGAGACCGGCCGGCGAGCAGCGTCATCGGTTCGCATACGACCGGCGGCGGTGGGTACTTTGCGCCGATGGATTCGGTACGGGCGAAGGCGGAACGGACAGGTTCGGAACCGGCGGACGAGGTACGGGCGGACGGCGTGCGGGTGGACGGCGTGCGGGTGGACGGCGTACGGGTGGACGGCGTGCGGGTGGAGGGTGAGCAGGCGGACGGTGGACCCGCCCGCCCCCGCCGGGCCGAAGGGGTACGCGTCAGGCTCATGCGGGAGGACGACCTCCCTTCGGCGGAACGCGCCTCGGGGATCACCTTCCTCGAAGGCGACAGAAGCACCCGCAGGGTCGGCGAACCGGAGCCGGAACCCCGCTCCCCGGCCGCCTCCGCGCAATGGATCGACCGCATGCGCCACTTCCTGACCGTGGATCCCGCAGGCTGTTGGGTCGCGGTCGAGGGCGACGAGGAGGAGGTGGTCGGGTTCGCGATCTCGCAGAACCGCGACCGGCTCTGGTACCTCGCCACCTACGGCGTGCTGCCGGGTCGTCAGGGCAGCGGCATCGGCAAGCGGATGATGGACGCGGTCCTGGCCCACGCAGACGGCCGTCAGGGCATCTTCTCCTCCACGGTGCACCCCGCCGCGACCCGCCGGTACCGGACGGCCGGCTTCTCGCTGCACCCGCAGATGCGCATGGTCGGAACGGTCGACCGCGCCACCCTGCCCGCCACCGCGGCCGTCGCCGGGCTCAATGAGGGGCATGAGGGTGACCTGGAGTGGATGGACCGGCTGGACCAGGACCTGCGCGGCGCCGGCCACGGCCCCGATCACCTCCTTCTGCTCGGCACCCTGCGGCTCGTCGTCTCCCGGGCGAACGGCCGCCGGGGCTATGTCTACATCGACGACCGGGGCCGGGCGGTCCTGCTGGCGGCCGCGCAACCGGAGACGGCGCAGCACCTGCTGTGGGAGGCGCTGGCCTCGGCGAAGGGCAGGACTCTCGTCAACTGCGTCACCATCGCCAACGAGTGGGCGGTCGACGTCGGTCTGGCCGCCCGGCTCGACCTCGGCCAGGAGGGATACATCGCGGTCCGCGGCATGGAGCCCCCGGCTCCCTATCTCGCGAGCGGTCATTTCCTCTGACAGGAGCGTCAGGGCGAGCGGGGACTGCGAGCTCGGCGGCGAGGGCGGCGACGGGGGCGACGGCGACGACGGCGGTACGGCGACGCCACGCGACGACGGCGGCGGGGCGAAGGCCGCCGGGCAGGACCGAGGCCGCGGGACGCGCCGTATGCGCCGGGCAGGGCCGAGGCCGCCGGGACGCGCCGTATGCGCCGGGCAGCGGGCGGCCTGCAGGGACGTGCGGACCGCCGGTCGGCAGGGTCGCCGGGGACGCGCCGTACCGCCGGGACGTGCGAGGCCGCCCGTACCGCCGGGACGTCACCCGTCCCGCCGCCTAGCGCAGCGCGACGAACAGCAGCACGGCTGTCGTCAGGGCGGCGGCCGCCCCCGCGGCGACACGCGAGACCCACCGGCGGGACGGGATCCAGGTGACCCGGGGCCGGCTCACGCCCGGGTAGACGTAGTAGACGCGGTCCTGCACGTCCGACAACACCACGCGTGCGAGCGGAAGGTGGCGGATCGAGACCTGCCGGGTCACTTCGCCCTTCCGCTTGCCGACGAGGCTCCGCTCGATCGCGGAACGGTGGTGAGCGGCGAGGTCCGCGGGCAACCTGTCCTTCGGTCCGACCACGGTCTCCCGCCACGTACCGCGGCTCCTCAGCCGGGACCGGACGATCCACGGGGCGCGCGGCGGCGGGGGAGTCACCTCCTCGTTCTCCGGTGCCCGTGTGATCGTCGCGCCCCGCCAGACGGTGAGCCGCCCCTTGCCGGCGCATGTGTCGCAGCGCCACCGTCCCCGTCCCTGGCAGTGCCGGCACGGCACCTTGCCGTCCCCGCCGCAGTCGGTGCACAGCGTCTTGCCCCAGCCCAGACAGCGCGGACACGCCGTGCCGGACGCGTCGCACAGGGCGCAGTCGACCCGCACGCCGGGCTGTTTCACCTTCTGCGGCGCGGCGGGTGTGACGGGGGCCTTGCGTGATCCTCCCCGGCCGCGGCACTTGGTGCAGGACGTGACGGACTTGCAGTCCGTGCACGGCACCTGCGGCTCGCAGTGCAGCCGGCCGGTCCCCTTGCAGTTGGGGCACTGCTGCTTGCCGTTGCTGCAGTCGTGGCACGGCACTTCACGGACCGAACCGTCCAGGACGATGCGCACCGTCTCACGACGGCGCGGATCCTTCGGCGGATCCTGCCGGTAGGCGTCCAGGTCGTCGACGACCGGGCGTCCCGACAGGTCGAACGGCGCGGGGCGGGTCTCCTCGCCCGTCGTCCGCGACTCGATGCAGCGTGTGATCGTGCAGTCGAGGAGCGGCTGGTGCTCGATCCTGGCGCCGCTCGCCAGGCGCCGCAGCTCGTCGTCACCCTCAAGCCCCCGGTGCTCGGCGACGGCGGCGAGCACCTCGTCGTCGGTCAATTCACCGGGCAGTGCGTCGGCCATCGCAGAGTCCCCCTCCACGGAAGCGCCTGGTCACCTGCCGGGCGGCGGCGCCTGTCGTTGCGCAGGACCCAAGTCTGTCGCAGAGCACCGGTGTCCGGAAGGCCGCAACGCCACAGCGCCGAACCGGCGCGCCCGCGACGCCGAGGCGGCGGCGAATGCGGGCGCAGAGACCGGGCGGTGCGCCAACTCCGGACGCACCACCGGGAGTTCACCGCGAGGAGGCGGCAACCTTCCCGAGGTCGGCGGCGACGGAGAGAGGAGCAACGCCGGACTTCCACCGCGGACTTCAGGAGGACACGTGCGAATCGGACTCGACGGCCGCCACAGGCGCCCGAGACATCTGCGCAGGGCCGTGACGGCAGGCCTCGCGGGCGGCCTGGCACTCGGCGGGGTGGCGACGCTGTCGTTCGCCCTCTCGCCCCCGTCCCCTTCCGCTGCTTCGACCGCGAGTGCGACCGGTACGGCCACGGCCGGCGTCACCGTGCAGGCGGAGAACCTGGACCGGGGGCTGGTCAGCGTGCACGACGGGGAGGACAACCTCGTCAGCTGGCGCCTGCTGGCAGGCGACCCCGCCGACGTGGCGTTCAACGTCTACCGTGCCGGAACGAAGGTCAACGACCAGCCCATCACCGGCTCGACGAACTTCCGGCACAGGAACGTGCCCGCCCACGCCGACTACCAGGTGAAGGCCGTCGTCAACGGCCAGGAACAGGGCTTCTCCGCACACGCCGTCCAACTGCGCGCCGGATACCTGGACGTGCCCATCTCCAAACCGGCGGGCGGCTCCGACTACGGCTACGCGGCCAACGACGCCTCCGTCGGTGACCTCGACGGCGACGGCGACCTGGACATCGTCCTCAAATGGGACCCCACCAACTCCAAGGACAATTCCCAGGCCGGCTACACCGGCAACACCGTCGTCGACGGCTACACCCTCGAGGGCACCCGCCTGTGGCGCATCGACCTCGGCCGCAACATCCGGTCGGGCGCCCACTACACGCAGTTCCAGGTATTCGACTACGACGGGGACGGGCGCGCCGAGGTGGCGATGAAGACCGCCGACGGTACCCGCGACGGCAAGGGCACCGTGATCGGCGACTCCGGCGCGGACCACCGCAACAGCGAGGGCCGCATCCTGACCGGTCCGGAGTACCTCACGATGTTCCGGGGGTCGGACGGAGCCGCGGTCTCCACCGTGGACTACGTGCCCGCACGGGGCACCGTGTGCAACTGGGGCGACTGCTACGGAAACCGGGTCGACCGCTTCCTCGCCGGCACGGCGTACCTGAACGGCAGCACACCCTCATTGATCATGGCCCGCGGCTATTACACCCGGTCCGTCATCGCCGCCTGGGACTTCAGGGACGGCCGGCTCACCCGCCGCTGGACCTTCGACACCAACAGCTCCACCAACGTGGGCAAGGGCTACGACGGCCAGGGCAGCCACAGCCTCTCCATCGGCGACGTGGACGGCGACGGCCGGGACGAGATCGTCTACGGTGCGATGGCCGTCGACGACAACGGCAGCGGACTGTGGACCACCCGCACCGGCCACGGCGACGCGCAGCACCTGGCGGACCTGGACCCGGACGACCCGGGCCTGGAGTACTTCAAGGTGTCGGAGTCCACCAGCCAGCCGTCCTCGCTGTACATCGACCCGGCGAACGGCAGCGTCCGCTGGAAGACCGGGACGGGAAGCGACAACGGCCGCGGCGTGGCCGGCGACATCTGGTCGGGCAACGCCGGGGCCGAGATGTGGTCGGCGGCCGACTCCTCCATCCGCGACAAGAACGGCACCACCCGGGGCCGCGAGCCGTCGTCCGTTAACTTCCTCGCCTGGTGGGACGGTGACACGACGCGTGAACTGCTGGACGGCACACGCATCGACAAGTACGGCACCAGCGGCGACACGAGGCTGCTGACCGCGTCCGGTGTGCACTCCAACAACGGCACGAAGTCCACGCCGTCGCTCTCGGGCGACATCCTCGGCGACTGGCGCGAGGAAGTCGTCTGGCCGACCACCGGCGACACCGCCCTGCGGATCTACTCCACGCCCATCGAGACGGACAAGCGGTTCACCACCCTGCTCCAGGACCGCATGTACCGCACGGGCCTGGCCTGGCAGAACACGGCGTACAACCAGCCGCCGCATCCGGGTTACTTCCTCGGGAGGGGGTGACGGCGAATCCCGGGCCGCCCCGCCGGCCCGGGACGGGCGCCCTCAGGCCGACGCCCCCACCGCGTCCACCAGCTCCGCGAGCGCCGCGGCCAGGGCATCGAGCCCTGGTCCGGCGGGGCCGCCGGGCTCGGACATGTAGACGTCGCGGCGTATCTCGATCATCAGCGCGCCGACCCGCCGGTCCTTGCCGTAATGCCTCAGCGGGACGTACGTCCCCGCGAACGGGCTGTCCAGCCCGGTGCCGCCGAAGCCGGAGAACGCCTTCCGCGCCGCGGCCAGCAGCTCCGGCGGCGTGTGGAAGGAGTCCGTGCCGAGGCAGATCGGGGGCCGGGGACCGTCGCCGTGCAGTTCGTACGGGAGGGGCTCGGTCGGATACGAGTGCACGTCGATCACGACTGCACGCCCCACGGCGTCCAGCCGGGCGTCCACGGCCTCGGTCACGGCCCGCGCGTACGGGACGAAGTAGTCCGCGATCAGTCCCGCCGGGTCGAAGGCGGACGGGCGGAGCTGCTCCCGGTGCGTGGTCCGCGTGTACACCGCGCCCATGCCGACGGCGCGCATCTCCTCCCGCTCGTCGGGGAAGCGCTCGGGGTCGACCACCAGACGTGAGAGCCCGTTGACGAAACGCCAGGGCGCGACGGTCGCGGACCCGGCGGCGCCCGCGGCGATCTCGGCGGTGTGGGAGTCGGTGATGTGGTCGAGCTCCAGCCGCAGCGCGTCGTCGTCCAGCACGATGCCGGCGCGCACGTCCTCGGGCACGGCCCGGGCGGAGTGCGGGACGTGCAGGATGACGGGGGAGTCGGCTGCGCCGGGCAGGAGTTGGAAGGAGGGTGCGGGGCTGTCGGTGGCGTTCACGTGGTGTTCCTCGACTGTGGGTGGTTCGAACTCGGGGAGGCAGCGCGCCTCTCCGCCGTGGACCCTCCGGCCGCCGTGACGGCGCGGACGATCTTCACCGACTCTAGCGGCGGGGTACGACAACGGCCCTCGACCCCGGTCGCCGCCCCTCCGGCCAGGGCGCCGCCGCCTCACGAGGGTGTCGGCGAGACGGCCCGCAAGAGAGCCGGCGAGGGCGGGCGCACAATCCGGTGGAGGCGCGTGCCGGCGACGGACATGATGGGCGGCATGACTGATCTCCCCCTGCCCGTAGAGGCCTTGATCGTGGTGGACGTCCAGTCGGCGTTCGTCACCGGCGGCGGAGCCGTCCCCGACGCGGCCCGGCTGGTGGACCGGACGACCGACCTGATAGCCCGGGCGCGGAAGAGCGGGGCGCTCGTCGTCCATCTGCAGAACGACGGGCCGGCCGGGGCGGAGGACGAACCGCACACCCCGGGCTGGGAGCTCCACCACCCCGTGGAGGCCGGACCCAGGGAAATCGTGATCCGCAAACCGCAGGACGACGGCTTCGCACGGACCTCGCTGGGGAGCCTGCTCACCGACGCGGGCGTGAAGTCGCTCGCCGTCTGCGGTGTGATGTCGGAGATGTGTGTCCAGGCGACCGCACGTACGGCGCTCGCGCTCGGCTACCGGGTCGTCCTGCCGCACGACGCCCATGCGACGCAGGACATCCCGGCGGCGCCCGGCATCAGTGAGGCGATCTCGGCCGCCACGGTCTCACGCGTCGCCGAATGGGCCCTCGGGAGCGACGTCGAGGTCACGGCGCACGCGTCGGACGTGCACTTCACTCCCGGGTCGGTGATCGCCTTGTCGTAGGGCGGTGCGAGGATTGCGTGGTGTTCCGGAAGACGACCGGGGCGAGAACGTGGGCAGGTTCCGAGCGGTCGGAGGCGACATGGCCAAGGAATTCCAGGTGACTTACGACTGCGCCGATCCGGGCGCGCAGGCGGCGTTCTGGGCACAGGTGCTGGGCTATCGCGTCCAGCCGCCGCCCGAGGGCTTCGCCGACTGGGCGGCCGCGCTGACGGCGTGGGGCGTGCCGCCCGAGCACCACAACGACCGGTCGGCCATCACGGATCCGGACGGCAAGGGCCCGCGGGTGTACTTCCAGAAGGTCCCGGAGGGAAAGACGGTGAAGAACCGCTTGCACCTGGACGTGCGCGCGGCGCCCGGCCTGACCGGCAGCGAGCGGATGGACGCGCTGGAGGTGGAAGCCACCAGGCTGGAGAGCCTGGGGGCGAAGCGGCTGTACCGGCTCGAGCCCAATGACGAGGACGAGGGGATCATCGCGATGGCCGACCCGGAGGGCAACGAGTTCTGCCTGGACTGAGGCCGAGGCTGCGCCTCAAGGACGTCGTCGTGCGCGTGGCCGCGTACGGGATCGCCGCGATCGTCGTGCTCGCGGGGGCGATGCTGTCCGTCACGGATCGCCACGACCGCGAGACGTTCCTGTCCGTTGTGGCGGGACTGTCCGCCGTCCTTGCCGGTGTCGGCATCGTCGTCGGAGCCTTCTTCCGGGCGGTGTGCGCCGGCGACATCAGGCGCCGGCGCGACCGGCGCACACTCGCCGGCCGGGCGGACGCGGTCACCATCTTGGCGCCCGCGCTCGTGCGGACCGGGGTGCTCACCGTCGTTCTCTTCACGGGCGCGCCCTGGGCCTCTACCACCTCGTCGACGCAGCGGCCTACGGCAGCCGGTCCTGGGGACGCGGATCTTCTCCAGAACCGGCTTGAACGGGGTGCAGTCCGCCCGCTGTCCCGGCATGACGACCAGCGACGGGGACCGGGCAGCGGCCGTCGGCGCTCAGGTGGAGTTTGCTGGTGCACCCGCCCCGCGAGCGGCCCAGGCCCTCACCCCCAGCACCACCTCCACCAGGCGGCCGACCAGGCTGTGCCACGGAGTCTCGTCCTGGCGTACTGCCTGCTCGACCCCCTTTGACGCGGGTGTCGGCGGTGGGTCGGTCCGAGCGCCGGCCGCATGCCGGTGCGCGCCGACGATGGTGGAGCCGACCGAGATTTCCCGGTCGATCTTCCCGGCCGCGTCGGTCGCGGCCTGGACCTGCTGGAGCAGGCGCTCCCACGTCCCGCCGACACGAAGTAGTCGCATGACCGACCGGGCAAGTCCTAGGGGTGTCGGGCGTCCGATCAGGTGGCGGGGCCGGCGAAGCCGGTGTGCCTGAGTGCCTCCGGCCGGAACCCACCTACGTTCGTAGGGATCAAAGGAGACTGCGATGGCCGATCACCCGAACATCGGGGTGTTTCACCGGGCTCTGGAGGCATTTTCGGCGGGCGACATGGAGGCGCTGGCGGAGGTGTTCCACCCGGACGTGGTGTGGCATATCGGCGGCCACGGCCCGCTGACGGGCGACTACGAGGGCCGCGAGGCCGCGTTCGCCATGTTCCAACGGGAATTCGAGCTGACAGGGGGCACCTATCGCCCCCGTCTCCACGATGTGCTCGCCAACGACAAGCACACGGTTGCCCTGCTCCACGTCACGGCCTCACGCGAGGGCAAAGAGCTCGACATGAACGAGACGATCGTCTTCCACATCCGGGACGGCCGGATCACCGAAGCCTGGGGGCTGTGGTCCGACCAACAGGCGTACGACGCGTTCTGGTCATAGCGAGGTTGGTATCGGGGTGGCGGCAGCCTTGCGGGGCGGCGCGCAGCCGCGCCGTGCGGAGGTACCGGCCGACGGCAACCGTGTCGTCGCCGGCCAAGTGCGCCAGGTGCGCGCGGACCTCGCGGGCCTGGATCGTGTAGAGGTGGGCCTCGCCGTGCCGGGCCGTGATCCGGACGTCGAGGCGGTGCGGGCTCGCCGAGGCCTCCGCAAGTTGTCCGGGAGCCCCGGCAGCCCCGGCAGCCCCGGCGGCCGCGATGGCAGCGAGCTCCCTGCGCAGGTCTTCCGGATCGGGCTGATGCCCGAGCCATGTGCGGGGGTGGTGCGCACTGCCAAGTGAAGGTGGGGCCCGGAGACGTGGGCCACGCGGGAACCGGTCAACGTGTCATACACAGCAGCTTGATCAAAGGCTCGGCTGTCCGGGGTCACCATCAAGGCTGAACGGGGGAAGTCCTCGTGAATCGGGTGTGGTGAACGTGAAAGTGATCCGCCCGCTCGACACCCTTCACCGTCGTAAGCGAGTAGCCGCCACGGCCCAGGGCCGCCCACTGTAAGGACGCGAGTGAAGCCAGCCAAGAGAATCATCACCATCTGCGCCGCCGTCGCAGCGGCCACGTTCCTCGGGGGTACTGCCGCTCACGCAGATGGAGACGGAGGGTTGCTCGGACTCGGTCTCCTCAATACCCCCTCCATCACCCTGGCCTGCTTCCCCGCAGGGCAGGTGGGTTCAGGCAACTCCTTCACCGGCAGCCAGAACATCAACTGCAGCCAAAGCGCTCAGGCGACGGCTCCGGAAGGAAGCCGCGGAGGGGGTGTGACAGGAGCCGAGCTGGTATTCGGCAATCTGGTGACGATTCCGCCCGGCGAGAGCAGACAGCTCACAGTGGACTGCCCTGCAGGGCAGATTGCCACAGGCGGAGGTTTCGATGGCGGCCCCGACATCCGCGAGGCCGGATCCATCGGGGTGACGGCTTTCGGAACTCCGTACCCCGTCGCATGGCGCGAGACGCTCGTCAATGAAGGATCGGAGGCTCAGAACGCTTATCCGAACGTAGTCTGCGTCGACTCTGCCGACCCGATCTCCTAGAGGTGGATCAGTCCTGATGACCATGGCTGAAGCCCTGTCCGCTGTTCGTGGTGTGGGCGAGCCGAGCATTCAGGGTGGATTGCTGGAATCGATGAAAGTGCTCCAGAACTGCGAGCGCCGCCGGTAGAACCGCAGGTCTCGCAGTCTGCTCCCCGCGCCCGCGGGGACGGTCCCGTCCCAGAAGCCCGGCGAGGGCCATGCTCCCGGATCGGCGGACGCGTTCCCCGGAGATGGAGTGACGGCCGGGCCCCGGTCAGGAGCGCGGGAGCGGGTGCTCGCGTTGCGGAGGGCGCCGCGGTGGCGGGCGGCATGGGGCGGCCTGATCGGCCAAGTCGGCGGCCGGAGCGCGTTGTCAGTGGGGTGGGCTTGGATGGGCCCATGACTGTTCACGACGTCGCCGCCGCGCTTCCCGCCCCTCCCGACCTGCTGAAGCTGTGCCGGTCGATCGCCACGGCGGAAGCGGTGCTGAACCCGGGTGACTACCGTTGTTACTCCTTCGACGCCGCATGGTCGAGCACGGAAGAGGTCTTCGCCATGCGGAACGGCAGCGGGGACGAGTTCGACATCGTGTTCTCGCCCGCCGGTGTGTACATCCGCGGCTTCGACCACGAGTCGCCGATGAGCCCGTACGCCGAGGACACGGTCTGGCCCGGTGTGCTGGATGACGTTCCGGACGTGTTCCGGGGATGCGTCGATGAGCCCGCCTTCACGGACGACGACATGCCCCAGGTCACGTTCTGTCTTTGGCGTGAGACGGGCGACGACCGTTGGCACGCGGGCCGGATCGATTTCCCGAGCGGCTCTTCCGACCCGGACGGCTCGGGATGGATGTTCGATCTTCCCGTCGACCCGAGCCCCGAGGCCTTCCGGTCGTTCGCCGAGGACTACTACGAGCGGCCCGTCGACCTGGATGCCGTACGCCACATCTACGAGCAGCGGCCGCTGACGCCGGACGTGGTGGCCCGACTGAATCCGGACGCCTCCTTCGAGGTCGTCGTCAAGGAGGCGGAGGCCATGGGTTACCCGGGCTGACGGGCCGGCCGCCGCCGACACCCCGGGGCCGGACGGGCCTCCGGTTCAAGGATGCCCCCAGGGCCGGGCTCAGGGTTCGAGTGCCCCCGCCGTCAGCCCGCCCGCGAGCAGTTCGCCCGCCCGCCGGGCCAGTTCCGCGGCCTCGTCGGCATCCCGGCGCAGGGTTCGGAGGCGGCGGAACGCTTCGCCGTACCGGCGCTGCTCCTCGAGCGGCAGCAAAGGGAGACGCAGGCGTCCCGGCTGGACCTGGACGGTGGTGCTGCCGGTCGACGCACCCGAGAGGTTGTCCTCCCAGTCGAGGAACCCGGCGAGGAACCATGGATCGAGGCGCGAGGGGTCCGGCCGGAGGAGAACGACGAGATGTCCGAGCACCGCACCCTCGTCCGTCTCCTCCGCGACGCGTGTCATGGGACCGGAACCTCCGCGGACCACGCGGATGAGGATGTCGCCCGCCTCGACGACGGGGGAGGAGTCCGACGACAGTTCCTCGAGCGAGGCGGAGGCGGGACCGCCGCGGGCGATGTCCGCCCCCGTGAACACCGGGCGGCCGGCGTGCTCCGCGCGCCAGGCGTCCGCCTCCGGGCCGCCCTTCCCCGGCGGGCCGGCGCGCAGGATCTCCAGCGCGCCGCCGCGCGCCAGGTCGGACACGGCGGCCGTCCGCCACTCGCGTCGCGCGGTTCCGGCTCCGGGCCAAGGGCCCCGCACCGCGGTGTCCGCGAGTGCCGCGGCGCGCCGGCCCAGATCCTTCAGGTGGTCCTGTGCCCGTCGGGCGACCTCTGCCGGGTCGATGTCGGTGCTGGTTGCGCGCACATGCCTGGACGGGGTCACGTCCACGAGTTCGTCGAGGAGTTCGACGACCGGCACGGCGCGGGCGACGCCGGGCTCGTCCGTGAACGACTCGGGCCGGGCCCGGAACGCGTCCCAGTGCCGCAGCACCTTGCCGGACACCTCCTGCCAGTCGAGCGCCTCGCGCTTGCGCCGTGGGCGCGGTGCGTCCGGTGGTGAAGTCTCCTCGCGGGACGAGGCGGTGTCCACGAACAGGACGGACGTGCGGTCGACGGCGCCCTGCTGGGGGCGCTGCAACACCCAGATGTGCAGGCCGATGTGGAGAGGGGCGGCCGCTCCGGCGGGCAGCGCGGCCACGGCCCGGAGGGCTCCGCTGCGGATCAGCTCGCCGCGCACCCGGCGTCCGGAAGGGCGGGCGGCCGTCGCGGGCGGCAGCAGCAGTACGGCATGGCCGCCGGGCGGCAGATGGGCCAACGCGTGCTGCACCCAGGCCAGTTCGGACTCGGCACGGGCAGGCAGGCCGAATGCCCAGCGCGCGTCGTAGGCCAGCTCTTCGTGACCCCAGTCGCGGACACCGTACGGCGGATTGCTGAGGACGGCGTCGGCGGTGAGGTCCGGGAACGCGTCGGCCCGGAGGCTGTCCCCGATCCGTACGCCCACCTCTCCCGCACCGGCCTGGTCCAACCGCAGCCGAACGGCTGCGCGTCGGGCCTGTACCGGGACGGAGTCCTGCCCGTAGAGCCCCTTCGCACCGTGGCGGGCGGCTGCCGCGAGCAGCGAACCGCTGCCGCACGCCGGATCGAGAACGACGGAGGGGGGAGGGGAGGAAGGGAGGAGCCGGGCCATCAGGTCCGAGAGCGGCTCGGGCGTGAGGTAGGTGCCGCTGGCGGCGCTGTCCTCCAGTTCGCGTTCGGCCAGGACGTCGAGGGCCGCTGTGGCGCCTTCCTCGTCGACGCAGCGCAGCAGTGCGCGGAGTGCGCCGGTGTCGTCGGCGCCGTACCGGATCTCGTCGCTGCCCGGCACCGAGTCGGCGATGTCCGCGACGGCGGCGCCGGCCCCGGCGACGAGTTCGGCGTCGGGCAGGTCCCGCAGGGCAGTCGCGCCCTTCGCCGGGCGGGCGACGGCCAGGACGAGCGGCAGCAGCCGTGCGGCGACGCCGCTGCCGGCGGGATGAAGACGCAGCCGTGTGCGCAGTTCCTCCGCGGGGGTGGCGGCGGAAGTCTGTCCGCGGGACTCCAGCCAGGCGCGAACGGCCTCGAGGTCGTACAGCGGGCTGGACTCGGTGCCACCGGACGGGGTGGGGAAGTCCTCGTGCCTGCGGCGCCAGTTGCTGACGGTGGCACGCGTGACCCCGGCGATACGGGAGATCTCGGCGGCAGTCACCTGCGCGGAGGGCGGCTGAGGCATGAGGTCCTCGGGGTGTCGGTGGGGGCGGACGTGAGGAGTCTACGGTAGCCCTCCTCTCCATTGTGATTGACGACGCTTTCATTGTCATGCTTATCTGAGAGCGTCGCCACGCCCGGGGATCGCGGTTCGGAGCCGCACCCCGCCACGCGAACCCGTCACCTGCCCCGCGCATCCCTTCTTCTTCGCCGTCCCCCTCCTCTGCCTCAGGAGCAGCCCATGAGCATCCCGCCGCGCCCTCACCAGCAGCCCTCCGGATCGCCGTGGCCGTACGGCCCGCCCCCTCAGCCGCCGGCTCACCTGCGCAGACAGTCGAAGCCGCCCCGCGTCCTGCCCTGGTTCACGCACGGCGGCGCGGCGCTGGCAGCCCTCGTCGTCGGGATCGCGATCGGCGGCAGCGGAGAGCCCCGGACCCCTACCGAGGCAGTGGCCGCCGCCCAGAGTCCCGCGGCCCCGAGCCCCGCCGCGACGGTCACCCGGACGGCGGAGGCCGCCCCGGCGCCCACGGTGACCAGGACGGTCACGGCCAAGCCCGTGCCGCCGAAGAAGACCGAGGAGCCCGGCCCCGCCACCTCCTTCGCCGGGGACGGCGAGTACCTGGTGGGCACGGACATCGCAGCCGGCACGTACAAGACGGCCGGCGCCGACGGCTCCTTCGGCTGCTACTGGGCACGGCTGAAGGACGCGAGCGGCGAGTTCGACGCGATCATCGCCAACAACAACCTCGAGGGCCCGGGGCGGGTGACGCTCAACAAGGGCGAGTACTTCCAGACCCAACGCTGCGCGCAGTGGAAGAAGACCGGCTGAGACGACCTGAACGGTCGTCACCGGGTCACGGCCCGTCAAGAACATGGAGGTTGTCCATGGGGCGTCGTTCGCCGCTGGCCCACGCGCCGCGCTTCACAGCCCGCGCCGTGCGGCAGGTCGTCATCAACACCGAGGTGAAGGCCGTGAGCGGCCCCATCGTCCTCGCCACCGACGCGTCGGTCGCGGCCGACCGCGTCGGCTCCGGCTACGTGGCCACGAGCGGGCAGACAGGTCTTCGCGCCCACGAGTACCCCGGACACCTCGTCCGCTCCCGATCACGGGTCGTCGTCACCGAACTCCGCGCGGTCCACCAGGGACTTCGGGCCGTACTGCATGCGCACCCCGGTCGCGCCGTCGAGGTACGCGTGGACAACACGCAGGCTCTCTCGTACCTGGCCCGATGGCGACGGGGCTCGACGGACATGCCCGAGGGGTACGGCACCCGTCTGCGTTCCCAGGGCCGCAGGCCGAGCCTGTTGCAACTCCAGATGCTCGTCGAGTACACGCCTTCACTGACGTTCGTGCACGAGAAGGCCCACGCAGGTCATCCGCTGAACGAAGCAGCGGACTCCCTGGCGAAGCTCGGCCTGCGGTGCGTCAGAGGCACGGTGCCGAAGGAGGAGCTGCCGCGCCTGGTGCCCGTGTGGGCCGCGGGCGCGCTCGCCGAGTACCGCCGCGGCCGCGCCGCCTGACCGGCGCCCGCGCGGTCGTCCCCGGCCCTCTCGGCCCCGCCGTCAGCGGTCGCCGCGCGTGCTCCGCCCCCGCAGCGAGGACAGCACCAGCCGCCCGTACCGGGTGGTGAGGACCAGGGCCGTCGCGGCCAGGGCGCCGACCAGCGCGACGGCGAGTGCGGTGACACCTTTCGCGTCCAGCACCTGGAGGATGCTCAGGGCCGTGCCGAGAGGCAGGCCCAGGATGGTCAGGACACCGAGCGCGCCGGCGATCTGCTGGCTCTCCTGGGTCTGCACCAGCCGGGCGTAGTCGGCCGCCTCCGCGAGGATCTCGTCGAACCTGACGGACAGCCGGTGCTGGGCCTGGAACGTCAGCAGCAGTTCGTTGGCGGGGCCGTGGGCGGTGAGGTGCTGGCGCCAGTACGTACTGCGGAACGTGGCGATGTGCCGTTCCAGCGCGGACACCCGGCGGGCGAGCTTGGGTCCCTCGAAGACGCCGGACAGGCCGTCCGTGAGCTCGTCGATGTGGTCCCGCTGGATGGTGCCGAGCAGCAGGGCGTCGAGATAGACCGTGCGGGAGTGGAGCTCGGCGAAGGCGTAGAAGTCGCCGCCGCCCGGGTCCGCCCGGTGGCCGAGGAACGCGGCGCCGTGACGCAGCACCAGGGCGCTCCAGTCGGCGGATATCCGCAGTGCGTGCTCGGTCCGCCGGGGCCACTCCTCGAGCGGCGTGGGGAAGTCGGTGTCCGTGGACCGCGAGGCCAGGGACCACAGCCACCGGTCGGCGCTCTCCGGCAGCCGGCCGTCGCCGTCCCGCAGCGTGGGCGTGTGGTGAACGTCGGGGGTTAGGAAGGCGACCGTGTACGGGCGGGCGATCGCGAACGGCGCGGAAGCTCCGCGCGGCGTCGCGATGCCGCCGAGCAGGACGGCGGGGGAGAGAGGTCCTTCCAGCGGATCGGGTACGGCGGTGTCACGACGCCCGATCGCGCGCAGCGTCTCCAGCAGGGCGGGGCCCTCGACGTCGAAGTGGAGGACGGCGAGCGCATGGTCCGGATTCCGGGCGGTGGCGGTGCGCAGCAGCTCGACGCCCTTCAGGTGCAGCGCGTCGTGCCGCACGTCCATGAACCGGTGCCAGCGGGAGGGCCGTTCCGGGGTCCCGTACAGGGCCCGCGCGGCGGCCGGCGTGAAGTACGTCGCCCGGGTGGCGGCATCAGTACGGCGGCTGCCCAGGTCGAAGGGTATGGGCCCGGCCTGCCACAGGGGACGGGCGGTGAGCCGTACCAGCACGATGACCACGAGGGTCTGGCGGACGCCGATGACGGAACTGAGATCCGTGGTCAACGCGGGGACGCCTCCGATACGGGAACCGGTGATCATTCGCGGGCGGGGCTCAGGATACGGGTCGCGCGGGGTGGGCGGGGCCTGGCCGGGTGAGCACGCTCATAGGTGAACTCCGTCGGCCCGGCAGAGCAGTTGACCGATCCGACGGTCAACTGCCTGCCATCGGACCGGCGACGAGGACATGGAGGTCCGTCGCCACTCCCGGCCGCCGCCGGCCCTTCCCCACCCGCGTCGTTCAGCGGCGTTCGGCGGCTGCGTTCAGGAACTGACGGTGGCGGCGAACGGTCCGCCGGCGCCGAAGGCCAGCTCGGCGAAGCGTTCGCCCATGCGGCGGTGCGTCGCGGCGTCAGGATGGAGCTGGTCCGGCAGCGGCAGGTCGGCGAAGTCCGCCTCGCCGTAGAGCTCCCTGCCGTCGAGGTGGTGCAGGTGCGGATCGTCGGCGGCCCGCTGCTCCACGATGCGGGCCAGTTCCGCGCGGATGACGTTGAGCGTCAGCTTCCCCGCGGCGCGCTCCGCCGGGTCGCCCGCCGCCAGGAACCGCAGCTTCCCGGCGCCGAGGTCGCTGAAATCCGGGAGGCTGGGGCCGGGGGTGTCCTCGTGGATGGCGCAGTAGACGGGCGAGACGACCAGCAGCGGGACCGTGGGATGCCCCTCGCGGATCGTGTCGAGGAAGCCGTGCACCGCGGGGACGAAGGCGCGCAGACGCATCAGGTCGGTGTTGACCAGGTTGATGCCGATCTTGACGCTGATCAGGTCCGCGGGGGTGTCCCGCATGGCGCGGGCGGTGAACGGGTCGAGCAGGGCGCTGCCGGCCAGGCCCAGGTTGGTCAGCTCCACACCGCCGCGCAGGGCGGCCAGCGCCGGCCAGGTCGTGGTCGGACTCTCGGCGTCGGAGCCGTGGCTGATCGAACTGCCGTGGTGCAGCCACACCCTGCGGCCCCTGTCAGGAAGGGCCTCGACGGGGGCGTCGGTGCGCAGGGCCACCAGCTTGGTGATCTCGTTGTACGGAAGCCAGATCTCGACGTCCTTCATCCGGTCCGGCAGCCCGGTGAAGCGGACGGTACCGACCGGACCGGGCCGGCTCTCCACCGACCCGGTGGCCATGTCCATCAGCAGCACGTCGCCGCCGGGGACACTGGCGCGCCCGGCCGGCCGGCCGTCGACGAGCAGGTCGTACACACCGTCGGGGCGGGGCGGAGCGCCCTCGTAAACCATCTTTGTGCGGAGCGTGTCCAGTTCGACGGCGGTGGCCCCGGTACGGAACACCACCCGCACTCCGGAGGGCTGGGACTCCGCCATGGCCACCTGCCCGTCGGGGAACTGCGCACGGGCCCGGGCAGGCAGCCGGTGCGGCAGCAGCCCCTGCTCGGTGCGCTCCAGATCGAGCGCGCCGCGCAGGAGGTCCGGGGTGACGGGTGTGGTGATCCACTCCGTCGGACGGGGCGTGGTGGGGGCGGCGGGGCGGGGGTCGGGCTGGTGGTTCATGACCTCAGCGTGTCAACCGGAATCCGGATCCGCACATCCTTTTGCCGTGTCGCCGCGCCCGGGCCGCGCCGCGCCCCCCACTGTTGCCCGCGACGGGCGGGTTGTGGCATGACGGGCGGGCCCGAACCAGGGTCCGGGCCCAAGGGCGTCACCGCGGGCGGATCCCGAGGAAGCGCTGCCACCAGTGGGCACGCGCCGGCGCGACAGCGGCCGCCGCCGGGACCGGCGGCCGGTCGGGCGTCACGGCCGTCGGAAGCGGCTGCGCCTTGGCCGGCGCGCTCGGTTCCGGCGCCTCGACGGCACCCCGGCGACGCGGGGTGAAGCGCGCGGGCAGACTGTTCAGCCGGGTGGAGACGAGCGACGTCCATACTGCCGCGCATCGGCGCAAGTGCCTCGACGAGCAGGCACGTTCGTCGTCGCGGGACCGGGAGTCCTGCCGTGGGCCTTCCCCGTACGGGTCACCCCAGCAGCCCCTGCATCACCGCCACGGGCAGCGTCGGATTGGCGGCGGCGGGCCCGCCCAGTTCCCCGTCTGCGAGGAGGGCGAGCAACCGCCCGCCCGGCAGGCGGGGATGGCGGGCCGCTCCCGCGCGGATCGCCGGGTCCAGGTCGCGGGTGAGGCGGTCGGCGACGGTCGGCGCGAGCTCGGGGTCGAGCACGGCCAGCCGTCGCTCGTCGGGCACGGCCGCGTCCGCGAAACGCGCGCCCAGCCCGGCGACAGGGAAGCGCGGGTGCTCGGTGAGCAGGTCGCGGGCCGGACCGCGGTGCTCCAGGTAGCTGCGCAGCAGCAGTTCCGGCGGCGGCGCCGGATGGTTGTGGGCGAGCAGCACCCGTACACCCAGGTCCTCGTCCCGGGCGAGAAGCGCCACGAGTGCGGCGGGCAGGGCCGGGTCCTCTGCCGCCCGGCGGCGCAGCAGCGGGTGCCGGGAGCGGGCGTACGAGGCCGATGCGGCCGGGTCGGGAGCCGGACGGGTGTGGTGCTCGAGCGGGCCGAAGTCCTCCTCGGTGTCCACCGTGCAGTCGATCGCCGCCCGCTCGTCCTCGGTCAGTTCAGGGCGCACGGAGACCGCGGTGCGCACCCGCGGGTCGGGGTCGCGCGCCAGGACGTCCACGAGCGCACGGGCGAGGTCGTCGCGGCGGGCCAGCTCCAGACGGACCGCCGGATCGGGGTGGCCGACGAGCCCGGCGACGACGTCCGGCGGAGTGCTGTGGTTGTGGGCGAGTATCCAGGAGTTGTCGCGATCGGAGTCGTGCAGCAGCCAGTCGACGACGGTTCGGGACAGCCGATGATTCACCAGGATTCCCGTCGTCCCATGGTTGCGCGGCGCCGGCAGCGGTCCCAGCCGGCGCTCCATCGCCTCGGCGTCATCGGTCTCGAGGACGCGGCGCGCGCTGTCCCGTACCCGCGGATGGGGGTCCCGCAGCAGCGCCGCCCGTTCACCGTCGGACAGGTGCGTCCACACGTTGACGGCCAGTTGGCGGACGGAGGCCACGGGGTGGCGGACGCAGGACAGCAGGAAGCGGAAGGGGATCTGTCGGGAGAAGAACAACTCCTGGAGGCAGTCGTCGTCGTACGTGGTGAGCATCCGGTCGATGACCGGGTCGGGCAGCGGGCGGACCGGCCGGGTCCGGTCGGGCGAGTGGGCGAGGCGGACCCGGACGATCCACTCGGGATCGTCCACGACCAGCCCGCGGACCTCGGGGTCCACGAACGGGTTGCGGGCCAGGGCCCCGCGGACCCGGGGGTGAGGGTGATGGACGATCGCGGCGGTCACTTCGTCGGGGAACGAGGCGCGCCGGGACGCAAGGGTCGTCCAGACACCCTCGTACTCCGGTTCCAGCAGCCGCAGCAACACGTCCGTCGGAGCTGCCGGGTTGACGGCCAGACCCTCGAGCAGCGCGGTCATGGTGAGACCGCCTGTCGGCCTGTGCCCTGCCCGGCTGCGCCCTGCACGGGAGCGCCGGGCGCGCCGCCGTGGCCGGGATGCGTGTCCGGGAAGGGCTGCACCCGGACAACGGGCTCGTCGTCGTGCCTGTGGTTGCCGTGAACGTCCCGCTCGTCCTGCGCGTCGTACTCAGGGTCCTCGGGGAACGGCGCGGGCTCGGTCACCCAGCCCGCCGTCAGGACCAGACGGGACGTGCGGTGCACGGCCAGGAAGCCGAACGGGCGGTCGAAAGCAACCTCGATGTGGCGGACCGTGTATCGCGGTGGGGGTGGCATACCACCGGCCGCGACACTGATCGCGGTCACCGTCGCGGACTCGAAGCCCGCGGCGTCGAACACGGCGACGGCACCCTGCCCGGCCGAACCGACCGCCAGCGGCTCAGGGCTGACGGCCGGGAAGTGGCCGCGGCTCGCGTCCGAGGCCGTCGACAGACCGAACAGCGTGGGCTCCGCCAGCAGATCGTGGTTCGCTGCGGCACGGAACGCGACCGTGAGGACATCGAGAACGGGCTGCGGGGTGCGGCTGCGCACGTTCGCCACCCGAAGACCCGGGCCCGGCTCCCCGTAGGGAAGACGGTCGCCGGTGACGAGGGGGAGGGGGACGGGGGAACCGCCGGCGCCGGCAAGGGTGCCGATGCCGTGGCCCAGCACCTGAGCAGGCGTCATGTCCGGTGCACCGAGCAGCAGATGCACGTCGACCCCGGTGCTGCCGAGGACCTTGAGCACCGTCACAGGGCCGTCCGGAGTCTCCGCGACAGCCACCCGGTCCAACAGCGAGGTGGTGCGGTGCAGCCCGAGCAGGTACCGCCCCTGCCACGGGCCGTCTTTGGGAACCACATCCGTCTCGAGGAAGGGCCGCAGCCATCGTGTCCGCACCGACTGCGCTGCGGCCAGAACGAGTCGTGTGTCCTTTTTGATCTGGACCGGCATGCTGCGGATCAGGCCGCCGGTACGTTCCTCGGTCCATCCGTCCAGGACTCCGCGGTCGATTGCCGGGCTCCCGGTGAGGCTGCCGGTCGTTCCGGCGGGCAGCCGTGCCTTCCAGCCGGCGTGCAGCGGCAGAGCGGCCCGGGTCCAGAGCCCGAGTGCGGACCGCGTGCCGCGGATCGCCCCCAGCGCTTCGAGAAATATTCGGGCGGCTCCGGCCGCCTCGGCCGCCGGCAGGCCGGTCGCGTCCTCGAGTTCGTCCCGCGCCGGTCCGCCGGCGGCGTCCTGGAGGAGGGCGAGCAGCGGCCACAGGCTCGTGGCGGAGACGACGCTCCCGCACGGCCCCGGCAGACTGCCGGCCCATCGCCGGGTGAGCCGGTTCACGGCACGTACGGACGTCGCTGTCGGCTGCACAAAATCCCCCGGGTCCCACAAGGCGCCGTGACCGTCGGTCCTGGGAATGCAGGTGCTGAGCTCACGGCAGTCGCCGCCCTCGCGCCGCGCGTGCGGTATCCGCCACCGGCGCGGTCATCGCCGGGGGCCGATCGTCCCCGCACGCCGGAAGAGGCGGCACCGCCGGAACAGGCGGGACAGCCGGAACAGGCCGCACGGGGTGATCACGGGGCATCATCGTCGGTGGGGAAGCCGGCGTCCAGGGGTTATCGCCCGGACCCCGGCCGGCGACCGGGATCGGGATCAGGGGCCCGCGCATGCGACCGGCAGAAGCGCACCGGAGCGATGAGTTCTTCGCGGCCCGTCGGTCTCTCTTGTGACGGCACCACATCTTGTGACGGCACCAAGACGGCACCAAAACGAGGAGACGACGATGGTCGAGATCGAGACCCGCACGCTGGAGACCGCCGGCGCGAAGATCTGGTACGACGTGCGGGGAGACCTGGCCGGAGCCAGGGCAGGCGATCCTGCCCTGTTCCTGGTCGGTTCACCGATGGACGCGAGCGGCTTCGCCACTCTGGCGTCGCACTTCACCGACCGGACGGTCGTCACCTACGACCCGCGCGGGGCAGGCCGCAGCGCCCGTACGGACGGGGCGGCGGAGACCGTGCCCGAGGAGCACGCCGACGATCTGCGCCGGGTGATCGAGGCGCTCGGGGTCGGGGCGGTGGACATGTTCGCGAGCAGCGGTGGTGCCGTCAACGCGCTCGCCCTCGTGTCGCGCCACCCGGACCTGGTGCGGACGCTCGTCGCGCACGAACCGCCGGCGGTGCCGGTCCTGCCGGACAGCGAGGCGGTGCTGGCGGTCTGCGCGGACATCCATGCGACGTATCTGCGTGACGGTATGGGGCCCGCGATGGCGAAGTTCATCGCGATGGCCGGTCGCAAGGGGCCCTTCCCGGACGACTGGGCGGACGAGCCGGCCCCCGACCCGGCCGCCTTCGGACTGCCCACCGAGGACGACGGCTCGCGCGACGACCCGCTGCTGGGCCAGAACATGCGTGGCTGCACCGGCTACCGGCCCGACTTCGAGGCGCTGCGCGCCGCTTCCACGCGCATCGTCGTGGCGGCGGGCAAGGAGTCCGAGGGCGAGCTCTGTGCCCGCGCCGCAGCGGAGGTCGCCGCCGGGCTCGGCAGCGAGCCGGCCATCTTCCCCAGCGACCACGGCGGTTTCATGGGCGGCGAGTACGGCCAGCACGGGGCACCGGCCGAGTTCGCGCAGACCCTCCGCACGGTGCTGCACGAGGGCTGACGGGCGGGGGGGACCGGCGGCTGACGCCGCAGGCCGGGCGGTGCGGGATCGCACCGGCAGCGGGATCGCACAGTGGCTCCCCGACCGCGCCCAGGGCGGGCCACATGCGTGCGTGGGCCGTGGGGAGTTGAAGGGCTCGGCGAGGACGACACCGCCGAGCCCTTCCTGCTGCCGGCTCGGAGGCGGCGCCCGCGACGAACGCATCACCCCGGACGAGCACTTGAAGCTCCCGATCGCGGCGCCGTGCCGCCTCCGCCTCGGCCCTGACGCGTCAACAGCGTGTTCATGTCCATGAAAAACAATCATGCACATGACCCTTGACCCGGGAGTACCGGCGACCTAAGTTCCGTGGAAAGCGCTTACCCCCGCGTGTTGCGGCCCCCGACCCGCCGGGCCGTTCATGGAGTTGAACCACTCCATTATTGCGCCCGGACCGATCGAACGTCAGCCCCGCGCAGTTGCTCGACCCCCCTTTTCACCGACCCCCGTGGTCGCACGAGCCACCCCACCTGGAGACGAACGATGCAATTACGACCCGCCGTCGCGTGCGCCGGCCTGCTCGCCGGCGCACTCGTCGCGCTGTCCGGCAACCCGGCACAGGCCGCCTCGATCCGCTACGAGGCCGAGGACTCCTCCGCCGTCTGTACCGGCACCATCGACTCGGACTGGTCCGGTTACTCCGGCAGCGGCTTCTGCAACGGCACCAACCAGACCGGGGCCTACGCCCAGTTCACCGTGAACGCCCCTTCCGCCGGCACGGCGACTGTTGAGGTGCGCTTCGCCAACGGAAGCGGTACCGCGAGGCCCGCCGACGTCACGGTGAACGGCTCGACAGCGACGTCGGCGTCGTTCGAGGCCACCGGCGCGTGGGGCACGTGGGCGACGAAGACGCTCACGGTGCCGGTGCGGTCGGGCAGCAACACCATCCGGCTCAGCCCGACCACCTCCGCGGGCCTCCCCAACATCGACCACCTCGACGTCGGGACGAGCGGCGACACCACCACTCCGCCGCCGACGGGTTCAGCGCTGTACGTGGCGCCGAACGGCAGCGACAGCGCGTCCGGAACACAGTCCGACCCGACGACGCTCACCTCGGCGATCAGCCGCATCACCCCCGGCGGGACGATCTACCTGCGCGGCGGGACCTACCGCTACTCGCAGACGGTCACCGTCCCCCAGGGCAACAACGGCACCTCGGGCGACCGCACGGAACTGACCGCCTACCCGGGCGAGACCCCCGTACTGAACTTCTCGGCCCAGAGCGAGGACCCGGCGAACCGCGGGCTCGCCGTGAACGGGTCGTACTGGCACGTCAAGGGCATCGTCGTCGAGCGCGCCGGTGACAACGGGATCTTCGTCGGCGGCAGCAACAACATTTTCGAGCGCACGGCGACCCGCTTCAACCGCGACACCGGACTGCAGCTCTCGCGCATGCTCTCCAGCACCCCGCGCGACCAGTGGCCGTCCAACAACCTGGTCCTGAGCGCGGAGTCGCACGACAACGCAGACTCGGACGGCGAGGACGCCGACGGCTTCGCCGCGAAGCTCACCTCCGGCCCCGGGAACGTCTTCCGCTACGCCGTCGCCCACAACAACATCGACGACGGCTGGGACCTCTACACCAAGTCGGACACCGGACCCATCGGCGCCGTGACCATCGAGGACTCCCTCGCCTACGAGAACGGCACCCTCTCCGACGGCACCCAGAACTCGAGCGGTGACCGAAACGGCTACAAGCTCGGCGGCGAGGACATCGAGGTCGACCACGTCATCCGGCGCAACATCGCCTACGACAACGGCAAGCACGGGTTCACCTACAACAGGAACCCGGGCACGATGACGGTCTCGGACAACATCAGCATCGACAACGCCCAGCGCAACTTCTCGTTCGACGCCGGGACTTCGGTGTTCCGGAACAACGTCTCCTGCCGCAGCGGCGACGGGTCGAACGACAAGACCGTGGGCAACGTCGACGGCTCGAACCAGTTCTGGTCCGGCTCGAACGGCTCCCGTTGCTCCTCCTACGCGGGCGCCCTGAGCTGGACCTTCGCGACGGACGGCCGCCTGAACGTCACCTTCGGCGGCCGGTCCGCCACGTCCTGACCGCCCCGTCACCCAGCGCGTCGACCCCGGTCGCGCCCGCGCACCGCCATCGCGGCCCGGCCCGTCCGGTTCCACCGGACGGGCCGTCGCGTCGAGCGAAGGCCGTCGTCGCGCAGTCCTTGCCACCGCCTCGTCCGGCCCCCGGACCGCCCGCCGCGGCGCGCTGATAGGTTCATCGGCCATGCGATCACGTGAATACGACCTCGACTTCCGCGACCGGGCCGGACGGATACGTGCCTGGGGCGTCGGCCTGCTGTCCCTGGCGGCCGTGCTGTGGGCGTGGTGCGCCGTGTTGCTGCTCACGCCGTACACGGTCGACGAGGAGCCCGACGACCGCTACCCGCAGGAGTGCGAGTCACGGCTGTTCACGGAGCGCGGGACGGCCAATGAAGGTCTCTTCAAGAACGATCACTGCCAGAACGAACGCGACTGGCCCGAGGCCCTGGCCGTCCTCGGCCTGTCCGTACCGCTCTCCGCGGCCGGGACCACCCTGCTCACGATCGGCATCCTGAGCGCGCGGATGAGCGCCCACGCCGAGGCGATGCGCGAACTGGACCGGCTCGCCGACTCCCGGAATCCGTGACCCCTCCACGGCACACCGACGGTGCGGACCCGCCCGGTACCGCAGGACGAGCGAGTCCGGCACGGCCGGCGTCACGTCACGTACGAGAACGGTGGAGCACCCGGGCTGAAGGCCCCCCGGCCACTTCACCGGGCCAGAGCTTGGCGCATCGCGTCCATCAGCTGCTCCCGGCTCTGACGGAACGCGCGCCGTGCGGCGGTGCATTCGACGTCCGCCCGCCGCGAGCCGCTCACGACGACGTCCCGGTACTCCGCGAGCGCATGAGCGGCAGCCTTTGCCTTCCCCACCACCTGCTCCGGGGCGATGAGTTCGAGCTGGTACTGCCGTATGTAGACACCATGGTCGAGAAACGCGGTTCGAGCGACCTCCGGCTCATCGCCGGAGTCGATCAGGCTGGCCTGGCTGATGGCGTCCCGCGCGGCCGTCAAGGCCTCCAGGTATTGCGCGTACGCGGACCGCAGAGCCTCCCTGTCCCGGTCTTCCGTGTCTCTGCGCCACCGCACCCGGTCCGCCAGCAACGTGCTGCCGACACCGATGACCGCTCCGAATCCAGTTGTGAGCAACACCGTCCAGTCCATCGGATCACCATAAGGAAGTGGCCGCGACGGGCGGCGACTTCGGAGATTTCCTGTTGGCGAGCACCACGCACTGTGTGACGCGCGCAACGGGCCGCAGACACCGGCGAGTTCTTCACCGGCCCTCAGGAGGCCGCACCCAAGGGGCGTACCGCTGACCGGGCGGGGCGTCCTCGCGCCAGTACCTCAAGACCGGCTCGTGAACGACGTCGAGGCGCTCGGCGGCGACAAGGCACGAGACGGGCTCCGTACCGCCCGCGTCGGCTTCGAACGCGACGAGTACGGGCGGTTCCGCACCGAGCTGCCGTGCCATCGCTGCTGCCTGCTCGGGTGAGACAGCCCGGAAGACCGGGTCCAGGAAGGCGAACGGGCAGCTGACGTACAGCGGCTCACCGAAGACCAGTTCCAGACCGTGGTGGTAGGTGAGGTCATATCCGGCTGCCAAAGTGAAACGTCCTGCGTCCCAGGCGATGACGTCCCAGTCCCACCACGAACCCGTAGGGAGCTGGATCCCGGTGTGTGGTTGTTCGGCGTTCACCATCGGACGTCCCTGTGCTCGATCGGGGTGGCGAACGGCAGGCTACACAGGCCCGGGGCTCCGCGGCCGAAGGCGGGGAGCGCCCCGGCCGACCGTCGGCGGGCGGGAACGGACCACGCCCGTGCCGGGCCGCGCGGCCGGGCCGTCCACGCCCCGCGCCCACCCGACGAGCGGCGCGAGGTGCGCGCATGGCGAGAGGTGCGCCGGGGCGTGACTTCGTGGGCGAATGAGCGCCCCCCGGCCGGCTCGACGGCAGATGTGACGGTCAGTGCAGCTCGAAACGCTTTTTCGGCGACGGTGGCGAACGCTTCTCTTCGATCCTGATTCCGGGTTTAGCTCACAACTGGCGCAGCCTGATCCATCACTGCCGATGTTAGTCGGAAAATCAGTCTTTTCTTTATGGTCTTGTGGCACTCCAAGGGCTTCTGGTTAACGTCTTCATGTCGCTCAGCCCCCCGTTCCGGCTCCCGATGAGTCGGACGCGGTCGGCAGGCGGTCGGCATGCCGGCCGCCCGCCACCAGGGAGGACGAGCGGAAACCGCATCAAGGAGACGCTGTGAAGAAGGCTTACGAGGCGCCGACGCTGGTTCGGCTGGGATCGTTCCGAACGAAGACCGGGCTTCTTGGGAAGCACGGCAACGACCGTCTCATCCTGAGCAAGAACTGACGGCCGGCGGCTCGCTGAAACGAAGCCATGACTGAACTGCACGAAAGTGCGGGGCCGGGCCCCGGCGACGCGCATTTCGCGGTCTTTCCCGACCGTGAGGATGCCGCCGCCGTGGCCCGCTCCTTCCTGCGTCCGGGCAGCCGGACCCTGAGCCACCCGACGGGCCGCCCATGGCTCGTGGGGGACTGGCACGACTCCGAGATCGTCACCGCCACGGCGGGCCGGGCCGCCCTCGCGGTCGTCGGGTGCTGTCCCGTCGACTCGGCCGAACTGGAGCGCCGCGCCGGCCGGTTACGCGATCTCGCGGAGCTCGACGCACTGGCGCGCTCACTGCCCGGCAGCTTCCACCTGGTGGCCGCGCTCGACGGACGGCTCCGGGTCCAGGGCACGGCCTCCGGGCTCCGACTGGTCTTCCACACCGAGATCGACGGTGTGCGCGTGGCCGCCAGCAGCGCCGACACGCTCGCCGCCGTCATCGGAGCCGAACCGGACACCCAGCAGCTCGCCGTGCGGCTGCTCTGGCCGGTCCCGCATCCGCTCGCCGACACCTCGGTCTGGCGCGGCGTCACCGCTGTCGCCCCCGAGGACGCCCTGATGGTCGCTGCGGACGGACGGACCGCCCGCCCCTCACGCTGGTGGACGCCACCGGACCCCGTCCGACCGCTCCACGACTCGACCACCGACGTCAGGGACGCCCTCGTCGAGGCGGTCGGCGCCCGCACGGCGCAAGGCGGAGTCGTCAGCTGCGACCTGTCCGGAGGGCTCGACTCCACCTCCGTGCTCTTCCTGGCCGGGCAGTCGAAGGCCGAGCTCGTGGCCAGCACCTGGCCGGGCCGTGATCCCGCGGACACCGACCTCCACTGGGCCCGGAAGGCCGCCCGGTTCCTCCCGGGCGTCGACCACGTCGTGTGGGACGCCGACGCCTCGCCGCTCGTCTACGAGGACCTCCTCGGCATCGACGACCTGCTGGACGAACCGACCATCGGCGTCATGGACCGGTCGCGGGTCCTGCACCATCTGCCCGCGCTGGCGGCACGCGGCAGCCGGCTGCACATGACCGGCATCGGCGGCGACCACGTGGCCTGGTGCTCGGAGGCGTACTACCACCGCCTCGCCCGCACACGGCCGATGTTCGCCCTGCGACAGCTCCGCGGCTTCCGCGCCCTGTGGCAGTGGCCGCTCGGCGGCACCCTGCGCGCCCTGGCCGACAACCGGCCGTACGGGGTATGGCTCGCCGACGGCGCGCGACGGCTGCGTGAACCGTTGCCCGCTACGGTGAGCACCAGCCTCGGTTGGGGGATGCCGCCGCGCCTGTTCGACTGGGTGACGCCGGACGCCGAGCGGCTGGCCCGGCACGCGCTCGAAGAGGCCGCGGCGACGGCGTCGCCGCTCCACCCGGACCGCGGACTGCACGCCGACCTGGAACAGATCCGCTCCTGCACACGCATCATCCGGCAATGGGACCGGATGGCCGCCCGCGCCGGAGTGCCGATGGCCTCGCCCTTCCTCGACGACCGGGTGATCGAGGCGTGCCTCGCGGTCCGGCCGAGCGACCGGGTGACGCCGTGGCACTACAAACCGCTGCTGACCGAGGCCATGCGCGGCATCGTGCCCGAAGAATGCCTGCGGCGCACGGACAAGGCCGCCGCCTCCATGGACGCCTCCAACGGACTGCGCGAACACCGCGGCGACCTGCTCGCCCTGTGGAAGGACTCACGGCTGGAGGATCTCGGCCTGGTGGACGGCGAAGCCTTGCGGAGGCTCGCCCGAAGGCCGTCGACCCCCGGACTGCGGGACGCGATCCTCTACTCGACGATCGCCTGCGAAGTCTGGCTGCGCGGGATCTCCCGCCCCGCCGGACAGGCGACGGCGATACGAACCGGACGGTGACGCGCCATGAACCGGACGGTGGGGCACGCGACGCCCCCAACAGCACGGCGGGTCACGTGCCGCGGACCGGTGACGCAGGATGCAGCCCGTCCCGCGGCACACTTCCACACCTGCCCCGACACCGTCCCATTCCGCTGTCCCCGATCCCTGCCCGCCTCGTAAAGAAAGGCACACCCCATGGCACTGCGGTTCGGTACCGACGTCTCCACGGCGGAGACCGACTACGGCACGGTACTTCTGGACGAACGCAGCGGTACGTACTGGGAGTTGAACCCCACCGGCACCGTGGTGATCAAGACGCTGCTCGAGGGCGGCGACGAAGCCGCCGCGGTCGCCGCTCTCCTCGACGAGTTCGACATCGACCGGGAACAGGCGGCTCAGGACGTAGCGACCCTGGTGAGCGACCTGCGGGCGAGCGGGCTGGCCGCATGACCACGCCGAGCGCACTGGTGCGGCCGGCCGGCGTCCCCTTCGCCCGCAGGGCCGCCGCCAGGGCCGTCCTCCTCCCTGCCGTCGTGCTGTCCCTGCTGCCACCGCGGCGGGTCCGCACCGTGCTCGGCCTCGTGTGCAGGGGAGCGCGGCCCGCCACCGCCGAACAGGCGAAGAACGCACGGGACGCCATGTGCGCCGTCAGCCTCCGCTGCGCCGGACCACGTGGCTGCCTGCCCCGGTCCCTCGGCGCCGCACTGCTGTGCCGGCTGGGCGGACACTGGCCGACCTGGTGCACGGGGGTGCGAGTCGTGCCCCCCTTCACCGCGCACGCCTGGATCGAGGCGGACGGCCGGCCGGTGGACGAAGGAGTGCCCGACGGCTACTTCACCCGCCTCATCGCCGTCGCCCCGGCGCGGAGCCGGAGCCGATGAAAGCGATCGTCACCGACACGAACTCCCCCTCCGACACCGATGCGGATACGAGTGGCGGACCGCACGCGCCCGGGGCGACCCCTGACGCGAACGGTGCGCCGCACACGGCGGACGGCGCGGCCGGGACGGCACCCCGTACCGGCCGCCACGCTCGGAGGGCGCACGGCCGTGACCGGTCCACCCGGGCCGCCGTCGCCACCATGTACCGGCTCACCGCCGCACACCGGGCGTCCATCGTCGTCGCCACCGTCCTCACCCTCGGCGGCTCCGCCCTCGGGCTGGCCCAGCCGCTCGTCGCCAAACAGGTCGTGGACGCCGGCGCGAACGGCCGGGCGATCTGGCCGCTGCTGATGCTGCTGGGCGGCCTGTTCGTCCTCGAGGCCGCCACCGGCGCGGTCGGGCGCTTCGTCCTGGAACGCATGGGGGAAGGCGTGGTGCGAGGACTTCGCCACAGCCTCGTCTCGCGGCTGCTCCGGCTGGAGATGAGGGAGTACCAGCGACACCGCAGCGGTGACCTCATCTCCCGTACGACGGCCGACACCACCCTCCTGCGGGAGGTGGTGGCCCAGGCACTGGTCGACCTCGTCACCGGCGCCCTCGTCGCGGCCGGCGCGATCTTCCTCATGCTGTGGATCGATCCGCTGCTGCTGATCCTGGTCGCCCTGACGGTGGCGACCGCCGCCGTCGTCGTCGCCTCGCTCCTGAGGGGCATCCGGGCCGCCTCCGAACACATGCAGAACTCCGTCGGCGCCATCGCGGCCGATCTGGAGCGCGCCATCGGCGCCCTGCCGATGGTTCGCGTGCACCGGGCGGAAGACCGGGAGGCGGCCCGTATCGGCGAACGGGTCGACGCGGCGTACGACGCGGGCGTACGGACCGCGAAACTCGCATCCGTCATGAGCCCCGCCGTCGAACTCGCCGTCCAGGGCTCGTTCCTGCTCGTCCTGGTCATCGGCGGCCTACGGGTCAACGGGAGCGCCAACTCCCTCGGAGACCTGGTCGCCTTCCTGCTGTACGCCTCGTACCTCGTGCTGCCGCTGTCCTCCGTCTTCCGCGCTGTCGGGCTGATCCAACGCGGCATGGGTGCCTACCAGCGCATCGAAGAAGTGCTGGAGATGCCCGCCGAGCCCCGCCCCGGGCCGGCGGAGGCCGCCGGGTCCACCACGACCGGCGTCACGGCTCGGCACCCGGTGAGCACCCCGGCTCCGGCTCTCGTCCTCCAGGACGTCCACTTCGCCTACGCCCCGGACCGACCGGTGCTGCGGGGCGTGTCCCTCACGGTTCCCCACCGGCAGCAGGTCGCCCTGGTCGGCAGGTCCGGCGCAGGCAAGAGCACCGTCTTCGCCCTGGCGGCCAGGTTCTACGAACCGGACTCCGGCCGCCTGCTCTTCGACGGCCGCCCGGCGGTGGAGCTGAGCCGCGAACAGTGCCGGGCGCGTATCGCCGTCGTCGACCAGAACACCCATGTCGTACAGGGCACGCTGTGGGACAACATCACGTACGCGGTGCCCGACGCCAAGGAGACGGACGTCCGGCGGGTCGTCGAGCTGGCCCAGCTCGAAGAGCTGGTCGCGCGACTTCCCGGAGGGCTGGCCTGCCCGCTCGGCGAACGCGGCGGGACACTGTCGGCGGGGGAGCGGCAGCGTGTGGCCCTGGCCCGCGCGCTGCTCGCCCGCCCGGCGCTGCTCCTGCTCGACGAACCGACCTCGCACCTGGACGCGGTCAACGAGAGGGCGCTCACCACGGTGATGAAAGGCGTCACCCAGGAGTGCTCCGTGCTGGTGATCGCCCACCGGCTCTCCACGGTGCAGCACGCCGACAAGATCGTCGTGATGGAGGACGGCCGGGCCGTTGCCTGCGGACATCACCAGGAACTCCTGTCGACGAGCCCGGCCTACCGGGAACTGGCGTCGGCGCAGATGATCCGGGGCTCCGGACCGGGCACGGGGTGATGCGGGCGGTGGTCTCCGCTGCTCGCCGCCGCCAGGGCGCCGGGTCGGCGCGCGGCCATGAGCGGAGCTGGACCGGCGTGCGGGCCGCGTTCGCCGGGCGGAAGCTGGTCCTGTGGGGATCGCTCGGAAGGAGCCGTCGTCATGGGAGGCAGTACGCAGCGCCCTCGAGGACGCACAGCTCATCTGGTGGCCGTCGCCGGAGCGACCGCAGCCGCCGGCCTCCTGGTCGGCTGCGCCGGTGCGCACGCCACGGCGGACCGGGGCGGGGCCGCCTCGGTCGACGGGATCACCGCGGACCGGGCCGCCGGCGTGGTGGCAGCGCCCACCCCGACGCAGGACGACGTACCCGTTCTCGAGGAGGACGAGAGCCTGACGGTGCACATTCCCGGCAACGACACGCTCGGCGAGCCGGCGACCGAGGCCAGGGTCACGCTCACCGGGCTGGCGCAGGCCGACCGGCTCCCGCAGGGCGAGTATCTCGATCCGCAGGTCGCTGACCCAGGCACGACATTCGTCTGTCTGGAGTTCAAGGTCGAGAACACGGGCACCGCCGAGTTCGACACGGCGCCGCTGACGCAGGCGCGCTGGACGGGCAAGGACGGTGAGACGAAGAAGGTCGACCAGGAAATCGGCGGGGACTGCGAGGGGCTCGGGCTGGTCAAGGAGAACCTGCTGAACGAGGCGGACCCACGGGCCGGGGAGTTCGTACGGGGCACGACTCTGCTGATGGTGCCCGACACACAACCAGGAGCGCTGGAGTTCGCCGACTCCCTGGAGCGTGCCCTGTTCAAGGTCGGGACCACCGCCAACCGCTGACGGCACAACTCACCGGCCCTGTCGCTGCGCACCCGCGGACGGGATGCAACGGCTGCTCCAGTACGGGCCGGCCGGTGCATGGGATGCCACACCGCGCGGAAAATAGAGCTGTGTTGAGTCCGGGGGGTGCCTGGTCCTCAGGACCGAGGCAGTGGTCGGCCAGGGCCGAATGTCGCCGGTGAAGATAAGATCATCTTCAGATCTGCGGCCGACGACGGGGGATACGTGTGGCGTTCGAGGAGGAGTGGGCAGGCCTGAAGGCCGATGCGCTGGCACGCCGGTCCACGACGATGAGGCTCAATCAGGTTGCCGACCCAGGTGGTGGTGGCGCGCAGTCCGCACCCGGTGGAGGACTCGACTACAACACGGCCTCCATCAACGGCAACGCGAATCTGCTGATCGAGATCGCGGGGTTCCTGCACGAAGGCAGGCCGGACGGTGACCTCTGCACCATGGCGAGGGAACCCAGGGCGCACAGCGATGTCGCCGCGCAGGTGAATCGCTTCAGCAGATTCGCCGATGACCAGTTCCTGGACGCCGTGGCGCTCTTCGCGGCACTGTCCACGAAGCTGAGGACCACCGGCGGCGACTTCGTGAAGGTGGACGACGACGAGGCAGCCAAGTTCCTCAAGTTGATGCTGGAAGGCGCCTACGTGGCACCGGAGGCACGGTGAGCGGGATGAGCCACCGCAAGGACGTCGAGTTCCTCGAGGAGTGCAACCCCGCCCTCGTCGAGCGCAACGCCGACGAGTTCAAGCGCATCCGCGACATGCTCACGGAGGTCGACGGCCCGGCCGAGCGGGCGGAGAAGAAGACGCACTGGCACAGCGACGGCAGCAAGCACTACGAAGCGCGTGTGGCGGAGGCGCGGAAGTTGCTGACCGGGCTCGCGGAAGGCTACGGCAAGGCCGCCGGTGCACTGCACGCGTACGCCGGAGCGCTGGAGACGGCCAAGAGCCACTACTCCAACGCCAGGGCGAACGAACGGGCCCTGGCGTCGCTCATCGGCACCAAGGGGACGGCCGTCACCCGGGAGGCGCAGGATGCGGAACCGATGCGTCAGTGGGAGGACATGAGGGCGACGACCGGCGTTCTCGACTTCTTCGCCGAGCTCACGATGGATGTCGACGACATCCGCGACGAGGCCGACCGTCTCCACGACGCGGCCGGGGGCAACTTCCACCTCGCCAAGGTCTGCGAGAAGGAAGCCCGCGACGTGTGCGTGCACGGACTCAAGCAGGCATACGACCTGCTGCCCGACTTCCGCGTCAGGATCGATGAGAGAGTGGACCTCCACGCGGCGATCCCGGCCATGCGCAATGAGGCGAGCGAGGCGAGGAGCAACCCGTTGACGCGGCTGCCCGGCAGCGGCCCGAAGCAGGACCTCGTCGCACCGGTCGGCGACGCTCTCGTCTCGCCGACGCTTCAGAACATCCGGACGCAGCTGTCCGGACTGCCCGGAGCGACGGACAGCTACTGGTCCCCGCCCTCGTCGGACCAGGAACGCAAGGAGTGGATCTCGGCGAACAAGGAGATCATCGAGGCGGCGGCGAAGAACGCGGGCCTGCCGGCGGACGTGGTGGCGGGCATTGCCTGGAACGAGATCGGCGGTCAGCCAGGAGTTCTGGACGACATCACCGACACGGTCCGCGAACAGGCCGACGCCCCGTGGGGACTCAGCCCCGTTTCGCCGGAGAACCTTCCGTGGCGGCTCGCAGGCAGCCCTGACGAGACCTCCTTCGGCCCCATCGCGATCCAGGTGCGCCGCGGTGCCGAGGTCCTGGGCTACGACCCGGCAAACCTCACGGAGCATCAGCGGGCGGTCGTGGAGGAGTCACTGCAGGATCCGGGTCAGAACATCTTCATCGCCGGCGAGTACCTTGCTCAGCTGAAGGCCGAGAGCGAGTTCGCCGACGTACCGCCGGAAGAGATGACCCCGGCCCACTACCAGGAACTCGCCGCCCGCTACAACGGCGGCCCGTACTGGGAAGAGAGCAAGGCCCAGGGCTACGGGAACCGGCTCGTCGACAACCTCGACAACGCAAGGGAAGCACTGCGCTGATGCACGACCGGACAGAGCAGTCGGCCAAGCCGGAGGAGCAAGGATGCCTCAGGTGGGTCCTCGGCGTGCCGCTGGCGATCCTGAACCTCATCGCGGCGTGGTTCTGCTGGACCGCCCTCACCATCAGACCCTCCGGACCGTGGGACGACGCCGCCCGTGCCGGCATCGTCCTGTCCTGTGTGCTGACGCTCGCCGCCGCGGTCGTCGCCCTGCTGATCACCCTCATCCCGTCGGCGCGGCGTGCGTTGAGCCGCTGGTGGCTCGCGCCGCCTCTGATCCTGGCGGTGGTGGCGGCGGTCCGATGGGCCACGACGAACTGATGTGGCGGACATCGGCGCCTTCGGCGAATCCGTGGTCCAGATCGGCCTCACCTGCCGCCTCGACCACATGGACCGCGTCAACGAACTCGACGACGCCTCCGTCCCGTTCCGCTTCGATGTGCACGCGCTGATCTACAGCGACGACGCGGTGAGCCTCGAGCGGGCCCTCCACCAGGACTTCGAGTCCCGCCGCGTCAACTGGGTCAACGCCCGCCGCGAGTTCTTCCACACCACCCCGGCCGAGGTGCACGACGCCCTCGCCCGTCACGCCGGCCAGCACCTCCTGGAGTTCCACGAGGAGCCGGACGCACCGGAGTGGCGCGCGAGTACCCGAGCTTCCTGACGCCTCACGGGGCCGCCTCCAGCCCAAGGCGAGAGGCGGCCCGGCGAAACCTCGGCTCATCACCTGTCGCACAGCTATTCTTGATCACATAGTCATCGCGGCCCGACGGGCTTCCGCTCCACCCCGGTGGAGTCACGAAGGACATGCCCCCACCCGCACGAGTCACTTCGTGCTGCCTGGGGGAAGTCCTTGTTGTTCCGTGCGTCTGCCACATCGGTCGCGGCCAGGGCACTGGACAGTTCGCTGTTCCTGCACCTGACCGAGCGGTTCGTCCACATGCACGGCTACCGACCCGGCGCCTCCGAAGTGCGCTCCTGGGAGCGCAGCATTCCCGTCCTGGCCGCCACGCTCAACGACGCCGGCCTGGGCGACGTGGAAATGATGCTGGAGTACGCACTCCCGCTGAACAGCAAGCGCGCCGACGTCGTGCTCGCCGGGGTGCATCCCGTCACGGGGGAACCGTCGTACGTGGTGGTGGAGCTGAAGCAGTGGAGCCAGGCCCTTCCGCACGAGGACGATCCGACCCTGTGCCATGTCGATGCCTACGCCCACCCTGTCCTCAACCCGATCGAACAGGTGCGCCGCTACAGCGAGTACCTGGTCAACTTCAACGGTGCGGTGGCCGACCACGGCCACCGAGTCAACGGGGTGGCCTTCCTGCACAACGCCACGGAGTTCGGGGTGAGCGGACTTCGCGAGATCGAGCGTGACGGCCGAGGACTGCTTTTCACCGGCGAGCGCCGCGGTGCCTTCATCGACCACCTACGTACGCTGCTGAGCGCCGAACACCCGGGGGCGCGGGCGGCGGACGAACTGTGCGACGGGGTGGCGGTGCCGTCGAAGCAGCTGATGTCCGTCGCCGCGGAAGAGGTGCGCGAGCGCACACAGTTCGTCCTCCTCGACGAGCAGCAGGTGGCGTACCGCATGGTGCTCAACGCCGTACAGAAGGCGAAGAACGCCGACCGCAAGGAAGTCGTCATCGTCACGGGCGGCCCCGGCACCGGCAAGAGCGTCATCGCCCTCCAACTGCTCGGCGAGCTCTACCGACGCGGTGTACCGGCGCTTCACGCCACCGGATCGCAGTCCTTCACGAAGACCATGCGGAAGATCGCCGGGGCCCGCAAACGCGAAGTGCAGGACCTCTTCAAGTACTTCAACAGCTTCATGACGGCCGAGAAGAACACCCTGGGTGCCCTGATCTGCGACGAGGCGCACCGCATCAGGGAGACCTCGGCCAACCGCTTCACCCGCGCCGGGCTGCGCACCGGCAGGGCGCAGATCGACGAACTCATCGACGTCGCCTACGTGCCCGTCTTCTTCCTCGACGAGCACCAGGTCGTGCGCCCCGGCGAGATGGGCACCGTGGCCGACATCAAGGAGGCGGCGACGAAGCGGGGCATCCCGTGCCACGTCGTACCGCTGGACAGCCAGTTCCGCTGCGGTGGCAGCGACGCCTATCTGCGCTGGGTCGTACGGCTCCTCGGCCTGGAATCCGGCGGGCCGGTCACCTGGGACCCCGACGGCCGTATGCAACTGCTGGTCGCCGACAGCCCGCAGGAGATGGAGGCGTTCCTCGAAGCCCGTCGCGCCCAGGGCTACGGAGCCCGTATGTCCGCCGGCTACTGCTGGCGCTGGTCCCCGGAGCCCAAGCCCGGAGAGCCCTTGCCGCCCGACGTCGTCATCGGTGACTGGGCCCGCCCCTGGAACCTGCGCGGCGACCGCGCCGTCTCGGGAGCCCCGCCGTCGGCCCTGTGGGCCACCGCCCCGGCCGGCTTCGGCCAGGTCGGCTGCGTCTACACGGCGCAGGGCTTCGAGTACGACTGGTCCGGTGTGATCCTCGGCCCGGACCTGGTGTGGCGCGGCGACAGGTGGGTCACCGACCGCGCGGAGTCCAAGGACCCGGTCTTCAAAAGGTCCACCTCGGACGGAGACGTCGACCGCCTGATCCGCAACACCTACAAGGTGCTGCTCACCCGCGGCATGGTCGGCACGGTCGTCTACTCGACTGATCCGGAGACGCGGGCGAAGCTACGCGAACTGGTGGGCGACCGGGAGCGGCAGCCGGCGGCGGTGTGACGGGCTGCGGGCACGGTCAGCGGCTGGGTGTGGAACCGGTGACTACACGGCCCCCGACCCATCCCGCCGACGGCATGCTCCAGCCCGCCGCTGTCATGCCCGAGAAGTGCTGCGGCTGCCACGTATGCGGCTCGTAGTCGCTCGTAGGTGAGGTCCGGGACACCGGCATTTGCGGCGAAGGTGCGCAGATGTACATCGACGGCGACGTGCGAACGGCCGACGAGGTTGCTGATGTAGTCGATGGTCTTCGGCCCGACTCCCTTCACCGTACGTCGTAGAGCGCTGCGATTGTCCTGGTGTTCGAGACATTCGTGGAGTTCGTCGTGGGTATCGACTGCCGCGGCAGCAAGTAGGCGGTGATGGCGTGGGCCGTCGCGACCTTCTGGGTGTGGTGGTAGTTCATGGCGACGGCAAGGTCTTCTGTGGCCAGCCGTCTCTGGAAGCCGCGGACCGTTGTCGCATCGGGCGAAGTGGCTGGTCCGCGCCCGCATGCGCGGAGTGCCCGGCACCAGCTGACGGCGCCCGTGACCCTGCCAGCCACCGGCAACGGCTCGTAGGCACCTCGCCGAAGCCTTGTTCAGGTTGGCCGATCCGGTCCCGCTGCCCGGTCCGCCGGGAACATTCGTCCAAGACGATCGATGTCGGCACGGCGATAGTGGGGAACACGCGCTGCGGCCGAGCCACTGGCCGCCACGCCCGCCGTGAGCCTTCAGCCGTACGACGTCCGGGAGGTCGCCCCAGTGGATCATGAGGTCACAGCCGGCTGGGAGGTGACCGTACCCCTCAGTGGTGTACGCGCCGATGGCGTCCGGGTGGCGGCATTCCGGAACGGTCCGGGAGCCCGGTTGGACATGCGGGTACTTCCTCAACCGGTCGTGACGGTCGTCATCGGATTCGAGGACGGCATGCTGACCGTCGACGGCACCAACGGCAGGCAGACGCTCGGGAGCCTCGTCGCCGCCCCGGTCCCTGCACCCACCCGCATCCGCGGCGAGCGGGTCGAGTGCGTCGAAGTGCACCTGTCACCGGTGGTCGCGTCCTCCCTGATGGGTGTCTCCCTGGCGGAACTCGACGGCGAAATCACCGACCTGGAGAACGTATGGGGGCGGCAGACGAGCCGACTGCGGGAGCAGCTGGCCGCCACCACGTCGTGGCCACGACGCTTCGCGCTCTTGGACGAGTTCCTGGCAGGCCGGTCCGCGAAGCCACCGTCGGTCGACCCGGAGGTGGCCGCCGGCTGGGAGCGCATCGTCGCCCAACGCGGCCGGATACGGGTCGGCGACCTCGCCGCGTCCTGCGGATGGAGCCGTAAACGGTTCTGGTCCAGGTTCAGCGCCCAGCTCGGCCTCACACCCAAACGGGCCGCGATGCTCGTCCGGTTCGATCACGCCGCGACATGTCTCCAGGCGGGCCGGGGCCCCGTCGAAACCGCCATGGTCTGCGGTTATGCGGACCAATCCCATCTGCACCGCGATGTTCTGGCATTCGCCGGGTGCACGCCGGGTGCGTTGACTCGAGCAACCGAAGGGAAGCAATGATGACGAACGACGACGTCCCGAACAGAGACATTTAGGTCGACGCCGACAGCGGTGAGGAACTGGTCATGCGGCTCGTCTTCGGCAGCCTGGCCGCGCAGACCGTTCGCGCGGCCGTCCGGCTGCGGGTGGTGGAGCTGCTCGGTGACAAGAAGCGATCCGCCGTCGCAGTGGCCGCCGACGCAGGTGCGGCTCCCCAGCCCATGACGAGGCTGCTGCGCGCCCTGACGAGTCTGGGCCTGTTGCGCGAACACGAGGCGGGCTCCTTCTCGGTGACTCCCGCAGGTACCCTGCTCGACCCTCAAAGGCCCCACTCGCTCACCTCGCTGGTACGCATGTTCACCGAGCCGATGATGCTCCGTGCCTGGGAGCGCCTGGACGACAGCGTCCGAACCGGCGACATCGCGTTCGACGCGAGCTCCGGCAAGGACTTCTTCAGCCATCTCAAGGAACTCCCTGACCTGTCGGCCGAGTTCAACGCGGCCATGAGCCGAGCGGCCCGGGCGACGGCCGCTGTGCTGCCACACGCCTTCGACTTCGGCCGGTTCCGTTCGGTCACGGACGTCGGTGGCGGCGACGGCACCGTGCTGAGCGGCGTGCTCCGCGAGCACCCGACTCTGACGGGCGTCGTCTACGACACCGAGGAGGGCCTGGCCCAGGCGGCGGCGACGCTGGTGGGACAGGGGCTCACACCGCGGTGCTCCCTGGTGGCCGGCGACTTCTTCCGTTCGGTCCCCGAGGGCTCCGACCTCTACCTGATGAAGAGCATCCTGCACGACTGGACGGACGACCAGGCCGTCGCGATCCTGACCCACTGCCGTCGGGTGCTGCCGCCCGCAGGGCGCGTACTGATCGTGGAGCCTGTACTGCCCGAGGTCGTCGACACCGGCACGGACACCGACGGACTCACCTATCTCACCGACCTCAACATGCTGGTGAACGTGGGCGGCAGGGAGCGGACGCGGACAGACTTCGAGGACGTGTGCCGCAGGGCGGGTTTGGCACTCACCTCGGTGACCCCGCTGACGCGGGCCGATCCGTACTTCCTCATCGAGGCGACAGCCGCATGACAGGGGGCTGCTTCAGTCCGAGCGTACGGCGCGGTAGCGGACGGGCAAGTCCTTCACCTTGACGAGCAGACCCTTGCCGGCCAGGTCGCGGAGGATCCGACGGGTGTGCTTCTGCTGAGGCTCGTGCCCGGCGTCGCGCAGGGCACGCAGACCGCGCTCGGTGTCCCAGAACCCGCCGTAGATGCACACCGCCTTCTCCAGGTCGGCGCGCCGGTTGGACGTGTTGTCGGCCATCCGGACACTCCTCAGGTGGGGTCTGCGACCGGCGTGGCGGGATGCGCCTTCCTCGTGCGGTTGGCGATGCCGGCCAGTGCGCCGACGTAGGCGCAGGACGGGCACTTCCGCCACACGCCTTTCGCTACGGCCCGCGCGCTCACCGAGTGGCCGGGGCCGTAGCCGTGGCCGTGCAGCAAATGGGCGACGGACGAGCCGTATTCGGCTGCGAGCAGGGCCGCCTCCGCCACCTTGTCGTGGCCGGGGGCGAAGAACGACCCGGCACCGACCTTCGTGGCACAGCCGCACCAGCAGGTTCCCGTCGGAGTGAGGTGGGGGAGAGGCTTCGTCGTCATGGCGTCACCGTGGAAGATTGGGTGTGTCGAACCTGAGAGACGTCATACGTCGGGTTCTGAAGTGACTCGCACGCGAAGACGGTTCACGTTGTCGGAGGGGACCACGACGACCAGGGTGATCGAGCCGTCCTTGAAACGAAGGCTGAACTCCGGGCCCAGGTCGACGAGGAAGCGGAGGTTTTCCTGCGTCTCCGCGTCGAGTCCGGGCGAGGCGACTGCGATCCAGGTGCCGTCGTGGGCGGCTTCGAGGATGACGGGGATCCGGGCCAGACAGGTCGACGGGTTGGCCCACCACTCGAGTTGGGCCAGCTCTTCGTCACTGATCACGTCCCTGAGAGTACGGGTGATGCGGCGCGTGCCGGGTGACGAAGTACGTCGGGGTCGGGTCTCAAGGGTGTGCAGTCTTCGATGAGCTGCCAGAAGGTGTCCTCATGTGGAAGAGCATGCCGGACGACGGTGACATGGCAGGACGTCGTGCTTCTCCCGGCGTCAGGCACCGGACCTGCCGTCGCACGGAGGCGATCGGGTGGGACGAGCGGCTCACGAAGCACGGGCGGCGCACTGACTCCGTGCTTGATGAACGATGCAGCACTACAGCGGAGCGCTGGTTCGAGGCGTCCAGGACACATGCGTACGGCGTCGTACAGCACCCGTACCAGCGGGCCTCCGTACCGGCTCCTGCGCCGGTCATGCACATGTATGTGGCGCACGGAATCCAGCTCCACGGGTCGGTCGTAGTAGTCCTTGGCGAACGACTGAAAATGCCTCCGACGTCGCACCCACGGGAAGGCCGAACATCCATCCCGAGCCGTCCGGGTCGGAGTATTCGCTCGGGGACTTGATCCGGCCGGGGTGCGGTGCCAGTGGTCGTCGCCCGAGCCGTACGACGGAATGGCCTTCCAGGGGCACTCTCGGAGCACCGGTTCACCGGGCCATGCGACGCACTGCGCTCAGCGAGAGTGCTGACCCCAGGCACGCGGCTGCTCTCGACTCACTTGCCTACCAGGCCCCTTGGTAGACCGATTGGCGCCGTGTGAAAGGGGACATCAGCCCACCCTGGCCCGGGCCGGTTGCCGCCGCTTGCTGCGGGAGCCGGCCCTCTCGAGGGCGCGCTGATGTGCGTCGACCACCTTGGCACGGTCCGTGCTGCGGACATCGACAACGCGACGCCACTGGCGCGCATCGCGGCGAACGCCCCGCAGGTGATCGGACTGTGTGCGCTGTCCGACGGTACCGTCCTCACGCTCGACGAAGCAGGCCGCGTGCACGCGGACAGCACAAGAGCGGTCCGGGCCGCGCGGTCAGGCACCGAAGCACTGCTGACTGATGAACCGGACGAGACGCGGGTCCTTCTCGACACTCTGCAACGAGTGACCGGGACTGCGATCGCGTCCACCTCGTCGATGGGGGCAGACATCGTCTTCCTCGGCGACGCCGACGGACGAGTGCACGTGCTCGGGGGTGCGACAGGTGCCGCGGTGCTGCATCGGGGGAGGGTGACGGCAGTGGCTGGGCTGGCCGTCCACGCGACCGATGAGACGACAGCGCCGCTCCCCTACAGCGGGGGCGCTGATGGCACGGTGCGCGCTTGGGCGCCTGGACTCGATCCGATGCCGGTGCCTGTCGCCGCTCGAAGGCCAGGCGTAGTGGGCACAGGCCGCACGTAAAAGTAAGAAAGGGTGACAAGTGCTCTTCAGTGTTGATCTCAAGTCCCTGGAGCGGACGGTCGGCGAGGAGAACGTCCACCGTCTGCAGCCGCAAGTGGCGGAGGCGTACGGATTCAATGGGGAGGCGCTTCGGTTCCTCACTGAGATCGGGCTGCCGGACGACGAAGAGTTCGAAATCACTTTCCGCATGCCCGTTACATTCGACGCCGCGTTCATCTGGGACCGTGCGTCCCGGGAGGCGCGCGGCTGGCACTTCCCTGCCGGGGTGGAAAGCGTGGTGAAGATCGGCGCGTTCCCCATCAATGCGGTGGTCATCGATCCGAACACTGGCGTTGTCTACCAGTTCACTGACGCCATCAAGGAACTGATTCCCGTCCACGGAGATCTTTCCTCGCTGGCCCGTACGGTTTCATCGTTCCTGGAGTACATCGGCACGTACTCCAGACATGAGGACGAGGACGACGAAGACGTCGAATACGTGCGGCGCAAGCGCGAGGTGGACGACATGATGTCCGGCATCCGGCTCGTCGATTCGCTGCCGTTCGCGAACGAGTACAGCGAGTGGGTGGAACTGTTCGACAACCTCGAAGGCGGCATCTATACCTGACCGTTGCCGAACTTCGGAGCTGCACGTCTCGCTGCCCTGGGGTAACAATGGCAACGGCCGGCGGCGTTGCTCGTGTCATGGGTCGCTCAGCTGCCGGGTCGCGCGGACTTCGGCGGGCGGATCGCGAAGACGGAATGTCTCGCAGAGGTGGTGAACACGGTATCGCCGCGGACCGCGAGTGTATGGACGGTGCCGCCGTGGTCCCGGGGGTCGTCGTTCGGGTCTCGTCGGACGGCACTGCGCCACAGCTCCTTGCCCGTTGCGACGTCCCGGCACAGGACGTCTCCGCCGAGCAGCTGCACATAGACCCGTCCGTCCTGTACGAGAAGGTCTTCTCGCGGGTCTCCGCCAGAGGGCTGCGACCATACTTCCTTGCCCCGTACGAGGTCGAGCGCGCGCAGCAGGCCGTCGTTTCGCAGGACGACGAGCTTGTCCTCCGCCAGGGTCACCGCATCGCGGGAGTTCAGTCCAATCGGCTCGTTGACCGTTTCACCGTCTCGCTTCGCGAGTTGCACGATGCGCTGCGTGCGGGTTCTGGGCTCGTGCACGGAGACGATCAGGGTGTCCGACGTCTCCCCGATGGCACCCGCGTGGTGCAGTCCCCGGTGTCTCCAGATGGTGCTGCCGTCCTCGGGGTTCACGTACTGGAAGCCGGGTGTCGGGTCCTGCTCCGCACCTGCCGTCAGAACGGCTGCCGCCCCGCGGATGAAGAGGGACTCGGTTCCGCTGACTCGTCGGGTCCACTTCTCGGATCCCGTGGTCGCGTTCCATGCCTGGATGGTGTCCGTGGCGGTGAAAGTCAGCACCTGCTCACCCACGTGGACAGCGCCGTCGATTCCTTCGGGCATCCGCTGCTTCCACGCAATCGTGCGCCTTTCGGGATCGTACGCGTACAGGGTTGCAGGGGATTGCGGGCCGGGGGCGGTGTCTTCTTCGTGCCTGATCAGGTAAGCGAGACGGGCTTCGGGAGCGGAGCGCATCATATAGGCGTCATCTCCCATCTCCTTCAGCGCTCGTGGTGTGATGTCCTCACCGTTGGCGGCGGCGAAGTGGAACACACCCCCGGTGTCCCCCATGCAGATCAGGCCGTCGCCGACGAGAAGGCATGTGCTCATGTCGGCCGACTCCGGGTCTTCCGGTCCTTGGTTTCCGCGAACGGATGTCTCCCACAAAGCCCACCCCTTCGGCTGTAATGCCGCCGCTGGTTCGTGAACGGGACGAGCGGCCGACCGGGGGGCCGCGGCCTTGTCGGGCTTCGTCGGCGGTGGATCCGACCGCTGGCTGACGACCCACACAGAGCCCGTGATCAGCAGAGCAAGGGTGGAGGCCACCCCGGCAAGGCGCAGTCGTGCCGTCCTCCGTCGTTTCCGTGGCGTTGCCGACCGTCTCCGGTAGGCCCGGGATCCGAGAAGTTCGAGAAGCTGCTCCGCCGTGGGGCGGGCGCTCGCCTCCTTCTCGAGGCAGGCGTTGACAACGGGCAGCAAGGAGTCGGGCACGCCTTGGAGATCCGGCGGTTCGTGGACAACGTTCCAGGCGACGGCGTACGCGGTCTCCCCCTCGAAGGGGCTACGACCCGTGGCGGCGTAGACGAGGACGGATCCGAAGGCGAAGACGTCCGCGGAGTTGGTGAGTTCTTTGGGTGTGCGGAACTGCTCGGGGGCCATGAAGGGCGGTGTACCGATCACCGCGCCGGTCTGCGTGATGCCTTCAGAGGCCATCGCACGGGAGATGCCGAAGTCGATGACACGAGGACCGTCGTCGGCCATGAGGATGTTGCCGGGCTTCAGGTCACGGTGCACCAGATCCGCCCTGTGGATGTCGCGCAGCGCTTCGGCCAACCCGGAAGCCAACTGCCAGACGGCGTCGGCGGGCATGGGCCCCTCTTGGGCGACATGGTCGGCCAAGGAGGGACCCTCGACGTACAGCGTCGCCATCCAGGGCATGTCACCGCTGGTCTCGGCGTCGATGACGGGAGCGGTGAACGCACCGCTGACAGCACGCGCGGCCGCCACCTCGCGGGCGAAGCGGACGCGGAACTTCTCGTCGGCGACGTACGGGTCGCGAATCACCTTGACCGCCGCGCGGCGACCGGACGGTGACGTGGCGAGATACACCACCCCCATTCCTCCGGAACCAAGGACTCGATCGACGAGATAGTGCCCTATCCGCGTGCCCGCGACCTCGCCCTGCTGCACCGGCAGCCCCCCAACCATCGATCGGCGTGAGCACCTTAGCGGTGCGCGGGGGAGCACTGCGCCGGATGCGAGGGCGCCCTTACTCGGCAAGAGGGGATCACGGCATCATGGAGGGCGCCCGGGCCTCGAGGGACGCCCCGAGTACCTATGGCCGACGGTCGGTCGTCCTTGATACACGACGGACAGGCGTCGGCCCAGCGGGAGGCCTTCCGCTTTGGGGCTCTGCGAGTCCGAGGTGTCCGAAGCGGGAACTTCGGTGACCGGCTGACCTTCCACGGCGTCAGAGGCTCTTCGGGAGAGCGCGGGTCCTTCGCCGCCTGCTCCGCATCGGTCCTGTCGGGGCGGAAGGTCAGATGGTGGCCGTCTTCCTGAGGGTTGACCGGCACAGCGCCCATCACCGCAGCGGCGCTCCCTCAGGACCACCGTTCCGGTTCAGGACTGGCAGGTGGAATGGCTTCCATCAGAGATGGAGCGCCTGCGGCCAGTTCACGCCGACCGCCCCCCGAACTGCCACTTGTGTACCTCGATGCCGTCGTACGCACCCACCGTCAGGACAGCCCGTGCCGCGTCCGGATCAGGGGCCCGGACCAGAAGCGCCGTACCCAGCCAGGCGGTGCCGTCGTCCGACAGCAGCGGGCCGTAGGCGATCAGATCGTCCCCGACCTGTGGCACGGCGAGGTCGGCGCCCGGCCCGCTGCCGAAGCCGAGTACCAGGTAGCGGTTGCCACCGGTCCGGCCGCCGGGGAAGTCCCACATGGTGCGGTCCAGCAGGTTGCGCCACCGGCGCACCAGGACGTCCCGGTACACGCCCGCCTGGTAGCCGGGCTCGCCGAAGGCGAACGCGTGGGCGGCGGCGGGGTCGGGCAGGTCGACCACGTGCACGCTGCCGGTGGGCGTGTCACCGTCGCTGGTCATGGTCGGGCCGCGGGCGATCATTTCCTTCTCGAACCCGTCCATGTAGGACCAGTGTTCTTCCAGCAGCTCGTGGCGCAGCGGCAGGGAACCCGGCCTGTCGCGGTGGTAGCAGAAGAATTCCATGCGCACACTCTCCCCCACGATGGGGCCAGGCAACTCGTACGTGCCTGCACGCCGTTGTGCCGTCCGCTCACACCCCCGCCGCGTACACCCAGAAGTCCCGCATCGGCTCCGGGAACGACGGGCCGGACATCTGCAGCTGGGTGAGGAAGATCGTGACCGCGCCCGTCGACGGCGTGATGTGCATGGCCGTGCCCGTACCGCCGACCCAGCCGTAGCGGCCGGGGACGCTCCACGGCTCGACCGCCTCGACGTCGACCGCCCCGCCGAAGCCCCAGCCCATGCCCTCCAGGAACAGACCGCCGGCCTTGCGCTGGGCCGGGGTCAGGTAGTTCGTGGTCATCCGCTCCACGGACCCTGCGGAGAGCAGGCGGCCGCCGGACCCGGTCGCGCCCCGGCCGAGGAGCATGCGGGCGAAGGCGTGGTAGTCGTCGGCCGTCGAGACGAGACCGCCCGCCCCGGACGGGAAGGCGGGCGGGGTGCTCCACTCGCCGTCCGGGGTGTCGGCCAACTCGAGGGCGCCCATGGGGTCGACCCGGTAGTAGCTGGTGAAGCGGTCGAGCTTGGCCGGCGGCACCGCGAACGCCGTGTCGGTCATGCCCAGCGGCTCGAAGAGCCGTTCCGCCAGGAAGTCGGGCAGTGAACTGCCCGAGACCCTCGCGATCAGCACACCCTGGATGTCGGAGCAGATGTTGTACAGCCAGGCCTCGCCCGGCTGGTACAGCATCGGGATCCGGGAAAGCGCCGCCATCCACTCGTCCGTCGGAGGGACGGCCTGCGGCTGCGGCGGGCCCTGCTTCAGTTCACGCACCAGCGGTTCGACCGCCGGCAGCGAGAAGTCGGACGGGAAACCGTACCCGGCACGCGAGGTCAGCAGGTCGAACACGGTGATCGGCCTGGCCGCCGGGACCACGTCGTCGACCGGACTGTCCGGCGTACGGACGACCATGGGCGCGGCCAGCTCCGGCAGCCACGTCCCGACCGGGTCGTCCAGCGTGATCCTCCCGTCCTCGACGAGCATCATGACCGCCGCGGCGACGACGGGTTTCGTGATGGAGGCGACACGGAAGATCGTGTCCCTGGCCATCGGTGCCGTGCGCTCGGCGTCGACGTGGCCCACGGCCTGGACGTCCACCTGATCGCCCCGCGCGACCAGGGCCACCGCGCCGGGGAGGGACTCGGTGTCGACGTGATCGCTCAGGACGTTGTGCAAATTGGTCATCGGGCCACCTTCTCGCGTGTGCGGTCGGAACGAGGACTGCCACAGCGAGACGGAGTCATCGCTCGCCCCGTCGGCGGGTCGGCCCGCCGTCCTCGGGTCCGCGACGGAGACCTTCCGCGGCTCTGTGACGGAGACCTTGCGCCGGCTCCGTGACGGAGACCTTCCGCCGGCCGGCCGGAGACCGTGCCACGGGTCCGCGGGAGCCGGTCCTGCGGACCAGTGCCACGGCTGTGGAGACGTCGGTCCGGAGCCGCGGATCCGGGTGCACCGCGGTCTCCTGCCGGCCGGCGGACCGTACGCTCAGCCCAGCAGATCCCCCCGCAGATGCCCCAGCACCGACCGCGCCGCCCGGGCCACCGCGTCGCGCGCCTCCTCGGTGTGGTCGATCGTCTCGAAGGCGTGGTGACCTTGCGGTACGTCGATGATCTCGACCGCCGCGTCGCACTCCTCGGCTGCGGTCAGGAACTCCTCGACCGTCGCCGCGATCTCAGGTCCTTCCAGCTCCACCCGGGTCAGTACGAACGGCAGTTGCCCCGCTTTGCGCACCGTGGCCGCAGGGAGGAACCGGGAGTCGGCGAGCGGCCAGTTCGGCAGGGGCGCGAGGACCGGATACGTCGCGGCGACGCAGCGGAGCCATGCCGGGGGAGCCGCGAGCCAGTCCGCCGACAGCAGTCCGCCGCCGGAGAAGAACCACAGCGCCACCCGCTCCCCGTCGACGCGCGGATCGGCTCGTACGAGCTCCACCGCCTCCGCCACGTCCTCCGCTGCACGCCCGTAGTCGGCCAGGCCGTGCAGCCGGTGGTCCAGCGTCACGCCCACCGCACCCAGCGAAGCGACGTACGAGCCGTAGCCCACGAAAGCGGGCCAGTCCCGCGGGGTGGGACGCGCCTCGGCGGAGACCGGGCCGCCGTGGACGAAGACCACCGCGGGGCGCGGCTCGTCGGCGTCGGGGAGGTAGAGGTCCACCCGCCCCGTGCGCTCGCGGGGGCGCTCCGGTACGTCGATGAGGAACGGCCGCAGATGCGCGGGCTGCTCGCTCACCGACGGGGAGATCCGGTGGCCCTCTCCGGCGGCTGCCCGGCGCAGCACCTCGGCCAGCTCGCCCGGCGTGGACAGCATGGGCCAGTGCCCGGTGTCCAGCTCGAAGAACGTCACCTGGGGTTCGGTGAGCACGCGGAGGCGGGGGTCGCCCAACCCGACCAGGGCCTCGACCATGGCGATGCTCGACCCGTTCGCGGTGCACAGGACCCCGGTCGTCGGCACCCCGGACAGCGCGCCCGAGAGCCGCAACGGCCGGGTGAGCGTGCCCGTCGGCTGCGGGGCGGCGAGCCGGGCCAGCCGTGCCAGCGCGTCCGCCGGGACACCGGCGGTGCTGCCCAATCGCTGCCATTCGCCGGCCGGGGGCGGAGGGATCAGCCGGTCCTCCGCCCCCGCCCCGGCTCCTGACTCGGCCCCCGACTCGGCTGCTCCTTCTGCCGTCGTCCCCGTTTCATGCGCCCTGTCCGTCAGCAGTTCGTGGACCGTCCGGTCGGGCACCAGCGCGACGGCCGCGTCGCCGTCCTGCGGCATGCCCGCGTCCAGGTGGACGATCCGGGCGACGCGTTCCGGGCGGCGGTCGGCGGCGCCCAGTACCGGGTGGATGCCGTAGCCGTGACCGACCAACACCAGGTCCGGCGCAGCTGGTTCCACCGGCGTCGCCGACCCCATCGACACCACCGAGTCCGCAGAGTCCTCCGCCTCCGCCGTTTTCGCCGGAGCGGGGTCCAAGTGGTCGATCAGCTGCACCAGATCCTGGACGTGCGTCTCCAGGTCCGTGCCGGGGCCCGCCAGGTGGCGGCGGTCGCCCATGCCCGTGAGTGTCACGGGATGCACCTCGGCGCCCGCCTCACGGAGCCCCGCGGCCACGTCGCGCCAGATCCAACCGCCGGTGAAGGCGTCCGACACCAGGATGAAAACCGTCATCAGCGTCTCCTCGTATACGTCGTCCGCGCGACCGGCCGACCGGGCTGTCCGCGCTCGCCGGTACCGTAGGAACTCCCCCTGAGGGAGGTTCAACCTTGTCCCCTGACGGCATGTGGAGCATCGGAGAGCTCGCCGAGCACGCGGGCTTGACCGTCAAGACCGTCCGCTTCTACTCCGACCGCGGCCTGCTGCCCGAAGCCGCCCGCAGCAGCGGGGGCCACCGCCGTTACGGCTTCGAGGCGATCGAACGGCTGCGCCTGATCCGTTCGCTGCGCACCCTGGACCTTCCGGTCCCTGACGTCGGCAGGGTCCTCGACGAGGAGGACGCGCTGGAGGACGTCGTCGCGGGGCAACTCCGGGAGATCGGCACCCGGATGACCGCCCTGCGCTGGCGGGAGGCCGCCCTCCGGCTGCTCCAGGACTGCACCCCCGAGGAACGTGTGGACCGGCTGCGGCTGATCGGCTCGGTGACCACCCCGCCCAGCACCGCCGCGCTGGCACGCTTCTGGCGGCGCTGGCTGCCCGTGCGGCTCCCGGCGCGAGTGGTGTCAGCGGTCGTCGAACAGGCGGTTCCGCAGCCGCCGTCCGACCCGGCCCCGGCCCAGGTCCTGGCCTTCGCCCGGCTGCACGCCCTCGTATCCGGGCCGTGCCACGGTAACGAGAACTGCCAGCCGACGGTGCACCAGCCGGATACGGGATACCGGCCGGCCGTGCTCTACGACGGTCTCGGCGAGGCGTACGCGCTCGCGGCGCGCCAGATGCTCGCCCAGCGGCCCCCGCAACCGGGGGAAGCACTCGACTGTTTCGTCGCCGCCTACGCCCACTCGTGCGGTACGCGTGACACCCCGGACTTCCGCCGGCTGCTCGCCGGCCAGCTCGCCGCGGACCCCCGGATCGACCGCTACTGGCGACTCGCCGCCGATCTGTTCGGCCCGTCGCAACCGACTCCCGGCGCCGCCCACGACTGGCTCTGTGCCGCGCTGGACCCGCGGACGGCGGGGGCGTCCGCCTGATCGGGACGGTCACACGCACCTTGTTCGCCAAGCTGTTGCCGGCTGACACCGACGGACCTTTGGTGAGGGGGTTGAGCAACAACTTCGCTCGAGCCGGAAGGGCTCTCCGAGGCCGCGGGGGCGTAGTACTGCCCTCTTTGGGCGGCCGGGTCGGGCGCTGCACGCGGGATCGGCAGGGCTCCCACGGGGGTGACTGGACCAGGAGAGGGCGGATCGCGACGAACGCGGTCCAGGTGAGCGCCGACGAGTGCGACATGGCGGTCTTTGGTCCGCCGGTGTCGGCGCCGCCGGGGTGGGCGGCGAGCGCGAGGGGGCCGGTCGCGGGGGGTCTGCGCTGGAGTTCGTAGGTGAACGTCAGGTTGGCAAGCTCGGAGTGCCCGTACGCGGCGGCTCCAGGTCGCCGCGGCAGCACACGGACCGGCCCTGTTCCAGCAGCAGGGCATGCTCCCAGCTCGATGGAACTGCCCGCAATCCGCCGCCGATCAAGCCGCGCGGATGTCGTCCCAGGGCGGTGCATAGGATCGGCGGCATGGCCCTGAGACCTGTCATGGCGAACATCAAGGCTCTTGATTGTCCGGCGGTCGGCCGGTTCTGGGCGGAAGCGCTCGGATGGAGTGCGTACAGCCCCGGCGTGACCACTTACGTCGGCCCCGTCGGCGGCCTCGTCTGGCCGGACCCGGTCGCCCTCGGCATCGACATCGTTCCCGTCCCGGAGCCCAGGACACCGACAAAGAACCGTGTGCACCTCGACATCGCCACCAACTCCGCTGCCCAGCAGACGGAGTTGGTCGCGCGCCTCCTGGCTCTCGGTGCGACGCCCGCCGACGTGGGCCAGGGCGAAGTGCCGTGGACGGTCCTCGCCGACCCGGAGGGCAACGAGTTCTGCGTGCTGGAACCCCGTGAGATCTACCGGGACACCGGGCCGGTCGCCCGGGTGGTGGTCGACTGCGCCGATCCGCGGGCCATGGCGCGGTTCTGGGACGAGGCGCTGGACTGGACCCTGCACGAGGTGACCGACGATCATGCCGTCCTGCGCTCCGCGAAGGGTGTCGGCCCGTATCTCGAGTTCCTCCGCACGCCCGACGCGAAGACCGCGCCGGACCGCGTCCACCTCGACCTGCTGCCGTATGCCGGGGACGACAAAGCGGCGGAGGTGGCCCGGCTGCGGGCACTCGGCGCCACCGACCTCGACCTCGGCCAGGGAGACGTGCCGTGGACGTGCCTGGCCGACCCGGAAGGCCACGAGTTCTGCGTCCTCGCCCCGTCCTGACGCCGAGCCTCTACGGCATCCCGGCACATGAGCCGTGTGTGCTCACGCGCGATGAAACCGGGGTCGATCGGGTTGCGGCATCTCGGTCGATGCGGGCGGCGAGAGCTTGCTTGCGGGGCCCTCGGCGCTCAGCTGTAGTAGGCGATCTTCTCGTCGAGGACCTCCATGGCCCGGGACAGCGCCGCCGCCTGGCGCTCCAGGGCGGCACGGCGCTCGCGGAGGAAAGCGACCCGGTCCTGCGCAGCGTGCTCGGCGCGCAGGATGGCGACGAAAGCCCGCAGGTCCGCGATGCCGAGGCCGGCCTCACGGAAGCACGTGACCAGGCCGATCCAGAAGACGTCCTCCTCGGTGTACTCCCTGCGTCCGCCGGGGGAGCGCCGGATCGGCCCGATGAGCCCTTCGCGCTCGTAGTAGCGCAGCGTGTCGATGGAGACACCGGTGCGGTCGGCGGCCGCTGCCGGAGTGAGGGTGGTGGTCATGGCGCTCCCCCTGCCGACCCGCCGCTACCGTGCCTGCTCGAAGCGCGCCAAGTGCTCGTCGCTGAGCCGCACACGGCGTGCGGCGAGTGCCTGCTCGATGTGCTCGACCCGGCTCGCGCCGACGATGGGGTCGATCCCCTGCCGCATCAGCCACGCGAGGACGACCTGGTTCCTCGTGGCCGAGAGCTCGCCGGCGACGTCGTCCAGGACCGCGAGCACCCGGGTCGTCCCCGGGTGGGCGTAGGTCGGTGGAAACGGCTTGTCCGGGCGTACGTAGGAACCCCACAGCAGCGTGCTGTACGACCACACGGTGAGCCCCTCCGACTGCGCGAGGTCGAGGTCCTCGGCAGTCAGCATCCGGTGGCCGCCCTCCGCCACGGGGGCGAGCGGGCGCGGCTGGACCAGTGAGTGGCGCAGTTGCAGGGCCGTCCACGGTTCCACGCCCTGCTCCCGCGCGAGGGACCGGGCACGCTCGACGCGCCAGGCGGCATGGTTCGCCGCCCCGACCCGCAGGGCGACCCCCTTCGTGACGAGCTCGCCGAAGGCGCCGACCGTCTCCTCCAGCGGCACGGTGCGGTCCTCGGCGTGGGCCCAGAGCATGTCGATGTGATCGACCCGGAGACGCTCCAGGCTCTCCTCGATCCCGGCGCGGACGGCACGGGCGGAGAGCCCTTCGGCGCTTTCCGGCCAGGAGTGCGGGACGAGCGGGTTGTGCCGGACCTTCGTCGCGATCCGCACCCTGTCACGCGCGCCGGGGCGGGCCCGGAGCCACGCGCCTATGAGGCGCTCGCTGGCGCCGCCGACGCCGCTGGGGTCGGTCCAGAAGGAGTAGCAGTTCGCGGTGTCGAGCCAGACACCGCCGCCGGCGACGAAGGAGTCGAGGATCGCGAAGGCGTGGTCGGGGCCGACGCGGGTGCCGAAGTCCATTGTCCCGAGGACGATCTGAGGGTCTGTGGTGTTCATGCCGCCCATGCTGGGATCTGGAGCGCGCTCCAGGTCAAGTGCCTTTGTGGCGGACGGTCCGGGACCGCCTCTGGGGGCGGGCGGCGGAGTGTGACATCGGCGGGCGCGATGATGCCCTGTCACGGCGTGCGCTCGAAGGGGGCGCGGAACGTGTGCGTCGTCGGGCGGCGTCGTCTTCGCCGTGCTCCGCGACGGCAGCTTCCAAGGATCCCGGCCGCTGGTCGCAGTCACGTGACCAGCGGCTCCGCGAGGAGGACGACTTGATCGGCCTCGACATCGAAGCCGAGCACCGGATGGCCGCAGTCGCCCTCCGGATCCATCAACACCGGCTTGCCCAACCGCCGTCCGATCGCCCGAAGGAAGTCGCAGAACACATCGAGTCGTTCCTGGCCCTGCAACTCCCGCAGGTCGACATCGAAGTCGACTTCGTCGTCGGCATGGAAACGGAAGATCGCGAGAAACTCGGCAGCCGGCCGGACCCGTAGGCTCGGCCACTCCGCATCAGCCGCACGCGACAGCACGACCTCCGCCCGGGGCAGCGGGACTTCCGTCTCGCCTTCGGAGTACTGGCACTCCCAGCCTCTTTCCGCGACAAGATCGAGGATTGCCTGCCAGTCCTCCACCGAAGCGCCAGGGACACGCACGTCAGGCAGCGCCCCCATCAGGTCCGGGTCGAAGAAGCACTTCACGTCATCCCAGAGCAGATCAGCCACTTCGTCATGCTGCCCGGTTCCCTGACCTGACGCAGCACCGTTTCCTTGGCGCACCGGAGTTTGCCGACCCGGTCGGGGGACGGCTGTCGCCGTCGGCAAGGATGGGCGGGTGGCCCATCGCATCAGCACACTGATCTCCGCGTTCGGCGTCTTCGTCGCCGCGATGTTGCTCATCGGCGCCGTCGTCGAATACCGGGCGGGCGCCTCGGCGCTGTGGGTCGCATTCGGCGTCCTGATCCTCGTCAGCGCGGTCTACACCCTCGTGCGGGACATCCGGCGGCCCCGCCCGCGCTGGCGCCCCCGCCGGCCTGCTGCCGACGAGTAGGCGGCGCCCCCGGCACGCCCGCCGGCCCGCGCCTCACGAGCGGGCAAGGTCCGCGACGTCGGCGCGCCCCTGTCGGCCTGCCTCCGACTAGTGGGGGATGTCCGTACGGCCCGGTCTTTCGTGGCCGTCCGAGCGTACGGCCCGTCCGGCCCGTTCACAGCGCCCGTCCCTGGCGGAGCCACGCGGCGCTCAACACGTTCGCGCCGTCCCGGCCCCCGCGCCCACCGGTTCCGCCTCTCGGAACCGTCAGGACCGGTCGTCCCTGCGCCGCCGGTCGCTCGTCCACCGCACGATCTCCTCGTCTTCGCCCGTCGGCTCCCCAGTTGACGGGCCGGCTGTCGCGTCCGTCGGTGGGCGCCCTGTCGGGCCACCCGCCGTGTCGGCCGCAGAGCTCGGGGGACGGTCGACCGGTGCCCCAGGTGTCGCACCCGCCGCCGCGTCCGCCAGATCGCCCGCAGGGCGATCGGTCGGCGCGCCCTCCGCCGGTTCCACCGGCCCGCCCACAGGGCGGTCGGCCGCCGGCCCGCCCGGCGCGACCCCCGCCGCCCCACTTGTCGCGCCCGACGCCGCCCCTCCCGCAGCCGTCGCACCCGCCGGACGGCCTCCCGCAGCCGTCGCACCCGCCGCCCCGCCTGTCGGCGTCGCGTCCGCAACCGTGCCTCCCGCCGCCCCGCCCGTCAGCGTCGCGTCCGACGCCGCGCCGTCCGCCGGACGGCCTCCCGCCGCCCCGTCCGCCGCCGTCGCACCCGCCGGCCGGCCCCCCGCCACCCCGCCCGCCAGCGTCGCGTCCGACGCCGCCCCGTCCGCCGCCGTCGCACCCGCCGGACGGCCCCCCGCCACCCCGCCCGCCGGACGGTCTCCCGCCGGACGGCCTCCCGCCGGACGGCCTCCCGTCGGGCGGTCGCCCCCCACCCCTCCCGCCCCCCGCCCCGCGCGCCCGAACAGGCGTGACGCCAGGGGTTCGACCCAGCGGCTCGTGAGCGGGCCGACGAGGACCAGGATGAGGACGTACGCCGCCGCCAGCGGGCCGATCCTCGGCTCGGCCGCCGACGCCAGGCCCGCGATGACGATCGAGAACTCGCCGTGGGCCACCAGCGTGCCGCCCGCCCGCCAGCGGCCGCGCGTGCCGATGGCCGCGCGGCGGGCCGCGTACCAGCCCGTGGCGATCTTGGTCAGCGTGGTGGCCAAAGCGAGCGCGAGCGCGGTGAGGAGGACGGGCGGGATCTCGTTCGGGTCGGTGGACAGGCCGAAGAAGACGAAGAACACCGCCGCGAACAGGTCCCGCAGCGGCGCCAGGATCTTCCGCGCCCCCTCCGCGACCTCCCCCGACAGCGCGATGCCGACCAAGAAGGCGCCGACCGCGGCGGAGACCTGGAGCTCCTGGGCGACGCCCGCGACCAGCAGGGTGAGGCCGAGCACGACGAGCAGCAGCATCTCGGGGTTGTCGGAGGAGACGGCCCGGCTGACCAGCCGGCCGTGACGCAGGGCCACGTAGAGCACGACGGCGACCGTGCCGAGCGAGATCAGGAGCGCGAGGCCCCCGCCGGCCAGGCCGAGACCGGCGAGCAGTGCGGTCAGCAGCGGGAGGTAGAGGGCCATCGACAGGTCCTCGATGACGAGGACGCCGAGGACGACCGGCGTCTCGCGGTTGCCCAGGCGGCCCAGGTCGGCGAGGACCTTGGCGATGACGCCCGACGAGGAGATCCAGGTGACGCCGGCGAGCGCGACGGCGCCGACGGGGCTCCATCCCAGCAGCAGCGCCGCGCCCGCCCCCGGCAGGGCGTTGAGGACGAAGTCCACGGCGCCTGACGGGTACTGCGTGCGCAGGCTGTCGACCAGTTCGGAGGCGCTGTACTCGAGGCCCAGCATGAGCAGGAGCAGGATCACGCCGATGTCGGCGCCGACGGCCACGAAGTCGCCGCTCGCACTCAGCGGCAGCAGCCCGCCGGAGCCGAACGCGAGTCCGACGAGCAGGTAGAGGGGTACGGGGGAGAGACCGAAGAGGCCGGCGAAGCGGCCGGTCAGGCCCAGCCCGAGCAGGATCGCGCCGAGCTCGATCAGCAGCATCGTCGTGTCGTGCACGGTCAGCCTCCGGCGATGATCTCGGCGAGGGTGTCGACGCCCTCCCGGGTGCCGACCGCGACGAGCGTGTCTCCGGTGGCGAGCCGGAAGCCGGGGCCGGGCGACGGATGCGCCCCCGTCCGGCGCAGCACCGCGACGATCGACGCGCCGGTTCTCGTACGGGCCCCGGTGTCGCCGAGGGCCCGTCCGACGTAGGGGGAGCGGACTCCGACGGGGATGTGTTCGGTGACGAGGTCGATGCCGTCGGTCCGTACGGCGTCGATGGGCGCCTGGTCGAGGAGATGGGCCAGCGCGGTGGCCTCCTCGGGCACCAGCGGTACGGAGAGCAGGCAGGCGTCGGGATCGTCCGCGCTGTAGAAGCCGAGGAACCGGCGGCCGTCGTTGTGGACCACGACCGAGACGTGGTGGCCGCTCTCGGTACTGAAGTCGTACTGGATGCCGACTCCCGGCAATGGGGTGCGACGGGTTGTCATGCTCGCCTCCCGGGAGCGACTCCCAGAGGGAGAGGATGCGTACGGGCCGTTTTGGGACGTTTTGTGAGGTTGCTGATCAGTCTAGGGCGTGCCGCGGTCCCGCTCCGAGCAGCAACCCGCTCCGGCGCTCCGGCCTGCCGCGTCCCGGCCCTCCCCGCGCCCTGCCCGCCACGGCGGCACGCGTCCCGCCCGGCGTGGACGCCACGGGCGAACTCCGGGCCTCGGCAAGGGAGTTGCTTGCCGTGCGAAGCCGGCCCTGCGAAGATCGTGCGATCGTCCCGTGACCGGGAAGAACGGGCGTCGAGCAGTGAGGGAGCCTCGAATGACCGGGACCGAGCCGGCCGCAGCACGGATCGACACCAGCAGGCCGCATCCGGCCCGGGTGTACGACTGGTTCCTCGGTGGCAAGGACAACTACCCCGTCGACGAGGAGCTCGGCCGGCAGATCATGGGCGTCGACGGGACGGCCCGGCATGTCGCCAGGACCAACCGCTGGTTCATGCAGCGCGTCACCCGCTGGCTGGCCGGCGAGGCCGGGATCCGCCAGTTCCTCGACATAGGCACCGGCATCCCCACCGAGCCGAATCTGCACCAGGTGGCCCAGGGCATTGCCCCCGACGCCCGGATCGTCTACACCGACAACGACCCCATCGTCCTGATCCACGCGGAGGCGCTGCTGCGCAGCAGCCGCGAGGGAATCACCGACTACGTACAGGCCGATGTGCGCGAGCCGGGCCGCATCCTGGAGCAGGCCCGCAAGAACCTGGACCTCACCAGGCCCGTCGCGCTCTCCCTGGTCGCGCTGACGCACTTCCTCGGCGACGAGGACCGCCCCTACGACCTGGTGGCCCGGCTCGTCGACGCGCTCCCGTCCGGGAGCTACCTCGTACTGTCGCAGCTCACCGCCGACTTCGACCCCGTCGCCGTCGGGCGGGGCGTGGCGATGTACGCGGCCGGGGGCGTCACCCTGGCGCCGCGCACCAAGGACGAGATCGCCCGCTTCTTCGACGGCCTGGACACGGTGGACCCCGGACTCGTCCAGCTGACCGACTGGCACCCCGAGCTCGCGGTGGGCGAGAGCGTCGACGAGAACGCGGTGATCTCGCTGTACGGAGCGGTGGCCCGGAAGCCGTAGCCGGGCCGGAAACGGTCGGTGAGTGCGCGGTGATCTCTCTGTACGGCGCGGTGGCCCGCAAGCCGTAGCCGGAAACGGTCGGCGAGGCGGACCCGGGGGCGGGAGGCGGTGACCCCCCAAAATCCGCTTATGATGCACCGGTGTTCGATTCCCGGCACATCAAGACGTTCCACGAAGTGGTCAGGACCGGCTCGTACACGGCGGCCGCCCGCGCCCTCGGCTACACCCAGCCGGCGGTCACCCAGCAGATGAAGGCCCTCGAACGGGACGTCGGCTCACCGCTGTTCGTCCGCGTGGGCCGGGGGATGCGGCTCACCGAGGCGGGCGAGGCGCTGTCCAGGCACGCGACGGCGATCCTCGACTCCATGTCGGCCGCGCAGGAGCAGATGAACGCCCTGACCCGGCTGCGTGCCGGACGGGTCCGCCTCTGCGCCTTCCCGAGCGCCAACTCCACCCTCGTCCCCGAGACGCTGGCCCGCCTCACCGCCGAGCACCCCGCCATCCGCGTCGACCTGCTCGAGAACGAGCCGCCCGAGTCGCTGCGGCGCCTGGCACGCGGCGAGTGCGACATCTCCCTCGCGTTCACCTACCCGGGACTGCACGAGGATGTGCCGGAGGAACTGGTCGAGATCCCGCTCCTCGAGGACCAGCTGACCGTGCTGCTGCCCGGCGGGCACCACCTCGCCCGCCGGCGGGTCGTCCGGCTCACCGACCTGGCGGGGGAGCGCTGGATAGCCGGCTGCCCCCGTTGCCGCGCCAACCTGCTCCACGAGTGCGCGGAGGCGGGCTTCGTCCCCGACATCGCCTTCATGACGGACGACAACCTCGCCGTGCAGAGCCTGGTGGCAGAAGGGCTCGGGGTCGCGATGATCCCGGCGCTCGTACTGAACTTCATGCGCCACGCCAAGGTCGCCGGCCGTCCGCTCCAGCCCGCTTCCCGGCGCAAGATCTCGGCGTACGTCCTGAAGGAACATCTGCGCATCCCCGCGACCGCGCTCGTCCTCGACGAACTGAGGACGGTCGCCGCGAACAAGACGGGCTGCTGACCGGGACGACCCCGACGCGATACATAAGCAGCGCTTGGGGGAACCGAAGAAACAGTCGTTGGACGTAATGGTTCCGCCGGTCGGAGGCTTGCCGGTATGACTCCGGCCCCGACCGCGCAGAGCGCATCCTCGGCCCCCCGTACCACCGACCGTCTCGACGCCCTCGTCGCCGGCGTCCGCGAGGTGGTCGGCCGCGGGCTGCCGCCCGACCCGACCGCGTACCTGGTCGGCGAACGCCTGGCGCCGCACCTGGGCGCCCCCGACCTGCTCACCGCCGAGCAGCGGCAGAGCGACACCGACCGCTACCGGCAGCACCTCCTGCACGCCGAGCACGACGGCAGCTTCTCCGTCGTCGCACTCGTCTGGCTGCCCGGGCAGGGCACGTCCGTGCACGACCACGTCTCCTGGTGCACCACCGGCGTGCACGAGGGACGGGAGCAGGAACGGCGCTACCGGCTCGTGCCCGCCGCCCGTGCGGACGGCGCCGCGCGGCTCGTCGCCACCGCCGATGTGGTCAGCGAGCAGGGCGAGTTCTGCGGTTTCGCGCCACCCGGTGACATCCACCGGGTCTGGAACCCGGGACCCTCCACCGCGGTGTCCCTGCACGTCTACGGCGCCGACATATCCCGGCTCGGCAGCAGCGTACGCCGCGTCTACGCCCTGCCGGCCGACCGCTGATGGCGCTCCTGCGGGACCGGCCCGCCGCACCCCCGCAGGCCCGCGCAGGGGGGACCCGGCGGCGAGGACTCGCGCTGGCGGCCCTCGGCGTCGCCCTCGCCTGGTCCGTCCACCGGATCCTGCCCGGCGTCCCGATGCTCACCGCCGCCGTCGTGCTCGGCGTCGCCGCCGCGCACCTGCCCCGCCTGCGGGCGACCGTACGCGGGCCCGCCCGGCCGGGGCTCTCGTACGCGGGCAGGCGGCTCATGCGCGCCGGGATCGTGCTCCTCGGCCTGCGCCTCGGCCTCGACGACGTACGCGGCCTCGGCTGGGCCACCGTCGCCATGGTGATCGGCGTCGTGACGGCCACACTCCTCGGGACCTGGTGGCTCGGCCGGCGGCTGGGACTCCCCGGTGACCAGCCGCTGCTCATCGCCACCGGATACGCCGTCTGCGGCGCGTCGGCCATCGGCGCCGTGGGGGAGGTGCGGGACAGCGACGAACGGGACGCGGCCACCTCCGTCGCGCTGGTCACCCTCTGCGGGACGCTCGCGATCGCCGTACTTCCCCTCCTTCAAGGCCCGTTGGGTCTGGGCGACGCCGAGTTCGGCCGCTGGGCCGGCGCGAGCGTCCACGACGTCGGCCAGGTCGTCGCCACCGCGCAGACCGCGGGGGACGCCGCCCTCGGCGAGGCCGTACTCGTGAAGCTGATGCGCGTGGCGCTGCTCGGCCCGCTCGTCGCCGTCGTCGCGCTGGCCGCACGCCGCGGGAACAAGGGCACGCAGGGGGCGAGCGGCGCGCGACGAGTGCCGCTGGTGCCGCTCTTCGTCGTGGGCTTCCTCGCCGCCGTGGCCCTGCGCAGCACGGGGCTGCTGCCCCCGGGGGTGCTCGAGGGGGCGCATGTCACGCAGGAACTGCTCCTGGCCGCCGCCCTGTTCGGCCTCGGCAGCGCCGTCGACCTGCCCTCCCTGACCCGCACCGGCGGCCGGGTCGCGGCACTCGGCCTGTCGGCGTGGCTGGTCGTGGCGGGGCTGTCCTACGCGGGAGTGCTGCTGCAGGCGGCGTGACCCCGGCCGAAGGAGCTTCAGGGAGGGGCGCCGCAGCCGGGCGCGTACGCCGTACACGGCGGGAAAAGTGTCGTGCCCGGGGCCGGGAACCGCATCGCCTCCCGACAACGGCCGCATGTGGGGTTGCGGCGTGGCCGGTCGGCATCCCGGCAGCCCCGGGCACACTCGGAAACTAGGGCCGCCGGGCCGGTGCTGCCTATAGGGACCCGGCCATCTACCTATACGCAAAGAATCGACCGGGTCCCGTGTGCCACTTGGCCGGCGGCGGTCGCGCCCGCTGCGCCGGCTCCCGACCGACCCGCTCATTCGGGGCGCTGGGCGCGTGTGCGTGAAAGATTCTGCCGGGACTGGGACTCCAGCTTGCGCCGGGCCCTGGAGACATGCTGCTCCACCGTACGCGGCGACAGGTGCAGCGTCGCCGCGATCTCCCGGTTGGTCAGACCGGTCGCCGCCAGGTCCGCCACCTCCTGCTCGCGCGGTGACAGCCGGTCGCCGTAGCTCGGCCGGCCACGCGGCCGCTGCTCGTCGGCGGGCTGGTGGGCCCGCAGCTCGGCCCGGAGGCGGGCGGCGTCCCAGACGGCGCCCAGCTCGGTCAACTGCTCCACGCACGAGGTCAGTTCGGCCACCACGGCGGCCGCGTCCGTCCCCGAGGCCAACTGGCAGCGGGCCGCCCCCTCGGTGGCGAGCACCGTCGCGTACGGGCGCGGTATGCCCGCGTACTCGAGGGCCGCCCGGCGGTACAGGTCGGCCCCCGTCCGCGGGTCGCCGTCCGCCTCGGCGAGCAGCGCGCGGCACCAGTCCAGCGCCGCCGACGACGCGGGGGCCTGCCGGCCGTCGAGGCCGGCCTCGTATTCGGCGATCATCCCCTGCGCCGTGTCGCGCCGGCCCGCGCGCAGCATCGCGTCGACGGCCCACGGCGCCAGCTCCGCCGCCCACACCCACACGCCCTTGTCCCTGATCCGGTCCCAGGCCGTCGACGCCTCCGCCACCGCCGTTTCGACGTCGTCGCGGACCAGGGCCATCCGGATCAGCGCCCCGGACGCGGTCGCCACGTGCGGAACCGCGGAACCCTCCGTCTGCCGCGAGCCGTCGCCGGCCAGCCACGCCGTCGCCTGCTGCCACTCGCCCCTGGAGATCGCCATCAGCCCGAGAACGGTACGGCCGTCGACGCCCTGGCCCGGCATGGTGTCCGCCTCCGCCACGAACGCGCGTGCCCGGCCCGTCAGTTCCGCCCAGTCGCCCTCTGCCCAGTCCAGCAGCAGCGAGGTGCCGCGGGCGCCCTGCTCGACGTACGACGCTCCGCTGCGGGTCGCCAGGGCCACACCCTCGGCGAGGAGCCCGCGGGCGGGACCGAGCTGGCCCAGCCAGAGCGCGCCGTCCGCCGCGTTGCACAGGCCACGGGCGACGTGCTGCCGGCAGGCGGCGTCCTCGGTGTCCCGCGGCAACTGCTCCAGCACCTGCCAGGCCGCCGGATCGCCGATGTACATCAGCGTGCCGGCCCGGTTCGCGGCGACCGCCGTACGGGCCTCCTCGTCGCCGCTGTCCGCGCCGGCCTTCTCCGCGCGCTCCAGCCAGTACAGGTTCCGCTCCAGCGGCACCGTCGACAGCAGCGGCATCGCCAGCGCCGCCATCGCCCTGGCCGCCATCAGCGGCCGTTCCTCGAGCTCCTCCACCGCCTTCTGGAGCTCCAGCCAGCCCTGCATGCCCGCGACGGCCTGGTTGCACAGCAGCAGACCGAGGTCGAGCCGGATCTGTCCCCGCACGGCGGCCGGCAAGGACTGTTCGTCGAGGATCTGCCGCAGCACGGTCACCGTCTGGTCGCTGCGCAGCCCCAGCACGGCGCTGTGCGCCAGCAGCGGCGCGAGCCGGGCCCGTGCGGCGGGCGGCACGGTCGGACGGGACAGCGCCCGCTCGAGGATGTCGATCGCGGCCTGGTGCTCACCGTCGGCCGCGCACTGGAGCGCCGCATGCTCCACGGCCCGCAGCCACGCCTTCGTCTGACCGCCGTGGCGGCGGTGGCGGGCCAGCGGCACCCACGGCACCGGGTGCCTCCGGCCGAGGGCCGTGGCCGCCCTGCGGTGCATCTCACGGCGGACCGGTCCGGGCACCTGCCCGTACACCGCGGTCGCCGCCATCGGGACGAAGAAGCCGTAACGGCCCTCCGCGTCCTCCCGCAGCACGCCCGCGCGCAACGCCTCGACCAGCGCCTTCGTGCCCTCGCCGCCGTCCAGACCGGCGACCGCGGAGAGCTCGCCCGCCTCCACCGGCTCGTCCAGCACGGCGGCGGCCCAGGCGACGGGCCGCGCCCGCTCCGTCAGCGCCGCGGTACGGCCGAGGGCCAGCTCGGCGAGGCGCGGCGGGACGCCCGCCGCCTCCAGGTCCCTGACCGAATAGCGCTCCCGCCCGTCGCCCGACTCGCACAGCAGCCGCACCACGTCGGCGACGACCTGCGGCACGCCGCCCGACCGCTCCTGGACGCGGGTGACCAGATCGGACGGGCAGCGGCTCGGGCCGAGTCCCTCCTCGACCAGTTCGCGCACCTGCTGGGCGTCGAGCGGGCCGAGCCGCAGCCGTGACACGGCGAGGGAGGAGGGAAAGTGCGCCCCTCTGCCCAGGGCGAGGCCGGGCTCGGGCAGTTCCTCGGGCCGGTACGTGACGACCGCGGCGAGCCGGGCCGGAGGGCGGTCGAGGAGCCTGCGCAGCAGCTCGAGCGCCGGGCCGTCGGCACGGTGGACGTCCTCCGCGACGAGCAGGAAGCGGTCGCCCCGTTCGAGGAGCGGGGCCAGGGCGCCCGGCAGATCGGCGGGGGAGGGCGGCGCGCTGCCCGGCGGCCTTTCGGACGTCCCGGGCCGCGGCCGGCTCACGACGGTGGCTCCGGACGACGAGAACGAGACGGTCACGCTACGGATCGACCGGGCCGCCGCGCCGTCCACCAGACGCGCCGCGAGGCGGGTCTTTCCCGTCCCGGCCGGGCCTTCGACCAGCAGCAGCGCGGCCTCGTCGGCGGACGGCCCCCCGAGCACGCGCTCCGACCACCGGCCGGCCGTCTCGTCACTCCACGTGACCACCGAATCACTCTCCTCGGAGATTCCAAGGCATTTCGATTCTTTACGTATACGGGTTTCAGTGTCCCTGATTGAACGGGAGGTGTCCGGATACGAGTGTTGGGGTTGCCGCAGAACGCCTGCGTGGCTTTCGACGGCCAGGTTGGAGAAGGACTCCCCGGCCGCTGGACCTGAGTCAGGGCGATGCCGCCCGACCGAACAGGAGCCCATGTGATTGCCATGGAACGTGCACCGAGCCCTGCCCATGGGCGGGCCGGGCCCACCTCCGCGCTGCGAGGCCTGGCCCATTGCGCCATGCCCGCCACGCCGGAGGCCGCACGCGCACTCCGGCGCTTCGCCCGCGCAGTCGCACGCCGATGGCGACTGGCCGAGCACTTCGACGAGGCGCTGTCCGTCATCGTCACCGAACTGGTCACCAATGTGGTGCTGCACAGCGGCAGCCCATGGGTGTCCACGGTGATCAGCGTCCGGGGCGACGCGCTGACGGTGGAGGTCATGGACGGTGGCTGCTGGAAACACCGGGTGACCCGCCGGCAGGAACCGCTCGACGCCGACGTCCCCTGCGGGCGCGGCCTGCGCCTCGTGGACGCCTACGCGACACGGACGATGACGCACCGGATGGAGCGGGGCAGTGTGGTGCTCGCGGAGATCGAGCTCCACACCAGGCCGCCCTTCGTGCGCGACCCGCTCCAGGCCTTCGACCCGCATCTGTGAGACGGCCCGGGGCCGCTCCGGATCTCCCGGAACGGCCCCGTGTGCGCGTGCGGTTCAGCGCGCTCCGAGCAGGTGGTCCATCGCCAGCTGGTCGAGGCGCTCGAACGCCATCCCGCGCTCGGCGGCGGCGTCCACGTCGTAGTCCTCGAACGCGGTACGGTCGGCCAGCAGCGCCGCCAGTCCGTCCTCGGCCGTCGGCCGCGCCAGCTCGTCCAGGCGCGAGGCACGCAGTGCCTCCTGGACCTCCGGGTCCGAGCGGAACGCCGCGGCGCGCTCCTTGAGGATCAGGTAGTTGCGCATGCAGCCGGCCGCCGACTCCCACACGCCGTCGAAGTCCTCGGTCCGCGGCGGCTTGAAGTCGAAGTGCCGCGGGCCCGCGTAGCCGGCCGTCTCCAGCAGGTCCACCAGCCAGAACGCGGACCGCAGATCACCGGCGCCGAAGCGCAGGTCCTGGTCGTACTTGATGCCGCTCTGGCCGTTCAGGTCGATGTGGAAGAGCTTGCCCGCCCACAGCGCCTGCGCGATGGAGTGCGGGAAGTTGAGCCCGGCCATCTGCTCGTGGCCGACCTCCGGGTTGACGCCGTACAGCTCCGGGCGCTCCAGGCGCTCGATGAACGCCAGCGCGTGGCCGACCGTCGGGAGCAGGATGTCGCCGCGGGGCTCGTTGGGCTTGGGCTCGATGGCGAAGCGCAGGTCGTAGCCCTGCTCCGTGACGTACTCGCCGAGCAGGTCGAAGGCTTCCTTCATCCGGTCGAGCGCGACGCGCACGTCCTTGGCGCCACCGGACTCCGCGCCCTCGCGGCCGCCCCAGGCGACGTACGTCTGCGCGCCCAGCTCCACGGCCAGGTCGATGTTGCGGATGGTCTTGCGCAGCGCGTACCGGCGCACGTCACGGTCGTTGGCGGTGAAGCCGCCGTCCTTGAAGACCGGGTGGGTGAAGAGGTTGGTCGTCGCCATCGGCACGATGACGCCGGTGGCGTCCAGCGCCTCGCGGAAGCGCTTGATGTGCGCCTCGCGCTCGCTGTCGCTCGACCCGAAGGGGATCAGGTCGTCGTCGTGGAAGGTCACACCGTACGCGCCGAGGTCGGCGAGCCGCCGGACGGACTCAGCAGGGTCCAGGTGCGGCCGGGTCGCGTCCCCGAACGGGTCCCGGCCCTGCCAGCCGACCGTCCAGAGGCCGAAGCTGAACTTGTCGTCGGGGGTGGGGGTGAAGCGTTCCGTCATGGCCATGCCCGCCTTGGATCACTGGTTTGTTTTCTGACCTTACTAATAATGCATGCCGACCCCCGATCACAGAAGCCCCCCGGGCACTGTTGTCGCGCGGGCGCGTGACGTAATTTGTTTCCAGCTCGGCCAAATGGCCGCGCACGAGCTCATGGGAGAGGTGCGGCAATGCCGGCGAACGCGGTCGTCATCGGGGTGGACAGCTCCACACAGTCCACGAAAGCGGCGTTCACCGACGTCACCAGCGGGCGGCTCCTCGCCGTCGGCAGGGCGTCCCACCGGGTCACGGGCGAGCACGGCGCCCGGGAGACCGACCCGGAGGTCTGGTGGCAGGCGCTCGCGGACGCCGTCGCCGCCGGCCTCAAGGAACTCGCCGGCCTGGGGATCGAGCCGGCCGCCGTCACCGGCATCGCCGTCGCCGGACAGCAGCACGGCCTTGTCGTCCTCGACCGCGCCGGCGCCCCCGTGCGGCCCGCACTGCTGTGGAACGACACCCGCTCCGCGCCGCAGGCCGCCGCTCTCACCGAGGCGCTCGGCGGGCCCGACGCATGGACCGCCCGCACGGGCTCCGTCCCCGTCGCCTCCATGACGGCCGCCAAGTGGCAGTGGCTGCGCCAGAACGAGCCCGCCGCCGCGGACGCCGCGGCGGCGGTGCGCCTGCCGCACGACTTCCTCACCGAACGACTCTCCGGCGTCGCCGCCACCGACCCCGGCGACGCCTCCGGCACCTGCTGGTACTCCACCGCGACCGGCGCGTACGACCCGGCCCTGCTGGACCTCGTCGGGCTCGACCAGGCGCTCCTGCCGACCGTCGCGCCCACCGGCGCCACCCGCGTCGGCTCGCTCACCCCCGCCGCCGCCGAGCGGCTCGGCCTGCCCGCCGGGATCGCCGTCGCCGCCGGAACCGGCGACAACATGGCCGCGGCGGTCGGCCTCGGGCTCGGCGGAGCGGGCCTGCTCGACCACCCCGCGCTCAGCCTCGGCACGTCGGGCACGGTGTTCGCCGCGAGCCGCACACGCCCCGCGTCACCGGCGCTCGCCGGGTTCGCGGCGGCGGACGGCACGTACCTGCCGCTCGCCTGCACCCTGAACTGCACCCTCGCGGTCGACAAGGTCGCGTCCCTGCTGGGCCTCGACCGCGAGGCCGCGGAAGCGGGCGGCGAGGTCGTCCTGCTGCCCTACCTCGACGGCGAACGGACCCCCGACCTGCCCGGCGCGTCGGGCATGCTGAGCGGCCTGCGCCATACGACCACCCGCCAGCAGATCCTCGGCGCGGCCTACGAGGGGGCGGCCGTGACCGTCCTGCGCGCCCTCGACGAGGTCATGCGCGCCTGCGGCCAGGACCCGGCGGACCCCGCGACGGCCGCACGCCCCCTCCGGCTGGTGGGCGGCGGGGCGAACGGCCGTCACTGGGTGGAGACCGTGCGCCGCCTGTCGGGCCGCCCCCTGCTCATCCCGTCCAGCGGCGAACTCGTCGCCCTCGGCGCGTCGGCACTGGCCGCGGCCGCGGCGACCGGAGCGGACCCGGTGGCCCTGGCGGCGGAATGGGAAGGCGGTTCAGGGACGGAACTGGAGGCGGTGGAGCGGGACATGGAGACGTGGGAGCGGGTGTCGGCGGCCGTGGAGGAAGCGGCGGCCGGCTGACGTGCGGGGGCGGGGCGTTGCCGCTGCCGGGTGTGCGGCCGGGGTGCGACGGTCGCCTCGCGGGCGTGTCGGTGGCGGGGCGTTGCCGCTGCGCGGGGCCGTTTCCCCGCCCCGCCCCTTCCCGGAACCGGGGCAGGCCCCGGACCTCTTTCGCGTGGGCTCCGCCCCCGGACCCCCGCGCCTCGAACGCCGGCGAGGCTGGGGGTGCCTCCGCTGGCGTGTCGGAGTGCCTTTGACGGCGAGGCTGGGATGCGTCCCCGCGGGCGAGGCTGGGAAACGTCTGCGCCGGCGCGGCGGAATGCCCCTGTCGGGGGAGGCCGGGAGATGCCTCCAACGGCGGCTGGGGGTGCCTCCGTCGGCGAGGCCCGGAAACTGCGCCGGCGACGTCGGGCTGTGCCCGCGCGGACGAGGCGGGGAGCGCCTGGCGCGGCGTGGGTCGTCTCCGCCGGCGAGGCCGGGAGATGCCTGCGTCGGCGAGCCGGGAAGCGCACGCGCGGCCGGGGCCGGGTGATGCCCCGCGACGCCGGATCACCGTGCCGCGGGGCCGAAGTTGCCGGGGCCCGGATGCCGCGCAGGGCATCCGGGCCGTCCGCGTTCGAGGGCAGTGCGCGGAGCGCGGGACGGGGCCGGGCGGGGTGCCCACGGCCGCCGGCCGGAGGGGGAGGGCAGGGGAAGGGCTGGCTCGTCCCGGCCTCACCCCGTCAGGGGTAGACGTGCGTCAGCGACTCCGCCACGCACGCCGGCTTCGCGGACCCCTCCAGTTCGAAGGTGAACGCCCGTGTCATGCCGACCCCGCCGCGTTTGACCGGTGCCACCGACGTGACCGTCGCGTGGAGGCGGACGCGGCTGCCGACCGGGACAGGGGCGGGGAAGCGGACTTTGTTGACGCCGTAGTTGAGCGCCATGCCCACTCCCGTGACCTGGAGCAGTTCGGCGAACATCGGGATGCCCCAGCTGAGGACCATGTACCCGTGGGCGATGGTCCCGCCGTAAGGGCCTTGTGCGGCGCGCTCGGTGTCCGTGTGGATCCACTGGTGGTCGCCGGAGACGGCGGCGAACATGTCGATGAGGTCCTGGGTGACCTCCCGCCACCTCGAGTGGCCGAGGTCCCGGCCGGCCAGAGCGCTGATCTCGGGGATGCCGTCGGCGATGAAGGGGGCCATGGTGTCTGCCGCCTCCCGTTCAGACCGTCGTGGTGACGGTGGCGGTGGTGCCCGGCGCAGGCTGCTCGGCCGGATCGTCCGCGAGTTCGTCGTGGTTGGGGCGGCGCAGGATCAGCACCATGCAGCCGAGGGTCAGCAGCACCTGGAAGACCGCGTAGATGATGACCGCGGTGATCGAGCCGGTCCAGTTCAGCAGCGACTGGCCGACGATCGGGGTGGTGCCGCCGAGGATCGTGCCGCACAGCTGGTAGCAGAGGGAGATGCCGGTGTAGCGGACGTTCGCGGGGAAGCGGCTCGCGAGCATTCCGGCGAGGGCCGCGTAGTAGAGGCAGTGCGGGATCGTGGCGACGGAGACGCCGATCATCGCGAGGGTGTAGTTCTCGGTGCCGATGAGGACGAACATCAGCGGCAGGAGGAAGATCTCGGGGAGCAGCATCACGCAGACCGCCCGGGTCATGCTCTTCATCCGCGTCGCCAGCACGGCGCCGAAGGGCTGCACCAGCACCTGGAGCACGTTGGCGACCAGGATGATCGTGAGGAACGAGCTGCGGTCGAAGTCCAGGCTGCTGGTGGCCCAGGAGAGGGCGAACGTCGACTTGAAGTAGGTGGCGGAGAGGCCGATCGTGCAGGCGCCGATGCCGAGCAGGATCAGCGTCGGCTGCGTGCGCAGGACTTCGGTGAGCGGCAGCTTGGAGACGTTCTTGGTCCTGATGGCCTTGGCCATGGCCGGCGACTCGGCGACCCGCATCCGCACGAACAGGCCGACGAAGACGAGGACCGCTGAGGCGAGGAAGGGGATGCGCCATCCCCAGGAGACGAAGGCGTCGTTCGGCAGCTGACTGATCGCCAGGAAGCTGATGGTGCTGAGGGTGTTGCCGACGGGGGAGCCCTGCTGGGCGAAGGCGCCGTAGAGGATGGACTTGCCCTTGGGCGCGTGCTCGGAGGCGATGAGCACGGAGCCGCCCCACTCGCCGCCGAGCCCGATGCCCTGCACCATGCGGATGCACACCAACAGGATCGGGGCCGCGACACCGATCGAGGAGTAGCCGGGCAGCAGACCGATGAGGGTCGTGGCGATGCCCATCATCAGCAGGGTGATGACGAGGGTCTTCTTACGGCCGAGCCGGTCGCCGAAGTGGCCGAAGATGATGCCGCCGAGCGGCCGGGCGAGGAAGCCGACCCAGAACGTCGCGAACGCGACCAGCGTGCCCAGCGGGCCTTCGAGCTCGGGGAAGAAGACCTCGTCGAAGACGAGGGCCGCGGCCGTTCCGTAGATGTAGAAGTCGAACCATTCGATGGTGGAACCGATGAAGGCTCCCAGCCCCGCGCGGTTGGCGGTTCTCTTCTGCTCGCGTGCGGTGGACGCACTCATGCTGCGGCTCCCAGGGGACAGTGATCAGGGGGAGCGGGAGGGGGCGCCGTCCCGGCGTGTGGGGCCTCCCGTCGTGACGGGCGTAACGCTGCCAGCCGGAACCTAGACGGGTCCAATACCGAATAGCTGCCGCAGTGAGAGTCATCGCGTCTGAATCGAGCGGCCGGAACGCAGCGTTCCATGCCGATGCCGATGCCGATGCCGATGTCGGTGGCGATGCCGGAGGCGCGCCGGTGAGGCCCGGTGACCGTGTCACCCGGGCCTCACCGGCGCTCGGGGTGCTGTGGTGCCGTGCGGCGTCAGGCCGTCACGCGCTCGAAGACGGCGGCCAGGCCCTGCCCGCCGCCGATGCACATCGTCTCCAGCCCGTAGCGGGCCTCGCGGCGGCGCATCTCGTGGGCCAGGGTCGCCAGGATGCGGCCTCCGGTGGCGCCCACCGGGTGGCCCAGCGAGATGCCGGAGCCGTTGACGTTGATCCGCTCGTGGTCGGCCTCCGACAGGCCTAGTTCCCGGGTGCAGGCGAGAACCTGCGCGGCGAAGGCCTCGTTCAGCTCGATCAGGTCCAGGTCGGCGAGCTTGAGCCCGGCGCGCTCCAGCGCCGCCCGGGTCGCCGGTACGGGGCCGATGCCCATCGTCCCGGCCGGCACCCCGGCCCGGGCGAAGGACACCAGGCGCACCATTGGGGTCAGGCCCAGCCGTGCCGCGGTCTCGGCGCTCGTCACCAGGCAGGCCGCCGCCGCGTCGTTCTGGCCGCTGGCGTTGCCCGCCGTGACCGTCGCCTCCGGGTCGGAGCCGATGGTGAGGGGCCGCAGCGACGCGAGTTTCTCCGCCGTGGTGTCCGGACGCGGGTGCTCGTCGGCCGAGACCAGTGTCTCGCCCTTGCGGCCGCGTACGGGGACGGGCACGATCTCGTCGCCGAACAGCCCGGTTTCCATGGCCCGCCCGGCCCGCTGCTGGGAGCGGAGCGCGAGGGCGTCCTGGTCCTCCCGGCTGATGCCGTACTCGCGACGGAGGTTCTCCGCGGTCTCGATCATGCCGCCGGGCACCGGGTGGTTGACGCCGCCGGCGGTCACCCTGCCGCGCGCGAGCGAGTCGTGCAGCTGGAGGCCGGGGCCCTTGATGCCCCAGCGGCCGTCGTGCGTGTAGTACGGGGCCGCGCTCATCACCTCGACACCGCCGGCGATCACCACGTCGCTGAAACCTGCCCGGATCTGCATGGCCGCGTCGAGCACCGCCTGAAGGCCCGAGCCGCAACGACGGTCGACCTGCACCCCGGTCACGGACACCGGCAGCCCGGCGTCCAGGGCGGCCACCCGTCCGATCGCCGGGGCGTCGGACGTCGGATAGGCGTGACCGAGGATGACCTCGTCGACCTGGCCGGGGTCGATGCCGGTGCGGCGGACCACCTCCGCGATCACGTGCGCCGCGAGAGCGGCGGGACGCAGGCTCGAGAGGGCGCCGCCGAACCTGCCGATCGGGGTGCGGAGCGGTTCGCAGATGACGACATCGGGCTGACCGGACATGCGGTGGCCTTCCTGGGTACGGGCGGGTGATGCTCTGTCGACCCTTCCACCGGCCGCCGCGTCCGGTCCAATATCCGATCGGGGTTCGATTGAGACGCCGGACGAATCAATCGCGCGGGGTGATGTGGCCCGGTAGGCCTGGCGGTGAGGGTCGGTCGCGCAGGGCGGTCGCGCGGCGGCGAGGGCCGGTCGCGCGGGGTGGTGAGGGGTCGTGAACTGCCGCTGTTTGACTTCGTATGAGTGAGTTCTGCCGTGTACCGGTGAGTGGTTGTGGGCTGTGGTGTGTGAGGGCTCGCGGGGTGGACGGGGGTTCGCCTGTCGAATGGGTGACCTTTGCGGGGGCGGGTCGTTGGGGGTGGTGGCGGGTGTGTGTGGTCCGGTGCGGAGGGGGTGATCGCTGTGGGTGGTCTGCGGGAGGTGGCGGCGCCGTTCGTGGCTTCCGGACCTTCGGGTGTGGCAGTGCGTACGCGGCTCAAGGGCCTGACAGCCGGGGATGAGGAGGTGCTGCGGCTGGTGGGTGCGCATCTCGGGTCGCTGGCCTCGCGTGATCTCAAGGCGCGGTGTGTGGAGGGTCTGGAGCACGACAGCGAGTCGTGGGCGGTCCGGAAGCGCGGCCTGACGGGGGTGTCGTCGTCGCGGTGGGCGGGGTCGATTACGAAGGCCACGCACGATCAGTGGGCGCTCGCCCGGCGCGGCCAGGCCGCGCACATCCAGGGCCTCGAAGCCGGTATCAGGACGATCGCTCACCGGTTGTCGCTGCCGGTCGGGGCGAAGGGCACCCGGCGGGTCCCGGGCGGCTACCGTTCCGCGCACGAGTGGTTCCACAAAACCCGGCGTCTGCGGGTGCTGGAGGACCGTCTTGGGCGGGTGCGGGCCGACCGGGACGCGGGCCGGGTGCGTGTGGTGTGCGGCGGCCGACGGCTGGCCCGTACCGGGCATCACCTTGCCGAGGCGGGGCTGACCGCAGCCCAGTGGCGCCGGCGGTGGGAGGCCGGGCGCTGGTTCTTCCAGGCGGATGGTGAGTCGGGGAAGAGGTTCGGTAACGAGACGATCCGCATCACCCCCGAAGGCGACGTCAGCATCAAGCTCCCGGCCCCGCTGGCGCATCTGGCGAACGCCGCGCACGGACGGTACGCACTCGCCGGGCGGGTGCGGTTCGCGCACCGGGGCTCCGAGTGGGCGGACCGTGTGGCAGCGAACCGGGCGGTGGCCTACCGCATCCACCACGACACCGGACGCGACCGCTGGTATCTCACCGCCTCCTGGCAGATCCCACCCACCCCTACCGTTCCGCTCGAAGCCGCCCTCGCCCACGGCGTGATCGGCGTCGACACCAACGCCGACCACCTCGCCGCCTGGCGCCTGGACACCCACGGCAACCCATGCGGTGAACCCCGCCGCTTCGCCTACGACCTCACCGGCAGCGCCCCCCACCGCGACGCCCAGGTCCGCCACGCCCTCACCCGACTCCTGCACTGGGCCAAGGCCTGCGGCGTGAAGGCGATCGCGGTCGAGGACCTCGACTTCCAGGCCGAGAAGACCAGGGAGAAGCACGGCCGCAGGCGAAGGTTCCGGCAGCTGATCTCCGGCATGCCCACCGGACGCCTGCGTGCCCGCCTCGTCTCCATGGCCGACCGGACGGGTATGACGATCATCGCCGTCGACCCCGCCTACACATCCAAATGGGGAGCGCAGCACTGGCAGAAGCCCCTCACCAGCACCACCCGAAAGACCAGCCGGCACGATGCCGCGAGCATCGCGATCGGCAGACGCGCCCAAGGGCACCCGATCCGGCGACGGACGACACCGCCCCCGCACGACCAGAGCGATCGTGCGGGGCATCGGACCGTCCAGGCCGGCCCGGGCACCCTCGGGCGCGAGGAAACCCGCCCCCGCATCCCCGGACCACGCACACGATGCGTGCCACCGGACGCGGAACGAAAGCGGGCAACCAGGGCACCCAACACCGTTCGGGGTGCCCGCAGCGACCAGGAATGGGTCCAGAACCCACTCCTGCTCACTGAATAGGAACGGTCAGTCGCGCGGCATGCCGGCCGGTCCGGCGGGTGTCGGCAGTGCCTCGGCGGCCACCGCCAGCACACTGCGCAGGGCCGCGGACGGATTGTCGGTGCGCCAGGCCAGCGCAGCCTGGAGCCGGGTCGGCGGGCCGGCCAGCGGCCGGTGCACCAGGCCCGTCTGCTGGATGTGCAGACAGGAGGAGAGGGTGAGCGTCACGCCCACGCCCGCCGCCACCAGCGCCAGGATCGTGTACGAGTCCGGGGCCTCCTGCACCACACGGGGATGGAACCCCGCCTCCTCGCAGGCCCGGAACGTGGCGTCGCGCAACGTGGAGCCGGCGTTGGCGGGGAAACTGACGAACGGCTCCCCTGCCAGGTCGGCCACGGGGATCCGCTCCTGGCTCGCGAGGGGGTGGTCCTGGGGCAGGGCGCACAGCAGTTCCTCCTCGCCGATCACCCGGGTCTCGACGCCGGGCCGGCCGGCGGGCAGCCGCACGAAGCCCAGGTCGAGCGAGCCGTCCGCGACCTTGGCCAGCGCGACATCGGCGTAGGTCTGGCCCTGCATGACCAGCTCCAGTCCGGGATGGGCGGCGCGGACCGCCCGGGTGAGCAGGGGCAGGGTGTGGTGCGAGGAGGCGCCGGCGAAGCCGACGGTGACCCGCCCGTACTCTCCCTGGCCCGCCGCCTTCGCCACCCGTACGGCGATGTCCAGGTCGTCCAGGACGGTGCGTACCGGCTTGAGGAAGGACTGCCCTGCGCTGGTGAGCCGTACCGAGCGGGTGTTGCGCTCGAACAGCTGGACCCCGAGCTCCCTCTCGAGCTGGCGGATCTGCTGGCTCAGCGGCGGCTGCGCCATCTGGAGCCGTCTGGCGGCGCGGCCGAAGTGCAGCTCCTCCGCGACCGCGACAAAGGAGGTCAGATAGCGCAGTTCCACGGTCGTCCCGTTCCGTTCCGTCCGGATTCCAGTGGACGCCCGGTGGCTATTTCTCCTGGCGTCTCAATGCGACCTTAATTTGGTATTGGACAGTAATCAATGGTCCTGGCAGCGTGTGCGCCGTGGACAAGACCATGACGATGAAGGACGCGATCGCCTCGTACGTGCACGACGGCGACACGGTGTCCCTCGAAGGCTTCACCCATCTCATCCCGACGGCCGCCGGCCACGAGATCATCCGCCAGGGCCGCAGGAACCTCACGGTGGTGCGGATGACGGCGGACATCGTGGTGGACCAGCTGCTCGCGGGCGGCTGCGTCACCAAGCTGGTCTCCTCCTTCGTCGGCAACTCCTCCGCCGGTTCGCTCGGAGAGCTGCGGCGGCGCATCGAGGCCGCCGACCCCGAGCCGCTGGAGTTCGAGGAGTACAGCCACTACGGGATGATCTGCCGCTACATCGCCGGGGCCCAGCGCCTGCCCTTCCACCCGCTGCGCTCCTACGCCGGAAGCGACCTGCCCTCGGTCAACCCCGGCATCCGCAAGGTGACTTCGCCCTACCCCGGCCCGGACGGAGCCCCGGAGGAGATCTACGTGGTCCCGCCGGTCAACCCGGACGTGACCATCGTCCACGCACAGCGCGCGGACCGCTCCGGCAACACGCAGGTCTGGGGCCTCACCGGGGTCCAGGCGGAGGCGGTCTACGCCGCGAAGAAGGCCGTCGTGGTGGTGGAGGAGATCGTCGAGGACGAGGTGGTGCGCTCCGACCCCAACCGGACGGTCATCCCCTCGCACGCGGTCCACGCCGTCGTCGCCTGCCCCCGCGGCGCCCACCCGTCCTTCGCACAGGGCTACTACGACCGGGACAACGCCTTCTACCGGTCCTGGTCGCACATCAGCAAGGACCCGGCCCGGCTGCGCGACTGGATGGCCGAGTGGGTGTACGGCACCCGCGACCACGCCGAGTACGTCGCCAAGCAGGGCGAGGGGTTCTGGGCGGGGCTGGCGGTGGGCGAGGCGATGAGCCTGCCCGTGAACTACGGACGACGGCTGTGACCGCGCCGCCCGGCCAAGGACCCGACGACGGACCGAACGACGGAGAGAAGAAGATGACAGCCGCCGGCACCGCGACCTCCTCGGAGCTCCTCTCCGTCGTCGCGTCCCGTGAACTCGCCGGGAGGCGGACCGTGTTCGCCGGGATCGGCCTGCCCACCCTGGCCGCCTCGCTCGCCCACCTCACCGTCGCGCCCCAGCTCGAGATCGTCTACGAGTCCGGGGTCTGCGGCGCCCACCCCTCGCACCTGCCGGAGACGATCGCCGACGCGGTCCTCATCACCGGCGCCGAGGCCGTCCTGTCCATGGCCACCCTCTTCGGCTCCGTGCTCCAGGGCGGGCACATCGACGTCGGCTTCCTCGGCGCCGCCCAGATCGACCGCCACGGCAACCTCAACTCCTCCGTCATCGGCGACTGGGACAGGCCGAAGGTCCGCCTCCCCGGCTCGGGCGGAGCCATGGAGGTCATGGCCAACTCGGGCGAGGTGTTCGTGGTGATGCGCCGCCACGACCCCCGTTCGTTCATGGCCGACCTGGACTTCTGCACCTCGCCGGGGCCCGACCGGGCGCTCGCCGACGGCATCACGCCGCGCGGTGCGGGAGTCACCCGCGTCATCACCGATCTGGGCATCCTCGCCCGCGAGGGCGTGGGGGAGGAGCTGCGGCTGGTCGCGGTGCACCCGGGCGTCACCGTCGACCGGGTCCGGGCGGCCACCGGCTGGGACCTCCAGGTCGCCGACGAGGTCACCACCGTCGAACCGCCCACCGCGGCCGAACTGCGCCTGCTCCGTGAGGACGTCGACCCCGGCCGCGTCTATCTGCGCTGAGCCACTGTCACGCCGCAGCGGCGGGCCGCACCGACAACAGCCGCGCCGGCGCGCGGACCTGCCGCCACACACCTGTGGCCCACGCGCCGCACACGAGGAACAAGGGACGAGGGAACCGCATGCGCATCAGGGTCGTCGGGGCCGGGGTCATGGGCCGGGGGATCGCCCAGTGGGCCGTGACCGCCGGACACACCGTCGAACTGGCCGACGCCCGGCCCGAGGCCGTGGACGAGGCCGTCGGGTTCGTCAGCGGGATGCTCGGCCGCGCCGTCGAGAAGGGGCGCACCTCTGCCGAGGACGCCGCCGCAGCGGTGGAACGGCTGGTGCCGCTGCGCTCCCCGCTCGCTCCCGGCGACGGCGTCGACCTCGTCGTGGAGGCGGTGCTGGAGGATCTGGCGGTCAAGACGGAGCTCTTCACCGGCCTGGAGAAGGTGCTGCCCGCGTCGGCGGTCCTCGCGACCAACACCTCCTCGCTGTCCGTCACCCGGATCGCGGCCGGGCTGACCGACCCGTCGCGGCTGGCGGGGCTGCACTTCTTCAACCCCGTACCGCTGATGAGGATCGCCGAAGTGGTCCCCGGCGCCGCCACCCGCCCCGGCGTGGTGCCGTTCCTCGTCGACCTCGTCGAGAAGAGCGGGCACCGCGCGGTCGTCGTCGCCGACACCCCGGGTTTCCTCGTCAACCACGCGGGGCGGGGCCTGATCACCGAGGCGCTGGCCCTGCTGGAGGAGGACGTCGCCGACGCGGCCGGCATCGACCGGATCGCCCGTGACGTACTCGGGCTGCGCATGGGCCCCTTCGAGCTCACCGACCTCACGGGGCTCGACGTCACCGCCTCCGTCATCGACACCGTCTGGCAGGGGTTCCGCCACTCGGAGCGCCTCCGTCCGTCGTACCTCACACCGAACCGGGTGGCCGCCGGGCTGCACGGCCGCAAGACCGGCCGCGGCTTCTACGAGCACGGTCCCGGGGCGCCGGTCGCCCCCGCGGAGCCGCCGGTCACCGGCGACGCCGCCCGGCCGGTCCATGTCCCCGGCGACGCACCGGACGCGCAGGAAGTACGCCGCGTCCTGCGGGCCGAAGGGGCCGTACTCGACGAGGGGGCACGGCCGGGCGACCGGTGCGTGGTGCTCGTGCCCGTGTGGGGCACGACCGTCGCCGAGGCCGTCGCAGAACTCGGCCTGCCCGCGGGGCGCACGCTGGGTGTCGACCCGCTCTCCCTGGGCGCGCGCCGGCGGGTGCTCGCCATGACACCGGCCTCGGACCCGAACGCGGTACGCGACGCACGTGCCGTGCTTGCGCGTTCCGGGGAGGCCGCCGTGCCCGTGTCCGTCGTGCGTGACACCGCCGGATCGGTCGCTCAGCGGCTGCTCGCGTCCATGGTCTCGGTCGCGGCGTCGATCGCCGAGCGCGCGATCGCCGCGCCCGCCGACATCGATCTCGCGGTCACCGCCGGGCTCGGTTACCCGCACGGCCCGCTCGCCTGGGGCGACCGGATCGGGGCGGCCAGGATGCTCGCGCTGCACCGTGCCCTGTACGGGACGACGGGTGATCCGCGCTACCGGCCGACGCGGTGGGTCACCGAACGGGCCCGGCTCGGCCTGCCCCTGACGGAAGCGGGGGCACCGCCGCCGCACGCCGCGAGGTGACGCGGACGGGGCGCCGACCTGCTTCACCCCGCCAGGGGCGACGGCTGCCCGTCGGTCGTGCCGCCTTGCCCGTGAAGAGGCAGGCCCGTCAGCAGCCCATCGGTGTGCCGTCCAGACTCGACTCCACGCTGACGACGAACGCGCCCGGGGTGTCGAAGAAGATGCGCAGCAGCACCGGACCGCCTTCGATGTCCTTCGCGTAACACACGTCGGCCGGGCCCAGGGGCACACCCGCGCCGCCGTCGGGCGGTTCGACGGACCAGCCGTCCTCGCCGGCCGCCGCACGATAGTGGTCCATGACCGACTGCCGGCTCGCACCCCAGTCGTACTGCCACGTCACGGCCAGCCAGGCCTCCCCGCTGTCGTCCAGGCACTCGGACTCCGCCTCCTCCCACCCCCGCGAAGGACGTGCGCCGGGCGGCGGCATGTCGAAGACGCGCAGGGAGGCGACCTGCTCGGTCCTCGCCGCGGCGTCGGCACAGTCACCGGCGTCGAACTCCCGGGCGACCAGGGCGAGCAGACCCGCGCCCGTGGCGGCCGACAGGACCAGGGCCAGGCCGATCATTCGCCACGGTGACCGTCTCGTGGCTGTCATGTCGTCCATGTCGTCCCTTCGCGCGGGCGGGCAGGGCAGCCGGGGCCCGGCAGTGGTCTCCCCGTCGCCCTCGGGCTCATCCCGCACCGCGGCCGGACCGGCCCGCCGGGGTCAGCGATCATGGAAGAGGATCCGACCGGGCGGACCGAGCGAGGCGGAACCGGTCGTCGAACCGCTGCGCCGGGCCGAGGCAGGCGTCCCGTCACGCCGACGGGCGCGGCGCGTACGCCACCGGGTCGGCCAGGACGTCCTGTACGACGAGGGCCGCCGCCCCCCGGGCGGCGTCCGCCGCCGGCGAGGACGCCCGCAGCCGGGCGCTCGTCGGGGACCACAGGCCGGAGACCACGCGGGCCTCCAGCTCCGCGCCCGTCGGCGGGCCCAGCCATGGCATCAGGGGGCGGTAGACGCCGCCCAGCACCACCGCGTCCGGGTCGAAGAGGTTCACCGCGCCGGACAGCGCGCGCCCCAGCGCCCTGCCCGCCCCGGCCAGCGCCGCGAGCGCCGCGTCGTCGCCCGCACGGGCACGGTGCTCCAGCTCCGCCATGCCCGCCGCTCCTGCGCGTTCGTCGAGACCGGCCGCGCGCAGCAGCGCCGCCTGGCCGGCGTACTGCTCCAGACAGCCGCGCGACCCGCACCGGCACAGCGGGCCGTCGTCCGAGACGGAGACATGGCCGATCTCGCCGGCGAACCCGTTCGCCCCGCGCAGCAGTTCGCCGTCCAGCACCAGCGCGCCGCCGACACCGATCTCGCCCGTCAGGTACAGGAAGCTGCGCACGTCGCCGAGGCCGCCGAACCACAGCTCGGCGAGCGCGGCGAGGTTCGCCTCGTTCTCGGAGCGCACCGGCAGCGCGGGCGGCCCCGGCAGCAGCGCGGCGAGGGCCTCGGCGAACGGGGCCTCCGCCGGCACGGAGGTCCAGCCGAGGTTGGGCGCCTGGAGCACCGAGCCGCCGGAGATCAGGCCCGGCAGGGCCAGCTCCGCGCCGACCGGCCGCAGTTCCTGCTCGGTCGCCGACGCCAGCGCGCGGGCCGCGATCCGGGCGGCGCGGCCGAAGACCTCGGCCGGCGCGGCGCCCCGGTTGTCGAGATGCTCCACGAGCCGCACCCGGTCGGTGCCGGCGAGGTCGACGACGCACACCGCGACGTAGTCGACGTTGATCTCGACGCCGATGCCCGCGAGGCCGGTGCGCGCGACCTTGAGCACCGTGCCCGGCCGGCCCGCCTGGCCGCTGAACGTCTTGCCCGACTCGGACAGGAAGCCGCTCTCGATCAGCTGCTCGACCAGTGAGGAGACGGCGGCACGGGTCAGCCCCACGCGGGCCGCGACACCGGCGCGGGTGGCCTCGACCTGGTCGCGGACCGTCCGCAGGACCAGGCTGAGGTTGTGCCGGCGCACGGTCTCGCGGTCGGCCTTCGGCTCCATCGGAGTCCGGCCGCCCGTCCCGGCGCGGGTGCTGCCTGAGTGATTGCCGTTCATATTGCCGCTGAGCCTAGGCGATGCCTGTGACGTGCCATGCGCCGATCCCCGCCGCGCAGGCGCCGGTCCCCGGCGGGGTCCGGCTTCCGGGGTTCGCCGCCCGCTCGCCGGGTCCGGCGTCCGTCGCGTCCGCGCCGCCCGCGCGCCGTCCCCGCCGGGTTCAGGCGTCCGCCGGGTCCGCCTCCCGCTCCCCGCGCGGTTCCTTCGCGATGCGCAGCTCGTCGTCGCTCAGCGGTGGCCCGGTCAGCGGCTTCAGCGCGGGGCCGCGCAGCACCGCGAGCGCGATCTCCGGCTTCAGCAGCGAACTCGTCGGCGCGGACAGAGTCATCACGTCGAACAGGGCCTTGGCGACGAGCGGCCGTCCCGTCGCCGTGAGCATCAGCCGGTCGACGTAGTGCCTGAGCACCTTCGCCCCGGCGCCGGGGTCCTTGCCGATCGCCCCGGGGTAGAGGATGTCCTGTCCGGTGGCCAGGTCCCAGGCCGTGCCGACCGGCCCGGCGAGCGAGCGCTGCACGCGGCGGGCGAGCCCGGGGGAGCCCATGCCGTGCAGGGCCAGTGCCCGCCGCAGCGCGACGACGCCCTGGGCCGCGACCGACATTCCGTGCCCGTAGACGGGGTTGTAGGTGGCGACCGAGTCGCCGACGGCGACGAAGCCCTCCGGCCAGTCGCCCAGCTTCTCGTAGAAGCGCCTGCGGTTGACGGTGCTGCGTGAGACGACGACGTCGGTCAGGGGCTCGGCACGGGAGATGAGCTCGGCGACGACGGGGTGGCGGACGGAACGCGCGAAGTCCTCGAACTCGTCGGCGGCGTTCGTCGGCTGCCCCCCGCGCGTGCCGGACAGCGTCACCAGCCACCGGCCGCCCTCGATGGGCACGATCGTGGCCGTGCAGCCCGGTCTGGGCTCGCGGGCGTCGGCCTGCACATTGACGACCGGGTACTCCTCCGAGCCCGCGGGGGCGCGGAAGATCCTGCTGGCGTAGGCGAGCCCGGAGTCGACCTTCTCCTCACGGACCTCGCCGACGCCCAGCGCCCGCAGCCACTCGGGGGCCCGGGACCCCCGGCCACCGGCGTCGACGACCAGGTCGGCGGGGAGCACCCGCTCGCCCGCCTCCTCGCCCCGCACCCGTACGCCGTGGACACGGCCCGCGCCGCCCTCGAGGCCCAGCAGCTCGGTCCGCCTGAGGACGGTGACGCGGGGGCTCGCGAGCACCTCGTCCCGTACGACCCAGTCGAGCAGGTCCCGGCTGCAGGCGATGAGGAACTGCATCTCGGGGAAGCGGCGGAACCAGCCCTGCGCCGACATCGACACCAGCCCGGTGGGCAGCGGGATGCGGCGGGCGCCGGCGGCGAGCCAGCGGTCCGTGGTGCCCGGCAGCAGCGACTCCATCGCCCGTGCCCCGCCCGACCACAGCAGGTGCGCGTGGTGCGCCTGGGGGAGGCTCCTGCGCGAGAGCGGCCCCTCCGGCAGGACGTCGCGCTCGACGACGGTGACCTCCTCGGCGTACTCACGAAGGACACCGGCCGCCAGCATGCCGGCCAGGCCGCCGCCGATCACCACGGCTCTGCGGTGTTTGTTCCTGCTGGTTCTCACGGGATCGCTGCTCATAGGGTGCCGCTCTCTGACCTGGCCGCACGCATGCGCGCTGCTGCGACGACGGGTGAATGACGCAGCGCGAGGGACATGCGCACGAGATCGCGCGGTCCCGTGGCTGCGACGGAGGTGTAGGCCTCTGCCGACCTGACTATCCGCCCCTCGGGGTCGGCGGCGCGGGCCCGCAGTGCCGCGGCGACCATCGCCGCGTCCGCGATCGCGTCCGCCTCCCGGGGGCCGGCCCCTTCGGCGAGAGCCCGGTCGTAGGCCTCCGTCCGCAGGACGCGGTCGAAGTACGGGTCGAGCTGGAGCATGCCGTCGTGGATGTCGGACTCCCGCTGGGTCACCCGCAGTTCGACCGGTGAGAGCCACGAGATCCGCACGGAGGGGCTGTGGTCGGGAGCGGCGGAACGCAGTTCGCGCCACAGGGTTCCGAGCCGCCGGTAGGCGGCCCAGGCGTGCCAGCTGTCGGACAGCCGCTGGCCCGCGAGCGGAAGTACGAAGCCGACGGCGCTCAGCAGCGCGCCGACCGAGGCGAGCGGCGGCGCGGCGAGCGTGGACAGGTGGTCCCAGTCGTGTCCGGCCCAGCGGGCGCCCACGGCGGCCGACTTGGTGACACCGTAGGCGAGGTTGAACAGCGATCCGACGACGATGATCACCAACCCGCCGCGGAGCCAGCCGCGGACCTTCAGCGACCAGCGCCAGCACAGGACGGTCATGCCCACGGCCGCGACGCTGTGCGCGGCCAGGTACAGCGCGATCATCTCGCGCATGTACGGCGTCCTGGCGTAGTACGTGTCCAGGTCCCGCAGCCGTTCCACCGGGGCGTCGCCCAGGGCGAAGAGCACGACGAGCGCCACGACGACGACGCTGTACGCGCCCATCCAGCGCAGGGAGATCCGGCGGGTCTCCTCGGGCGGTCCGCCGCGCCAGTTGACGAGGAGGACCAGGCAGGACGCGCTGAACGCGGACAGGATGCAGTAGACCAGCGGGGCCGAGATGTTGGGCACGCCGGTGATGCGGTTGACCTCGGCGATGGTGGGCGGCGCGGCGAAGAAGAACGTGGACGCGCCCAGGACGAGCAAGGCGCAGACGGACCGGAGCAGCGGGTCGCGCCAGTCGCGCCGCATTCCCGGGATTTTGAACGCGAGTGCGATTCCGAGGGCGGCCGCGGGGATGTAGTAGTCCGGTCCGTTCACGCCTCAGCCCTGTGGCCCGCGGTATCCCAGCGACGCCTCGATGCGGCCGGCCAGGCCGTCACGCCGGACCGGACCCCTTCCGTTCGAACCGGCCAGCCACGCACGGCACTTGCTGCCGAGCAGCAGACCGAAGCTCTCCGCCTCGTTCTCCTCGGCCTGGTCGAAGCGGGTGCGGGCGGCGACCTTGAGGACGGTCGCCTGGAGGTCGGCCTCGTCGGACAGCAGCCGTGCGGCGACGGCGGCGCCCTCGACGTGGTGGCTGCAGTGTCCGGCCTTCATGTGCCACAGCTCATGGCCGAGAATCACCAGCTGGTGGTCGGGAGCGGTGCGCTCCTCGATCACCACGAGGTCCTGCTCGGCCATGTCGAGCCACAGCCCGCTCGCGGTGCCCGGCGGGAAGGACGCCATGCGGTAACGCACTGGCCTGCCACGGCGTTTGCTCATGCCGCGGCACAGGGCGGAGTAGAGGTCTGCGGGTTCTGCCGGTGCGGGCAGATCGATCCCGCCGACCAGCTCGCCGCACAGCCGGCGCATCTCTTTGCCTATGCTCACCGCTCTCCCCTCCCCGTCAGATCCTGTTGAGACACGTACAAATCCAAGCCTGTCCGGAAATCAGGGCTCCGTGGGGGCGTCAGGCGCCGGTTTCACGCTCTCCAGAAGCATGTCGAGCCATTCGGTCACCTTGTCCCGGTGCTTGTCGGTGGGGAGTTGGGCCGCGCGCCAGGCGATGCCGCGCACGCCGTGGTCCTGGAGCAGCCGCTCCAGCGGGTCGCCGTCACCCGCGTAGTCCTGGAGCAGGCTCTGCTCCGTGCGCTGGAGGGCGCTGTCGAGCGCGTCGGCGTCGTCGGCGGTCAGGAAGCCGGCGTGCACCTTGAAGAAGCGCTGGATCGCGTCACAATGCTCCATCGTCGGCCGGCGGTCGCCGTTGATGAGCGCCCCCGCCTGCTGGCGCGACATCCCCGCGCCGTCGGCGATCTCCTGCTGGGTGTACCGGCGGCCGTTGGGCTTGAGCCGGGTGCGTCGCAGCAGGTCGAAGCGTTGCAGGAAACGTGCCTGGAGGTCCGGTTCGCCGGCCGGCCGCCCGTCGAGGAGGGCCCGTACGACGTCGGTGGGAACCCCCGACGCCTCGGACAGCTTCTGGACGTCGAAGACCTCGCTGTGGCTCATTCCGAGCTTGTCCGCAAGTTCGGCGACCCGGGCAACCGATGCCGCCAGAGGGCCTGTGGCCGTCGGACCCGGAACCGAGAAGCCGTCTGTCACCAGTAGGTCTCCTAGATCACGCGAGGTAGCCCCGCATCCTATGGGGCTGCCGGAAGTTAACCCTATTCAGGTCATGGCAGCCAAGGTCTTGCCACAGCTGTGGCGCGAATTGAGCGCTCAGCGGCGTGGAATGCCACGATAGTTGACATCCCCTTGTTCGCGGTAGCAGGATCGCCACGCGGTGTGAAGATCCAAAGGGCGCTGTCGCAGCAGGACTTGCGGCCGGCTCCGAGAAGGGTGGCGTTCTCGATGACACATGAGGTGGGCGTCGAACGCCGGGGTGTCCACGGACGCCTCAGCCCCGTCGGCGCCGCGCGGGCCACGGCCCGTACGAAGCGACTCGGGGACGCCCTCAAGCGACGCCGTGAGGAACTGGGCCTGAGCCTCGAGGAGGTCGCGGCACGCCTCGGCATCACCGCCTACACCTACGCCACGTGGGAACGCACCCCGGGCCGGCAGTGGCCGGAGGACACGCTCTGCGCCCTGATCGACGCCCTGGAGCTCAACGACCAGCAGGGCGGGCGGCTGCTGCGCCTCGCCGTCGACCGGGACGCACCCGCGCAGTACGACTCCTTCGGCGGGGAGACGCCCGTCAGGCCGTCAGGGCCGGTGCCGCCCTCACGCCCGGCGCGCCGCCCCGCACCCTCCGGCCCCGCGGCGCCCGTCCCGCCGCCGGTGCCCGTACGTCCGCCGGAGCCCTCGCCGCAGCCGCCGTCGCGGCCGGAAGGGCCCTCGGACCCCGAGACGCTTGCCTATCTCCGGGACTACGCCACGATGATGGACGCGGTGCCGCTGCCTTCCGTGCTCTTCGACCGGCACTGGGACGTCGCCCACACCAACCCCGCGTTCGATGCCCTCTTCCGTGGCATCGGACCCCACCCCACCGCCATGCCGGACCGCAACTTCCTGCGGTTCGTGCTCTTCCACCCCGACGCGCGCACCGTGCTGGGCGAGCACGAGACGAGCTGGTGCCTGCCGTTGATGGCACAACTGGCGGCGGCCCTCGACAAGCACGGCGACGACGATGTGCTTCAAGCCATTCGTGACGACATCGCCGACGACCCGATCATGGACGCCGCCTACCGGTGCGGGCTGCCGCACTGGATGAGCGCCGTGGGCGCGCTCGCGATCCACCACGACGGAGCGGTACGGCCGGTGAACCACCCCGACCCGCGCTGGGGCCGCACCCAGTGCCGGATCATCGACGAGACACCGACGACCCTGCGCGACAAGGAGTACACCCGGATGACGCTGGTCCTCCGGGAGAACCAGTCGAGCGCGGTGCCCGGCGTACGCCGCGGCAAGACCCACCTGCGGGCCGTCTCCGGCGGCTGACCTGAGCCCGGGGCCGTGCCGGTCCCGGCGCGGCCTCCGCGGTCGGCAGCGAGGCCCGGTTCCGGACCTTCCGTGCTCGGCACCGAGGCCCGGCTCCGGACCTTCCGTGCTCGGCACCGAGGCCCGGCTCCGGACCCTCCGCGCTCAGCACTGACGCACCTCCATGGCCGGTTCCGGACCCTCCGCGCTCGGCACTGACGCACCTCCATGGCCGTCGTCGGAGGCACGTACGCGTAGCCGGCGAGTCCCGCAGCCACGTACCTCTGCTGCGGGAACGAGCAGCCCGGCTCGCCGCCGGCGCTGCCCGCCGGGCTGCTGCCCGCCCGTCGCCGCGGCTCCCGCAAGCGCCTCCCCCCGCGGGTTCGCCTCCCCTCCTATGGTGGGAATCAGGTGCGGTCCCACCGCGGAGGAGTGGTCAGCATGACGGGCACGGCTGAACGTGTGACGCGGGTCCGCGAGGTGCGTCGCCGACTCACGCGGGAGGGGCCGCCGCGGACGCGAGGCCGCGAGCAAGACTTCGAGACCGTCACGTTGCCCGAGCGGCACTGCGACCAGTTGCGCGATCTGATGATCTCCGAGGGAGCGGAGAAGGTTGTCGAGGTCGGTCTCGCCTACGCCGGCTCCGCGCTCGCCATCGGTGAGGCGCTGGCAGCCGTCGACCGTCCGCGTGCCCGGCACGTCATCATCGACCCGTTCCAGGAACGCGAGTACTCCAACGCCGGCTGGGACCTGCTGCGCGCCGCGGGGCTGGACTCGATCGCCACGCTCATGCTCACGCCTTCGTCGATCGCGCTCCCTCGGCTCCTGACCGAAGGCTTCATCGCCGACGCGGCCTTCGTGGACGGCAGTCACCGGTTCCACGAAGTCTTCGTCGACCTCTACTTCTTGCGCAAGATCGTCCGACCCGGGGGCCTGATCGTCATCGACGACGACTGGTGGCCGTCCGTGCACACGGCCGTGCAGTACTACGAGCGGAACCTGGGATGGACGGTGATCCCCGAGGCCTTCCCCGGCGAGGCGATCGGCGTCGGACCTCAGGACGAACGGGAGACCCGGTGCAAGGCCTACCGCTTGCCCGACCCTTCGTTCGAACCATCGTTCCAGGACTTCCGCGCGTTCTGATCCGACCAAGGGCAGAAGACGCGCACCGGAGCGACAGGCCGCGCTTCCACTCTCGGACACCACGTCGGCCGAGACCGAAAAGCTGTGGACACGCTCTCGGCACCGGGCGAGCATCTCCGCGATGAACAACCAACCTCTCTCCACGACCAGACGCGTTCGCTTCGTCGAACTCGGAGCACCGGCGCTGCGGGTGCTCGCCGACGGTGACCTCGTCGGCGGCAGCGCCGAGGCCGGGGTCGCCCTCGACGAATACTTTGTCAGCGACCGGGCACGCTGGATCTTCGGCTACCGGGCCGAACAGATCGCCAAGGACCCGTCTGCCGCACCCTGGATCACACGGGCCGCGGTGTCCGAGCCGGACGGGACCGTCGTCGGCGACGCCGGGTTCCACGGACCGCCGGACGAGGCCGGCACGGTCGAGGTCGGCTACACCGTCGTGCCCCGGTACCGCCGCCAGGGCTATGCCCGCGCCATGCTGGCGGCGCTGCTCGCCAGGGCCGCCGACGAACCCGGTGTCAGGGCCGTGCGGGCCAGTGTCAGACCCGACAACACCGCCTCCCTGGCCACCATCGCGGGCTTCGGCTTCACGCGTGTCGGCGAGCAGACGGACGAGCGGGACGGACTCGAGATCGTCTTCGAGGTCCCGGCGGACGCGATTCGGGCCGGGCAGCTTCACGGCCGCGGCGAGCAGGGTGAGCGCTCGGCCGGACTGTGACAAACCGCGCCCGGCCGGGTGGAGCTGGTCCGAAGCCGGTACGAGCGGGCAGCGACCACCAGTGCGACGCCGTGGACGGCGAACGCGGCCATACCGATCCAGGCGACCAGCA